>NZ_JAJJWI010000014.1 GCF_020907275.1 Pontibacter silvestris | reverse complement strand
CAGTCAAAGGTAGCAACTCCACTCCCCGCCGATCAGCTCAAAGTGCCCGGCCATCTTCACCGTGGCGCGAAAGAGACGGGTGATGGCGCGGCTGTTATTTTTGCGGAAATTGGCGATGGTGATGTGGCACTCCCGCTCCAGGCAACGCGAGGAACAGATGCGGTTGAGGTAGCCGTAGACTAGCAGCTTCAATAAAATAGTGGGATGGTAAGCGGGGCGGCCGTTTTCGGGGAAATCCGTGCGGAACCCTAGTTTTTCAAGAGGAAGAGAGTCAATGAAGGCATCAATGAATCGCACCTCGTTGTCCGGGGAGATCAGCTCCTGCAGGCTGGCCCCGCTCCCCTGCTTATCGCTGATACCTGGCAGCAGCACGTTTACCCCACCCATTTCTGGGTCAGAAGACGCAAGTCATCCATAAAATGGTTCGATATCCGTACATTACGGAGCACTTAAGCCTTGTAAGTTAGCTTACAGGGCTTTTTTTATGCTCTTGGGTCTGGTTTTATCATATACTGATGAACACCTTTTGAAGGGAGAAACCAAAACGTAAGTGTTCTCTAATTGCTCTGGTGATAGAGTTAGAGAATATTAACATCAGGTTTCGACTCATCAGACACAGCCTAATTTACTGGCAAACTACTATCTGACACGAACTTAGAAGCTGTCTCCTGCACTTGTTGCAGTATATTCCTAAGAACAGCACTTTTATCATCCCTCCGCCAGGTAACGTAGAGGCTCATCTTGTAAGGCAGTGTGATAAACCGCACGTTGGGTAGTGCACTGAACGAGTAGGAATAGGGAAGTATGGACACCCCAAGCCCCTTAGAGACCAACCCAAGAACCATGCCGCCAAAATCCGTTTCAATGTACACGTTGGGGTTGAAGTCGTGGTCCTCAAGAATCTGCCGAAGACTTGAGGTGTAGAACGTAGTCTGCGCCAAATTTGACAGGATGAACTTCTCGTTCTTCAAATCGTGCAAACCGGTAAAGTTCTGTTCATTAAGCCAATGGTTATAAGGCACGACAAGGACAAACGGCTCCGAATATAGGCAGGTTGACTGTAATGAAGGGTTTACCGCAGGATCACGTCTAAACGCCAAATCCATCTGGTAATTGAGCAGCAATTGCTCAAAGCTAATGTCGGTCGGCTCCACCAACTCAACCTTCAGTTCAGGTAGGGTACGGGATATGCTTATAATCAGTTCGGGCATGAAGCTGTAGGCAATGGAGCCCGGGTAGCCGATTCTGATAGAACCAAAGGCACCATCGTGAATTTTCCGAGCCTGCATGTGGATACGGTTAATCTCATCCAGCAAAGGCAGCCACTGATCTCTTAGAAACGCGCCAGCCTCGGTAAGCTTCACATTTCGCTTGCTTCTTTCGAAAAGCTGAATACCGAGTTCATCTTCCAAAGCCTTAATCTGCCTGCTGAGTGCTGACTGCGTGATGAACATCCGCTCGGCTGTATTCCAGAAGTGCAGCTCCTGCGCCAGTGTCAGGAAGTATTTTATCTGCTGTAACTCCATGTATTCTGATTCAATTTTCGCATTAGTTAACTCAATATTAGCATTTTTTAGCCCATACGCACACAATTACTTTGCAGTATAATTAAATGAACAAAGCAATGGTGTCAATGCGGAAATATGTATGGGAAGGAATAGGCTGGATAGGAGCGGTCTTTGCCCTTTTGGCTTTCAGCCTGAACAGCTTGAATTTTATCAGCAGTCAGTCCGTGCAATATCTGGGGATGCAGATTTTTGGTTGCCTTTTAATGGCCCTGTACGCAGCATCGAAGAAGGCGCACGCAAGCTGGGTGCTTAACGCCATCTTCCTGTTGGTGGCTATTATTGCATTAATTAGGGTCTATATGATGAACTAGAAACTAGTGAAGGAGTCGCCAGTATTATGAGTCGTGATTGCCGGAGGCAATACGTGATGCAAACGCACAGTAACAGCTGATAAGGTTCATCGCCCGAAATCATGTATTTGCAGTCTCCATGTTTTCGAAGGTGGTGGATATGATTCCTTTGAAGCCACACCTAGATAACTTTTAGAGCGTGAGCTTTCTGTACACATTTGGGAAATACGTCCATTCAAACCACCTGCAATCTGACCGGTGCATCCAGGGAAACCATCCACCACTATCTACTCTAAAGCATCATCCTGTATGCTGGTTATGTGTAGTTCTCACACAAGTACCCTTCCTGTAACTACTACTTTTTAAGCTTATTTAATAAATGGTTTGACTATCTACCCTACCCAAACAAAGCCACTATATACCGAATGTTATTATACTCCTTTACTCTAAGGAATGGATGACCAATATGTTGACTTAATATGAAATCAAAATAATTAAACATGGTTAGAAAATACCTATTCATACTTGCTTAACAAGGCTAACAGCTTCTGAAATATTTCGTTATTCTGATATACTCCTCTGAAATCATTGGAATGTGGTCCATAGGCATAAACAGGCACCGGGATGCCCGTATGATCATCAGTGCTGAATTCTCCAATAACGTATCCTTCAGATATATTCCCGTCTAGTAAGGTAAGTCCCCCGGTTTCGTGGTCAGCTGTTACAATCACCAGTGTTTCTCCATCCTGGTCTGCAAAACGTAAGGCTTCGCCCACCACCTTATCAAAGTCTGCATTTTCTGTTACCACCTGCGGAAAATTGTTGGCATGCCCTCCGTGGTCAATTTGAGAGCCTTCCAACATCAGAAAGAAACCTTTATCATTGTCTGAGATAGCGCCAGTCACTTTACTAAAAGCAGCAAGTAAATAGTCTCCTCGTCCATCTAACACAGGTCGAACAGCGCTGTCAGCTACCAATACAGCCAGTTTTGAAGTTTCAGGCAAAGTAGCGGGCAATTCGTCCGCCACTACATACCCCTTAGCCTGTAGGGCTTCCAGAATGCTATTGTCATTTATACGAGCTTCAAAATGCTTTCTTCCGGCTCCCACCACTATATCAACAGGAGAAGAAAGCATATCTTGTGCTATCGCTGTACTTGATAACCGCTCTTGCTGATGTGCATAAAAGGCTGCCGGAGTAGCATCAGTCAAATCGCAGGCGGCAATGACGGCTGTTTTCTTACCCGCTTCTGAGGCATAAGCAACCAATGACTGGAGTGGTTCACCCGCTGAATTAACTCCTACTGCCCGATTATTGGTTTTCTCTCCGGTTGCCATGGCAGTTGCGCCAGCAGCAGAGTCTGTGCCATATGCATCAGCGGAGTTCGTAACAGATAGTCCAATGTTTCGCATCTGAAAGAGGTTTAGCTGCCCTCTGTTAGCAGTATAAGTGGCATAAACTTGTGATAAGCCCATGCCATCGCCAATCAAAAAGATAACGTTTTTGACTCTTTCCGTTTTGCTGTCAATTTTATATGTAGGAGTATAAACCGAGTAAGGTTCTGCCATTTTATACTCATTTCTGGCCTTCCTCTGCATTAATGTGCCCAGTTCCTCCACCCTGTCTGTCCCAATCATATCCACTCCCATACCCATTAGGCTTAGCCAAGCTGATTTGCTATCTGGAGCAGCCCAAAAGCGAATATTTTTTCCGGCAGCATGCACACTGTCCACCAAACCTTTTACACGTGCTAGTTCCTCTTTGATGAGAACTCCTTTTCCATTCCAGTTACTGTAGTTTCTGAAATTAGTACTTACCAGCCCCACCCGCTCCCACTGCTCAGGCGTATGAGCTATCTTATAGTTGTCATCAAAGAAAATATAGTCAGGGTAGTTTGTGTACTCCGCAGGTTGTGGCCTGTCACCACTGATAATAATGGTCAGCTGTCCTTTCCGGGCAGGAGTACTCAGCAGGCTTCTGGAAGGTTTTAGCTGCTTTACAAGCAGACGCAGCGCCTCCTGATGGTTTTCTTTTATATCGATTAGCAGGCTTAGCTGCCGCGTCTCATCTTTTGCTAACTCAGCAAGGGCTGGCTCCAAGTACAGCTTAGACAGCGTTCTTTCTTTACTGATATTATCTTTTTCGTGAGCAACGTATAATTCGCCTTTCAAAGGAAAAACATCCGCTTCAATAGAGCCAAACCCTTTATGGTAAGCCCTGAAAAACGGGATGTTGTTTAGGTAATCATTATGCGAATGAGCATTTAGTGTAGTGTGTACAACTGTTTGCGCAGCGGCTGTTGTAGCTAAAAGGCCTGAAGCCAGCAATAAGGTGTATAGTTTACGATGCATGATAAAGTTAAAAGCGCTCAGGTCTGCTTTTGCACAACCGGAGCGCTTGTTTTAAGATTGTTTTGCTTTTTTCCAAGGTCCGGTAATCGCCAGGGTAATTCCCGCATCCTGTATGTTTATAAAATAAGTTTCTCCGGTTGGGGAAAAAACGCCTCCCGCAAATTCTGACAGAAAGCCAACGTTTTCCGCCAGCTTATAAAATTCGCCACCAGGCGTTACTCCAACTACAAAGGGATGTGGATCATCTTCACACATGATCACATCACCCCATGGAGCTATAGTCAGGTTATCACAGTACTTCAGTATATCCTTGTTATTTGGCTCCAGAAACAACTCCAATTTGCCTGGCTGCTTTGCTTCTTCGGGCTTCCCTTCATTTGGGCTTGGTTCATACCTGAAAACTTGCCCGCTTGAAGATTTACCACCATTGGTACAGGCAAAGTAAAGCTCGTTGTGGCCAAACCATATGCCTTCTCCCCTAGCGAAACAGGCAGCACCTTTATCAAAACCTATCAGGCGCAGGTCATCATCCAGAGAGTTAATATTCTCCATGTCCAGCCACTCTACCTCCAGTTGCTTGCCTACAGGAAGCTCAGGTCCTTTAGAATTCTCCCAGTTACGGGTATCCCAGCTTTTCTGCTCTTTGAGAGCAAGTGCCTGCAGCTTGCCCCCTTTTGCCAGCTTACCGGATTCGTTCGGTACATAGCGATAAAACAGGCTATCGCCCCTGTCTTCGGTCAGGTACACAATGCTGGTGGTAGGATCTACTGCGACAGCTTCGTGATTCATGCGGCCCATCTCTTTAATAGGTACAGGAGTTACCATTCCTACTTTTGTTGAAGCAGGTACCTCAAATACGTATCCATGGTCTTTCTCAAAGTAGTCATAGGACCCGGCTTTTACAGTTGTCTCCTCACATGTAAGCCAGCTGTTCCAGGGGGTAACACCGCCGGCACAATTCCTGGCTGTGCCGGCCAGGCTCATAAACTGCTTTTCTATCACGCCTTTTTTGGGGTCATAAACTATGGTGGTAGTACCGCCAAGGCCAGGCAGTTTACCTTTCCCAAAATCATAAAAACTCGTAGCTTTTCCTTTGGGCAATAGCTCATTCTTCAGACCAAAGGCTCCCTCAATAAAAGTATCAGGACTGTTTTCATGGTTTCTGATAATAATGGTTTTGCCGTCAGGCCCTGCAAAGGTGCCCATACCATCAGGTCGACCGGGGACCAGCAAGCCATCTGTCATTTTATCGCCACGTTGTGATATAACTTTATAAGAGAAATCTTTGGGCAAGTTGAGAAGTCCTTTAGGGTCTTGTACCAAGGGGCCATAACCTGCTGCCGGTGCCAAAGCCTCTTTTCCAAAGGCTTGTAATGGCTCCGCCACGAACTGGTAGAGCCCCATAAAGCCCAACGTTGCTATACCAGACGACTTTAAAAAGCGACGGCGTGAGGTATAAGGTTTTGTGTCATTCATGAACTAAGAGTTTTAGAAGTAAGAGCTTATGGCAAACACTACCAGCCCTGATTTTGAGGAATATCTGAACTACTTACAACATCTGGCGGTATAGGCCACACATGATGTACCTGCGGATTGAAGTTACGGGCTACCTCCAACTGTACCACCTGAAATGGTGCATCCGGATTAGTTTTATCGGCATGAACACGTCCGTGAGGCGCTATGCTATAGGTAGCCTGTGCATCACCCCAACGCACCAGATCGAGATGCCGGTCGGCAAATTCGCCGGCCAATTCAACACGGCGCTCGTGCTTCAGATCGGTCATAGTTGCTCCTGTAACAGGTTCCAAACCTGCTCTGGCGCGCACCATGTTAAGCGGCGCATCTCCGTTTTCACCCTGCATAATCTGCGCTTCTGCTTTTATCAGCAGTATCTCAGCATAGCGCAGCAATGGTACGTTCAGGTCAGTAGTAGGCTCGTCACCGTTGGAATTGAGATGCTCCTCCACCGGGTAACTGTACGGCTCCATATATTTGTTAAACTGCAAGCCTGTTAGCGAGTTTGATGAAGCATAGCGCCTTGTCTGGCCCAGGTACTGGAATTCATCCCCAAACTCAAGTATAGTTGCTTCTCTTCGATGCACGTCAGCAGCCTCATACTCATTATAAAGCTCTAACGTTGGCTGAAAATATCCCCAGCCATTGTACTGCCCCCAGCCCTTGTTTTCCAGCATTACGCCAGGTAAAATACTGCCTGTCTGCCTTCCCGATACTACTGACCAGATATACTCGCTGGACCAGTTATTGGCAATGTGGAAAACACTGGCAAAGTCCTCTTCGGGATTACCTGTATTGATCAATGCTCGACCAGAACCTGAATTGGCGACAGCATCAGCCGCTTGCTCCGCATCAGCCCATTTAGAGGCATCGTAACGGGCCCAGTACAGGTAGGTTTTAGCCAAATATCCTAAGGCTGCATCTTTATGTGCACGGCCTTTATCATCATCGCTGTAGCTGGTGAAAAGCGGCAGCAATTCTGCTGCTTTCTTCAAGTCACTCTCCACCAGTTTATAATTTTCTGCAGCACTGGCAGCACGGTCAAAATGGCTCTGCTCCATGTTCTCTTCCGTTACGATAGGTACACCAGCCCTTTGGTCGCCGTAGTAAGAAGCCAAGTAGAAATAGGAAAAGCCACGCATAAAATAAGCTTCGCCCAAAATCCTGTTTTTTAAGGATTCCTCCATTTGTATGTAGGGCACATTTTTTATGATCTCATTGGCACGCCGGATGATTTGGTACAAGTTGCCATATATGTTACGGATATAGCTATCTCCACCAGTTGTCCTGAAGTAGCGAATATTTTCGGCAGTGGCATTAGAGCGGCCGGTTACCATGTCATCCGAAGCATTAATAAACCAAAAAAAGCCCCGGCCAAACATTTCGCTGTTGTACATGTGGGTGTATAAGGCATTGGAGGCTGCAACAGCATCCTGTTCAGATTTCCAGAAGTTAGAATAGGTAGTTGCCCCTTTAGGAGTAAGTTCAGTAAAGTCATCGCTGCATCCTACAGACAAGGCCAGCAGCATAGCAAACGGAAGATACTTTTTTATTTTCATGGTGATGGTTTCTTAAAAATTTTAGAATTGAAGGTTTACTCCGATAGTGTAAGTGCGTGGCACTGGGTAAGTTCCCATGTCCAGTCCTACACCTCCTATTTCAGGGTCAAGGCCCTCATAAGGCGTAACGGTAAGCAGGTTCTCAGCAGCAGCATAAACTCTTATGCTGGCACCTGACCTGATTCTACTCATAAGCTGAACTGGCAGCGTATAACCTATCATTAAATTTTTGATGCGGAAATAGTCCCCTTTCTCAAGGTACCAGTCAGAAGCAGTACCGAAGTTCAGGTTTGTGTCGCTGGTAGAAAGCCTAGGAATAGAGGCGTCAGTGTTTTGTGGTGTCCACGCATCCAGCACAGCACGATCCAGGTTATAACCTTGCAAACCTGCGTTATAGGTAGAGTATTTATAACCTGTCAGCAGCTTAACACCTGCTACGCCCTGCCCAAACAAGGTTAAGTCAAAGCTTTTCCACTGCAGGTTCAGGTTAAGGCCATAGGTTACGTCAGGCATGGCATTGCCCATGTACACACGGTCATTGTCATCAATCTTGCCATCTCCGTTTACATCCCTGAAGATCAGATCACCAGGTTTAGCGTTTGGCTGTATCAATTCCCCTTGTGCATTAGTATAGTCAGCTACCTGTTCTTCTGATTGAAAAATGCCATCGTGAGGTATGAGGTAGTAAGAGTAAAGTGGCTGGCCTGGCGTAGAACGGTAAGGAGAGAACATACTGCGTACATTCTGGCTATGTACAATGTAGTCATTGCCGTACCCATCCAAATCCTGTAGCTCGTTTTTAAGGGTGGTTATATTTCCATTTACCTGATAAGCCAATTCACCAATGTTACCTCTGTAGCCAAGTGCAAGCTCCAGACCTTTGTTCAGTACCGTTCCAACGTTTCTGGTAGCACCATTTTGTACCCCAACGTGTCGGTTAGGGTCTACCGGCAATATTAGCCCTCTTGTATACTTCTCATAATAATCAGCAGTAAGTGTCAGGCGGTCGTTAAACATGGCCATATCCAGACCGATATCGAAAGTCTCCGAACGCTCCCACTCCAGCCCTGGGTTAGACTCTTTGTTGATGTAGTAAGCCTGTTGAAAAGCAGGAGAAGCACCAAGATAGGCGTTTCCTGACTCCAAAGGCACATTGTAAGCATAGTAATCAACCGACTGTATGTTACCAATCTGCCCCCAAGATGCTCTAAGCTTCAGCATCTGGAAGAAATCAGCGTGAAAGAAAGGCTCAGAGGAAATCTTCCAGGCAGCAGAAGCCGCAGGAAATATATCGCTGTTATTATCGGCATGCAAACGTGAGCTCTCGTCGCGGCGCACACTACCTGTTAAGAAATAACGGTCATCGTAGTTGTAGGAGATTCTTCCTATTGCAGAGGTTAAGGCATCTTCATACACGCTACTGGTTGGCCTTTCGATAATCTCTTTGGCATTGCCCATGTATTGAAACCACTCATCCTCCCGGTCAAAGTTCTGACCTCTTTGCCAGTTGTATCCGTAGTTGGTATGCTGTGCCGAATAAACAGCCGTTACATCAAAAAAGCTTTTACCAACGGCTTTCTGGTAAGACAACTGATTATCCCATATCCACTTGTTTCTGTTTGCCTCACTTTGCGTCAGGTAGTTCATGGAGTTAGGCTTACCCGGTTCCGGAATACGCGGATCAAATCTTTTATAGGAATCGCGCAATACGTCTATGCTGAAACCACTCCTGAACTTCAGGTTTGCCAGCGGGCTATACTCTACATAGGCTGTACCATTAATGTTAAGGCTAGGACTATTTACGGTTGGCCGGAGCAGTAATGCTACAGGGTTATAGGTATCACCATAAGAACCACCGAATGAACTTACCAGATCATCAGGCACAACCCCATGAAAGTTACCCGCTTCATCATAAACAGGGGCGGCAGGCGGCATATAAATGGCGTTTATAATGGTACCTGAGTAACTATTTGAAGTATTTGTTCCCTGTGCATTACTCTGGTTAACGTAGAGGTTCTGCCCCACCCGCACCTTATTACTAAAATCATAATCCGATTTTATCCTGAAATTATATCGCTTCAGGTTTGTGTTCAGCAGTATGCCCTCTTTATTCTGATACCCGAAGGAGGATAAATAGCGGCCCTTGTCGTTACCACCGCTGATGCTGGCGTTAATGTTATATATACCACCCGTCCTGAATATCTCATCTATCCAGTTGGTGCGTGTTACCTGTCCCCAAGGGTTCTTTGCGGGATCATGAGCATCCGGGCGAGAGGCACCAGCATTATCTGCAGCCTGGTTATACATTGCTGATTGCTCTGCGGCATTAAGCGCTTCCGGCAATTTATGAGCCGTTTGCCAGCCATAGTAGGTGTCTAAGGAGATTCTTGGCTTTCCAGCCTTACCACTCTTCGTAGTAACTAATATAACCCCTGATGAAGCCTGTGCTCCATAAATGGCAGCAGCAGAAGCATCTTTCAGAACCGTATATGTTTCAATATCTCTTGGGTTTAATGGACCTCCATAATATGGCATACCATCCACTACCCACAAAGGAGATTCACTGTTGATGGTACCGGCACCTCTAATCACAATTTGAGGCGCGGCCGAAGGGTCTCCTCCACTTTGTGTAACTATTACACCTGCCAGATTCCCTTGCAGTGCATCAGCAACGTTTGAAATAGGGCGGTTTGCTATTTTATCAGCATCAGGAAGTGTACTGATTGCTGTGGTGATATCTGAGCGTTTGGCTGTACCATAGCCGATTACCACCACCTCATTCAGACTTTTAGTGTCTTCTCCCAACACTATATTAAGCTGACTTTGATTGTTAACCTGCACCTCCTGGCTGGCAAATCCGATATAGGAGAAAACCAGAACTGGCTGTTCAAAGCCAGAAACATTAACGGAAAAGTTTCCATTAACATCAGAAACAGCACCTTTAGATGTACCCTTCACAGTAATTGACACACCAGGCAAGGCCTGACCTGTGTTATCTTTTACTATGCCCGATACTATTTCGCTCTGCTGTTTCTCTCTGATTGTTTCCGTCGCAACAGTTATGGAAATCGTCTTGTTATCTTTCCTGATCTTCAGATTGCCCTCTTCGGATAATATCTTTAGGACCTCGTCCATGGATTTATCCTCAGCTCCGACAGAGAAGGTTTTGTTCAGCTTTGCCACCTCATCGGTATAAGCAAAATGGTACCCTGTGTTAGCCTCTAATACCTTGAGAATATGCGGGAGGCTATTTTTTTTTCCAGGATAACTAACAAGGGATATTTCATTGGCTTGTGTATAAGCAGGCAACGAAGCAGTACCCATCAGCGCCAGAAAGAGCAGCGGATATCGCTTTCGAGAGACCACTTTGTTTTTTACCCGTAGTTTTTTTTGCATGATTGATAGGTTATAAAGTAGGATGATGTTGAAGTTTTAACTCGCCAGATGCTGTTTTTTCACAAGTAAGATCAAGCAGAAAGCACACACTCTGCACCACATGCTTCAGTGGTTCGTTGTCGTAACGGGCTGTTATCGTTCTTTCAGATAACCCGGCATCATAGGTAATCTGCACTCCGTACCACCGCTCAATTTTGGCAATAGCTTTGTCGATAGGCAGTTTATTAAAAACAAGTGACCTGTTTGTCCAGGCATAGTCGTTCGCAGCTATGTACTGTAGCTTTTCTAACTTACCGGCCGTTTCATTAAAACAGGCTTTTTCTGATGCACATAAGAGTACATGTTGAGACTGGCCCGTGATTTTTTCACATACTTCCACTAGCCCTGTAGCTACTGTTACGGCATGTTCCCTATCGTGTGTATTGATGTTAAAGGAGGTGCCAAGCACACGGGTGGTTAGGCCTTTTGTTTCGACAACAAAAGCATGTATAGTATCCTGCTTTACCTTAAAAAAGGCTTCTCCATTTAGATACACCCTTCGCTCTTGCTGATTAAAATCGCTGGCGCTATACTTCAGTTCACTGTCGCTGTTAAGCTTTACCAGTGAGCCATCGGGCAGCACAACTTCTTTTTGTTCACCTGGCGCAACTACAACAGAGATAAACTGACTGGTTTGTACTTTTGCTGATGTACTACCTTTAAAGCCCAAATAAAACAAGAAGCTCAGCCCCAGTACCAGCAAAAAACTGGCAGCTACCTTTATAGTTAAAACACTGTACCACGCTGGAAAAGGCTTTTCTGCTTCTGGCTGAACAGTTAATTTTCGCTGAATTCGGTTCCTGATTTCCTCAGCAGGTTCCCCAACCTCTTTCCAGACAGTTTCATTATCCTGCTTCAGGTGTAGAAAGAACTTATCAATTGTTTTGCTTTCCCTTTGGCTAGCTTCACCTTTCAAATATTTATAAAAAGCCTGCTTCCAGTACTGTTCTTTGTTCATGTAAATGCCTTTCACCAGTAAGTATCAGAAACTGGGATTTCCACTTAGTGAAAAGGCTTTATCTGTTTGTTAAATCAACCAGTTAATTATTAATAATAACATAACCGGATTAAGATTGCTTTTCAACAACTTTGTTGCCTGATACAGGTGATGCTCCACAGTGCGAATGGACATGCCTAGCTTTGTGGCAATTTCGTTCACACTTAGCTCGTCGTATCTTCTTAGAATAAATACTTCACGACAACGGTCCGGTAACTTATCGACGATGTGATTGATTTGGAGGTGTAACTCCTCGTGCAGATAAGTCTCCTCGGGAGACAATACCTTATGCAGATTTTCTAGTAGTTCCAGATTTCGGACAGGTATGCTTGTACGTGATAACGTGATGAAAGCTTTATTCTTAATCATCTGAGTCAGGAAAGCTTCGGGATTCTGAATCATAAGAGTTTTTCTCCTTATCCACAAGTCCATAAATACCTCCTGCACCAGGTCTTCTGCCTGTTCCTTGTCACGCAGCAGGTTATAAGATATGGAAAAGCAGCGTTTCCATTGCTCATCGAAGAACTTGTGGAAGGCTTCCATAGAGTCATTCTGAATGCTTTTCCATGTTTCTGCTAATATCATTTAACCCGAATAAATTTGCAGACAAAGTAAGCAGCCAGCTGTTACCTGAAAGCAATGTCAGGATTAAGATATTGTTACTTCCAGGTTATGAGGTGTTATCAAGAGTGAAGTTATTATTATCAGAAACTTTAGTTGGCAAACGGAAGCCCGAGAGAAAATACTTTGGAATGTTATAACTGATTTTCTTTGATATACTGTGACTTAAACAAGAAAGAGTCAGTTTGGCTCCTTCTTGTTTAAATTTACATGTTTGGCTCCTTCTTGTTTAAATTTACATGTCTTAAAATAGGTTTACACCACAAAAGATGTAGATAGTAATTTATTCATTCTTATAAAGAAATGTAATGAAGCATTTATAACCATTAATACGCCCTCAGTTTACTTCCTATATTCACAGTATCCTAGCTAATGATGTTGCTAAAGGACTTACCAAATGAATCTTTTATTAGCCCTGATTAAGGCGAGCAAAAAGACCATTAAAATTTGTTTGCAGCTTACTTCACAATCGCCTCCTTCATTCTGAAAAGCAGTAATCCTGCAACATATACCAGAAGTACACTTAGGAACAATTTTACGAGCCCACTATAAGCCGTAGTAAAATCAGGAGAACTGGTGGAGGTATGCCTTGGCTCCCTATCGTAATCGGCATGTGTAAAACCAACCTGGTTAAACAGGAATGGGTAATAAAACTCCCGCAGCTCACCATGGTAACGGGTGGCGCTTTGCAGGAAAGCCAGGTGCGACGGCAGGTCAGATCCAGTCATGGCATTAAAAACTCCCTGCACATTGACAGGCACTGACAACACGCTCAGACGCTCTACTAACTGATGGCGTGCCTGCAGGCTCTCCTGGTAATCTCTTGCCAGATCGGCTACCGCCACATCTCCCAAATGCTGAAATGCATAATACCAACGCCAGGCAAAGCGGCCCTGGATCTCAGTAGTATCAGTCCACTGCGGGTAAAGGGTAAATAATTTATTCATTGTTTCACGCTTCGGCTTATCCCAGCCGCCATGCACTTCCTCACGCTGTTTAATAGTCAGTTCCAGCGCCTGCGGAACTGGCTGCTTTATGGCCACGTATACATTCAGCAGGGCAGGTATAATAATAGTCAGCATCAGCCAAACACCCAGTAACGTTACGGCACTAAATGCGGAATTCTTCTGCAAAGCCGCCACCAGGAAAGCTACACCAAACCAGAACAAAGTGTTTAACACCACCACGCCCAGCCAAAGCGCCACCCGCACATCAGGACTTACCTGCTCCCACAGCATGGCTATAATAGACAGCAACAGCGCCAGCCCCATCACAATCAGGACTCGGAAAGTAAGCTTCGCTCCTACTACAAGCGGCAAGCTAATGGGCTGCGACATCAGCAAAGGCAAAGTTCCCTGCTCCTTCTCCAGCGAAAGTATATTAAAGCATAGCCCTATGATGAGCAGCGGAAACAGGTACACCAGCACAAAAGCCAGGTCGAAGTTTCCTGATAGCACTTTTAGCGGATTAATATTCTCAGTGTCGTAGAGCTGAGACTGCAGGTTCAGCAGGCGCAGCTTAATATAGTACGGGTTCACGTCGCGCTGCCCCATGGAAAGACTGGCCCAGGAGTCGGGGTGGTTCACGGCGAAGGTGGAGTGGTAGTAGCCAATATCTCCAGCATCCGCTTCACCAGGAAACTTTACTTTCATCTCCTCTACGTTATGCTCCGTCAGCACATCGAGCGCTGCTATATTTTCCCGCTGTCTTTCTATTTCAGTAGTACCGTAGTAAATGCCGTACAAGCCCGCGAAAAGCGTCAGCGTGGTAAGTATCAGCAGCCCTTTATCAGCCTTGAAGTTGAGCCATTCGAAATTTATCAGTATCCAGAATTTTTTCATCGCTTATGCAACTTTTGTATTATCAATCAGCCTGAGTCCTAAGGTGCACACCAGCACCAACCAAAGCAGCAGGGATACAAGAGATACCATGTGGTTACCCAATGCCCAACCGGCGTGCGGCGTTTCATACACGAAAGGTTTGAAGTTCTTCCAGGTGTCGCTGCTCAGGCGAGTTTCCTTGTCGCCATACTTTAGTTGCGTAGCCTGAATATGGTTCAGTTCCTGTGATTGGTTGTAGCGGTACCGCTCTGCCATGTTCTGGAAGTGAATGTAATGACTGAAATCTGAACCGGCCATACCCATCGATAAATGGCGCACAGCCAGATAAGGGTTCAGCAGACCTGTATATTCTGAGATACTGTTCTGCTTTTTGAATATATCTGTCAGATCATCGAAATGTGCCTGATACACCTTGCTGCTATGCTCCTCTCCTACGGCCATCAAGATCCCATCAAAATTCACAGGCAGATCTTGCAGCTTAGCCACCTTATACTTCTTGAGTAGCTCCTGCTTCAGGGTCTCCGCACGCGCATCGCTGGAGTTGTGCCCGTCTATTCCCTTAGCCACCTCCTCATGCACGTCCGCATCCATTTGCGCTTTAGTTGGAGTTGTATACAGATTAGCTCCCAGGTTGGCAGTTGCTTTAGGAGTGATCACGCAGAGGAGAATCCAGATGCCGAGCAGGGTTACCAAAGCCGTACTGGAGCGCTGGTGCAGTGCCGACACCACTACCGATAATACTATAAAGATGAAAAAATACACCAGGTAGAACAGCATAAACAGCACAAGCCTAACCAGCAAATCGTCTTCCATTTCAAAGCCGCCTCTGCCAAACAACAACAGGCTGGCCAGCACCAAAGCAGGTGCAACGACTAGCGCCACTACTTTACTGTAGCCTGCTATCTTGGCCCATGCCACCTGCCGGAGCGATACGCCCTGGCTCAGCAGTATCTGTAGTGTGTCTGTCTCCTTCTCCTGCGTAAAGGCTCCGAAACAAAGAAAAATAATAAGCAGTGGAATGAGCATCTGCAGCACAAAAGCCACGGTCATCTCTCCGAAGCGGATAAGCGAAGAAGACTGCTGTGCCTGGCTGAAGTTGGCGCTGTTTTGCCTGTGCGCCTCCATGTACACAGAGGCACCCGTATAGGAATCAATTCCAAAATCCAGAAAACTGATGCTCGACTTTGGACGGAAGGCATAAGAGCCGTAGTGCGCCATGCGGTGCGGGTGGCGATCAGCGGAATTGGCAAACTGATTATTCACCTTCTCTTGCGCTATAGTACGTTCTTCCTGAAGGGTTTGGTAACTGTGCAGCCCCACGATGGTTGCGGCCAACAACAGCAACAGCACGATAATGCTCAATGCCATAAAACGGCTGTCTCGGAGAGTGGAAAGGAATTCTTTTTTCGCGATGCTTCTTACCATGTTAAATGTGCATGTAGTTTAAGTATAGTTTCTCCAGTTCATTCGCCTCCAGGTCGGCAGCAGGCAATACATCTACAAGCTCACCTTCGCGCATAATACCTACACGGGTACCCATTTCCTTAGATCTAAAAATATCGTGTGTGGCCATAAAGATGGCGGTGCCCGCACCGCTGAGCTGCATCAGCAGTTCCGAAAACTCATTACTGGCTTTGGGGTCAAGACCAGAGGTCGGCTCGTCGAGCAGCAGTACTTTGGCATGTTTGGCCACCGCAATGGCAATGCCCACTTTCTGACGCATCCCTTTTGAGTAGCCCCCTACCCTACGGCTAATGGCTTCTGCTGGCAAACCCGCGTTTAACAGGTAATGCATCAACTCCTCTTTAGAATAATCAAAGCCTGCAAGGCTGCTGAAAAGGGCCAGGTTCTCCAGCCCCGTCAGGTTTGGGTACAGCATCACGTTCTCGGGTATATAGGCCAGGGACTCTTTTATCTTCGTGACATTCTCCGCTACTTCTATTCCATTGATATAAGCCGCACCTGATGTTGGTTTGATAAAGCCTAAGAACAGATTGATAGTAGTTGACTTGCCCGCGCCGTTCTGGCCCAACAGACAGAAAATCTCCCCTGCCCCTATCTCCAGGTTCAGACCTTTCAGCGCCAGCTTATCCTGGTACTCTTTTCTGAGACCTTTTGCTTCTAGTATAATATCCATATGATACTTTTGGTTTAGTTAATTCTGGTTAAACAGAAGTCATCGATAGCCTATGTTGCGCATTTTTTTGTTCCCTTTTAAATGGGAACATCCTTATCGATTCTTATTCTTTATGAGCATCATTAAAAAGTATAGCCAACTGTGGTCATAAAATTCCTTGGTGCTCCCGGACTGGCACGGAAGTAGTCATAGCCACCGACAAAGTAGCGCCTGTCCAAAACATTATTCAGGTTAAAGCTGAACTTAAACTTGTTGACGTTGTAAAATAAAGCTGCATTTACCACCGTATAAGCAGGCCAGTAATCCCAAATCAATTCGCCTGTGTTCACAGCGTTTACCTGCACTTCCATTCTGCGTCGGCTAACATAGTTACCGCCAACAGCCACTCCTATTCCTCTCAAGGCGGGTACCGTGAACGTATACTTTGTCCATAAACCTGCTGAGTGCTCTGGCGCGTTGGCCGCCATCATGCCATTCTCAGTATCCAAGTCAGCATTTAATACTTCTGTATGGTTAAAGGCGTAATTAGCGTTCAGGGTTAAATTCGGCAAAATGTTCCCTGTTAGCTCCAATTCTACCCCTTGTGAGCGCGTTCTGCCGTTTTGCCTGTAAATCGGATTCCCTTCCTCCGTTAGCTGAAAAGTATTCACCAAGGTATTTCGCTTCTCGATCTGATAAAGGGAAAGTATTGCAAACAAAGCCTTCTGAAAGAATTCCCCTTTCAGCCCAGCTTCTACTTGGTAGCTGGTTTCGTTGCTGAAGGGTTCGCTTCGGCCGTACCGCTCAGGGTACTTGATGTACTGCGGATTGATGGGCCTGAAGCCCTGGCTGTAGCTGGCAAAGTAGTTCAGGTTATCGAGTAGCGAATAGGTAAGCCCGATGCGTGGCAGCAGCACATTCTGCTGTATGTTCTCTTCCCCGTCTCCGTAATTCCGCTCATCACGGAACATCTCATAACGCAGGCCAAGCAGCAAACCAAGTCGATTGGTTACCTCCAGTTGGTCCTGCACGTAAAGGCCTGTGGTGTGGTACACATTGTTGATATAGTCGATAAAGAATTGCGGCAGTGGGCGCCGAATATAATTGATTGTGTTCTTTATCTCATACACAGGGCTCTTCAGGTCAAACGTTAAAGGTACCGCCTCACCGTTTATCATTTGCTGGCGGGCTTCAAACATAGTGCTGTTATTGTCAGTATCGAACTTCACGTAATCGGCACCTAACACAATTTTATGGCTGATACTGCCAGTGTTGCGGTTCAGCGAGAAATAGGCAGAAAGATTATCTGTATACTCCTTCGCCAAACGCTCAAAATAACGCAGGTTCATGACGGTGTTCAGTGGGGCATCGGCAAAAGTATTCAGGGTGCGGTGCTCTTTAATATCCTCAGAGTAGGCAAACTTCATATAGGCCGCGTTAAAAGACAGCCATTCATTAATTTTATGATTCAACGAGGCATTGAGCGACAGGTCCTTCACTCTGAAGTGGTCGTTCGGCTGATTCACGGCAAAGGAAAAAGGCAGCGCAAACAAATCGCCACCCTGTATCGGTAAGCCACGATCCAGGTATCCATCAAAGCTGCTGTATACTAACTCAGCATTAATGGTGGTGTTATCTGTGGGCCTGAAAGTAACGGTTGGCGCAATCATAAGCGACTGGCGGTCGTTTACATCGCGAAATGTCTTGGTGTTTTCGTAGCCAACATTTAGCCGGTATAACACAGACTTGTCTTCGTTCAGTGCCCCAGTAAAATCAAGTGTAGAGCGAATGGTCTGGAAGCTCCCCACAGAAAAACTTACTGCTTTACGGGCTTCCTCCAGAGGCTTTTTCGTTACCATATTAATTGTTCCGCCAGGGTTGATATCGCCGAAAAGAGCAGCCCCTGGTCCTTTCAGTACCTCAACCCTTTCGAGATTGGCTGTAAGCGGCACCCGAAAAAAACCGTTCCCATAGCTATAGCCCGAGAGCAATCCGTTTACCAGACGAAAGCCGCTTTCGTAACCGTTCCGAAAACCGCGCACCGTCAGATCGTCATAGCTGGAGTACTGGTTTACACCTGCTATGTTCTGCACCACATCATTCAATGTAAATGCCTGCTGATCTTCCATCAGTTCTTTTGTCACCGACGAGATCGTCTGCGGTACGTCTATCACCAGACTGGCTGTTTTGGTACCTATAAAGCTGTAGTCGCTCTTATAGGTGGTTTCTTTTCGGCCAAGCACTTCCACCTCCTGCAAAGCATTAGTGCTGGCACTCAATGTAAAATTCACTGATGCAGTTGGGGTTTCCTCGCTTAGCACCACCTGAAGGATTTCGACATTGTATCCCAAACCCTGCGCAATAACTGTAAACTCACCATAGCCCAACCCGCTGATTCTGAAGCTACCATCTGGTTCTGTGATGGTACGCTGGCTATTTTCTTTGAGCACGATGGAAACTCCTTCCAGGCTGTTCCCACCCTTTGCGATTACCTTGCCGCTTATGGCACCAGTATTTTGCGCCTGTACCGCAAACTGGATGAATACCAGCAGCAGCGTAAATAAATATTTTATCATACAGATTTTAAAGTTAGTATATAAGGCTGCCAGGCTCATTCCTTCAATAATGAACTTGCGATGGGAGGTTTATTTTCTTTTTTTGATTTAGTTGATGTGCCCGATGCTAAACAGACCGTCGCCTTTTTTGATGGGAGGATTGAATGTCTTGTAGAGGATGACACCGTCTGTCGGGCAGATGACATCGGCTACATGGTTGCCGAACAAATCGGTGATGTAGCCCAGCCGCATACCCTTTCTCACATAGTCGCCGCTGGTCAGGTCACTGTAGAAAAAGCCTTCGTGCTCGCTTTCAACAGAAGTGCGTTGCGCGATCATAACGGGACTTGCTACCAAGACTGGCTTGCCTTCCAATAGCTGCAGGTGGCGCATCAGACTTAGCAGGGCTTGCTGAATCTGCAGCACCGGTTTTTCCTCCACAATGCCCTTCCTGCCGCACTCAATGTCAACGGCAGGAATGTTGCGTTTGGTGGCCTCGCGGGAGCAGTAAATGGATTCCTCCGTCAGGCTCTGTTGGTTGCCAAACTGCACGATAAAGTCAAAGCCCAGGGCCACTGCCATCTGCCTCGCCTTTTCCGAGACAGCTGGCATATCGTAATAGTTGTAGTAGCCCGAATATGGGCGCAGGTCGTTGTTGGCATCCCCCGCGTGCACATCTATAAAATAGTCGCAGCGGGCAATTATCTCATTTGAAATAACATAAGCTAATTGCTCCGTCAGGCTTCCGTGCGGCTTACCAGGAAAGACACGGTTCAGGTTCTTGCCGTCCACAGGGTTCACCATCAGTGAACGTTGCAGAAAAGCGGGCACATTGGCCATGTGCACCAGAATGACGGTGCCGCTCATTCTAGCAGGATCAAGATGGTTCGGTAGCTGCTGGGCAGCCATGATGGGAGCATACTCCAAACCATGAACACCAGCGGTAATGCCTAGTACAGGGCCCTTTTTGGCACCGTGAAAGACTGTGACAGGTATAACGGTGCTATCTTCTCCGCTCACTACTGGTATCAAAAGGGACAGTTTAGTGCCTGCTTTGATTTTCTCACCTGAGAAGGTGAACGGCTTAAGATTTGCCTGTGCAATAGTAAGTTTAAATACAGAGATAAGTATAAATAGGTATAGCAATGAGATCTTCATCGTAGTATCTGAAAGTGATAGTATGGTATGATAGATAGGAAAGGAATAGGCGGCACTACTAAATCATATAGTAGCAGCTTCTAGTACATTTTACAGTAGGTTAAGTATAGAGTCAACCATGGCCTATACTTGATCAAAGCCTGCTGTAGGATCCACATGAATAAAAGTAAGGCAGTAGAATTAGCTATATGCTTCTCCTCTAAGAAAAATACCAGCACATCAAGCCATGCACAAAGCATAGAAGAACTCCCATTGAGCAGCTACAGGATGTGCCTCGCTTGTTTACAGATAAAATGCATCTGTAGTAACAGTGATACTGCACTTAACTTTTAAACATTCAGAAAGGAAAATTCAGGCTACAGGAGGCCCACGGAGATAGATGTTGTTGGGGAAAGTAAACTTCCAGACATAGCTGTAAGGTTCTATGTAATAACCTGTTTTTGGTACTAAAGCAAGTTCAAATAAGAAATAAGGAGGTACGAAGTTTTCATTATAGAGATCATCCACATCGCAATGGAGATGGGCTACACTGACCACAACTTCTGATGTTGGCTTATCTTCCGTATGCTTATGCTCATGCAGGGCCATTATCGCAGCCTCCGGTGCCATCACTCTGCAAAAGAGCACCAGGAAAAAGCATGCGATATATGAATGATAGTGCCCCATCTAATACTATATGAATAGGCTTTATTATATTTTTTGATTTTTTTACATAAACAAGCTGAGGAGCAATCTCTGTGACAACTAATATATGCAATATCGTTGCAATTATAAATATAGCTTTTTGTCTTTGCAAAGATTTTAAAGAATAATTCAAAAACAGGATCAGGAAAAGGTATTATCTCCAGTCATTGCTGTCATCCGCAACACTGTTATTTGAGACAGTAGCTGATCAGGATAATAAGCATAATGCTTCCCTTCTTTTGAGATCTTAGCTACATCATCAGAATCCCCTTTTACCTTACTATCTAAATATCTCGTTTGTAAGCTTCTGTAAATTATCAGTAGAGGAGACAATCTCTAACCACTGCAATTTGCTGCTGAAAGCAAACTCAATAGAGATTATAGCAAGCTAACTTTTGTTATCTGTCGCTAACACTTCCTCTAGTTATAAAAGTAATTGTTTACCCAAATAGTAACTATGCTCAATTAAGCATGGCTTATGTCAATCTGAAAGGCTTTGAGTCCAATTGCACCTGGTAACTCCTCCACCTCAAACTGCTTGATCTCCTTTCCAAGTGTACCTTTCTTCTGCAACTGGTTTATCAAGCCCAGGTACTCCTCTCCCTCTGCTTCACTTGAATACACAACCGTCAGCTTTCCCACCTCAGTGATGCGTTTAGTCTTTCCTTTAACATGAGCCTTATCCACCCGTTTCTTCACAATCTCAAACTGGGCACTGTAGCTGCCGTCAACATCAAAACGCCTTTCATCCATTCGAAAGCGCAAGGTGATCGGTGTAGAGTATACCATTACCAGCGTAGTCACTTCCAAAGGATACGGAAGCTCCGGCTTTGCATGATGATGAGCGACTTCCATCTCACAGAGCACCTGGAGCTGCCACAGACGCAGCCTTTGCAACATTCTGCTGCTGAATCTCTGCTTAGGTGACACGGAGGAGCCAACGTACAGGTCATGCTCCACTCCATCCGTCTTGAAGCGCTCGTAGTAATGCGGAAATATGGCCTGTGCCTCGGATTGCCTGGCATCTATGATTTCTGATAGTTTTTGATTTATCAAAGAAATGGTAGATTGGTACCTTCTCCGATAGAAGTGGAACTCCCCCTGCTCTTTCTCGGTTTGGCTGAAATAGTTCTGGATGGCAGTAAGATTACTCTGCTTTGAAATCTGCTTTAACCGTGGATGGATATGTGTGTTAAGGTATTCGTTAATCAGCTGCTCCGTACCCGATTTAAAGGGAAGGGAAAGTTCCTCCAGAAGCCCCTTTAACTGTGGCATCTCTTCCAGAAATGCTCCATATATATCGTATTCCACTAACCCTTCTATAAGAGACTGAAGTGCCTTTAACTGGTTCTGCAGGTCTTGTTGAACACACTGGCTCCGTATCTCAGACGATCCTTTAATATCCACCTGCCCGTATAAGGGATACACCTCAGGCAGCACGATCTCTTGCGGCGTGTAATCTCTCCCCAACAAACGGTTAGAGATAAGCTTTTGCGCCTCTGCCCGAAACATCCAGTGAACACTGGGGTGAATAGCGGTATATCTATCATAGATTACCGCCTGTACCTGGTCCTGCAGCTCAGCTACACGACGCTCGATCGTGTCTGTCAAGTAGGGCATTACCACCTCCAGCTTGTTGGCGTTGATACTATTGAGCTCTCTCGGCCTTGTAGAGACAACCTCCAGAACCCCAAGCAGTTGTTGATTCCTGACAACTGGAGCCAAGATAAAGCTTTGGATGCCCTGAGCCAGAAAACGCTTCCCTAGCTGACTTAAAGGGTTCTGCTTGAGAAACTCAGCCGTATCAGAAACGGCAAAATATGTTTTCTCCTCTACTATAAGATGGTACGAACCAACACACAGTGCCTCCCTTACATCTGCCACCCCATCATTTGGCAGTATAAAGCTTTGCATTTGCCGTCCGTACACATCATTACTGAAGCTGCTTTCTTCTTCGTTATAGGCTGTATAGCCAACCCGTATCCCGGCATTGCGGTAAATAGAACGGAAGATAGTTTCCATGCTTTGCTGCAGGCCTGAAGTTTTAACCTGTAGGAGCTTCTCTTTCAAGATAGAAACGGCGTTTTCAACCGTTGCATCGTATAGAGACATGAGCGCAAATCCTTGTAGTATCCAGCTTTCCCTGGGAAACTTCTCTTTCCACAACTCCAGATTCCCATAACTGTTCATCAACAGGTTAATGTCCTCCTGTGTCAGTGCAATGCTTTTTTCAGTGGGCAGTATCTCCAGAAAATCTGCATTGTAAAGTATGCGATAATGCTTGGTGATACCATCAGCGGTAGGTATGTCGTAAAAAAGGGGCTTTGTGAAGTCAAGCTGTGTACCGTAGTATTGGTTCAGAATCAGGCAGCAACTCATCACGTAGAACTGATGTTCATCAAAATCCCTGATGTTAAACTGAAAGTCTGGGCCTGCCGCCTCAAAAATGTTACTGAAGCGTTCCGTTCTGTTAAAAATTATATTAGTATAAGGAATGGAGACTGCCTTAATCTCATTCCGCGAAAGTTCTGAGGGGAAATAATCAGCCAGTAACCCGTTAATTAAATCAGCATGTTGCTCAATCTGTGAAAAGTCCTCCAAACCATACCTAAGTTCTGGAAACGGTGAAACATCACGCAACAAGGCAAGTTCCTTTTCCGACACCTGATTCTCAGGCTCTGCTGCTGCCTGTTCAAGCTTAGAGATTATCTGTTCAAAACAAAGTTTTATCTGAAAAGGAGAATTTGATAAATATCCCCCCTCTATAGGCATGAGTCTCTTTTGCATCAGGTTTTAAATCTATAAGATAAAACAACCAATCTTCACTTGTTATCGGGAAAGCATGCTGCTACAGAATAGGCTAGTATTAATGCCTAGTCTAAGCCACTATACTTGACTTCTGTTCCACCAGACAAAGTACGTTTCCTGACACTACTCAAGCAACTTTACTGTGTGTCTAAGTGTTTTATTTGGTTCTATACAGCCTTTTCTACAATACCATTTATCATTAGCCAGTTGCGAATGTACTTTCGCTTCTTCCTTCTTTTTTTGATATTATGTCAAGCTCGGTCTACCTGAACTGCCTGTATATCGTCCTTTAGCTATAGATTCACCATTTCTAAAATCTCCTTTTCAGGTAATAGTTCAGCAGTAGCTTAATTTCAGGAGACGAGGGGTTTAGCAACAGGTAATGTCTTCAGTTTTCCTGCAATTCCAGGACTAACCAACGCAGCACCTTTCAAAAAAAATTAACCTTGTTAGGTGTTTAGGTTAATATATGGCTAAGCATAATATTTAGAGGCAACAAAGAAGGCTACAACTGATAGAATCAACCCAAACATAAACACATTGTAGGCTATTTTAAGCATGCGGTACTTTTTTCCTAATACCACTCCTTGGCTAAAGACATCCCGCATCAGGCCGAGGTAGAGAAAATCTCTGTCATCCATCATCTGCGACATACCTTGAGCATATTTATCGAAGGGCATACGGTAAAAGTTGCCAAAAAATAAAAGGTTTACCTTTTTCTCGTCTACCTCACGCTGAGAAAAAGTACCTTGTGGCACGTGCGGTCTGGTGGCAAGAATTGAAAACACGATGGTCGTGAGGCAAACTATCAACAGCATAATAGAGGGAATTGTCAGGTATTCATTTTGCTCTATCTCCCTAACTACTGTACTAAGCAGCACAGATACAATAATGGAATTTACCGTTATTAATATATTGGCTTTGGTATCTGCCTGATCACTCAAGCGTTGACTGTTGTTGGAGGTGACCCGAAACATTGTTTCAACGCCTCTATCGGGCCTTTCTTTCTTTGCTTTTTTCCCTTTACCCTTTCCTTTCTCTATCTCTTTTTTTTGGAGGAGGTCCTGTATCGGGTCCGCAACCCTTGGTGCCGCCTTCATCCGAAGCTCGTTCAGGTTTTGCAGCTTCTTTTCATTAAGCAGTTCTTGGCAATAGCCTGTGTAATAGTGGTGGGCTTCCAGCAAAGCGATGGTAGATTCACGCCACTCTTCTTTACTAATGCTTATATGATTCAGCGCTTCCACCTCTTCCCGAAGCAGCCGGCTTCGCTTCTTAAAATCATCTGTCCCGAAGTGAAACAAATCTGCGTCTTTTATTATTTGCTCCACCATGTTCGTTGGCTCCCGCCACAGTGCTGTTGCAAGTATACAGTTTTGTATAGCCTCTATAGCTTTTTCATCCAAACCTTTATCCGCTAAATAAGCGGCAGCTCGCTGCGCCCCTGCCTGTTCGTGATTTTGAAAATCATCCATATAACCTATATCATGAAACCAGGCTGCTGTTATCAGCGAGAAACGTTCATCATCAGCTAACTGGTAGTAGTTGGCTATTTTACCAGCGATAGCTACTACCTGCTCAGTATGTTCCAAGTTATGATAAACCAACAAAGGATTAGAGTGAGCCTTTATATAGGATTTTATAAAGGATTCCGCATCTTGTAATAGTACTGAATAGTTCATGATTGTAGAAAGGTAATGAATCCTTAGAAGCCCTTTAATAAGGTTATATTACATTTAAACCAGTTTAGCCAGGTCGTATTCACCTTCGTTTTTAAACTTAAGGCCTGTTCAGCTTACTGCTGATCTCCTGATACGTATTCACAGCTTATCAGATCGGTGGGTGCTTATGACCAAAACCAGAGATTTTATTCTTTCCCGGCTGTGTCCCAACTATCCGTTCGGAAAGGAACAGCTGGCAGCCCTTCCTTGTTAATCAGATTTGAGTTAGGGTTATCAGCCCAGGCATACCGCACCGCAACAGGGTTCTTTACTTTCCCGGAGCTAATCACCACGCTATTTCCGTTAATCACAGCATCTGCCCAATAGAACCGTTGGTCCTTGCCAGCAACAGCAAAGCCTTTCAGCTGGCCACTGCCTCTTACGGCCAGCCCCGAGCCCGTCTCAGAGAATTTAATTTTTATCTTATTTCCTTCTATCTCATAGCTTTGGAATAAAGGGCCATATGCCTGCACAGACTTATCGTAAACCAGTTTCTCAGCCAGCAAGGCAAGTCTTCTGCCTACCTCCTGCTTGTTTTTCGGATGAATATTATCTGCTTCCCCAATGTCAATAATACTGGCCATTCCGGTGTTTGGCTGAGCAAGTGTCATCGTCTGAGCCTCGCGGAGCACCGCCCAATCGCTTTCGGAAGGTTCAGACTTCGATTCCATATAGTTGGCAAGCTGTACGTACAAAAAAGGCAGATAGCCCTGTCTCCACCTGATTCTCCAGTCACTAATTAGCATAGGGAACAAAGCGCGGTAGTCGTGGGCGGCAGCTACATTATCCTCGCCCTGATACCAGATGAACCCCTTGATCCCATAGGGCACAATCGGGTTAATCATGGCGTTGTAAAGATAGGTAGGGTATCTGTGGTAATTGTTTATCATTGGGATAGCCGGTTCCAGATCTTTCTGGTATTTCCACGAGCCGGCCAGGCTCACCCTAGAGTTGCCATCGGTTATGTACATCTCCTCGGCAGGTGGATTGAAGCCACCACCGCCCCACAGAAAAGCTATACGAACGGCGATAACATTCTTCCCTTTTTTCACTAATTTGGCAGGTATACTGTAATGATGTATCGGCTCAGCGTTCCATACGTTTTTAGCAATCTCCTTGCCGTTGAAGTATAAGGTATAGTTCATCTCTGGATGGCCGAGGTCGATGCTCAATTCCTTACCTCCCATACTAGATGGTATACTTACAGCTTTCCGCATCCACACCAAGCCCTGGTAGGACGGCATATCCATGTCTTTTAGGGTAACGGGCATGGTAAGCTCAGCCCATTTCGAATCGTCAAACCCTCTCTTCGGAATGATTTTATCTGTCTTGTTCTGCGAGTTGTAGACAATCTCCCAGAAGCGCACCAGATTTAAGCTATCCTTTACAAAATGATTCGCAGTAATTAAATCGTTCCGAAGGATTCTATCATGCGTGATGGATGATGAAAGTAGCTGCTCACGGCTGGTCCATGCCTCAACAGGTGTGCCGCCCCAGGTGGCTTGGAGTATTCCAATCGGCACATCCAACTCAATGTGCAGTTGCCTTGCAAAAAAATAGGCCACTGCCGAGGCTGTTTTCACACTGGCCGAGTCTATAACCTCCCAGGAACCGCCAAGGACATCACTTTGGGCATGAATATTTTTATCATGGGGTACATTGAAATAACGGATGTCTGGATAATGAGCGTTCTTTATTTCCTTTTCCGCGTTCATTGCCTGCTCTACCTGCCACTCCATGTTCGACTGGCCTGATGCCAGCCATACATCACCTATAAGCACATTCTTGAACTCGTTAACCAGCTGAGGCTGGCTTCCCTCATATACCCGCATGGCGTAGGGGCCTCCCGCCTGCATGGATGGCATATGCAGTATCCACTTTCCGTCCTGGCCGGCAACTGTTTTCACACGGTTCCCTTCTAGCTCCACTGTAACCTGATTTCCAGGGTTAGAGGTTCCCCAAACAGGAATGTCTACCCCTCTTTGTAGCACCATACTATCACTAAATACCTTTGGTAAATTCACTTGCCCATAAACCATAGAATGGGAAGCAACTAGAATAAGCATAAGAGCTATTCTAATGAATGAGAGACGGTATAAGTATCGCCTTGTTTTTAACTTTATGTTTTTCATTTTATCAATTATAGATAATAGAGCAGCACATATTAGATACATGTCTTCATATAATACAGTATCCCTGCTTAACATTGCTTACCCTACTTCCACTTTAGACCAAAGTGGGTTATTACATTCACGTGCATGGGCAGCTGAAATATCGCAGATTAAACAGCAAAAGCGACAAAGATTAGCTCTTTAATCTGTGATATTTAATCAACGGAAGGCCTTGTAGCCGTTGCAGAGGACTTAAGCTTCAGAACTGCTGGCTTTAAATCTTTTGCAGTTGCTGTTAACGTTATTTCCCCGGCCTCTTTCGTTGCCTGGATGATAATCTGGGCCAATCCGTTAAACAGCTTCCTTTTCCAAGGGGCTGCTGGAGTGACTATCTGTACTGTCCCAGGGCTAGTATTTACGTTATCCCATTCATGTTTTTTGGGAATAGGCGTCGCCACTATATCAATCCTATTCCTCCCTGGTTTCAACATAGCTTGGTCAAGTTTAAAAGCATTTCCGTCTACACTTTCTTTCAGGTTCTCCCCTATCTCTATACCGTTGATGTAGATAGACTGCTCTTTACCGATGCTTTTATAAAAGAAAGTAATTTCAGCGCCGGAAAAGTC
Organism: Pontibacter silvestris; assembly: GCF_020907275.1. Taxonomy (GTDB): domain Bacteria; phylum Bacteroidota; class Bacteroidia; order Cytophagales; family Hymenobacteraceae; genus Pontibacter; species Pontibacter silvestris. The sequence continues at coordinate 115,419 of NZ_JAJJWI010000014.1, read as the reverse complement.
TTCGGGCAGCTCAAAGTTACCGCTGTAAAGGTATGCTGGTGCCAGGTTTTTATAGTCTCTGTTTTCAAAGGCTTTCTTCCACGTGCTGGCATCTGTCTCAGATATAGCATCGAGGCCCTCATGCATCTCTTGCAGTGGCTTCTCCTTTAGATCAACTATACCAACAGTTTGTATTTCCTCCACAAATTTCTCTTTCTCTAAAGAAGTAGGATCTCCGTTTCCGACACCAATGATCTTTCCAGGCCCGCTGAGTTGGAAGGTTATTTCATTACCAGCGGTAGGCACTTTTAGCTTTTGCTTATCGGCAACAGAAACTGTTATAACAGTAATATCTTCTCCATCTGCCTGAAGTGAGGTTTTGTGAGCATCCAGTTTAACAGCTGCAGCCTCCCCTGTAGTTTTCACCACTTCAGAAAGTGCCTTCTTCCCGTTCTTATATCCTACGGCTTCCAGCGTACCTGGTGCATATTTCACTTTCCACTCCAGGTGTGAGTTAGGCTTCATTTGCTGCCTGCCCAGGCTCTTTCTGTTCAGGAACAACTCCACCTCATCGCAGTTGCTGTAGGCCCATACATCTATTTCTTTCCCCTCCTGCCCTTGCCAGTTCCAGTGCGGCAGCAGGTGCAGCGTCGGCTGGTCCGACCACCAGGACTTAAGGTAGTATACATTGTCTTTCGGGAAGCCGCACAAATCCATCATCCCGAAATAAGATGTTACCGATGGCCATGTGTGCGGAGTGGCCTCGCCCCTGTAATCGAAACCAGTCCATATAAACATACCTGCCAGCCAGGGGCGGTTGGCGTAGAAAGTCCAGCCTTCTTCTATAGAGTAAAAGGAAGGGCGGGGCTTCTTATCATAAGCTGCTATATAATGTTTCTGCGGATCTGTTACATACACACCTCTGGTGGCAAAGGTAGAGCCCTCTTCTGTGCCCATAGCTGGCTGGTCAGGAAACTGGTTATGGTGTGCCTCTATGTCGCCGTTGCCCATGTAGTTGTACCCCATCACCTCAATAACGTCGGAAATACCACTTTTGAAGCCACCGCTGATACCAGCGTTTATGGCCCGCGTGGTATCCAGGCTTTTGGCATATGTCTGCATAGTGCTGGCTATTCGGGCGCCGGTAACACTGTTTTCAATGGCCCACTCTTCGTTGCCTATCGACCAGCTGATAATGCTGGGATGGTTCCTGTCCCTAATAATCATTCTTTTAAGGTCCTCCAGCCTCTGTTCCGAGGTGCCCATTAAGCGGTTCTCGTCTATCACCAGCATTCCCAGGCGGTCGCAGGCCTCCAGCAATTCAGGAGTGGGAGGATGGTGTGAGCAGCGATAGGCGTTGGAGCCCATTTCCTTCAATTTTCTGATGCGCCAGTACTGAAGCTCATCGGGCATGGCCGTACCTACACCAGCGTGGTCCTGGTGGTTGTTGGTGCCTTTCAACTTCACGTGCTTCCCATTCAGGAAGAAGCCTTCTTTGGCATCAAACCTGATTGTCCTGATGCCAAAGGCGGTTTCATACTGGTCCTCCTCCTTGTTATTAGCCAGAACGGTAGTCACTAGCTTATATAGATTGGGACACTCAATATCCCAAAGCTTAGCGTTGGCAACAGGAAGCTCCATTTCAATCTCCTGAGTTTCGAATGGCGACAGTTTTAGGTTGTCCTTTCTTTTGCTGGCTACTGTCTTACCATTGGCATCTACAATGGTTTGCACAAGCGAAAAGGCTTTCGCTGCCTTGTCCTCATTAATAATGTTTGCTCTTGCGGTTATCTTCGCGGTGTTGCTGCTAAGCTCGGAGGTCACAAATGTACCGTTGGGAGCTACGTGCAAAGGGTTTGTCTTCGAAAGCCACACGTGCCGGTAAATGCCCGCACCTTCATAGAACCAACCTTCCTCCATGGTGGCATCAACCCTAACGGCAATAACATTATTTCCCCCGTAATTAAGGTAATCGGTAATATCATATTGGAAGCTGTTGTAGCCGCTTGGCTCAGTACCCACATAATGGCCATTTACCCAAACCATAGCATCACGAAAAACTCCGTCAAATTCTACTGAAAGCTTACGGCCTAAGTCTGAAAGGGGAATGTCAAAGGACTTGCGGTACCAGCCCACGCTTTTATCTGGGAAGTTACGGCCTATAGCTTTGAACCCATGGCTGAAACTTGCCTGGCTGCTAAAGCCCTGTTCAACCGCCCAATCGTGCGGGAGATCCAGCTTTCGCCAAGCTCTGTCGTCGAAGTTCGGATCCGCAGCTCCGTCACCATATCCGGCTTTAGCCAGATATGAAAAATAACTTGTGCCATTATTAAAATCCTTTTCAGTATCGGAAGGATGCCCGAAAGCAAAACGCCAGCCAAAATCCATTAAGAGCCGTTGCCGGTTGCTGTCGGTTCTTACCTGTGCAAAAGCACAGTTAACAAGTAACAATAAACAGATCAACAGGTGTTTCTTTAGACCAAACATAAATGAAGCTTAATGATATAAAGAGTAAAGTTAAAGCTTCGGAGCTAAGCAGCAATTTTATTTATTCAAAAGAGAATTGAGCACTTCGGATTTGCTACAGTATTTTGCTTTCAAAACTATACAATGCTTGAGACCTCCCCCCGAAAAACCAGACCATTGTAAAATAGAAGAAACGGGCGATTCGTCGTACTTAAACAAAACGAATTGACATGAAAAAGACAAAACTTACCGAGGCGCAAATCATCTTCGCCATCAAGCAGTAAGAGACAGGGGGGCTGTCGCAGAAGTGTGCCGCAAGATGATTATTTCGGAGGTCACCTTCTACAAAGGAAGAAAAAATATGGAGGTTTAGGAGTATCCGAACTCATAAGCACCGGCAGTTAAAGCAATGGTGGCGGACCTGAGTTTGGACACACAAATGCTGCAGGATGTATTGCGAAAGAAGCTTTGAAGCCAGTCCCTTTAGCTAGGCTGGCTTCAGGGTTGGCCTAGGATTACCGCGTTTCCATCACAAGGGCCTGTAAGGTAGTGCAGCTTCACCGCTCAGGCTGGTATTACCGCTCTAAGGTGCCGCCCGCCCAGAACTCTCTACTACCTATGATTGTTGATCGATGGACTTTGTGGCAGACCAGCTCTTCGACTCACAGGAAATTCCACTGCTTAACTGTAGTGTGTAATTATAGTTGCCAGTGCCCAACATTCTGGTGGGGCAGTCCCTGAAGGGAGAAGACGTTGCGCTTACGCTGTAGCGTTTCGTCCTCTCTATCCTTTTAAAACAAAGAAAATAACCTAAGTCACACTTTTTATTCTATCCCCATGCTACTTCGCTTATTGTTAAATACCTGCAGCAGGTTCAGATAAGGACTAGCCAACGCTTAGCCGTTGTTTACAAGGTTTGATGCTTTTTCATCACTACTGTCCCAAACACATAATGCCTATATACCAAGTGCTGATGATCCTATTCGGTAGTATAACTAACTACGGCGGGTACTACTAGTACTAGATGTTGCCCCGGTTATAGCCTGCTGGCAAAAGCTGAAGACATTGCCAGGGCAAACAGAAGGTAAATTGTTTTTTCACGATGGTGGATTGATTCAAATGAGGTGTACTAATCATCAGTCCGGAATGGAGAAGCCGGCAAACCTTCTTTGTTATATAAATTGGCTCCATCAGGGTTATCGGCCCAGGCATAGCGGACATATCTTGGTTCTGAAACTTCATCGCTCCACACCACCACCTTATTTCCTTCGATTCTGGCTTTGGCCCAAACAAAGCTTTTATCGGCTCCGGCTATGGCAAACCAGCTCAGCTCTTCCCCATCAATGGAGGTTAACCCGCTACCGGTATCAGTAAAACTCAGAACAATTTTATCATCCTCGATTTTAGCGGATTGAAAAAGTGGACCGGACGAAACTAGGTTCTTTTCTCCGTAAATAAGCTTTTGAGCAGCCAGTGCTAACCGTTCCCCTACATCTTTTTTATTATCTGGATGAATATCGTTCCACTCCCCCAAGTCAATGGTCACGGCCATGGCAGTGTTAGGCACCGATAGACTTTCCAGGGCAGCCTCTCGCATCAGGGCCCAGTTGCTTTCAGAAGGCAGGTAATTCACTTCCATAAAATTCGGAAGCTGCACATAAAGGAACGGGAGACTACCTTGCTGCCATTTATCCCGCCAGTCGCTTATTAAAGCTGGTAACAGCTTTTTATATTCCGTCGGGTTACCGGCGTTACTTTCCCCCTGGTACCACAAAATTCCTTTCAGCGTGTAGTCCGTAGCCGGAGCCACCATGGCATTATATAAAGCAGTGGGTTGGTTTTGCGCATTGAAGCCACCACTGTTTCCGTTGCCACTAACCGGGCGATAGACTTCGCCTACTTTATATTGCCAGTAGCCTTTCAGGTCAAGGGTTTGATTATTCGCTTCTATGTAATAAGGTTTGTCCGGGACAAATCCGCCTTTACCGCCATGGTTTTGCACTCTTACCACAAAAAGGTTTTTCCCAGGTTTTAAAGTGCCGGCAGGCAGACTGTACCTTCGCTGCGGGTATTGGTAGCCTGTGCTGCCCACCTGCTCCCCATTAATGTATAAAACATCCGCGTCTACAATGCGGCCTAAATGTACTTTTGCCGGTACACCGGTCATGGATGCCGGTACATCTATTTCGCGGCGGTACCAGACAGCGCCATTCAGGTTTTTGATACCCTGGTCTTCCCAATAACCAGGAATGTTGATGTTTCGCCAGCCCTTGGACTCATAAGCGGTTTCGTACCATTTCACCGCATCTGTCAGTCCCTTATCCTGCTCTGCTTTTTGCCTGTTTGCATTGGCGGCAGCTATCGCACGCCGCTTGATAGAATTAACGTAACTGGTGTCTCTGTTTCTGTTAACAGTCGCGAGTGTAGAGGAGAAATCCTTCAGGCCTTCTTCACTCATCCAAGCCTCAATGGGGGTGCCGCCTACACTGGCATTGATCAGGCCAATCGGAATTTTATATTGGTTGTAAAGCTTTCGGGCAAAGAAATAAGCAACGGCGGAGAAATTATTTACATCCTCCGGATTAGCTGATTTCCACGATGACTGAGGCAAATCGGTGGCAGGGCCTTCCAGGTTGGTAGTTGTAGGAATCCAGAAATGCCTTATCTGCGGGTAGTTAGCAGTGGCAATATCATCAGCATATGTAATACTATGCAGTGACATTTGATGCACCATATTCGATTGTCCGGAAGCTAAATAAACATCTCCTAACAAGATATCCTTAATGGTGATCTGGTTGCTGGCTTTGATGTCCATGGTATAAGGACCACCAGCTTTCATCGGAGCAAGTGTTATCGCCCACTTCCCATTTGCATCGGTAGTGGCCCTGTAAGTCTTTCTGTTAAAATTTACCGTGACCTTTTCCCCGGGACTAGCCCATCCCCAAACTTTCGTTTTGGCGTTTCTTTGCAGTATCATGCCATCACTTACAAGCTCCGGTAACTTTACCTGGGCAAAAGCCTTAAAAGATGTCAGTTGGAAAAGACAGAGGACCAGGAGTGCAACGATTTTTGTTTTTTTAATTCTGATCAGATTGTAATACATAATAAAAACAACGTGGTGTAACAGATAATAATGAGGAAGCAAGGCTATTACTTCACGCTACAATAATGCCTTCATTCCTTTCATGTTTATCAAACAGTCTAAAGCAAAGAAATACATCTCGTATATTGTTCAAAAAAATTGTAAATGCAAAATTGTATTGAAAATACTATCTGATGCTGGATAAAGACAAAAACAAATTTACTGAAAGAAGCAGCAACAGAGGCCGTCAGGATGTTCTTTGTTTGAGCATGCCTTGTCTCACCTAAAATACGGCAGCAGCACTGTACTGACTTGGGTTGAGGCCTGTCTTTTGTTTAAAGAAGCGGCTAAAGTGCGAGGCAGTGTCGAACTGCAGGTGTTCGGCAACCTCTTTTATGCTCCAGGAGGAATAGGAAAGAAGGTACTGCGCCTCCCGTAGCAGCCTCCGGTGGATGATCTCCAGGGCGCTCTCCCCTGTCTCCCGCTTTACCGATTCACTCAGGTGCTTGGCTGAGATGTTCAACAAGTCGGCATACTCATTCACTGTCCGCTTTGTCAGGAAATTCTCTTCTATCAGCATCTTAAAGCCATGGGTCAGTTGATACTGCCTGTTCATGTGCTTGCTAAAGCCCAACAGGCAGGCTTCACAGGCCCTGTTCATCTCATAGAACAGCTGCAGCATCTGCAGGCGAATGATGTTCAGGTGGAAAGCCCCTCCCCTGTCGAACTCATCGCTGATTTTCTCGAAGCAGGCCTTCATCGCACCAAAGCTGTAGGTGTCCAGAGTATAAACCGGTGGGTAGTCCGGGTTCATCAGCAGCAGGTTGTCCACTATAGATCCACTTATGAAACTCTCATCAAGGAACTCCCGCCTGAAAAGCAGCATGTAAAGGAGTAGATCGCTTGTAGAGTTTTCATAAGAGTTGATGATGCCAGGTGACACCAAATGGACCGTCTGGGGCTGTACCTCAAAGGTAAACTGCCCCACTGTTTTGGTGCTGCTACCCCTCAAGCACAGAATTAGCGCAAAATGATCTGTTTTGACGGGTGGCCCACTAGTCGTCCCTCCCTCGTTGCTCAACACAGCAAAGTCTCTCCCATCCTCCAGACTTTCGTACTTGTTCATTCCAAAAGTTTGCGGCGCTTTTTTCTTCTGCGACAGATAGTACCGGATAGTAGAGCTTATATCCAGCATAGGTGCGACATCAGAGGGGAGTGTAGTGGAATCAGCCATTTCTCGTCTTTTAGTATGCTTAACAATTTTTAAATATAACGATAATGCGCAAGATTCAGCAGGTAAAGGCATCAGGTGATGGGGATGTCGCTTCCTTGAAAAGCTGAATAATGGCTATAAGCTTTATCTCCTCGCTCAGCACCATTCCACCTGTTGTTGAAGGTAAGCCCAAACTCCCATTGGCTTACACTGCCGCTCACCTCAAAGCTAGCTTTCTTGTTACCCCCTGTATCCGTTGTCCACCCGCCGAACTCTACATCCAGCTCAATTATCTTTGTGATGCCTTTTATAGCCAGCAGACCGAAAGATACCTCCGCATCCTCAAAGCCATCGCTTGGGGAAGTTGCGCCCCCGCTGAAACTTCTGGATGAGCCGATTAGCTTGGAGATGCCAGGTACTTTACTCTAGAATGCACCTCTGAGTGCATGGGGTCCATTGCCCATTTTGTTAGTAGCATAGCAAACTGTCTGTAAACAGGGAGGCACCAACACTTAATACCAAAAGGCTTTTGCGGGTGCACTGCTTGTATAGAGAAAGGTTTCTGAAGAGGAATTGCCGCATATCACACTGACAACATCCTCCAGAGAATTGATCAGGTACTTGTCAGGGACATGTATGAAATATTCCCTCTCTACTTCATACATCAGGTCTATGACATCAACAATACCAAGTTCAAGTTCACTGAAGGAGCTACTGAACAGCATTTTGGTGAGGTCCTTGCCCTTGAGGCTACTTATAAGCCGGGCCAATTCAAAACGAATAACACTGCGAACATCATACATAGGAAAAAGAATTAACGGTAATACTTTCTACTTTAATCCATCAGCCTGTTACAATCTGCCTCAACAGCTAAAGTGCTTACCTGTTGAGGCAGGCTTATATGGCAGTAGAATTTTTAGAAGGAGATGAACTTATTTATCTGCTCATCCGTGAACTTTACAGTGCCCTCTTTGTGTAGGTTGCTGTTATCGTCCAGCTCGGCCTCAATGCCTGACAAGTATATCTTCAGCGGCATGACATGCAGGTGCATATGATTGGCTATTCCCGTAAAGTGTTCCACCCCTCTCAGGTTGCCCTGCCTGCCGGATGAGATGCCTACCAGTGCTGCCTTCTTCTCATAGAAACTGGCCGGAAACTCACAAGCATCTATAAAAGCCTTTAAAACACCTGGAAAGCTGCCGTTGTACTCGGGTATGACAAAAAGGAATTTTTCTGTCTTAGTCACCAATTCCTGTATGCGGGCAAACTCCTCGCTCCTATTGCCGTAGAGGTCGCTCTCGATCAGGGAAGCCGGAAGCTCCGTAAGAGGAAGCAAATTTGCTTCCTGGCCTTTCTCCTTAAACCTTCTCCTATAGTATTTTGCAACCCGCAGCGCATTACTGCCCGGTCGGTTTGTGCCTGAAATAATTGTGATCATCTGCTAATTTGATTCTTTGTTTATTTTATAGTGAATGCCCGAGAAGAATTCTCTGTTAAGCACTTTACTCTTTTCGAATGCAAAATTAACCTGGATCTGAGGGGACCGCAATTCCCATTTTTCCGAAAAAAGGACCAATTTCACGGAAGACATATCCTGCTGCTTTTTTCTTCACGAACAACTTCTGTCATCTAGCCCATTACTATTCAAAGGATACCCCAAAGTGCCTTTTAGGACATTCCCTTATACTAACATCCTAAATGCACATAAAACTGTTCGTTCAGATTAATTGGTTCTTTTTTAAGGAGAATTGATGTTAAAGCCAGTGGTTATAAAGCGGACCTTTGCATTGAACCGAACAAACACTGGTATAAACTAATAGCACAAAATCCCCTTACTCCTTACCAGTAACAAGAAACGGGTCACAAGGGATCAATTTTATTAAAATGTACAAGAAGGGCTGTATGTGCCTTTTGGTAGGAACATGGTTCCTCTCTACAGCAATGTATTTTTAACCTTAACCGATATAGTAAATAATAAGTAAGAAGGTTATTTAAAAGGAATATATGCAGAGAGCAAATTACGGGAGCTTTTCTTTTAATGCATATCCTTAACTCTTCAAAGGAGAACTTTTCTGAAGTACCTGAAGAAATGATGTATAAGCTTAAAGCTGCCAAAGCATATCTTGGAACACTCTATAGCTATAAAGCAGCCTTATAGAATTGTATCGTTTAATGAGCTTAAGTTGAAGCTAGCTTCAAGCAGTTATATGAAAATACCATTCATAATTATATAATACAATTGCGAATGGAGAAAGCCAGAAAAATATTACTGGAGAAATTTCCTCTAAATGATGTTTCAGCAGAACTAGGTTATAAAAGCGTTTCTCATTTTATAGCTGCATTCAAAAAGTATGGTACAACACCAAAGCAGTATATTATGGCGTGAGTTCTATAGCATAAACATGCTACTATACAGCACTAATCAAACTAAATTGTGATTAAGAAGCTTTCCAGTATTATTTTCAGAATTCACTTTATATCCCTAAGTGGATTATTGTCTATTGAACCTAATGAACAATATCTTCCATTAGGCTTTGAGCTATTCAACAACAATGTGGATAGCTTAAACTCATGCAACAGCAAGTACTTTTAAAGGGAATCAATATGTACGCCGGCTTGAACAAATGTTGGTCAAGCTATTTAACACAGGCAGCCAACATACGATTCTCAAAAAGCTGTACGGAAGTGTACTCAGATTGAGCATGGAGTAAGTGTTCAACAAAAGAACGGGCACCCTCATGGTCTGCGTTATCAGCAACAATAATGGCACCCTTGCTTAGTTTTGGTTGAAGCATCTGGAGCACTGGCAGATACAGTTCTTTTGCTCCATCCAAAAACAGGAAGTCAATGAAACCGTCAACGGAAGAAAGTGTTTGTGTAGCATTACCCTGCAATATGGTTACGGTGTCTCCAAGGCCTGCATCATCTATATTTTTACGGGCACCAGCCACCTTATTGGGTTCAAGATCAGTTGTTATAACACTACCTTTGTTATCGCGTGCAGCGGCAGCCAGGTAAATGGTAGAGATTCCGAAAGAACAGCCAAACTCAACAATTGTCTTTGCCTTGGAAACAGTTACCAAGAAGTGAAGAAAATCACCTTGTTCAGGGCTTACAGCCATATAAGCGGTAGCCCATGAGCGGTTAAACGCTATCCCTTGTTCTGCCGCCTTTTGTTTTTGCTGAGAGCGGGAAACATGATCATCCTTTGCTGCCTGATGAAGCTTTTGGAGTGTTTCTATTACTTGGTTGTCTGTTATTGTATTCATGCTTCTTGTTTCAATAATGAGTTAACCTTAACCAATGTACTTTGTTCTTTTCTTTCATTCTTTAAAAAAACTAACAGCAAGCCCAGAGTAACAATGAGTACCGTTTGCTTTTTATTTTTCATCTATCGGATTTAGAACTATAAGAACCGTTTGTGGAACATCTTCAATCAGGCACAAAGCCCTGTGGGCTGTTCTTTCTTAGTTATCAAAGGCTAGGCTAATCGAGGCTGTTATATACGGATTCAACCATGTCTCTTGGCTTTGTCTTACCCTGCCCCTGCGCCTTGTCCCATTCTTTTGTCAAGCCCATGCTTTGTACCTGCTCAAGGGTTTTCCCGCTGTCTTTGGCGTTTTTGACACGCTCCCTGATGGTCATCAAAAGGTCACGGTAACGCATCAAGTCATCCCCGTTAGCCACTTCTCCGTGGCCTGGAATGATCTTTGTGTCTTTGTTGACGATGAATAAGGCACTATTCACCGCTTTTATCGTGCCGTCTATCGTACCTCCAGAGTTTAAATCAATAAAAGGGTACCTGCCATTGAAAAAGACATCTCCCGTGTGCAGTATCATGGCATCGCCATCCGTGTGGGCATTGTGCACGTGCATCGCCATCAGTTGCAGGGTAGAGTCGAGGTGCAAAACCAGATTATCTGAAAAAGTTATTTATGGCAAGGCACCATTGGGTGAAGGCTCCTGAATTATTCCGCCGCTACGAAACTGTTTGGTACTCATCCGCTCGTACACGTTGTTGTGTGCTATAATAACGGCACCCTCTCTGGCTATATTTTCATTCCCGCCCGTGTGGTCGCCATGCCAGTGGGTGTTCACCAGATAGCGAACAGGTTGGTCCGTAATCCTTTTAACAGCAGCCAGTATCTCGTCTGACAGGTAAGCAAACTTATCGTCAATCATGTACACGCCATGCCTGGTTACCGCTACGCCAACATTCCCACCCTCACCAGTTAGTACATAGATATGTTCTGATAGCTTTTTTGCTTCTATCTTTTCATTTTTGGGCTGGGTCTGTGCTGCTACCATATGGCTGAACAGCAGCATAAAAAGTATTACTATATTAGACTTCATCAATCCGTTTTAAATATTTGATTGTTATTGCTTCGTTGTAGAGGCCTCTGCTTACATGCTCTTTAGCCGCTTCATAAAGCTCTGAAAGGCTGGTTTCAGCTCTTCAAACAAAGGGTGATTCCTGTTTTTGATCATCACCTCACTGAATATTTTTAAGCCCAGGGCAAACTCGGTGGCTTGCTCTTTGTCACAGAAAGGGTCTTTCTCCCTGATCCTGTCAACAATGCTGAATATTTCGTCGTGATCAAAGGATCTCAGTGAATAACTGATGCCAGAACAACACATACTACTGCTCCTTGATACGAGCAGCTTTTTTCTTGTATGTTAATGCACTAAGTAATGGTTATCTAAAATATAAAATCGATTATCTACAGAAAACTTATGTTGGTGTAAGAAGCTTTGATCTCACTAAAAACGAAGATAAACTTAATCTGTAATAACAATTCTTTATATGAAGAAACTAACCTAAAGTTCAGTAATAACATTATGTTGTTTATTGATGTTGTTCGTATTCAATTCCTGTGGCAAAGATCAGGAGCAGCCTGCTCCAAGTATCAAAGAGGAGTGTCCTTCAAACGCTAAAGCCATCACTTATACAATACCTCCAGGTGGGTGTCCGATATACACCCATTGGGATCCTATTTTGCCAGATGAAGTGAGTTATCCTTGTGAAGCAGTGAGCGCCAGTACTCTTAGGTCATCCCAAAGAAACAAGGCTACAACCCTGTATGGGCAACAAGGAGGATCTGCTTTTGATCAGATACAATCTGACTATTATTCGGTCTCAAATATTGTTTATCTTTCAAATTACAGTTCATTAGTATCAGCTTATGTCTCTCAAATCAGGAACGCAATCATCAATGCTTCCAATGCATATATAGCATCTGTATCTTCAACAACAAACTACAACGCATCAACTTATTTATCTTATTTAAACAGCTACCTTACTCCTTTAAAAACAAAAATATCTAACGACCCCAATCTGAATATTGAGCAAAAAAACGTGCTATCAAAAGCGTTTATAGCAGTTAATGATAATTTTCACCAAGCATCTAGTCTGGTAACCAATAATCTCAATTGCTTTGAAGATCCCACAAGCAGTAGCGTTGATGGAGAAGTTAGCACTCAAGGATGGCTAGGCAATGTTCTAAAAAAGGTTGTAAATATAGTAGCTACAGTTGTTGTGGCTGTGGTCGAAAACACCGTTCGTTTTGCTGCAGAGTTCTATAGAGTCGGGCAAACAGAAACGGTAATGATTCTTGGAGGTGCTGTGGGAGCTATTTGGGGACTATATAGAGGCATTCGTAAAGCCATAGAAGGTGACTTTGTCTGCCTTTTTGCCTGCCCTTGATACTTGGATGTGCGCTACAAGTCAGCCTAGTATCCAATATGCTATTCCGGCTTCAGAATTGCATGGTATTATTCGATTTAGAAGCAGGATACAATTAAGTACATATAGAATTTAGCATTTGAACTTAGGCAGGATGGGCTGCGGTGTTACCATTCCACTCATTAGTGACATGCTTCGGAGGTACACTTCTCTACATATGTAAGCGTTGTTAAACCTTCGCTACTATTAGAGCCTGACCGAATGTCTCTTTTATCTCCCACGTATAAGGGTGAAGTAGTAAATTCTTAAGAAACAGGCTATAACCTGAATTAGGAAAAACCTATTTCAGACACATGAACCAGCATTAAGGTTTGATATTTATTTGCTCGTCAACCTAAAAATATTTTAGTTATGTTGCGCTTCTGGATCTGGAAGAAAAGACCTTTTATCTTCTTCATACAGCGATCAATGGAGAAGACCAAGCATAACATTTCATAACAGTTGTAACTATGAAAGCAAGACTACTCCTTCCTATAGTTGTTCTACTAATGACGAGCTGTGTAGCACAGGCACAGAATGACCTACCGGTTACAGTTACTAAAAGGCTTTATAAGATAAACTTTTTTACCCTAGGTTTGGAGTTTGAGCAGGCGCTTGGAAAATCCTCTACCTTCAACATTAATCCTAACATCAGCTTTGGCCTTGACTATCATAACGAGAGAGACTATAATGCCTATCTATGGCCTTCCCTGGAGCTACAGACACGAGGGTATTATAACTTAAACAAAAGATCAAAAGCAGGAAAAAATGTATCCGACAACTCCGGCAACTTTATAGCTCTAAGCATTTATGGAAATACACCTTCCCTTATTGAGCATGAAGAATCAGGGAATGAGGCCTCCTATGGAGTTGGGCCAGTGTGGGGGATGCAAAGGAACTTCAATAGTGGCCTGAACTTAACAGTTACGGCAGGAGCAGGATATGGTAAGGATAAGTTTGGAGATGAAGGATTAACACCCCTTCTAAGACTAAACCTAGGTTTTCTACTTGGTAGAGGAAGATAACCTGTTTTTTGCCTACCCTGGCTTTTATACAACTGAGTTCATTACCTATATGTTAACCTAGCTTTTACTTAAACAATTCTTAAAGCAGGGACATGAGTAACTTTTAGAGATACCACAAGCACGATTGTTTGGTCACTTTTTGCTTACGGACTGACTCGCTCTTTTTCTCTGCTTTTAAAATTTAAACATTATCTAAATATATCTAGACTTACCTGATTAAAGTTTAAGGGATCAAACATTAGGATGGAGAAAAACTGAATGATTTAGCAAGGGGGCAGAAAGCAAAAAGCCCGTAAATCAATCATTTACGGGCTTTTTGCTTTTTTGGGTATCGCTACCAGCAGAGAGACGGCGGTGTTGTTCCGTTTATTCATGCTTGTTTCACTTTATCATGTTTGTTTCCTGTACAGGATGCCTCATTTCCGCTGTGATAACGGCACCCTAAGCAGATGACACTATTCTTTCACCGCGGAAAAACACATCAAAATATGCAATAGCACCATTGTTTCAGCTGCTCCTCTCCAACCCGGAGCAACACCGCCCCGAAAGGGAAGTGATTTCAGAAGGCCCGCATTATGTGCCGTGAGGCATGTACCCCTTGCTTTCTGCACGGCTTTTCGGCGAGCTTCTGAATGTTCTAAAATTAGGAAGGGGAGTTGATATTATTGTTTACCTTATGTTATGAAAGGATTTAACAGAGGTTCATAAATGACTTACCTTATGTTCCGGGGCGTCTCCCGAAGCCTCAGGGATGGCCATTCTCCCGGAGCAGCCGGCTCAGCGACTGCGGTGTGATGCCCAGGTAAGAGGCAATCGCTTCTTTGGATACCTGCTGCTCTATCCTCGGATGGGACTGTAACAAGTCCAGGTAGCGCTCCCAGGCCGACCTTGTCAGCAAATCCCGCGTTCTCTTCTTATGAAAGGATTTGTAACGCAGCAGCAGCATGCGCGCCAGCGCTTCGGTGACCGGAAACAGCTCCACCATGTGGGCCAGCTGCCCGTGCGACAGGGAAAGCAGCCGGCTTCCCGGCATCACCTCTATGTAAATATCGGACGGCAGCCGGAGCAGGAAGCTGCTGGTCGCCACGGCGAAATGCCCCGCCTCCCAGAAGAAGACAGAGACTTGCCGCTGCGTCCGCTCCTCCAGGTAAAATCCCCGGGCGAAGCCTTGTTCTATATAATTTACATAGTCCGCCGGTTGCCCCGCGCTCAACAGCAGCTGCTTCTGTGAGTAATAGCTTACAGCGGTGGCCTCCCTCAGGTAGGACCTGATATTATCCTGTAGTTCGGCATCCCTCAGCCTATCAGGGATAGGCCCCAGGCGCAGCATGGCCTCGAAAAGTTTGTCTACCAGCATAGCTTTGGGTTTAGTCTCTTCGCCCCCGATAGGAACAGATTTCCCGGCACGGAATAGGATCATAACATCCTCCTGCCCGTTCTCAGCGGGAACTGACGCGGGGCAGGCACCAGGAGAAACACAGGCTGTATGGAGAAATGCGTTTCCCGCTGTTCCTGAAGGGGATCAGGAACCTGAAATGTAGCTACATGGATGTAGCTTGCCAAAGATTTTACACCAACGAGAACTTGCTATAGACATATGCCATTGCTGGCATATGTCTATAGCAAAACGGAAGACACAGCATGTACAGCAGGTTCAGGCGTTCCGGTATACAGCACGCTTTCTTTTAACCTACTGTCTCTTACGCCAGGCCAGCACGCCCTGGTAGTGCTTCCACAGGCAACACCAGATTACCAGCTCCTGCTTGCGCGGCTCCTCTGCCAACAGAGGGGTGAGGTGCATTAAACCAGGTACCGGCTTTGTCCTCCGGCTCATCGCCTTGCTTCCTTTTAGTCGTGCCAGAGACTTCAACGCCTGGATAAAGGCAGCGCATCGCTTTTGCAGATGTCTTCCCTGGCTAAGCCCATACCCAAACCTTCTCCAGCTCCCGATACAGGACGGAGCTCACCAGGCGCAACGCTGCCTGCAAAGAAGCATCGCGGAGCAGCTGCGGGAGGTTTTCTTCCCCATAGCGGGTGAAGGCATGAGTTGGCGCGCACCGTTTTACCCAGGGGTAAAACGCAACAAGGAAGGAACATAAGAAAGCGGTTTCATGGCTGGAAACAGCATGAATAAGATTCATAGGTAAAATATCTTCAAGGTTTTCTCTCCAAAGCCTTTATCCTTTTCAAAACCACTGTTCGCGGCACCTGCCTCCAGCAGCTACACCCGCTTATCCCGGGCCTCCTTTCCAAAGCTGATGAGGTTGAACATCTCCCGCATCCTCGACCGCACCCGGGTGCCGTAGAACTGCTCTATCTCCGCACTGGTCAGATTGGTGGTCAGGTGCGTTTTCAACCCGGTTGAGACAAACAGGTCGTAACGGCTCAGCAGTATCTCCCCCATGACGTTGCAGTCGTTGCCATAGTGCTTTTGGCGGCTCTCGGTTCCCAGGTCATCAAAAAAATAGGTCAAGGGCCTTGGGCTGCCTCCAGGGAGGTAGCCCTCCCCATAGCGCCGGATCACCTCAAAGCCCTCCCGCTGAAACTCAAAGCTCACCTGCCGGCAGGACCTGGTGCGATAGCGCTCCCCGGGAGAGAGCAGCAGCCGCAGCAGCGTCATCAGGCTGGTCTTGCCGCACCCCACGGGGCCGCTGAGCAAGAGCCCCTTCCGAAGACTTACCCCGTATTGCCTGGCTCTCTCCCTGTCTTGCAGGAAATAAGCCAGCAACCTGGCCTGGAGCGCCTGGTCCTCGGTGTACAGCCGGAAGTGTGCACCGAATAATTTTTTTCCCTGCCGCTCTAATACCGGCAGCCAGCCATCATAAGGCCCTGCTGCTGGCTCCCCTGTCTCAGAGCAGCTCTGCATAGTCTTTTCCTTCGGTTACGCTGCCTTTTGGCGGACCAGGTGCGGGGTTGCCTCGGCTGATGGTGTTGCACACCCACTTGCGGGCAGCTGCCTGCCAATCCTGCATGGGGTGCCGCCCGATCATCCAGCCGTTGGCGCTGTAATGGTGAAAAAAGCGGAAAGCCTCCAGTTCCCTGTACCCCAGCACCTGGAAGAAGTGCCGCACCTCCTCCAGCTCTGGCGGCGGCTCCAGCATGGTTTTCTTTTCTTTTTGGACGCAACTTTTTTCTTTTCTTTCGCTTGTTCCCCTTTCCTCTCCGACAGGCTCCCTCGCGTAGGCGCGTGCGCGCTCGTTTAAACTGTTTAAGGTGTTTAATAGGTTTGTACTGTTTATAGAAGGGTTCACCTCCTGTTCAGCTCCACTACAGTCCCCGTCCAGCCCCGGTTCAGCTCCGGTACAGCAAATGGTACGGTTGGCCCTTTCTTGCTTATCCGGTTCCCTGTCGTCGAAAGCCGGCATGTATACCAGGCTTCCCCGGTAGTGGTTAAAGGAAGGGCTGTAGTAAATATAGCCCCAAGCGTGTAGCTCCCTGATGCACTTATGGTAGGTGACCCGGGAGCTGATACGGGAAATACCCATTACCTGGGAGCGGGCAATGGAGATGGGGTTGCGGAAGTGGTTCAGGTTCCATTGCTGGAACAAGGCCATGTACAGGCTCACGTGGGTGGGGTTGAAGCGGGGGTCCCGGGCCACGCGCCGGAAAAAGCCGGACAGGTGCGCGATATAGTTCATGGCTTTCCCCCCTTTCCTTCCATGAGCCGCTCAATATCCTCACTTCTGTAGTAGAGCGTCCCCCCGATCCGGGTGTAGGGCAGCGTGCCGTTGATGCGCAGGGTCTGCAGCGTGGCCGGGGAGATTTTGAGCATCTTCCGCACCTCCGCCGATTTAAGCACTTGCTTGGGGGCGGGAGCCTGTTTCCTGCTCAGCAGTTCCCGCAAGTCCTCGAGCAGTTGAAGGCGGAAGAGCTGCAGGTCTTCCTTGGTGATGATTTCCACTGACATGTTGTTTATTTTTTGGTTAGCCCCCCAAGTTTCAACCGCCGGGTCACCGGTCTTCACAAGGCAGGCCATAGGGGGGAAAGAATTGTCCCCTACGGCTGATGAAGGTTAAAGGGGAGTGACCTGCCCGATTTGCCTGTTTGACGACTTCCAAAGCATCCCGGCGGCGGCTCCCCCTCCCGGGCAACCCTGTCAATCCACCCCAAACACCCCTGGAAAATATTTCCCCACAGGGGAATCCCTTGTGAAAATGCCCCGGGAAAGCAGCCAATCTTTGCCTGTAAACTCACGCCTCATGGAAAATCAAGAAAACAAACACTGGCTTCAGCCCCGGCTCCCCCGCTCCCCGAAAAGGGGCCTGCTGCAGCTCTGCCTCCTGCCTGAGGCAGGCTCTTTTACCCCGTCTCAAGGAATGTTCCGCTGCGGCCTGGTGCAGCGAGCAAGATGTATTTTTGTATACCAAAACCTGCCGCGCCTCCTTCCCGTTGGGTTTGCCGCAGCGTTTGCCCACCTCGGAGCTCGGTGCCTGCTGTCCCCATACCGGATCATGCGCCATGGCTAGAAGGAAAACGGACGAGGCAGCGGAGCTGCTCTCCCACCCTATCATCTTCCGGGTGACGGAGCGGGAGTACCTGCGCCTGGAGGAGATACAGAAAAAGAGCGACTGCCACTCCATCGGGGAGGTAATCCGGCGCTCCCTCGCAGGCAGGCAAGTCAGGCTCTTCCACAGGGACGCCTCCCTGGACGGGGTCGTGGAGGAGCTGCGGGCCATCGGTGTGAACATCAACCAGATCACGCGCCACTTCAACGCCAGCTCCTCCGGGCAGAGGCGGGCATTCCTCTCCCACCAGGCCCTGGAGCAGTACCGGAAAGTGGAGACGAAAGTGAACCTGCTGCTCTCGCTCATCTCCCAGCTGGCCAGGAAATGGTAGCCCGCATCATCACCGGAAAGAACCTGAGGGGCGTCCTGCACTACAACGAGCACAAGGTACAGGAGGGGAAAGCAGAGCTGCTGCTGGCCCACCGGTTCCTGCAGGAGCCCCACCTGCTGCGCTTCCGGGAGAAGCTGGCCCGCTTTGAGCGGCTCCAGGAGAAAAGCCCGCAGGTCAGAACGAACGCCGTGCACATCTCCCTCAACTTTGCCATGGGAGAGGCGCTGGAAACAGAAAAGCTGCAGCGCATCGCCACCGACTACATGGACCGGATCGGCTTTGGCGGCCAGCCTTACCTGGTCTACCGCCACCTGGATGCGGCGCACCCGCACCTGCACATCGTCACCACCAATATACAGGCAGGCGGGACGCGGATAGACCTCCACAACATCGGGCGGGAAAAGTCAGAGCCTGCCCGCAGGGCCATAGAGCTGGACTACAGGCTGGTGCGGGCGGAGGACCAGCAGCAATCAAACAAGCGGCCTCTGTCCCCTGCCCTGCTGGCGCCGGCGCTTTACGGGAAGTCAGAGACAAAGCGCACCGTCGCTAGTATCGTCACCGCCGTCACCCGCGGCTACAACTACACCTCCCTGGCGGAGCTGAACGCAGTGCTAAAGGGGTTTAACGTGACGGCGGACAGGGGAAGCGAAAAGTCACAGATGCACCGCAGGGGCGGGCTGGCCTACAGCATCCTCGACGGGCAGGGCCAAAAGGTGGGCGTACCGGTCAAGGCCAGCGCCATTGCCGGCAAACCGACCCTGGCAGCCCTTGAGAAGCGCTTCGAGCAGAACAGGCAGACGCGGAGACTGTACCGGGAGGCCCTGAGGCAAAGCATTGACAGGGTTTTCAATACAGTACCATCGCCCAGCAGGGAAAAATTCGCGCTGCTCCTGCAAAAGGAGCATATCCAGGTGCTTTTCCGGGAGAGTGCCCTGGGCCTGACCTACGGGGTGACCTTCATTGACCACCGGCGCAAGGCAGTCCTCAACGGAAGCGAGCTGGGCAAGGCCTACGGCGCCAAAGCGCTGCTGAAGCGCCTCCCTGGAGAGCAAGACTTAAATACAACTGAGGAAAGGCGGCGCCTGGAGCAACCGACAGGGCACAGCACTCCCGGAGCGCCTTTGCCTGAGCCTGCATGGCACACGGCCTTACACTTCGACGCACCGGCGATCCTGCAGGACCTGTTGAAAGCCGAGCAGCAGGGGGATTACCTCCCCCACACGCTCAAGGCCAGGAGGCGAAAGCGCCGGAGAAGGCCAAGACTATAGAGGAAAGTAACTCAAACTTAAGTAAAACGAAACATGAACACAGGGGAAAACCAGCAGGGACTGCGTCAGGTCACCGACTTCACCAGGCTTCTAAGCCTGGCGGTCCTGCTCCTGCACTTCTACATCGCCTGCCACCCTGCCTTCCGGGAGTGGGGGCTGACTGCCGCCCTAACGGACCGGGTGGTGCAGAATTTCGCCGGCATGCCTTTGTTTCAGAGCAGCCTGAAAGCCAGCGGAGCCGCACTGCTCCTGCTGCTTGTTTCGCTTCTCGGAGCCAAAGGAAAGAAAAGCGAACATCTTCGCTTCGGCACCGTCGCCGGCTATCTTCTCCCCGGGCTGCTGCTTTACTTCTCAAGCCAGTTCCTGTTAAGCGTTGATGTCACACCTCCTGTGGCAACAGCTTACATGGGCACAACAGCGCTGGGCTACCTGCTGATCCTGGCAGGGGGCACGCTGCTCTCCCGCCTGTTGAAGGTGAGGCTGGGCCAGGATATCTTCAACAAGGCCAACCAGTCCTTTCCGCAGGAGGAGCGGCTGCTAGAGAACGAGTACTCCATTAACCTGCCGGCCCGGTACACGCTCAAAGGCAAACCCCGCCGCAGCTGGATAAACATCATCAACCCTTTCCGGGCCCTGCTGGTGATCGGCACGCCCGGGGCGGGCAAGTCTTACTTTGTCATCCGCCACGTCATCACCCAGCACATCCGCAAGGGCTTTGCCATGTTCCTCTACGACTTCAAATACGATGACCTGACGCGCATCGCCTACAACACCCTGCTGCGACACGCTGACAAGTACCCGGTAAGGCCGGCGTTCTACCTCATCAACTTCGATGACCTCTCCCGCACCCACCGCTGTAACCCGCTCGACCCGGACACGATGACGGACATCACGGACGCCACCGAGGCCTCCCGCACCATCATGCTGGGCCTGAACCGGGAGTGGATCAAAAAACAGGGGGACTTTTTCGTGGAGTCTCCCATCAACTTCGTCACCGCTATCATCTGGTTCCTGCGGAAGTACCAGGATGGCCGATACTGCACGCTGCCCCACGTCATCGAGCTCATGCAGGCAGGTTACCCGGAGCTGTTCGCCGTGCTGCGGACCGAGCCGGAGATAGAGGTGCTCATCAACCCTTTCGTCTCGGCCTTCGAGAACGAGGCCATGGAGCAGCTGGAGGGCCAGGTGGCTAGCGCCAAGATCAGCATGGCCCGCCTGGTCTCCCCGCAGCTCTACTACGTGCTCTCGGGAAATGACTTTACGCTGGACCTGAATAACCCGGAGAAGCCCAAGGTCATCTGCCTGGCGGGTAACCCCCAGAAGCAGCAGGTGTACGGGGCGGTGCTCTCCCTTTATATCTCCCGGGCGATCAAGCTGGTCAACCAGAAAGGGCGGGTCAAGAGCAGTCTCATTTTCGATGAGTTCCCCACCATCTACTTTAACGGCATCGACTCCCTCATCGCCACGGCCCGCTCGAATAAAGTGGCCACCACCCTGGCCGTGCAGGACTACAGCCAGCTCAAAAAGGATTACGGGCGGGACCAGGCGGAGGTGGTGATGAACATCGTGGGCAACGTCATCAGCGGCCAGGTCACGGGGGAGACAGCCAAACAGCTGTCCGAGCGCTTCGGCAGGATCGTGCAGCAGCGGGAAAGCTTCTCTGTAAACAGCAGCGACACCTCCGTGAGCCGCTCTACGCAGCTGGACGCCGCCGTGCCCCCCGCCGTCATCGCCTCGCTCTCCTCCGGGGAATTCGTGGGCACGGTGGCCGATGAGCCGCAGTGCCCGGTAGAACTCAAGACCTTCCACGCCACCATCCTCAACGACCATCAGGCCCTGGCCCGGGAGGAAAAAGCTTACCTGCCCATCCCCCGGATCCGTGAACCTGACAGGGACATGGTAATGGCGGAATACCGGCGCATCAGGGAGGAGGTCAGGCTGATCATGGAAGGAAGCCATTAGACGCGTTCATCAAAAAACCATGTTACATTTAAATAAATATATATCTATATATCAATTAGTTACATCTCCTGAAAAAAGAGACCACTCCCTTGCTTATCAAATTTCACAAACCTGTTCCCCTGAGCAGGTTATACTGAAGCCATAGCATGTGGAGCAGGCAAAAGGGCTAATCTTGAACCTGCCGTAGCATGGTCATGCCAGCCTTCTCCAGGAAAAGCCCTTAATCAAGTTCACCGGGGAAACTTAACGTACATGCATATGATACACCAGGCAAACAAGCTCTATGAACAGCTCGTGGAACAGCTCCGGGAGGCAGAAAACCAGCCCGACCTTTCCCCGGCACAGCGCCGGGAGAAATACCTACAGCTCATCAACGCCTCCATTGCGGAACTGAAGCTGCGGGTCATCCACCACCATTTTGACAAGGAGCAGGAGGAGATTCACTTCTTCAAGTATCTCAAGCCCCGGTTCAGCAGCCTGCTCATCTACCACTCCCGGCTGGCCCTCATCGAGCTTAAAAAACCGGTGGGGAGCCTGCAGGACCTGCGGCGCCACTACAAGAACGAACTGCGGCTGATCCGCGTCTTCTACGATCACCACGTGCAGCTCCACCAGTACATGCTCTCGGAGGCCTTCTTCCTGGATGCCCGGCTTTTCGTGCGGGGCAATTCTGAGCTGCCTTACCATTACAGCACATCGGCCGTGGATACGGACACGCGCTTCACCACCCATTATGACTACGTGGTTGCCCGCTTACAGGCCAACCAGCGGCTCCGGGATTACCTGCTGCAGGCGCTCCGGAACCTGGATGAGGGCCACTTGGAGCCTGCGGCCTCTCCCCCCCGGAAAGAGCTGAGTTGGACGGGGCCGAAGGTTCACCTGATTGAGCTGGCCTACGGCCTGTACGAATCAGGGCACATCAACAACGGCACGACAGACCTCATGGAAATCACCCGGCAACTGGAGGCCCTCTTCCAGGTGAAGCTCGGCAACGTCTACCGCACGTTTCAGGAGGTCCGCCAGCGGAAGAAGGACAGCCGCACCAAATTCCTGGACCTGATGCGGGAACGGCTCCTGCAGCGCATGGATGAGCTGGATGGTAACTAAAAAGCTCCCCTACCTGAAATACTCTTATATAGGCTAAATGCCTACAGGAACACGTTACAAATATGGTTTTCAAGGGGATAGCACAGAGAGACTGGAGCTGATTACATCCCCATTTCTAAGAAACATTTGGTACTCAAGCTAATGACAGATACCGCTGATGCACTTCCTGCTCTCCCTGTGGTGCAGCCGTTCTTGATGCAGTAAAGATGACGCCCACTGGATGGCAGTAAAGATGACGCCCACTGTAAAACTTTTGATGTCAAACTGCTGACCATTGCCCTCCTCTCGGCCCGCTACTTCCACGGCCACCTTCACTCGGCCTACGGCTATATGCAGGCCCACCACGGAGTGAGGCGCATCGACAAATCAGACTTCGTGCGCCGCCTGCAGGGCCTTGAGCAATAACTGCTGCCCTTATCCCTGCTTTGGGGCAAAGCATCCAGGGATTCAACATCTCGTGCGCCTACCTGATCAACTTCTTCCCGATGCCTGTCTGCCATCTGCCCCGAGCTAAGGCTTACGGGGCAAGTGCGTCAGCAAGCGGCGCTACATATATGGCTTCCACCTGCAGGTGGTCACTACCTCAGACGGGGTGCAGGTCCAGTGCTATATCCATGCAGGATCCTTTGCCGACGTTGCCGCCTTCAAGGCCATGGAACTGGACTGGTCCGAGGGCAGTAGGCTCTATCTATGCCGACGCCGGCTATACCTGCGACCAAGTGGAGGCCCTGCTTTCCGAGTGTGCCGGGGTCGGGCTCTGCTGCTGCCGTAAATCAAGTAGCAGGTGAAAAGGATAAGCCCTACATGGCTTTTCTCAAAGACCACTACCAAAAGCGCATCGAAATTTGTGCTACCGAAACTATGTCTATTCGGTTTTATTTAATGATTTAAGAACCCCATTCCCGCTTTCGCTTTGCCATTTTCCAGTGCCTCTTCTTATCTACATTGCTCATTCTGCCCAGATTCTTCCGCAAATTTAATGGCCAGCCTTTGGGCATCCTCGGCCAGCACATTGATGTGCTGCTTCTAATCCTTGGACATATTTGCCATGAAAGCTGGGTAAACCTGCAGTTTATAATGATGTGCAAGGTGCTCAGGAAGAAAGGTGGAGTAAAGAAGCACTGATGCTCCGCTCCGCCTTCACCAGAAAACAGTCATAGAATCCCTGCTCCTTTCCAACTATTATGTTAAAAAAAAGATCATCAGCTCCTAACATCCTGGTTATTGGGGGAATCGCATTCGCTTTCAGCAAGTCTAGAGCATCTTGGGCTTCGCTCTGGAGGGCAAGGATGGTAACGTGTGAGTCAACATCACCTAGGGCGTCTTCAGATAGGCTTTCAAGAAGCTTTAGCTCAGGTATTGGCAGGAGCAGGCTGGCCCAACCCTGGTCGCTGTGCAGCGGGCTGTAAGGAGCCTCCATTGGCTTAAAGCCCTTATCGACCCCCATTCCTTCCGCATCGTTTGTCACGACGTCATACTTCCATTGGATACGCTCAGGCTTGAATTGCCTGAACCGCTCCACACTCTCGGGTGTCTCTCTCATGATCACCCACAGCCGCTTACCCTCCGATAAGCTCGTTGCCCAACCAATGTATCTTTTAAACCGCGCCCTGTAATTTCCTCCGTCATTTTTATCAGTCTTAGATAGCACAGGTGGTATTATGCTTAAGTAGCAGTACAAGTTTCCCTCTCTATAATGTTTAAAATCTGCAGCCATATTTAAATATGTGATTTATTTTACACCTTCAGCTTACTTTCACCGAGTACTTTTGACATATCAATGAGGACAAATCCACACAAGGACCATGTCAGCCATTGTACGTGATCCTCCTGCCGTTTCGGAAAGCCTCCCACCCTTCCTTTAGGGCATACGGAACAATAAGCAGGGCAGCCACCGGGTCGACCCACCACCAGCCCAGGTAGCGCACCGCCAGCAGACCACCCAGTACCGCCACGGTCTGATAGAGGCATACGAAAGTATCCTTGGCGTCTGCTTTCAGCGCCTCGCTGTCCAGCCTATTGCCATACCTGTACTTGTACCAGATAAGGATTGGGTTTATCACCAGCGAAACAATTAGGATAACAATTCCCATCGTGCTCCAGTCAGCCGTCTCCTCTTTTATAAGCTTTGTAACAGAATCGTAAGTGATGAATGCGCTAACGATTAGGAAAGAGGAGGCTATGACGTACAAAGTAATTTTCTTCCTTTTCTCTACCTTTTCACTGCTGATGCCTTCAAGTTCTCCTTTCAGCCGCCACCAGAGGGTACTTGCCGAGATCACCTCTATGATGCTGTCAAGCCCCCACCCGACCAGGGCGGCGCTGCCAGCGGTAAAGCCGGCGGTTAAAGACACCACCACTTCAATGGTGTCATATACAAAGTTGTACTCATGAACCTTCTTTGCTTTCTTCAGGCACTTTTCCCTTTCTTTATCAGCCATAGCTAACCTACCTATAAATACACCTTATTTTGTTTTGGCCTTTACTTCCTGTAGGCCAGCAGCCTTAGCGCATTAAACACCACCAGCAAGGTGGAGCCCTCGTGCATCAAAACGGCAGGCCCAATGGTGGCCACCCCCGAGATGGTCAGCGGGATTAGCAGCGCCACCATCCCCAGGCTTACCCAAAGGTTCTGTTTAATTATTCTCCTGGACATCCGGCTCAGGCCGATGGCGAAAGGAAGATTCTCCAGTTTGTCCGACATCAGGGCGATGTCGGCCGTTTCCAGCGCCACATCCGAACCCGCAGCTCCCATGGCAATGCCCACGGTACTGTTGGCCATGGCCGGGGCATCGTTTACGCCGTCTCCCACCATGGCTACCTTGCTTTCCTTCTGCCGCAGCTCCTTGATGGCCTTTACCTTCTCTTCCGGCAGCAGGCTGCCCCAGGCATCGGTGAGGCCGATCTCCCCGGCTACCGCATCCGCCACTTTCTGGTTGTCGCCCGTCAGCATGATCATCCGCCTGATACCCATTTTTTTCAGCTCTTCCAGGGTAGCTTTTGCCGCTGCACGAGGCGTATCCATCAAGGAGATGAGGCCGATGTAGCTGTCATTTTCACGCACCAGCATAGAGGTGTTCCCTTCTGCTTCCAACGACTGCACTTTGTCAATCAGCTCCTGGGAGGGCCTGATTTCGTCCAGTTCCTCGAAAAGCTCCAGGTTACCTATGAATGCCTTGTTGCCCTCCAGGGTGGCTTTTATCCCCTTTCCCAGCACAGCTTCCAGATCTTCTGCCCCGGGAACCGGCATATACCCGAGCCTTTCTTTCCCGTCTCTGACAATGGCTTTGGCCAGCGGGTGGTCGCTCAGTGCCTCCACGGCTACCGCTCTTTTCAGCAGGTCATTTTCCGAAATATCACCCCAGGGAATAACATTGGTGAGTTTGGGTTTGCCTTCTGTCAGAGTTCCGGTTTTATCAAAGGCCAGGGCAGTCAGCACGCCCAGGTCCTCCAGGGGCCGCCCGCCTTTGATCAGTACACCGCCACGTGCTGCCCTTGCCACCCCGCTCAGCACGGCGCTAGGCGTGGAGATGGCCAGGGCACAGGGGCTGGCTGCCACCAAAACGGCCATGGCCCTGTAAAAGCTTGCGCTGAAGGGCTCATCCAGCACCAGGAAAGCGAAGTTCAAGGCCACTACCAGCAGGAGTACGGAAGGCACGAAGTACTTTTCAAACCTGTCGGTAAACTGTTGCGTGGGCGATTTCTGTGTCTGTGCCTCATTCACCAGCTTTACGAGCCGCGATAAAGTGGAGTCCTTGGCCTCTTTGATCACTTTCACCTCCAAAGTATTATTCCCGTTGATGGTGCCGGCGAACACGCGGTTTTCGCTTTTTATCTCGCTTTCCGTACTGTATGTTTGCTCCGGATCATCTACCGGCTCCTTATCCACCGGCACACTCTCTCCGGTGATGGGGGCTTGGTTTACGCTGCTCTGCCCTTTGACGACCACACCGTCAGCCGATATTTTACTGTTTGGCCTTACTATGATTACATCGCCGAGGCGCAGTTTTTCGATACCTACCTCCTCTGTCTTGCCATTCTTCTTGAGCAAGGCTGTTTTGGGTGCCAAATCAGCCAATGCCGCGATAGATTTCCGGGCTTTGTTCATGGCGTAATGCTCCAGCGCGTGCCCCATGCTGAAGAGGAACAGCAGCAAGGCTCCCTCCGCCCACTCTCCCAGTATAGCCGCTCCAATAGCTGCCACCAGCATCAGGAAATCTATCTCGAAGTTTTTTTTGATGATCTCCTCAGCCGCTTCCTTGGCCGTGAAGAGTCCGCCGAAGAAGTAGGCCCCGATGTAAAGCGCCAGGCTTGCCCAACCTGGCACCCCTTCCACAAAGCTTAACCCAAAACCAACAGCAAGCAAGGCCCCGCAGATGATGGAAAAGATAAGTTCTGTGTTTCTGCCAAAGATTCCGCCGTGTTCATGCGTGTGGTCACTGTCTGGCTCCATTTTTTCTTTCAGTCGTTCCTGCTCCTGCGGTGTAACCTCGTCTTTTTTCTCTTTGCTTTGCCCTACATTAACTCCTCCTGCACTTGCCGGGGTACCGGCAACCCTCAATCCTTCTTTCCTGATGAGCGACAGAATCCTCTCTTCGTTGGTTCTGGACCTATCGAATTCCAGGCGCACTATACCCGAGGCGGCTACCGAAGCCTGCAGCAGGCCGTCAGCCTGCTGCAGGCTTTGCTCCAGGTATCGTGCATGGCGGGCATGGCGAATGCCTTCTACCTCGATAAGTTGATGCCCAAATTCCTCTGTCAACGAAGCGCCTGTTTGCCTGGCCAGCGTCGTTATGCGCTCCATGGAGATCTCCTCCGGGTTGTAGTGAAAACAGAGCTGTGGTGCATTCTGGCCTGTTTCATCAGAAATATGCACCTTTTCAATGCCCTGCCGGCCCTGAAGACGGTCCATGAGTTCACGTACGCAGCGGTCCCTGACATCCGGCACTTCAGGGAGTACAAGAGGAAGTGCTATTTTAATTTTTCTCATTTGCTTTTATTGACTACGTTAATCTTTTTACAACTGGCTTTCCTGAGGCCGAAAAGCAACAAGTTAGGACCGACCGTTATACTAAGTATGAAAGCTGCTAACAACAGCCCCATCAGTGTCCAAATCAGAAACGGCTATGCTTCTTGAAGCGAGAGGTTGTCTTTTAACATCAGGGCAGCTTTGCCCGGCAAAAGACTTCTCCTGGTGCTGCGCCTCAATTCTGCCTACAGAAAGTATTAGGGGGAACAAGGACAATGCAGCTACAGTTTGCCACGTTATAACTACCCATACGATAGCTAGTTTCTTGCTCATTCTTCTTCAGAATATAGCCCGTTAAAATCAAGTATGCTTCGTTATGAACTGCAACGGTCACAAATACCTTTCACCACCATGTTCACCTCCTGAAAGCTGAACTTGTTTGGAAGCTGTACATCCGGCACTTTCGCTTTGGGAAGGCAATAGGTTTCTTTGCAGCTGTTACAGTAGAAATGGACATGCAGCTCTTCTGGGGCACAGGTACAATCCTCTTGGCATAAAGCATACTTCGTTAAGCCCGCTCCGTCAATAACCTGATGCACCAGTCCTTTTTCTTCAAAGGTCTTCAGCGTACGGTACAGCGTGACACGGTCTGCATGCTCGAAACCCGCTTCCATTTCGCTCAGGCTCATAGCCGTCTGCTGTTTTAGAAGTTTATCCAGTACTAGCAGGCGCATAGCCGTCGGGCGGATATGCCTGGCCCGCAGCCGCGCTTCAAGTTCCTCGTTCATACTCTTTCTCTTGTTCTCTATAAAGCAAAGCGTTATGGTCGTGGACGCCTCTGTTAAGCTATCCAACGAATTGCCTTTCATTTCTTGTTAATCAGCGTGCGCTGTATTGCCTTTACCCATTTCTGCAATTAGGTTGTAAGCGCCGTTGTAGGCCACCTGGGCACTATCAGGCAGCTGCTGCTGCAGCTTTACCTCAACCCAGCCACTGTCACTGGCACCTGTCACGACAGGAACCTGCCTGAACACCCAGGCCTTTCCCGCTGTTTGTGCAGGGGCCTCCGTTGCTCCGGTAGTATTTCCCTCTGCTGGATGCGCTTCTTCGGCGCCAACTTCTCCTGTCTTTACAAAGATGAAGGACTGGTCTCCCTCCAGCACAACGGCCGCTTCTGGCACGGCGAGGGCTGTCGTGCTGTCCACTGCAATGCGGCCCTCAATGTACATGCCCGGTATCAGGCTTTCTGTGCTGCCTTCTATGTCGGCATGAAGGTGCACTGCCCTGACATCCTCCTCGAAAGCCGGACTCATATTGTAAACTGTTGCGGTATATTCTCTACCTGCCGCATTAGCAACTGTAAAGCTTACCTTTTGCCCCACTTTTACATTTGCAACGTCTTTTTCAAAGACCATGAGGTCGGCATGAAGCTGTGAGCGGTCTACTACGGTAAGCATCTGTTGCTGGGGAGACACGTACTCTCCTATATTCATGTACACCTTCTGCACGTAGCCGCTTAAGGGCGAGACGACCGGGACCGACTGGTATATTCTGCCGGAGAGGATACTGCCTGTGTTGAGTCCCAGGATGCGGAGCCTGGACTTCAGTCCTTCCACCTGAGCCTTATTGGTGTTATAGTTTGAAGTGGCCTCCTGCAGGTCCCGTCCCGAGCCCACCTTTTGCTCATACAGCCGTTGCTGACGATTGTACTCCTGCTCCAGGTACTGTAGCCGGCTGGCCGCCTCCTGAAGGTCTACCTGCATCTGCACCAGCTCGGGGTGCGTCAGCAGGGCAAGCGTCTGCCCTTTCCGTACCCTGTCGCCTTCTATGACTTTTATTTCCTGCACGTTTCCGCCTACGGTCGCACTGATGCTCGCCTTGCTCTGGGGAGGCACCTCCAACTCGCCCGTTACTTTCACCGTGCCCGTCAGGTTCCTGTTCTGCAAAGGGCCGAGCTTTAGCCCAATGGCATTTATTTGTGCCGGGGACATGCGCACAGTACCTTCCTCATGCCCTTCTTCGGCTGCCATTTCCTGCTCCCGGGCAGTGTCATCCGGGGTGCTGCAGGCACTGAACACCAGTAGCAGCACACGAAGCAGAAAGTGTATATTTGGTTTGATATGCATCGTCTTTAGTTGTTTTGTTGATTGGATGATTGAAGAAAATAAATTAGGTGCGCCTTCGTGTCCAGGTAATTCCCAAGCGCCTCCTGGGCATCGAATTCCACCTGAATAGCATCCCGTATGATCTGGAGGAAACCGATATAGTCAATGGCTCCCTCGCGGTAAGCGATGATGGCCCCATTGCGCTGCTCTACCGCTAATGGTAAGGCCTCCTGCTGGTAGTACTGCCAGGAGTTAAGCCACTTGCGGTACTCTTCCTGCAGACTGCCATAGCCAGCCTGCAGCTCCAGCTGCGTACGGCGGAGGTGCTGCCCGGCGATCTCGCGCGCTATTTTGGCGGATTGGACCCGGCCACGCTCCGCAAAAGGGAACAAGGGGAAGTTCACTCCAATTTGGTAGCTGTAGAAACCTGACTGACCTGCTATTTCCTGGGCAGCATACTGTCCGCTCAGGCTCGGAAGGTAGGCCGCTTTGGCCACGCGCTGGCGGGCCTGAGCCACCTCCACCTGCCGGCGGGAATAGTCCAGTAACGGGTGCTGACTTAGGGTGTCTGCCAGACCGGGCAGAGGCTCAGCCAACTGATCAGGCTCTGGCAGGGTCGTAGTACAGGGAGTGTCGCTCACCAGCCACTGATTCAGCTGGCGCAGGGTTGCCCGGTAATTTCGGAAAGCCTGCTCCTGCTGTATCCTTATCTTCCGGGCCTGATTCGTCGCCGCCAGGTACTCCAGGTGGGAAATGGCCTCTGTTTCGTACCGTACCTCTGCGGCTCTGGTGAACTCGGAAAAAATTGAGTCCAGCCGCTGGTAAAGCAGGTATTGGCTTCTGGCAGCGTAAGTGTTGCTCCAGGCTATACGCACCTCACGGGCCACCTCCAGTGAAGTTAAATTCAGCGCCGACTGGGCCAGGCTAACCTGCTTTTGCTGCAGCTTGAGCCTGGGCGCGATACTGAATACCTCTATGTTCTGCTGCTGAATGCCGATACGGTCCTGAACACCTTCGCTTCCATTCCCCGCCTCTTCCTTCCCTGTGAATACTTGAGTACTCCCCAGGTTCCAGGCCGCACTTCGCAGGGCTTGCTGATTTTCTATGCCAAGCCTGGCGGCTGTAATGGAAGGATAGTTGGCTACTGCCCGCTGCACCGCCTCTTCCATGGAGATAGCTGGCAGGTTGTCCGGAAGCATTTCTTTATCCTGTGCCGTGGCTGGGCCAGGAGAAAAGAAAAGTCCGGCACCCATCACCAAGGGCAAAAGAAAGGCAGGAGCCATGGCCATGTTCCCTTTGCCGCCACTTTCCCCAACCCTCGATTCAACGAAGAAATACAGAATAGGCACCACCACGAGCGTGAGGAACGTCGCTGTGATCAGACCGCCGATCACGACAGTCGCCAAAGGCCTTTGCACCTCAGCGCCCGCGGAGGCAGAGAAAGCCATCGGAATAAAGCCCATGATGGCGGCAGTAGCTGTCAGCAGGATAGGTCGCAGCCGTTCTTCTGTACCGATAAAGATACGCTGCCTCAGGTCCGTTATACCTTCTTCTTTTAAGCTGTTGAACCTACTGACCAAGACCAGCCCGTTCAGTACGGCAACCCCGAAGAGCACGATAAAGCCCACCCCGGCAGAGATACTGAAAGGCATACCTCTAAGGGCCAAGGCAAATACCCCACCAATGGCTGCCAGCGGCACCGCCATGTAAATCATAATCGACTGGGAAAGCGACTTTAAGGCAAAATACAGCAGCACAAATATCAACGCCAGCGCAATAGGCACCACTACCTGCAGGCGCGCCTTGGCCCGCTGCAGATTCTCGAAGGAACCGCCGTAGGTCACATAGTAGCCAGGCGGCAGGTCCAGCTGCGCATCCAGTTTTTGCTGAATCTCATTCACCATGCTCTCCACGTCACGGCCGCGCACGTTTACCCCCACGTTGATTCTCCGGGAAGTATTGTCGCGGGAGATTTGCATAGGCCCTGGCTGGTAACTGATATCCGCCACCTGCTGCATGGGCACCTGCTCCCCGTTCGGCAGGTCGACATAAAGGTTCTTCAGGTCTCCAATGCTGCGCCTGTTCTCTTTGGAGAGGCGGACAACAATGTCAAAGCGCTTTTCCCCTTCGAAGACCACCCCGGCTACCCCACCGGCAAAGGCGGTGCTGATGTAATTGTTTAGTTTTTCGATGTCCAACCCGTACTGCGCGATCTTCCTACGATCAAATCGCACCGTCATCTGCGGCAGCCCAGAGATAGCCTCCAGGTTCACGTCGCCCACGCCTGGCACAGTCTGGATGATCTGCGCCATCTGCTGGCCTTTGGTCGCCAGCACGTTCAGGTCCTCCCCGTAGAGCTTCACGGCCACATCCTCTCGCACACCGCTGATCAGCTCGTTAAACCGGAGTTCCACTGGTTGACTGAACACAAAGTTTATTCCCGGTAATACTGAAAGTTTCTCTTTTATCTTTTCGAGCAGCTCCTCTTTCGAGTCGGCGCTCACCCAATTTTCCTCGTCTTTCTCCAGAATGATAAAGGAATCCAGTATATCCATGGGCATGGGATCCGTCGGAATGGCCGATACCCCGATGCGGGCCACCATCGTCTTCACCTCCGGAAAATTCTCTAAGACGATCTTTTCTATTTTCTTGGACTGCTCAATGCTCTCAGACAGAGAAGACCCCGGGCGCAGCAGCGCCTGCATGGCGACGTCACCCTCATCCAGGCTCGGGATAAACTCTCCGCCCATGCGGGAGAAAGTATAGCCCGCTCCTGCCAATAAGGCTAAGGCAGTTAAAAGTACCATAGCTTTGTGGTTCATCGATTTACGCAATAAAGGCAGATACCCTTTGTGTATCCCGCCCATCAGTTTATTGCTGATATGCTCCACCTTGCTTTCAAACTTACCAGGCAGGCTTTGCCTGGAAGACGGCTTCAGCAGCAAAGCCGACACCATGGGTACATAGGTCAAACACAGCATGATGGCCCCCAGCACGGCAAAGCCGAAGGTAAAGGCCATCGGCTGAAACATCTTGCCCTCCACGCCGGTGAGGAAAAGGATGGGTGCGAAAACGATCAGGATGATAATCTGCCCGAAGAAGGCCGAGTTCATCATGGTGCTGCCCGAGCCATAGGCGATTTCGTCCATCTGCTGCTGCCCAAAGCTCATCTTTCCTTCCCTGACTTTCTTCTCTATCAGGTGGATAGTGCCCTCCACAATGATCACGGCCCCGTCCACGATGATACCGAAGTC
The DNA here is from genome assembly GCF_020907275.1 of Pontibacter silvestris. GTDB lineage: Bacteria > Bacteroidota > Bacteroidia > Cytophagales > Hymenobacteraceae > Pontibacter > Pontibacter silvestris. Next base: position 82,431 of record NZ_JAJJWI010000014.1, on the reverse strand, counting down.
AATGGCCCCCAGGCTCATCAGGTTAGCCGACACGTTGAAGATGCGCATGAGTATAAAGGCAAACAGCAGGGCCAGCGGGATGACAGAGGCGGTGATCAGGCCGCCCCGGAAACTGCCCAGCAGCAGCACCAGCACGAACACCACGATCAGTGCGCCCTCGGTCAGGTTCCTGGAGACAGTGCTGGTCGTGCGGGCAATCAGGTTGCTCTGGTCAATAAAGGGTTTTATCACCAAGCCTTCCGGCAAGGATTTCTGTACCTCAGCCATGCGCTCCTTCACCGCCGTAATCACCTTGTCCGGGCTCTCGCCGCGGAGCATAAGCACCATGCCGCCCACAGCCTCGTGGCCGTCCTGCGTGAAGGCACCGTAGCGTACCTGGCTCCCAAACTGCACCTGGTCCGCCACATCGCTGATCAGGATCGGTGTGCCGTTATCATTCCGGACAACGATGTTGCGGATGTCTTCCAGGGAGCGCACCAGGCCTTCTCCCCTGATGAAGTTGGCCATGCTGTTCCGCTCGATATAAGCGCCTCCGGTGTTCACATTGTTCTTTTCCAGGGCCTGGAACACCTCTGAGATAGACACATTCATGGCGTTGAGCTTGCCCGGGTCCAGGGCGACCTCGTACTGCTTGATGTTTCCGCCAAAGGCGTTTACCTCCACCACGCCAGGCACCAGCGCCATCTGGCGGGTCACGATCCAATCTTGTATAGTTCTAAGTTCGGTGGGGGTATACACGGTGTCATACCCTGGCTGCGGCTCCAGCACGTACTGGTAAATCTCTCCGAGTCCGGTGCTGATGGGTCCCATGGCAGGCTCCCCGAACTGCTCCGGAATCTCGACTTCGCTGAGTTTTTCCTGCACCAGCTGCCGGGGCAAGTACGTGCCCATGCCTTCATCGAACACCACGGTCACCACAGAAAGGCCGAAGCGGGATATGGAGCGTATTTCCTCCACCCCCGGAAGGTTGGCCATGGTCAGCTCAACCGGATAGGTCACGAACTGCTCTATATCCTCGGTGGACAGGTTCTCCGAGGTGGTGATGACCTGTACTTGGTTGTTGGTGATATCGGGCACGGACCCGAGGCTAACCGTGGACATGGCCCATACGCCCGCACCGATCCAGGCGACGATCATGAGGCCGATAATAAGCTTGTTCCGGATGGAAAAAGCGATGACACTATTTATCATGTTGGTTATTTGTAGGAACAGAGAAGAAATAATAAGCTCTGGCAATAATGGCCAAGGCCGCAAGAGCGGTTGCAACAGTCAGCCCGATGATCTTTCACTATTTACGCCAGCCGTACTTCTGCTTTTCCTTTGTTTTGTTTCGTCTGTTGAGTTGATTTTTATTTGATTTATTCAACTATAAATAGCTATAGTTTTATTTTAAATCATATAATGGGTGATCTCCTCCTTGATTGAAAGGAACAGGATAGAGGGTACAGCAGTACATCAGCATGCCCATACAGGGCATGATTAGCTGTGCACATACAAGAAGGGATGGGTTATCCTATCTTGGGCGGCTGCCAGATAGAACGGGAAATGGAAAAGACGAAACTATTTTTGTACAGGGCACTCTCATGCCTTGCCTCTGGTGCAGAGACGTTTTCAACAACCGCTATATTCTGTGGCTGGTAATGGGTATGGCAGCAATGGCAGGCACAAAAAGGGGAACACTCGTCTGCACCACAGTCCTGGTGGTCTTGATCCAAACCAGCCACAGTTACTACTTCCCCTTTCCCGGGAATCGCGGTTGCCCTGTCCAGACACGGTTTCAGGGAAAGAGTCAGCAAAAGCAGAGTCAATATGTAGAGTATAAACCTCATTTAAACAAAGGTAGTTAACAAAGTGATGCAATGCCATTGCAAGTTTCGCATTCATCAAACACTATAAGTGGCAGCCTTCTACGGTTGGTTTGAAAGAGAATGGATACTGCAACAGCCTTGGAGCTTATGCACATATTCATTTTGCTTTACCGCTTGATCGTGCGGCAGGTTAAACGCATCCAAAGTTTAGAGAATTCCAAAATTTGAATGGCTTATTCAAAGTACTGTAATCAATAAGGGTAATATGCATCGTTATCTATTGTAAGTCCTGAATAGGTAATAGGTCTTCAGAGCCACTTTTCAAATTTGTTTACAGGAGTAATTCCAACTTGATGCTTCAGCTACTTCTATGAAAATAGTGCCAATAAATAATTAATGTCGTTGTACTACTATACGCGTTCAACCTGCTTCTTTATGGCACCCTCAGATTTCAAGCGATAAAATGCGGTTGACATGCAGGCACTCGCTTTAAAACTTTCCCCTACTACGGCTCGACTTGTGAAAACCGGATAGCCGGTACCCCCATCTTTGCCTTCATTATACTCGGCGCATGGGGCGGCGGGGTTAAGACACGAAGGCTATGCTATCTTCCTTTACCTGGCAACAGTACCTGCTTACAGCAGGAGCGACCTTAGGGCTCTACTACCTGGCGGTGCTGCTCCTGTATTGCAGAGAAGACCTTACTCGCATCATAAAAGGCCAAACAAACAGGCCAGCCCTGCCGGCAGGTCTGCCCCACCCCCCGCAGGTGTCCGTCATGGGGTCCGCCTCCCCTGGGGCGGACCCATTCCTGTCCGAGGCGTCGGCTATCCTGGTGGCTCCGCAGCCTTCCACTCTCCCGGAAGAGGAACCTGGAGATGCCGTGGTAACCGCTGTACTGCAGGATATAAAGCCCCTGCTGGAGCTTGCTACCGAGGCGGACGTGGAAAAGGAAGAGCTCCTGCCGCTCCTGCGCCTGGTCACCTCCAGGCACAGCCCCTCTCTGCAGGACTATCATAGAGAGGCTGTAGAAAGTTTTCTCCTCGGGCAGGGCATGTACTCTTTCACCCTGACACCCGCCGACCTGCAGTCCCTTTGGTCTGAGACCTCTTCAAAAGAATAAGCTTTACCATATCTTATCCCTAACCTCAAACCCATTCCAGATGAAAAAGCACAAAGCACTATTCCCGCAGCGCAAAAAGACGAAAGCAGCCGCTGCCCTGACAGCTATCCTGACCCTCTCGCTTTCCCTGGCCGCGCAGGCGCAGACTGGCGACGGCAACGCGGGCATCGCCCAGGCCACCGACATGATCAGCGGCTATTTCGACACCGGCACCAGCCTGATGTATGCCATCGGTGCCGTGGTCGGGCTGGTGGGCGCCGTGAAGGTCTACCAGAAATGGAACGGCGGAGAGCCGGACACCGGCAAGGTGGCCGCTGCCTGGTTCGGCAGCTGCATCTTTCTGGTCATTGTGGCCACGGTCCTTAAATCCTTCTTCGGTGTCTGAACTTCCAGCTTAGTGTCTATGGCTACAAGTGTCTATACCATCAACAAGGGCGTTAACAGGTCCCTGGAGTTCAGGGGCCTCCGTGCTCAGTACATCACTTACCTGGCGCTGGGGCTGGTCCTGCTGCTCCTGCTGTTCACCCTGCTGTACCTGGCCGGGGCGCCCGTGGCAGCCTGCCTTGCCTTTATTGCCCTGGCGGGAGCCGCTCTTTTCGGCGCAGTCTATCACCTCAACAACACCTATGGTGAGTACGGCCTTCTGAAGATGGCTGCCCGTCGCCAGGTGCCGGCCTGCATCCGCATCTGTTCCAGACATTTATTCCTGCAGCTGAACACCCCGCACAAAACCGGAAAGGAGGAAGTCCATGGCAGCGCCCATTGACCTGGGGAAACTGCTGCCGATCTACACAGTAGAGCACGGCTGCATCCTCTCCCGGCAGGGAGACATTACCCTGGCCTACCAGGTCAGCCTCCCTGAGATCTTCACCCTCTCAGACAGGGACTATGAGGCCTTTCACCAGGCGCTCATTAAGTCTATCCGCCTCCTGCCACGCTTCACGGTCTTTCATAAGCAGGACTGGTTTATGGAAACCTCCTACAAGGCTGACTTCTCCGGGGAGCGGCAAAGCTTCCTGACCAGGGCCAGCGAGCGCTTCTTCCATGAGCGCCCTTACCTGGCGCACTCCTGCTATATCTTCCTGACCCGGAAGCCGGACAGTCGCAGGCCGTCGAGCTCCCTGTTATCAGGACTGCTGCGCAGGTCCCTTGTGCCGGAGCAGGCCCTGCAGCCCCGCCTGCTGCTGGACTTCCTGGACCAGGCGGGACAGTTTGAGCAGGTGCTCAGCGACAGCGGCTTTGCCCGGCTCCGCAGGCTCCCGGATGAGGAACTGGCCGGCACAAGGGAAAAAGCGGGGCTGCTGGAGCGTTACTGCGGCCTCCTGGAGGAAGAAGGCCTGCCCCTGCTCCAGGACATTCACCTAAGAGGGGGCATCCGCATCGGCGACAGGCATTGCCAACTCTTTACCCTGGCCGACGCAGAGGCGCTGCCCGCCCTGTGCGGCTCAAGGGTCAACTACGACAAATACTCCACCGACCGCAGCAAGTGCAGCACCGGCTTTGCCTCTCCGCTGGGCCAGCTGCTGCCCTGCAGCCACATACTCAACCAATACATCTTCCTGGAGGATGCCCCGCAGACCCTGCAGCGGCTGGAGCGCAAACGCCTGCGCCTGCAGTCGCTCTCAGCCTACTCCCGGGAGAACGCCATCGCCCGCGATGCTACGCAGGATTTCCTCAACGAGGCCCTCGGGCAGCAGCGCCTCCCGGTGAAGGCGCACTTCAATGTGCTGGCCTGGACAGAGGAGCAGGAGAAGCTAAAGAAGCTGGGCCATGTTGTCTCCTCGGCCATTGCCCAGCTTGACGCCACTCCAAAGCTGGAGACGCACGGGGCGGCGCAGATATTCTGGGCTGGCTTGCCTGGCAACGCCGCGGACTTCCCGATGAACGACACCTTCGACACTTTCCTGGAGCAGGCCTGCTGCTTTCTCAACATGGAGACGGCTTATCGCTCCTCCCTCAGCCCCACAGGCCTGCGCCTGGGCGACCGGCTCACCGGAAAGCCCCTGCACGTGGACATCTCCGATGAGCCGGTCAGGCAGGGCATCTGCACTAACCGCAACAAGTTTATCCTCGGCCCCTCGGGCAGCGGCAAGTCCTTTTTCACCAACCACCTGGTGCGCTCCTACCACGAGCAGGGCAGCCACATCGTGCTGGTGGATGTGGGCCACTCCTATAAGGGGCTCTGCGACCTGGTGAACGGCTACTACTTTACCTACGACGAGAAGAACCCCATCCGCTTCAACCCCTTTTACATCGAAGGGGGCGCGGAGCTGGACACCGAGAAAAAGGAGAGCATCAAGACGCTGCTGCTCGCGCTCTGGAAAAAGGACAGTGAGGCTTTCTCCCGCTCAGAGTACGTGGCCCTCTCCAACGCCCTGGAACTGTACTATCATACGCTGCGCGCAAAGCCGGACATCTTCCCCTGCTTCGACACCTTCTATGCCTTCGTGCGGGAGACCTTCAGCTCCAGGCTCCGGGCGGAGCGGGTGCGGGAAAAGGAGTTTGATATCGACAACTTCCTCTATGTGCTACGGCCCTACTACCGGGACGGGGAGTTCGGCTACCTGCTCAACGCGCGAGAGAACCTGGACCTGCTCACAGAGCGCTTCATCGTCTTCGAGCTCGACAACATCAAGGACCACCCTATCCTCTTCCCGGTGGTGACCATCATCATCATGGAGGTCTTCATCTCCAAGATGCGCAAACTGAAGGGCGTGCGCAAGGCCATCCTGATCGAGGAGGCCTGGAAGGCCATCGCCAAGGAGGGTATGGCCGAGTACATCAGGTACCTTTTCAAGACGGTGCGCAAATTCTACGGAGAGGCCATCGTGGTGACCCAGGAGGTCGAGGACATCATCTCCTCCCCCGTGGTGAAGCAGGCCATCATCAATAACTCCGACTGTAAGATCCTGCTGGACCAGAGCAAGTACCTCAATAAGTTCGACGGCATACAGGAGCTGCTGGGCCTGACGGAGAAGGAGAAGGCGCTCGTGCTCTCCATCAACAAGGCCAACGACCCGCACCGCAGGTACAAGGAGGTGTTCATCAGCCTGGGGGGCACGCTCTCCAAGGTGTACCGCACCGAAGTATCGCTGGAGGAGTACCTGGCCTACACCACCGAGGAGTCAGAGAAAGTGAAGGTGCAGGCCTACGCCCAACGCCACGGCGGAGACCTGCGGAAGGGTATCCGGGAACTGGCCGGGGACATGCGGACAGGGAAAGTTTAACGGCCGAAAGCAGCGTGATAACAACAGATACAGCGGCATTTCATCCAATAAGCTAAAAGACCATGAGACACAGCATGAAAAAACATTTTACCCGGGCCTGGCTCATTGTGCTCCTGTTTGCCGCAGGGCTCAGCCAGGCGGCACAGGCGCAGGACCCTGTCACGGAGGTGATAAAAGCGGGCGTCAAAAAAGCAATCGTGGCCATGGACCTGAAGATTCAGCGCCTGCAGAACGAAACCATCTGGCTGCAGAACGCCCAGAAGGTAATCGAGAACGAGCTCTCCGAGCTCCGGCTCACCGAGATCGCTGACTGGACGGAGCGTCAGCGGCAGCTGTACGCCGGCTATTACCAGGAGCTCTGGAAGGTGAAGGCCGCCATCGCCTCCTATGGGCAGGTGCGGGACATCATCCGGCAGCAGGCGGCCCTGGTGGAAGCCTACAGGCGGGCCTACGCCCTCTTCCGGCAGGACAGCAATCTCTCCCCTGCCGAGCTGGACTACATGCAGCAGGTTTACACCGGCATCCTCGGGGAGAGCGTCAAGGACCTGGACCAGGTGCTGCTGGTCATCAGCTCCTTTACCACCCAGATGAGCGACGGCGAGCGCCTGGCGCTCCTCCACCGGGCGGCAGCGCGCATCGGCCGGCACTACAGCGACCTGCGGGAGTTCAACGAGCAGGGCATCCGGCTCAGCCTGCAGCGGGCAAGGGAGCATATCGACCTGCAGCGGGTGAAGCGACTGTACGGGCTTCAATAACAAAATATTTAAAAGCAAGCATTATGAAGGCATTCCATATAAAAACCAGCGCACTGAAAACATTCCTGCCCGGCGTTTTTCTGCTGGCCTCCGTCCCCCTGCAGGCGCAGGCCTTTGACGAGTGGTTCCGGCAGAAAAAGACCCAAAGGGAGTACCTGGTGCAGCAGATCGCAGCCCTCGAGGCATACGCCGGTGTCCTGCGCGAGGGCTACAGCATCGCCCTCCGGGGAATCAGCACCGTGGAGCACAGCAAAAACGGCGACCTCGGCCTGCACCAGGCTTTCTTTGGCTCCCTTAAACTTGCGGGCCCGGCCATCGGCGGGGCGGCGCGCATCGCTGATATCCTCCGCTACCAGGCGGCCATCGCCCGGGACCTGCGGGAGTCCCTGCCCGCGCTCCGGCTCAGCGGGCAGCTGAAAGAGAACGAGCTGGAGCACCTGGAAAAAGTGAGGGAAAGGCTGCTCGCCTCCTGCGCACGGGACCTGGAGGCGCTCTGGCTGATCCTGACGGAGAACGAGGTGGAGATGCGCGACGCAGGACGGCTCGAGCGACTCGAGGAGCTCTTCAAAAACACACTTGATATTTTCTCCTTCACCCAGGCCTTTCTCCTGGAGGCGCGGGTGCTGGCCCACTGGCGGGACAGCGAGCGGCAGGTGCTTGAAAGCACCCGCTCCCTTTACGGCCTGCCGCAATAGCCACACCTTTCACAACAGGTAAATCATCCACTTCTTATGCATCTGATTATAAAACGAACCTGGTATCTCCTCCCGCTCTTCTTCCTGGCTACCCTTTTCCTGGGCCCGAACCGGGCGAGGGCGCAGTCAGAAGAGGCACAGCAACTGCTGCTAAACGTAGAGAAGCTCGCCCAGCTCAAAAGCATCCTCTCGGACATGAAGACAGGCTACGACATTATCCACAAAGGCTACGGTGCGGTCAAGGCTATTTCAGAGGGAAGCTTCAGCCTGCACGATGCCTTCCTCAGCAGCCTGCTGGAGGTAAGCCCCACCGTAAGGAAGTACAAGCGGGTGGCCGACATTATCGAGTACCAGCGGCGCATCGTCTCCGAACACACCCGCGCCTACGCCCGTTTCCGGCAGGGCGGCAGCTTCACCCTGGAAGAGCTGGCGTACCTGGGCAGCGTCTATGCCTCTCTGAACCGCCAGAGCCTGCGGCACCTGGATGAGCTGACCCTCATCCTCACCGCCGGGGAACTGCGCATGAGCGAAGAGGAGCGCCTGGCCGCCATCGACCGCATCTTCACCGAAACCGAGGATAAGCTCACTTTCCTCAGGCATTTCAACCGGCAGGCAGGCTTGCTGGCCCTGCAGCGGGACAGGGAGCGGTTCGAGTTGGAGAGCATACAGGGCCTGTACAGAATCAATCCCTGACCAGTCAATCCTTTCACAATGAAAAAGCTATCGCAAATCGCCTCTCTCTTTTGTTTGGCATCCCTGCTCCTGCCGCTCCATGCGCAGGCGCAGCGTTCGGGCACCGACATGCCCGGCATGCACCAGGTGCTGAAGGGCTCTACGAGGAGATGCTGCCGCTCTGCGAGCGACTCATCGGCGTGGGCCGCGGACTGGCGGGCTTTGCCGCCCTGTGGTACATCGCCTCCCGCGTCTGGCGCCACCTGGCCAGTGCCGAGCCCGTCGACTTCTACCCCCTGCTCCGGCCCTTCGCCCTGGGCATTGCCGTGCTGCTCTTTCCCTCGGTGCTGGCCCTGCTGAACGGGGTGCTCCAGCCGACGGTGACGGCCACCGGTGCCCTGGTCGAGGATACGGACAAAGCCATTGCCGCGCTGCTGAAGCAAAAGGAGGAGGCCATCCAGCGCTCGGATGCCTGGCAGCTGTACGCGGGGGTGGACGGCAACGGCGACCGGGACAAATGGTATAAGTACACGCACCCGGACGATCCGCTGGGCGAGGGGGAGGGTATCCTGGAAAGCATCGGCAACGACATGCGGTTTGCCATGGCCAAGGCCTCCTATAGCTTCCGGAACTCCATCAAGCAGTGGATGTCGGAAGTGCTGCAGCTGCTCTTCCAGACGGCCGCCCTCTGCATCAACACCATCCGCACCTTTTACCTCATCGTCCTGGCGGTGCTCGGTCCGCTGGTGTTCGGTTTCGCCGTCTTCGACGGCTTCCAGCACACGCTCACCGTCTGGCTGGCACGCTACGTCAACGTGTTCATGTGGCTGCCGGTGGCCAACATCTTCGGCGGCATCATCGGCAAGATACAGGAGAACATGCTCCGGCTCGACATCGGACAGGTGGAAAGCAGCGGCGAGACGTTCTTCAGTGCCACTGACTCAGCCTACCTCATCTTCCTGCTCATCGGCATTGTGGGGTACTTCACCGTGCCCAACGTGGCGGGCTACATCGTGCACGCCGGCGGCGGCAATGCCCTGCTCTATAAAGTAACCAACCTGCTGAGCACCACCAACCGCACTGCCCTGGCGGCGGGCGGCACGGGGGCAGGCTATGCCGCAGCCGCCCTCGGTGCCGGGGCTACGCACCTCACCCAAAGCGTCACCGGCTTCAGCGGCGGACCCGGCCACCGACAGGAAAGCGCTGGCCGTCGCAAGGGCGATCTGCCAGGCACAGGAGAAGGCCGCCGGGTGGCTGGGCCGGAAGTACGGGGCCCTGTCCTTCCGCACCAGAACGCTCTGCCTGCTGCTCTTCTGCCTCCTGCTCGGCGGGGCCAGTGGCTGGATACTGGCAGAAGCGGTTCTCCCCCACACGGCACCTGGCTCCCATTTCACCCCGGGTGTTCCTCTGCCCCTACCCCCGAAGCACCACCGGCAACCGCTGCAGGGACTACCCGACAGCCTGGGGGCACCCGGAACAACTATTCCCTCATCACCACTAAAATAACTTGTCCATGAAAACTCATTCCGAAGCATTCCTCCGCAGGAGAAGATTCCTGCTCGTCCTCCCCCTGCTCGTGCTGCCCTTCCTGACGATGGCCTTCTGGGCGCTGGGCGGCGGTGCGGGCACAGAAGCCAAGGCACCGCAGGCAGTACGCGGGCTGAACCTCCAGCTCCCCGAGCCGCAGCTCAAAAAAGAACCGGAAAGCGGTAAGCTGGGCCTCTACCAGCAGGCCCGGCGCAAGCTGCAAAAGCAGCAGGACACCGGCGGGAAAAACTTCCTGCACCGGCTGGGCCTGGAGCCCGGCGTCGAAGAAAGCACAGATGATACCTTAGGCAACTCTGCCCCAGATTCACCCGCCGCGGCTCCGGAAAACGCTGCTCAGCTGCTCGACCTCACGCCACAGGACCCGAATGAGGAGAAGATAAACAAGCGGCTCTCCCGGCTCTCGCAGCTCGTCAGCCAGGAACCCTCCAGGCCAGCTGCCCCAAAGCAAAGGGGAAAAGCGGCAGGCACTCCCTTAGAGGAGAGCGGAGAGAGCCGCTTCAGCCAGGATGTGGCGAAACTGGAGACGATGATGCGCACGATGGGCGGGACGAACGGCGGTGCCGCGGCAGACCCGGAGATGCAGCAACTGGAGGGTATGCTGGAGCGGATCCTGGACATCCAGCACCCGGAGCGGGTAAAGGAAAGGCTACGCGGGGAATCCCTGGAGAACGGGCAGCAGGCATTCACCGTGCAGGTCGCATCAGAAGGCCCGCCCATCACCCTGCTGCACCAGGCTCCCTCCCCGCATATTTCCGGGTCAGAGCCGACTACCGTCGTACTTTCCAGTGCCCTGGTTCCGCAAGGCCAGTCGCAGAACACCTTTTTCAATCTCAACCTGAATGAGGCTCCGCCCACTCCTGAGCAGCAGGGCAGCACCATAGAGGCGGCCGTGTACGAAACGCAGGCATTGACGACAGGGGCCACTGTGAAGCTGCGCCTGCTCCAGGACACCTACCTGGCCGGTCGGCTGCTGCCAGAGGGAAGCCTCGTGTACGGCACCTGCCAGGTCAGGGGCGAGCGGCTAGCTATCGAGGTAACCTCCGTCCGCTCCGGCAATGCCCTCCTGCCGGTGTTGCTCTCAGCCTACGACCTGGACGGAATAGAGGGGCTTTATGTCCCCGGCTCCCCCGCCCGGGAGGCGGCACGCCAGGGTGCCGGGCGCGCCATCAGCCAGAGCCTGCAGCTTCCCTCGCTCTCCCCTTCCCTTGGGGCCCAGGCGGCAAGTGCCGGCATTGACGCAGCCAGGGGACTGCTGAGCAAAGAGGCAAGGCAGGTGAAAGTCACGGTGAAAGCGGGCCACCGCCTCCTGCTCCGGGACCAGAAAACATAACTGTCAATACATCCTACCATTCCTAAACGCGATACCATGAACAAAACAACTATCATCGCACTGCTGTGCTTTTTGCTCAGCAGGCTTACCGTCCAGGCGCAGCCCATGCAACAGCAACACACACTGGAGCTGGCCTGCCGCAAAACCACCAGTCTGGTTTTCCCCTATCCCATCAAAAGCGTAGACCGCGGCAGCGGGGGAATACTGGCCCAGGTACCTCCCCAGGTGAGAAACGTGCTCCAGGTGAAAGCTGCCAGTCCCCGGTTTCAGGAAACGAACCTCACCGTCATCACCGCCGACGGCAGGCTCTACAGCTTTTTCGTCATTTACGATGAGAGCCCGGCCACTACCCTGTTGCGGCTGGAGGCTGCGCAGGCCACGTCCGTGCTTTTCACGGATGCCGGCTTGAACCAAAGGCAGCTGGAGAGCATCATGAGCCGGCTGGCGGAGGACTTCCGGTTTCACTACGGCATGAAAGACAAAGCCGGCGGGATAAAGGCCACGGTGGAAGGCATCTACATCCGGGGAAGCACTCTTTTCTACAGGGTCGTGCTTACCAACTCCTCCCCTGTTCCCTACGGCATTGACTTTACCCGCTTCACGGTGCGGGACAGGAAAAAGGCAAAGCGCACCGCCACGCAGGAAGAGGAGCTTGTCCCGCTTTACACCTACGGGGAAGAAGACAGGGCAGTGGAGGCCGGTCAGCGGAAGGTGCTGGTTTTCGCCCTGGAGAAGCACAACCTGAACCGCGGCAAGGAGCTGGTGCTCGTCCTGTTTGAGAAAAGCGGCGGCAGGCACCTTAAACTAAAAATTCGTGCCAGAGACATCCTGCTGGCATGCCCGCTCCTTTTCTCAGATGAAGCTGAAATCTAAACAGAACTCAAGACCTCTTAATCCTATCACCATGAATGAAAAGAACCTCAATTACCTGAAGGAAGGCCTCAAATACCAGGGCTTCGGCACCAGCCTGAACGCAGAGCTGGAAAGGCAGGTGCAGTCACAGCAGCCGGAGTTCCGTCTGCAACTGCAGGTGCCGCACCACAGCAGCACCATGGACTATACCCTGCACTTCCGCAGGTCGGATCAGGCGGACATGTACTTTTTCAACAAGTATGACGCTACGCTCAAGCCAGATGACTCTGCCCAGGAAAGAAGCCAGACCTTCTACATTAACAAAAACAGCGGCATCACGGCCAAGGAGGCCTACAACCTGCTGGGTGGCCGGTCCGTGCACAAAGAACTGGTTAACCAGGAGAACCAGCCCTACAAGGCCTGGCTACAGCTGGACCCAACTATTAAGGACCAGCATGGGAACCACAAGGTGCGGCAGTTCCACGAGAACTACGGCTTTGACCTGGAGAAGACCCTGAAGCAGTTCGCCATCCGGGAGCTGGAGGACCCACAGCAAAAAGAGCGGCTGCTGCGCTCCCTCGAGCGGGGAAACTTGCAGCAGGTAACGGCCCTGCAGGACGGCCAGGAGGCAAAGCGCTTCATTGAGGCAAGCCCGCAGTACAAGACCATCAACGTGTTTGACGAGCACATGAAGCCTGTGAAGCGGGAGAACATCTTGAAGGAGGAGCCAAATCAGGAAACAGCGGTAAGGCAGCAGCAGAAGGAAAAAAAGCAGGAATTGCCTTCAGAAGACCAGCCCGAACAGAAGCGACCTCGCAGGAAAGGAATGGCAATTTAGCCCCCAATGGCGTGTCCCCAACGCAGCACACCTGCTGCCAGCACTGGCAGCACCATAAAACCTGAATCCCCGGTATCCCTTCGGATGCCGGGGATTTCTTTTAGATATCTCTCAACTCAAGGCCACCATTTCTCAGGCTTCAAAGCATTTCTACCGAGAAACATCCTAAATCATTATCCCTCTCAGCCACTGAAATGCAAAGGTGCAGGGCAATTCATTCGGGCGCAAAGGTAGCCTTGCGTGCCGGACACGGGAACAAGGTAGTACGGAAAAAATGGGTATCCCCTGCCGGGGAGCCTCCGCATTTTTGCCGCCTCCACCTTGCCCTTAGTCCGTCCCGAAGGCAGGTGGGGCACCATAATCAATTCCTCACACTAAAAAGACAAAGATTATGGAAAAGCTCACCAGAAACTCCTCCTTCTCTAAAGTAGCTGAGATCAAGCTCTCCTACCGCGCCAAAGTGAAACCATCCCAGCGCCCGCAGGTCACCTGCTCCACCGACTGCTATAAGGTGCTGAAGCAAAGCTGGGACAGCGGAAAGATAGAGTTCGTGGAACAGTTCAAGGTCATGCTCCTCAACAGGGCCAACCGGGTGTTGGGCATCTACGAGCTGTCGACGGGGGGAGTCGCCGGCACTGTCGCGGACCCAAAGCTCATCTTTGTAGCCGCATTAAAAGCCTGCGCCTCCTCCATCGTCCTCTGTCACAACCACCCCTCCGGCAACCTGAAGCCAAGCGTCGCAGACCTGCAGCTGACAAAGAAGATGAAAGCGGGCGGCGAATTGCTCGACATCGCGGTGCTGGACCACCTCATCATCACCAGCGAGAGTTACTACTCGCTGGCTGACGAGGGGCTTTTATAGCCCCTTTTTTCTTATTAGGTGGAGCCAAGCGAACAGAGGCCGCTCCGGAAAATAATCTATCAATAATCTTAAACTTTACTACTATGAACGCTTATCAAAAATTGGATCAACTGGCAGAACAGGTGACAAACGAAGTGATCGCGCAGCTGGAGCAGGGAAAGGTGCTCTGGCAAAAGCCCTGGAGCACCTACGGCCTGCCGAAGAACTACTCCTCCGGCAGGCACTACGAAGGCTTCAACGCTATCTATCTCAACTACATCACGGAGAAGAACAACTTCACCGCGCCCTACTTCCTCACCTTCAAACAGGCTCTTGAGCTAGGCGGACACGTGAGGAAGGGCGAGAAGGGCACTCCCGTCATCTACTGGAAAATCTACGAAGAGAAAGCAGGTGAACAGGACGGTGTACAGGCAGAGGAGGAAAAAGGCAGGCACGGCAGAAAGTTTGTGCCCTTTATCTGGACAGTCTTCAACATCGACCAGGTGGAAGGCATTGACTTTACACTTCCGGCAGCTATCGAGCGTCCTGAACAGCAGGTCATAGAAGCTTGCCAACACGTGGTGGACCACTACCCCATGCCGCGCCCGCAGATCCTGCACGGAGGCTCACAAGCCTACTATGCGCCCGCCAGTGACCAGGTACAGATGCCCGAGCTGAAAAGCTTTGTCTCTCCCCAATCGTACCACGCCACGCTGTTCCATGAGCTGATTCACACCACCGGCCACCCCGACAGGCTCAACCGCTTCACAGAAGAGGAGAAGGCAAGCCGCTTCGGGGATGAGCACTACAGCAAAGAGGAACTGGTTGCCGAGATGGGAGCCAGTTTCCTCTGCGCCTTCACAGGCATCAAAGAGGACGTGTTCCAAAACTCTGTCGCTTACCTGCAGGGCTGGGTCAGCAGGTTCAAAGATGACAGGACGATGATCATCTACGCCAGCACAAGGGCCTTTAAAGCGGCCAGCTACATACTGGGCCTAAAGGCAGAAACGAACAAAGAAGCGCTGCCTGCCGCCGCTTAACAAAGGCAAAGGGCTGCCTGGTACTACAGGACAGTCCTTTCACCTCCACACTTAAAGGCTCATACGGAAAATCTTTGAATATTTTGAGGCTTTTCATAAAGTCCCCTTTTTGCAGGCTTGCACGCTAACTCTGCTAAAACCATTTCCTAAGTATGTTGAAGGGTTTTACACGGTTTGAATGTCTTTCTAAAAATCCGAAGAAGCCCATTTTAGTAAACAATGGGTTGTTAACCTTTGGCTATATCTTGAACTTGTCTTTAAGCATCCGCATGTCCTCGCTTACCTTTATATCAAGAATTTTGGCATAGTGCTGGGTAGTCCTGAGGTTGGTGTGGCCCAGCATCTTCGACACACTCTCCATGGGCACACCGTTAAGCAGCGTAACGGTGGTGGCAAAGGTGTGGCGGGCGATATGAAAAGTGAGCGGCTTGCTGATGCCGCACAAGTCGGCTATCTCCTTGAGGTAGGCATTCATCTTCTGGTTACTCAGCACCGGGAGCAGTTTCCCTTCATTCAGACACTGCGGGTGGTCCTTGTACTTCTCCAGTATCTTTAATGCCGTGGGCAGTAAAGGAATGCGGGAAGGGGTGTCAGTCTTCTGCCTCTTTTTGACTACCCACTTCTCTCCATCAATGCCCCTGCTAATGTCAGCTCGTGACAGCTGCAGCACATCCACATACGCTAACCCTGTAAAGCAGCTGAAAAGGAAAATGTCCCTCACCTGCGAAAGACGCTCCATTGCAAACTCCTTCGCTGCCATCGCTTCTAACTCCTCATCTGAAAGGTAAACCCGGTCCACCTTTTTCACCTTCGCTTTATAGTTTACAAAGGGATTGGCAGAAAGCTCGCCATTTGCCAGGCAAATGCGGATGATCTTGCCGAAGTTCTTGATGTACTTGACAGCTGTGTTGTTGGAGCACTTGCGGATGCTCCGCGGATGCTCCGCAGATAGAACTCATACTCGGTAATGAAGGCGTGGTCTATTTTCCTGATGTCGATGTCTGGGACCTGAAACTTCCACCACAGGAAGTCAGCTGTATGCTTCAAAGAGGTGGTGTAACGCTCCAGCGTACCCGGTGCGAACTCATCCCCCACAAGAGCTTCCATCCTGCGGTTGTGGTCCTGGAAGACCTCCAGCAGCATGATTCCTTTCTCCTCCTTTCCGGTGATCCTGTTCTTGATAGCCGTTGCCGTGACCAATCCTGAGGCTTCCACCAGCTGGCGGTGAGCCTCATACACCTTCACCTGCAGGCTGTCCAGGTAAGCGTTCAGGGATTTGGAGGATGCCTTTGTGCCGGCGGCACGACCGGCGGATGCATTCCAGCGTTCAGGTTCACACTCCCTTCCTGTGGCCAGCTCGGCACGTTTCCCGGCAACGGTGATGCGCAGGTAGATAGGAACAGAACCCATGCGATAGTTCTTTTGTTTTTTGAGGTAAAAGAGAAGACTGAAGTTAACACTCATAACGGTGACTTTAATGATTAAACAAATGTAGCTTTGCAGTCAACCGTAATCAAGATGCACAACCTTTGTACACCCTGTAAATCAGTATGTTATGTAAATTATGGTGAGTAAATTACTCTCTCAAACGAACTCACCGGATTACGCACCTTTTTTATGAGAAAAAATGAATAAAATGGTATAGTTCTAAAAACATAAAAGCCTGCAAACTCTTGATTTGCAGGCTTTTAGTTGATTTTGGTATTTCTACCAGCAGAGAGAGCGGGATTCGAACCCGCGATACCCTTTTGGAGTATACACACTTTCCAGGCGTGCTCCTTCAACCACTCGGACACCTCTCTAATTGCTGTGCAAAGATAATAGATAAACCGGCACACTTGCAAACTAATACTTACATACAGCAGATAAATCTACACTGAAACTTCTCCACGCAGGTCACTACGCAGCATTTCAATGGTTTGCTCATGGGGCAGCTTCTGACCAAGAACGAACATCATTTTAGTGATAGCCGCCTCTGTGGTAATATCAGAGCCACCAACTATGCCCATCTCTAACAAATATTTACTGGTTTCATAATGCCCCTGATCTACCCGTCCTTCATCACATTGCGAAACATTAAGAATATACACACCCCGCTGAATAGCATTGTATAGTAATTCCAAGAGCCAGGGAGCAGTAGGCGCATTACCGGCACCAAAAGTCTCCAGCACAACCCCCTGCAAATCAGGTTCCTGCAAAATAGATCGTACTACCTGAGGAGTAATACCTGGGAAAAGTTTTAAAATAGCTACCCTATCCTCTAAAAAATGATGTGCTACAAATGGCTGCTCTGCATGCGGACGAATAGCGCCCCAGTAATAGTCTATGTGAACACCAGCTTTCGCTAACTGAGGGTGGTTTTCAGACTTGAAGGCAGCAAAATGCCTGCTTTCCACTTTTTTAGCCCGGTTGCCTCGTAGCAATAAGTTACGGAAATAAATACATACTTCTGGCACCAATCCTTTACCGTCAATTTTAGTAGCAGCTATCTGAAGTGCTGTTACCAGATTTTCTCTGGCATCTGTACGGACCTTCCCTATCGGTAATTGGGCTCCTGTAAATATTACCGGCTTTTGTAAGTTGTCCAGCATAAAGCTAAGAGCCGATGCGCTGTAGGCCATGGTATCAGTGCCATGCAAAATAACAAAGCCATCATAAAAGTTATAGTTTTCTTCAATCAGACGGGCCATCATCAGCCAGTCTGCTATTGTTACATTAGAAGAATCTATTGCAGGTTCTATACTCACTACTGTCAGCAGGTAGTTAAACTGCTTTAGCTCGGGCACTTTCTGAATTATCTGGCTAAAATTAAAAGGCACCAAATGCTTTTTTTCTTCATCAAATACCATCCCTATTGTTCCTCCTGTATAGATAATAAGGATGGAAGCATCCGGATCAGCAGGAGCAGCTGTCTCTATATCTACTTTTACTATCTGCATGGCTATAGTTTGTAAAGGTTAAGGGCGTTATGTGTTGTTTTTTCTGCAACCTCTTCTACAGGCTTATTCATCAGTTCAGCTACTCTTCTTGCTATGATAGGGACATATACAGGTTCATTACGCTTACCCCTATAGGGTGCAGGCGCTAAGTAGGGGCAATCTGTTTCCAGCACCAGATCATCTAGCTGTAAGTGCAGCAAGAGCTTGTCCAATCCTCCGTTCTTAAAGGTAGATACACCTCCTATCCCCATCAGAAAACTCAGCTCTTTTACTTTTTCTGCCTGTTCTACGGAACCGGAAAAACAATGAAATATACCTCGCAAAGTTCCATCCTGAGCCTCTGCAATTATTTCATAAGTTTCATCGAAAGCATCTCGTGTATGTAATATAACCGGAAGCTGATGCTTCTTAGCCAGCTCTACCTGAACTTTTAAGGCTTCCTGCTGCTGTGGCAGGAAAGTTTTATCCCAATAGAGGTCTATACCACACTCTCCTACTGCTGCAAATTTCCTTCTGCTTAGCCACTCCTCAACCAGGTATAACTCACGCTCAAAATCTTTATTTACATAAGCCGGATGCAGCCCCATCATTGGAATGCACTGTTCAGGAAACTGAGCCTCTGCCTCTAGCATAGCATCAATTGACGTGTGGTCGATGTTAGGCATATAGATTCTATCCACGCCCTCTTCCTGTGCTCTTACAACCGCTTCCCTCTGATCTTCCTTAAACTCTTCTGAATAAATATGTGCGTGTGAATCAATAAGCTTCATGAACAATAATTAGTTTAAAATTCTATTGACACTAAGTATATCACCAATTATTAAGATGGCAATATAAGCACGAAAATCATCAAATATTAACTGTAACGACATTTAAATTTCTAACCAATATTAAATTTTAATAATTTTAAATACCCTATTTTGAGAAAGCACAAAAACAGAATCACACAAACAAGCTTTATTTTCCATTTTTGCATTACAAAATTCAAAACATGAAACGTAAAACTTCAGCGCAATCAGTACTGTCTGCCTTTCCAGCGGACATTTATCGGCAGGAAGAAAAATATAATGAGCACTACAGACGTAAAGACTAAATAAAACTCCAAAAATACATACTGCCACCACAATGCATGTTGGCCTACCCGCTTCAGGCAGAGATGCACATAGATACTTTGCAGTAGCAGTTTGAAGAGAAAAATACCCAGCATCACACCTACCGATGTATAGGCAAAAAAAGGAAGAAGCACCGGATAATAAGCTGCATGAAGAACAAGAATAACAACCATGTAAAGAGGTAAATGCATAGACCCGCGCATCCAGCGCTTACGCTGGTGCAGCAATTGCATTAAATTGGAAGCAGGTTCAGATTTAGTTAAAACAGAACGATCATAAATATTACGAAACCCCCAACCTTTTTTTATTATCTGATTAAAGATAGCCACATCTTCGGTCACAGAGAACTTAACATTCTCAAAGCCGCCTACCTGCTCGTACGCCTGCCTTCTTATAAGCATGTTATTGCCCATGGTAGTAACAGGTAATTTCAGGTCCGACACCACTTGCATAAGGCCAAGCGCATATAACCAATCCAGTGCCTGTAGCCTTGCAAATAAACTATTACCCGTTATGGTTGTAATGCCGGTAACTATTCCTACCTCCTTCTTCATCTCCGACAACATACCTTGCACCCACCTTAGAGGCACCTCTATGTCGGCATCTGTAAAGAAAAAAAAGTCTGTTGTAGCTAACTTTGCCAAATGTGCCAATACGTTTGCTTTGCCTTTTGCCTTACCTATGTTTTCGGTAATAGTAATACATCTGTAATTTGGCTTGTCTCTAATAAAGGCCTCTACTGTAGCTTTGGTGGCATCTGTAGAGGCATCGTCTCCTATCAACACCTCTACTTTACCTTTTGGATATTTTAAACGTTCTATAGCCTGCAGGCAATGCAGGATCGAGCTCTCTTCGTTACGGGCAGCAATCAGAATACTGATATGCGGCTGTTCCGATAAGTGCAGTCTGTAATGTTTCCGGTTAAAAACAAGCAGGGCCAGCAAAGCCAGAAAAAGCAGGAAATAAAGTATGAAATAGGCTACAGATACAATCATAAAGTCTCAAAGGAGTAGCCAAGCGAGGTAAAGTGTTCCAGGAAACGAGGCAAGGCGTACATCATATTTCTTTTAGCTTTCAGGCTGTCGTGAAATACGATAATGCTACCACTTTGGGTATACCTTATAGACTTTTTAAGGCATTTTTCTGGTGAGAGGCTGGCATCATAATCGTTGGTAAGCACGTCCCACATAATTAGTTCATACTTATCCCGTAGCTGTGCCGCCTGTTGCTTACTAATGCGCCCGTAAGGTGGGCGAAACAACTTTTTCTTAACTAATGAGGCAGAAGGGAAAATATTTTGTAGCTGCTGCTGACATATCTCCACGTTTTGCACATATTTTTGCAGCTCTGTTTGCCAGCCCTTTAGGTGGTTCTGTGTATGATTTGCCAGTTTGTGCCCAGCCTCCAACACCAACTGCGCCACCTCCGGGTGCTTTACAAGGTTGTCTCCCACACAAAAGAAAGTTGCTTTTGCTTGATATTTCTCCAACTGCTCCAGTACCCAAGGTGTAACTTCTGGTATAGGTCCATCATCAAATGTCAAGAACAATTTCTTCCCCTGTACTTCCCGATGCCAGGTATAACGCGGCATCAGCTTTTTTAGAAGCAAGGGTGTTTTGTACAAACGGAGCAAGATAATGATTTGGAATTTGAAGATTTGTGAAAGAAATGATGTTACAGAAAAGAGGGAGTTTGCCTTATATGCTCTCTTCAAAAAGCCATAACAATTTGCTTATTTACTCAATCAAATGCCCAAACTATTTAAACCGGCACGACAAAAGCGTGATATCATCGCTAAAGGAAGCCTCTTCATTGTAAAGGTGTATCTCCTGGAGAAGCTGCATATGTAACATCTTAGAGCTAAGAAAACGGTTACGCTGCATAAACGCTATAGTTCCTTCAACTCCAAATTCTGCTTCATACTCATCAAAAACCTCTGTTAGGCCATCGGTATAGCAAAGCAGCATAGAGTTTGAAGGCACCTGCACTTTGGTAACCGACATAAATGGTAGCACATCGAACACTCCCAACATGGTACAGCCTTCGTTTAACAGGCTGTGAGAATGATCCTGGTACAGCAAAATCGGGGCGTTGTGGCCTGCATTGACATAACTCAGCTCACGTGTTTTACGGTTATAGATAGCCAGGAAGCACGTAATAAACTTTTCGGCTATGGCATTCCGGTAAATAAGGTTATTCAGCTCCGCCACTACCGTTTTAAGATCAGAGGTTTGCCTGAGCATTGTTCTTAGCCCTGCCTGAAAGTTAGACATCAACAGGGAGGCTGGAACTCCTTTACCGGACACATCTGCTACACAAAACAGGCACTGGTCCTGGTCAATCTCAACATAATCGTAGTAATCGCCCCCAATAGAGGAATGAGGGATATAGCTGGCATGTATCGCAACATCTTTATCGTTAGGCAATGACTTAGGGAAGAGCATAGTCTGCACCTCTCGTGCAATTTCAATCTCGCGCCTGATAGACTCCTGCGCCAGACGCTGACGGGCCATTTTATGGTTTTCAATAGCAACGAGCATAATATTACTCACCGTCTGCACAAAGTTAAGCGCATCCAAGCTTGTATAGTAAGGCTGAATTTTTCCTATCATGACAACAGCCAGTACCTTACCATTATGCAGAATTGGAAGCACAAACTCAAACACCCGCCACTTCTTTTCAATTTTGAGCTTTGAAGTATGCGTAATCTCCTTTAGCTCTTTGATTTCCTCTGGTAGTTGCTGTTTTGCAAAATCCTGATCAGCGCCGAAACATACTTCACATTTCCAATCCTCGTCATGCACAAAAAGCACCAAGCGGCTAATCTGTAACTGGGCCAGCAGTGTAAAACGGTAAATTTTATACAGCGCAGCTTCAGGCAAGTTAAAGTTAATAGCCTGTGTAATCTCAAGTAATGCAGAGAGCTCCAGCTTCTTCAGGTCTAGTTCCTGCTTTATGTTAGGTACAATTATGTCAGGCATTGGAAAGCGGTATTTTTGAGTCATACGCATCGAGCAGGCCATTCTCCAACAGATAAGAGGCCAACACCAGCATACTAATACATTTATGAGGTAAAATTACTAAAAAAAGAGCAGCCCTTGCAGCTATTAACTGAAAAACCTTCCTACAATAGCGCAGGCACCAATGTTATAAATAACTATGCACCAAACTCTGAAAAACTTAGTACTGCATTTATAAAAATGGCTGATGTAAACGTTATTGTTCCCTTTAAAGGAACATCTCTCTTTAAAGGCAAAGCATATCTGACTACAGCTTTACAACAGGTCCTGTTCAACTCATTCGTTACCCCTGCATAAGCTAGAGCAGTTTAAATAAGCATAACTTTGTTTAGATGGAGTTATGAACAACCAATCCTGACTTTGTAGCAAGATAATAGTAATCTTTATAGTGCTTTTCAAAAGCCTCTTGGTTATAATCCTGCTCTGTATCCTGGTCAGGATATAATATTTTAATGTATCCTTTTTCCAGCAGTGACTTAAGCCCCTCACAAATATCTTCATCAGAAAAAGCTAAGGAGCTTCTAAGGTCAGAATAAGCCACTACAAAATAAAGCTCATCCAGTATATCAAACTCATTATCGCTCATCGGCTGCGTATCTTTCTTCCTTTCCAGCTGTACCGGCCAAACAGACCAAGAATAGCCGTATAAAGTACGTAAGGTATATATACTAGCTGCAGCGGCAGCATGTATATCAGGTAACTGCTTCTGCCAAAAAAACGCAGAACATAATTTAAAAATAAGCAATCTATAGCAAACTTGGCACAATAAGCAACTATAAATGTTTGCGTAGATAGTTGTTTAAACAGCAGCATGGGCATAGCCAGAAACAGCAACAAATTGATTATGAACACAATCAGCGCCACCAACTGCACCTGCCAATTCTGGTAAGCTTTCCACTTGCTGGCCCAGCGAACTCTTTGCGAAACAAAGCTTCTGATAGATTTGCGGGCCTCTGTAAAAACAGTGGCCTTATTGTTTTTCAGAAAAGCGACTCTGCCCGGAAACCGTTCACTGACCTTATGTAACAGGAATTCATCGTCGCCACTGACCACTCCCTCATTACCTGAAAAGCCCCCGACTTGTTCAAAAACGCCTTTGGCATAGGCTAGGTTGGCCCCGTTACACATATTCGGTTTCCCCAACATAATAGAAGCACCACCTATACCAATCAGGCTGGCAAACTCTACTAGCTGCATGCGCTCAAAAAGTGTGTGGGTGTTATGGAAGCAGACCGGACCACTTATAAAAAGAGCATTCTGAGTTTTATAGGTATATTCAAACAGTGCCAGCCACTCAGGCTGTACCCGGCAATCGCCATCGGTAAGCACAATTAATTCCCCCTTTACCTGCTCCACACCTGTTTTTACAGCATCTTTTTTTTGTTTTAAGTTGATGTAGTTTTTTAATTCAACAACTCTTAACTGAAGATTGGATGTGGTAGCATATGCTCTTACTAATTCAGGAGTACCATCTTCTGAGTGATCATCTACAATAAGTACCTCAAACAGTTCTTTAGGATACCTTTGATTTTCCAGGTCCTGCAGTAGCTGTGTTATATGGGTAGCCTCATTCCGAACCGGTACGACAACGGAGAGTTTGGTAATCGGCTTGTAGTTTACAGGCACCTCCACTTCAGGAAGCTTATTCCATGCGAACCAGCGGCGCAGGATAATCCAGGCATAAGCGGTAAGAGACAGGGCAAGAGCTGCAATCAAGCGATAACCTCCTTCCTGAAAAGCTTTAGACGCAGCACAAAAATTAAGCCTACAGCACTGGGCACAGCAATATTAAGTAACCATAGACTAAGGCTGGCACTCAGCACCTGCAAACGTGCCTGCCCCAGCAGGCTGAAAAAGTACATAGCCGACAGTTCCCGCACCCCCAGGTCAGAAACTAAACTCACCGATGGCACCACTGACTTCAGAAAGAAAGTACCCGACACCCCGCATACATACTCTAAAGGATGAAGCTGCACCTTATATAATATGAGTAGTAACACAAATTGCACCAGGAAAACAAAATAACGGCCAATGGAAAGTAAGAGTAACTGCATTATTTCAGCGGAAGTATAACTACCCATCACTTCCAGGTATTGCACAAACGGCTTTAGAAGCTTAATAGCAGCAACAAAGGCTACCATAGCTCTCGCGTTAAACAATAGCAGAAGAAAAATAACATTCAGTACCAGCAACAGAAAAGCAACACTAAGACTAATAGCAGGAAAGCTATTCCAATAAAAGCGGAGTAAGAAATAAAGTAAGGCAAGTCCTCCTACCAAAACGGTAGCCACTAACTGGCAAAACCTGCCGATAAAGATAGCTCCTATTGCCTCCAGCCGCTGCCTGCTCTTAAGCTCCAGTACACGACCGGCATAATCTCCCAAGCGGTTAGGCGTTATAAAGCCCAATGTGAGGCCTACCATCACCGATCTGTAAGCTCTGGGAAAAGAGATAGGTTCTATCTTTTGCCCCAACAGTTTCCATTTAAGGGCTTCGAAACCCCAGTTTATGGGTATCAGTGCTGCTGAAATAATAAACAGGTAGCCTACCGGACTTTTTAGAGCATCTTGCAAAATATCTCCCCAGGTCAGGAACGTATCTGGTGCTGTAAAAACAGTCTGGTATAACAGGTATAATGTAAGTGGTATCACTAAAACTTTTGCAAAAAGCAAAAGGAACCTTCTATTGGAAACAATGTTCAAGATAATGTTTTAATTTTGTAACCTCATGGTATACACTTCTGCACTTCCGCCTAATAAACTTATTCTTGGTATAGACCCTGGCACACAGGTAATGGGCTACGGCCTTATTGAAATAACAGGTTCTAAGGTGCAGGTCATTCAGTATGGTGTCATTCATCTGAAAAGCTACAGTAACCACGCCATCAAGTTAAAGAAAATTTTTGACCGCATGATACAACTCATTGACGAGTATCTCCCTGATGAGTTAGCTATTGAGTCTCCTTTCTATGGAACAAACGTGCAAAGTATGCTAAAGCTTGGCCGTGCACAGGGAGTTGCCATTGCTGCTGCTCTTTCCCGTGATATTCCTTACGTAGAATATGCGCCCAAGAAGATAAAACAGTCTATAACAGGCAATGGTAATGCTTCTAAAGAACAAGTGGCCAGCATGTTGGTCCAAATCCTTAAAATACAGGAAGCCCCTAAACTATTAGACGCCACCGATGCACTGGGTGTAGCCCTTTGCCATCATTACCAGAAAGGCAACAACGCCAAGCAAGGCGGTAAGTCCTGGAAAAGCTTTCTGACTGATAATCCTGACAGACTGGCTTAACCGTAAATTTACTATTTTCTCTTTGCGATAAAGTAAGCAACTGACTGTTAACCTACTAATCACCCCAATACAACAGATATAATCAGGGAAATCAAAATAAAATCAGCAGCCATAACCCACAGCTTCTTACATAACGTATGCATTGGTGAGCTTCTATTTATTCATAAATAGCCATAATTGCCAACTTTACTTAGTAAGTTTGCAGAGAAAATAGTTTTTACTATATAAGTAAGTGATAAAATTTAGCTTGTAGTAAATTTGTACTTGCTAATCGGCAGTGTCCTGATAAGAAGTAAGATTTATTTCTCGTTATTGATTTTTTTCAGGGTGACAGAAAGATTTTCAAACATAATCCTGTCTTTGTGCTTTATAGTAAACAGACAAAAGCATTAACAACTGACTGTACCAAATGCGAAAATATGTAGTTACCAGAAGGCTGGATAGATTATTTATCGAGCTATACAGAATATACAACTTTGTTGCCCGCTTTTTTAAGGAAGTTTTTCTTCCTCCTTATGAGTTTAAGGAGATAATGAATCAGTGTTATGAAGTTGGTGTCCGGTCTCTGCCACTAATTGCTTTAACAGGTTTCATTATCGGGATAGTGTTCACAAACCAGTCCCGCCCTTCCTTGTCTGAGTTTGGTGCTACCTCCTGGTTACCTGCCCTTATTTCCATAGCCATCGTACGCGCACTTGCTCCTTTGGTAACGGCCATTATCACGGCTGGCCGTGTTGGCTCCAGTATTGGTGCAGAACTTGGCTCCATGAAAGTAACAGAGCAAATCGATGCCATGGAGGTTTCAGCCACTAACCCGTATAAATTCCTGGTAGTGAGCAGGGTATTAGCGACTACATTTATGATACCCTCTCTGATGATGTTCACCATACTAGTCTCCTTACTAGGAGGTTATGTGAATGTTCATCAAAATGAGCAAACCAGCTTTACAAGCTACTTTGTACAGGTTTTCGATGCCATAACATTTTTGGATATTTTTTCTTCTTTAGCTAAATCGTTCGTATTTGGGTTTACTATTGGTATGGTAGGGTGCTATAAGGGGTACCATTCTTCAAAAGGAACGGAAGGCGTGGGTAAGGCTGCTAACTCGTCTGTGGTTACAGCCATGTTTCTGGTGTTTATAGAAGAGCTGCTGGCTCTTCAGATTATTAATGCCATACGCGCCATGTAAGAATCAATTTATGAAAAAAGCATCACCAAATATAGATTACAACCAAAAGGCAATTTCCATCAAAGGCTTGCAGAAGTCTTTTGATGAGTTTGACGTACTTAAAGGAGTAGACCTGGACCTGTATAAAGGTGAAAACCTGGTGGTATTAGGCCGCTCGGGCACAGGTAAGTCCGTACTAATAAAAATTATTTCTGGTTTGTTGAAACCCGATGAAGGTTATGTAAACGTGCTGGGGCAAGAGGTAGATAAAATATCTCCCAAAGAACTGGACAAATTGCGCCTTAAAATAGGCTTCTCTTTCCAGAACAGTGCCCTTTACGATAGTATGACAGTCAGAGAGAACCTGGAGTTTCCACTGGTAAGGAATTCCAGGAATCTTACCAGAAAAGAAATAGATAATTTAGTAGAAACTGTTCTGGATGCAGTAGGGCTTTCTCAGGCAATAAACCAGATGCCTTCGGAGTTATCCGGAGGGCAAAGGAAAAGGATAGGTATTGCCAGAACTCTTATTCTAAGGCCAGAGATTATGCTGTACGATGAACCAACAGCTGGTCTGGACCCTATTACATGCATTGATATCAACAATTTGATAAATGAAGTTCAAAGAAGATTTAATACTTCATCTATTATTATCACGCATGACCTTACCTGCGCCAGAGCAGTTGGAGACCGTATTGCTATGCTGTTGGACGGCCAGTTCCAGCACGAAGGCACCTTTGATGAAGTGTTTGCTACAGATGATGAGCGAGCTCAAGCGTTTTACAATTACAACTTTATAGACTAGATGAATTCTGCAGAAAATAAACGATCCGTAATGGTGGGAGTATTTGTGCTCCTGGCCTTAATAATTTTTGTAGCCGGCGTCTTTATACTTGGAGGGCAGCAAAACAGGTTCGAATCAAGCATTAGAGTAAGGGCCGTTTTTGACGATGTGGAAGGTCTCAGAACCGGAAATAATGTATGGTTTTCTGGAGTAAAGATAGGCACCGTTAAAAGGATAAGCTTTTATGGTGAAGACCAGGTAGAAGTAGAAATGAACATTATAGAAGATGCTCAGCGGTATATTCACAAAGATGCCAGAGCACTCTTGAGCTCAGAAAGCCTTATCGGAAACCGAATAATTGAAATAACTGGTGGGTCACCTCAGGCCCCTCCTGTACAGGATGGAGATATTATTCAGGTTGAAGCAGGTTTAGATACAGATGATATGCTGGCTACCCTGCAGAGGAACAATGAAAACCTGGTGAGCATAACAGAGGACTTCAAAGAGCTAAGCGCTGGTCTGACTAATGGTAAAGGTACTGTAGGTGCACTCCTGACAGACTCTACCCTGGCCAACAACCTTCGCACTATGGTAACCAACCTGCAGCAAACTTCGGCCAATTCGGCAAGAGCCTCACAGGCTCTTACACAGTTTACCTCAAAATTAAACACACCAGGCGGTTTAGCGAATGAGTTACTAACAGATACAGCCGTGTTCAATAAACTTCAGGCTTCCGTAGCACAACTGGAACAGGCCACTACTTCTGCCTCGGCAATGGTTGAGAATTTAAATCAGGCAACAGGTAAACTTAACGACAGCGATAATGCTGTGGGCGTATTATTAAGTGATCCAGATTTTGCTAAAAGGCTACAGAGCACCATGCAAAACCTGGAAACAAGCACAGAAAAGTTTGACCAGAATATGGAAGCGCTTCAGCATAATTTCTTGTTAAGAGGCTTTTTTAAAAGACAGGCGCAACAGCAAAATACTGAACAGGAACAGCAGTAACATTATTATGCTACTTAAAACAAAAAGGAGTTGGAACAGAGCAAAGCTCAAAGTTCCAACTCCTTTTTGTTTTTTTCTTTGCTGCTGCTAAAACAAAGACAGGCTTCTTACCAAAATGACTTTTCTTAAAGTTCTGCCTGTATCTTTTTCTGTACTTCCTCAAACTCCTCTTTACTGAACTGCTGCTTGTTGGCAAAGTTCATATCGCCCATACTATTAAGCGGAATCAGGTGTATGTGCGCATGAGGCACCTCCAGCCCCACCACAGCCACACCAACGCGCAGGCAAGGAACAGCCTTTTCCACAGCCGCAGCCACTTTCTTGGCAAAAGCCATTAAGCCAAGGTACAACTCATCGTTCAGATCAAAAATATAGTCAATCTGCTGCTTCGGTATTACTAAAGTATGGCCTTTGGTGGTTGGGAACACATCCAGAAACGCAAGGTAGCGATCGTCTTCTGCTATTTTATAGGCAGGAATATCGCCATTAACTATTTTAGTGAATATCGAAGGTTCCATATTTTATCTGCTTATTTCTAAGATTTCGAACTCCAGTTTGCCTGCAGGCACTGTAATTTCAGCTACATCACCTACGCTCTTGCCCAGCAAGCCTTTGCCAATCGGTGATTTTACAGAGATCTTTCCTGCTGCCAGATCTGCCTCTTCCTCGGCCACCAAAGTATAGTTTACTACCATATTATTCTTCAGGTTTTTAATTTTAACCTTAGAAAGAATTAATGCTTTGCTACTGTCCAGGTTAGACTCATCTATAAGGCGGGCATTACCAACAATCTCTTCCATTTTAGAAATCTTCAGCTCCAGGTGCCCTTGTGCATCTTTGGCAGCGTCATACTCTGCATTCTCGCTCAAGTCGCCTTTATCACGCGCTTCAGCTAACTGGCGCGCCACCTCGGCACGGCCTTTTGTTTTGAGCTCTGCCAGTTCATCTTTTAGCTTCTGTAAACCTTCTGCAGTGTAATAAGAAATCTTGCTCATAATAATTCAGTTTCCACGTTTAAAACACAAAAACAAAAAGAACGGTTATGGCTTGCATAACCGTTCTTTTTGACAAATATGTAAATGTTATTTAATTTTCTATCATTGGCAACAGGAGTATTTATCCTCTGCCTATATATACCATAGTCTGGTATTTAATGTTTAAAATAAAACTACGGGCTACTCCCAATAGATTTTAGAGAGGCAAATATACTAAAAATTTAAATGGAAGCTTTTTCTAAAGTCTAATTTTATTTGTGATCAAGGTGAAGAAGAACTGAGCGCTAACCTGACTTATACTTAAAAATTCTGCATTAAGCGTGTAATTTTTTCAACCATTACTTCATTGATTTTCACATAAGACTCATGTGTCCATCCGGCAATGTGCGGGGTTAGTACTACATTATCCGCCGAAGCTAAGTAGTCAAAGTCTCTTGCCTGTTGCTCGGTTAGTGTCTGCAGCTTTTCATTTTCCAGCACATCAAGCGCGGCTCCTTTTACTTTTCCCGTTTCCAAGTGCTTTACCAGTCCCGACAGATCCGTCACATCGCCACGGGAAGTATTGATAAACCAGATCGGCTTTTTGAAACTGTTGAAAAAGGTGTCGTTGGCAAAGTTGAGGTTACTGGCAATGTAAGGGATATGCAGGCTCACAACATCAGCCTCCTGTTGTAGTTCTTCTAAGCTTACGTTTACTACAGGAGCCTGTACTTTTTCAGGAGCAAAACGATCATAAGCCAGTATTCTACAGCCAAAGCCAGACAAAACCCTGGCAAAACTCTGCCCCATGTTTCCATAGCCAATAACACCGATTGTCCTGCCACTAACTTCCTCGCCCCTATTTTCTTCACGTAGCCACACTTTCTGCCTTACTTGCTTGTCTGCCGCACTGATATTGCGCATCATAGAAAGCAAAGCACCCACTGCAAACTCGCCTACTGCCTGCCTGTTTCCTTCGTTGGCTGCGATAAGGGCTATATTTTTATTCTGTAATGCCTGTTCATCTATATTATCTACACCTGCTCCTGCCCTGGCAACAAACTTCAGCTTAACTGCTTTTGCGATAGTTGCTGCCGTTATGCGCATTTTGCTACGCACAATTAAACCATCAAAATCGGGTAACACATCAGGTACTTCTGCTGGTTTAATAGTTGGCCTATAGTCTGCTTCTACTCCTATCTGCTCCAGCATTTGAAAGATACTTGGGTGCATTACGTCAATAATCAGAACTCTTTTAATTGATAATGACATGTATTTAAATCTGATAATAACTGTGATTTAGTTGATTTTGCTAACTAGTATGAACATTGTGCTATAAGTTATAGAGCATGTGTGCTACAGCAAAATAAATTCCCAGGCCTAATAAGTCATTGGCTGTGGTAATAAAGGGGCCGGCGGCAACGGCGGGGTTTACGCCAAATCTGTCCAGTAACATAGGCGTAATTGTTCCCATAAGAGAGGCTAGCAGAACCACTGAGAAAAGTGCCACAGACACCACTAGGGACAAAGTAAACTCGTGCCTGAACAGGTAAGTAAAAGTAAAAACCAGCACCGAAATAATAATGGCATTTAACAGTGCCACTAGGAGCACTTTAAAAATACGCTGCATAAAGTTCTCAAATACCACCGCATTAGACGAAAGGGTCTGAATAATAATGGAAGAAGACTGGATGCCTACATTACCACCAGTAGCTGTAATTAAGGGAACAAACAAAGCCACTGCAGGAAGCAAGGCTATATCTTCTTCAAAGAAGCCCATAAACTGTGCTGCCAGCAAACCTCCTACCATACCAATAATGAGCCAGGGTAGCCGGGAACGGGAAATACGAAACACACTATCATCTTCTTCAACACTTTCGGTGATACCAGTCATTAGCTGGCGGCTTAACTCTGCCTGCTCCTGCATTACGTCCACTACATCGTCGATGGTAATTCTCCCTAGCAGGCGCCCCTGTATGTTTACAACTGGAATAGACTCCAGGTCATACTTCTGCATCACACTTACAACTTCTGTCTCATCTTTAAAAGACTCAATAGAAATTACATCAGGGTTGTAGATATCCTGCACCAGTTTGTCGTCTTTGGCAAGCAGGAGCGTCTTCACACTTACACGCCCAACCAGCTTATCCCGGTTATCCACTACATACACGGTAAAGATGCGCTCTACATCTTCTGCCTGCCTACGTATCTCTTCAATGCACTGCCGTACCCGCCAGTTCAGGTTCACCTTAATAAGCTCTTTGGCCATCAGACCGCCGGCACAATCTTCTTCGTAATGCAGCAGGTCCAGAATGGCAGCTGACTTTTCTTCATTGTCCAACAGTGCTATTACCTCCTCCCGCGTCTGTACATTCTGCTCATTCAGAATATCCACGGCATCATCGGAATCCATCAGGTTTACATAGCGGGCAATCTCTTTGCTTGTAAAATTATGCAGAAAGTTGGTGCGGATGTCATAATCCAGGTCACTCAGAATTTCAGCTCCTATCTCTGGCGGCAGCAGGTCCATCACATACTTGCACTGCTCAGCATCCAGCTCATAAAGCACCGTAGTGATATCAGCAGGGTGCATATCCTCCATCGTGCTCAGGATAAAAGCAGCATCCTTACGTTCTACGGCTTCATCTACTTGTGCAATGTACTCACGCGTAATTTCTACCTGCATGATCTCAACTATTCTCCTCTATCAGTTGGGTTAACGCTATAAAATCTTCTACCGAGAGTTGCTCAGCTCGTTTATCGAAAACAGGCTGTGCTGATACTTCAGGCGGCAAGTTATAACTTCGGAGCGAGTTTCTTAGTGTTTTACGCCTGGTTCCGAAGCTTAGCTTAACAACAGTAAAGAACAACTTCTCGTCGCAAGGAAGACTTTCTCGGTCGTTACGCAACAAGCCTATCACAGCCGACTTTACTTTTGGCTTCGGATGAAACACATGCTCGCTGACGGTAAACTTATAGTCAATTGTGTAAAAAGCCTGCAACAGCACACTCAATATTCCATAAGTTTTAGAGCCTGGAGGGGCTGCCAGCCTTTCCGCTACTTCTTTCTGAATCATACACACTACCTCCGGCACCACATCCCGCTGTTCCAGAACTTTAAAGAAAATCTGGCTCGATATATTATAAGGGAAGTTGCCTATAATGGCAAAGCTCCCCGGAAAAAGTTTACTCAGATCTGTTTTTAGAAAATCAGCAGAGATGATACGCTCCTGTAACTGCGGGAAATGCTCTTTTAAGTAAGCGATAGACTCTCTGTCAATGTCTACTACCGTTGTGCTGTACTCCTGGTGCTGCAAGAGGTACTGCGTGAGCACGCCCATACCGGGGCCAATTTCCAGCACATCCTGCACACCCCGGTGCAATGATAACTGCTCCACTATCTTTATGGCGATGTTCTGGTCTACCAGGAAATGCTGGCCTAAATGCTTCTTCGGACTTACTTTGCTCACAGAATTTGTAATTTATAGTTTCAGCACAAAAGGTATACTTTTTGGCCAGAACGCGTTATATCTAAAAACTTTACTTTATAGCTATTCCTACGTAGGAAGCTGTTTTTTCGCTTTACGTATTATACTTGCTATATTGCGACCCAAAGATACAAATGACAAATGCCAACACAACTCAAATACAATACATCGGTAGGTAAAAATACAGACGTAGCCCTGATTGTGCGGGCTGAACAGGTAAATTCGCTGGAGGAGCTTCAGCAGGAAGAAGCTGTTTATGTGCAAAGCCAGATACAGCAGGAGGCTAAGTTTATCTCCCTGAACCGTTATACACACCATCTGTATATTGTAGTGGCCTCAGATGCCAAAACAGAAAACGCTGCCAGAGAAACATTTCGCCAGGCTGGCTACACTTTACAAAAGCAATTAAAATCTAACAAAGTACAGGAGATATCCATTGTAGATAAAACCGGTACCCAGGCCAGCTTATATTTAGCTGAAGGCTTATACCTGAGCAATTACCAGTTCCTTAAGTACAAGACCAAAGATGCAAAGCCTAGTGCTTTACAAAGCATTACTATTACAGACGACAGTATAAAAGAACAGGCTGTGCAGGAACTGCAAACTGTACTTGAAGCTGTTTATAAGGTGCGTGATCTTGTAAATGAGGTTCCTAATTACCAGACGGCAGTACAATTTAGTGAGCAGTTGGAAGAACTTGGGAAGGAAGCAGGCTTTAAAACAGAAGTGCTGGATGAGTTGCAGATTCAGGCGCTTAAGATGGGCGGATTGATTGCTGTAAACCAGGGAAGCGAGGAGCCGCCTACATTCACCATAATGGAATGGAAACCAGAGAATGCCAAAAACCAGCAGCCTTATGTGTTAGTCGGGAAAGGTGTGGTATACGATACGGGCGGTTTAAGCCTGAAACCTACACCTCACTCTATGGACTTCATGAAGTCTGACATGGCAGGTGCGGCTACTGTAACTGGTATCTTATATGCCATTGCCAAAAACAAGCTTCCTATTCATGTTATTGCCCTGGTGCCAGCTACTGACAACCGCCCCGGCGGCGATGCCTTTACTCCAGGTGATGTACTAACTATGCACAACGGCACGACGGTTGAAGTGCTGAACACTGACGCTGAAGGCAGACTAATATTAGCTGATGCCTTAAGCTTTGCTCAGAAGTACAATCCGCAACTGGTGATAGATATAGCCACCTTAACAGGTTCAGCTATGCGTGCCGTAGGAAAAGAAGGTTTAGTGGCTATGGGTAATGCCGGAGACGAAATATTAAGAGGTTTAAAAGAAGCAGGCAACGCCGTACATGAACGCATTGTGGAGTTACCGCTTTGGGATGAATATAAAAAATATTTAGAGTCTGATATAGCTGACATTAAGAATCTAGGTCCAGCCGATGCAGGTGCTATTACAGCAGGAAAGTTTCTAGAGTGTTTCACCAGTTACCCCTGGGTGCATTTTGATATAGCCGGCACTGCTTATTTACATAGCGAAGATTCTTACAGAGGTAAACTGGCCACAGGTTCAGGACTTCGCCTTGTTTACAATTACCTTAGCTCTTTGGCTAAATAAGATAAAATGGAAAACAAATATAAAGCAAAATTAGGCATCAGTATAGGCGACACCAATGGCATTGGCCCAGAGGTAATCGTTAAAACGTTATCCGATAACCGCATCCTGAACTATTGTACTCCTGTTATTTATGCCTCTGCCGCATTAATTAACAAAGTCCGCAAAATACTTCAAGCAGAGCATTTCCATTTTCAGCAGGTGGCATCAGCAGAGGCATTGGTACCGCGAAAAATAAATGTGGTAAACTGTTGGGAGGAAGATATAGCTTTGGAACCAGGAAACCCGACCCCGGTATCCGGCAAAGCTTCCTTAGAGTCTTTAATGGCAGCCAGCAAAGATTTAAAAGCCGGGCTTCTGGACGGCCTCGTGACAGCTCCTATCGACAAAGACAACATTCAGTCAGAAGAGTTTAATTTTCCGGGCCACACAGAGTTCCTTACTTCTTATTTTGATGCTGCCGATAGCCTGATGCTGCTCGTAAGCGAAGACTTACGCGTAGCAACAGTTACAGGACATATTTCAATAGCTGAAGTGCCAGGCAAGCTTACCTATGATCTACTTATCCGTAAGCTTACTATATTGTTAGAGTCGCTTAAACTTGACTTTGGCATTTTGAAGCCCCGTGTAGCTGTGCTGGGGCTGAACCCTCATGCAGGTGAGAAGGGTTTGTTAGGTAGTGAGGAGATTGAAATTATCCGGCCTGCTGTTATGCACCTGAAAGAACGTGGCCACCTGGTGTTTGGCCCCTACCCTGCCGACGGCTTCTTTGGGATGGGCTTATATAAGAAAGTAGATGCAGTGGTATCGATGTATCATGACCAAGGGTTAATTCCTTTTAAAACATTGGCCATGGAAACAGGAGTAAATTTTACAGCAGGTTTATCTGTAGTACGTACGTCTCCCGATCACGGAACTGCGTATGATATTGCTAATAAGCACATAGCAGATGAAACCTCTTTCCGGGAGGCCTTGTTCTTAGCATGCGACATCATTAAAAAACGCACGGCAGAACAAATACACGCTGTATAATATAACAGTGCGTTTTTATTTGTCAGATTATTATTCTAATTTTGCGTCTTGCAATAAAAAACGGTAGTGAAAAAGCTAAAAGATTTTGAAATCAACATAGCCAAACTCAGCAATAAAAAGCATGAGTACGAGTTTGAGCTAGACGATTCATTCTTCGATCTGTTTGCAAAGGATATAATCCTGGGGGGAAAACTACTGGCAAAAGTGGAGCTGGATAAGGCAGAAACGCTGCTTACATTCCACTTCGATATTAAAGGTACTGTTCGCCTTACCTGCGACAGAAGCTTGGATGAATTTGATCATCCGGTGGACGTGCAGGAGGTTTTCCGTATAAAGTTCGGACCTGAAAATGCAGAACTAGACGATGATTTGTGGCAGATTACAGAAGGCACACAATCCATCAATATTGCGCAGCACCTGTATGACTTTATAGGTTTATCGCTGCCGATGAAGAAACTGCATCCGCGCTTTGTAGAGGAAACAGACGAGAATGAAGACGATGATCAGGACATCCTGATTTACTCTTCTAAGCAGGCAGGAGATGACGATAACAGTGATGACAACGATGATGACGATATTGATCCTCGCTGGAGCGCTCTCAGAAACCTGAACTAACATTGAGTTTAAAAGTATTAAGTATAACAACAGCAAGTAAATTTTAACAGAAAATGGCACATCCTAAACGTAAGATTTCGAAGACCAGAAGAGATAAGAGAAGAACTCATCAAAAACTTTCTGAGAAAGCCATTGCTATTTGCCCTACTACAGATACTCCTCACCTGTACCACCACGCATATGTAGTGGAAGGTGACCTGTATCACAAAGGCAAGCTGGCAATTAAAAATTATACAACTAACGCCCAGTAAGCATTAGCCTGCTCTAGTTTTAGTTCTGTATAATTAAACAACATCCAGTACATGAGGATCGCCTTAGACGCTATGGGCGGCGATTTTGCACCTGAGGCTACGATCAAGGGTGCAATACTGGCCACTCAAAAGCTTAACGAAGATGACATTATTCTGCTAATTGGCCAGGAAGATGTTATTAAGTCGCAGTTAGCGGAGAACGGGTACACGGGCTCCCAAATTCAGGTTGTGCATGCTAGCCAGGTAATTGAAATGGGCGAACACCCTACCAAGGCCCTGACTCAAAAAACAGACTCCAGTATAGCTATAGGTTACGGCCTGCTTAAAGCACAAAAAGCTGATGCTTTTTGCAGTGCAGGTAATACAGGAGCTATGCTGGTAGGAGCCATGTTCAGCGTGAAGGCAGTTGAAGGTGTTCTCAGGCCATCAATAGCCAGCCTGGTACCTAAACTCAGTGGTGGAATAGGCATCATGTTAGATGTTGGCGCCAATGCCGAATGCAAACCAGAAGTACTGGAGCAGTTTGGTGAGATTGGCTCTATCTATGCTCACTATGTGCTGGAGATAGAAAACCCGAAGGTTGGCCTAATGAACCTCGGTGAGGAAGAAGGAAAAGGCACAGTTGTTACACAGGCAGCATACCAACGCCTTAAGGCTAACACAAGCATTAACTTTATCGGTAACATTGAAGGGCGCGATCTTTTTAATGATAAGGCTGATGTAATTGTTTGTGATGGCTATACAGGCAATATTATTCTTAAGTTGTCTGAGTCGCTCTACGACATCCTTGAAAGTAAAAACATCAAAGATCCTTTCTTTGACAAGTTTAACTATGAGGCCGTAGGTGGCAGCCCCATTTTAGGCATAAACGGTAATGCTGTAATAGGCCATGGTGTATCTACCCCAAGGGCAATTTGTAATATGGTGCTTCATGCACAACACATGGCTACTTCTAGAATCTCAGAGAGGTTCAAAAAGAACTATAGCGAATAAGCATTGGCCGGTGGCCAAAACAAGATAGCTTGGCATAAACTGCTTCAGTTGCAATTATTAAGACTGACAGGTTGTGCCAAGTTTTTTTGTATCTTGCCACTCTAACTTTTAACCAAAGAATATTTTTGATATGAGTAAAATCACTGCCGCTATTACAGGTGTAAGTGGCTACGCACCAGAATACGTGCTCACTAATAAAGAGCTCGAAACGATGGTTGAAACAAATGATGAATGGATTACCTCCCGCACCGGCATTAAAGAAAGGCGCATTCTGAAAGGGGAAGGAAAAGGGACTTCACACATTGCCGTACCTGCAGTTAGAGATTTGCTCAAAAAAACGAATACTAAACCGGAAGAAATTGATCTGCTGATTTGTGCGACAACTACACCAGACATGGTATTTCCGGCTACGGCAAACCTTATTACAGCAGAAATTGGTGCTGTTAATGCTTTCGGCTACGATTTACAGGCTGCCTGCTCCGGATTCTTATATGCCGTGGCAACTGGTTCTAGGTTTATAGAATCTGGCCAGTACAAAAAAGTAGTCGTAGTAGGTGCCGATAAAATGTCGTCTATTATCGACTATACAGATAGAACTACCTGCATTATATTTGGTGACGGAGGTGGTGCTGTTATGCTGGAGCCAAATACAGAAGGCTATGGTGTACTAGATCAGGTGTTGAAATCTGATGGCAGCGGTGCTCCTTTTTTACACATGAAAGCGGGCGGTAGCCGTAAGCCTGCCACTATAGACACTATACAAGCCAGGGAACATTACGCGTATCAGGAAGGCCAGACAGTATTTAAGTTTGCCGTTAAAAACATGGCAGATGTGTCTGCTGAGGTTATGGAAAGAAACAACCTCAGTTCAGACGATGTAGCATGGCTTGTGCCTCACCAGGCAAATAAACGCATTATCGAAGCTACAGCAAACCGTATGGGCGTTACCAGCGATAAAGTAATGCTTAATATTCATAAGTATGGTAACACAACCAGCGGTACTATTCCGCTTTGCCTGTGGGAGTATGAAAGTCAGCTTAAGAAAGGCGATAACATTATACTTGCTGCTTTTGGGGGCGGATTTACCTGGGGTGCTATTTATGTAAAATGGGCGTACGACCCCAAATAACATGTAAGGTAAAAACAGAAAAGCGGCTCAATGGCCGCTTTTCTGTTTTTTTTAAGACTCTCCTCCCCTAATTAGCTGAAAATATCTGTTGCTATCTTAGACAAAAGTAAAAGGTTACTGCTTGACAAAGTGGTATGAATATCAAACTACACTTGTTATTTAACCACCCCCTATTTCATGTCTCCTTCAATAAAATGCCTGTCAATCACTCCCAATTATCTTGTAAAAAATTGTATAAGAGCTGCTTAAAAATCTCTGTAAACTGTTAGAGTCGCATTTCTTTCATCCGTTAGCTGCCGAGGCTTAACAGCTTATTTATTCCTTAATTTTATTGAAAATAAACTTACAAATTTTGCAGTAAACATTTCCTTTTATCATCATACTTCCTATTTTTGCATCACCAAATGCACTCGTAGTTTAAGGTGTACTTGTAGTATATAAGTCTACTCATAGGCTTCTATGTTTATAAAGAAATAGTTCGGGGTGTAGCGTAGCCCGGTATCGCGCCACATTTGGGATGTGGAGGTCGTAGGTTCGAATCCTGCCACCCCGACTAAAAGCCTTATAGTTCTTCTATGAGGCTTTTCTTTTCACAGAATATTTTGTATTACTCGGGGTGTAGCGTAGCCTGGTATCGCGCCAGCATGGGGTGCTGGAGGTCGTGGGTTCGAATCCCGCCACTCCGACTTTATTTTTCATTGTAGCGTTACCTTCTCACCAAACTTTAACACTGGTAAAATTAGTTACTGCAACACACCATAAGCAAAAGCCACCTATATAAAAGAATTAGTATATTCATTTTCATCGAGTTATATTGATTTCCTTAACATAGTTCCCCAGAAATAAGCGCTATTTGGACATAATATAATTTTAAAAAAATTATAAAAACTCCTTTGATTGGAATTATACTATAATTATAATTGTATACATAGCTAACCCATAGAATATTACAATAATAGAAGTATATACACTAGTTAGAGGTTTTGCACATAATATAAGCTAAGAAATAAAGAATACATCCTTTTATAGAACAAAATGGAATTCGATGACGGCACACTGGTTCTGGATAAGGTCATGAAATATTCCCTTGATATGATTTGTACCATAGATGAAAAGGGTAAATTTCTACAGGTAAGTGATGCGTGCAAACATATTACAGGATATAGTAATGAAGAGTTAACCGGCAGATATTTCTTAGATTTTGTACACCCAAAGGATTCCTTTAATACTTTTAAAACCTTTCAGGAAATAATAAAAGGTCTTAAAACAACAACCTTTGAGAATTGCTATGTACATAAGTCTGGCAAGACAGTGCCTATTAGCTGGTCGGCAGTATGGTCAGCAGAAGAAAATGTTGTTTTCTGCGTAGCCCGTAATGAGACTGAAAGGCATCTGGCAAATGAAAAAATACGCGAAAAGGAAGAACTGCATCAAGCCTTAATAAAAAATGGATCAGACATAATGTCTCTACTTGATGAGAATGGCAATATACTCTACAGTAGCGGTTCTATGTTTAGAATTTTTGGTTACACGCCAGAAGAGTTTATAGGCATAAATGCTTACAAAATGGTTCACCCGGATGACCTTGCTAAATGGCAAAAGGCACTAACAATGCTGTTGGAAGAAGGCCAGGTAACTATTCCTGAAATTCGTTGTAAATGTGCCAATGGTGAATGGAAATGGATTGAGGTAACAGGCAGTAACCAATTACAAAACCCTGCTGTCAGGGCTTTTGTGTTGAACTCCCGCGACGTTACAACACAAGTAGCCAACAGGCAAAGGCTTCAGGAGAATGAGCAGCGTTTCAAGTCGTTGTTTAACAATAACCCGGACATGGTTCTTTATGAGAATAAGCAAGGAGTTGTGTTAGATGTGAATTCCGCTGTTCTTACTTTCACTGGCTTGCAAAAGCACGAAATTATAAACCATTTCCTTTTAGACTTTCTTTCACCTGAAGCTGCGCCATCTTGTACACGGAGTCTGAAAGAGGCATTAAACGGCACTTCTGTAAAGTTCGAAATAGTCCTTAATTGGCAAAATAAGGGACAAAAAACCTTTGAAGTAACTAAAATTCCGGTTGAAGTAAATGGTGAGATAATTGGCGTTTATACTATTGCCAAAGACATTACAGAAGCCAGCCTCTCACATAACATTATTAAGCAACAGGCTAAAAAGCTTAATACTGTTTTTGAAAGTATTACGGATGCTTTTTTTACACTAGATAAGAACTGGAATTTCACATATATAAACTGTGAATTCGACAGGTTATTGCACACGAACAGAAATGAACTTATTGGAGTAAGCATTTGGGAAGTGTTCCCTGAAGAAGTAAATCAAACATTCTTCAGAAATTATCATTATGCGTTAGCTTCAGGCAAAGTCGTTCATTTTGAAGCCTGCTTTAAAAGATCCAATTTATGGCTGGATGTAAAAGCGATTCCTTCAGAGGAAGGCCTGTCTGTATTTTTTAGCAATATCACTGCTAAAGTAAAATCTAAGCAGGAGCTCGAAATGCTTTCTGTTGTAGCAAGTAAAACACATACAGGCGTTATTATTGCCGATGCCAGCGGAAGAGTTGAGTGGGTGAATAGTAGCTTTAGCCGTATAACTGAATTATCACCGCAGGAAATAGTTGATAAAAGTGCTATAGAACTGTTAACTGATAAAAGATCAAACAACAGCACCTTTTTAGATATCTTCATTAACACACTTATTGATATTGTTCAGAAAGACAGGCGTACAAACTATTCTGTAAGAGAGGTTCCTTACATAAGTAAATCAGGCAGAGACCTTTGGCTTAACCAGGAAATAACCCCTGTTCTGGATGATGCTGGCAATGTACAGCGTTATATTATACTACTTACAGATATAACTGCGCAACAGCGGGCTAAACAGGAGAGGAATAATTTCATTGAAGAATTACAACTTCATAATCAGTCGTTACAGCTGTTTACACACATTGTTTCTCATAACTTAAGAGCACCCGTTGCTAATATTCTGGGTTTGTCTAACCTTTTTGGACACCCAAGTGCTGATCAAAAGACAAAGGAAAGAATTATTAATGGCTTACAATCATCGGCAGAGACATTAGATACCATTATAAAAGATCTGAACCACATTTTATCAATCAGAGGGAACCTGAGCAAGATAAAAATACATTTAGATTTCGAAAAAGCATTAACAGAGGTTCTTCAAACGCTCGAGGATCAGGTTGAGAAAGAAAACATCACCATAGAAAGCGATTTTACACAAGCCGAATCTGTCTATACTGTCAAAGGCTACCTGAACAGTATATTGTTCAACTTAGTATCTAACGCTATTAAGTACCGGTCACGTGATAAAGAAGCAGTTATTAAAGTGTCTGCAAACCAAGAGGGCAAATATACAGTACTTGTTGTGGCTGATAATGGCATAGGTTTTGAATATGAAAAGCAAAAGAACCATGTTTTCGGATTATATAAACGTTTCCATGCGCATATCAACGGTAAGGGGCTGGGGCTGTTTTTGGTTAAAACTCAAATAGAGGCTTTAGGCGGTAAAGTAGAAGTAAGCAGTAAAGTTGGAGAAGGAAGTACCTTTAAAGTGTATTTTAAAGAGAGTTAAGAAGTAAATAAGATGTTTAGTTATAAAAAAGTGTGGCTGATAGATGATGATGTTATTACAAATTTCATCAATGAAAGATTAATAACACTAAGTCAGTTTACAGAGGATGTAGCGATTTTCAACACTGTAGAAGAAGCACTTTCTCTATTGGAAGAAACTATTAAAACAAATGAGAGTGAGTTCCCTGACATTATTTT
Source organism: Pontibacter silvestris (assembly GCF_020907275.1). GTDB lineage: Bacteria > Bacteroidota > Bacteroidia > Cytophagales > Hymenobacteraceae > Pontibacter > Pontibacter silvestris. Next base: position 40,523 of record NZ_JAJJWI010000014.1, on the reverse strand, counting down.
TCTGGATATAAGCATGCCTGGTTTAGATGGCTGGGACTTTCTGAATGCTTACCGTATGCTCCCTAAAGAGAAAAGATCAAAGTGTGAGTTGTACATGCTCTCTTCTTCTTTAGATAAGGGAGATATTCACATGGCTAATGATTATGAAGAAGTGGTAGATTTTATATCTAAACCTCTTTCTCAGGAGGATCTGGAAGTTATTAAGTTCCGGAAAACAAATTCACTGGAAGCCCTGTAATTTAGGGCTTTTAGTATTACCTGAAGTATCATATAAATATAAGTAAGCTTTCTGGAGAAGAACAACCTTTGGCTTAACTTAGCAAGTTGAAAGAAACCGTTATGGCAGACTATTATAGTTCTTAAAGCTGTTTCTGTTTGTATGTTCTAAAACTACCCGCTTAGTATTCCCCGTATCCAGTACACTTCTCATGCTAAATTTAGTTAGTGTACCGCAAGCCAGCTTTTTCATTACATTTTTTAAACCATCCGAAGTATAAATACCTCCAAAAGGCTCAGCAAATTCTGCTTGCTGGTACACGCAAAAATCAAATAACGGGTTAGCTTGGTAAACCTGAACAAGGCGGTTTAAAGTAGAAGTTTCCATCTCAATCATATCACAGGCCATCAACAAAAGGTCGCACTCCGGGTACTTTTGGTGTACACTTAACAACCCTTTTAAAGGACCTTCTACGGCAACTGTATCAACCACTAATTGCTCAGCAGAAAACAGCTTGCTATAGCTTTCTACTTGCATAGAATTCACAGAGACAACCACGGGAATCTGGAGTGCCAGTAGCTTTTGTTCAATAAATTTAGCCCAGTGTGTATCATGAATTGGTAACAGCCCCTTATCGCGCCCCATACGCTTGCTTTCACCACCGCTTAACACAACACCAAGAAACTTGTCCATTTAGTGTAATGGTTTACTTTTGTCAGAGTGTCCTAAACTTTTCTCCGGGTTTACCTTATCCCGAACTAATTGCTTCAGTTCTTTAATTTCCGGGAACCGCCCTTCTTCTTTACGGTCGAATATTTTCACATCATCTACCCTAATATTATAGCGCCCGTTCACCTCACTAGGCTGAATTAACACGCCATGTACATCATCAGTAAAAGTAGTTAACAGTTCCTGTGCCATATAAGCTGCACGTAACATCCAGCCGCATCTTGGGCAATATTCAATAGTTACTACTGGTTTCATAGTAAAAAAACTCTAGCTTTTTAGTTGATCGAACTCATACACATGCTTGTTAACATCACCTGTAACATCGTGGCAGTTACAGTTTCCGCCCCACTTTTTAGTTCCGTCTGTAAAGTACTCACATTTCCAGATAGGAACTTCATGTTTTATGCGATCAATAATATAGCGGTTCGCTGCATAGGCTTCGCTACGGTGCGGAGAGGCCGTAATTACCACCACTGCCGACTCCCCTACAGCTACCTTACCAGTTCGATGCTGGGCAACAGCTATATCAAGCGGCCACTTTGTTCTGGCCTCATTCAGAATGGCAGCTACCATTTTGGATGCCATAGATTCATGCGCTTCATATTCCAGGTAATCTACCGACATTCCGAGGTTGTTATCCCGCACTTCTCCACTAAACAACACAATAGCCCCTGCCTGCGGATGGTGCGCATCAGCAAAAAGACCTACTATATCTAAAGGAGTCTCTGAAATATATTTCATACTTGTAAAAGCTGCATACTAAAAACGTTTCGCCATATACTTAATTATATTTTACCTTAAGATGTTACCCTCCACTACTAGGCGGTATAACACTAATGGTATCGTTTTCTTTCAATTGATAATTCTGATCTACGAATTCATCATCTATAGCAAAACGACAAGTTTTAAGCATGTTACCAGCAGACGTATTAAGTTCTGTTAAATATTGTCTTAACTCAGTGACATTATCCACATCTTCTTTCAGCTCAAACTCTTTATCAAAATAATCTTTTAATGCTGCAAATACCTGTACTTTCATAATATGTATCTTTCTGCTTCTCTTAATCAGCCACCAATATGAAGCATACTTAGTTCGCTTCCTGTAAACTTTACTTTCTGCTTCTGCTTCATAGCCTGTTTCAGCTTCTGCTCCAATTCTTCTTCAGTTTCTATATTATTAATCGAAACTGGAAAATTACTGCTAAGGCAGCCATAAATATTCCCTTGAGCATCTAGCCGCAGACGGTTACAATCGTGGCAGAACGGCTCGCTTTCGTTGGCTACAATACCGAATACTTTTCCCTCGTCAGTTTGCCAATAGTTTGCCGTAGCCGATACCTTACGCGGGAGCCGCATAAAGTCATATTTAGACGCTATTGTTAAAAGTATATCTTCCTGAGTAAATAAATACTGATCTGCCTGGTTATGCAGGTGCCCCATTGCCATTACTTCCAGAAACCGGATAGGTATGTTCCGGTCGAAAGCGTAATCCAGCAGAGGAAGTATCTGCTCATGGTTAAGCCCCTTCAGAACCACTGAATTCAGTTTAACTTCTAAGCCACACTTCAAAGCTGTATCAATTCCTTTTAGCACCCGATCGACATGGCGGCGCTTACTCATCTTAAAGAAGGCTTCCTCATCCACTGCATCCAGCGACACATTTACAGACTGCAGCCCCGCCTCTTTCAGCAATGGTGCCATCCGATCCAGTAAATAAGCATTCGTCGTAATTTTTATGTGGGGAATACCAATTTCCCTTACACCCTCAACTACAGTGATAAGGTCGTGGTACAGCAAAGGTTCACCACCTGTAAAGCGAACAGTTTCCAGATTAAGCTGCTCATGCAATTGGGCAATTGATTTTAGAAAATGAGCGGCAGGCGTTTGGGCTTTCTTATCAACATTTATAGTAGCATCACCCACTGTACAATACACGCACCCAAGGTTACAGGTGCTTAGCAGGCTAACCCGTAAAGTCTTAAAAGTACGTCCGTATACATCGCCCAGATTCATCATAATTCAAAAATAAAATTTTACAGAAGTCGTTAAAAGCACAACTGCAAGAGGATTAACAGCTGCCCAAAGCAGAGACAGCCTAAACAGTCATCACTGCACCTTTAGCCACAGCAACACACGTAAAAAGGAATGATTTACTTAACGCATATGTGCTGCCAGTGTTACCAACGGATGTGCAAAGACCAACTGCTACTACAACTTTCCTTTGACTACTATAGCAGACTAAGAAACAAAAAATAAAATCACTCCTTATTTAAGCAGTCTTGCACTCTGTTGCACAACACGGCTATTAGTAAAGATAGTTCTTTTTTTGCCTTTAGAATAGCTCCTTATAACCTGCCATGCCAGAACCAAGAAAAATAAGGCTAAAATTTAGCGTAATGGTAACATACAAAAAAGGAAGGATATTAGACCTTTGTAAAGCTTAACCTAACCTATTCTGCTAGAACCAGACTTTCAGAAAGCTAAAAACAGTCTTATGCAATGCTGCATAAGACTGTTTTTAGCTTTCTGAAAGTCTGGTAAACCTGAGAGTTATCCTTCATCTATGATATAAGCACGAAGCTTTCCGTTAAGCAGGGCAAAATCTTCTTTGGGTGCATCGCATGTCGGACAATGATAGGTTGTAATAGTTTCAAATGAAGTACCTGCCTCCACCCCATTTAGCTCATCACCATACTCCTCATCATATACAGTTAAGCAGTGTTTACATTGATACACTTTGTCCAACTGCTTTTCCTCTGCCTTCATACTATTATCTTCCTCCAAATAAACAGGAACTGATACCACGTCTGTTCTGCTCTGTAGCTCATAGAAAATGTTACAAAGCTCAATCAAATCTGCAGCAAGCTCATCTTTGGGTACTCCTTTCTTGAAGCTTACAAAATCTTTTGAGTTTGGGTTAAAGCCCTTGGTATATAGCAGCTCAAAATGCTCTTCTGCCAGAGGGGTATCCCGAGCTATGTCCTGCTGCGTCCGAATAACAATAGAACCAAATAGACCAGTTTTAGGCTGTGTTTTTATGGCAAAACACAAGCGATAAGTTCTAATGTCTTCTTCGTTAAACTTACGGACAAGGTAGTTCTTCAATTTCAAACCATACTCACAAAGATCTTCTACCTGCCAGTTTAATTCATTTGAAGCATGTCTTACATTTATGCGGTACTTGCATAGCACGTTATCCCATAAGTCACGGTCAACGGATTCTATGCCCTTTATTACAATAGATTTCCAGGGTGTAGTGTACAGTTGGCCTATCCGGGTCTGGAGGCAGATTTTACACACATCTTTTAGAAAAGCCAGCGGGAAGAGCTCATCACGGCGGTAAATCCCAAGCCAGGTTTTGTTTCCGTAACGATTAAAGCCTTCGTAGTAAGGCAGCTTAAACTCGGGCAACTTTAAAGCATTGGAAATTGGCTGTATCACAAAATCACCTTCCGCACTAGCTTGCTTATGCAACAAATTACCATCTATTGCAGGCTGGTCATAAAACTTATCTTTGTTTGCGAAGATAAGTTCCTCCAGCAGCTTACTTAAACCAGGTATGTCTTCAGAATATACTAAAGAGGGCCAGTTGTAAATAATATTTGTCTTAGGAAACCGCACATACAGATACCAGTAGTTGCTGGTATCTGAGGCGACAAAATTAAAATTACCTGTAAAGAAGGGAAAGAATGTCTGGTTCTTATCTACCAGATTAATTTTTACCCGTGGCTTATAATCAAACAAATCAAGTATATCTTTATAAACTCCTTCCCTGAGCCATTCTGAGGTATAAAACACATCTTCAATGGCATAAGAGCTTAAGATATTAGGATGGTTGTCTTCATTCTGCTCATAAGACACATTAACACAGGCAAGGCCTTGCTTTAGCTCTTCTAGTCTGTCTTTAGCCACCGTAAAGTAAAGCTGCTGCCGATTGCCGAACCTGATGTTTTCTACACCTGCTTTCTCAGCAGCACTCAGAATATCGTATAAATCTCCGGCAGACACTATTCCCCCGACCAGGTTAATTTTAATAGTAGGTTTATGATAAATCATTCGTTCTCCTGTTTTTAGCTTACTTTCTCCAGCACATCTAGTAGTTTCAGACTATCTTCCAGAATCTGCTTTACTTCGGGCCTGCAGGAGCCACAGCCCGTACCAGCACCTGTAGCGGCACAAACTTGTTTTAAATTGGTACAGCCTTCTGCTATTTTCATGCGGATGTTTTCACTGCCTACACTGTTGCAGCTACAAACCAACTTGCCCAACACAGGCTCCGGCTTTTTACCGCTTCTCAGCAACTGCATGCGCTTATCGCTCAACTCAATCCTGTTCGAGATCAGCTCGCGGAACTCCTGGAACTCACTCTTATCACCAATGAGTATGGTACCAACCAGCCTGTCCTGATGAATAATACACTTCTTATAGTAGCGTTTGGCTTTGTCGATGAAGACAATCTCTTCGTAATTCTCTTCATCCGGGCTTTCCGCTAAACCAATACTACAAAGGTCGAACCCATGTATTTTAATGATGTTCATAAATGTGCTGCCTTCATAGTAGCTTGCAATGTCGCCATTCACGTACCTGGCTACGACATCTGCCTGTTGCTCTGCGGCAGCCGTAATACCATACAGCATTCCTTTAAACTCAGCAATCTCGCCTATAGCGTAAATATTGGGGTCACTTGTCTGCAGTCTTTCGTTTACCAGTACCCCACGTTTGCAATCCAGGCCACAGTCTCTTGCCAGTTCCAGGTTAGGCACCGTACCAATGGCAATAATCATGGCATCGCAATCAATTCTACGGCCACTCTTCAAACCTACACCTGTTAACTCAGACCGGCCATAATAAAGCTGAACCTCATCGTTAAAATAAAGGTCACAGCCCTGATCCTCCATTTCCTCCCGTAGAAGTTCACTCCCAAGTGGGTCCAACTGCCGGTCAAGAAAGCGGGAAATGCGTTGAATGATGGTAACTTTTGTACCTATCTCTCTTAAAGAAGCAGCCATTTCAAGACCCAGCAAACCTCCTCCTACTATCACTACATGAGATTCTTTCGGTAAATGCTTTTTAAAATTGTCGGCATCAGTACGGCTGCGCATGGTAAAGATACCTGGCAAAGCCGGCACATTCTTAGGTACTGCGGCACGGCTTCCTGTAGCCATAAGCAGGACATCGTACTCGGTTTTATCGCCCCTGGAGTCAACAACGAACTTATTTTCCCGGTCTACCTTCTCTACACTTATGCCTCTCAGCAAACGAATATTATATTCCGGCTCTTCCGAGTCCTTCATCTTTACCAACTGCTCCCACTCTTGCTGCCCGCTAATATAATCCGGCAGCATCACACGGTTATAGAAAGGGAAATCTTCTTTACTGAAGATGGTTATCTCATCGTCTTGGTTCAGTTCTCTATATGACTTCACAAAGCCATAAGCACCTGCTCCTGCACCAATAATTACAATGCGTTGGAACGGCTTCTTATATTTCTGCACATTTACGGCACAGTACTTAAAGTCTGGTTCTTTAGAGGTAGGATCCAGTACATGGCTGGTTACATTGTTGGCTCTATTCAGGTCGCTGCCCAATATTTTACCCCAATGCATCGGCAGGAACACGACTCCCTGTTTTATACTGGCTGAAAGCTTTGCTTTTACACGAACCTCTCCCCTCCTTGAGTTTACTACTACCAAATCATCTTCGGCAATTTGCAAATGCTCCGCATCGGCAGGGTTTATTTCCAGGAAGGCCTGTGAGATATGTTTTTTAAGTTTGTTTACCTTCCCTGTTTTGCTCATCGTGTGCCACTGGTCACGGATACGGCCTGTGGTAAGTATAAGCGGGAAGTCTTCATCTGTTCGCTCACTTCTGAAGGCAACAGGAACAGGGTGAATAACAGCCTTGGTAGACGGCGTGTAAAACACCTTATCTTCAAATAATCTGGAAGGACCCTCTACATTTTTGTTAGCTTTGTAAGGCCACTGCACTGATCTTTTCTCTTTCAGCACCTCATAACTAAGCCCTGAAATATCAATGTTGGTGCCTGCCGTTAAGCGTGCATGCTCCAGGTAAATGTCAGCAGACCTTGTGTAGTCGAACCCTTGATAGCCCATTTTTTGGGCAAAACGGCAAATAATTTCTGCATCAGGCAAGGCCTCTCCGGGTGGCTCCGATACTTTACTCAAGTAACTGATACGCCGTTCTGAGTTGGTCATTGTTCCTTCCTTTTCGGTCCAGGCAGCAGCTGGCAGAATTACGTCAGCATACTTCAGAGTTTCCGGTTTGCTGCTGATCTCCTGCACCACTACAAACTTCGCCTTCTTCAGCCCCTCTTCTGCTAGGCGCGCATTCGGCAAACTGGTCAGCGGGTTAGAGCACAAAATCCAGATAGCTTTTAAGCGACCGTCTGCCAGGGCTTCAAACATTTCGGTAGCTGTTAACCCTGGCTTTTCAGAGATGGTCGTTCCACCCCAAAACTGCTGCACCTCTTGCCGATGCACAGGGTTATTCAGGTTTCGATGTGCGGCTAACAGGTTAGACAAGCCACCTACTTCTCTCCCTCCCATGGCATTCGGTTGCCCTGTAAGGGAGAAAGGCCCGGAACCGGGCTTGCCAATGTGGCCCGTAATAAGACTAAGATTAATCAGGCTTAGGTTTTTATCGACACCAACAGCACTTTGGTTCAGGCCCATCGTCCACATAGAAATAAAGCCCTTTGCATTACCAATGTACTGCGCCGCCAGTTGGATGTCCTCTTCTCTTAAGCCACAAATTTGCGCCGCCTCAGACAAGGCACGCTCCAGCACAGCTTCTTTGTACTTCTCAAATCCTTCGGAGTGGTTCTGAATAAAATCAAGGTCAATATCTCCATTCTCGATCAGCAGGCGACCAATGGCATGATTAAGCACCACATCAGTACCCGGTTTAATCTGCAAATGCAGGTCAGCACTGGCGCAGGAGTCTGTGGCACGAGGGTCTACTACAACAATTTTAACCTCCGGATGAGCCGCTTTATGCGCCTCTACCCGCCTCCACAGAATAGGATGGCACCAGGCAGGATTAGCCCCGGTTACAAAAAAACAGTCTGCCAGTTCAATGTCATCGTAACAAATAGGAACACTATCTTCTCCCAAGGCCATTTTATAACCTGCCACCGCACTACTCATACATAACCTGGAGTTTGTGTCGATATTATTACTGCCAATAAAGCCTTTTATCAGCTTATTAATAACATAATACTCCTCAGTAAGACACTGGCCTGAAGCGTAAAACGCTACTGACTCCGGCCCGTATTTCTCTATAAAAGTTTTAAAGACAGCCGCTGTACGCTGCAGCGCTTCGTCCCAACCAACCCGCTGCATCGGCATATTTTTGTTATACCGCATCTGTGGGTAAAACAGGCGGTCACTTTTATCGTTTACCGTGTACTGCAGGTTAATGCCCTTGCTGCATAGCATGCCTTTATTTACAGGATAATCTTTATCACCCTCTACTGTAACGGCACCATTTTTCTCTTTTGTAACGACTACCCCACAACCTACACCACAATAGCAACAGGTGCTGGCAAAAGTATTATTTGGTTTGTTTACAGACATTTGGTTTAATAATCTTGGTTAAATAAGAGATTAAGCTCATCGCCGGGCCTAATCTTAATCTTTAGCACTACATCATTAGTTTACTGCTGGAGCTGTCTTGAAGGCGGGAGCAGGCTCCTTTCGTGGGCTTTTTTCAGAAACTTCTTTTTCAGCTAACAGTGAATCCATTTCTGCTCGGGCTTCTCTTTCCATTTCAGGTGAGAACTTTATGAATGACACCAACACAGAAGTACCCGCTACCACTAACCCGATAATAAATAATGCTTCCGGGTAAGACAGGTTATCTACTTTAAATAAGAAACCGGCAGCTACGGCACCGGCATTACCACCAGCTCCTACTATACCCGACACAGCACCCATGGCTTTCTTATTGATGAAAGGAACCACAGAAAATGTAGCCCCTTCTGACATTTGCGTAAACAGGCTGAATACTACCATTACCATAATCGAGATTGGCAGTACAGTCATCTGTGAGAAAGCAACTAAGGCTAGCCCCTCTAGTAGAATAACTCCTCCGAGAAACCAAACCCTTCCGGAAAGCCCCCATTTTATACCTGCTTTATCTCCGAATAAACCTCCAAGCGTACGGGCAAAAATGTTCATCAAGCCAAATAAGCCGGCTATCAAACCTGCAGTTTTCAGGCTAAGGTTAAAGTAGTCGTGGTAATAAATAGCAGCAATATTATTGATTGTTAACTCTATACCAAAGCAGGCACCGTACAACACGAACAGCACCCACACGCGGTAATCAGCAGCAGCTTTCCAGAAAGGAACTGTGTCTTTTTTCTTCTTAGCAATAGCAACATCAGATAGTTCAGAGAGGTTACCTGCCGGAGAGTCTTTGGTGCAGCTATAGTACAGAATGCCGCATATGATCATAGCAATACCAGGTACTACCATAGCATAACGCCAAGCTTGCGCTTCTACAAAGCCTAAACCTACAAAACCTGCAAAAATCAGTGGCATCACCATTTGTGTAACACCTCCTCCCAGGTTACCCCACCCGGCTGTGGTAGCGTTGGCAGTACCTACTACATTAGGAGCAAACATAATAGTAGTGTGGTATTGTGTGACCACGAAAGATGCTCCGATAACACCTATTGCTAAACGGAAAATCAGGAAAGACTCATAGCTGTTACTAAACCCGATCAGAATGACAGGCAGTGCTCCCAGTACCAGCAGGTAAGTGTAAGCAATGCGTGGCCCAATCTTATCACATAACCAACCAATAGCCAACCTGGCAATAATAGTGATCGCAACAGAAGAAATAATAATGTTCCCTATCTGGTCTTTTGTAAGATTCAGTTCTTCACGTACAACTGCCATTAAGGGCGCAATGCCAAACCACCCAAAGAAGCACAAGAAAAACGCTAACCACGAGAGGTGGAAAGTGCGCATCTGAACTGTTTTCAGGCTGAACAGGTTAATAGAAGTTGCTTTTCCTGCTGATGCTTTCATAATTAGTCTGAGTTTTACAAGTAATAAATTAAGGTATAAGATTATCTCTCTGCCCTTGCCGTAAGGCAACAACATTGTTCTGTAAGGGAATATGTACATAAGCCGAAGCTTATGATTACATTGCTTTAAATAAGGTTGGCTTAAAGGTTAGCATGAGCCATGCCCACTGGTTAAAAGTTTTACCAGACCTGCCTTTCAGCGCATCCATAGATTCGGTAGCGTATAGTTGGGAGTAACCAACTTTTAGATTGAAATCAGTACTTACATTCAAGTTGTACATCAGGTCCACCTCTTCTCCGAGGCGAGACGGTAATTTATTATTCCCTTCTTGTAAAGCATAAACAGTTGAGGGAGACTCAAAATGGTGCAGGTGCGCCAATAGCGAACCCTTATCGCTAAGCTTGAAATTGGTCTTGAAATAGACATCAACCAGCCCGGCTGTTTGGCCACCTTGCCCATGGTTGTTGCCTACATAGAAGTAGTCCATAAAGCCGTAGAAGCCGTGGTTGGTGCCATATAAGGGTGTAAAGGCTTTGTTATGCGTGTCAAAGGCATCAGAACCTGAAAGATAATCTACTCCTAAAGTCAGGGGTGTAAGCTTTGTTACATAAGTAGCATTTAAAGCCGCCAGATAAGCACGAACTGTTCTGCCTGCCGGGTCCTTACCTCCCTGAAAATAAAATTCACCACCTAACCTTACTGCTCCCAGGTTTTGCTCTGCCAGTATGCCATACGTCTGCCGGAAAAATACTGTAGAATCTGAGTCTCGCTGGCGGCCATCGTTAAAGAATAAGCCTGAAAATTTAGCAGTTCCTATGTCTTTGTGCAACCAGACGTACTGCATGATTTTATAATTATCTATTCCTCCATAAAAAGTGCCTTCCAGTTTGGTTGGCTCTAAAGCTATATTTTGATTGAAGGCTGCTCCAACGTGCACCGCGATGCCTGTGCTATCGGCGTACATCAGGCGAAAGGCATCATGGCTGCGACCTTGCTGCGCCCAGTCCAGATTGCCCAGAAAACGGGCATTGTCGTAGTTAAGCTCCTGGCGTCCCACTCTAATTGATAGCTGAGGCGTAAATAGGTACTCGCCATAGGCTTCGTACACATTAAACAAGCTTGGGTCTGTCTTATAAACCTGATTTGTAGCACCCCAAATCCGTACATCCTGCAACGACAGGCGCATACGAAGCTTGTCTTTCTGATAATCTGCATTCAGGCGGGAGCGTTGTTCTATAAAGAATGCAGCTGAACTTCCCTCCTGTCTTACAGATTTAAAACCGTCTCTTAGTTCTGCCCGAGGGCGCACTTCTGCCGATAGTGCAAACTGCCCGAAAGCCGTTTTAGAAACCATCAACACCAAACCTGCCAAAAGCAGCACTATACGGAAAGAAGTGCCTCTCATAGTTCAAAATCAACCAGACGATTAAAAGTTTATTCTATAGTTTTAGCTCTATTATATCAATGAATTCATAAATGGAATGAACTGTATATTTGTGTTCTGCTCTAGCTCTTCCTGGTCATGCGGATGAACACCTAGCCCATGAGCTGCTAAACCAGCGCGTATATCGCCGGAGCCATTTACAGAAATAGGCGTTACCCCAGGCGTTCCCTGGTTTATTCGGGCTGCAAAAAACTCTGTTAGTTTATGTTTTTTGCCACGAGTTTTCAGTATCGGAAAGTGGTACACTGGTTGGTTCTGTAAACCAAAACAGTAGTAGAAGTATGTTTCAATAAATAGAGTAAAGGCAACCAAGCATGAGAAGGGATTACCAGGTAAGGCAAAAACAATTCCTCCACCCGGAAGCTTCCCACAAAAAACTGGCTTTCCTGGCTTTATGGCTACCTTGTGAAACAGCTTTTCAACGCCCAGCTCTTCCAGTACCTGCGGCACATAATCCGCATCTCCGGCAGATACTCCTCCGCACATCACGATCATATCAAGATTCATTGCCTGCCGCAAGGTTTCTGTCAGATCATTTTTTGTATCTGGAATGTGCTTGCATAAGCTGGGCTTTATGTGCCATTTATTTAACAACCCTTTTAAAAGATGCTGATTACTGTTCCTTATCTGTATTTCTGAAACAGGGGCATCTATCGGCATTACCTCATCTCCTGTGGTAAACAGGGCCAGCTTAGGCAGCTTTTCAACCAAAAGCTTATGCTTTCCTACTGCTGCCAGCGAACTAGTAACAGAAGCGTTGCAGAGCGTTTGCGCAGGAATGATTACCTCGCTTTTTCTGATGTCTTCTCCCTTCCTGGCAATGTTCATGTAAGGTTTTACTGCATCAGCTATAAGCCTTACACGCCCCTGCTCTTCCTGTGCATCTTCTCTCCGGATGATAGCATTAGCCGAAGGAGGTACTGCAGCTCCCGTCATTATTTTATAGCAAGCACCCGGCTTCAGGTTATCCGTAAAAGATTGTCCTGCATAAATTACCTCCTGCACAATAAAGTCTCTTAAGCCTTTTTCCCAGTCTCTGCTATGAAAGGCATAGCCATCCATAGCGGCACGGTTAAAAGGAGGATAATCTCGGTCAGCACCTACAGCTTCTGTCAGCACCCTTCCCAAGGCATCATCTAAAGCAACTTCTTCATGCCCGAACGACTTTGCCAATGCCCTTATGATGTCTTGTGCTTTCTGGTAAGTGATCATTGGATTTTTGAAAGGTACGGCCATTCTAATGTCCTCCCCCTTTCATCATTTTTCTTGCATGAAACACAGCTGGCAAGATTGCTTCCAAAGATTCTTTTGCTCCATTAGAGCTTCCGGGCAAGGTAATAACTAATGTATTGGCAATAGCGCCTGCTACGCCACGGCTCATCATCGCTAAAGGAGTGCGCATCTGCCCGTGGGCACGCATTGCTTCAGCAATACCTTCGGCCTCCCGTTCTATTATTCCCTCTACCGCGCTAACTGTATTGTCGCGCGGTCCAAGTCCTGTACCTCCCGTCGTGAAAATAAAGTGAACATCTTCCGTTACCCACGCTTTTATCTGCTGCTGAATCTGCTCTTTATTGTCTGGCAGAATGGCATAGTGTTTCACATTAGCATTCACATCCTCCAGCATCTGCTTTATCAGTACACCACTTTTATCCTGACGCGTACCTTCAGCCGTTGAGTCGGAACAAACCAGTACAGCACAGGTAGGTGGCGTAGCAAAAAATCTGTTGCGGTCACTTTTACCGCCTCTTTTCTCTAATAGCCTGATATGGCCGATCTCCAACTGTTTATCAACTGGCTTCAGCATATCATAAATTTCAAGCGCAGCAACAGACACTGCCGTTAGCATTTCCATTTCTATACCTGTCCGGCCTATAGATTTTGCCTCTCCGGTAATCACGATTCCCTGCCTTTCGAAAACGGCTTCGCTGAATAGCTCTTCGTGCAGCGCTTTTTGCAAGAACTCAAAAGTTATCTGCATACCGTCGATGCCAACCGGGTGGCAGTGCGGGAGCAACTGCGGTGTAGCTTTAGCACCTAAGAAGCCAGCGGCTCTGGCTACATCAAATAAGTTTCCTTTCGGAAGCTCATCACTTTTAATAGTTTCAATTGTTTCCGGAGAGCAAAAAACCACTCCTATAGCTCTGGCTGTGCGAAGGGTAATTTGCTTATGGGTTATATCACGCATGTATCTTATGGTTTGTAATAATGTTAAAACGATTCTGTTCTCTAAAGATAGCAGAATCATTTTTGTTCATTACTCCAAACCGATATACACATCATCGCCTACAACCTTAACAGGGTAAGTTTTTATCTGATATTCATCTCCTGAAAGGCACTCCCCTGAGAGAAGTGAGAATGTTTTTTTGTGGAACGGACACGCTACCTTAGGCTCACATGCTTCTCCTGTACTACCAATCATGCCACGCGACAATACCATCTGCTGTTTGTGCGGGCACAGGTTCTGTGTGGCATACCACTCTCCACGGCGGGCAAAGTTAAAGACGGCAATCTGCTCATCGTTATACTTTACACATGCACCACCATCATGCGGCACATCATCTGTTTTACAAACTAAAACCCACTCAACTGCTGTAGCTATCTCTAGTTCCATGATCTTTTGAGTTATTTATAAGTTATTGAAATCTCTTTTGAATCTTTTGACTGCCCGTTTACCTGTTACCACTCCTTCGCCACTATCTGCTCTCTCATGGTGTTGAACTGCACTGTCGGGTCTTTTTCTTTTGGAGCGTTCACAAAGTGTGCAAATCGCTTTCTTAGGTCTGGGTTTTGTACCACTTCTTTCCACTCGCAACTGTACTTACCAACCAGTTCCTGCATTTCTGCCTCCAACTGGTCATTAATGCCTAAGCTATCGTTGATAATCACGTTCTTCAGGTAACTCATGCCTCCTTCCATTTTATTCAACCAGGTGGCGGTACGGGTTAAGGCATCGGCAGTACGGATATAGAACATCAGGAATCTATCGAGAAACTTTATACAAGTCTCTTTATCAATATCAGATGCCAGCAGTTGGGCGTGCTGTGGTTTGGATCCACCATTACCGCACACAAACAGGTTCCAACCTTTTTCTGTAGCTATGATGCCAAAGTCTTTGGCCTGTGCTTCTGCACATTCGCGCACACAACCACTTACACCACCTTTTAATTTATGAGGAGAGCGAAGGCCTTTATAACGTTCTTCCACCTCAATGGCAAAAGAAACACTATCATGCAAACCATAACGACACCAGGTACTGCCTACACAGCTCTTTACTGTTCGAAGTGATTTTCCGTAAGCATGACCACTTTCAAAGCCTGCATCTATCAGTTCCTCCCAAATATCCGGCAGGTCACTTAAGTGAGCACCGAACATATCAATGCGCTGACCTCCGGTAATTTTAGTGTACAAGCCGTACTTTTTAGCTACCTGCCCGATCACAATCAGTTTATCAGGAGTAATCTCACCACCAGGAATTCGTGGAACAACGGAATAGGTTCCTCCTTTCTGAATGTTAGCCAAGTACTTATCATTACTATCCTGTATCGGCTGCTGCTTCACAATTACATCGTTCCACAGGCTGGCCAGTATACTGGCTACAGGTGGTTTACATAACTCACAGCCATCGCCTTTACCAAAAAGGCCCAGTGCTTCGTCGTAAGTTTTAACATTGTTTATTTTGAGCAGGTCAAATAGTTCCTGGCGAGAATAATCGAAATGTTCGCAAATGGTGTTCTTTATGTAAGTACCATTTGCTTTTAGAGTATCTGTAATCAGGTCTTTTACAAGAGGAATACAACCACCGCAACCTGTTCCGGCTTTGTTGCATTTTTTCATTCCCTCTATGGTAGTAACACCCTGTTCATCTACGGCAGAACAAATGGCGCCTTTAGTAACAGCTTCACAAGAGCAAATCAGTGCCTCGTCTGGCAATGCCATCACACCGGCACTTGTACTGGCCTCTCCACCTCTGGCACCTAATATAAGGTCTTCGGGGTTTGGCGGCAGCACTATTTTGTTGTTTACTGTTTGTAACAGAATATTATAAGCATCGGCATCACCGATAAGAATACCACCTAACAGGTATTTACCATCGTTACTGATGTTAACACGCTTATAAACCCCTTTATGCTTGTCTTCAAAAACAATTGCTCGGCTATCTGGCTCGGCTACAAAAGGATCTCCAAAACTTGCCACATCTACACCAATCAGTTTAAGCTTGGTGCTCATATCATAGCCTCTAAACGATCTCTCGCCCTCGCAAATATGAGTGGCTACTACTTCAGCCATTTCGTACCCCGGGGCAACAAGGCCATAGATCATTCCATCGTATAAGGCACACTCACCAATGGCAAATATGCTCTCATCACTGGTCTGCATTTTCTCATTTACGACAATACCACCTCGTGTTCCTGTTTCAAGGCCAGCCAGTTTTGCCAATTCATCGCGCGGACGAATTCCGGCTGAAATAACCAGCATGTCAACCTCAAGTGAAGTCTCATCAGCAAACTGCAAAGCTTCTACTTTATCTTCACCTATTATATTGCTTGTGGTTTTTTGTAAGTGCATTTGCAAGCCCAGCAACTCCAACTTAGACTGCAGCATTCTGCTTCCGGCTGAATCTATCTGCCTTGGCATCAGGCGTGGAGCAAACTCTACTACATGTGTTTCCTCTACGCCCAGGTCTATTAGTGCTTTTGCCGCCTCCAGACCGAGCAAGCCGCCTCCCAACACAGCTCCCTTTCTTGCTTTTTTAGCGTATGCCTTTATCAGCTCCAGGTCTTCTATGGTACGGTACACAAATACGCCATTTTTTTCTACACCAGGTATGTTTGGCACAAAAGGAGACGAACCTGTTGCCAATACCAGGTAATCGTAAGACTGTGTAATACCACTTAAAGCATGTACTGTTTTTTCGCTGGTGTTAATATCTTGTATGGTATCTCCTAAGTGTAATGTGACACCATTGTCCAGGTACCAGTCTTTATGAGACATAGATAAGTCTTCTGCAGACTTACCATTAAAGTACTCACTTAAATGCACCCTATCGTACGCACGACGAGGCTCTTCACCAAACACAACAACATTAAAGGAAGATGCTTTTGCTATAAGTTTCTCACAAAACTTATACCCTACCATTCCATTTCCGACTACAACAACAGTTGGGCGATACAGCTGAGACATAATAACTAAGATAAAGTGTTAAAGTAATGTGTTTCGCGAAGCATTTATAAACAGAATAAATGCATTTCCAAAATTTAATATTAACAATAAACAATATTTAATAGAAGTATTAAATATTGTTTAAAACTAATGTTACACTATTAATATTTTTAATAATCACTTCAACAAGTTATCAATTATTAATCATATTATCAAAAATACATCTGTTTTATTATCGAAAACACAAGTAATAAAACATTACGCTTAACACTTTTAAATATAATTTTTCAAATAAAATAAAATATACAAAAGAAGTAAGAGAAATAAATCGGTTAGGTAAAATTTTAAAAGATGAAACAGCTTTTAATGATTTTACAACTTTTAATGCCACTTCTTAAGAGACATTGTTCCATAAAAGCAGCAGAAGCAGAGATAAAAATCAGAAAATACTTGCTTAGGCAAAAATCAACTCAGCTATAACAGGAGACGAATATTTTGTAGAATATTAATACTATGACCGGCAAAACAAAAAAAATGTTTCAAGTAAAAAAATAACAACACCAACTATAAACACACACACACATCTTTATAACACCCATCATTATTATAGGGGCAAAACCAACAAAATAACGATTATTAAAACACTACCCTTTAAAAACAACACCCATACTTACATAAAAAACACTACAACCTAAAACAAACAAGACATAACAAGAGGCGCAAAAGCACAAATAAATACAATTAACACCCTAATAATTGCTAGCCTATCAGCTTTAAAGGTGCCTATAAGTTGGTAGAGATAACAGAACACCACAGCTCTAAGGTAAAGGTGATCGTAAAAACTACTGCTTATGCCTTAGAAAATAGATTTTAGAATTCTAATATTGGCAAAGAAAAGGTAATTTTAAGGCCTACGTGGTTTTCACTTTATGTCTGATCGAACAATACTACCAGAATTATATGTAATGGGGGCCGGCCCTGGCGACCCTGAGTTAATCACTGTAAAGGGTTATAGAATTCTACAGCAGGCAGAGGTAGTGTTATACGACAACCTGGCCAACAAAGCTTTATTAGATCTTACAAAAGAGGAATGCGAAAAAATATACGTGGGCAAGCAGCCTTATGGGGCGTACACTCCCCAGGAAGCTATACATGAACTGATTAAAGAAAAGGCTTTCAGTAAGGGGATGGTAGTTCGGCTAAAAGGTGGTGACCCTTTTATTTTTGGCAGAGGCTACGAAGAAATTTTGTTTGCCAGAGAACATGGCATTAAGACTTACTATATTCCTGGCATAACCAGCATGCAAGCTACAGGTTTTGAAGACATTCCACTAACACACAGAGCAGTAAGTGAGGGCATTTGGGTGCTGACTGGCACGAAGAAAGATGGTTCTTTGTCTAAAGACCTTCGCCTGGCTATGCAGAGCAATTCTACTGTTGTTATTTATATGGGTATGAAAAAAGCTCCTGATATTGCTGCTACCTATATTCAGGCTGGTAATGGTGACATGCCTGCTGCTGTAATTCAGCATGCTTCTCTTCCACACAAGAAATCGGTTGTAGGTAAAGTTAAAGACTTGCCGGAGCTAATACAGCAAAACAAACTGACTCATCCTGCCATCATTATTATCGGTAAAGTAATCACAGTAGAACACGGCCCCCAATAGAAAAACACACAGCTTATTGTATGTATGGGTTAGAACTACTTTTAGTCTCTCTTATCAGTATTAAAGTTTATGGCTTTGAAGCTATCTACTGCGGAACTTTGCTGAAAAGCTTTTCTACACCTTCGGCTATTTGCTCTTGTATTTCAGAACTTTTCCGGGGAAGAACCCCTTCTGCCGTGCCTCTCCATACCAGTTCATTTTGAGCATTATCAACCAAGTGAACAGAAACAGTTCCTTCCCTGTAGC
Source organism: Pontibacter silvestris (assembly GCF_020907275.1). GTDB lineage: Bacteria > Bacteroidota > Bacteroidia > Cytophagales > Hymenobacteraceae > Pontibacter > Pontibacter silvestris. The sequence continues at coordinate 22,004 of NZ_JAJJWI010000014.1, read as the reverse complement.
GCCCTACTTCCACTTCTCGGCTTCTCCAGGTGTAGCGACGTTGTCCAATGTACTGCGGCGGGTCAGTTACTATATTGGTTTCCCTTGTCTGTACCTCTTCGTTTACTACAATACCTAAATTAATAAGCAAATCAGGTTGGTCAGTAGCTGGCGTTAAGCCTCGTCGTTGCAACTGTTGTGCAATCTCTGATTTCATGTACTCTACCTGTTGCTGATAACCTGAACTAAGGGCCTCTCCCGAAGCATCTACATCAAAAAAAGCAAAGGTCTGGTAGTTTGACAAGTGAAAATCTGCGGCGGCAGGCTCTGTATTTACCTGAACACGCGGAGAGCAGCTTACATTTATAAAAAGCAGCACATTAAAAAATAGCAGGAGGTACAGTTTCATATTCAGTTAACGTAAATCAGCAAAATGAAGCATTATGCACGAGTTGATACATGCTTCACAACTATATAAATGCTATACGTCAACTAAAGCCTATGTGGATAAAAGGAAAAACTCACATCACCAGGTTTCCCTACATCTTCCCTGCTGGGGTAGTGTGGCTTCCTTTAAAACAGCAACAGCCGGAAGGTTAGTCCCTTCCGGCTGTTTTTCATATAAAAGTCCTCTAAAACTTCTATCTAATCTCTTTAATAAAGCCGACACCTGCAGTATTGTTGCTTTGTTCGCTGATCAGGATAAAAGCACCGTTGGTCTTGTTCTGCTCATAGGTATCAGCAAAGATTTCTTTTGCCAGTTTAAGTTCTACCTGCGCAATTTCATTTAGCTTCAGTTCATCTACAGTCTCCGTTTCGGTAAGGTTAGCCACATCTACCTTGTTGGTAACTGAAAGAACTTTTGCTTTTACTCTGTTCACACCATGCTGAAGCAGGAACATCTGGCCAGGACGAAGTGAAGTATGGTCGAGCCAGGTTACTGTAGCAGCTATCTGCTTTGTTAGCGAAGGCATATCGTCTGCTGCAGCTAACATGTCGCCACGGCTAATGTCAATATCATCTGTTAAAAGCACGTTTACAGATTCGCCTTGTGCTGCCTCTGTTAAAGACTCACCAAAACGCTCTACTGCTTGCACCTGTGTTTCCAGGCCGCTAGGCAATACTTTTACGGCAAGCCCAGATTTTATTTTACCAGAAGCCACTTTACCGGCATAAGCTCTGTAGTCGTGTAGCTGCTCACTCATTGGCCGAATAACCATTTGCACCGGCATCCGGAATGGGTATTCTCTCAGATCTGCTTCTACATTGATATTCTCCAAGAGGTTAAGTAGCGGTTCTCCATCATACCAGGCCATCGCATCAGAAGGAGTAACAATATTTTCTCCCATTAAAGAAGAAATTGGAATAAAGTCAATCTCCTGACCTTCGAATCGCACTTTATCTGCATAAGCCATAAACTGCTCTTTCACCTGATTAAAGCTTTCTTCGCTAAAGCCCACCAAATCCATTTTGTTGATGCAGACAATAACATGCTTTATGCGAAGCAGGCTAGCAATGTAAAAGTGACGGTAGGTCTGGTCTACGACACCATTACGTGCATCAATCAAGATAAGCGACACCTGTGCATTGCTGGCACCAGTAACCATGTTCCGGGTATACTCAAAGTGGCCGGGCGTATCAGCTATAATATACTTGCGTTTAGCAGTAGCAAAATAAATATGTGCTACGTCTATCGTAATGCCCTGCTCACGCTCGGCAATCAGGCCATCTGTAAGTAACGAAAGATCTAAAAAACCAAGCCCTTTACGTTGGCTGGCCGCTTCTATCGCTGCCAGTTTATCTTCAGTAACTGATTTTGTCTCGTATAATAATCTGCCAATCAGGGTGCTTTTTCCATCGTCCACACTACCGGCAGTTGTAATCTTCAAAATATCCATTGTATTGGGTAAGGTAAATTCTAGAAATAGCCTTGCTGCTTACGTTTTTCCATGGCAGCCTCTGATCTTTTATCGTCAATCCGGGCTCCTCTTTCAGAGATAGTGGCAGCCAGAATCTCTCCAATTACATCTTCCAGGTCAGAAGCCTCAGAGTCTACTGCGGCAGTACAAGTCATATCGCCCACAGTTCTGAAACGGACAATTTTCTTAAACACTTGCTCATCATCAGACTTATAAACAAATGGGCTGTATGGCCAGATCATGCCATCACGCTCAAATACTTCACGCTCATGCGCAAAATAGATAGTAGGCAGTTCTAAGTTCTCTCTCCTGATGTAGTTCCAAACATCAAGCTCCGTCCAGTTACTGATTGGAAAAGCTCTTACGTTTTCGCCTAAGTTAACCTTACCGTTAAGCATGTCAAACAGCTCTGGGCGCTGACGCTTTGCATCCCATTGACCAAAATCATCCCGCACGGAAAAAATACGCTCTTTTGCTCTGGCTTTTTCTTCATCACGGCGGGCACCACCAATACAGGCATCAAATTTCAACTCTTCAATGGCATCCAGCAGCGTTATAGTCTGCAACGTGTTGCGGCTTGAGTATTTACCGCTCTCCTCTACGGCCTTCTTCTGATCGATAGAGTCCTGTACATAACGCACCTCCAGTCGCAAGTCAAACTTTTTCACCAGCCAGTCTCTGAAAGCTATTGTTTCAGGAAAGTTATGGCCAGTATCGATGTGCAGTAAAGGGAAAGGCACTTTAGCCGGGAAGAATGCTTTACGTGCCAAATGCACAAGTGTAATAGAGTCTTTACCACCAGAGAATAGCAGCGCCGGACGCTCAAATTGGGCAGCTACCTCACGAATGATATAGATGGCCTCGTCTTCCAGTTGCTGTGGGAAGTGATTTTTATTCATTATACTATAACTATGCTGTTGCTTTCTGTTCTGTTTCTTTTTGTTGAAAATGATTTTCGTGCAGGCCACACTCTTTTTTAGAAGATTCCCACCACCAACGTCCGGCTCTTAAGTCTTCGCCTTCCATAATGGCTCTTGTACAAGGAGCACAACCAATGCTAATAAAGCCTTTGTCGTGCAGCGAGTTATAAGGCACCTTATTTTCTTTCAGGTAGTTAATCATCTCTTCAAAAGACCAGTTTAAAATCGGCTGGTATTTGATCACCTGGTTTCCCTCGTCCCACTCCAGCGTGTGCATGTGCTGCCTGTTGCCACTTTGCCCTGAGCGAAGCCCTGTAACCCATACCTGGGCACCTTGTAGAGCTCTTTTCAAGGGCTGTACTTTACGCACAAAGCAGCACTGTTTGCGATCTTCTACAGAGTTGTAGAAGCCATTTACACCTTTTTCAGAAACATACTTTTCCACTTGCTCTGCATCCGGGAAATATGTCTTGATGTTCAGTTTATATTTAGTAGTAGTGGTTGCCAGCAAATCGTATGTTTCACTAAAAAGCCGGCCTGTATCCAGGGTAAAGATATTAACAGGAATATTATTTTTAGCAACCATATGTGTGATTACCTGGTCTTCCTGCCCCAAGGCAGTGGAGAACACTACTTTACCCGGAAATCTCTGCGCTAACAGGCCCAGACTTTCTACAGCAGAAAGGCCTTCCAGTTCGCTACGCAGTTCATCTATAATATTAGACTGATTCATTATCGTCTTGTTATCCATATTTAAGAATCCTCAAAATTGCTGCCACTTATTTAAAAACAACTATTATTTTTCAGCGACGAACAAGCAGAGGGTTACAAACTAACTCGTCCCATTTATAAAGAAAAAAACAGTCTCTAAAGTTTCCTGTTTAAACTTTTCTTTATGTACAGGCTATGCACCCTCCTGGAATTCTATTCAATACACATTCATAAAATGTTGTTACAAAAGTATTCAAAGAATAAGTAAAATGCATCCATTAAATGCAAGACCAGAATACGTATAAATACAAATAACTGACAAACAATATTATACAAATAAAAATAGCTTCGGAGTATTTTATAATTCCAGCCTAAACAACTCATCTACTATTCTGGATTTCCAGAATAGGCTGATATAGCAACAATAAGAAGGCGCTGCACAATAGCCTACTCAGAAAGCCTGCTATAGGTCATGTTATTTTGTTGTAAAACATCCTTAAGGAAACAACAGAACTCATAAAGCTGATTCCCAGGATAGCATAATGGCATTGTTACAACGTAAACCGCAATAGCAAAATGATGCCTAAGTAACTTAGTTAAAATAACAGTAGCTATATAAATTATTTAAACCACCCTGATTAAGTGTAGAAATGTGTAACTTTACCACTCAGGGTTATTCCGCACAAATAGTCCTCGTTATTGTTTTTTTACCAGACATAATCTTTAACAGCAAATTTGCAGAGTCATTACAAGGCTAATCATGAGCACAACAGCACAACATTTACAAAAACACAGACAAAGAATTATAGAAACCTGGATGAAAAACCAACTGACTGATGCGGCACTTCGTGACGACTTAATGTCTAATGATGAGCTACGAAGCCAGTCAGATGAATTATTAACGGCACTTTTACGCGCTTTTAATTCCGGCAATTTCGATGACGTATATTCCTCAGATTATGATCAGGTAATAGAAATACTGAATGACATTTCTATTACGCGTGCTCGTCAGGGCTTTTCGCCACGCGAAACAGGGCAGTATGTCATCAGTTTGAAAAAGGCGGTAAACGAAGTACTGGAAGAAGAGTTAAAGGATGATCCTGGCGCCTTATATCAGGAAACCCGCAAAACGGACTCAGTACTGGACAGCCTTTCTATGATAACTTTTGAAACGTTCATTAAAGGGCGCGAAGAAGTAATATTCCGACAAACTGACGAAATAAACGAGATATCAACACCTGTTATACGTGTTTGGGATGGTATTCTTGCTTTGCCTATTATAGGTACGCTGGATAGTGCCCGTACGCAAATTGTAATGGAGAACCTGCTACAGGAAATAGTAAACACAGGCAGCAGCATTGCCATTCTGGATATTTCAGGTGTGCCAGCCGTAGACTCTCTGGTAGCTCAGCATCTAATTAAAACCGTAAGTGCTACTCGCCTGATGGGGGCAGAGTGTATCATAAGCGGAATACGTGCAGAAATTGCACAGACAATAGTGCATTTGGGTATAGACCTGTCAAACATAAAAACAAAAGCAACACTTGCCAGTGCTTTGCAACTTGCCTTCAGCATGACCAATGTTGAGGTTAGAAAAATAAACAGAAACGCGGGTTTTAAGTTGATGAAGTAAAAGATGGATAGAATACCGATTCTGAAGATGGGTCCATTCCTGCTAGTAACTATACAAGTGGACCTTTACGACAGGCTGGCCCTTACCTTAGAGAATGACCTGATTAGTATGGTTAGCCAAACAGGCGCCAAAGGAGTGTTAATAGATATATCGGCAGTTACTATTGTAGATTCCTTTATGGGCCGCATTCTTGGCAACATTGCCTCTATGTCGCGCATTATGGATGCTGAAACAGTAGTAGTAGGCATGCAACCTGCCGTAGCTATTACCTTAGTAGAACTTGGCCTTACGTTGCAGGGGGTGTATACTGCCCTTGATGTGGAAAAAGGCATGGACTTACTATATAATAAGATAGGCATTATCGACGTCTTGGAAGAAGACGACCAAGAAGAAGAGCCGGATGATTGTAATGACTAAAGACACGATGCAAATCGTGAGAGAACAGGATGTCGTTCCTTTCCGGAACAGAGTTCGCGAATACGCAGCAAAAATAGGCATGAGCCTGGTAAACCAGACAAAGCTTATTACGGCTGCCAGCGAATTAGTGCGGAATATGCTGAAATATGCAAACGGAGGAAAAGTTCTCATTGAAATTATAAGCAAAAATGCTCAAACTGGCGTAAGATTAACTTTTATTGACGAAGGCCCGGGTATTGCCAATGTGCAGCAAGCCATGCAGGATGGTTTCTCGACAGGCAAAAGCCTCGGCCTTGGTTTGCCCGGCACTAAGCGACTTGTAAATGAATTTGATATAAAGAGTACGCTCGGCGAAGGCACTACCGTCACAGTAATTCATTGGAAAAATGGACGTTAATCAACACCAACGCTTTTTAATACCTGAAAAGAGTTTTGCAAGTATGGTGAAACGCGACATCACTCGACTTGCAGAAGGTTATCAGTTTTCACCCACCGAGGTAGGCAAAATAAACATTATTATTTCAGAGATGTTGTCTAACCTCGCTAAACATTCCCCCACAGGAGGCGAGCTATTGGTTAAACCTGTGGGCACCAAATATAACAATGAGGCATTTGAAATAATTTGCCTGGACAATGGCCCCGGCATAAGCGACCCTATCCGCATGATGGAAGATGGCGTATCTACATCGGGTACAGCTGGTGAGGGGCTGGGAGCTATCAAACGTCAGTCAGATGTTTTTGACCTGTATTCTCACCCAAGCCTGGGTACTGTTCTATTAAGCAGGGTAAACAAAGGTCGTAAAACTGTTTCTGCAGAGGCAGTGTCAGCTAAAGTTGAGGTTGGCTATGTTATAGTGCCTAAACCGACAGAACGCATTTGCGGTGATGGCTTTGCTTTAGTGGAACAAGGCCCTAATATGTATTTACTGGCTTTGGATGGCCTGGGCCACGGCACACATGCCAATGAGGCGGCACAGCAAGCTGCAACGTCTTTCATATCACATCCAAATATTGACCCAGCTAACTCCCTGCGCGATATCCATAACCAGATAAAACGTACCCGTGGCGCAGTGGGCTTACGGGCCGACATTAGCATCCACACACAACGCATCACCTATTGTGGTGTAGGTAATATTGCAGGCAAAATGTTTTCATTAGACGGCTCTTCCATAAACTCTCCCTATAAGAGCATTATTTCATACAATGGAATTTTAGGGCACAATGTACCAAACACATTAAATAATCAACAACTGGACTGGGGGCGGAACAAGCTACTTGTTCTTCACTCTGACGGTTTAAAATCAAGGTGGGATCTGGCAAAATACCCAAACCTGCAGCGGCACCACCCTACTACTATTGCATCTGTCATTTATAAAGATAACAGCCGCCAAACCGATGATACCCTGGTAGTGGTATGCAAAGCCAAGGTATAACACATGCAGCGTACAATACTTAAAATAAGCATTAATAATGAGCTGGATGTAGTGCTCGCATACAAAAGGGCCATGCAACTTGCTGAGCGACTAAGTATAGCCGTAGGTAACCAGACAAAATTTGCTACGGCTGTCTCTGAAATCTGCCGTAATGTAATAGAACATGTGGGTAATGGTAACATTCAGTTTAACATTGTTGAGGATAACGGAATAAAATACTTAGAGGCACTCATTTCTGACCGAGGGCGAGGAATAGGAAACATTGATTACATTTTGTCTCGCCCACATTATAATACAGGAGGCAAAGGGTCTGGAATCATAAATTCTAAGAAGCTTGTTGACAGCTTTAATATAGAGAGTGAGTATGAGAAGGGAACCCGTGTGACACTTCGCAGGAAAATTCCGGCAACTGCTCCTATCCTGTCCAAGCCTATTCTGGACGAATGGATACGGGAGTTTGAACAGGAGGCTGATATATCTCCTTATGCAGAGATTAAAAAGCAAAACATGAAACTGCTGGATTTACTGGAAGAGCTACGGCTCCGTAATCTGGAAGCCGATCAGCAGCTTCAGGAAATCAGGCGCCTTAATATGCAGTTGCAACAGTCTAACCATGAAATTAGTGACCTGCTGGAGGAACGAGAGAAAAAGAACAACCAACTGCAAAAAATAAACACAGACCTTGATGCCTTTGCACATACCGTGTCTCATGACCTGCGGGCACCCTTACAAAACATTAATGGTATAACCACTGTGCTGGAGGCTTGTTTAGAGGCAAATGACCTTGCAGAAGCTAATAATGTTTTCCCGCTGCTGCGCCAGCAAACTTACAAGATGGAGCGACTGATAACAGGCATACTTGCTTACTCATTGGCTGGCCATCATAATAATATTCCCAAGCATGTTGTGGATGTACAGGTACTCCTGCACCAGGTTATTACATCCCTTTCGATACCTGCGTCTTTTACCATTAAATTACAGCCTGAACTTCCTACGCTTTATACGCAGGAGGTGTACCTCTACCAGGTGTTCAGCAACATTATTGGCAACGCTATAAAGTATCACGACCAGCCGGAGCAGGCAATTATTGAAATTAAATGTACGCTCAAAACCAGTTGGCTGGAGTTTAGTGTGCAGGATAATGGGCCCGGTGTGTCGAAAGAGCTACAGCAGCAGATTTTTGATATGTACGAAATGGGTGATATTATCTCCCGCCCAGACAGTTCAGGCCTTGGCTTATCAATCATAAAAAAGATAGTTATGGAGAAAGGAGGCAAGGTTTGGGTTAATTCAGAAGGCCGTGGCAGTAAGTTTAACTTTACCTGGCCTGCCGCTGAACTTATTGCAGAACAACAGCCATAAAAGAGAGACCGCAAGCATTTACTACAGTGCTTGCGGTCTCTCTTTTATTATGAAAATCAGGTTTTATTTTTTCTGAAAATACTCGTCCATAATTTCACGAATGTCATGCTTGGTAAGTGCTTTTGAATAATGCTTTTTAACTTTGCTGTAGTTCTTTAAACGCTCCAGATCATAAAAGCTAGCAGAAGAGGTAAGCATCAGTATAATCAAATGATCACCTTTATCTAAATCACGGTTCTGATACTCATCTAAAAAAGAAAAGCCATCCATTACAGGCATTTTAATATCCAAGAAGATTAGGTCCGGACACTTTTTATCAGCAGCAGGGGAACCGCATGTCTGGCTAAGATAATCTATTGCTTCTCTTCCATTTTTTACAACCAAAATTTCTTTGGCAATCTGCATCTCGTTAAGCAGTCTATGGTTTAGATAATTGGTAGTATCGTCATCATCTACCAACATCACCAAATCAAGCTGAATCTGTTCTTGAATCATGAAGTAGTTCCATCTAATAGTTTGCTACAACCAGTTAAGAAAAGCTTCCGAATTGGCAAACCCCATGTTATATGTTTAGACTTTGTAAATATCGGAGACATAACGCAAATAACAAATTTCTCGTTCCAATATATTACTTTTCTCTAATAATCAATAATATATATTCATGGTTCTCATTTTGGTAATGTGAATCATAAAGCTTCTGTTCCTTAAACAGAATAGCTTTTTCTTTAGCTTGTTCAGGTTTATCTAATTGTAGGTATTAAAAGGTAAATGACAAGACAGTTCTTGCTTTACCACTTCTCCAGTGTCAGAATACCCTAAATGCTCAGCTTTTGCAATAATTTAAGGTATGTATTTGTACAAGTTTAAAAGACCTACAAAAACCATAGCACTTCTTTACAACAACTACCTCCTCTTAAGGTGTAGCAGTTGTTTATCTTCTGGTTCTCAGAAGTAAACAGCAAAAGTGCGATAAGTCTCTTATTTAGATTTTCTTTAAATTCAAATAAGCTCATATGTTCCATACTGCTCATAAAATCCTTTTAGGGGCTTTTTGAGTACTTACTAAAACTAAACCCTTTAAAACGCATGTTTAACCTGACTATAAACAAACATTTATGGATAGTTACCCAGTAAACCCAGAACATATGCGGGCACCCGATCACCTTACCCGTGAGGAGATTCAAAAAAGCCTTGATGAGTTAGACAGTAAGATCAAAGTCCTTAAAGGAAGAGCACATGCCACTACTGCTGACTCTAACCACACCTATCATGAGCATATTGCGGGCCTTGAAAAAAAACGCGAGCTGATAGCCTCTAAAATGGCAGATGCAAAAGATGACAACCACAGTACATGGCAAGATCTGCGTGATGGCTTGGACAAACTCAAAGATGAAATCAACAGGATTTTCAAGTAATCAACAAAGCCCCGGTATTAAAGCCGGGGCTTTTTACATCTTTATATATTTCAATAATAAAATCAGATCATATTTAAAGCAACACAAGAATTATACAACATCTTAATGGTGCATCTAGCAAAAACAATTAATTAAACAACAACTAGAAGTATTTCCTTTTAACTTCTCATATTTAAGCTATATTTGAAACAAAATAAGACTATTTCACCCAAATAGGTTTAATCATATTTTATTTAATTATTGTTTTACAAATATAGCTATGCGGCGCCATCTTATATTAAGCATTTTAGTTGCTTTCGCTGTAATACTTTCTGCTCAGGCCCAACGACCAGTAAAGGCCAGGCCAGAAACGGAATCTACAGAATCCTATATACCTTACACACTAGTATATAAACTTAAACCACAAGATGGTAATGGTCTCCGCAGCTTACAAGGAGCTAAATCAAACTTAGACAAAGCTCTTGCTAATTTGCAGGCACAAAATGTGCAGCAAAAATTCCCCCATGTCACCGCACCCACCAATGTACGCAGGGCAAAAAGTGCAACTGTTGATTTGTCTCTGATATACCAGATCGAGTACAACACTAACATAAGTTTTGAGCAGGCAAAACAGGAGTTAATGGCAACGGGCATGGTTGCTTATGTAGAGCCTCTTTATCAGCGTGAGCCTTTTCATCAACCCGATGACCCGGCTGCTGACTCAACTATTACAGCTCAGTATTACCTGAAATTGATTGATGCCTACACAGGCTGGGCAGTAGAACAAGGAGACACCAATGTAATCATCGGCATTCTGGATACAGGCTTCAGGCTTTCTCATGAAGAGCTAAAAAGTAAAGCCAAATTAAACTATGCAGACCCTATCGACGGCATAGACAATGATAATGATGGCTTTGAAGATAACTATTGGGGCTGGGACTTTGCCGACAACGATAACGATATATCTCCGAACGCGCTCTCAGCACCAAGTCATGGCACATCTGTAGCTGGTTTAGCCACAGCAGCTACCAACAACAAAAAAGGCATGGCAGGGGTTGGTTATAATATTAAATTCATGCCGATAAAGATATTCCCGAGCAAGGCTTCTGGCAGGTTCGCAGGATACGAAGCTATAGTATATGCTGCAGATAAAGGCTGCAAAATCATCAACTTATCATGGGGAGGCGGATTATATTCACAAATGGAACAGGATGTTATCAACTATGCGGTTCTGGAAAAGGATGTCGTTATTGTTGCTTCTGCGGGTAATACCCATGGCGACCTGAACTTTTACCCTGCTTCCTATGATAACGTACTCTCTGTCGGAGGTACTACATCTGCAGACATCAAACATCCTGACTTCACTTATAACTCTAAAATAGACATATGTGCTCCAGGCAAGGAGACGCTTACGATAGGTTCAACAAATGATAGCCATTACTTAATTGGATCAGGTACATCTTACTCAGCCCCTATCGTAGCAGGTGCCGCTGCACTGGTACGTTCAAAGTATCCGGAGCTGAACGCCAGCCAGGTAATGGAGCGCATCAGGGTAAGCGCAGATGACATTTACCACCTCGAAGAGAATAAACCTTATATTGAGAAGCTTGGGAAAGGGCGCCTTAATATGAAACGGGCATTAAAGCAGGCTGATCTTATAGCAGTCCGCTGCACTCAGTTTGGTTTTAGCAGTAATGCAACTCCTCATGCAGATAAAACCGTAACTATAGATGCCAGTTTTATAAACTACCTCTCCCCTACCAAAAACCTTACTGTCAGCCTGACAAGCAGCTCTCCCTATATAACTATTGTGCAGGGAAATGCATCCTTAGGAAGTATCCCAACATTAGGCACTGCCAATAATTCGCAATCACCTTTCATTATATCTATTGCTAAGGACACTCCCTTTAACAGTACAGCAGCTTTCCGGTTGGGCTTTAGTGAGGGCACTTATACTGATTATCAACATTTTGAGTTACCTATAAACGTTGATTATGTTACCCTTAATGCCAATAACCTGGAGGTGACCATAAACAGTAAAGGTAATATAGGGTATAACGGACTAAATCTTTATGAGGGTTCAGGTGTAAGGTTCAGGAAAGCCCTTGTCTCGTTACTCTTTGAAGGAGGTTTAATGGTTGCTTCAGAGCCTGGTCGTGTGTCTGATAATGTCCGAAACGAGAATTTCATAAACGATGAAGACTTCGTTCCTTCAAGCCTGGCTAGCCTCTATACCAACACTGCTTTGGCAACACAGGAAGCCAGGGCAGTAATGCATGATGATTACACAATAGAAGATCAGGTTGGTGTTGAAGTAAAGAACATAGCTTATGCCTGGAATGAAGATATCACTAAAGACTTTATAATTCTGGAGTATCATATCAAGAACATTACACCAGACACTCTCAGGAACCTATACTCAGGAGTTTTTGCTGATTGGGACATTGGTGAGAACAGGGAATACCTACTAAATAGCGCCGATTGGGATGAAACGCATAAATTAGGCTATGTCTACCATATAGATAAACCTCACCCTTATGCAGGCCTTGCACTTCTTACAGATGATGCACCAATTTATTATGCTATAGACAACTTTATAAAGAACGATAACTACCAGTTTGATATTGATGATGGTTTCAGTACAGAAGAGAAGTTTTCTGTTTTATCAGGAGGTATCGCCCGCAGGCAGGCAGGAGGCTCTTCAGGCAATGATGTATCGCATGTAGTTGGAGGAGCTTTTAGTAACCTGGCTCCTGGCAAAACCAAAGTAATTGCTTTCGCATTGCTGGCCTCTGACAACCTTGCAAGCCTAAAAAATAATACTGAAGCCGCACAGCAAAAGTACAGAAGCTTTAGAACTAGTGCCACTCCCTTAGCCATAGCCGATACAGCTTGTGTTGGCAGCAACGTTACCTGGGCACCAGAACAAGGCTCCACATTCAATTTTTATGCTGATCAAAATAAAGAAACTTTAATAGGGTCTGGAGCCAGCTACACTATAAATAACTTAGAGACTGAAACAACCATTTACGCAGCTAGTATAGATTCAGTGTTTGAAAGTGAGATAGCTCAGGCAGTTTATTCTTTCCCGGCTAAACCAGTAGTTGACTTCAAAACCAGCACAGAGGAAATATACCCTGACTCACTTGTTCAGTTTATCAACCAGAGCAAGTTCAGTAAGAACTGGCGCTGGACTTTTGATGAAGTCAACTTTGTTGCAGAAGAGAACCCATCTTTTTCCTTTGTAAAACCAGGCTCTTACCAGGTTACGTTAACAGTATCTGACAAGTTGGGCTGCACTGACACATCTATAACTAAAACAATTGAAGTGCTGGAAAAGGCTGCTACTGATACACTTATTACTGCTGAGACTATTGTTAATACAGGCAAAGTCGTAGTACTTTATCCTAATCCTGCCTTAGATTATGTTAATATTGAGTTACTTGAAGACGGCCCTGCAGGAAAAACACCCGAAATAACATTTTTAGACGCAACAGGAAAAGCCATATATCCAAAGATCAAATTTAAAGATGCTCTTACAGTAACAGTTGATTTAGAGGGGATGACACCCGGAATTTACTATGCCCGCATCACCTATAGCAGCACCACTCTAATCAAGCGTATTTTAATAAGTCAAAACTAAAACGAGTAGCTACTGCATAAATAAAAAGAGAAAGCCTCGCTAATAAATAGCGAGGCTTTCTCTTTTTATTTATGCAGTGCTTTCACTACAAGCTCATCGGCTCATTAAGCTCCTTGCTCTTGCTGACGGATCAGGTTAAGAGCTGAACCAGCCTTAAACCAGCCAATTTGACCTTCGTTATAAGTGTGGTTCACCAGGAATGAATCCTGAGTACCATCGCTATGATGAAGAACAACTTTCAACTGCTCACCTGGGGCAAAGTTTTCAAGACCTATAATGTCGAACGTATCAGTTTCTTCAATAAGGTCGTAATCTGCTTTGTTAGCGAATGTTAACGCCAGCATACCTTGCTTTTTCAGGTTAGTTTCGTGAATACGTGCAAAAGACTTCACAATAACGGCACGAACACCTAAGTGACGTGGCTCCATAGCAGCGTGCTCACGAGAAGAGCCCTCACCATAGTTTTCGTCACCTACTACTACAGTACCAATACCAGCAGCTTTGTATGTACGCGCTGTAGCAGGCACTGTGTCATAACCACGGGTCATGTCGTTGTACACGCTGTTAGACTCACTGTTGAACGCATTAATAGCACCAATCAACATGTTGTTAGAGATGTTGTCGAGGTGACCACGGTATTTCAACCACGGACCAGCCATAGAGATGTGGTCGGTAGTACACTTACCTTGTGCTTTGATCAACAGTTTCAGGCCTTTCAGGTCAGTTCCTTCCCAAGGTTTGAAACCTTCCAGTAGTTGCAGACGATCAGATTTCGGATCTACTATTACCTCTACACTACTGCTATCTACAGCAGGTGCTATATATCCGGCATCTTCCACGGCAAAGCCTTGTGAAGGCAACTCAATTCCTACTGGCTCATCGAGCTTTACGGCTACACCCTCTTCGTTAGTCAGCGTATCTGTAAGCGGGTTAAAAGTAAGGTCACCGGCAATGGCTAAAGCAGTCACAATTTCTGGTGAAGCCACAAACGCGTGTGTGTTAGGGTTACCATCGTTACGCTTCGCGAAGTTACGGTTAAATGAGGTGATGATAGAGTTCTTACGAGTCGGATCATCCGTATGACGTGCCCACTGACCGATGCAAGGTCCGCAAGCGTTAGCCAATACAACACCACCCATCTCTGTGAAAGTATCCAACAAGCCATCACGCGCTGTAGTGTAACGTACCAGTTCTGAACCAGGCGTAATGGTAAACTCAGACTGCGCAACCAGCTTCTTCTCTATCGCCTGAGCTGCTACAGAAGCAGAACGGGTAATATCTTCGTAAGATGAGTTTGTACAAGAACCAATCAGACCTACTTCCAGTTTAGCCGGCCAGTTGTGCTCTTTTACCACAGCAGCAAACTGTGAAATCGGCCATGCTGCATCCGGAGTAAAAGGACCATTGATGTGCGGCTCCAATGTAGAAAGATCAATCTCAATTAACTGATCGTAGTAAGCTGCAGGATCAGCAAACACTTCGTCATCTGCACGAAGGTGCTCAGCTACCTGGTCAGCCAGTTCTACTATTTCTTCGCGCTTAGTACCATTTAGGTAAGCACGCATTTTCTCATCGTAAGCAAATAAAGAAGTAGTTGCACCGATTTCTGCTCCCATGTTACAGATAGTAGATTTACCTGTACAAGACAGGCTTTCAGCGCCTTCGCCAAAGTATTCTACAATGGCACCAGTACCACCTTTTACAGTCAGGATACCTGCTACTTTAAGAATTACGTCTTTAGGTGCAGTCCAGCCACTCATTTTACCAGTAAGTTTCACACCAATTACTTTAGGGAATTTCAGTTCCCAAGGCATGCCGGCCATCACGTCCACTGCATCAGCTCCACCAACACCAATTGCTACCATACCCAAACCACCTGCGTTCGGTGTGTGAGAGTCAGTACCAATCATCATACCGCCAGGGAAAGCATAGTTTTCCAGCACTACCTGGTGAATAATACCAGCACCTGGCTTCCAGAAGCCAAGACCATATTTATTTGAAACAGAGGCAAGGAAATCATAAACCTCTTTGTTCTCATTGTAGGCATCCTGTAAATCTGAATCAGCGCCTACTCTTGCCTGAATCAGGTGGTCACAGTGAACGGTAGAAGGAACCGCCACATTAGGCTTTCCAGCCTGCATGAACTGAAGCAAGGCCATTTGTGCCGTAGCGTCCTGCATAGCTACCCTATCCGGAGCAAAGTCTACATAAGACTTGCCTCGTTCGAAACCCTGCGTTGCTGTACCATCGTAAAGGTGCGAATACAGAATTTTCTCAGTTAGGGTAAGCGGTCTGCCTACTGCTTTACGGGCAGCAGTAACACGCTCGGCCATGCCGGCATAAACTGCCTTGATCATTTCTAAATCAAATGCCATAGTTTTGCTATTGTTAGTTATTTTTAATGCTTCTTTATGAAGTTTACAAATATACAAAGTATCATATAATTGGAACAACATTTAGGCCAAAGGAATGCAATACAGTGGCTAATGCAAACACATTCTAAATAATGTGGTTATTCCAATTACATATTCTAATTTTGTTTCATGAAATATTATCTTCTTAATACACCATTAAAGCATATTTTGTTTTTAGCTTTAACTACTGTGCAAATGTTTACATCCTGTACCTCCATGGAATCTACAGATAACACAATACAGGAAGGTAACTGGCGTGTAAGCCTACAGGCTCAAAACCAGGAAATTCCCTTCCTAATGCAGGCTAAAGAAAAAGATGGCCAGACTGTTCTCTATCTTATAAATGGAGAAGAACGTATTTTGCTCGACGACATTCAGCAGCAAGGCGACTCAGTAAAAATTGGTTTGCACATCTTTGATGCCGATTTAATCGCTAAAGCCAACGGCGACAGAATGGAAGGCCGCTTTGTAAAAAATGACACACAAACTCCTTACTCTATTCCTTTTACGGCTGAACATGGTAAAGATAGTCGTTTTGCTGCTAATCCTGCTTCTGCAAGCTATAACTTCGATGGCAAATGGGAAGTTGTTTTCTCAGACAATGAAGGAAATAGCTATAATGCCATTGGTGTTTTTGAACAGAGCGGCAACCAGGCAAACGGCACTTTCCTTACTGAAACAGGTGACTATCGTTATTTAGCCGGGCAGGTAGATGGCGAGCAACTAAGGTTGTCAGCTTTTGACGGAAACCATGCCTTTCTGTTTACAGCAAAGCCAAGCGGCGACAGTACGCTACAAGGCCAGTTCTATTCCGGTTTAACTGGTTACGAAACCTGGACAGCCAAACGCAACAACAATGCCAAGCTAGCTGATGCTGATACTTTAACCTATTTAAAAGAAGGTTATGAGGAGTTGTCTTTCACTTTCCCAAACCTGGAAGGCACACAAGTATCCTTGTCAGATCCTAAATATCAGGGCAAAGTAGTACTGGTTCAATTGCTAGGTTCCTGGTGCCCTAACTGCATGGACGAAACTAAATTTCTGGCTCCATACTACGACAAGAACAAAGAACGCGGGCTGGAAATTATCGGGCTTGGCTTTGAACGCAGCCCACAATTTGAAGCCGCCAGTAAGCGTTTAAAGCAAATGAAAGATCGCCTCGATGTAAATTATGACATCTTGGTTGCCGGAGTTTCAGATAAGGCAGCGGCGGCAGAGGCACTACCTGCTTTAAATCATGTCATGTCTTTCCCTACTACTATTTTTATAGACAGGCAAGGTAAGGTTCGCAAAATCCACACAGGTTTCTCAGGACCTGGTACCGGTCAGTATTATGAAGAATGGGTAACAGAGTTCAACCAGACAATGGACGAGTTACTGGCAGAGAAATAAGATTTGTAACTACACTTAATCACATGAGCTTAAAGCATCAGGGTTACTGAAAACAGTAGCCCCTGATGCTTTAATTTTATATTCCTGGTTATTTATACAACTTATCAAAGCGTACATACACCATAGGCTATTTCTTCAATTTAAAATTACAGGTTCGTGAGATAAGCAAGGTGCAGCCGAGTATAAAGCCTGTACTGTGTTGGGAGTAGACATTATTTTGTAAAACCTGTATCTTATTCGCCAACTACCTGGAATTGCAATAGTTTAGTGGAGGCTTTTTCTTAGGCATCCATATTTTGTTAGTATAACCATTCTTCATACTGGCCAGGGGTCAGGTAGCCCAGTACCTACAAAGCTTTCTAATTAAGCTAATTGTACTTGCATTTCCTATACAGCAATCATAAAACAAAGAAGAAGTCAGACCTCGGCTGTTCGCTACAGAAACTTCAGATGCTGAGATTACTGCTGCACATTTAAGTACTATGCTTGTGTTAGTTTAAGAGTTGTAAGGCCTGCTATCTATATCTTCCTGTCCTGTAAGCCAACAGCTTTCAGCACATGTTAGGTTAGCACCCTCTTAAATGAATGGCAGGTTTAGTAAAATAATACTAAACAAGAAAAGAAAGGCCTCTATTGATACAGGCTCCTTACTTAGCCTAGGAGAACACAAACACTATAAAACAATAGGTAAAACCTTACTGGATAAAAATTAACTATGAAAGCTAAAGAAAGAACTTAAGCAATTAATTATCAAAATAACATCCAAGAAACAGTAAACAGATAAGGTTTAAGTTTAAATTAAACTTACTTCTCCCGCTCAATTGTATAAGCAATAAGTTTTTCCAAAGAAGTTCTGGAAGGGGAAGGAGGAAAAGTTTTTAATATAGCCAGCGCCTCTGCATGATACTTATTCATTAACTGCACCGTGTACTCAATACCTCCTGACTGCTTCACAAAATCAATTACCTGCTGCACCCGCTTGTTATCACCGTTATTATTCTTAACGTTATAAATTACGCGGCGCTTGGTTAGCCAGTCAGCTTCACGCAAAGCATGTATCAGTGGCAGCGTCATTTTCTTTTCCTTGATGTCGATGCCTACAGGCTTTCCAATCTCGGCTGTGCCATAATCAAAAAGGTCATCTTTTATCTGGAAAGCAATTCCTACCTTTTCCCCAAACAAGCGGGCTTTCTCTATTTCTTCTTTAGAAGCCCCGGTAGAAGCTGCTCCAACAGCACAACAAGAGGCAATAAGCGAAGCCGTTTTCTGGCGGATAATATCGAAATAAACCTCCTCGGTAATATCAAGGCGGCGTGCTTTTTCAATCTGCAAAAGTTCTCCTTCACTCATCTCACGCACCGCATTCGATACAATCTTCAGTAAATCATAATCGTCGTTGTGCAACGACAAAAGCAAACCTTTAGAGAGCAGGTAATCCCCTACCAGTACAGCGATCTTGTTTTTCCAGAGAGCATTAACAGAAAAGAAACCCCGACGGTAGTTAGCATCATCTACTACATCATCGTGCACCAGTGTGGCCGTGTGTAGTAGTTCAATTAAAGCAGCCCCGCGATATGTAGCATCTGCTAACTCTTCATCAAAAAGTTTAGCAGTAAAAAAAACGAACATCGGGCGCATCTGCTTGCCTTTACGCTTTACAATGTAGCTCATTATTCTATCCAAAAGCAGTACATTAGACTTCATAGAAGACCTGAACTTCTTTTCAAAAAGCTGCATTTCGGGCGCAATGGGCGCTTGTATATCCTTTAGGCTGATGCTCATGTGTTAAGAGCGCAATATTACAAGGTGTAGCAATGGTTTCCAAACGTAGTGTTGCAAAACGGCGTTTAATTACCTTAATTCACAAATTATCTATCATTATATGTCTGATACATTAAAAACTAACTTTGTAGTTTACCCTGAGCATGGACGGAATTTCACTGCCGATGCCACTTACGTAGCCGACGGCCAACCAAAGCCTATTGTTATTTTTGCGCATGGCTTTAAAGGATTCAAAGACTGGGGGCATTTTAACCTGCTGGCACAGTACTTCGCAGAACATGGCTTTGTGTTTGTGAAATTCAACTTTTCCTACAATGGAACTACTGTAGAAAATTATTCAGATGTACATGACCTGGAAGCGTTTGGGAACAATAACTTTTCGCTGGAGCTGGACGACCTTAAAGCACTCATCGACCTGTTAAATGACAAGCAGAGCCCCATACAACCACAGGAGCTAAACCCTGACCGTCTGTACCTGATTGGGCACAGCCGTGGCGGAGGTTCTGTTATATTAAAAGCAGCCGAAGATTCCCGTGTACGCGCATTGGCTACCTGGGCAGGTGTCAATGACTTTGACCAACGTTGGACAGAGGAACAAATGGCACAGTGGAAGCAGGATGGTGTACAGTGGATTCCTAATTCCCGTACTGGTCAGCAAATGCCATTATATTACCAGATTGTGGAAAATTATTATGAAAATGAATCACGTCTTAACATTCCAGAGGTAATTAAGAAGATGTTCCAACCATTGCTTGTGTTGCATGGAGAACAGGACGAAACAGTTCCGGCACAAGTGGCCAAAGACCTGAAAAGCTGGAAACCAGATGCAGAGTTACATCTGCTACCAGAAGCAAATCATTCATTTGGAGGTAAACATCCTTACGAAGAAAACACCTTACCTGAAGCTGCGCGTAATGCAGCCGACTTTACTATAAACTTTTTTCAGAGGTATGCCTAAAGTATACTTATTGTTGGGAGGCAACCTCCGAGACCGCTTCTCCACTTTACAGCAGGCTCGTGAGCACATAGCAGTGCAGGTAGGTATAATACTACAAAGCTCCAAACTATACGAAACGGCAGCCTGGGGCAAAACAGATCAGCCTGCCTTTCTGAACCAGGTAATCGAAGTAAAGACAGCGCTTTCTCCGGAACAGGTACTGCAAACGATAAACATAATTGAGCATGAGCTAGGCCGCGTACGCCTGGAACATTGGGGCTCCCGTGTCATAGACATAGATATCTTGTTCTACGACAGCCTGATACTGCACACACAGCGCCTGACTATTCCCCATCCGCAACTGCAACACCGTCGTTTTACACTGAAACCTTTAGTGGAAATAGCTCCTGAGTTGATGCACCCAGTGTTAAGCAAAAGTGCTACTCAACTGTTAGAAGAGTGCGAAGACAATCTGGAAGTGAAAGAATTTATTGAATAAAAGGAGGCACTCTAAGTAACGAATAAAGCACTAAGCATTGCTTAAACAAAACAAGTACTTCCCCGAACTATAGCTTGAGAAAGTACTTGTTTCAACTTATATACTGAATGATATTACTCCGCTAAACTGACTTCTGCAGTACGCTCAATTTTTTTCACAAGACCTTGCAGAACTTTCCCGGGACCGCACTCTACAAAAAGTGTAGCGCCATCGGCAAACATTTGCTGCACCGATTGTGTCCAGCGAACAGGAGCGGTTAATTGCTTAATAAGGTTTTGTTTAATTTCTTCTGGGTCAGTATGAGGTTTAGCATCAACGTTCTGGTAAATCGGGCAAATACCTTTACTGAAAGTAGTTTCCTCAATAGCTGTTGCCAGTTCTTCTTCGGCAGGCTTCATAAGCGGCGAGTGGAAAGCACCTCCTACTGGCAAAGGAAGCGCGCGTTTGGCACCAGCCTCTTTCATTTTCTCACAAGCAATTTCAATCCCTTTATTAGAGCCGGATATTACTAATTGGCCCGGGCAGTTGTAATTTGCAGCGACCACTACTTCTCCTTCCACAGAAGCACAAGTCTCTTCTACTTTCTCATCTGATAATCCAAGAATAGCCGCCATGGTAGATGGATTTGCTTCGCAGGCGGCCTGCATAGCCAATGCTCTTTTAGCCACCAGACGCAAGCCATCCTCAAAGCTTAAAACCTTACTAGCTACAAGGGCAGAGAACTCTCCCAGTGAGTGGCCGGCTACCATTTCCGGTTCAAAATCTTTTGCCACTGCAGCCTGAGCCACAGAATGCAGAAAAATAGCTGGTTGTGTTACTTTTGTTTGTTTTAGCTCTTCATCAGTGCCACTGAACATAATCTCAGTAATGTTAAAGCCCAGAATCTCATTGGCTTTATCAAATAACTGGCGTGCTTCTTCGTGCTGCTCATACAGCTCCTTGCCCATACCCACAAACTGGGAACCCTGGCCCGGGAAAACGTATGCCTTCATGTAATATATGTATTTGGTTAAGTATTTATTCCTTTTTCAGAAGTACAATCAGTTACAGCTCAATTTATCCTTCTAAATATTCTCATTACAAGAAGCATACTTCTTACAGCCTGACTGCACCTTACAATTAAAGGTTCACATCTATGAACCGAATCCTTTCTTCTGGCGTCGGCAGCATACAAGCCTCTGTACGGCCAGCTATGCTATAGCGGTTCTTTGCTATAATACGATACACAAAATTGCGGAAAGATAAAGGAATAAACTTGAAATAATAAAACCAGCTCCATGGAAAGTTGAGATATCTGGCAACTCTTAAGGCAGCATCAGATTCTGAATAAAGCTTGCCATGCTCGTAAAAAAGCATAGAATCAGGCAAAGGATCAGGCACTTGCTGCTGAGGAACAAGTGTTTGCGCAAGGCCGGATTGTAAGGCTGCAAAATGCAGGTCCTTATGCTTATTATGTTTTAATACAAGTTGAACACTTGCCTGGCAAAAGCCACAGGTGCCATCGTAAAAAACAATTGGCATATCCTGTAGCTCTTGCAAGTTTTCTCTTTTCATTCTTATGTTGGTTTA
>NZ_JAJJWI010000013.1 GCF_020907275.1 Pontibacter silvestris | reverse complement strand
ATACTTGCGCAATATATTTTATGAACTTAACTTAAAGTGATTGTGTATCAGGTACAAAACTTTTGTCCCTGCAGAACTTGCTTCTTCCAACCATAAAAAGCTTATTACGTTATAAAATAAAACACATTAATTTTTTTGTAAAGCGTCGTATGGCTAAAAATGTTCAGTATGCCGGAGTAAAACCGGAAGCTTTTGATCAGCTAAAAAGTAAATTACAGCAAATGGGGCTGAGCCTAAAGGGTAATAGTGGTAATATCAGTGAAAAAGGAGTATCTGCTAAATATGATTATAATCCAGAGGCGGAGATGCTGGCTATTGATGATTTGAAAGTAGGGTTTCCTGCTAGCATGATGCTAAATTCCGATAGCCTTGTGCAACGGCTGACACAGATAGTAGAGCAACATGGCGGTCGTGCAACAGCATAAATTAACACTTATGTAGCTCTTCCGTATAAGGGGAAAATACTATTTTAACAGAAATTGAAGACAATAACTATGGAAAATAACTCATCAAAAAGCCAAAGCAGTCAGA
Organism: Pontibacter silvestris; assembly: GCF_020907275.1. Classification (GTDB taxonomy): domain Bacteria; phylum Bacteroidota; class Bacteroidia; order Cytophagales; family Hymenobacteraceae; genus Pontibacter; species Pontibacter silvestris. Next base: position 156,197 of record NZ_JAJJWI010000013.1, on the reverse strand, counting down.
ACAAGAAAGAAAGTTCTGAGGGTGTTCTTACATTACTGCAACCAACTGACATGTCCAGAACAGTAGAGTCTGCTTTGCATGTGTATCAGGGGCGGCATGAAAAATTGCCAGAGCTGATGCAGGATGTTGGGACAATCATTTTAAGAGCTACAAAGAAATTCTCAACAACACAACTTATTTTAGCTGCTGGTGCGTTAACAATTGGTGCTGTACTATTAACTAAATATGGTCCTAATATGGATTTAGATATTGACGCTGCTGCCTAAGGAATAAGATGCTAAAGAAAAAAGCCTTGGTTTCTTAAGAAGCCAGGGCTTTTTTTTGTCTTTCTCCTACATTATGGTACAGGTTTTGATAAGTCTAAAGCTATATATTAATAGGCAATACTTTAAGCCTTGCCTCAACATAATAAAATTTGAAGATGAAAAAGATTAGCTTGATTGCTTTGGTAGTTGTTTTACTGACATTTATGAAAACAAATGCGCAGCAAACAACAAGTATTCCACTTATTCATGTAAATGGGATTGGGGAAGTGCGTGTGCAGCCCGATGAGGTCGTGATAAATTTAGGAGTTGAGACACGGCATCTTAAACTGGAGGAAGCAAGAACCCAAACAGATGCTCAGACAGCTGCTATTCTCAAGTACCTTAAAAAGCAGGGAGTTGATCAAAAAGATGTACAGACCTCTTATGTAAATGTGCAGCCAATCTATAGTGGAGGTGAATATGGAAGAACTACACCTGAGTCTTATATGGCACAGAAAAATATGGTAGTAGTTGTAAAACAATTAAATAATTTTGAAGAAATAATGTCAGGTTTGTACAAAGCTGGTGCCAATCATGTTGATGGAATCAACTTTCGGGTTTCTGATGTCGAAAAGTACAAAGTTGAGGCTAGAAAGAAGGCTGTTGCCAATGCCAAAATGAAAGCTGAATCACTTACTTCAGAGCTAAATGCCAAGCTAGGGCGGGTGTATACTATTAATGAAAGTTCTTATGACAACGGCCCAAGACCTTTGTATACCGAAACTGCTATGATGAAATCTGCTGTGCGGGATGCCGGGAGTGCAACAATTGCAGGAGGAGAAGTAGTTGTAACTTCTAACGTAGACATTAGTTTTGTTATTGAATAAGAACCTGTGTCTTATTAACAATAAAAGGAAGCATTAACGCTTCCTTTTATTGTTAATAATTTTTAGAACTAGCTCCTGATAGACTGATACTTTTCCATCCGCATAAAGTTTCCATCTTCATCAATCAGAAAGCTAAGAGGCTGCTTCGGGTTTTGTAGAATATCTTCTTCCCTGATAGACCACGGCTTCAGCATCTCTTCCAGCATGTGGGCATAGGCTGTCATTTCCCAAGGATTAAATACTTCGTTCGTAACATCATCAATAAGGGTGTCCATAATCAGGTGATCATCTCCTGGCTTAACGGCACGTTCAAAATACTCTGGCACCACACTAAAAATATAAGCAGCATAAAAAACTCGTGCTTTAACTTCTGCTAACTGAATAGGATGCAACTGCTGTCCCTGTACTAAGCGATTTAGCCGGCCAAGCGCTTTAAGGATAATGCCATTATCAAGTAAGGTACAGACAATAGCTACAGAACCAAGCTTAATACTGAAAGCCATGGTAGTCAGTTCATCCTGATACTCAAACGGCAGATCATCTTCTGTTGGGTTTATTTCTGCAATAAAAATTGAACATGGAACAAAATCAGAAAACACCATGGGTACTCTCAGAGACTGCAGCACTTTGTAGAACGAGCGGAACTTGCCCAGCATTTTGGGGTCTTCACTTACAGGGTACTCCGGTGATATAAGCGGGTCTGCTTCTTTTATAAGTTCTGTAACTAAAGTGCCGTAATACATTTTCCCGATCCACTGGAACAGCCGCTGCTCATTTAATTCCTGCATGCCAGCTACGCCTTTCTCGGTTGCAGCTTCCACTTCTTTTTCAAGAGGAATTATGTGGTTTAAATGGCAATGGTCGCAGCAGGGGATGGTTAGTTCACCGAACGTGCTTACGCTCTTATCTAAAAGTAGAAGTTCTTTATTTTTCAGTTGATATTTTTGCTGCATCCATTCCCCAAAAACAGGTGTACGTTGCTCTTTGGTTATAGTAGTGCCACATAAGAAACAGGTAGCATCGCTAAACTGCATCTTCTCAAATGGATCATATAGTTTAAGGTTGGCCATTATTTATATCATGGTTTAAAGCTGCAAAGATAGCTGTGTAAGGCTCTACTTCCGAATTACTGATGTGAAGTTTAAGTGTAATTATTATGTTAAGTAAAAGTTTTTAAAAATTTTCCCTTACGTAGTGCTTAACTTTATCTAACCCTAAAGATTATGAGGTTAAAGAAGGAGAGAGGTATATAAAAAGTTAACAGCAAGCCTGTAAGCCGGGTTCTGTCGCACCCCCTGAGAGAGAGTGCGTCTTATCATTTATCTAGGCCTGCACTCACGCACAGGCTCCATCGACCTACCCACTGACATCGGACGAGCAGCCCTTAGCCCCACTGAAGCGAGGCGCTGTCAGCCTATTTGGTCTTTCAACTCCTAAGGTTTACCCAGCTGGGACGGTCACCCGCCCACTGGTGCGCTCTTACCGCACCTTTTCACCCTTACCTCTCTTGCAAGAGGCGGTAATTTTCTGTGGCACTAGCTGTACCTTTGCCGTTACCGACAAAGGTCCTTCCTGTTAGGAAGTAAGATGCTCTGCGTTGCCCGGACTTTCCTCTCTCCCTAAAGGGACAGCGATAAGATGGCTTGCTGTTAATTTTTTAATGCTGTAAAGGTAACAATCATTTATCAGTAATCATTTCAAAACATGCACAAACATCAGGATGGTTAGATAGTTGTACGTGTTCTTACTATAGTAGCAAGTTGATAAATGCTGCTGTTAATGTATTCTTACCAGTGTAGCTCCATAACCAAATTTTTCTTTGCGGGCATCTTCATAATACTTTATTCCCGGTGTACGGCTAAGGAGTTTCTGGATTTCTTTGCGCAACACACCATTACCTGTCCCATGTATAAATATGATTTCATGCATGTTAGTGGCGATGGCCTTGTCTAAAGCATCTAGGAACTTCTCTAGCTGTAGCTTTAGCATAGCACTATTACTCATGCCGCTATGGTCATTTACCAGCTTCTCAATGTGCAGGTCTACTTCGTGGTCTGGTGCCTGTACTTTTATGTTTTCTTTTGTAGATGCCGTTGCAGGAGCTTCTGAAAGCTGTTCTTTTATCTTGTTCGCATCTACTGCAACAGGTTTAAAATCGAGCTGAAAAAGATAAGCTTCTTTGTTTAACACTGGTGCAGTCTTTTTGCTTTTATAAAAGGAGCTGGCTTTGAATTGCACACGTCTTGTAACAGGCTCAAAAATGTTTGTTATACCATTCCGGTGCTGGATAAACTGCACCAAAAGGCTTGGCCATTTTTCAAATTCCTTTAAATGATAATGGGTGATAACGCGGGTGGCTTTAGGAGCCAGTTTATCGTTTTGCAGGCCTCGGTAATTGCCGTCTCGCTCTTCACCAGAAGTGAAAAGAACATCATAATCAGAATTATTTACTACCGTTACAGCTAACAATTCATCTGATTGATGCACCAGTGCCAGGTAAATCCCTCGTGCTGCTAAAACAGGAGTTGCTGGCTCTTTCTTTTTTACAAACTTTGGCTCCTCATCATTCTTTAAAAACTTTTGTTCTTCTGCGGCAATAACAACTATTTCACGACGAGCCACCGGAATGGTAAAGTCATTATCAATGGCTACTTCTACTATGTTATTATCTAAAATGCGGGTAACAATGCCTTCCTCCCGGCCAGACATCAGGCGCACACGATCTCCTACGTTCATATCTTATTTTGTTCTTACTATACAAAGGTACGAGGTTTTAACTAAACTAGTCAGGCTTAGAATCAGAAGTAGAGGAGGTGGGTTTTAAAGCCATCTTTATTATTGTATTCCAGCGTAGGAGCTGGAAGTTTAAGGATGCTCAATACATACAGCGCCGTTTTCAGTAACTTATTTTTGCCTTTAAAGTGCATCAGGTTTAGGTCTGGGCTGAGGTAGTACTGCCTGTGTGCCTTAAAGCCCTGTGCAATGTTTGCTGCCTCATGGTTATAAACGATCTCATCGGCTCCATATCCCATAGCTATGTTCAGCCATTTGGGATATTTGCTTTCTTCTTTCAGAAAAGCGCTAACGTTTACTGAAAGCCAGTACGTTTGTCCGTTATAGTCTTTAAGCAAACGCTCTGATAAATTATTCCCTAACACATTTGGACGCTCTGCTGCATAGCGTGTAGTATGTCCGGAGAATTTAGGCATAATGCGTATTTCGTTCCACGTCAGTTCCTGTACTATTACTGAAGCCGACCCAACGGTATTTGCCAGCTGATCTCCCCAAGAAGCCCCATATTCTGATTGATATCCATCAAATATTTCGACAGGAGTTTGCATTACAAGACCTAATAAACCTCCATAGATTACTGCTTTTTTGTCTGGTATCCCTGCCCAGCGCAACAAATCTATTCCTGCACGACTTTCATGGAATGAAGTCCATAAGTGCCCGGCTTTGTCCATTTGCATCCATTCTTTATTGTCGTTAAAGAAATGGAAACTAGTGCGTTCATTTTCTTTGTACCAAGCTTTATCCAAAGAAATAAGCATGGCTGCATAACCTGCTGTAAAGCCTGTACCTAGTAAGATTAGCCGTTTGTTATTTATATCTGGTGCTGTAGTCAGTGACGAGTCAGGCTCCACAATAGTAGCTTTGGCTGATAATGTCAGGATCAGGTTAAATAGGATGAAAATAGAAAATGCTTTTACAGTAGGCATACTGCAAAGATAAGCAATCAGGAGAAGCGCTATTCTTATTTCGCATGGTAAAAGCAATTATGATGGAAGAGTTATTTTATAACCTCAGTGTTACAGAGTGTTTGGTTATAGTAGACCAACTCTTTTACAACACATTAGAATACAAAAAAAGAGGATCAGCAGTCCCTGCTTGCCCAGGGGCTGCTGATCAGGAAAGGAAAAGGCACTAAAATTTTAAACGCTTTATTCAACTGTGGTTCCATAATTATAAGAACCTGTTCTTTGACTTTTACGATCAGAGCCTATTTTACGGCTTCTTTCAGTCATTATCAATTCTCGTCCTGATTTTCTTCCTGGTGCTCTTCCAGTGCATGAGCTTCCTGTAGCAGGCTTTCATCCAGTGTCTTGCTGGTTTTTGCTCCCAGCTCTTTTAATATTTCGACACGACGGATTAGATTGCCTTTACCATCGGTGAGTTTGTTCATGGCTGAACTGTAGGAGCTCTGGCTGTTTTCCAGGTGTTTACCAATGGTTTTAAGATCATCTACAAAGCCAACAAACTTGTCGTACAGTTTACCGCTTTCCTCTGCTATTTTTATAACATTTCGATTTTGGTCTTCCTGCCGCCACACACCTGCCACGGTACGTAATGTAGCCAGCAGGGTAGAGGTAGTTACTAGAACTATGTTTCGGTCAAAGGCATCAGTAAATAAATCGTGATCGTGCTGAACGGCCAGGTTAAAGGCTGGTTCAATTGGTATATACATCATCACGAAGTCAGGTGAATTGATACCGTTGAGGCGATGGTAGTTCTTGCGTCCTAAATCGTTAAAGTGCGTTCGAATGGAGTTGATGTGGCTACGCAGGTAAGCTTCCTGTTGGTTATCGTCTTCACAGCTGCAATAAGCTTCATAAGCTACCAGTGATAGTTTAGAATCAATGATCAGATGTTTACTGTCTGGCAAGCGCACGATCACGTCAGGGCGGTAAACTTTGTTATCTTCATTTTGCCTTACTTCTTCCCGCTCATAATGTACGCCTTTTCGCAAGCCTGATTTTTCTAACAGGCTCTCCAGCAAGTACTCTCCCCAATTACCCTGGGTTTTGCTTTCGCCTTTTAAGGCACGAGTCAGGTTTAAGGCATCCTGGCTCATTTGCTGATTTAAGGAGGCTAGCTGTGTAATTTGCTCTTTCAGTGACACGCTTTCTTTCAGCGTTTTCTCATACGTCTGGTCAACTTTAGCTTCAAAATCCTTGATGCGTTCTTTTAATGGAGCCAAGATACGCTCCAGGTTTTCAGATGATGATTTATTAAAATGCTCCGCATTGGTCATCAGGACCTGGTTGGAAATACTCTGAAACTGTTGCAGGAACTTATCCCGTAATTGTTCCAGTTCCAATGCCTGCTCTTTCATTCGCTGGCGCAGGTGATCATAATCGGTTTCTACTTTTGTTAGCGCATTAGTCAGCTCCAGGGTCTCTGTCTGTGCTTCGCGCAACTGAGACTTTAGCTGTTCATTTTCTTCTGCTTTTATTTTGACCTGGCCCTCTAATACCCCCTGTGTTACTAGAGATTGATTTACAGTTTGTTGTAACGTGTTTTGCTTCCCCCGCTGGACCAAAAAGGCTACTACCAAACCACCCAAAAAAGCCGCTATTCCGATAATGATTTCCATAGGGGTAAAGGTAGGACTTTTTATTTTTTTAGCTAAATGCTAATGTAATTAGTTTAAACCGTTTTCGACAAAACAATTTACAAATGAAGAAATATACCTGTTTGTACTGAAATGAGTATTCTGGTACTGCTGCATCAAACGCTCCGTGGCTTTATCTGTCAAAACTTTTGTATGTAGTTTTTACTTAAGAAACGGAGTATGCTTTATTGTGGTCAATCTAAGGCATGACATGAGACATATATGCCAAAGCTTATCAGTAAATTACCCACTGAATGAGCATCAATCAATATGACGCACAGATAAATTATCGTTGTTATTATTCGCTTTCTCTTCTATTTTAACCAGTATCGTGGTGGCTAAATAGTTACTACCTCCGTTACTTACAACGCGCCACCCCATGTTTTCAAGGTTCTTTTTGATGTAACGGTTCAGGAATCCATGAGCTACAAGAACGACTTTGGGTTTTTCCTCTGTAGCTCGGTCTAGTAAGTTTGCTGCTTTTTTTGCCCTTTTTTTGGCATCGGCAAAGCTTTCGACTCCCTTACCTTTTATCCCCAATATCCATTTTATGCGGGCAGTAGTAGTCCAGAACTTGATAGGCAGACGGAATTTAGGAATAAGTTTGCCAATATAGGTTTCAAACTCTCTGAAGTCATGCGATACGTTTATGGCTTCATTGTCTCCGAACAAATACTTAGCTGTAGCACGAGCACGGTTGATGGAACTGGTAAAGATGGCAACTTCATCAGTATTCTTGATGTTAAGAAAAGGCTTATCTGGAACTACTATACCTACACTATCATAGTCTTTTACAAACTGTCTGGCTTCTTTAAAGGAGAACTTGCCATCTTTAAGAAGGTCAGGCTCACCATGCCGCACCAAAGCAATCTGGCGTAGGTTATTGTAGTCAGGGACAACCTCATCTTCGGGGCGTATGAAACGGGTGTCCTGAGCCACGGGAACATCATTGACTTTCACATAGCCAGCCTGTGCATTTAATTCCTTATATTTTTGTGCTATGTTCTCTATCATCTGGTAATTTGGGTTCTTACGCTGGGCACTGGCAGAGAGCGAAGCGAATAAAACTAATATTGTCAGAGATATTTTAACCATATCCTATTAAACTTTGCTTAAGAGGCTATGGTTCAGATTTTTTGTGCAATTTTAAAAGTAAAGTTTATTATTTTAGATGAGGAAATGGCCAGAACAGTTTTTTACAACTTGGTTCTGAGTGACTTTTAATTCAGATATTAGCAGGTTAAATTTATAAAACTAAAAAAAGCGGCTATATCTGCCTCAACAAGTATAGCCGCTTTTAAATCATTGGCTTAATTAAGTGCTAATCTTTCTTTTGTGCTGCAATTACTTTATCATCCTCAAACAGCTTGTTGTTCTTCCAGGATTTAAGTTCTTTCTTCAGTTCTTTCTTCTCCGCTTTGCTGATTTTTTCTGTCAAAAGTTTGTCCAGGTTTGGTTTACCACCATCTACCCAGCAGGTATACCAGAAGTTCGAAACCATTTGAGCTGCATTACTCATTTGCTGCTCTACCATAGGGCCAAGTAGTTCCTGGTACTTCTTTGCAAATTCATCAGAATAGTACTGGCGCATTTTGCCATAACGCTCTACCTGAATAAATTTCGTATCGGAGGTAAAGCTTTTACTTGCTTCACGCTCTAATGTCAGCGTTTGCGGGACAAGGCTATTAGTGTGTCTGACAACTTCCCAGATTGCTTTTTCTGTGTTAGGCAAATACACTGCCTGTTTATTTTGTAGCTTGTACGCCTGCGCATTCATTTCCGGAACCTTTGACTCCCACAGGCTATGCAGGCCCTTTTGTTCGGTTAGCTGTCCATCGTAATTTACTGTAGTATGTAAAGGTACATGGGCATCTGCAATATAGTGGCCAAGGTCTGCTGCATAGAACAATATACTGTCAGCATTTTGAGTTCTAAATGCATTCGTTAGCCGCTCTTTCATCACAACCACGTGCCATGGCACTATTCCATATTTTAATAAGGTGTCAGTGCTGTAACGTGCTGTCGCAGCTTTCCATTCTTCAGGCATGGTATTAACGGCATCTTTACCATATACATCAATGTCAATAAAATGCCGAGGGGCTTCTGCCGGATCTTCATTCCGGCGCTCATCTGGCCTTACAGCTTTTTCTATTAGGTAGTCCTGATGTTTATAGAAGAAGTTTTGCATTTGCTTTGGCAACCCGTAAATAGCCAGCTGATGGATAACTTTATGGCCAAAGAAGCCCCAGCCATAAGACATAACACTGCAAAACAGCAAGACTGTAGCTAAAAGTGATATTTTTTTCATTATAAAACAAAGATTAATCTGGCACAAAAGTAGTGCATCTGAAGGATGTTTGCAGTAATAGTATACAAAGTTATTGTTAAGTTAATGAGGCAGAAAAGGGAAACTGATGCTACAGCTTTTACAAAGTATGCTATGTAGTTCAACCATTTTATGCTACTAAATTAACTTTATATTTTCGCCCTTTAATTTTACATGAGCTAAGTTTAGTTACGATAGCAGTTACCTGCTCTTCTGGAACAGCTACAAAACTTTGGCGGTCCTGTACTTCTATTTTACCTATCTGGTCAGCTTTTAAACCTGCTTCAGCAATTAAGGCACCTACAATATCGCGGGGGCTGATCTTATCTTTTCGCCCGCCACTGATATGTATTGTAGCAAAAGCTGGAGCAGACTTAACTGGTGGTTTGGCATCCGTTTCCTTTATATTTTTAGCAGAGAGCCACTCGTCCATACGAACCTGTTCCCAGTCCCGAAGTTGTTGTTCATCTCTGGATGAGGCCAGAGTGTAGACCATACCACTTTTGCCTGCGCGCCCTGTGCGACCACTACGGTGCAGGTAAGCGGCTGCATCGTCGGGTAACTCGTAATGTACAATAGTGGTTAGTGCCGCAATATCCAGTCCGCGGGCAGCAAGATCTGTTGCTACCAGAATGGCTGTGGTTTTATTACGGAAAAGGGTCATGGTTTTATCACGATCAGGTTGTTCCATTCCTCCATGAAGCGGTTTAGCAGCCAAGCCCTGTGCCTGTAAATGTGCTGCCAATTTATCGGCTTCAGCACGTGTGTTACAAAAAACAACAGTTCCTGCATAAGGTATGCTTTTTAGTAAACTCGTCACCACCGGCTGTCTTTCGTTATGATCAACTTTCACGCCCACTAGCCTTACCTTATCTGGAATGGCATTGGCAGAGGCTTTAACAAAAGTGGGATTTTTAAGGGAGTTTGCTATCAATTCTTTTACTTCGTCTGGCATAGTGGCAGAAAAAAGTACTGTCTGCTTCTTGCGCGGTAAGGCACCTAATATCTGGTCTAGCTCCTCTTGAAATCCCATTTCCAGTAGTTTATCTGCTTCGTCCAGAACAATTAGTGCGGTATTGGTTAACTCAAGTGTTCTGCGGTTAAGATGATCAGTCAGGCGACCGGGAGTGCCTACTAAAACCTGTGGTGGGTGTGCCAGGGAAGCACGTTCCTGAGAGAATGCATGTCCTCCGTAAAAAGCACTTATTTTAAGGTTCGGGGTAATAAGCTTGGCAAATAATTTCAATTCCTGGCGTACCTGTACAGCTAGCTCACGGGTAGGTACTATAACAAGAGCCTGTACCTGTTGCTGTTCAGGGTCAACTTTATTTAACAGCGGCAAGCCATATGCAGCTGTTTTACCGCTGCCGGTTTCTGCCTGTCCTACCACATCGTGCCCTTGCAGGAGCAATGGAATGGCATCAGCCTGAATAGGAGTAGGAGTGGTATATTTTAATTCCTGTAGGCCTTGTACCAGGGCAGGCTTTAGGTTTAGATTTTTGAAAGTGGTCATGTTACGATTTATAGTGCAAAGGTACTTAAAAAGGAGACGCTATGTGTTACACGTTACTAATTGGCAAAAGATGTTTACTCTTTCATCATTACTACTGCTTTTGTCTTCACTTCTGATGCTTAAATATATCTTATAACCTATAAAAGCAGTAATAGAAAATATGAGCAAAAAAATAAATCAGATTAAGAAGCTAACTTGGATACTCCTGTTCCTTATACTAAGTGTATATGTGCTGGTGCAGGCAAGGGAGTTTTTATATCCTATTTTTATGGCTGTGCTTTTTGCCTATCTGCTGTACCCGGTAGTAAAGAAGTTGGAGGAATGGGGAGTGCCAAGAATTATTGCCAACTTTGTTACCATTATTACAGCTATGGCCGTTGTAGTAGGGTTGTTGACTATGCTCTACAAGCAATTGGCCACGTTCCTCGACGATTTTCCGGGCTTACAGCAACAGGCTTTAAGTAACCTGGACAGGTTACAGGAGGTAATTGACAGAAAGTTTGGCGATTCCAGTCCTGATAATGAACACTGGTTACGAGCGCAGGTAGATAATGCCCTGGAATTTAGCGGAAGTGTTCTAAGGGACGTTTTGTTCGCTACTACAGGTACAATAACTAAGTTTGCCTTAATGCCTGTTTATGTCTTCCTGATGCTGTATTATCGAAACAAGTTTGAGAATTTTCTGCTTCGTTTGCTACCTTCATATAGGCACTCTACAGCTGCAAAAATCATCAGCGAAATTTCAGATGTAACCAAGCATTATATGGGAGGTGTGGTTATTGTTATTCTAATACTATGTGTGATCAATTCTACAGGATTACTGCTGATAGGAGTACAATATGCTATCTTATTAGGTGTTGTCTCAGCCTTTATAAATTTCATACCTTATTTTGGTACGCTCATAGGTGGGACCATCCCTCTGTTATACACGCTAACTGTGCAGGGTGATCCTCATAAAGCACTTTTAGTGGTTGTCCTTTTCTTGGCAGTTCAGTTTACGGAAAATAATATACTGACGCCCAACATAACTGGTAGTAAAGTTAATATTAACCCTATGTTTACTATACTTAGTATTATTATAGGAGGGATGATATGGGGATTACCAGGCATGTTTGTGGCAGTACCCTTCCTGGGCATGTTTAAAATTTACTGCGATCACCATAGCCGTTTAAGTGCTTACTCTTTTCTTTTGGGAACAGAAGGCACAGAGGAACATGCATTAACGTTAAGTAAAGTAAAAGATTTATTCAGTTCTGGTACGAAAGATAAACGATCTTAGACTTTATAGATATGGTAACAGACTTAATCTTGTCTCTAGTAAGTTTTTATCTCTTTATGATCAATAGACATAATAGCTAATATTTATTACATTTAATACTTATTCACTTGAACCAACCAGATAAAATAGATACTTTAAAACTGGAAGTGTGGCTTAGAGGGCCTTTGCCTGATATGCCTCCCTTACTTCAGCCTGTTGCGCATGCGCTGCTTCAGGCTCGTGAAGAGGTAAATGCTCTTATGAAGGATTTCCCTGAAGAGTTGCTTTGGGAGAAACCTTCAGGAGTTGCCTCTGTTGGTTTCCACCTGCAGCATTTAACGGGTGTACTGGATCGTTTATTTACCTACGCCCGTAAAGAACCCTTAACAGAAAGGCAGCTTGCAGGTCTTGCTGCCGAAGGAAAAGCCTCTGAGACTAGTGCAGGCGTTAAAGAACTGCTGGAGATTTTCAATAAGCAGGTTGACCTGGCGCTGGAGCAATTACGCATGACTGATTCAGCTACATTAACAGAGGTTCGTGGTGTAGGCCGGGCACAAGTGCCATCTACAGTTATAGGTTTGCTTGTACATGCTGCCGAGCATACGACCCGCCATGTAGGGCAGTTGCTTGTAACATCTAAAATTGTATAATTTACGTCATAAACTGAGCAAGCTGTACCACTTTTGATTCAGTACAATAACCCTCAAGATGTTATTTTATAAAAGAAATGCCTGCTGTTTATAGCAGGCATTTCTTTTATAAAACAGTAGATTAATTTCTGCGTGGAGGGCCACCCGGGAAGCTGCCGCGCTCTTGTGGTTGTAAATCTTCAGGTAGCTTGCCCCCGAAGTTGCGAATGTTATAAGTGAACGTTAGCATGAAGTAGCGCTGTAGAATGTTTGTCTGCACATCCTCAATATAGCTGGACTGTACATTACGCTGAACGCTTGTATTCTGGTTTAGCAGGTCATTAACACTTAAGCTTACCTCACCTTTCTGATTCTTAAATATTTTTTTGCTGATACTCATGTTCCATATCAGGAAGTTATTGTCAACTCCTTCCGACAAACCGGAATTGAACTGGTGATTAAGCTCCGTACGATATACGAGTCCTTTCCAGAAAATCCAGTTATACCTGAGGTTGGTGTTCTGGTTGAAGTAGTTGTTGTTTTGTTGGGTCAGAAGAGTATTCTGAACTACATTATATCTGGATCTTGTGGAGAAGTTAAAATCAATTTTCTCGCTGATGTTACTACTAAGCGAAATACCTAATCCAAAGTCCAGGTTGTTAGCATAGTTTACCTCATTGCTTGTGGTTTCTTCGTTGTTTATTAAACCCGGTATTCTGGAATAGCCAAAGCCACCGTTAACACTAAAGTTAGAGCTTATAAAGTTTACCGGACGACCAAAGTTGAAGAATGACCTGATGTTCCAGTATCCGTCCAGGTTAACTGGTTGCGTAAATCTTGCTCCGTCGCCCAGCACAATCTCATCACTTAATCTTAGTGAGTCCTCTACAATAAATGTGCTGTTTGATATGTAGTTCTGCACAAAGGAGCCCATCAGGAAAGCAAAGAAAACCTTATTCGTTTCCCGATCGAAGTTTCGGTAACGCATTCTTAACCTATTCTCATAAGATTGCTGCAGATTGGGATTACCGGTACTTACACGCAGGGGGTTAGAGTAGTCAATCACATCCTGTAGCTGTCCTACTGAAGGGGCATCTGTATCGGCCCGATAATCAAAAAAGAGGCTTCTTGTTTCAGAAAACTTATATTCCAGCTGGGCTGATGGCAGTATACTATTAAAAGTACGACTTAAATTGTACTCTCGTGGGAACTCCTGGTCGTTATCTAATGTAGCCTGCTGGTACTCCAGTTCTGTTTGAAAACGAATATTACCATTGTTGTACTGGTAACCAAGCTCTACTTCCTGTGTTAGATAATCACTTTTAAAGGTGTTACTAAGCAGCGTATCTAAGGAATTATAAGCTTGCGTCTGTTCTAAATAATTATAAGTACGTCTGTCAGAATCGTCAAACCTGTTACCAATTTCATACTCTAGCTGAAGCTGGCTGTAAGTACCAATAGGCTCTGCGTAAGAAAAGTTAGCTTCCCAAGAGTAGCCTTGCCCGTCGGTGTTGGTGTACTGGTTAAGCTCCTGTACACTATCTTGCTCCGTATAAAAAATGTTTCTGGCTACGCGGTACCTGTCGCCATTGTTGGCATTATAACTGGTAGTTAAGCGGGTAGAGAAAACGCGCCTTTCTTTACTAAACTTGTGACTATAAAATAAATTGTTATTGAAATTATAAGAGGCGTTTTCAGAGTCGTTTGTTGTTTCAGACTCGTTTATCGGGCCCTCAGCATCAAAAGTTCGGCCAAACATATAAGAGAAATCATCCCGTTTCTGAATAGAGAAGTTTGGTGTGATTAGTAGCCTGTTATTATCATCAATGTTATAATCGAGGCGCATGTTAAACCGGTGCGTGTTTTCTATATTGGTGCTGTAGTTGTTCTCATTGTATACCTGACCTTCCGGACGCACAAAGTTCTGAATGATAGTTTGTGTCTGGTCATATTTGCGGTTTGTGAAAGAATAGTTACCACTGGCTTCGATCTTCTTGCCCCACATATCGCTGTAGTTGAGGCCCAATGTGTTTGTAGATATAATGCCGTTAGGAGTGCCACCGCCCCAGCCGCCTCTGCGGCCTCTCATGCCACCTCCGGGAGTCTCGCCCACAGAAAAGTCCAACATGTTAATGTTATTCGTAAGGCCCGTTACGGTAAACCGTGTTTCATCATTAAAGAAGTTTACGGCAGCACCTACCATATATCTATCATCTGTTCCATAGCCTGCAGAGGTTTTCCCGAACTGGCCGGTTCTGCGATCTGGTTTCGTGACAATGTTGATTGTCTTTTCGCGATTGCCATCGTCAAAACCACTCATTTGAGATTGGTCGCTTCTTCTGTCGAATATCTGGACATTATCTATTATTTCAGCTGGCAGGTTACGTAAAGCAGCGTCCGCTTCCTCACCAAAAAAACGCTTCCCGTCAACAAACACTTGCTTTACATCTTCGCCCTGTGCCTGTATTTTACCATCCTGTATTGTTATGCCAGGCATTTTAGTAACAAGGTCTTCGGCGCTGGCATCGGGAGCAGTTTTAAATGCTCCTGCATTGTATTGGGCTGTGTCTCCTTTCTGATCTCCTAGAGGCACGCGCCCTACAATCTGCACTTCTTTAATGGTGGTAGACTCCTCTTGTATAGACAAGGAGCCTAAATTAACAGGACTTTGCTGTACCTGAAACGTTCTGGTAAAGGGTTGAAAGCCTAGATAGTTTACCCGTACAGTATACTGCCCTGGCTGTACACGTTCGAACCGGAACCGACCATCTGTATCAGTTACAGTAGCAGTGGTGTTAGCAGATTGTTCTAAAATAACAGTAGCACCCGGCAACGCTGTTGAGTCACTGGTACTTTGTACAGTACCAGAAACAGCAACTCCCTGCGCATATGCCTGGCAAGCACTAATAATTAAGGTAAAAATGAGTAAAGCGTTTTTCATTAATTAAAAGAATTGTGCGGTTTGTGTTTAGTAAGAGCGTTTCAGATTGAAAAGGTTTAACTGACAAAGCAGAATATTTTTTATTACCCATTTACAGCCACCTTTGTTATACCTTATTGCAATGCATAACAATAACAGTATTAAGCTGTTGTTGTGTCTGAGTTAAGGTTAAGCCAAGGAAGCAGACTAGCTCAAGAACGATAATAAGGTGTTATTATAAATAAAAGAGATACTGTTCGGAAGCAGGCTCTATTTATCAAATTAAAGTGTTTAATTTCTTGGTAGAGGACCATGCGGGAAGCCCCCTCGGTTTGAGGCTCCATCAATGGCTTTATATGAAGGAAAGATGATTTATTTTGTACGTGGTAAGTTACTTAGAACCTAAAGGGGTATTAAGAGCATGATTAAAAGCTGTATGGTGTAAAATTCCATGCAGTGTTGATGCAACTTTATTCAACAAATTATGGTCCTTTAAAGGAGAGACATTCTCTACTCAATTTTTGATTCTGCTGCCGCTGTGTATCTCTATAGTGTTATTACATCTTTCTTTAAGCTACGTGTTATTCGACCGATGCTTAACCTGCTAAAGCAGGGAATGACTCCTCGAAAGTTGGCTGCTACACTGGCAGTTGGCTCTGTAGTCGGGGTTATACCTGCTATAGGAGTAACTACTATATTAAGTACAGCAGTAGCGACCCGCTTTAGGCTAAATATTGCCGCAACAGTTTTAGTTAGTTACCTGGTACAGCCACTGCAAATTTTTTTGGCTATTCCTTTTATTAAGGCTGGTATTTTTATTTTTGGGCTTTCTGAACTAAGTTTTACGCTAGATGAGATAATAGCCATGTTTAAGGTGGACTGGCTAGCTGCTCTTAACAAACTCTGGATTGCAAACCTTACAGGTATAGCTGCCTGGGGTATAATGGCAGTTCCTACCGGAGGTATATTATACCTTATAATCTTGCCTTTATTTAAGCAGGTGCTGCCAACACAGAAAGAAGTGCAGATATAGCGAACGTTTTTTCTGTAGTAGGGGATGGCAGTTAATATTTTATTCTCTTAACTTGATGTAGTTTTTACCAAGTACAAGTGCCTGAAGCATCTGAAACAGATATATATAAACAAGAGAGCTGGCTTCATGTAAGCCAGTTCTCTTGTTTTTTATCCTAAACAATAAAATCAGGATGTCTCCAGAATCTGGAACAGCTCGTCAAGTTTTGGTGTAAGAATAATTTCTGTACGGCGGTTTTTCTGCCTGGCTTCTTTTGTCTTTGCCTCATCCAGTGGAACATATTTAGAGCGGCCAGATGGAGTGACACGTACCGGATCTACACCTGCAGTAGTCAGAATACGCGTAATTTCAGTAGCTCGTAATACGCTAAGGTCCCAGTTGTCCTGCATTCCTGCTGTACCTCTGGCAATAGGCACATCGTCCGTATGGCCCTCCACCAGTACATTAACGTCCTGTTGCTCTTTTAATACGCTAGCCAGTTTTTTCAGCGCATCCACTCCTTTAGGGTCTACTTTAGTGGAGCCGGAGTTAAATAACAGCTGCTCTGCCAGCGATACGTATACTTTGCCGTTTCGTACATCTATCGTTAAATCTTTATCATTAAAGCCAAGTAAAGCATCGCTTACTCTGCGACGCAGGTTAGCAACGGCTTGATCTTTTTCATCCAGAATACGTTGTAGCTCAGCAAGACGCTCTTCACGGGCTTTCAGGTCAGCATTAAGCCTTTCTATCTGAGACTTGCTCATGTTCAGATTCTCTCCCAGAGTTTTTCCTTCTTTCAGCGCCTGTTGCAAACTTCGTTGATACTCTGCTTTTTCCTGTTCTAACTGTGCTCGTTCCTGCTCAAGCTCCGCTTTTTGTGATTCCAGCAATGCTTTTTGCTGTTCCAAAGTAGTTTTATGCTGCAGCAAACCTGATTTATCGGTTTCAAGAGCATTTTTGCGAGCCATCAGGTCATCGTACTTTTTCTTTGATACAACGCACGATGAAAGAGACATACTTCCTGCAAGCAGAAAGATTGAGGCTCTAAAAAGATTTTTTTTCATATCCTTAAAAAAACTTATTACTAGGGTGATAGAACAAATATAGTAAATAATGAATAGCTTGAAAGGTTATGTCTTACATTTTATAGGTGGGATTTACGTGGAATCCTTTACTTATAAAGAGTCTTGAATTTTAAAGTATTATTCACTTCTAGCGCATGCAGTTCAAGTATATTTAAGGAACAAAAGTAGAGGAGGAGGAGCTCCTTAAAGCTGGCTTACCTATAACAAGTGTTGATTTTAAACTAGTTTTGTGGCTTGTACCAATAAAAAAGCCCCTGCATTGCAGGGGCTAAAAAGGTGTTCTAATAAAATGTTTTATCAATTAGTTTGGGTTGAGCTGGTGGTTCCTGTACCAGTGTTTGAGTTGAAGAATCCTTGCGGGTCAGGCATAGCAGCCAGAAGTTCTGTTAGATAAACATAATCGAAAGAGGCCATGTTTAACTGGCGGCCTTTATGCAGGTAATCCCAGGCGTCAGCATATTTCTTCTCATAGAACTTAATTTTAGAGAAGTTATATAAAGCATAAGCATTTGTAGAATCAGCAGCTATAGACTTGGTTAAATAGCTGTTCGCTTGCTTTAATAATTTTTTCTTTTTGTTCGCAGTATAAAGGGTAAGGTAAGAAGTGCCTAAGTCTGAGAGCAGAAGAGAATTATTTGCATCGTACTTTAAAGCTCTTTCATATAAGTTTATTGCTTCTTCTACTTGCCCTTTACTTGCTGTTACCAATCCAAAGGCCCAGTAGGTGTCTTTATTATCAGGATTCAGAAGCCATGCTAGGTTAAAGCGATACATGGCTGTATCAACCTGACCTTCATTGTAGTACTCCCAGCCACGCTCCATAAAAAATTTACTGGCTTCCGTACGATTAATGAAGTTTTTGTCGCAACTGGTAAGGAACGTTTCATCTTTACGCTGTTCAGCATCTGACTTTGCTTTGTTGCCAAACATGGGTAACACCAGGTAGCTCGGCTCTGGCTGTTGCTGGGCAGCTTGCTCTTGTGCAAAACTGAAAGTAGTGGCAAAAACAAAGGCCACCATTGCTAATACTAATTTCTTCATCATAAAGGCTGTGTAGCTATAAAGTCTGTGTCTTCTAATATTAAGACAACCTAAAAATATAGTAAATAGTGCAATCTTACAACCCTATTGTACATACAGCCCCTCCGGATCATTCTGTTTTTCCAGCAAAGCAGAAATAAAAGTTTCATCGGCTACATTCTTGTCCTGCTGAATGCTCTGGTGTAGGTAAGCCCTGGCTTGCTGAAACTCCCGGAGATAATAACAGTTCACGGCCAGTTTATATGAAGCCTCAGCATTATCTGGTTCCACCTTCACAGCCTCTTCCAATAACTTTTTGCTCTGTAGCAGGTCTTCCAGATCACTTAGCTCATAAAACCGACCAAGGTGGCTGGTGGCTATGTCTGTTAAAAGGCGAGAATTCTCTTTATCTGACTCTAATGCCCTGTAAAGTATAAATAATGCTTTGTCATACTCCTTTTGCTGTCCGTACACTAATCCGTATCCCCAGTAAATATCGTTATTGGTACTATCCATCAGCCAGGCACGACCGAATAAATAACTTGCTGAGTCTAAATTTTCTTCATTGAAAGTACGTTTAGCCTGCGCTACATAATAAGCTGCCGCTAATTGGCGGCTCTTGAAGCGATTTTCGTTTTCTTCTAAAAAATTTTCCTGTTGCTCTCTTGCTTCTAAAGTAGAAGGCGCTTTAACTGGTATTACGTCAGCCATTGTTAAAGTTGTTCTTTCAGGAGATGTTTGATTTTCCATTGCAACATTTTGTGTGTTGCAGGCACTTAAACTTATGGCAATAATTCCGGCTGCCACTATCCATTTATGCATGCTGTATTGCTTTGTTTTAGGAGTTCTAACGCCTCCGTAGCAGAAATAGTGCTTTTGAGAAGCATCTTTAGAAGATCGCTTCTAATCTTTTGTAAGTTCTTACGTACAAAAAGCTATGAAAAGAAACAGAGTAGGAAGCATAATGCTTATGTCTGCTGCGGCCCTTACTACCATAGGTGGGTTCCTGGCAGACTGGAACAAAACACATTTGTTTAACTCTAAATGGACATCACATGCCAAGTTTCACGATGCAATGACCATTCTTTTAGGTTCAATGCTAGGGGCAAGCGGACTGTACCTTTTACAGAAAAGAAATGGAGACCAGCAGTTGCAGCTTGAGTTAGGTGCTTTACTACCTGCGGCTTTCTGGGCAGCACAACTAGGAAGCTTTGCCTTTCCAGGAGCAAAGGGGATAGAAGCTGAATTCCCTAAGCGTGTGCCTGCACTAGGTCCTGTACGGTTGAATGAGGCACCTGTAAGCTTGCTGATGCTTTCTGTGATAAGTGTTGGATACGCGCTGCAAATGAAAGAACTGAAATAACTGGAGTTTCATTACCAAGTGTAATTTGCTCAGGTCAGTTACTTGTTCTTATTCAAGACTTACTTATGAGGGCATTATATTACCATGTTATTAATAAGTAAAACTGACTTCCCCTTATGTAAAACTTATCCTCTATGTGATCATACGTAATGAAATAGAACCCTCCTTTTCAAGCAGCTTTTGCTAAAATTAAACTTTAAATTTTTTTAACCAAAAGGACCATTTTCAACAAAGCATTACCACATTTCTTTCTTGAAGTCTGCTTCAGGAAAAAACATTAAAGCCCTCTATTACCTGTCCCAACTAAAGAATAAACAGAAGAGGTAATCCCAATTTGGGATTACCTCTTCTGTTTATTCATGAACAGGATTTATAATTTTTATAAGATATTGCTATTCATGCATATGTTCTTTCTTGTCATTGAGAAAACACCCATTCTAGATCTTTTAATCGTCTGATTCTTCTCTATTTACCCTTAGGGAATCAACAACAAAGTTATCTATACCTTTTAATCCAGTTTAAAATCTATTCTAAAACCGCTTATTCATATTGCACGGCATGCACATTAATAATCTTTATACATCATTTTATATATATGAGTTAAGCTAGGTACAGTTTTTATTAGAAGCTGTACTATAATAGAAAAGGTCTAATGTATGGCTATACAATATGCAGACTGCAGACAGTCTTGAAAATATCAGCTAATAGGTACTTCTATTAAAGCATTAATGAATTAAAGTGGAGCAGGAAAGCCTTTTGCCTGCTTAGTTTATGTTTAAAGTATGAACACAGCTAACATAGGCGCTGATACAGCGCTAAAACATGATAAAAAAACTGACATAGGCATCATTGAGAATACATATATTATAGATGATGATGCCATCAGTTCTTTTCTCACTGAAAATGTTCTTGAAGGATTTTCTAAAAACCTGAAGAGCTTTTCTTCAGCTAAAGTCGCTTTGGAGGAGATTTTTGCTTTTGAGAAGGCCGGGACATCCCCATTCGCTATTTTCCTTGATCTGAACATGCCTGTCATGGATGGTTGGACCTTTCTTAACGCAGTCGCTCACCAACATGAAAGCTTTAAGAAAAGATGTAAAATAGTTATTCTATCATCTTCAATTGATAAGGCAGAATTGTGCAGAGCGAATAAGAATCAACTTGTGCTTTGCTTTATTTCCAAACCACTAGATGAAGCCGGGGTTGCTACTGTTAAGGCCTTATTAAGCGGAGAGAAACATGATTCTGCCAACTATTCCTAAGCTCTATTGTCACAGTAAATAATATGTCAAGTTTTAAAGAAAGTAAAATAGAAGACTTTGCTTTTGATTTCCTCAAAGAGTATTATGCAGCAAGACATAGTACTGATTATTTATTTGTTGAAAGGAATCTGCAAACTAAGCGAGGAAATCAGGTTGATGGCATAATCGCATGCCATGCAAATGATGATAGTCATTTCATATCCTCTATCCATTTGCGGGGTTCGGATCGGCTGGCAAGGCTTCTTACCAACT
Source organism: Pontibacter silvestris (assembly GCF_020907275.1). GTDB lineage: Bacteria > Bacteroidota > Bacteroidia > Cytophagales > Hymenobacteraceae > Pontibacter > Pontibacter silvestris. The sequence goes on along the minus strand of NZ_JAJJWI010000013.1, from coordinate 135,030 downwards.
ACAAGAAGAATGGCCTTGGCAAGCTCCGCTTCTTAACGGCACTTCTTGTGTTTGCTACAGCATTCTTCTTATTCAGGGAAATGCAATCGCTGTTGTTTATGAGTATAGTACCTGCGGTTACTGCTCTTTTGGTGTTCATTATTCACTCTTTACTAAAGGAGCGTCTATTACAGGAAAAAGTTAAGAGTATCGTAGATGAGCTTCGCAAACAACCTGCGGACGAGCAGTGGCTGGGCATCTCTATCAGTAGCTTGTGCTTTCGCAACAACAGTCTGGCAAAATACCTGCTGCAATTATGTGAGAAACGGGGTATTGGTGTAATAACTGTAGGAAAACGTGCCAGAGTAGTACTGATGCAGAGGCCACGAACTATAATTTGTCGTAGAGGTGATTTTGTTTCTCATTATAGTCCTGAAGATAAAATTAGGCAAGCCCTATTGAACCAAACTTACTTAGTTGTAGCTTAAAACATCTCATTACTAGCTTACGGTCTTATCAATACCAAAGGAGCACCATAATTACTATTGGTGTTCCTTTGGTACTGTACCCCTTAAGCAAATCCTCCGTTTGCTCCAATATTCTGCCCACTTATCCAGCTGCTCTCATCAGAAGCCAGAAAAGCAACTACCTGTGCTATATCCGTAGGCTGGCCTATACGGCCCAAAGCTGCCATGGACGCAAATCGCTTAATGTCATCTTCTGATTTACCCTCTCTGAAAAATTCAGTGTCTACCGGGCCTGGAGAAACAGAGTTTACAGTTATTCCTTTAGAACCCATTTCTTTCGCAAATACGCGTGTCATTTGCTCTACTGCCGATTTGGAGGAAGAGTAAGCAGCATAGGTAGGTATCATCATACGATTGACGGATGTGGAGATATTGATTATTCTGCCGCCCTTTTCTAGCTTGGTCGCAGCCTCCTTCATGCAGAACATCACGCCTTTAACATTTACAGAGAACACTTTGTCGAAGTCTTCTTCAGTTATGTCTTTTACCAAACGGTACAGGGCAACTCCAGCGTTATTTACTAAAATATCTACTTTGCCAAAATGGCTTATACATTCATCAAATAACGTTGTGATTTCTGTTGGTTGGCTTACGTTTGCTTTAACAGCATAAGCTTCACCTCCTGCATCTGTAATCTCTTTTACTACTTCCTCTGCCTCACCAGAACTTGATGAGTAATTTACTACTACCTGAGCTCCTTGCGCTGCCAGTTCTTTTGCAATAGCTTTACCTATGTTCCTGGAGGCTCCAGTTACTATAGCGACCTTACCTTGTAATTTTGTCATTTTGTTTATTCGATCTTTTACTATGAGAAAGCGGCAGGTATAACTGTGCTTTAGCTACACCGCTGCTTCTTTAAAAAAAATATTACTGTTCCGGGTAACGCCCCTGCATAAGCATATCTACCATCCAGTTCGGGTAGGTTTTACCACTATCACTTACATTATTAAGTTCTTTTAACTCTTCATTGCTAAGCTGAAAAGTTGTGGAATGGATGTTTGATTGTAACTGCTCAGCTTTTTTAGAACCTATTATAGTACTTGTTACCCCATTTTGCTGGCGCACCCATGCCAGGGCTATTTCGGCAGCGGATACATCATAATTCCGGGCGATTTTCTTAAGCACGTCAATTGTATTAAATGCCTGCTCTTTGTCAATAATGGGAAAGTCAAAGTTGTCTCGACGCGACTCTCCACCAGTGTTAGTTTGTTCCCGGGTATACTTGCCAGTCATAAAACCTCCTGCTAAGGGGCTCCATGGCATAAAGGCAAGATTCTGGTCTTCTGCCAACGGTAGTAAGTCTCTTTCAGAATCTCTGTTGCCGGTGGAGTAGAAGTACTGCATAGCTTTAAACTGATGCCAGCCGTGTTGCTTAGCGATACCAAGAGCCTTCATTACCATCCAGGCAGGCCAATTACAAACACCTACATATCGTACCTTGCCAGTCATCACTACATCGTGTAAAGTATGCACAATCTGCTCAATAGAAGTAGCAAAATCTACTCCGTGTACATAAAGCAGGTCTATGTGGTCCATTTGGAGGCGCTTAAGACTATCATTAACCGATTGAAATATATGATAGCGGGAGAGTCCTTGTTGGTTAACACCTTCCCCCATTTTCCCTCTTACCTTGGTGGCTATTACAAGATCATTTCTGTTGATTCCCTGCTGTTTTATTCCTTCACCCAATAGTTGTTCTGATTGGCCGAAGGAGTAAACATTGGCTGTATCAATAAAATTAATACCTGCATCTATTGCAATTCTTAATAGGTTGTTTACTTCTTCCTGCTGCTGCTTGCCTATGTTTTCCCATGTGCTGCCTGTTCCTCCAAAAGTCATGGTCCCGAAGCAAAGTTCTGAAACCAGCACGCCTGTATCGGCTAATAAGTTGTATTTCATAGTTTTTAAATTATGGGTTATAACATGTGTTCCTTATAGTTCTTCAACGACAGCCCGTTTATAAAGATTTTTGCTCATTACAGATCAGGTAGAATAGGGCAATGTCAGCTTTATAAATTAGTGTAAAACAAGGGCATTAAGTCTTTGGCAATAAATCTAAATTTAATGACCTGCCGGAGGCGAAGCATGTAGCACTGGGGAGTGGAACTACTGGATATACTATAGGAGTATTCTTACTACTGCATCTGTAAAAGAAATCTTCCAATAATTTACTGGTATAGTAGAAGCTGTTTCCACCCAAACATTATGCAGGAAACAGGGAATAAATTTGTAATTGAGGGAGAACACCTGCTTTGTCAGCTACGGTGCAGGGAAACTATATTTACCTAGTTAACCCGAGGGATAAAAATCTTTACAAGGTAAAGACTTTAAGTACAGAGCTTTTAGAGTTTAGCTAAAAGCTTTTTGTTTAGTGAAGAGGTTTAACCTTCAAGCAAAGCAATTAACTTAGCAGCACCTTTCTGAGCTTCTTCAATTAGCTGTGTCGTGTCTTTTTCTTTGATAACCTCCACTGTGAGCTTATCAGGAGAAAGGTTCTTTTTATTCTCCTTGCTGAGGTCAGCGGAAATAATGAGCTTAAAATTATTTTTGAGCTTGTAGTTCTCCTTATTTAAAAGAGATTTCAGCTCTTCCCAGTTGTAATCTTTAAGCTGATCAACTGTAGTGAACCGAAGTTCAATATTATTGAGATAAGCTTTATCCCCTTTTGAGGTAACGGAGCCCGACATAGACGATTGAGCAAACCCTGCACTACAGAAAAGAGAAAATACGACAGCAACAAATAGTTTCTTCATGTTATGCATTTTTAGTTAACTGATTCTGATGGTGCTTAGTAGTTTTGATGTTACAAAGCAGCATCTGTAAGCATAATTACTTGAATGCCAAACCTGAAATTTGTTCTTACTATTGCTAGTAATGAATCATTAAATTAAGTAAGCGTTATCTGAAATGCAAAAAATATAGAGAAGAATCCATAAAGTTGCTGAGGCTACAGTACTTTAAGACCTTCTGAAAGAATGCTGTGTCTGTTTGAGAAAACCTTTCAAAGCAGAAAGCAACAACATTTCGTGCAGTTGCTTTCTGTGTAGGTTAATCAGCAGAGGCAGCCTATTTCAATTGATAGGTATTGTTTGATTTGTTGCTATCTGGCACAAAAGTACCACCAAGTTCTACTTTACTGATGACTTTATCTGCTTTTAAATTCAGCATGATAGTTTTATTACCTTTCTCCCATACCGATACATCACGGTGCAGCGTTGAAGTGGAACTATCAGTATAAGTAATAGTTAAATCTACAGGCACAGGTTTGGAACCAACAGAAGTTACGGTAACTACATAACCATTTTCCTGTTCCTTAACGTCAGAAATCGCCAGATCCGGGTTACCTTCGTTAAAGAACCAGCGTTGCCAGAACCAGTTCATATTGCGACCAGCCCCTGTGTTCATTGCGTTAAAGAAGTCGTAAGGAATCGGGTGCTTGCCATGCCACTGTTCAATATAAAAATGTAGTGCCTTGGTAAACAATTCATCTCCCAGCATGTCTTTTACATAAAGGTAGCCCAGGGCTGGCTTTGGGTAAGAGTTCAGGAACATAGATGTGCCGCGCAGCTGTGTAGTGAGTGTTGTTATAGGTAAGTCAATCTCTGTTCCTGCCAGGCTACCGTAAGGAGCTACGCCATAATCATCTGTTATAGCAGGGTCTATAATAGGAGAAACTGTCCACTCGCCTATAGTGGCCCATCCTTCATCCATCCAGCCATATTTGGTTTCGTTTATGCCCATGTAAAACGGAAACATTGTATGAAATATCTCATGATCTGTTAGCTCAATGGTTTCCGCCCGATCCTCTAAAGGATTATCATTTACCATCATCGGGTACTCCATCTGGTCTAAGCCATCGAAAACGCTAATGTGAGGGTAGGGGAATGGCCATTTGGGAAAAGAGTAACTCATGGCTTCCACTGTTTTACAGCCAAAATGTATTACCTCCTCAAAGTCTTTATGCTTTGGGTTAAAAGCTACATCTATCCTGGTTCTGCGTTTTGTTTTCGGGTCTACAACCAGGCTGGTTGATTGCCATAAATAGTGGTTGCTGGTAGCAAAGGCAAAGTCTACTATATCTTTAGCCTCAAACTTCCAGGTGTTGGAAGAACCTGAGGCTGTAATCTTGTTTTGTTTCAGGTCCGTACTGTCTACGATGGAAACAATACCGTCTTTCTTTTCAGCCTCCTGCAGGCGCTTTACATATTTTTTTTGCAGTACGTCAGAGGCATTAGTCAAATTACCTGTTGCCCAAACAATAAAGCCTTCAGGCACCCTTATTTCTGTATCAAAGTTGCTGAAGTCGTTGTAGAACTCCTCGGAGCCGCTGTAGGCATATTTGTTCCAGCCATCTATATCGTCGTAAACCGTAATGCGTGGGAAGAAATATGCGACAAAATGAGCTCCTTCGTCTACTTGTCCGGTCCGGTTGTGCGATCCTTCATTAAGAGTATAATTATAAGAAACAGAAAAAGTCATTTTCTGTTTCGGAGGCAAAGGTTTTATAGTAACAGGCATGTTGGTGCCCATAATTTGCAGCTTGCTTACATCTACTGCCTGCTGGTTCATAGATAACTTTTGTATTTGCACGCCCTCCGAAACATCCTCAGGTGCAATGTTACTAGACCTTTCAACTCCCCTTTTGTACAAGTTAGGGTAAAGCTTGAACCATACTTGCTTTAGTGTATCGGGGCTATTGTTAAAGTAGGTAATATCTACTGTTCCAGCCAGTTTCCTGGTGTTGGGGTCAAAGTTAATTTTAATGATATAGTCAGCTGTGTTTTGCCAGTAGTTCTGACCTGGCCTGCCATCGGCAGAGCGTGTGCCTTTTTCGTATGCTGGTTGTATGTTGCGGGGTACAGGCAGTTGCTGCTGTGCAAAGCTGTTAAACCCAACAGCCAGGAGCACAAGGCTAAGGAGTCTTTTTGTTATCGTCATGGAAAGCTTGGATAGCAATAGGTTAAATAAGATGATAAATGAAGAACGAATATAGCTTAATCTTTATTTAACAGAATTAATTCTTTTCCTAAGCAGAATGAAGTTTAACTTGCAACATGAAACGCTTCTTAATCTTTTTATCAGTTTGTATGTTGTCTTCTGCAGCTTTTGCGCAGGTAGACACTACACAGAAGGTGGTTCCCGGAAGGCGGAACAGCCCTGAACAGGAACAAAAGCCATATGTTATTCTTATTTCTGCGGATGGCTTCCGGTACGACTACGCCGACAAGTACCAGGCCAGGAACCTGCAGGCACTAAGGGCGCAGGGTGTAAACGCAGCTTCAATGATTCCTGCTTTTCCCTCTAAAACCTTTCCTAACCACTATTCTATTGTGACAGGTATGTACCCAGCCACACATGGCCTGATTAACAATTACTTTTATGATCCGCAACGGAAAGAGGCTTATTCTATGGCTGACAGAAACAAAGTGGAAGATGGAAGCTGGTATGGAGGAGTTCCGCTTTGGGTGCTGGCAGAGCAGCAGCAAATGCTGAGTGCCAGCTTCTATTGGGTTGGCTCCGAAGCTCCGGTGAAAGGTATACGTCCAACATACTATTACCAGTACAACGAGCTTATTCCATTTGAGGCTAGGATACAGACGGTGGTGGATTGGCTGAACCTGCCAGAGGAAAAACGACCTCATCTGATAACATTTTACATGTCAGAGGTAGACCATGCCGGCCACCGTTTTGGACCGGATGCCTCGGAAACAGAGAAGGCGGTACAGGAACTTGATGAGCAGGTAAAGCAACTAACAGATGCGGTTGCCACTACAGGTCTTCCTGTTAATTTTATTTTTGTTTCTGACCACGGCATGACAAAGATAGATACCGATAATACCTTGGATTTACCAGCAGCTGTGGATACAGCAAAGTTTATGGTTTCTGGTGGGGGAATGGTCGTGGAGTTGCATGCGAAGGATAAAAGCAACAAGAAAGAAATCAGTGCTACGTATAAGCAGCTGAAAAAAAAGGCTAACAACTATAAAGTGTACACCAGGGATAATTTGCCAAAGTACCTGCATTACGGTACGAAAGATGATGTTTATAAAAGAATCGGTGATATTATGTTGCTCTCAGACTGGCCTACAGTGTTTCATTTCTCTGATCGCAAACCATCTCCGGGCACGCATGGCTATGATCCTTACCAGGTGAAAGACATGCACGCTACTTTTTATGCCTGGGGGCCGGCTTTTAAAAAAGGAATAGTGGTACCTTCCTTCAAAAATATTCAAGTTTATCCTTTGGTGACTGAAATTTTAGGACTGCCCTTTACTCATGAAATAGATGGAGATAAGACTCTAGCAAAAGAAGTGCTGCAATAATTTAAAGTTCTGTCCACATAAAAGAAGCCGCTAAACATTAGTTTAGTGGCTTCTTTTATGTGGAAGTTATATTGGTGACTGATTCTATCTTCCAGGTAAATATATCTGGAAGCCTACAGCTACAGCTAAACCAGCAGAAGATTCATCAACCTCAATATCAGCATGGGATCTTACATAACCCAAGGTGCCTTCTAACGCTATGTTGCTAGCAACAAAATGTGCGTATCCAGCTCTAAGGCCATAAACTGCTGAAACACTGGAGTCGTCTTCACTATCCTTTGTGGAGCTACCTCCAATACCTGCTAGTATTTCGCCAAACCATCTGTGTGTTGGCGCAGCTCCCTCTGGAAAGTAGTAACGTGCAAATGGAGTGATACCATATCTGAAATCTTCACCTCCGTCATAGGAAGAAAATCCTAGTTGCACCTCAGCACCAATTGCTGCATTGTCGCTGACAAAGTAACCCGCTCTAGGATCTATTTCAATGTCAAATCTGTCTGACTTAAAATTAAAGCCAATGTTTCCTACACTAGCACCTACCATCCAGTTGCCTTGCTGAATTGCATCTCCGGCTACTGAAGCAGTTGATTGTGGTCTTGGTAAATCTTGTAAGTCTTGCCCAATTGCACCAAATACACCTGCAAAAATAAACGATGTAATTAATAGTAATCTTTTCATAGTTCTGTGTTTAAAATAGTTGCACATAAAAGGTCTGTTATTACCTTGCTGCATTATTGTGCTATTTTAAACGCTAATGAATTTTAATTGTTTGCTTTTTACTAAATACTATCATATGAAAATATAATCAACTATAGAAATAGATTATTGCTGTTAAAGTAGCTGCTAAGGTACAAATGAAGCAAAACGGGTTTTTGTGCAAGTAAAATATTAGTACTAAGATATTTGTATGCCTGTCACTAAAGCTAAGACAAAAAAATACAATTCTGCTGTCGTAAATTTTATCTGAGGAAGTAAGTGATAACTTAATTTAGAAGGGGGAGGCTTTTGTGCTTGTTTGTGTTTAAGCTGAGCATAAAACTAAACAAGCACACTATACCTATGTAGTTGTTGTCCTTGATTGATAGGAACAGTTCTTTAACTTTCAGCTACAGTTAGCCAGGAAAAGTTTATGCTTCATAAACTTTGTCCATTTCTGCAACAGTCACTTGCCAGCCATACGTTTCTTCAATTTTGTGCTTTAGTTCTTTTGTTGCTTCTTCTTCACCATGATTCAAAAAAAGTTGTTTAGGCGCTTCTTTAAGATCCTTTAGCCACCAAAGAAGATCTCCCTGATCAGCATGGGCTGAGAGGGAGCCGATCTGACTTATTTCTGCATTAACTTCATAGTTCTCACCATCTATTTCTATAGTAGCTTCGCCGCTGCTGAGTTGGTTTCCCCGCGTGCCCTTAGCTTGGTGGCCTACGAGGAGCACTGTGTTCTTATCATCCTTTAAAAGGTGCTTTAGGTAGTAGAGCACACGCCCGCCGGTTACCATACCGCTTCCTGCTATTATAATTTTGTTTTTTGGCCCGTTCTCATCCAGAACAGTTAAGGTTTCTCCAAAGCTGCTGATTATGTGCACGTTTTTTGTCAGGTTCTCACATTCGTCGTCAGACAGGTTGTGCCAGTCCCGGTACTCTTGGAACACTTTAGTTATGTCTATTCCCATTGGTGTATCGAGGTAAATAGGAATAGCCGGAATATTTTTTTCATCAATAAGGTTGTTCAGAAGCATGATAATTTCCTGGGCGCGCTCTACAGCAAAGCTTGGTATTACCACAGACCCTCCTTTTTCAAAAGCTTTGTTGACCACTTCCTGTAGTGCCTGGTATGGAGAAATGCTGTTATCGTGCAGCTTATTGCCATAGGTAGATTCCATAATAATGTAATCTGCTTCCTGTGGCCGCATGGGAGCGTTTAATATCAGGGGCATTCGCTGACCAATGTCGCCAGAAAAAACAAATCTTTTTCCCTGGCACTCCAGTTCTACTGTAGCAGAACCAAGTATATGCCCGCTTTTAATAAAGCGGAATTTTACTTCTTCATTCAAGACAATCCATTCTTTGTCAGCATATGTTTCAAAGAGCTGCAGTGTACGGTTTACGTGTTTTTCCCTGTATAGCGGCTTAAGAGGCTTCCTGGCTTGGCTACGTCTTTTATTTGCTTCCTGGGTATCTTCTTCCTGAATTTTAGCACTGTCATGAAGTATGGTTTCTGTGATAGACTTACTGGGAGTTGTGGCATATATGGGCCCCGTAAAGCCTTTTTTTACCAGCACCGGCAAGTAGCCACTGTGGTCGAGGTGCCCATGAGTAAGTATGATGGCATCTACTTCGGAAGGCTTAAAGGGTAGCTTTTTAAGCTTGTTCAGCTTGCGTTCAGGCTTGTTGCCCTGAAACAGGCCGCAATCTATGAGTATTTTGTACTTGTCTGTTTTCAGAAGTGTTTTAGAGCCGGTAACGGTGCCGGCTGCTCCTAGAAATTGTATTTGAATGGAAGCGTTTTCTTTTGCCATTAAAGCAGTATTTGTTTAAAGTTTTTTACCTGGTGCTTTACCTTTAGTGGGTGCGGAAAGTAAATACGTGCTAAAGTTTCTCCTGGTCATTCATTCAGAGCAGTATTTTCATCTATTATATAAGTTGCTAGGCCTGAAACTCACCTATTGATTGTTTTGGTAGCACTAAAGAGGCTTGCATCAGCGTGTTTTGCCATTTCATCAATACAAGACATCTTACCTTAAGTGCTGCTGTGTTGAATATTAATTAGAAGATGGTAAATCATTATAAAAGCAGCGTTTAGGTATTTATACTTAGTTTATAGAGTTAAAATACTTAAATGCAGCTTTTTGCAAGTGCCGATAAAATGGTGTGCGTAAGTATGATTTAATGAGAGCGCTTTAATTTTGTGCTCAACAAGTCACACTAATTTTTCAGCAAACATGAGTACTAAGAAATCAATATTCCTGATGATAGGGTTGGTTGCACTTGCCGGCATTATTTACATGGTCATAAAGTTCAAAAGTTCAGATAAGGAAGTAGCCGATTATGTAGTACCTGAGTTACAGGTTGCCAACATGCAGGTTACAAATCTTACTGCAAACAAAGCTGAAATGAACATGAGCATGGTAATGGACAATCCTGCTCCCGTGGGTATTAACATTGACAGCCTGCATTATGTTATTTATATTGAAGATAATGAAGTGGCAAGAACGACTTACCCGGATTCTCTACAAATTGAAGCTAATGACACCACTGCTTTTTCATTACCTTTAACTGTTTATTACAATAAGCTTCAGTCTGTGTTAAACAACCTGGAGGAGCAGGGGAAGGATAGCGCCAACTACAGAGTTAATGCAACAATATTTACTGACATGGCTATCATACCTAAAGATAAGCTTAACCTGGATATTGAGAAACGCTTGCCTTTGGTACGTCCACCTGAAATAGAAGTAGCAGATATCGGTGTTGAAGATGTTGGCTTTTCTGGTGCCACACTAAAAACGGAGATTATTGTAACAAATAAGAATGCATTTTCTTTCGGTTTCAGGGATATGTATTATGCCGTACAGCTCGATAATAACGAATCGGTGGAGGGAAGCAAACCAGGTACTGTCAACATACCAGCAAAAGGCTCTACTAGCGTTACTATTCCTGCTGAAATTAATTTTAAAGAAATGGGTAAGAACCTGATTGACCTGATCAGGAAAGGAGACGACATCCAGTACAGTTTTAATATGAATACTGAGCTAATATCTGATTCTGAAGTGCTGGAGAACAGCAAAATAAAGCTCAGTTCTTCAGGCAAACTAAAATCAGCCGTTAAAGCTGCTAAATCAGTTGCTGAAGAAAATTAACTAAAAGATATCAATTTTCACCTGATAAACTACAAGAGCTTCCTTTAATTTAAAATACCTGCTTAAATGTAAATACCAATAGAAAAGCCCACCTTATATGCTGCATATAAGGTGGGCTTTTCTATTGGTATTTACATGGATACTTACTGGTGAAAAGGACATTTAGCCGCTTTGGATGTTGTAGCACCAACAACTCCTGCAGAATCAAGAGAAGGCTTGTCTGCTGTTGCCCTTACCTGACTTATGATAAACCTGCTTACTGGTATAGTAGGCATTCTGGACAAGCTCATGTCAAGGTCCTGATTCGGTACTCTGTATTCCATTGCTTTTGTCAGGTAGTTAACAGCAACCTTCATGGCTTCAATTGTAATCCATTCCCCAGCGCAACGGTGTCCGGTCATATAGTCGCCTCCACCTTGAGGTATAAAATCAAAGGGGCTTCCATCCCAGTCTCTGAACCTCTCCGGTGAAAAAGCATTGGGGCGCTCCCACAGTCTTTCGTCGTGCAGAGTACCATATACATCTAATAGCACCATTGTCCCTTTTTTAAAGTGGTAGTTTTGCCACTCAAAGTCAGTGCGAACATGTGCCCCTAACACTGGTGTAAAAGGATAGAACCTGCGAACCTCCTGTACAAAAAGCTCAGCATAGTTGTCTTCATCTTCTTTAAGAATCTGGCGGTGTACCGGGTACTGATGCAAGGCTATAGCAGCAAAAGTTACATATCTTGCTATGGCAACGATAGGCCTCAGTACATTCATCAGCTCCACGGTAGCCATGTGTATGTCCAGTAGCTCACCATTTATGTCACGATGCCAGGCCATAGCGTGAGCAGCTGTACCCTCTCTCACTTCCAGTTTCCCTTTTCTAATATCTTTGATAACTTTACCTATCCACTTTTCGCCTCTGCTTCGAGCCCTTTTTCCTCGCCAGTGTCTTGGACCTACAGCGCCAAAAGCATCAACCATGTACCCGAAATCTGCTGCTCTTCTTCTAACCTTCGATTCCTTTAGCGGAACATCGGCCCATGCACAGGCTGCCCGGCATATGAGGTCCTGCACTTCTTTGTAAAGAACTACTTCATCCATCTCTTCCCACTTATAGATGGATGTTTGCCACTCATCGGCCATTATGCTCATCAGGTTGTTTATATTCTCCTGAGTCATTAACGACATAAATAACTCCTTCCTGCGTCTGTGCTCGGGACCGTCCATCGTCTGGATGCCATTTTCACCCATCAGTGTTTTCTGAATCCGTTTAGGAATAGCGTTCTTGCGCTCAAAAAGCTCCGGATTATAAAATATTTCTGCAGCTTCCTGCCCGTGTATGCACACAGCTTTTTGCCCTAAGAACCTGGTTCTGAATATATCAGAATCATAGTGGCGGAACTTCTCCTGAAGGAGGGGATAGCCATTCAGCAGTAATTTTAGTGTACTATCCAGGTCTTTATCACGTGGGATGGGTGTCGTCATAGCTTTGAAATTTTTGGATGTAGTTGAATATTTGGAGTAACTCTACCTGAAAATTCAGCAGGGTCATATTTGACCAATAGAGGCAGGCAGAACAAGTTATCATAGATCAGCCTTTACTAATTACGGGCTACCCTAGTTGGAGTTACTGTTAAAGTGCAGTATAACTTTTAATATTAAAAAAATAATTATCTAAAGCTGTTGTAAAAGATTATTAAATTGAAAGTCACTTTTAGAGATCTGTATAAAGGATGCCTTTTACCAGATGTTGCGTAATTTGAAGCTGTGGTATTTTGAAGTGATGTAGCCCAGATATTCAGTAAAACGGATACCAAGAATAGCGCTTAGATAGCAACGGAACTACATTGATATCTAAGCGCTTAAAGTACTTGGCTTAGTACAAACTATTAAGGTATACTATTTATGTGCGGTGAAATTTTCTTTCATCAGATGATTATAGTAATTAACAAGCAGAATGTAGCTTGTTGGCTTGTGTAGCTGGAAATCGTAATCATGCATAAACTGGTTCATCTCCTCCTCCCGATCTGCCATTAAAGGGAGCACCTGCTTTCTGAAATTTTTAATTTTTGTCAGCTCCTTATTATTTACAATGTAATAGTTATAAGTGGCATTATTTTGTGCCTGGCTTGTTGCCAAGAGATTTGAAAGGATTGGTATTATATATTTTTTGCGGGCCATACGTGATGTTTTACTTCTCCTTGCTAACACAATCTCTCCATCTATAACTATTTCATAAAATTCCTTTTGACCTGGTAAGTCATTAAGTTTCTGTGTTAAAGACGTAAAGGTACGGGTAACGCCCATTTCCTCATCTTTAAAATTAAATGAACGTACTGTCTGGGCTGTGAAGGCTTTTGTTATACCTGCATCTTTATAAAAAAGAACGTCTAACTCATTGTCATAATGTACTTCTCCTTTTATCACATCATCATCAAGAAAGACTGTTCCCTGCTGCCATGCTTGAGGTACATTATCGGCCAGTGCAGGTATGCTTAACAAGCTTAATAAAAGCATGTAGTAGAGGTGTGATATATAACGTTTCATATTAATATGCTTGAAATATTATTTTTTATTGAATTATCATATTAATAATACAGGTACACATTAAATAAGTTGTAATAAGTGTATGTTATTTTTAAAGCTGATAAATTATTAAATTAATAATTTTCGATGCTAAATGTGGTGAAAGGTAGAAATTTTGATAAGGGTTCTGAAATTGGGTTTATGTATTGTATAATATATTTCTTTAAATCATAATTAATTATTAATATTTATATGATCCATCTGTCATTCTTTCAACAATAATGAAAATTGACTATGCATTGTAACCTATACAATATTCAAAGATAAATTGTCTATAATTAATATTATTGCTAACACATGTTAGGGGTGAGCTAAATCTTATCTTGTGCATTCACTTTGGGTAGAATAATAATCAAAGTGCTTTGGCCGCTTCGGGTGGGTACACAACTTAGCTGTCTTAAAAGTAAATCTTGTAAATAAAAACCGCTTATCTATAGTTACAAAGCATGATTGTAACTATAGATAAGCGGTAGAATATAAGTAGCTTTCGCTCTGTTAGAATTTCTTATTTCGATTCCGTGAACCAGCTAGAAACGCAATGGCTGCACCAAGCCCTGCGACAGCAAGGGTGGCGACAGCAGGATGTTTCTGAGCCTGTACGTATACACTGCCTGAGCGTATCCAACCCACATTAGTTCCACGTTCATGCATGCCATAGCCTGGTTTGTACAATGCATTGTCCTCAACATCGCGTGAAGGACGGTTTGCCAGTTGTGTAGGATACATAATCACCTCCATAACTTTATCCATCAAACGAGGAGATATAGCTGCCATTACCGTGAAGAACTTCGACTGGAAACCGACAAACATATCTCTTTTAGGGGTTGCGGCTGCATAAAGTATCGCATCTGCTACCGTATCAGGCACGTAAACCATGCCCCGGTGTTCAGGCTGTCTGTCCATATAGCTTCTTGCATGTTCGTTGTAAGGAGTGTCAATTCTTCCCGGATGGATCAAGGTCACAGAAACAGGGGCTTTATCTTTCTCTAGCTCCATACGAAGGGCATCCGTCCAACCATGCAGGGCATATTTAGAGGCCGAGTAAGTGGACTGAATAGGAGCAGCCCTGTTTCCAAAAAAGCTACCGACATTTATAACAGCACCTGGGCTACCTCGCTTAATAAAATGATTTGCCGCAATACGGGAGCCATATACCACGCCCCAGAAATTAGTGTCAAACATGTGTTTCATATCCGGAATGGAAACGTCAAGGCAATGCCCAAATATAGAAACTCCTGCGATGTTTGCCCAGGTGTCGAAACCACCAAAGGTGGCTATGGCTGCTTCAGCAATACGCATAACATCTTCTTCTATTCCAACATCCGCGCCTACAAAAATGGCCTGCCCTCCGTTATGGCGGATTTCCTGTACCAGTTTGTCCAGAGCATCCTCATTTCGTGCTGCCAATACAAGTTTAGCACCTTCTTTTGCTGCCATTCGGGCAGTTGTTAAACCGATACCACTTGAGGCACCTGTTAAGACAATAACCTGTTCCTTTAAAGGTTTAAGTTTGAGATTCATAGTTTATAATTGATTTGTATTAAAAAAATGAAGTGAGGGTGATTGGTTTTACGCTTGGGGCTTGCTGAGTAACTTTTAAACACTGAAGCTAACTTAGCATACGAGCCAGTCTCAGTAAGGATTATCAGATAGAATATTTAAAGCCGGAATAACAACCAGAGCAGCAAATCATCCTTAGCTTGAAAGTTGTTTTTGAAATCATAAAGCAGGTTCTTTCGTATTGCATTTCTAAATTTGGATACAGCCAAGGAATCCGCTTAACATTTACAGGTAAAAGTAGCCTAGATATAAGCTATCTTCACGCGGCGTACCTGTGAGCTTTAGCAGATGCTGAAGCTGATCTGATGAACCTTATGGAAAATATAGAAAGTTTTTTTAATGATTTAGGCCCTATTTACGCTGCACTGATTGCCACTGTGTTTACCTGGTCCGTAACGGCATTGGGTGCCGCAATGATCTTTTTTTTCAGGACGATGAACAGGTCATGGCAGGACGTAATGTTAGGCTTTACAGGAGGAGTGATGCTGGCGGCAAGTTTTTGGTCTTTGCTGAATCCAGCCATAGAAATGTCGGAAAGACAATATCCGGATATGAGCTGGATGCCGGCAGCGGTAGGATTTACGGCTGGCGCATTATTCATTTTCGTACTGGATAAATTCGCCCCACACCTTCATATCAATTTTGAGCAGGAGGAAAAGGAGGGGATGAAAACAAAGCTCCACCAGACGACACTGCTTATACTTGCTATCACACTTCATAACATACCTGAAGGGCTGGCAGTGGGAGTGTTGTTTGGCGCTGCGGCTAACGGCACAGACGGAGTGTCTGTAACAGCTGCCATTACTTTAGCCTTGGGTATAGGATTACAAAATTTTCCGGAAGGCTTTGCTGTTGCCATGCCCTTACGTCGCCTTGGAGTCAGTCGCCTGAAAAGTTTCTGGTACGGCCAGCTTTCTGCCATTGTAGAGCCTATTGCTGGGGTGTTGGGTGCTTTTGCAGTTGTATATATACAACCAGGGCTGCCCTATGCCTTAGCCTTTGCTGCCGGAGCCATGATTTATGTAGTGGTGGAAGAGGTCATACCTGAAACGCAGCGCGATAAAAACACCGATGTAGCTGTGCTTGGCCTTATTGGTGGGTTTGTGATAATGATGGTACTGGATGTGGCTTTCGGTTAATAAGCAGAATTTCTTTAAAGGGGGCTTCTTTAGCAGAGAGATAAATTCATTTTTATATCTATAGTTGAACAGAGTTTAATTGTAGTAAATAAACCTTTTAATGGCTCTGCCACTCCTACAATAAAAGTCTCTTCTCTTTACACCTAAACTTTTTCTCACCGTACCCAATAGAAGAACATTAATGTTAAAACATGAAAAAGCTAGAGAACAAAGTTGTTTTTATAACCGGTGGTAATTCTGGTATTGGTAAAGCTTGCGCTATAGAAGCAGCTAAAGAAGGGGCAAAAGTTGTGGTGGCCGATTTACCTACTGCAAATCATGATGAAACTATGAGTGAAATAGGGGCACTTGGAGTTGAGTCTAGCTTTGTGCCGGTTGATGTATCAGATGTAGAAAGTGTGAAGCAGGCTATAGACACAACAGTACAGAAGTTTGGAAGGTTAGATGTGGCACTGAACAACGCCGGGATTGGTGGTCCATACTCAGGCATTCATGATATGGATGAAAAAGTATGGGAGAAAATTATCAGCATCAACCTGAACGGACAGTTTTATTGCATAAAATATGAGCTGCAGCAGTTCCTTAAACAAGGCGGCGGTGTTATAGTAAACATGTCCTCTCTGGCAGGCTTAAAGGCAGAACATGGACTTGCACCTTATACAGCGTCAAAACATGGTGTGTTAGGCTTAACAAAGAATATAGCCGTGCAATATGCCGATAAAAATATACGCGCTAACGCTATTTGCCCTTATTATATTGACACCCCTTTGCTAAGTGTTATACCTGATGAAATCAGGCAACTCTGGATTGAGGGTACACCGGCTAAACGTTTGGGTAAAGCAGATGAGGTGGCGAAGTCCTTTATTTTCTTTGCCTCTGATGATTCTACTTATTGCAATGGAACGCACTTGGCCATTGATGGTGGCGCTATTGCTTAACAGTCAGGTAGTTTAAGTGCTGAATTAGCCTACTGCTTTTACTTGGTTTCAAGGTAGTTGATTTATAATTAACAATTGGCCTGTATGCACGTAACTTATTAATATACATTATTTTGTAAATTAAAGAACAAATACATATGAATAATTACGTTTTGCTATACCGTTTTGACGAAGAGGAGTCTGTGCAGCAATTTGAGGATGCAATTGTCAAAGAGTTTCCCAGGCACCAGGTAGAAAAAGAAGGAGAATTTAAGTATTTCGGTTTTGCTGGAGAGCCTGAACCTGGCGTAGTAGATAAGCTCAATACTATTCTTACTTCCATGGGCAGAGGGCGTAATGGTTATTTTGGTAAAACAGAGTATGTAGCACTTTATTTTTCCAGAGAGAAAGACAATGACAATATCAAACGCCAGTTATTGATTGGAACGGAAGAGATGGTAGATGAAGATGCGCAGAGAATGTCGAATGATGCTCACAGAGACAGCATTCAGAATCTTCTGGAGTTTAATTATCTGAAAGTTTAACTTCAAAAATAATGAGAACGAAAACAGCAAAAGCAGGCATTTTTACCTGCTTTTGCTGTTTTAAAACACATTGGCTTCAGTTGCTGATAGCTCATGATCGCTGAGTTGAGTATTCTTTTTAAAATGATGAGATGGCGTATTATAGTCTCTCAATATTATATTCTAAAATAAAAGTAACACATGGAAACTAGAAAGTTAGGAAAACAAGGATTGGAAGTGCCTGCCCTGGGCTTAGGCTGTATGGGTATGTCAGACTTCTACAGTAACCGCAACGATGAAGAGTCTATTGCCACCGTACACAGAGCTCTAGACTTAGGAGTTACTTTCCTGGATACTGCCGATATGTATGGTGTTGGGGCTAATGAAGAATTAGTTGGTAAAGCCATCAAAGGCAGAAGAGATAAAGTAGTCTTAGCTACTAAGTTTGGTAATGTAAGAGACAAGGATGGCACCTTTTTGGGCATAAACGGTAAACCAGAATATGTGAAAAAAGCTTGTGAAGACAGCTTAACGCGTCTTGGGGTAGACCATATTGATCTCTATTATCAGCACCGTGTAGATAAAGATACACCTATAGAGGATACAGTGGGTGCCATGGCTGAGTTAGTGAAAGAAGGTAAGGTTCGTTTCCTGGGCTTATCTGAAGCTTCAGCTAATACTATTAAAAAGGCACACCAGATTCACCCTATTTCGGCCTTACAAACAGAATACTCTCTCTGGAGCCGCGATGTGGAAGATGATGTGTTGCCAGCTTGCCGTGATTTAGGCGTTGGCTTTGTCCCATACAGCCCGCTGGGCAGAGGCTTCCTTACCGGTCAGATCAAGAGCTTTGAAGACTTAGCTGAAGATGATTACAGGCGCTTCTCGCCGCGCTTCCAGGGAGAAAACTTCCAGAAGAATATAGATCTGGTAAAGAAAATTGAAGAACTGGCTGCCCAGAAAGGATGCAAACCAGCACAACTGGCACTGGCATGGCTGTTGGCTCAGGGCAACGACATAGTACCAATACCAGGCACAAAGCGAAGAAAATACCTAGAAGAAAACTTAGGAGCTCTTGAGGTTTCGCTTTTTCAGGAAGAGTTACAGCAAATTGACGAAATTGCTCCTAAAGGAGTAGCTGCAGGAGACAGGTATGCGCAGGCGCAAATGTCAAACCTGAACGTTTAATCACTGGTCAAAAGAAAATGACTAAATTTTCTTTTGACCAGCTTTTTATCAAAGAAAGTTCAATTTTGTTTTTGCAGAGCAAAACATGAATTTTGTACCGTCTCTGAACACGAATACCATAGGCTATGCCGGAAAGAGGATAAAGTATCTCCCGGCATAGCTTTTTACTCTACAGGAATGAAAAGAATTGTTGTTGTGCTCTTTACTTTGATTGTAAAAAGTGCTTTTGCGCAGACACAAGCCGACATGAATCATCAAGTGTATGCCGAATACCAGAAAGCAGACAATGAGCTTAATGAGGTGTACAAACAGCTTTTAGTTGAATATAAGACAGATACTGTTTATATAAATAATCTGAAGGCGTCTCAAAGAATATGGATTAACTTCAGAGATGCAGAACTGCACATGAAGTATCCGGAAAGGGAAGCTGGGTATTATGGCTCACTACATCCAATTTGTAGTACAAGTTACCTTGCAGAGCTAACCAAAGAAAGAACAAAAAAGCTCAGGGAATGGTTAGCTGGCGCAGAGGAAGGCGATATTTGTTCAGGTTCAGTCAGAATAAAGGAATAGAAACCACAAGGCAACAAAAACTAGCAAGTATTAATGTTGCCTCATGGCAAAGCTGTCAACGTAGTTGAATTTAGTATAAATTACATTCCCTGCTGAGAAGCGTAGTCAGTTATAATGCCCTCACAAATCCAGTTAGCCAGAGCCTGTCGGTTGTTCGGAATTACGAAACGCCTTTGGTCCAGATCATTTCGAATGTTACCCAGTTCGATGAAGACAGTAGGAGGGTGGCTATGCTTTACAACATACAGGCTGCTGCGTTGCGAAACATTTCCCGAATAATCCCGGTTGGGTTGGTGTCGATTATAGTTGTTTGTAAAAGTCTGGTGTATTGTTTCAGCCAGCTTTTGCCCCAAAGGGCTGTTTTCGTGATGGTAAAAGAAAACATCAATGTTCTGGCTTTTGCTACGGCTATCTACATGAATGGCTAACATGCGCTGGTAAGCTCCTTTATGTTGCGCATAAAGTTTATTGATGGCATCAGTGCGCTGGCGAAGCCTTTGGGTGTGATTATATGCTATAGGTTGGTTTGGGTAATTAACTTCATCTGTATTCATTTTCAGTATGTTTTCATCCCGTATACCATCTTTGGGGTCTTGTACAATCATATACACTGTGGCCCCGTGTTCCATTAATGTGCGGGCAAGGCGTATGGTTACATCATAAGCATATTCATCTTCGGCAAGCTGGTAAGAACCATATTTACCTACGGCCCCTGGATCTGGTCCACCGTGTCCGGAAGAGAGGTAGTAAACAGCACCTCTTAATTGCTGGTCTTTTATGTCTACTCGCTCATACTTATTTCCAAAAAGAGGAATATGCAGTAATTTAGGGGAGGCTTTGCTGGCTGTTGCTGATGGCTCAGCCTTTACAGCAGTAGTAACGGCGCTTGCAGGTATTGGAAGCCGATAAATTTTACCTATGTAGAGGCTATGGTCTTTCCCTAACTTGCCCTTGTTCAACTCTAAAAATGCATGAAGATGCTCTGAAGGGTTAAGTCCATACCTGCGTAATAAAACATAAACCCCATCCCCCGACTTAGCAACAACTTCCTGGTAAGTACTTTGGGCATACGCCTGTAATGATGTAATAATCAGAATCAGAAGAAATAAATATGTTCGCAAAACCTTAAATTTTAGCTGCATTTGATATTATTTCCGGCGATAGTAATAAAAAAAAATGATCGATAAAAGAAAAGTAAGGCACTATTCGTGTCCTGTTGAGTTTAAACGTGCTGTTCGTCTTCTTTAGTACCAACTTACTAGTTAATTCAGTTTGGGTTATTTTGATGTTAGCTATAAGAGAACTTTTTGCTTAAGATATTCAACTATATCGTATTGTAATAATATAATTATAAAGAGTGATCAATTTGTATGATTTTACAAAATGATTATGCGGTAAATACTTATACTGATTTAAAAATTAAGTATTTAATGTGCTGTTATTTATGGTTTTATATTATCAAGTCTCGTAAAAAAGGATTGAATAATACCATAATTAATTTTACAAGCTATGAAAAAGAACTGGATTTCTTTGGTAACTGCAGGTTTATTAATGTCGTCAGTGTTTGTTACTGCATGCGATGATGACGATGATGATCCAATTGCAGGTACTACAACAGGAACTACTACGGGAACTACCGGTACCACAACTGGAACAACAGGAACTACTACCGGTACTACTACAGGAACTACCACGGGAGGCACTACAACTGGAGGTACTACTGATGGGGGTACTACAACGGGAACTACCACGGGAGGTACTACTGATGGGGGTACTACAACGGGAACTACCACGGGAGGTACTACTGATGGGGGTACTACAACAGGAACTACCACGGGAGGAACGACTACTGGTGGAGGTACAACAGGAGGTTGATTAATTATCTTTTAAGCAGTAGTAAGAAGAGGGGGTAACCCCTCTTCTTATTTAACCTGTCGAATAATCACTCTAGATAATTTATTCCTATACAAATAAGTATTCCCAGATAAGTTTTAGTAACAATGAGCTAAGCATCATAACTTCCATTCATTTTGTGCCAGGTCTGCTTGTTTCTTCCTTCTTCACTGGGATAAAGTGTCATAACCTTATCCGACTGCCAAACTTGTTTACTGTCTAAATCCATTATAGAAAGGGCTCCTGTAAAGGCTGCGCCAGTATCCATCATTATGATTTTGTTCATTTGTAATGGTTTTGTTTGGTGTTGGTCTAAAGATATGGTGGGTGTATGACCCACATATATTTCTTTATAGTCTTTTATGGTAAAGGGACTGTGCTGCGTGTATAACTTATAAAATTTTCTGACAAAGCTTCTGTTCCAGATCAAATCAGTTTTATCATTTTCAGCTATTGGTAAACTGGTATCGAAACCCGCATGTACAAACAAAATATTATCTTCTGTTACATGATAAGCTTTGGCTTTACGAAGTAAGTCTAAATGTTTCTGTGGCATAGGTTTAGTTATACCATATGATTTTACAGTTGCCGCACCACCTTGCGTCAGCCATAACTCTCGTTCTGATTCTTTGCTCTGCATTTTACCTGTATAAAAGCTTACTACCCATTCATCATGGTTTCCCAGCAGGTAAACAAGATTCTTAATGCTGAGCAACAGCTCTAGGCTCTCCCGTGTTTCTGACCAACCGTCCACAACGTCTCCAATAAAGAAAAGCTGATCCTTATTTATATCAAACTCACATTTTTCTAGACACTGTATTAATGCTTTGTAGCCTCCATGGCTATCTGAGGTAACAAATCTTCTCATTGGTCTATCGTTAATTTAAGCTTTTACTACTTACGCTATAATCAGCTCTTTTGGAGGCTTAAGCAGGAGAAACCTTAAATTCAGGAGGTATATACTGTTTATGGGACCAGATATTTACCTTGCACAAATCCCCCTGTAAGGACACCATTGGCAAACATCCAGATCATTGGTCTTCCGGATGGGCTCCATCGGGTCTAGCACATGGCGAACGAACCCGCTGAGAAGATTTTCGGAGGCTGAGATAAAACTTTTAGGTGATGTTTCACCTGCCTCAGTAAAATTAAACTCCGATGACAGTACGCCTGCATCCAGGTTGCGGAAGGATAAGATGCCAGATTTCGGTGTTATGCTTTGTACTTCTACATGGGGGGCATTTTTAAGAATAGCCTCCGGCGATTGTTGCAGGGTACGCTGCAGAATGTACTGGTAAAGCCACAATTGCCGTGCTTTATCATATTTAGGATCGGAAGTGAAATGCAGTTCTACGTCCTCCGGCTTTACCACTAGCTGGTTACGTTCAACCTTGCCTGTTTTATAGTCAATTACCCGTAGCTCGTGCCCGGTCAGATCGATACGGTCGGCTTTACCTGCTATGCGTACCTGTATTTCTTCACCTGCAACTTGCACAGGCAGGGTAGCAGATAAAGTTTCTTCTAGACGCAGCACAAATAAGGGCAGTTCTTTTGATTCTTTCAGGTTTGATAAATATTTCTCAAGTACCTGTACAGCAACTTTAAACAGGAGGTAGTTCATGCCACGGTCGGGCGTGGCACCACGGGTGGCATAAATGAATTCTTTCCTTACCTTATCCGGCAGTTGTTGTAGCATTTGCTCAATATGGCTGACCTCAATAGGTTTACCATTCTCTGCAAAGGGTTTAAAAAAATCTTCCAGCACCTGATGTACCAGAGTTCCGAACTTATCTGTACCTAATTGCTCTTCCACCTCGTCCATCTCCTGTATTTTGGCAATGCGGCTGAAATAGTACTGTAAGGAGCAGTTAATATACATGTTCAGGTGCGATGGATAAAGACCTTTCTGCAGCTCTTTTTTCAGCTGCCCCAGTATCTTTTCATCCTTTTGTATCAGGATATCCTCATTATACTTCTTTGACTGTTTCTGATCAACAGCAGCAGTCAGGTCATGAAATTTAATGCGCGAATTGCGCAGCGCCAGGTCGTTCTGTAACTGTAGTATAAAGCGACTTCTCTCTCCGGAGCCATAGGTGTCGGAAGGAAGGACATAAAGCAGATGTATGCGCTTTGCACGCTGAAGCAGCCGATAAAAATTATAAGCCATAGCGCCTTCAGTTTCGGCATAAGTAGGCAGGCCGAACTCGCGTAGTACATCGTATGGCATCAGCGACTCGTGGCGCTTAGGTGCAGGCAGCGTATTTTCATTTACAGAAAGTATAATTACATTCTCAAAATCAAGTGCGCGTGTCTCCAGCATACCCATAATCTGTACATCTGAAATAGGCTCACCGCTGAAAGGCAGTCTGGTGGAGCCGATCAGTTCATACAGGAACTTACGGAAGCTGCGTACCCCGATCTTATGCTCACGGCAGTCGAAGATAGTGTCCAGCCGCTTTACCAGGGTGTAAAATATATAGAGATATTCTGTTTCAATCGTATTAGGCTGATGGCTGTAAACCTCCCGCAGCAGCTCTATCAGGCTATACATAGCCGCGATAATATCGTCACAGTCGCGCCATGATTTAAAGAGCGTCTCAAAAAGAGGGTGCTGTTGCCCCATTTGCAGCAGGTCCTGCGCCGTCACCAGTACCTTGTTATCAGCTACAATTTTATCAATTACTTTTTGGATGAAGCCGTGATACTTCTCTTGCTCTGGCTGGTCGGTGAGGTACAGCTCATACCTTCGGATGAACGGATGCGTAAGCAGCTTTGAAACGGACAGGTGGTGGTACTGGTACACTTTGTAACCAGATTCCTGAAGCTGTGTCACACCCGTCAGGTGCACCTCGAACAATAGGTCGATCAGGTTAAACAAAGGGGTGCCCTTAAAACTTAGCCCCATTGTCACGTTATAATTTGGCACCTCATCCGGTATAGAGTGAAGCACAGGCAGAAGCAGTGTTTCATCTGGCAGTATGATAGCAGTTTGCGAATGTTTGTCCTTCTGCCTGATTTCCTGCAGCAGCTGTCCTGCCAGTTTTCCCTGCATACTGGCATTGGCTACACCAATCACGTTAATCTCTTTCTCATCGGTCAGAAGTAAGTTCTGCTGCCAGCGCCACTCCGGTAACTTCCATGTACTTTTGTATTTTCTAAGAAAGCTGCCTGCCCTGTTAGGAGAGCCTTCTTCCATGTAGAAATTATCTGAATCGAACAACACCTCTGCCTTGTCATGCTTCAGGAGTGCTTTAATAATAACCTCTTCTGATTTTGTCAGTGCGTTTAATCCTATAAAAATATATTTGTGACATCCTGGCTCTTTTGCTATCGTGTTAATGTTCTCCGCAACCTTTCGGAAAGCCATACCGGTATACGCCTGCTTATTTTTCAGGAGTTGTTTCTTTAGGTTCCGGTATGTCTTCTCAATGTTGTCCCAGAGGCTGAAGTACTTTTTTATGGTGGGAGAGATGTCCTTTCCTAGGAACTTTGGGTCCCACCTTTCTAGTGCTTTTGCTTCAGAAAGGTACTCAAACAGTTTCCCCACATCCACCAGGTTTTGATCTATTCTGCTGAAGTCGTCAAGCAATGTTCCACCCCAGGTAACAAACTGATCAAAGTCCAGCAGCGGGTCCTGCTCACACATCAGGTCAAACAGTTCCAATTGCAGGTTTATCGGCTCTAGCACATCTGTTTGGGCAAGCTTGGTAATAAAATCCTCCATACCAAATACCTCCGGCGACCAGATAGGCTCTGGAGCTGCCTGTGCCAGTTCATTCTTGAAGAAGAAACTAGCTCTGCGTGACGGCATAATAATGCACAATTCACTAATATTCTCTTTGTACTTTTCGTAAATGTATTTCGCTGATAGCTCCAGGAAAGTCTGCACGAGGTGGTGATTTTAGCGGGTGATAAATTAGCGATTTAGACACTGCTGTCTAAGCTGGATAAGAGCTTTTATTGTGTAATTGCTCCTTCTTCATTGAGTGGCAGAAAAGGGTTGTAAGCTATTTCCCACAGAATATCGTCCGGGTCAGACACATAGCTGCTGTATCCTCCCCAAAAAACTTTTTCAGGACGCTTTACAATAGTTGCGCCTCTTTCCTCTAAGACTGCCACTAACTCATTTACTTCCTGTTCAGACTTTACATTGTGAGCCAGAGAGAATCTTCTGAAACCTTTGCCATCGGCAGGAACACCTGCGTCATCTGCCAAGGATTCCTGCGGGAAAAGAGCTAGCTGAATGCTACCGTCTAATTGGAAGAAAATAATGCCGTCTGTGCTGGCTTCTGTCGGCTGCCATCCAAATACGTTTTTGTAAAAGTCTTTTGACCGCTGCAGGTTCTTTACACCTAGTGTAATTAAGGTTAATCGTTGTTCCATATTAATTTAGTTTTACCTTTTGTGGGGGTGGTTAAAAACAGCAAATCCTTTGTAGCCCAAGCATCATAAGGCTAGTCCCATTTGTAAGCTTTTCCCGCCGTAGCTCCACTCAATTACCTGTTCTGTATCAAAGTAATAAAGTATGCATTTTACTTTTTGATAACCCAGTTGCTTAAAACGCACAGCATAATGGTCCAGCTTATTGCGGTGTTCCAGTTCCGGAGGCGGGAGTTTAAACTCTATCAGCACCACCTGGTCGCCATCGAACACTACGCGGTCTGGCTTGTACAGATAGGCCCGGGCATCGAGTAGCTCTTTCTCATGCTCTACTACCACTTTGTCCGTGAAATGGTGGTGCAACTTTGGCTGGCGAATAACCTCCTCTAATCGCTTGCTAAGGTCCGGTCTTTCACGTTCACTGATGATGCCCTGGTTAACCATCTGCCGTAGTATGTCATCCATTTGAGTGGCTACAATAACCCGGGATAAAGCATAGTGCAGCTTCTTATTAGCCTGTCGTTGCCTGGTCTGTGTCTCAAAATCAAAGACATTGTTAGCATGTTGTTTTAGCTGCAGTCGTTGGGCCCAGTCTGTAGTTATCAGGTGCTCCAGCGTATAGGTGTTTTCTTTGGAGACTTCTGAATAATGTTGCTTAAGGACTCCCTTGTGTAGCTGGTAACAGAACTGATCCGGCTGCCACATTTGCTTGTGTACCAGGAAGCGGTAGAGCAGGTGACTTACATTTTTAGCTGTACCCTCCAATGCTCTGGATGCTTTCTTCTTGTCGAGTAAATCTTTGCTGTTCCCAATAAGGTAAAGCCTGTCGATGGGACGGGTTAGAGCCACATACAGCATATTCAGGTTCTCTATAAAGTTTTTTTCTATTTCGGTGCGATACTGCTCGCCCAGTACTGTTGTCTCCAGCTTAGTACTAATGTTAACAGCCACACTACGCAGCTTGCCCGTTACGCTTACCTCCTGCGGTAGCTGGCTCCACATCAGTGCGCGGGTCATGGGTTCTGTGCTCCAGTCGGCAAACGGTATAATCACAATAGGGTAAGCCAGTCCCTTGGATTTGTGGATGCTGGTGATGGTGATGGCATTGCGGTTTTTAGGCGTGTTAATGCTTAACTTTTCTTTTTGCAAATCCCAATAAGCCAGGAAATTATTAAGGTTGTTACTGTTCTTTAGACTATATTCCAGCACCAGGTCCAGGAACCGGAACAGGTATTCGCACTCACTATTATGACCCAGCAGGTCAAAAATGCGAATTAATTGCTCGGTTAACTCATAGATGGATAAGTTACCGGTTTCTCGTTCATTCACATCAAAGCCAAACACGCGCAGTTGGTCAAAGAATTCCTGCGGATCAGGGGCTTTGGCTATTTCGGCTATTGTTTGTGTTATTTCTGTATCCGGAATGGTTTCCATTGCTACAGCACACACAAGGTATAAAGCCTCAGACTTTGCCAGTGTATCATTGGGCCGGTTAAACACACGGAACAAGGCAATAATTAGATTAATAACCTCTGCAAACTGTAGTGAAAGCGAATCTTGTGAAATAATGTCAAAGCGACGTTCTTTCAGGAAATTGGCAATAAGCTTACTTTTGCTGTTGGTGCGGCATAAGATAGCCATATCTTTTAAAGTATACCCTTCTTCCAAACTATGTTTTACAAGCTGCAGCACCATGTTCAGCATGCTTTCATCGTAACTCAGGATTTCAGGCCGGGCATAGCCTTCGTAGAGTATATCAGTGCGTTGGCAACCATCTAAATCATACTTATAATTAGTGTCTTCAGGGTGCGTGAACATAACCTGAACATGTCCGCCGCTTTTGTCACTACCACCCGGTACCTGTTGCTGAAACTTATCGTCATAAATAGAGGCGAACATTTCAAACGTTTCGTGTTCTCTGCTGATGAAGGTAAATAACTCATTATTAAAACCAGTAATTTCTGCCCTGCTGCGGTAATTGGTATTTAGGACGGCAGGGGATAAGGTATGATTGATGGACTCATAGCGCTCCCGGATAATTTGCCCGTGGCGGCGGTTCTGATACAGCTTTTCAGTACTTTTCTTATAGAGGTGCAGTATCTGCTCCATCTCACCACCACGCCACCGATAAATAGCCTGCTTTGCATCGCCTACTACCATACTGAAATAGCCGGAAGCCAGCGCATTGTCAACTAATGGCAGCAGGTTGTTCCATTGTAGTACTGAGGTGTCCTGGAATTCATCGATCAGAATGTGGTTATATTTTTCGCCCAGTCGCTCATAAATAAAGGGCACCGGCTCCTGCAGCACAATATCGATGATGCGTTTGTTGAACTCAGAAATGTGTACCGTGTTTTTGTCGCGCTTAATCTCCTGCAGGCACTTCTCCAATTCGTTCAGTACAGACACCTTATAAAGGTGCGGCACAATAGCATTAATGAGAGTGAAGGTGGCAGCATACTTCTCTTTTATGTCTTCGATGTGGTAGTATAGTTCCGTAAGCTGCGGTCGAATACTATCAATATGGTTTTTGGTAGCCGGTGATGCCTTGCCTGCATACCATTTGTCATCGGCTATGGTTTGGCATGCGTAGTTATTGCCGTAGCTTAAATCGGCTTCTTTTGTAAACTTGCTAAAGTAACCGAATAAACCACGAGTGCTCTGGTAGAAGTCGGCAGGGGAGAGGCCGGCATTTTCAATAGTTGTCAAAGCCTGTTGAGCTGCCTCCTGTGCAGCCTCTTCTATTTGCTTTTTGGTCTCTAGCAGTTGGTTCCTTACGCTCTTAAAATCCTCCAGCGTTAATGTCTGCAGGTCTGTGACTGCCTCATACACTTGCTCGTTCAACAGGTTTTTAGCAAAGTCAGCGAGATCATCGGGTAGTGTATTCCAACTGCGTCCTTCTCGCGCCTTCTCCAGTGCATAGTTTTCCAACGTTTCGGACAGAAGGTCATTTTTGCTATTTGATACCTTGTCAAGCAACAGTTGAACAGCAGTAGTGACCAGTGTCTGAGAGTCCAGATCCACCTCAAAATTATGCGGAATATTCAACTCTCTTGTGAATGCCTGAACAATCTTATTTACGAAACTGTCTATGGTGCTTACACTGAAATCGGAGTAGTTATAAAGTATCTGACTAAACAGCAAGCCCGCCCTCCGTCTTATTTCCTCTTTATCCAGCTTCTCTTCAGGGTACTCTACTTGCAGGTCTTCTGTTATACTTACCAGTAATTCTTCACTCTTCTGTTTTTGCTTCTCAGGCAGGCTGTTGTCTTTAAAGTTGCGCAATGCTCCAAGGATACGCTCCTTCATCTCAGCAGCAGCATCATTGGTAAAGGTTATAGCCAGTATAGAACGATAATAATCTGGGTTGGGCGTGTGAAGAGCCAGCTTAAGGTATTCCTTTGTCAGGTGATAAGTTTTACCGGAACCGGCAGAAGAGGAATATATTTTAAAGATTGATGGCATGTAAGGCTCCTTTTAAATCAGAACCCTTAAAGATAGTGTATGCCGAAAGGCAAAGCCAGTATTCTTTTAAATCTTTGAATGATGTTGGCTTAAAGTATGTGTAGGATAAAAGGTATAGTAGTGTGCTTAAAGACATAATACCTTAATTGGAGGAATAAGGGGCTTACTTCAATTAAATTAAAGTAGCAGCATTGCTGTAGGTAACTATTCAGATTAATAAGACCCTCTCAGACTATACAGAGAGGGTCTTATTATATAATACAGCAGCATTTTTAAGCATATACAAGGTTCCCTTTTTTAGTTCCTGTTTCCTTTGATGGGGCAAAGTCTTTAACACATACATGGTAGATGATACGTGCCATAGAAATGGAGTAATCTGTTATGATGCATGTTTGTTGTTCTGAACTTATTAGAGCTTTGCTCGCGCCTAAAGTCAGTTTGTTTAATTCAACTACCTCATCAAAATTCTGTCGCAGCATTTTAATGGCTTTGAAGGAAGGCTCATTATAATACACCGGAATAACCTGACAAACAGCATAGCTACCTTTCGCTCTCTCTTTTGCAATCATTTTGCACAGCGATTCTGTGTTTAGCTTGTCAAGATCAGAGATAATCACAAAGAAAACCTTTTGCTGATCAGAATCTGTCGCTCCACGCGCTGGCACACTACCAAGTAGCATATTGCGGCTGATCTTGGTTCCTTGCAGGAAAGTCTCATCTTTTAAGATCTTGTTATGTATCTTAAAAGCTAGCGCCCCAGAAGCAATAAGATTAAAATCTTTGCCTTGGGTAGTAATTTTGGAGAAGTGTAGCATAAGTTTATTTGGTTAAGTGTGTTGAGATTCCCTGTGATTTTAATTTTTAAAGCAATTACATTACTGCAATATAAGTTGCATGATGCTGTTCCTTAAGTAATTAGGTGATGGTTAATAAGTTTCTATTTAAAAAATTATTAGAATAAAAGCAAAAATAAATATTTGATAATTTATAATATATAGTTCTTTAAATGTTTAAAAGATAACTTTTTACATTATAAATAATATATTCAGGCTCTATAGCATATTTATAAATACTAAACCTTAGTAAAAGAATAAGTTTTTAAGTTTATTTATAGTTAATTTAATTTATCTGTTAAATATATAGATAATTTCCAATTAAACCATCGAATTGTTATTTATATTTTTGTAATGAATCTCACGGAAAGTTTCTTTCAATTATATGTCAGCCTGAAAAAAAGGTGCATGATGAGAATAACTAGTTAATTTGAAATATATTTTGTACCTTTGCGGAAGATTTGGAATCAGTCTGATTTACTGTATAACTGGATACCCCATTTGTTCTGTTTGGCTACCCTAGTTAATTTTTAGTTTGACGTGTCGTACTCATTAGCTGTTGTTTCGTACTTCAGTAATAGAGGAAGGTTTACAAGCAGGCTGCCTCCAGATGAGTTATATACATTAAGTAAATTAGATGAATAAAATCAAATTTGAAGAACTTCCGCTTTCGCAGGAAGTTCAGCGAGCTATTGCTGACATGGGCTTCGAAGAAGCCTCTCCCATTCAAACAGAAGCAATCCCTGTTGTTTTAGAAGGAAAAGATATAATTGGTCAGGCCCAGACAGGTACTGGTAAAACTGCTGCCTTTGGTATACCGACCATTGAAATGATTGATGAACGTGACAGAAGCGTTCAGGCCTTAATCCTTTGCCCTACCAGGGAGTTAGCCATTCAGGTTTCAGGTGAAATACAGAAGCTTGCAAAATATAAGCAAGGCATCAGTGTGGTTCCTATTTACGGAGGCCAGTCATACGACAGGCAGTTGCGCGCTTTAAAGCAAGGTGTTCAGATTGTTATCGGTACTCCTGGTCGTGTAATGGACCACATAGAGCGTGGTACGCTGGTGCTGGATAATGTACGAAAAATTATTCTAGATGAAGCAGACGAAATGCTTGACATGGGATTCCGTGACGACATCGAGTTTGTATTAGAGCGTATTCCGGAAGACCGCCAGACCATTTTCTTCTCGGCTACTATGTCAAAACCGATCATGGAGATGACTAAACGTTATCAGAAAGATCCGGTACTGGTAAAAGTAGTGCATCAGGAACTGACTGTGACAAACATCGATCAGGTGTATTTCGAGGTACGTAGCAGTGCAAAAATGGAAGTACTGTCTCGTTTGCTGGATATGTACAACCTGAAAGCTGTTATTATCTTCTGTAATACCAAACGCATGGTAGATGAACTGGTTTCTAACCTGCAGGCCAGAGGCTATTTTGCTGACGGCTTACATGGTGACATGAATCAGAACCAGCGTTCAAACGTGATGCAGAAGTTCCGTAGCGGCACACTTGAAATATTAGTGGCTACTGATGTAGCAGCACGAGGTATAGATGTAGACAACGTTGAGGCTGTGTTTAACTATGATTTACCTCAGGACGAGGAGGCCTACGTTCACCGCATTGGTCGTACTGGTCGTGCCGGTAAGTCAGGTAGAGCATTCTCATTTGTAGGTGGTCGTACAGACAGCTACAAATTGAAAGACATTATGCGCTATACAAAAGCTAAGATAGTGTTGCAGCAGGTGCCTACGCTGGAAGATGTCAATGAAATTCGCACGAACATGTTCTTCGATAAAGTTCGTGAGGTATTGCAGAAAGGCACTCTTACCAAACACATTTCACGCATAGAGCGATTCGTGAACGAAACAGAAGAATATACTCCGTTAGAAGTAGCCGCTGCCCTTTTAAAAATGAGCTTGAAAGAAGCTAAAGTAAAAGAGCAGGGTGCAGAAATAGAGAAAGGCTTGAACAAGTCTAAAGATGGTTTTGACCGCTTATTTATCACCATTGGTAAAAAAGACCGTGTTCATCCAAAAGATCTGATTGACCTTTTGTCAAATAACAGTAGCATTCCTCCAAATAAAGTGGGTGATATTGATTTGTATGATAAATTCAGCTTTGTTGAAGTACCCAATGAATATACAGCCGATATTCTGGATAAAGTTTCTCGTATAGAGGTTGATGGCCGTATGGTGGTTGTCGAAAAATCTCAGAAGAAAGGATCCGGCGACGGTGATAAAGGCCGTGGAGGAAGAGGCAACAGAGAGAGTTTTGGCTTTGATAAATCAGAAGGAAGCGGTGGTGGAAGAAGGTTTGGTGGCCGCAGTGGCGATCGTAACTCTTCTTTCAGAGGTGACCGTGATCGTGATGGCGGAAACAGAGGCTTTCGTAAAAGAAGATTTTAGGGTGCAAGACTACTTCTAAAAACTTATTTTAGAGTCTCCTTTTCAGTATGTTTAAAATAGAAGAGAGCCAGCTTATAGATAAG
The DNA here is from genome assembly GCF_020907275.1 of Pontibacter silvestris. Lineage (GTDB taxonomy): Bacteria > Bacteroidota > Bacteroidia > Cytophagales > Hymenobacteraceae > Pontibacter > Pontibacter silvestris. The sequence continues at coordinate 102,806 of NZ_JAJJWI010000013.1, read as the reverse complement.
CTGGCTCTCTGTTTTTATTGAGTAAGCAAACCTTTTGTTGATGTTGCCGTTATGGTAAATATCATAAAAGGTTGGAAGATTTAGTTAGCTGCTTAGGCAGTTAGTCTGCAAAGGTGACATTGTTAGATGTCACCTTTGCTGTTTTAGGAGAATTCGTTTAGAAGAAACAGTTTAGCTGATTATACATAAGGTTCTTACTGAATATCAGGCTAAGTTTGTATGTTGCATTGGCTATAAAAAAAGGAGCCGAAGCTCCTTTCCTGAATTATTAGTCTCTGACATAATATCAGTATTAATTTTCTTTAGCGCTGTCGCGTAGTGTACGAATGTGGTCATGAGCACTTTTTACATCATCATACTGTTGCTCCACAATAGACTTCAACTCTCCCGGAAGGCTCTTTTGCAAAGCTTCTTCATATGCTTTCACAGCATAATCCTCTCCACGTTCGCACTCTTCCAGTACACGTACTCTGTCTCTGGAAGTAAGCGCAGACTTAAGGTCAATCCATGCACGGTGAGCAGTACCTTCAATAGAGCTGGACTCATCGTCGCTACCGCCCATCTTAAATAACTGATCCTGTAGTTCCGTAATCATGCTGTCTCGCTGTACAGCATATTTCTTAAATAGGTCTTTTAGATCCTTATCCTGAATGTCCTCTGATGCAGTTTTATATCCTTTAGCACCATCTTTGCATCTTTCAATTAAATGGTGTACAGTTGATTTTACTTCTTTATTGATTTCCATAGTTTTTACCGTTTAGTTTAATATGAGTTTTTACTTATATTCTAACTAATAAGTTGCCTGATTGTTTATTTAACTTATTCAGATAAAGCCTTTGCCATTGCAGACCCAGCTAGAAAACCGGTAGTCCAGGCCGCCTGAAAGTTGAACCCTCCCGTTATACCATCAATGTCCAGTACTTCACCTGCAAAATAAACACCTGACTGTATCCGGCTTTCCATCGTTCGCATTTCGACCTGAGATAAGTCAATCCCGCCACAGGTAACAAACTCTTCTTTAAAAGTAGTCTTACCTTGTACCTCGAAAGGAGCACGAATCAGGGCTTCTATTAATTTATTTGTATTCTTGGCAGGAAGTTCTGCCCAACGTATTTCTTCTGCGACTTCTGCTAACTTGGTAAGAGCCTTCCACAGGCGTTGCGGTATACCAAATAGAGGATTAGTAGCTACTAACTTTTTAGGATGAGCTTGCCTGTAGTTTTGTAAATGTTCTCTCAAAGACTCTTCAGAAAAATCAGGTATCCAGTTTATGAGCGCCGTGAAGTTGTAATTCTGTTCATGAAGCAGGCGGGCCCCCCAGGCAGAAAGTTTCAGTACGGCGGGTCCGCTATAACCCCAATGGGTAATAAGCAGGGGGCCTTCGTACTCCAGTTTCTGACCAGCAACTCTTACTCTGGCTTTAGGCACAGAAACTCCCTGGAGTTCTTTTAAGGCTGAACCGGGTACATTAAAAGTAAAAAGAGAAGGTACGGGTTCCTGTACTGCATGGCCTAAGGCGCGTAACCAGTCGTATGCTGCTGATTTAGGGTTGCCTCCGGTACAAATAAGTATTTTATTGGCCAGTATAGTACTATTATTGTTTAAGTAAAGCTTAAACTCTGTTATACCATCTTTTCTAGTTAAAACTTCTATTTCTTCTACACTGGCACTTGTTTTTATTTTTACACCAGATTTGCTTGCCTCCTGCAACAGACAATCCACTATTGTTTCTGAGCTGTTGCTGACCGGAAACATTCGCCCGTCTGGTTCTGTTTTCAGTTGCACGCCACGTTGCTTAAACCATTCTATAGTCTCGCCAGCTCCAAACGTTTTAAAAGCTTCTTTTAACTTTTTAGACCCTCTGGGATAGTTCTGAGCTAACATAGAAGGTACAAAGCAATGGTGTGTGACATTGCAGCGACCACCTCCTGAGACACGTACCTTAGAGAGCAGCTTACTTGTTTTTTCCAGTAGCAGCACTTGTGCCTGAGGATTTTCCTGTGCACAGGTTATCGCTCCAAAAAAACCTGCTGCACCGCCGCCTATTACCACTACTTTCATTAGTTAACTTCTTCTTTAATGACTGTAACAAGATTAACGAACAAATAATCTTATCACGAATAATGCTTTAGAGAATTGGATAGAATAAAACTCTTCTTTTGTCTCTTGTATGGCCTGTTAAGAATCGTGCGTCTTGATTCGCGCTGTTTCTTCCAAAGAGCAAAGGTACTAAAAGAACTTCATCGGGTCAGGGTGAAGGAAGGAGTACGCCAGGTCATCTTTTAGCTTTTGACTATTGATGCGTTTGAATTGCGTTTCCTGCATATCATTAAACTGGGGAGGAGCCAGATTCAGGGCAATGGCTGCTTTGGTGTAGAAATCTTTCCGGGCTGGATGTTCATCTGCACAGGCATTATATACCTGTCCCCATTTCTTCTGTTCTATTATTTGTGATAGTATACTAACACAGTCATCCAGATGAATCAGGTTAACAGGCGCATCGCCATTAGGAACATCTCTTTTTCCGGCCATGAACCTTCCGGGGTGGCGGTTATTGCCTACCAGACCACTGAATCGGACTATTGTAGTAAGCCATTCTCCCCGGTCCTGAAACATTCGTTCTGCTTGTAATAATATATTATCCGGGTCAAGTTCATCAGTGTAAGCAATATCTTCTTCTTTTACTATCCTGTTTATATCAGGATAAACAGAAGTAGAAGAGACGAAAAGTAACCTTCTGACGGTAGAGTTTATCAGAGCTTTTAAAAGTTTTTTTAACTGGTGTAGGTATTTTTCGCCGCTATCAGAGCGTAACCTCGGCGGAATATTCAGTACTAATATATCTGAATCAAGAAAAGCAGCCAATTCTTGTGTATCTGCAGGTTCGTTTTGCAGATTTAGTACATAAGGGTAAATACGACTCTTTTGCAGCAGTTCTACTTTAACAGGACTTGTGGTAGAACCATTAACCCTGTACTCTTTTTGTACCAGTTGCGTTGCCAGTGGTAGTCCAAGCCAACCACAACCCATAATGCTTATATCTGCTTTTTCAGCCATAATTCCTGCTAATACTTTGCTCAATCGTAACAATTTGCTTCTGATTCTGTTATTCTCCCTTAAAAGAGCCAGTAACGCTGCAAAGTAAAGCATAAATGAAGTATGATGTAATATTAGTTGGGTCAGGTTTTGGGTCGTTAACGGCGGCAGCGTTGCTGGCTAAACATGGACTAAAGGCATGTGTGTTAGAGCAGGCAAAGTACCCGGGAGGTTGTGCTACCTCTTATAAACGTAAAAGTTATTGGTTCGAAACAGGTGCTACCACTCTGGTTGGTTTGGATGATGATATGCCTTTGCGTTACCTGCTTGATGAAACAAAAATAGAGGTGCCGGTGCGTAAACTGAATATACCCATGCAAGTACATTTGCCTGACGGGCTGTTGCTGACGCGATATCAAAAGATGGAAAGCTGGATACTTGAGGTAGAGCGTGTTTTTGGAAAAGATAATCAGCGGTCGTTTTGGGAACACTGTTACCAGCTCAGCAGGAAAGTATGGAGAATTTCAACCAGGCAAACAAGTTTCCCTCCTTCAAATTTTAGCGACTTCTGCTCCTCAGCCTTAAAAGCCACTCCTGGTCAGCTAAGTTTATTGTCCGGTGCATTCAGAACTATGGATGAGGTGCTGCGAAAATATAACTTGCATCAGAATAAGCTGTTTGTTGATTTTATAAATGAGCAGCTGCTAATTACCGCACAGAACTACGCTCCTGAAGTTAATGAATTGTTTGGTGCAACAGCCTTATGCTATACTTTGTACAGCAACTATTATGTGGACGGTGGGCTTATCAATCTTGTTCAACCCATAGTTGATTATATTAATGAAAAAGGAGGGGCAGTGCTTTACCGGCAGGAAGTAAGAGAAATAGTGCCTGATGAAGATGGGTATCTTATAAAAACAAACACGTCGCACTTTAAGGCACGTTTTGTAGTGAGCGGTATTCCATTGAATAACACCTACACATTATTTAAAAACGAAAAGGTAAAGCAACGATTACTGAAGTACATTATGCCCTCGAGTATGCTGAACAGTGCTTTTACTATGAATCTGTTGCTAAAAGGGCAGCAGGTTCCTGAAATATTACATCATCAGATACACGTGCCGGAGCAACTCTCCATAATAGGCAGTAAAAGTATATTTGTCAGTTTCAGTCATCCGCAGGATAAGCTTAAGGGACCTGTTGAGGGTTTAGTTGTAAGCATCAGTACTCATGTGTTTGATCCTGAGAATAACTATATCCATAATAAAAGAGAAATTGAAAAAGCCATTATTGAATTGCTGGTTGAAAAAGAACTTATAAAACAGGAAAATATTACCTACACCCAATCAGCCACTCCCGGGGCATGGATATTCTGGACCAACAGAATTTTTGGTGCCGTGGGAGGTTATCCGCAGTACAAGCACATAAAGCCCTGGCAAATGAAGGATGCCCGCCTGGATCAGCGCGGAGCATATGTTTGTGGCGACACGGTCTATCCGGGGCAGGGGGTTCCAGGAGCTTGCCTTAGTGGCATTATAGCAGCTAGTAAGCTACTGCAGGATCATTATTAGATGCTTAACCTGCAGTAGCCATTAGCTTAAGCATTTATGTCTACTATAATTGTTTTGTAACCTGCATAATTACCATCTTCTGTTCTGCCCAGTAAATAAACTTCAGTACCTAACTCATTGATAAGATACACCTTTACGTCCTGCAGTAGTTCATTCATTTTGGAGATCAGTTTTTTATAATGTTCTCCTTCTTCTTCACTGACAGTTTCATCTTCGGCATAGGTATTATCATAAAATATATGATTGAAGAATCGTTCTACTTCCATTGTTTCCACTTTTTTACCCCCGGGCTTACCAGCCCATTTAGCCACCAACTGCTCGCTAAACTCTTCGTCCTGCGGCTTTTCGTGGTAGTAAAATTCTAGAGGGGCTTTGGTGTCCGGCACCAGTAAGCCACTTGACACTTGTACCAGTTCTTGCTGAAGTTGATCTCTGTTCATATTTCTTTTACCTTAAGCGTTGCGTTTTAAAATGTAATACTTATCATTAACTGTCTTATGTAAATCTGTTACGGCTATACGAAAGCCTCATCCACTTAAACGAAAGAATTTATATGAAATCAGAGCCAATGCTGAAAGATAATGCGCTAAAAGATAAAACAATTATTGTGACAGGTGGCGGAACAGGCCTTGGACGTTCTATGGTGAAATATTTTTTAGAACTTGGGGCAAATGCTGTTATATGCAGTAGAAAGCTTGATGTATTAGAGGCTGCAGCCAAAGAACTGGAGCAGGAGACAGGGGGTAAGGTATTGCCAATAGCCTGCGATGTTCGTAAGTACAATGAAATTGAAACTATGCTGCAGACCTCCATTGATGCCTTTGGAAGGGTGGATGTGTTGGTAAATAATGCTGCCGGAAATTTCGTAAGCCCCACAGAACGACTTAGCCATAAAGCCTTTGATGTGATTACGGACATCGTTCTAAAAGGTAGTTATAACTGTACTCTGGCCTTAGGTAAGCATTGGATTGAGAAGAAGCAGGAGGGTACTGTTCTTAATATTGTGACCACCTATGCCTGGACAGGCTCTGGCTATGTAGTACCGTCTGCGTGTGCCAAAGCTGGAGTGCTGGCTATGACACGGTCGTTGGCAGCCGAGTGGGCAAAGTATGGCATTAGATCTAACGCGATTGCGCCAGGCCCTTTTCCGACTGAGGGAGCCTGGTCCAGGTTATTCCCAAAGCAGCTGGCTGACGAACTGGACCCTGTAAAACGTGTACCTGTAAAACGTTTTGGAGAGCACCAGGAGCTGGCAAACCTGGCTGCTTACCTGGTTTCAGATTATGCTTCTTTTGTGAATGGTGAAGTGGTAACTATAGACGGAGGCGAATGGCTTTATGGTGCCGGAGAGTTTAATAGCTTTGACAAAATACCACAGGAAATGTGGGACGTAATGGAAAAGCAAGTAAGAGGGAAAGGGTAATGATAGCATCTAACTAAGAACTAATAAAGATAAAGTTAAACCAGGATTGGAAAGTTTTATCACTTACTCTTACGTGGCATAGAGTGAACTTTACAAGTATCCTGCATTATAAACATTAAAAAAAGCCCTGGCTTATGAAACCAGGGCTTTAAAAAAGCTTTATTTAAATCTTTAAATTAATGAGGGTTTACATAAGCGGGATCACCAGCTTCATCATCGGGGGGATAGTTCTCACGAAGCTGAGCAAGACCTTTTTTACCGTATGCCAACCTTGTAATAACAACATATAGTACCGGTACCACAAAAATAGCCAGGAACGTAGCAGCCAACATACCACCAATTACAACCCAGCCAATAGTCTGACGTGATACTGCACCGGCACCACTTGCCATAGCCAATGGAACAACACCCAGTATAAAGGCAGCTGAAGTCATCAGGATAGGGCGCAGACGCAATTTAACAGCTTCTATGGTTGCCTCAATCAACTCCATTCCGCGGTCTACACGTTCCTTGGCAAACTCCACAATCAGAATGGCGTTCTTTGCTGCCAGACCAATTAGAGTAATCATACCAATCTGCGCGTACACGTTGTTATCCAAGCGAGGCAGGAATGTAAGAGCCAGGATAGCACCGAACATACCAAGTGGTATGGCAAACAGAATAGAGAAAGGAACAGACCAGCTCTCGTACAGGGCGGCTAGAAGAAGCAACACCAGTACAATTGAAAGTGAGAAGATGTACACCGTACTGTTACCGGCAGCAAGTTCTTCACGGCTAAGGCCAGAGAAGTCATAGCCATAACCCGTTGGCAATACTTGCGCAGCGACTTCCTGTAGTGCCTGAAGTGCCTGTCCGCTACTATAACCAGGAGCAGCATTACCCATTATCTCTGTAGATCTAAATAGGTTATAATGCGAAATCACAGCTGGGTTTTCCTCCACTCTGGTAGTAACAAGCGCACTCAGCGGAACAGATTCCCCTTGTCTGTTCAGTACATAATATTGGCTTAAATCTTTAATATCCATTCTATAAGCTGTATCGGCCTGGGCTACCACTCTGAAGTTTCGTCCGTAGCGTGTGAAGTCGTTTATGTAACGGCTACCCATATAAGACGACATGGTCGCATAAATATCTGAAATGGATACACCCAGCCTTTTTGCCTGCTCACGGTCCACATCAACATGGTACCCAGGAGTTCTGGTGTTAAAGAAGCTATAAGCCATAGCTATTTCAGGTCTCTGGTTTGCTGCCATAAGGAACTGTCCCATTACGGCCTCAAACTGTTTCAGGTCGCCTCCACCTGATCTTTGCTCTAACATAAAGCTGAAACCACCAGACTGACCAAGACCAGGAATAGCAGGAGGAGCTACCACAATAACATTAGCTTCGCGGATGGCGGCAAAACGCTGGTTTAGCGTGGCCATAACTCCCTGCAACTGCTGAGACTCGTCTTCTCTTTGGTCCCAAGGCTTAAGCTGAAGGAAGAAGGTACCACTGTTAGACTTAAACGAGAAGTTAATTACGTTCAGACCGGCAATTGCCGTATAGTTTTTAACTGCAGGTATGTCTGCCAGAATAGTACCCATCTGTGCCATAACAGACTCAGTTCTTGTTGAAGATGAACCTTCAGGCAATTCTATTGAAATGAATACCCGTCCTTCGTCCTCGGTAGGAATAAAGCCAGTTGGTTTATTGGCAAATAAGCCTACCGTTCCGGCATATAAGCATGCAAGCAGAATTAACATAAGTGGAGTTGCTTTAATGCTTTTGCGTACACCACGAGAATAAGTCTCCGTTGTTCTTTCAAACCAGTTGTTGAACTTATAGAAGAATTTATTCAATCCTCGGGAGTTCTTGTTCACATTCATTGGCTTTAGCATAAGCGAGCATAGTGCCGGCGTAAGCGTAAGGGCCACAAATGCAGAAATTAGCACTGAAATGGCAATTGTAATAGCAAACTGCTGGTACAGACGACCCACAATACCCGGTATAAAACCTACCGGAATAAACACCGCAGCCAAAATCAAAGCGATGGCTATTACGGGAGCCGTAATGTCTTTCATGGCCTTACGGGTTGCATCCTTGGCAGAAAGTCGCTCATGGTCAATATAGTGCTGTACCGCTTCCACCACCACAATGGCATCATCTACCACAATACCTATTGCCAGTACGAAACCAAATAAGGTAAGTGTATTTATGGTGAAGCCAAGTGGTATAAAGAAGATGAACGTACCGATGATGGATACCGGAATTGCCAGGATTGGTACCAGTGTAGCGCGCCAGCTCTGCAGGAACAGGAACACTACGATAATTACCAGTATAAGCGCCTCTACCAGTGTGTGTACCACCTCATTGATAGATACCTGAACTACTGAAACTGTTTCGAAAGAAACAACATAGTCAACATCAGCTGGGAAAGACTTCTTCAGTTCATCTAAAGTAGCGTAAATTCCTTCTGCGGTTTCCAGTGCGTTACTTCCCGGTGCCTGGTACAAAAGCAACATAGCCGATGGGTTTCCATTGATCATTGAACTTCGGCCATAGTCAAAGCGACCGAATTCAATTCTGGCTACATCTCTTAAGTAAACAATTGAACCATCTTCCGGATTGGTGCGCACAATTATATTTCCAAACTCTTCCTGTGTCTGCAGGCGGCCTGTTACTGTAATTGGAAATTGAAATGCCTGATCTGGGCTCTGTGGCTGCGCTCCTACTGTACCGGCAGCCACCTGAAGGTTCTGCTCCTGGATAGCCGCAGTAATCTCATTAGCACCGATGCTGTACTGGGCCAGCCTGTCAGGCTTCAACCAGATACGCATACTGAAATCCTGACCCAGCGAGCTAATGTCACCCACACCAGCTACCCGAAGCAGGGCATCACGCACAAAAATGTTTGTGTAGTTATCCAGGTACTGAATATCATGTGTGCCGTTCGGTGAGTAAATACCAATTACCATCATGATACTAGGATTACGTTTCCTTACCGTTACACCTAATCTTCTAACCTCTTCGGGCAGGGTTGGCTCTGCAATACTGGCGCGGTTCTGCACATCCAGCGTGGCAATGTCAATGTCTGTCCCTACCTCAAAGGTTACCGTCATGTTCATTTGGCCGGTACTGGTGTTGGTAGAGGTCATATAAGCCATACCAGGGGTACCGTTAATCTGTGTTTCTACCGGTGTGGCAACTGTCTGCTCTACAGTCTGTGCATCGGCACCTGTATAAGTAGCCGAAATAGACACCGTTGGAGGGGAGATATCCGGATACTGTGTGATTGGAAGGTTCATCATGGCCAACACACCAACCAGCACGATCACAATGGAGATCACGATAGAGGTGACAGGCCTTTTTATAAATACGTCTGAAATCATGTTTCTCTGAAAATTTCTTTAGAAGCTTTTCTTAAAATATTACTGTCTTGCAGCTGCGCCAGACTGTGCTCCCTGTGGGGCTCCTACCTGAACTTTGGCGCCCTGACGCAGTCTCTGTAACCCTTCCACTACAATTTGGTCGCCTGCATCTACGCCCTCACGAACTACTATATTAGCGCCAAAACGGGTACCGAGGGTAACGTTTTGCTGTATTACTGAGTCTGCCTGAACTTTATAGACATAGTATTCACCCAACTGCTCTGTTACTGCTCTGTAAGGAATTACCAATTGGTTGCCGATATCCTGGTTCAGCACATTTATATTCACAGACATACCTGGAATAAGCTGGCGGTTCGGGTTCGGGAACTGAACTCTTGCTGTAGTTGTACCTGTCTGACGGCCTATGGCTCTGTCTACTGTAATAAGCTTACCGCTGTGAGGATAAGACTCACCGTTGCCAAGTTCCAATGTGAAAAGCGAATCAGGCTGTGACTGGCTGTTGTTTAGAAAATTAGCAAATCGCGGTACTTCCTGCTCATTTATGGCAAAATCAGCAGCAATAGGGTCCATAGACGAAATAGTGTTCAAAAGGGGCTGACCTGCTGAAACCTGCGCGCCTACTCTCACCTGAGATATACCAATGATACCATCGAAAGGAGCCGTGATAACTGAATAGCTAAGCTCAGTGGAGGCACTGCTTACCTGTGCCTGTGCTGCATCTACCTGCGCCTGTGCTGTCTGCACATCGGTACGGGCATAATCTACCTGCTGTCTTGCAATCGCATCCTGCTCAGCCAGTCTTTCGTAACGCTCCAAATCTTTCTGCACCCTTGCCAGGTTAGCTCTGGCGCTTTGCAGACTCGCCTGTGCCTGCTGGTAGGCTGCCTGGTACCTGGTTCTGTCTATTTCGTAAAGCCTTTGTCCTTTCGTAACGCGCTGCCCATCTTCCACAAAAATATTTGTAATATAGCCAGCTACCTGAGGGCGCAGTTCTACTTCTTTTAATGGTACAACAGTAGCAGGGTAAGTGTCGGTGCCAGTCACACTTTCTTCTGAAACGTGGTATGTGGTAACTGGAACAGCCATGGAAGCAGGGTTCATTTGCTGTTGAGCATTTTCTTCGCCACCGCAAGATATGAGTATGGTCGGGCAGATAACAGCTGCCATCAGCCAAGAGAGATTTCTCTTCATTATAGTTAATTGTTTAATATTTTAGTTGACGTCTATAGTACCTATTGCTCTCTGGTAATCAAGTTTGCTGGATAGCAAGTTGAAAAGCGAGTTGTAGTAATTCAGTTGTGTTGTCCTAAGGTCTGTTTCGGCTACAATAAGATCAACATAAGGTTTGATTCCTTCGTCGTACTGTAGCCTGATAACATCATATACCTCCTGGGCCAGCTGTACATTGTCACGTATGGTTATCCAGTCGTTGTAGTCGCTTTTGTAGTTCGCCAGCGCTGTCTGGTATTCAGTGTTGATAGCTTTTCTTGTATCTTCTACATCAAGTTCCAAACGTTCTTCCTGTAGTTGTGCCAGCTTGATATTCTGGAATCTTCTGCCTCCCTGGAAAACTGGCAGAGAAACTTGTAGTCCTACTGCCGAGGTTGGAAAAGACTGGTTGTAGAGATCAGAGAACTCATTATTGAAATAGAGCCAGTTATAGTTAATGTAAGCAGACACTGTTGGAATAAAACTCCATTTATAGTACTGTGTATTTAACTGAGTTAATTGTCTCTGTGTTTCCAGCTGCTGAAGCTCCACTCTGTTGGCAAAGTTAACCATAGTGGTCGTGTCTACAGACACGTCCTGTTGCATTAGGTTATAGTCGTAAGCAAGCGATAAATTCTCTTCAATAGGGTATCCTAAGAGTTGTTTCAGGTAAGCGTATTTTGCTTTTACGCCTTCCTGTGCTCTTTTCCTGTCGCTACGGATGTTTGCCAGCGTAATGGCTGCTCTCTGGTAGTCGGTTTTATCAACTAGGCCAACTTCGTAGCGGCTTCTTGCGTCGTTATATTGTTTCTCTTGCCTGGCAAGGTTTTCATCCAGAATGCGAAGCTGCTCCTCTGTTAGCAGAACATCATAGAAGGCTTTACTGACATCTACCACAGTGTTTATTTTATTATTAACCGTGTTCTGGTCCAGCTGTGTTCTCTGGTATTGTGCCGCTTTAGAAGCAAGCAGGAGGTCTCTGTTAAATAAGTTTTGGGTTGCCTCAACCAACACATTAGAAGTATACTTCCTGCCGAGGGTAAGAACCTGATCCCCAAATGGCTGTTGCTGTAGCTTCAGGTTGTGCGTTCCGCCAAAGCTGGCGGCTATCTGCGGGAACCATCCGGATAAATTGGCTTTGATTTCCCGTTCGCCTATAGCCTCATCTATAAGCGACTGTCTGACAACAGGCCTTTGCTGCAAAGCGTATGCGAGACACTGCTCGAGCGTCAGCTTTTTAGGCTCGCTGCCTGTGTTTGTCTGAGCCAGCAGGAGGGAAGAGGGGAAAAGTATACACCCTACTAACAGTGGCTTTAAACGTCTTAATAGTTTCATGAAATTTAATTAGTACTTAGTGTTTAGTATCTTTCATAGTTCATTTGTGATGTATAAGTGCTCCGTAGCCCGTGCAGCATATACTTTTAAGGATTAGCTCATAGTTAATATCTATTGTTTAAACATTATTTAAAGTAATAAATTATAATACTAAGTATCTTGATCTGTAGATTGGTTATTCGTCATACCATTCCATAGTATTTGTAAAATTTGCTTAAGATCAGTATCTTCAAAAGCTATTTTGCCAAAGGTGTGTATCTTAGCCATTGTAATTACATTTCCATGTGCTAAAACCGAAGCTATCTCGGGTGTCACATTTCTGATTTGTCCGCTCTTTATTCCTTTCTGGTAAAAGTTGAATAAAAGGCTGTTAAAATCATCAGACATAGACCCTTTTTCGTTATAGGGGGAGTTTACAAACTGCTCAAAGAACTTTAATACGTTAGGGTTGTTTATATAAAACCAGTACAGGTTCATGCAAACACCAAAGAACCGATCTTTGTAAGGAATGCTTTCATCGTCTCCTTGCTGAACGGCTTCAATCATTTGCTTTCTTATATAAGAAAAAAGCTCGCACAACAGATTCTCTTTGCTTTCAAAGTAGTGGTATATGGTACCTGCAGCAACGCCTGCATTCTTAGCTACCATACTCATAGGGGTACCATGAAACCCATTATCTTTTACTAGTTCCAGAGTGCTCTCAAATATGGCCTTTTTCTTCTCCGCTATCTGCTCCATCTAAATCAATTTCTGAATTGAATGTTCATTCGGTCACAAAAGTAGCAGCAATATTTTAATTAACACCTATCAAGGGAATGTTTTTTATAAACTACAATCCATATAAAAAATGGTTTAATTAAGATTTATTATTCTTGGATAGTTTGTAAAGTGTTGATAATAATTGATATAGATTATTTTAAATATATAGCAGATGACTGGGTTGGCCTTGGTAAGGGTGCGAATTTGAATGCAGGGAAAATTTCTGTAATTCAAATGAAAATCAGTATATCCACCATTCCGTTTTCACCCCACCATATATTCCCCATTGTTGTTGACCTGATCGTTGCAGGAAGGGTGAGTACAGGTTATCTTTTGCAAAGTCGTTATATCGGGCAGCAGAAAATACTAATCTTAAATGGGGTCTGGCCCAGGGGCTTCTACGAGCGGTGGGTACTACTGTAGGAGCGATGCTTACCTTAAACATAGTGGCCGAAGGTTGCTCTCCGTCTTTTCTTACTGTGTAATGGGCCTCATTTAGTAGGTGGAACCAGTCAGTGAGGTATACAAAGGTGCGAAAGCCAACGGCAAAGTCTGTTTTACGGTTATAAATGGGTCTTCCTAAATAATCGGGAGCTTTATTGTCAGAGTCTGCCGCCCCTTTACTCTTCCTGAAAAGACTGTAGCCGTTCAAGCTAAAGCGGTCCGATAAGTTTAACAAAAAGTGTTCTACAACTGATATAGAATAGGCATTATTGAATTCCTTGGTTTGTTCGTCAGGTGCTCCATATGTCAGCCAGGTTCTGGTTGAGCCGCCGTCACCTCCGTTGGCAATTCCTCTTCCATAGCGCACTGAAAATTGATTGAATGATCCGGCTTTTGCAGTATTAAGATCTTTATTGTACTTTATGCCTGCAACCCAGCCACCATCACCAGGGTAGCACATAGAGTCTCCTTTAGCATTAGCCAGCCGATGCCATTCTCCCAGTAATTCAATCACATTACCGTTTTGCAGGTTAATGCTGTGTTCTGCTATGCCTATAAAACGTTGCCTAACAGATTGAGTAGGCGTTCCATTTACAGTTGTGACAAAGGAGTAGGGCGGGTAATTGGCTGACGAATCTCTGATAGCAGGAAAGATAAAGGATAGCGCAGTGTTATTGCGGCTTACCCCAAAGCCTTGTGATGAGTGGTCATCGAAATAATACATATCAATAATATGAACATCATCGTCCCGATAATACCTAGATCCAACCCAGGCAGACCACTGGCTTCCCACTATGTTATGAGCTTCCACAAAAAACTCGGGAATCCTGAGGACGAGCCCCCTCTCAGATGCTGTCGATACATTACCTATAAAAGGACCGCCTGAGGCAAACATAGAGAGAAGCACCTGCGCATTTATATAAGTTGTATCGTTACTGTTGTTGACAGGTTTAAAATGATAATCGCCGACCAGCTCTAGGTAATCTTGTTCTTCAAGCCTGCCTCCAATAGAGCCCTGACCCTGAAGGTTTAATGGAACACCTGTATTGCCGGGAATCTCAGGTGAAAAGCCAACACCTATTCTTCCATAAGACCCTAATGAAAAATTATCATTAGAAACTATCTGTGCAGTACTCACAGATGTGTTCATCAAGACAATAAATATTATAAGTATAGCAGGAAGCTGTAATTCTTTGATAATATTCATTAGAAACTGTTTGTTTTCCTAGTGGATAAAAGATGTAGTGTAGTTTAGAGTGCTATTTACTGTAAATAAAAAGTTCTGGCGGGTTATAATTATCTTGCTGAACCACACCTCTCCACACTGCTTGGGGTGTGGCGCAGCCGGGGCGAAAAGTGTATGAAGAGGGAACTTGTGCTAGTGTAAATTTAACCTTAAAGTGCAGGTTTTATTCTGCTATGGCTGCACTTTAAGGTTTAGGGGCTTCAACGAAAAGAGCCTGTGCTTTAACTTATTATAGAGAGCCTAAGGTTGGTTCAAAACTCTGTTCGGCCTCCCATTCTTGGAACTTAATAATCTCTTTTTCGAAAGAAGAAACAAACCAAGCCATTATGCTAAGATCATCCATTAAACCTATGGCAGGAATAAAATCTGGTATAATATCGAAAGGAGTAATAAGGTAGAGCAGAACAGCTACAGTAATTATCATGGATTTCTTTGATATGTTTCTGTATGAGCCATTGGCATAGGCTTTCACCATTCTGACAAAAGCCTGCATGACACCCTTTAACTGCTGAAAGCCACTCTGCTGTTTTTCTACATCAACTAACTTACCATAGGCAGTGGAGAGTAATATGCCTAGTTTAACAGGTTTAGTCATTACGCCTCCGGCTTTTCCCATTAGCTTTTTAAACAGGGGGTTTTGTGAGTACACGAGACCTTTTTGAATCAGATCAGTTAACATCATGTTGTCTTAGTTGTTTTGTTTGATTTCCTGCTACGTAAAAAATTAACAGAAGGCTTTAAAAATATTTATACCCTTACCTATTGCTTGTTTACGTGACACTCCTTAAAATTGGTGCTGTTTACTCTGCTTACAGTACAAAAAGAGCGCCCATAAATTTCAGTAAATGAAGCTGATTATAAAATTGCTATTGCCGGTACTAATATTGCTGGCTGTACTTTGTACAGCATCTATGTGGCTACCAAATCAGTGCGTGGTAGAACAAGTAGTTGTGCTAAAAGCACCACCTGAGGAAGTGTATGCTTTCATTAATAATCCTGCTGAATGGCCTAAATGGACAATACTCAACAAAAAAACTGATCCAAGTGTTATACACCTGTATGCCGGACCTATGCAAGGTAAAGGAGCACGTATGCAGTGGAGTGGCGATAAAGTTGGAAATGGACAACTTATTATAACTGAAAGTACCAATCCGTATTCTATAACTTATGTACAAAAAGAGGAAGGAGGAGAAGATACTACTCGCGGTGAATTTGTGCTACAGCAGGTAAATAGAGGCACGATGGTCCATTGGAAACAAAGAACACCATTGGCTGATAATCCCTTAGGTAGGGTACAAGGGGCTATTCGTAAGTATAAAAAACAAAATGAGCTACAACAGAGTTTGCAAGGCCTAAATAACTTGATAAGCAACAACAGTAAGCGCAGAGCTTCAAAATAGGAAAGGCTATGACTACTACCATAATAAGACCTCCTCTGGAAGATTACCCCGTGTTCTATAAGGATTATATAAAACTACTGCCAGAGGGCGATGTACTTTATTTGCTGGAAAGGCAGGCGGTTGATCTCAGGCATATGTTCAAAAAAATATCTGATACACGTGCAGAAGAAACCTATGCAGAAGGTAAATAGAGCATGAAAGAATTGCTACAGCATATGATAGACTCAGAGCGCATTTTTACTTACCGGGCTTTATGCTTCAGCCGTGGCGAAAAGGCCTATTTGCCTGGTTTTGATGAGAATAAATATGCTTATAATTCACTAGCTAACATTCGGTTGATAGAAAACCTGCTGGATGAGTATGAGGTCGTTCGGAAGTCTAGCTTGTATCTGTTCAGGAGTTTTACACCCGTTATGTTGGATGAGGTAGGTGTGGTAAACGGTAGTTCCATTTCTGTGCGTGCCCTTGTTCATGTTCTTGCCGCACATGAACTGCATCATATTAATATATTGCAGGAGCGTTACTTAAAGCGCAAAAGCTGATTAATGTGAAGGAGCGGGTTACAGGGTTGGCTAGCTCTGATTTTCTTTTATCCTTACAAATAAAAAAAGTGTGTACATTCTTTATTTGTAAGGATAAAAGAAAAGCTAAATAGTTTTCTGTTAAAGTAATTCATTGGCCAGGTTCGCAAGTTCAGAGCGCTCACCTTTTTGCAATGTTACGTGGGAGTAAAGAGGGTGATTCTTTGCCCTGTCTATTAAATAGGAGAGGCCATTGCTTTGCGAATCCAGGTAAGGCGTATCGATTTGGTAAATGTCTCCTGTAAAAATGATCTTGGTATTTTCTCCGGCCCTGGAAATAATAGTTTTTACTTCGTGAGGAGTCAGGTTTTGCGCCTCATCTACAATAAAAATTATATTAGATAAGCTGCGGCCCCTGATGTATGCTAATGGAGTAATGAGTAACTTCTCCAGGTCCAGCATGTCTTTTATCTTCTGAAACTCTTTACTGGTTTCAGAAAACTGATTCTGGATGTACTTGAGGTTATCCCACAGCGGCTCCATGTACGGGTTTAACTTTGATTTGATATCACCAGGAAGATAGCCTATGTCTTTGTTGCTTAATGGCACAACCGGGCGAGCCAGGTAAATCTGCTTATACTCTTTGCGCTGTTCCAGGGCACTGGCCAGAGCCAGCAAGGTTTTACCTGTACCTGCCACTCCCTGCACCGACACTAACTTTATTTGAGGGTTCATCAGGGCATGTAGTGCGAAGGCTTGTTCTGCATTCCTTGGCTTTACACCATACGCCGTTAGTTTGTCTACCCGCTCCAGCTGTTTTTCTGATGAATTATAAAAGGATAAGATAGAGCTTTTGAAGCTCTTCAGTATAAAGTAATGATTATCTGCCGGAGCTTCGTCCAAAACATTTTTAATGTCTGACTTTCCTTGTTCATAAAGTTCATTAATTACATTGGCGGGAATATCTTCAAGCGTATCATTTCCTGAATACAGCCCTGCCACATCCTGGATTTTGCCTGTTTCATAATCTTCAGATGTGAGGTTCATGGACCGGGCCTTTAGCCGCAGGTTTATGTCTTTAGTTACAAGCACAACTTTATGCTCCGGAAACTCTTTTTGCAATTGAAGTGCCGAATTGAGAATGCGGTGGTCGTTCTTATCTCCGAAAATTCTTACAGCATCAATATTTGCTGTATCACCCATCAGTACTTTAAAAGAACCCTTGTTCTTGCCATTTAAAGGCAGCCAGTCCTGCAGTTTATGTTCAGAAGATAATTTATCTATAAAGCGAATGAACTCCCTAGCTTCAAAGTTCTTAATGTCATTGCCTTTCTTGAAGTTGTCCAGCTCTTCCAGTACTGTGATAGGGATGGCTACATCGTTCTCTTGGAAGTTCTGAACAGCGCTGTGGTCATAAAG
The DNA here is from genome assembly GCF_020907275.1 of Pontibacter silvestris. Classification (GTDB taxonomy): domain Bacteria; phylum Bacteroidota; class Bacteroidia; order Cytophagales; family Hymenobacteraceae; genus Pontibacter; species Pontibacter silvestris. Next base: position 85,072 of record NZ_JAJJWI010000013.1, on the reverse strand, counting down.
TATGACAGAAGTGTCTAGTACAAAGATTTTTTTCCGGACTGAGGCTGCTTTTGAAGTGTTTGTCTTTTTTACAGAACTGGTTGACTTGCCTTTTTTAGGAGTAGCTTTTTTATCAGCTGGCGTACTTACTGCACTTAAAGTTTGGTTGGGCATAAGCATTAGGTTAAGGGTAGAACCAATTTCATCCATATTGTATGCTGCACTTACCTCACACGTTGGCTTTGTGGTAGCAATGTGTTTTACGTTTATCACTTCCCTCCGGATGAAGTTTCTGCAGTGCGTGCAGAACAGCTTAGGAACTTAGATACATATTAAATATTATAGATGTAAATACCTAATTGATTATCAATTCATTCTGTTAGATAATTATCAAGCTAATTATTTTGCTGGCTCGAAATATTTTCTTTTACATCATTTACTTCCTTAGTAGTGGACAGTATCATGAACCTTGAAAAGTTGATGCTAAAGAAACCAGGTAGATGAAAGAGAACCATAGCAGGCGAAACTATGAGATAATCTTACCCGCACCCATGTAAATGATAAGCTTGCTAAAGTTGGAAAGGCAACAACGGTGTGAACTTGGGCTGTCTTCAGGCACTGCTTGGAATATGACGAGGAGGGGGAGTACTCTCATATGGAACACCATAAACAGGAAATTCAGTAAGTAAGGAGTAAGTCTTTAAAAGGTCTATTAATTTTATTTTGACATCTACTTGATATTCAATGAAGCTATTACTCTTTTAAGGAATGGAGCAGTTACCTTAAAGTATAATAATCTTCCTTCTCTTTGTCGTGAAGGCGCAGGTAACCGTGAATAACCAACTTAACCAGCGTACGGTAAGCACGACGCTGAGACAGATTAGCTAACCTCATGTATTGGTTTAAGGTAATACGCGGGTTCTTTTGCAGGTAATCTAACACTGAAGTCTCATGCCTTTCCAATGGAAGTTGCTCAAAAGTCTGCTCTTCCTGCTGCAGTGTTTTGTTTACAATTTTACTGGTTTGCACACTGGTGTCCTTTACCCGTATATATCCCCGCCAATCATCTTCTTTTACTTTTGCGAAATGAGGTTTTTGCTTGCTTTCCGGCACCAGCACTTTTAAAACAACACGGTCGTCAATTTCAATTTCCTCATACCGTAGCGCTATGGGTGGATCACAATAAAAGTCTGCTGCCATTTGCAGGGTGTGCTTTTCCTCTTCCGGATCTACTCCGCTAATAGTGCCATTGTCTTTTACGCCAACCAATATGATGCCGCCCTTTGTGTTTGCAAAGGAAACAATGGTTCTCGCTATCTTCTCAGGTTGAGTTACTCTTTGTTTGAAGTCTAACCTGTCATTTTCGCCATACATAATCAGGCGCTGAAGTTCTTCCATAAATTAAGAAAGGTTCAGGTTATCAAACTATGAACTTCCATTTTAAGTTTTCTCTGGATAAAAGAAAACTTAAAATGGAAGTTTTCAACATGAGAGAACCTTATTTTTTAATCAACATAGATATAATGCAAAGAAGCGAGCCTTGGGANAAAGAAAACTTAAAATGGAAGTTTTCAACATGAGAGAACCTTATTTTTTAATCAACATAGATATAATGCAAAGAAGCGAGCCTTGGGAGCTCGCTTCTTTGCATTATATCTATGTTTAACTTAGAACGGTAAATCATTGTCTACATCGCTGTTATAGAACGAAGGGGCAGGCTCAGACTGCGGTGGTGCACCGGCAGGACCATTGCTGGCAGCTGGCTCTACGCGCCATGCCTGCAGGTTTGTGAAGTACATTGTCTGACCATTCTTCGTGAAAGGCTTACCGGTTAAATTAAAAGTTACTTTCAATTCATCTCCTGATTTAAACTGGTCAAGCAGATTGCACTTGTCTTGTGTCAGCTGAAACTTTACATACTGCGTGTAAGAACCATCCGGAATCTCCAACACAAACTCTCGCTTTTTGAACTTGTCACTTATCTGTTGTTCTTCAAACGATTCGTAAAGTTTTCCTTGAATATCAAACGACATAATAGCTTAATTAAAATATGAATAATATAAAGCAAAGATACTCATTTCTGCAGAAATTCGGGACTCTTTGACCATCTTTCGCAGTAATTTTACCACTCTTTCTGATTCAGAAAACTACTGTTATACAGCAGGCGTAGAGCCTACCATAATATAAAACATCTCGACAAAAATGAAAGACATTTCCATTGCGGTACATGGTGGAGCAGGTACTATTTTACCTTCCTCTATGACGCCTGAACTTGAAGAAGCTTACCAGTTTGCTTTAAAAACAGCTGTAGAGGAAGGGCACCAAATCCTTCATCAGGGTGGATCTGCTTTAGATGCGGTAGAACACGCAGTAAGGCTATTGGAGGATACCCCCTTATTCAATGCAGGCAAAGGATCTGTTTTCACAAAAGACGGTCGGCACGAAATGGACGCTGCTATAATGTGTGGTAATACGCTCAAAGCCGGAGCAGTGGCTGGAGTTCGGAGCATTCGAAACCCCGTGCGACTTGCGCGGACTATCATGGAGCATTCGGACCATGTTTTTATTAGTGGCTGTGGGGCAGAAGATTTTGCCCGTAACCACGGACTTACTTTTGAGCCTGAGAATTATTTTTTCGATAAACACAGGTATCAGCAATGGCAGGAAGTAAGAGATTCTCATGTGTTTATGCTGGACCACAGCCATGATGAGAAATTTGGAACTGTAGGAGCTGTGGCACTTGATCAGAAAGGCCATGTAGCAGCCGCAACATCAACAGGAGGCATGACAAACAAGCGTTTTAACCGCATAGGCGATTCTCCTGTTATTGGAGCCGGAACATATGCTAATAATAATACCTGTGCAATTTCTTGTACCGGCCACGGCGAGTACTTTCTAAGGGCAGTGGTGGCTTATGACGTTTCTTGTTTAATGGAATACAAAGGCTACAGCTTGTCACAAGCCTGTGAAGAGGTAGTTCTCAACAAATTGGTAAAGTTCGGAGGAGAAGGGGGATTGATAGGAGTTAGTAAAACAGGTGATATTGCTTTAACTTTTAATTCTGAAGGAATGTACCGTGCCAGCAAAAAGAATAAAGAACAAACCTATGTCGGTATTTATAAATAAAGCTCATCAGAAATAATAGATATAGAGTAGTTTTGGGTGTTAACTCTACAACTGTTCTGATATACTCAACACAGGAGGTGTTTCATCAATACTTCATCGTTTCTCTTTCTCCCGAATCATTTTCAGAAAGCTTTCGCGGTAGGTTTCTCCCAAAGGGATAGCTTTGTCGCCCATGGAAATGGTGTTACCGTCAATCATGTTTACTTTATCGATGGAGATGATATAGGATTTATGCACACGGAAAAAGGGCGGTTGCGGCAGTTGCTCATCCAGGTCTCTTAGCGTCTGATAGGTGACAATCCGCTGCCCTGGCAAAAAAATGGAAACATAGTTCTTAAGCCCTTCTACATACAGAATTTCACTGTAATCGATTTTCAGAAACTTGTTCTTGCTTTCTCCTTTGATGAACATGTAATCTGGGGCAGGAGCAGCATTAACAGGAACGGCTGTCGGTTGCTGCTGCATGATACTTTGCGCTTTGTGCACGGCCTTCAGAAACCGGTCGAAGGGGATAGGCTTTAGCAGGTAATCTATCACATCGTGTTCGTAGCCTTCCAGAGCATACTCCGGGTAGGCAGTGGTAAGTATAACCTTGCACTTGCTCCCGCGCAGATCTTCATAAACTGTATGCCCGTCAGCTCTGGCATCTGTATATCCAGAAACACCAGGTCCACGCGGCCTTCCTGCACCCAGTTAATGGCTTCAATCGGGCTGGTGGTGGTGCCAACCAGCTCCAGGAACGGCACCTTCTGAATATAGTCGGCTAATATGCGGGAGGCGTAGGCTTCATCATCAACAGCTATGCAACGGATCATTTTAAGTTAGAAAGTTAGAGGGTTAGAAAGTTGTTCTGTCTGAATCAGGATTGACTTTTATCAAAGGAAACATGCTTATGAAGATTTTGCAAAAGGTAATCAAACTTAAGTTGATCAATCCTGAAAATCATTCAATCCTGTAAATCCTGATTTAGCTTACATGTTGCAGTTTAAGTCTTGTCTGGTACTGCTTCCCATCCTCGTTTATCTCCAGGTTATAGTTGTCGGGGTAGAGCAGGTCGAGGCGGCGGCGGATGTTGGCCAGGCCGATGCCTGTGGTTTGGTCTTTCTGGCTTTGGTTGATGCGGTTGCTCACATCAAAGAACAACGTATCGTTTATCAGCCGCAGGTTGATGTTGACGGGTGATGTGGCATCGTCTACTACGCCATGCTTCAGGGCATTTTCTACAAAGGGAATCAGTACCAGCGAAGGCACACGCTGCCCGTTTACATGGCCTTCTATGTTAAAGTTAACAAAAAATGTCTCCTCAAAACGAAGGCGGTAAATGTTAATGTAGTTATGCAGGTAATCCACCTCTTTCTGCAGCTCTACTTTGCCGTCTTTGCTTTCGTAGAGCATGTAACGCATCAGGTCCGATAGTTTAATAATAGCATCGGCCAGCTTATCGGAAACAGGATAGGCTAAAGAGTATAAATAATTTAACGTATTATACAGAAAGTGCGGGTTAATCTGTGTCTTTAAGAAAGCCAGCTCTGCCTGCGTTTTCTCCTGCTTTAAGGTGCGGTTCTCACGCTCCTTCTGTAGCGTTGCCTCGAAAGCCCATACCACAGCACCCAGAAAAATGCCAGGCATGGCCCAGTACAGGTTATCGAATATATAATATGTCAGCGAGGTGCCAGGGCTATAGTTGCTGAAGCCGAAAAATACCTGGAAAAGTACTTCCTCAATGGTATATCGGAGGCAGGTATAAAGCAGCATGACAGCGGGGATGCCAACTAGCAGCACAAGCCAGTTCTTGTTTCTCATCCAGAGCGGGAAAACCAGCAGGTAACAGAGGTAAAACTCCACCAGGTGCAGTACATCCTGGCTAAGGCTAAGCAGCAGAACTTTATAGTCCCAGCTATACAGGAAGTAACCTAACATAGTATAGCCGATGTAGAGTGTCCAGCCCAGCAGGTGCAGGCCTATCTTTTTTTGCGTCGCATTCATGTTCTAAAGCTAAAAAGAACTTCCTGCAACTACACTTTTTTTATCCCAACCGCTTTGTTTGTGATGCCAAATCCTGCTTTTCATACTCCAATACCATTTTTGCCTTTTTTTCGGATTCAGATAATGTTTTAACAGGTTCGGATAGTTTAATTTCTATCGTACAAGGTTTGCTGCATCTTTGGCTCAACATCAACGAAAAACACCTGAGCCATGATTAAATCAACTACTCCCGCGACAAATGCCAAAGGGCAAAAGCATTTCAGAAGCCTGGCAGCTTTAACATTAATTATCGCTTTCTACTTAACAGCTTTTACTTCCCTGGCACAGTCCGCCGCTACAGTTAAAGGCACTGTTGCAGACGCTGCCACGCAAAAGCCATTGGACTATGTGTCGGTGGTGCTGTTGCATTTACCAGATTCTGCAGTGGTAGCCTCTGAAATGACGGACGCTGCAGGAGCTTATGTTTTTATGAAGGTAAAGTCTGGGAAGTATGTTGTCAAAGCCTAGATGGTTGGTTTTGCACCTGCGCAAAGTATAGTTTTTGAGGTTAAAGAGCAGGAGCTGCAGGTGCCAGGTATAAACATACAGGAAAAAGCCAATGCGCTGCAGGAAGTAGTGGTAAAAGGGCAGAAGCCGCTGCTGGAGCAGGAGGCAGACCGATTGGTGATGAACGTGGAGCAACTGAACACTGCAGGAGACAATGCCCTGGAAGTGCTGAAGTATGCGCCTGGGGTGCGGCTGGATAAGGACGATAACATCATCTTCAGGGGAAGCGGAAGCGTGAACGTGATGATAAACGGCAAAATGACTTATATGTCAGGAATTGAACTGCAGAACTACCTGAAGTCGCTGCCTGCCTCTGCGGTGAGTAAAGTAGAGTTGATAGCCAACCCGCCCGCCTCTTTCGATGCAGCGGGTACCGCAGGCATCATTAACATTCAGCTAAAAAGAGATGAGACCTTGGGGATGAACGGCACCATGAACCTGGGCGTGGGGCAGGGCAGGTACGATAAAGTATGGGGCGGCCTGAACCTGAACTATAACACAGGCAAAGTGAGTCTTTTCACCCGCCTCAATGCAGGGCATTATAATTCCTTCAACCGCCTGACGCTAAGGCGAAACATCAACGACAGCCTGTACAACCAGGTTAACTACTGGCACCCGATTACCAAAAGCTACAACGTAACGGCAGGAGCCGATTATTTCATCAATAAAAAACACACGGTGGGCGTGATGGCAAAAGGCTATGCATCACCCGAAAACACCCTCACCACCAGTAACTCTATTAACTATAACGCAGCAGGCGTGGCTTTCGGAAGTATGGATATGTCTAATCCCAAAGAAGCCAGCTCTGACAACTATAGCCTGAACATAAACTATAAATTCGATATCGACAGCACAGGCCGCAGCCTCTCTTTTGATGCAGATTATGTGAACTATAGCAGCGAAGCAGACCAAAGCTTCACCAACAACTTTTATGGTGCGTCGGGAGAAGCTACGCAGGTGCCAATGCAGTTGCGCAGCGCTAGTGATGCCGAGGCAAGTATAAAATCATTGAAAGTAGATTATGTACAACCGTTCGGTAAAGGCTACAAAGCAGAGGCAGGCGTAAAGAGCAGCTGGGTAAGCAACGATAGTAAAATCAGATTTGAAGAGCAGCAGGAGCAGGGGTGGGTAAATGATGAGAAGCGCACCAACAGCTTTGTGTACAACGAAACGATACAGGCAGGTTATTTGAGCCTGAGCAGAAACTTCAGCAAAAAGCTGAGCATGAAAGCTGGTGTCAGAGCAGAGCGCACCATGGCGGATGGGCATTCTGTAACCACAGGCGAAGTTGTGAAACAGGATTACCTGCAGTTTTTCCCTAGCTTTTTTGTAAGCTATAGCGCCAATGATAACAACCAGTTTTCTGCTTCCTATAGCCGCCGCATCAGTCGCCCTTCTTACAGCAGCCTGAATCCCTTCACCTTTTTCTCAGATCCTTATACTGCTATGGAAGGAAATCCTTTTCTGCAGCCATCATACTCCAACTCGCTTCAGGCAAGCTATACCTACAAGAGTTCCCAGTTGCTGAGCATTAGCTACCTAGAGTCCAACAACTTTGTGGCAAGTGTTATTGAGCAGAACAACGCAACGAAGGTAAGTATCAGCAGACCCGAAAACCTGAGCCAGGCAAGGTATCTGAGCCTGAGCAGCGGCGGTACCTTGCCCATTAACGATTGGTGGACCTCGACACTTCAGTTAGAAGGTTATTACAGTACTGTGTCAACACCTGTGTTTGACCAAGCCTATAACAGCAAACAGTTCAGTTGGTCGGCCAGTGCAGACCAGAACTTTGACTTGCCCAAGGATTATAAACTGCAGCTTTCCGGCTACTACAGTTCTCCTTCTATACAAGGTTTAGACAACATGCAGGCCAACTACCAAATCGACTTAGGCCTAAAGAAAACCTTCTGGAATGATAAAGCTACTGTAAGCCTGAAACTGCGCGACGTGTTTAACAGCAGCCGCTCCAGGAGCACCTTAAGGTATGCCAACGTGGATATGTTCTGGCAAAACCAGTGGGAGAGCCGCCGCGTTAACCTCACCTTCAACTATAAGTTCGGCAGCAACAAAGTAAAAACGGCCCGCAACCGCCGAACGGGCACAGGCGAAGAGGAGGGAAGACTATAACGCTGCATTATCTCAACCTATAAAACTAAAGACATGAAAAAAAAATTTAATGTTCTTCCTGTTGCTGTTCAGTATAGCAAACATGACTGTTGCACAGAAGATGACTCAAAAGCAGATAGAACAACGGGTACAGGAAATTTTCCCTGACTCGTTGGTGAAGGCGGATGTGTTGCTGCTGGGCCTGTTCCACTTTAACTATCCAGGCTTGGATGGTTATAAAACCGAGGAAAGCATGCAGGTGGAAATCCTCTCCAAAGAGCGGCAGCAACAGGTAAAGGAGCTCACGAAACTTTTGGCTACCTATAAACCAACCAAAATTGTAGTAGAGTACCCTGCGGCTTCGCAGGGTAAACTGGATGCGCTTTACGCAGATTTTAAGTTAGATGACCTGAAGACAAAGCGGGATGAAACCTACCAGTTGGGCTTTAGGCTCGCGAAGCAACTGCAGCACGAGAAGGTGTACGCCTTTGACTCTAAACCTTTCCGGTACTCGCTTGCCTCCGAAGATTCTGCCTGGATAGCGAAACAGTTTGAACAAGGAGAACCATTGGTAAAGGCCTGGTACGATAGATATAATCAGTTTTATGCCTATGACGATACCATAACGAAGCGCATGCCTCTGAAAGATTATCTGCTCCTGCTAAACTCCGATGAGGCGCTTCGTATAAGTCACGGCGTTTACTTGGTGGAAACACGCATTGGTACAGAGACAGAGCCAGCAGGGGCCGATGCCTTCATTACGAGCTGGTACAACCGCAACATCCGTATGTTCTCTAATCTACAGCGGTTGGCAGGTAAAGGTGATCGCATCTTAGTACTGGTAGGAGCCGGGCACGTGCCCATCCTTAAGCACCTGCTCAAAAATGCTCCTGACATGAAACTGCGCAGGCTGGATGAATTTGTGAAGTATTGATATTAAAAGTAAAAATATACAATATAGCTTTTAGCTGAAAATATAATACTATTGATAAGGGCTTATATGCCTTTATCTTGAACTAAACTTATTTAACAATTAAGCCAGATTACACTCATGTTAGTAAACCCGGTGGGAGAGCTGGCGCATTAACCTTACCATTAACTATGAACTTGGCAACACTTAAGTTAAAACAGCCCGTAACCACCGAATTAGCACAGGAGAAGAGGGGAGGCTGAAACGACCTTTAATTTAACAAAACTTATTCCACAGATTTAGCTTAGAGCCACTTCATTAGAAAGCCTTTTTACATACTTAATTATTTTACCTTCGTAATGTTAGTTAGGTAAATAGTAAGGACAAAATAATGCTATGAGTAAAATAAGTGATCAAATATTACCTTTTATAAATGACGGAGAGATAAACTATTCAGTACTAAATGAAGGCAGACACACAATGTCTCTTAAGTTCTTTGAGGCAACTTTCAAACTAATTGCTTTTAGTGAACTTCCAGAAATTGAAAAATACGCTTACTACTACCAAAGCCTAAATGACCCGGACCTGGTTATGTTTGTAAGAGTAACTAAAGAGGGATATTCTGCTATGTTAGCACAGTATAATGACCCTGATGAGCATTTTTATCATTTAAAGTCAAAATTGGGATTTACCATAAACGAAGAGCTATAACATTTATTACTGCGTCATTTAAGCAGAAGAGTTGTAAGCCAAAGCTTTGTGTTTGGTAGAAAAGACCAAACTTACATCAACCTCAGGCTTTGAGAGATAAGTACGATACAATGTTTCAGCAGGAGGTAGGCAAAACAAAGTAAATAAGCTGTTTAGGTTTAAGCTCTATTTAATATGCTTTCGCTCTTGCTGTAACTGGGCATGTTGTCTGGCCTCCATATCTCTAAAAAATTTCCGGGTATTTATGTCGTAGATGTTGCCCTTTGCTAATACATGCATTACCATTCTTTCTATTGCAACTGGTCGTCCTTTTTCTACTTTCGCAATGTTTGTGTAGCCAATGTCATGTCCATCAGCAACTACAACTAAATTAGACCCAACTGTTTCTACCAGGTGTCCAGCCTTTATCAAAACTCCGGTGTCTTCGCCAAGACCAATACCAATTGTTTTCGGGTGAGTGGCAACAGCTTCCATCAGCCGGCCAAACCTGCCTCTAACAACAAAATGAGTGTCTATGATAACATCATCTAAAAAACTTAAGCCTTGCCCCATTTTAACTGATCCGCGCATAAGTGCCTCTGTAGCACTACCGCCTTTAATCATTGCTTTAGACATAGCCATGGCACCAGCACTTGTTCCTGCTAATATAAAATTTTCGTGCAGGTAACGCTGCCTCAGAATTTCTAATAACTCAGACCCCAAAAACATGCGGGTTATTCTGGACTGGTCTCCACCACTAAACATAACGCCATCAGCTTTCTGAAGTCGCTCTGCATAGGCAGGTATCAACACATCAGCCTCCTCTTTTATATGCATCAGGCTTATGTTAGTGGCTCCGAGAATACCAAAGGCACGAACGTATCTTTCGCCAACTTCTTCTGGTATTGCGGAGGCTGTAGTAATAACTTCTATGTGAGGGTTTTGAGTAGGTATCTCCTGTAAAAATCGTTTCAGTATGCCGAGCTCAAAAAAATCGAGGTAGTACTTTCTTCTGGACTTAGGGTTTGGGTAAGTTCCCTTGTCTTCATTGCCTCCAATTGCTATAAGTATTCCTTTAGGGGTATCAGCTTGCATTCTGAAAATAGTTCTTCCGTTAATTAATGAAGGTTAATTTAGTATTGTCTTCTACAGTGCCGAAGGGTAAACACTACTCCAAATACCCTTTTTTTAAAAAATCGTTGCCAACGTTAATTAAAGAGGTGCGGATAATAGATGTATCTTATGCATTTATATTAATATATAAAATATAGTAAATATTTATTAGTTTATAAAAAAGATATTGTATGCTTTCAAATTTAAAGCTTTTACCTGATTTAAATCATAAAATTAATAACCCCTGCCAAAGCGGGTCGTATAGTTAAGTGCAAGCTGTAAGATGCAGCATATGTTTGACGATAAACCTTTCCAAGCTATGAAACTTAATAATTTGAAAGATCTTTTAATTCACGAATTAAAAGATGTATATAATGCTGAACAACAAATTACTAAAGCCCTTCCTAAAATGATGGAGGCAACTTCTTCTGATAAACTGAAGTCTGCTTTCCAGGAGCACCTGGATGTAACGAAGATGCAGATTGAACGCCTTGATAAAGTTTTTGATATCATGGGTGAGAAAGCATCAGGAGAAAAATGCAAGGCAATGGAAGGCATCATAAAAGAAGCTAATTCAATGATGAGTGAAAAAGCTGATGCCAGTGTGATGGATGCTGCTTTAATTGCCTGCGCACAGCGTGTTGAGCATTATGAAATTGCAGCATATGGTACTGTATGTGCTTATGCTAAGCAGTTAGGCATGAACGATGTTCTCGATTTACTAATGGCAACACTAGATGAAGAGAAACAAACTGATGAGAAGCTGACTGCAATGGCAAAAGAAACTATTAATACCCAGGCTGCAAGCTAGAAAGCACCTCATCTTATGAAAACATTTGTAAGACTCTGTGCTTTCGCCTGGCTTCACTAGCAGGTAAGAAAGTGCAGAGTTTTACGGAACAGAAAAAGCAAAGGCCCGGCTATAATAGCCGGGCCTTTGCTTTTTCTGTTCCGTATTATTCTTTATAGTTAGTTTACTTCAGCATTTCATCGAGTGTGACAGTAGAAACCGCATGGTAATTTGGTCTTGCTTTGGCATAAATAGCCAGTGCTTTTTTCTTCCCTTCTGGTGTAGAAACCAGTGCCTTGAAAATTGGCACCAGAAACTTGCGGCGACCCACATTAACGAGAAATGTTTCCAATGCTTCATCTGCAGTTACATAATTATTGCGGATGGCATGCAGGAACCAGGCAGCCAGAATTTCAGAGTTACCAGAGTCAGTAAAGTTAAATGCTTTATCCAGTTCATACATTTGCTGTTGTGTCATTTGCTCTGGCAGCATTCGTATAAAGTGTAGCCATTCGTGGCTTGTCCAGTCTTTGGTGTTCAGGTGGGTTGCCGGGGTGCCGCTCTTCCAGGAGTTAAAGGTTTCTTCTACTTTGGCAAACCGGCTGGAACTTGGCTTTACAAAGTCCGCTGGCAGACCAGGTGAGTAAACCCAGCCCTCAATATTGATCTTATCTGCAAGCTGCTTATCACCTCTTATAAGTTCTTTTTGCAGAAAATCCAGGAAAAGATCCGTGTTCGTGCTCTGGAAAGAAAATGTTTTAAAGTAATCATTCAGGAAAACATCGAACTTCTCTCTGCCAACTGCTTGTTCAATATTCTGTAAAAAGAAGCTTCCCTTTTCATAAGCGATATCTGTTAATCCCTCATCCGGATCACGCCCTTCCAGGTCCAGTTTAAGACGAGTGTCTTCGCTGTAACTGCCAAAGTTCTTAATCGTTTCTTGCAGGTCCTGATAGCCCAATACATTCAGCATATCGGCATATTCTTTTCCATAAAGCTCCTCCATTATGCGCCGCTCAAAATATACTGTAAAGCCTTCATTAAGCCAGAAGTCGTTCCAGGTCGCATTCGTTACTAAGTTACCACTCCAGCTATGTGCCAGCTCATGAGCTATCAGGCTGGTTAGGGAACGGTCTTTAGCCAGAACGGTTGGAGTAACAAAGGTCAGGCGAGGGTTTTCCATACCACCAAAAGGGAAAGACGGAGGCAGCACCAGCAGGTCATAGCGATCCCAACGGTACTTGCCATACAGCTTTTCGGCAGCAACCAGCATTTTATCCATTTCTGCAAATTCATAGGCAGCTGCGTCTATAGTAGCGGGCTCCGCATAAATGCCTGTTTGTTCGCCGACAGACCGGAATACCAAATCACCTACCGACAGCGCCATCAGGTAAGAGGGGATAGGCTGCTTCATCTCAAATCTATAATTCCCATTTTCGTCTTTCTCCTGAGGGTTCTCAGCACTCATTACTGCCATCAGTTCTTCAGGTACTTTCACTTTAGCACTGTAAGTGATACGGATGCCCGGGCTATCCTGAATTGGTATCCAAGTACGAGCCAGGATAGCTTCTGATTGGGTGAAGAGAAATGGATATTGCTTTCCTGCAGTTTGCTGCGGACTTAACCACTGCAAAGCAGCTGCAGTTGGTGAGGTATGGTATTGAATGGTTACTTTTTTCGTACCTGGTTTAATGTTTACATAAAGAGGCTGGCCAAGAAATTCCTTTTTCTCACCGAATTTAAAACTGGTTTCCTCCATGTCTTCGCCCAGATAGACCTTTTCAATTATCAGGTCACGGGTGTCGAACACTATCTGATCTGTTCCGGCTAAGTTTTCAATCAGGTAGCTTGCTTTTCCGTTTATTGTTTTGTTATCAAAGTTGACTGCAATATCCAGGTCTAGGTGTTTGGCAACTGCTTCAGTAGGTTTAGAGAAGCTATGCACGTCTAAGGGGGTGCGCTCTAGCGCATTTAGTTCTGTTGTCATAGTTTGATTTTCGCTGGTGGTTTGAGTGGTGCAGGAGCTAAGTTGCAAACTGCCTGCCACGCTTAAACCAAGTAAGCAACGTTGGTAAACTTTCATAGGTTATGAATGGTGTCTTTAACGTTGTAAGTTAATTAATCTGGCCCGAAACATGAAACCTAGCATGATATTGGCTTTGTTATAGTAATAATAAAGCTTAGCAATTAAAGTTAATAGTTGCTAAATTATGTTAAGTAATACAATGCAATGAAATAGTTGCGAACTATAACATGAGCTAAAAGAATTGTAGTGCTATCTCTAAAACATTTTACTTGTTTTTGAAGTACATTAAGATGATTTGCCTGTTATAAGTTATTTCAGGTTATTTTATTGAATTATTTTAATATTATAATTGCACCTATTGTCGAGCAAAAGCCTTTTTAAACTACATCGGCATAAATAAAAGATAAGAAAAATTTATGAACCCTTATAAGTTAAAGCACATAACCTCCCCGCTTTTAGGATTAATGTTGCTGTTTTTAGCTGTGAGTTGTAACCAGTCATCAGATACCACAACTGCTACCAATTCTGTATCTGGCCTTTTTGGCAAGGACGAGTTGCCACAGGCTAAAACAGATAGTCTGGAAGTGCTTCAGTACATCAGCAAAAATCCCGATTTAGGGGAGTATGAAGAGTTGATGTTTAAGTTTTACGGTGATAGAGACTACAGGCTTGCCTGGTTTCATGATAATGAACTGGTACCCCAGACTGAAAAATTATTATCTACCATAGATCACGCCAGCAAAGAAGGACTTAACCCTAAAAACTATCGCCTGGCAGACTATGATAGTATGTTTAAGCGTTACGAGGAGATGGATGAGCAGGATTCAACTCGTTTGGACTTGCAGAAACAGATTGATCTGGCACTAACTGCTACATATTTTAATTATGCTTCTGATTTTTACAGAGGCCGGGTTAGCCCCCAGGCAGAGGATAACCTTCATTGGGATGTGAGGAGGAATAAAATAAAACTGCATAAAGCATTGCAGACAATTTTAAAGGAGCGAGATAGTACATACCCTTACTATGAATTTGAAGCGCTGCACGATGGCTATGTTAAGCTGCGTGATGCGCTGGCAAAGTATCAGGCCTTGCAGGAAAAAGGCGGCTGGCCTAAGGTGGAGTTAGGCAGTAATAAAATGCTTCAGAAGGGAGACTCTGCACAGGCTGTTTTAACTATTCGTAAACGCCTGGACCCTGAGCAGGACCTTAATGCTGAAGATAAGAAGCTTTATTACTTTGACGACAATCTGCAACAACAGGTGAAGAAGTTTCAGCGGTTGCACGGCTTAGAGCAGGATGGGGTTGTTGGTGGTAATACCTTAACTACAATGAACGTGCCTCTTGAGGACCGTATTAACCAGATTATGATTAATATGGAACGCTGGCGCTGGATACCAAAGCGAATGGTTCCTAAGAAACTAGACCAGAAGTATATTTGGGTTAACATACCAGAGTATAAACTTTACATTTATGAAGACCCTGATAATGACCCAGAAGCTGAAAGAAAGTACAAGAAAGTGATGGACATGCGGGTGATTGTTGGTAAGACAATGCATTCAACACCAATATTCAGTGATAAGGTACAGTATGTTGTTATGGCTCCTTACTGGAACATGCCTGGTAGTATAGTTGAAAATGAGGCTAAGCCGGCCATCATGCGTGACCCGAATTGGCTTGTAAGAAATAACATGGAGATCGTTACAAGAGACAAAGCCAATAATCCTGTGTCACCTTCTTCCATTGATTGGTCTGGTGTAACGGCAAATAATTTTCCTTATTTGCTAAGACAGAAGCCCGGGCCAAAAAACTCTCTGGGTATGATTAAGTTTCTCTTCCCGAATGAGTATAGTGTTTACCTGCACGACACGCCGGCCGATGCACTGTTCAACCAAAGGGAACGGGACTTTAGCCACGGTTGTGTAAGATTAGAGAAGCCTGTTGAGCTTGCGAAATACCTTTTAAAAGATATGCCCGAATGGGATGAGAATAAAATCCGTACTACGATGCAGGGAGGGAAAGAAGAATGGGTGACATTACCTAAGAATGTTCAGGTTTACATTGTGTATTTTACTACATGGGTAGATGAAGATGGTAACCTTAACTTTAGAGAAGACTTGTACGGACACGATAAAAAACTAGAACAAGAGTACTTCGGTTAATACATTTAGTTTATAGAGCCAAAGGGAGAACATTTATGCTGAAAAGAATTTTCTATATAGGGAGTTTAGTAACTTTTTTGTACAGTTGTGGCCCCGTAGCTGAGTCTGAAGAAGCTTCATCGGCCAGTAATCCGGAAACAGATACTGCTATGGCTACCAATACAGTGCCTCAGCCTGCAGAAGAACCTGATTCAACCCTTCAGCCAGTAGTGGAGCTGAAGTTACGCGCCATCGGCAATAATCTGGAAGAGATAGCATACTCGGAAGATTCATTAGAAGTGGCTGCAGGTAGTTTGGTTAAACTTGAGTTTACGAACGAAGGTGTAGACCAGCCCATGATTCATAATGTAGTGGTGACAGAGCTGGGCAAGTATAAAGAAGTTGCATTGGCAGGGGAGAAGGAGGGAGCACCAAGTATGTACCTTCCTGATGACTCAACTAATGTGCTGGCTGCATCTCCCTTGGCTTTACCCGGGCAAACTGTTACCATGGAATTTGATGCCCCTCTTACTCCTGGTACCTACGACTTTGTTTGCACTTACCCTGAACACTGGAAGCGCATGCATGGTAATCTAATAGTGAAATAGAGTAGTCTGTTTTAATAATCCTTTGGAAGCTCCTAAAGCTGGAAGTATGTATTATTTCCCGGTTTTAGGAGCTTTTTTATATTCCCTTTCTTAAAAGTACCTCTCTGCTTCAGTGGTATTCTCTATAAATAGTGCAATAGCTTACAGTCTACAATATCTACAATCACATGCTAAGCCCGGAGGCCTTAGCCCCTTTATCATCATTGGTCAGTTTTGCTTAGGTACTGTTAAAATAGCAGTATAAATTAAAGCTTTAACTGCTGCTATAACATACTAGTAAATAGTTTCTTATGCTATTGTGGATAAACCGAGTTATCCACAATAGCATATTTTGTTATGCCATATTGTCATTTGCTATAAAAGAAAGGGCTTGCTCAAAAGCAATATATAAGTATCAGGTTATAAGTATATAATGGCTTTATCGAAGGAAAATATTGGTTTAGATTGGATAAACAGTACAGTTTACAATTGTATATACATTTGTAAACTATACTGTTTATCCAATCTAATTTGTGCATAAATTACTTATAATATGATTATTAAGTTTTTATGTGAAAGCCATTGTTTAATTACTCGTTTTGATTTAATTACTATATTCAGTTTGTTAGTTTACTTTTATATATACATTTGTATTCAGGTTATGGTAGAAAGAATAAGGCATCTTATGGAGTATAAATCGCTTACAGCTTCTCAGTTTGCAGATGGAATGGAAGTCCCACGAGCTGTTATCAGTCACATACTCAGCGAGAGAAATAAGCCAAGCCTGGATGTAGTTTTAAAAATTATCTCTACCTATAGAGATATTAGTCTTAAATGGTTGTTGCTTGGAGAAGGGAATATGCTAAATGATTTAGTAACAAATATGCCTGAAAATGTCGCAGAACTGGATAAGAATTATGAGGTACAAAGAGCTTCAACTGTTGCCAATGTATCCCCTAAGCAGGAAGATAAAGTACAAAACCCTAAAGAAGAGTCATCATCTGCTTTTCCCGTTGCCGCAACGAATAAAGCAATAGAGCGTGTCATGATCTTCTATACTGATCACACTTTTAGTTCTTATACACCCGAATAAATTTGTGTTTAATAAGGTTATTATTCTGTAATTTTCTTAATCCATTGTCGGTCGTTCTATTGATTGGCTCGTCATTAACTTTGGTTATGAAATGGTAGCATGAGTCCTTTTAATAAAAAAGCTTCTTCTCCCATGTATATTCTACCACTTGGTTGTGTAATTTTACTTCTATTCTAAACTAATGCTTATGAAGTTCACACCGCCGGATTGCCAAAACTGCCTGAGCAGAAAGTCCTCCTTGCTTGGCTGTTGCAATGGAAGCGAAGTGGAAGAACTTTCTACTAGCAAAACCAGCTGTCTGTATAAAAAAGGCCAGGTCATTTTTTTTGAAGGCGCTAAGCCTACAGGCCTTTACTGTGTGAATACCGGAAAAATAAAGGTTTCCAAAATGGGCAGCGAAGGCAAAGAACAGGTTATCAGATTGGCCAAGCCTGGTGATGTTATTGGCTATAGGGCACTTATGGCTGATTCTAGTTTTTCTGCTTCAGCAGTTGCCCTGGATGATGCAGTAGTGTGCTTTATTCCTAAGTCACAGTTTCAGAATCTGATTTCCCACAACATGAACTTGTCCAATGGATTAATAAAACTACTTTCCAAAGCGTTGGGTGAGGCTGAAGACCGGATAGTGCAAATGGCTTGTAAACCTGTGCGTGAACGTTTGGCAGAGGCGCTACTATTACTACAGAAAACTTACGAAACAGATAAGGAAGAGCAAGAGCAAAAGGATAAGTTTACTATCTCCATTTCCCGGGATGATCTGGCCTCTATTGTGGCCACTGCCAAAGAAACAACTATCCGTTTGCTATCAGATTTCAAAGATGAGAATATTATTGCTGCGAAAGGAAGCAGCATCACCATTCTAGACCCTGATAAGCTTTTTGAGATTTGCCATTTGTATGATTGATTAATAACCTTTCTAAAAGAAAAATAACGACAGACCTGTAATAAGTCTGCCGTTTCTGTTATGGTAAGTGTCCACCTCATGCAGCTTTACTAAACTTCTTTATTTCTAAAGAATGCTGTGCATGCACAATAGCTTAAAACCCTTAAGGCCTTATTTTATAGTAAGATGATGTTTGTAACTTCAAGTAACACAGGTATCATCTGCAGCTTGCTTTTTTTGCCACTACAAATTTCTTAACCACCGTCTGAATTAAGCTTTCTGTAAAACAATGTAGTCCTAGGCATAGACTGGCTCAACTATGTTTTAGCTGAAGGTCTGGAGCAGTTTGCTTTGCGCAGAAGGCTGGAGAAGTTACCCTTGGAGCCATGAAAGTTAAAAAAGCTTTTCATAGCTTTTAGCCTCGCCCGATTCTACGTCCAGACCCGGAGCTATTTTGTTTGATTTTCATCAGCTTGATAGTACAAAACTCTCACTTACTATGAAGATGTATACTGACAACTATCAATGTTATAAGTGATTTTCATCATCTTTTAAGGTAGTGTATGAGCTTACTTTTGTATTAACAAGAAATGACAAAGAAGCGATGAAAGCAGCCATAAAGACCGAAGTCCAACACTGTTACCACTGCGGCGACGAATGTATTGATGAGCTGATATGGGTACATGATAAAGCATTCTGCTGCGCTGGTTGTAAAACTGTGTACGAACTGTTGGAAGAGAACAATCTCTGCACATACTATTCGCTGGAGCAGAACCCCGGCATTACAGGAAAGCAACTTGTAGCTGAAACCCGTTTTGCCTATCTGGACGATGCAGGGGTGGAAGCACAGCTCATTAGTTTTAGGAACGACTCTATCTGCAAGTTAACTTTTTATATTCCTCAGATGCACTGTAGTTCCTGCATCTGGTTGTTGGAGAACCTCTTCAAACTTAATACCGGTATATCACAATCAACTGTCAATTTTCTTCGCAAAGAAGTTTCTCTTACTTATTTTCATGAGAAAACACCACTTCGCGAGGTAGTGGAGCTTTTGGCACGAATTGGTTATGAACCGGCTATTACTCTTGCTGATACAGATGGTAAAAAAGCGAGCAAACAAAGCCGGGATATTATATACAAACTGGGTATTGCAGGGTTCTGCTTTGGAAACGTCATGTTGCTCGCCTTTCCTGATTACCTTGCTGTAACTGAAAATTTACAGCGAAGATTTGGCTCCTTCTTCGGATATCTTAGCATGCTGTTGTCTTTGCCCGTGTTCTTTTATAGTGCAAGGGGCTTTTTTACCTCGGCTATTGAGGGTGTTAAACAACGCCTGATTAACATCGACATGCCTATTGCAACGGGTTTGCTGGCTTTATTTAGCGTAAGTCTCTACCAAATTATAACAGGTACTGGTCCGGGGTATCTGGATTCATTTACAGGTCTTGTATTCTTTATGCTGATCGGAAAATATTTTCAGCAGAAGACCTACGACACCCTGTCTTTTGACAGGGACTACACCTCATACTTTCCGGTGTCCATTACTGTATTAAAAGATAACAGGGAGGAAGCGTCAGTAGCCGTACGAAATCTTAAAGTTGGTGATCGCATCCGGATTCGGAACCAGGAACTTGTTCCTGCCGATGCTATCCTGATGCAGGGAAGTGCCATGATCGACTACAGTTTTGTGACAGGTGAGTCTGAGCCAATAGAAAAAGTGGTGGGTGAAGTGATTTACGCAGGAGCCCGTCAGGTAGGAGAGAGTATTGAACTGGAGGTAGTGAAAGAGGTGTCACAAGGTTACCTGACGCAGCTATGGAATAATACAGTATTCTCTAAAAGTGAGGAGCAAAGTGTAGGCTCTTACGCTAACATTGCTGGTAAATGGTTTATTATAGTGACGCTATTGGTGGCAGCAGGTGCGCTGGCGTACTGGGTGCCCCGCGACATGAACATGGCCATGAAAGCCTTTACATCGGTATTGATTATTGCCTGCCCATGTGCTTTGTCTTTAGCTACGCCCTTTGTGCATGGTCATACATTGCGTGTATTCGGTAAAAATAAGTTTTACCTGAAGAACACGGCAGTAGTGGAAACACTGGCTAAAATAGACACCATCGTATTTGATAAAACAGGTACACTTACAGAACCTAGTGCAGCGGAGATCAACTATACCGGAAAAACTTTAATACCAACTCAGGAGCAAAGTGTAAAGTCTGTACTGCGCCACTCTACCCACCCGTTAAGTCAGCGCATTTTTCAACACCTGCCAGGAAACACATCTGATGTGCAGCACTTCCAAGAAGTAGCCGGTAAAGGGTTAGTCGGAGAAGTAGAAGGGCAGTTGGTGCGAGTTGGATCAGCTTCATATTTAGGCGTTACAGATGATAAAGTTAAAGACACACTTAAAACAACTGTTTATGTTTCAATAGACGGAGTAGTGCTTGGGTATTATACATTCTTTAATGTTTACCGCAGTGGCTTAAAAGACATACTGCTTGATTTAAATGACAAAAAGCTGGCGGTACTTTCAGGAGATAATAATCATGAGGAAGCCAGATTGCAGGAATTGCTGGGTAGAGAAGCAGAGCTAAACTTTAACCAATCGCCCGTGCAGAAGCTAGAGTTCATTCAGCGACTGAAAAATGATCACCACCAGGTGCTGATGGTGGGCGATGGCTTAAATGATGCTGGGGCCTTGCGGCAAAGTGATGCAGGTATAGCTCTTACGAATAGCATTACCAACTTCTCTCCATCCTGCGATGCCATTCTGGATGCTACAGCTTTTGATAAACTGAGTAAATTCCTGAGTTTCTCAAAAAAGACAATGAATATTATTCTGGCAACTTTTGCGGTGTCTTTGATCTATAATGTAATTGGCTTAACACTGGCTATACAAGGCTTGTTTTCACCAATTGTATCTGCCATACTTATGCCGATCAGTTCACTAAGCGTGATTGTGTTTGCTACTCTGTCAGTAAAGTTTGCAGCGAAGAGGGCAGGGCTTTAATATACTATGGAAGCGTCTGTAGCTGATCTGTTATAGCTCAGACGCCTGCCCTGCTGTACGTGCAGTGCAAAGTTTTACAATTTTAACTCCTCATAGATAAAGTTATGATTATTATCTTTCTACTTATCGGCATTAGCGTTACCGTAGCCAGTGGCTTTTTAGGAGGCTTTCTTTGGGCCGTACGCTCAGGCCAGTTCGACGACGACTATACACCGGCGGTTCGGATGCTTTTTGAAAATGAAGTAACTATTAGTAACGATAAAACAGAAGCACAAGAGGCAAAGTAAATACTGCTTCAGCTCCTTTATCTTAGTGAGATAGAAAAGGCTTTAGCAGGATCTACTTCTGTTACTTTGGTATAGGTAGCTTCATTTTGCATTAGGTGATATGTTACATTTAAAGTAATCTCTTTAAAAGAAGACTTCCTGAATTAACCCTGACTTAACGGGGGGCATAAAGGGTAATAGCATAGTATAGCTTGCTGTACCGCTATTAAATGGGTATAATTCATTAAGCTATGATGGTACCTTTTGCTTTAGAATCGTTTTTGCAAGCACAGCTTACAATTAAAAATGCAAAAGCTATTACTTCTCTTTTATCAAATCTGAGTTAGGTTGTTTGCCAGCCTTTCAAGCTGATATCAATCACTTCCTTTAGTGACAATCGTCATCTTTTATCAGGCGCTTCTTTAGGAATTTTGAAGAGTTAAAACAGCAACAAAACATTATAACACTAACAATACAAATCAATTTAATGGAGGACACCGCACATGTCAACTAGCGTAGTCGAATTAGTCGAGAAAACTCCCGAACGCCTGGTGCCTAGAGGCCCCAAAAGGGGAGGAGCCGAAACTTTCTTTTATGATAACAAGATAGTTCGGGATTTTGGTGTAGCCACAGTGTTCTGGGGTATTGCCGGTATGCTGATCGGGGTGATCATTGCGTTCCAGCTGGCTAACCCAGATGTGAACATAGGTACACAGTATACAACCTTTGGCCGGGTAAGGCCACTGCATACAAATGCTGTCATATTTGCTTTTGTGGGTAATGCTATTTTCATGGGAGTGTATTACTCGTTACAGCGCCTTTGCAAAGCTCGTATGTTCAGCGATGCCCTAAGTAAGATACATTTTTGGGGCTGGCAACTCATTATTGTTTCTGCTGTAATCACTCTGCCATTAGGTATTACAACTTCCAAAGAATATGCGGAACTGGAGTGGCCAATTGATATTGCCATTACGCTTATCTGGGTTGTGTTCGGCTGGAACATGTTCGGTACTATTGCCAAACGCCGAGAGAAGCACATGTATGTAGCCATCTGGTTCTACATTGCTACTTTCTTAACAGTAGCTGTACTGCATGTTGTTAACTCCTACGAGATGCCGGTAAACTTTCTGAAAAGCTACTCAGGCTATGCTGGTGTGCAGGATGCGCTGGTACAGTGGTGGTATGGCCACAATGCGGTGGCGTTCTTCCTTACAACGCCGTTCCTGGGCCTGATGTATTACTTCCTGCCGAAGGCTGCTAACCGTCCGGTTTACTCATACCGCTTGTCTATCATTCACTTCTGGTCACTGATTTTTATCTATATATGGGCAGGCCCGCACCACTTGCTCTATACAGCTCTGCCTGACTGGGCGCAGTCATTAGGTGTTGCTTTCTCTGTAATGCTGATTGCTCCAAGCTGGGGTGGTATGATCAACGGACTTTTAACACTTCGTGGTGCCTGGGACAAAGTACGTGAAGAGCCTATCCTGAAGTTCATGGTAGTTGCTATTACTGCCTACGGTATGGCTACTTTCGAAGGGCCGATGCTTTCACTTAAAAATGTCAATGCCATCGCCCACTTTACCGACTGGATTGTAGCACACGTACACGTAGGAGCACTTGGCTGGAATGGTTTCTTGACCTTTGCTATGCTATACTGGTTGTTCCCAAGACTTTACAAAACACCGTTGCACTCCCGTAAACTGGCGAATACCCACTTCTGGCTAGGCACCTTAGGTATCTTGTTCTATGCCATCCCAATGTACTGGGCCGGCTTCACGCAAGGTTTAATGTGGAAACAGTTCTCAGAAGAAGGCATGCTGCAGTATCCTAACTTCCTGGAAACAGTATTGCAAATTGTGCCAATGTACTACATGCGTGGTATTGGCGGGGTGCTTTACCTAAGCGGCGTCTTCCTGATGGTGTATAACCTTTACAAAACAGCACAGGCAGGAGCTCTTGTAAGTAATGAGGCCGCAGAAGCTCCTGCCATTGTAACAGAACAAAGCAAAAACGCTGGCCACTGGCACAGTTGGATCGAAAAACGTCCTACACAAATGGCCATTTTTGCAACTATTGCGATCATGATTGGTGGTTTGGTAGAGTTTATTCCGGCTTTTGTTATAAAATCTAATGTACCAACCATTGCCAGTGTGAAACCTTACACTTCACTGGAGCTACAGGGACGCGACCTGTACATTAAAGAAGGCTGTGTGAACTGCCATACACAAATGGTTCGCCCGTTCCGTTCAGAAACCGAGCGTTACGGAGAGTATTCTAAGGCAGGTGAGTTTGTATACGACCACAACTTTCTGTGGGGCTCGAAACGAACTGGCCCCGATTTGCACCGTGTAGGAGGCAAGTACCCGCACTCATGGCACTACCACCACATGATGGACCCAACGTCTATGTCTCCGGGCTCTATTATGCCGCCTTACCCTTGGTTGTTTGAGCAGGAAATCGACTTAAGCACTACGTATGATAAGCTGCTGACACTTAAAAAGCTGGGTGTGCCTTATGAAGATGAGTACATTGCCAATGCAAACGAAGAACTGATGACACAGGCAAAACAGGTAACTACGGAACTTGCCAAAGAAGGCTTAGAGGTTAAACCAGAGGCAGAAATTGTTGCTCTCATCGCTTACCTGCAACGCCTGGGTACTGACATAAAAGTTAAAGTAGAAGAATAGACACTAGAAGTTAAATACTGGATTTTAAACTGTCACACTATTTACAAAGAGTCTGAAGTCAGGTATTTAACTTCTGAATTCTAACATCTAAAATCTAAAGAAATGTATAAAAATGTTTTACAAGCCATCGCGGGCATCGAAATTTATCCGCTTATCTCGTTGAGCATCTTCTTTCTGTTCTTTGTTGGCCTTTTGATTTATGTGCTTGTCATAGATAAAAAGCATGTGGAGGCGATGAGCATTATGCCTTGCGGGCAAGAAGATGGATTTGAAGCTATCAGTACAGGAGGATCCAAGTAATGAACCGGACGTTTTATAAAATAAGGAAGTGCAGCCTTGCCTTAGTAGGAAGCTTGCTTCTGATGAGTGCTACTGCTGTACAGGCACAGGATTCCATTCAGGAAAGTGTAACGGCAGTTGAACAGGATGTTCCTTTTTTGAGTCTACCTCCTTTGATGCTTGCTGCTATTGCACTGACAGTTATAGTACTGGCCCTCTTGATAGCAACTGTGGTTATGCTGTTCAGACTCTTTATACCTATGATGGGAGACAGCATTTACGATGAAGACTTTCGAAGCTCTTTTGCCGGCAAGGTGCTGTTCCTGACGCAGGGTGATGTAACCTTGGTAACAGGTAAAGCAAAAGATGAGATTCACTCGCACCACGACTTCGACGGCATTGAAGAGTATGATAACGACCTGCCACCTTGGTGGAAAACCATGTTCTATGTAACCATTGTGTTTGCTGTAGGTTATTTGCTGTACTTCCACGTTTTCGATAGCGGTCTACTACAGCATGAAGAGTATGAACTGGAGATGCAACAGGCTGCTCTGTTTGCAGCCAAAGCAGATAATGACCCTAACGCAGTTACTAACTTTGAGGTTCTGACTGATGCTACTGCGTTGGAAGGTGGCAAGTCAATTTTCATGACAAACTGTGCAGCCTGCCATGGGCAGGAGGCACAAGGCTCCGTTGGCCCGAACCTAACTGACGAATACTGGCTGCATGGAGGTGATGTAAACGATATCTTTAAAACTGTTAAGTTTGGTGTGGCCTCTAAAGGCATGGTGCCATGGCAAGGTAAGCTGTCAAAAGACC
Organism: Pontibacter silvestris; assembly: GCF_020907275.1. GTDB lineage: Bacteria > Bacteroidota > Bacteroidia > Cytophagales > Hymenobacteraceae > Pontibacter > Pontibacter silvestris. Next base: position 60,035 of record NZ_JAJJWI010000013.1, on the reverse strand, counting down.
AGATTCTGGAAGTAAGTAGTTACATTCTTTCTTTGCAAGGATCTAACCCAGCCAATGCAAAAGAGCCGCAAGGGGAGAAATTTGAGCCAAAGGCGAAATAGGTTAAAGATGTAAATTTCAGGAAGTGTAGGCACAAAGCTTCCTGCAAAGAGCAGGCACTTTAAAGTTAAGTGCCTGCTCTTTTTATATAGTGTCTGCCATTACTGACTACAATCACTTGTATTTATGATTTTAGTCATCTTTTAAAAGAGGCCAAATATAGAATTTTGTTCTAGCAGATCAGTGTGATCTGTGAGTTTATTTTTCACATTAATAATAGGCAGGAATAAAATCCGCACAAGTTATCACTGCCATGGCAATAGCAACAAAACAAACCGCACCCACCGACGAATTCCGGGACCATATTTCTACTGTAGACGCAGACGGAAAAAGGGTATGGGTGTATCCAAAACAACCGAAAGGAACCTTCTATAATTACCGCAAATTTGTAAGCTACGGACTGCTGGCTTTACTGTTTGCAGGCCCCCTCATTAAAGTTAATGGTCTGCCACTGCTTATGCTTAATGTAGTGGAGCGTAAATTTGTCATTTTTGGCGTGCTTTTCTGGCCGCAGGACTTCTTTATATTGGTACTGGCCTTTCTGGCTATAATGGTCTTTATCATTGTGTTTACAGTGGTATATGGCCGCTTATTCTGTGGATGGGTTTGCCCGCAGACAGTTTTCCTGGAGATGGTCTTCCGCCGCATCGAATACATGATAGAAGGGGATTACACAAAGCAGAAAGCTCTGAACAAGATGCCATGGAACAAAGAGAAGATATTGAAGAAAGGAGGTAAAAACTTAATCTTTTTACTGATTTCCTTCCTGATCGCGAATACCTTTTTAGCTTATATCATCGGTATAGACAGTTTAAAGGAAATAGCTGTAGATAACCCACTTAACCATTTGGGAGGCTTAGGAGCAATTGTAGCTTTTACAGGTGTGTTTTATTGGGTGTTTGCATATTTCAGAGAGCAGGTTTGTACCATTGCCTGCCCTTACGGACGCTTACAGGGGGTGATGCTGGATAAGAAAACAGTGGCAGTGGCATATGACTACAGCCGTGGCGAACCCCGTGGCAAAATTCGCAAAGGCGAAGAACGCACCAAAGGCGACTGCATAGACTGTAAACAATGCGTACATGTATGTCCTACAGGCATAGACATCCGCAATGGGTCACAGCAACTGGAGTGTATCAACTGTACAGCCTGCATGGATGCCTGTAACGACATCATGCGCATGATTAACAAACCTGAAGGCCTGATCCGATATGAATCAGAAGAAGGAATAGCTGAAGGTAAAAAATGGAAGCTGATGACACCACGCGTAATGGGTTATACTGCCGTGCTGGCAGTACTGCTCACAGCTCTGACTACATTGCTGCTTACACGCGATGAGGCTGAAGCTACCATTCTGCGTACGCCGGGCCAGCTTTATCAGACAACAGCGCAGGGGAATATCCGAAATCTCTATAATATCTCCCTTATCAACAAAACAAACCACCAAATGCCACTAACCCTAAAGTTATTGGAGAAACAGGGTAACATAACAGTGGTGGGAAATGAACTGAAGCTGCCTGCACAAGGCATTGTAGAGGGAGTCTTTTTCATGGAAATTCCGAAAAGCCAGTTAAGTGGCATGAACTCTAAAGTTGAAATAGGGGTGTACAGCGGCGATGAACTGATCACAACACAGAAAACCAAATTCTTAGGACCTGCTAACTAGAAGCAGGAAAGCTGTTGAAACACATACTTATGAAATTACTAAAAATTAAAATAATGGCATCTACATATAATCAACTAAAAAATAAAAGCTTCTCCTTATGGCCCTATGCCATTGTAACGGCTATTGTGCTTTTTATGAGCTACATTATTTACTTTGTTGTACAGGCGATGGGGCAGGACGTAGACCTGGTAAGCACTAACTATTACCAGCAGGAGATAGCATATCAGGAGCACATGGATAAAGTAGGACGGACAAAAGCTACAGGTGATGTGCAGCTAAACTATAACGCGGAAGCACAAAATATTCTTTTACAGCTTCCTGCTGGTTTTAAAAGCAAGCGTGTGAATGGTAATATAAGCTTCTTCCGCCCGTCCGACGATGCCCTGGACTTTGATGTTCAGCTACAATTAGGGAGGGATATGAGCCAGTTAGTCAGTGCAGAGGAAATGAAAAGTGGCCTATGGAAAGTGCGTGTAAATTTTACGGCTGATACTGAAACTTACTTCACAGAAAAGACAATTCTGATACAATAATATCATGGTTTGGGCAGGATTCTTATTTGGATTGGTCGGCAGTTTCCATTGTGTCGGGATGTGCGGCCCTGTAGCAATGGCCTTACCATTTGGCGGGAGTAGCGGCTGGCGTTATTACACCGGGCGCCTCCTGTACAATGGGGGGAGGCTAACAACTTATATGCTATTGGGAGCTTTGGCAGGAGCTTTTGGGCAGTCGCTTCAAATGGCAGGGCTGCAACAGGTGGTGTCCATAATATCAGGTGTGCTTATTTTACTTCTTCTGGTTCTGCCTGCCGCTACAAAAGGCAAAGCCTCCAGGATAATGGGCACTGATATACTTATGATGTGGGTGCGTCGCAAGCTAGGGTACTTTTTTAAGCAAAACTCTTTAGGAGCCCTTTTTATGGTGGGTATTCTAAATGGCTTGCTGCCATGTGGCTTCGTGTACATTGCCTTAGCCGGAGCTATCAGTGTTCCGGGTATGGGAGGAGCTATGCTTTATATGCTGCTTTTTGGTTTAGGTACATTTCCGCTTATGTTCCTGGTGTCTCTCTCCGGCAAGTTTATCAGCCTGAAATTACGCAGTTCTTTTAATCGCCTGGTGCCTTATATAGGAATGACTCTTGCCGTGTTGTTTATTATGCGGGGCCTTGGTTTAGGTATTCCGTACCTAAGTCCGAAAATAGTACAGACAGCACACCATAAAACTGAAATTACTTGTTGCTCAAAACCTAAATAGTATTTATCAATGGTATTATAACTTCCCGGCATTATTAAAGCACGATAGCTACCTATAAAATAAATCTTCTAAAGCCTTAAAAACTGATAAATGTCATTTTTTGAGCTGATTTTGCTCACTGCATAACGTTAAAGCTGATTATAACTTTGTTAAACTAATCGGAAGACTATGAACAAGGCGAGCACAATCAATAAAATTTTAATACCAGTAGATATCGATAAGGCTGCAGAGGCTTTGCTGTTACTTAGTTATGCGGGGCAGTTTGCAGCAGCACTGAATTCAGAACTTTTATTGCTGAACACTTCAGGAACATTAGGCCTGACCTATACTGAGCAAACAAACAAGATACATGCGCTTAGAGCAATTGGAGACAGAGTTTTAAGCTGTAACTCAAAAAAAGAGCATGTGCCATTCGAATGTGTGGTCAGGCCTGGGAGCCTTAAAGATATAATCAAGGCTGTTGTTCTCGATTATAAGGTTGACCTGGTATTGATGGAGGCTGATGTCTTGCCTGAGGTTAGCGCTGCTTCTGATAAGGACCATGCAGCTGTTATTATGGAGTTAGTTTCCTGTCCGGTAATGGTGGTGCCTACTATGGTACCGTATAAAAAGCTTAGTCGCCTGGTGTTTGCAACCGACTTTACGGATAAGGATAATAAGGTACTGCAACAAATAGCAAATTTTACAAGGCAGGCAGATGCGAGGCTAACCCTAGTGCAGGTTATCAGCAAAAATGACCGCAAGCAGTTAAGCAGTATCAAAGCAGCTATGCAGGACGTTCAAAAGCAATTGGATAGTAAAGTTATTGAGCTTAAGCTGTTGGAAGAAGACGATTTGCTGGAGGGCATCAGCGATTTTGCAGAACTTAACGAGGCTGATATGCTGATTCTGGCTACACAAGACAACCACCTGATGAAGCGCCTCTTTAGAAACAATTACACGAAAACACTGGCCTACCATACACGCATTCCGCTACTGACGTTTAAGCAAGTAAAGAAAAAACCTTGTTCCGGGTGTTGTGCCAATTGTATCAGCAAATAAAAAGAATTGCAGGCAAAGAAAATACTAGAGGCAACCGGAATACAAAATTCTTAATCTGCTTCATCAGCAATAGGCTGTAATTATGTTAATAACAAAGCTGTAAGAAGTGGGAGTACTGCGAGGTTAGGAGGTGCAAGTACAATCTTCTGCTTACTTATTTAAAGCTGGAGGTACAGTGGGTTTTCTCTTTTATGTGCTAAAGATAAATTTTGTACTGATTCATTATGTGCTCCTGTACAGGGGCTAGCCAAGCAGAATGGCTTATTAGGTTTATCAGACAGTTTAAAGAGAAGTATAGCCAACGAGTTATGGCCCTGCAGGCTATGGAAGAATTTACCATATGTAAACCTTATTTTTAAGATCTTTGGAAGAACATACTATACCTGTATCAGCAAATGAGTAAAGAACTACCTTTGGAGCATACTCTTCATGAATAGGAAGGCACCTTTAATATAATTTTTGGAAATGTGAGCATAAACCACACTTATTTTAGGTGTGATTTTCTTTTTTAGCCACAGATATTTATATAAGCTGATCAAACGCGTAAACTATAACAAGAGGAATATTGATAGTACTGAAAATGGTTAATTATAATTTTAGTTAAATTATCTCTGATATAACTCAAATATAATGCCCGCTGGCATATTAAATATTCGCTTATTTTTGCAGCTGAATATTTATCCTTTATATGATTTTTGATGCCTTCAAAAGAACGCTGGATCATGTTTTTAATATCCTGCATGAGACGGATGAGCCGGGAACAATCCGGGAGATAAATGAAAAAATCCCAATCAGGGGTAATAATACCTGGATGCTGATGTGTTCTGCCATGCTGGCTTCTATCGGCCTTGATACAGGTTCTGGTGCAGTTATTATTGGGGCTATGTTAGTTTCTCCGCTTATGTCTCCTATTCTGGGAGTAGGTCTTTCTGTAGGCATTAACGACCGGGAAATGCTGATCGCATCTCTCAAAAACTTAGGAGTAGCTGCCCTTGCCGGTTTAATAGTAAGCACCTTATACTTTAAGGTAACACCTCTTGGGGAGCCAACCAATGAGTTGCTTGCCCGCACACAGCCTACGTTGTTAGATGTCATGGTGGCTTTTTTTGGCGGGCTGGCAGGTATTGTTTCTATCTCTAGGTCCGATAAATCTAATGCTATACCAGGGGTGGCTATTGCAACTGCCCTCATGCCGCCACTTTGTACAGCGGGTTATGGTTTGGCTTTAGGACGACTGGATTTCTTTTTCGGTGGCTTTTACCTTTTCTTTATCAACGCTGTTTTCATCAGCCTTGCCACTTTCCTGATTGTAAAGTACCTGAAGTTTCACACAAAGGACTATATTAATAAGGATAAGGAGAAAAAAGTAGCACGGATAATGGCAGTAATGCTGGTGATAGTGGTACTGCCAAGCGTTTATTTTCTTTACAATATTTACCAGGGGGTGCAGACGCGTAAGAAAATTGAAAGCCTGATCATCAGTGACTTTGCTTCCCGGAATAACGAGATTATTAAATGGGAAATACAGGAGGAGGATACCCTGAATTACATTAAAATATATAGTGTAGGCAACACTGTAGAAGATAACCTGGTAGGGCAGTATAACGAGGTACTGCAGAAAAATTCATTAGAGAACTACAAAGTAAGGCTTGTACAGCTGGATGTTTCGGCAGAAGATGTGCAGCGGATGGCTACAGACCTGACAAACAACCTTACCCGTGACTTTTTAAAAACATTAGAAATTCAAAAACTGCAGGCACAAAGAGCTGATAGTGTTCGGGCCGCACAAAGTGTGCTGACCCGCTCCGGATCTGCTACAGAAGATTTAAAACTGCTTTTCCCGGAAATACAGAAAGTGCAGATAGGAGATATGGTCAGCACAACCAGCCAGGCAAAAGCAGATACTATAACACTGGTGATGATTGACTGGAAACTACCTGCGCAAGCCCAAGCCAGGAACAGAAGACAGGTATCAGCAACAGCATCTGCTAAAATAGAGGAGTTCGAAACTCGTATAAGTACTTATTTGTCATCAAAACTAAAAAGCGATTCGTTGCAGATAATGTCCACCATCAATAATTAGATAATATTTTAAGATGGCAGCAAGGGCTGTTCAGTATCTGACAGTAAAGAGTTTAGATAAGGGAGTGAATGGTAAGTTCGGCTTTTGAAGAAGCCGATGAGGCACATTTATTTCTTATAGAAGCTTTTTCGTAAGCTCTAGTTTATGTATAAGCAAAAGTATATGGCCAGTAAAACAGTAACTAATCTAAAAAAGAAACTCTATGCAATAATTTTTGAGGCTGATACTGCCGGCGGTAAAGCTTTTGATGTTGTATTGCTTGTATTAATTTTAGCTAGTGTCCTGACGGTATGTCTCGAAAGCATTTCCAGATACCGGATTCTGTACCTGGATTGGTTTAACATTGCTGAGTGGTCTTTTACCATTATTTTTACACTGGAGTACCTGTTGCGGATTTATAGCACACCTAAACCACTTAAATATATTTTTTCTTTTTTCGGGGTAGTTGATTTTTTAGCCATTGTTCCAACCTATCTGAGCCTTATAGTAGTTGGTTCTCAGTATCTGCTGGTGATACGGTCGTTGCGCCTGTTGCGTGCTGCCCGCATTTTTAAGCTTACACGTTTTATTAATGAGGGGCAGGTTTTATCGAAGGCACTGCGGGCAAGCTTAGCTAAAATTACGGTCTTCCTGGGTGCTGTTTTAACCGTTGTGGTTATTATTGGCTCCCTGATGTACATTATAGAAGGCGCTGCGAGTGGTTTTACCAGTATACCTACTAGTATTTACTGGACAATTGTTACGCTTACAACCGTGGGCTATGGTGATATTGCACCGGCCACCCCTTTAGGGCAGATTTTGGCCAGCTTAGTCATGGTTATGGGCTATGGTGTCATAGCAGTGCCAACTGGTATTGTATCTGTAGAATTGGCCAGATCAGAGAAAGAGACTGTTACACGTGTGTGTCCCAATTGCCACAAAGAAGGCCATGCCATGGACGCCAACTACTGCTATAACTGTGGCTACAGCTTAAATGACTGATTTGTGACTGAAAACATAGCTCAGAAAAGTTGATGCTTTGTCTGTTGCAGGTAACGATGAAGTGCAATAGTGGCTGCTTTAGAATTAGTCAACTATGTTTCGCGGTATGTTTACAGGTAAACGGGTAAGGAGTTCGTAATTTAACTGCGTACTACGTTCACCAAAAGAAGCCACAGTTATACTTTTATCACCCTGCGTTCCAAGCAATACTACTTCATCATCTTTTCTTACTCCCGCAATGTTTGTCACATCTACCATCATAACGTTCATATTTACAATGCCTACCACACCTGCATAATGCCCCCGTATGAGCACTTGCCCCTGATTGCTTAGTGAACGGCTGTAGCCCCAGGCATAACCAACCGGTATGACTGCCATTATCATGTCTTGCGAAGCCTGGTAAGATGTTCCATAACCAACATAAGCGCCTTCGGGTACATGCTTTAAGCTCATAATGTGGCTTTTCCAGGTTATCAGGCGATGAAGAGGGTCCTGCATATTTTCATTTTGAGCAATATATTGTCCATAAGTTTCAGGGCTGGGCCAGAAACCATATTGCATAATACCAATGCGCACCATGTCCATCTGAGTTTTAGGATAAGCCATTGTTGCAGCAGAACAAGCTGTGTGCTTCAGCTTAGGTTTTAGATGTTTATTTTCCAGCTCTTTTACCTGCTGATTAAAGCTTGTATACTGAGCCATAACTCTTTCGTGGTTATGCAAATTTTCTGCACCTGCATAGTGCGTGCAAACACCCTGTAGCTGTACATTTTCCTGTTGTGCCTGAAGCATTGAAACAGCCTGAGATAATGTAGCACCATCGAAGCCAGATCGGTACATACCCGTTTCGAGTTCGAGGTGTATTTTTGCTGGCTTCTTTATCCTTTTTGCAATACTTATAGCTGACTCCAGCCTATCCAATTCGAAAACAAAAAATTCTATCTCATTCTTTATTACCCACTCCAGTTCAGAATTATCGATATAACCCATCACCATAATTGTAGCAGGAGCGGGGAGGGCTTCAAATAACCTAAAGGCTTCGTCCGCACTGAACACAGAGAAATGGTTCACACCGCTCCCCTGGGCTATAGGGCCAAATTCCTCAATACCATGCCCATAAGCATTACCTTTGATAACGGAAGAGAACTGGACATCTGGGCCAATTCTTTTTTTTATAAAATCTATGTTGTTCTTAAGTGCTGACCTGTTTATTTCAATGTAGGAACTAGGGTGCATTAGTTGTCGTTTTGGGATGGTTTATAAAAAAACTCTAAGAGCACAGGTATCTACTGTTTCTAAGATTATTGGAGAATTATAAATACTAAAGGAAACATAAGGTTTTTTAGTAACTTTCTGCAGCAGTAAATAAATTAGCTATCAAGATTCAAATTGCCATATCTCCTGAGCAACAGCAAGAAACATTTTAGCCCCGGTTTCAATGAGCTCGTCAGGAAAGTCATAATCAGAGTGGTGAAGCTGGGGTTGGTCAATGCCTGAACCAATACCAAATAAAGCACCTTTATACTTACTGGTGAAATGCCCGAAGTCTTCAGACCATCTGAAAGGAGTAGCAGCATGTTCTACCTGCAGGTGCAGTTTCTCCGCAGCTTTCTTTACCAACTGCACGCATTCCTGATTGTTTACCGTGGCCGGAAATTCCTCTACATAAGTAACACTATTCTTCAGCTTATACTTATCAGCTACTGACTTAGCCGCACTTTCTGCCTGTAGCTTCAGCTTTTCAAAGTCTTCTGGCTGATATGCTCTTAATGTAGCCATAACGGTGGCAAAGCCGGGGTTTGTTCCAAAAGCGATCTCTCCTAACCGAGCATGAATAACAGTCAGGAGAGCAAGATTCTGGAACTGGTTTTCATGCTGCACTAATTTATTAAGCTTCTGCACTAACTCTGCCATAGCTAAACCTGGATTGATGCCATTTTCCGGTTCTGCTGCATGAGAGGGTTTACCAAGGAACTCTGTAATAATACCTGTCGAAGCTGCTGCAAAAACACCTGTTCGGATAATTATCTGATGCAGAGGTACACCTGGTAGATTATGCAAGGCAAAAACATAGTCTGGCTTCAGTTCCTGAAATTGCTTGTCTTGTACGACAGACCAGGCTCCGGCACCTGTTTCTTCTGCAGGTTGAAAGAGAAGAATCACTTTCCCTTTGTTAGGCCTTTGTTGTGTCAGCAGGCTTCCCACACCAGCTAGTATAGCCATATGTCCGTCATGCCCGCACAAGTGCGCAACATTTTCTGTCTGAGATTTATAAAGAGCAACGCCTGTCTCTAGTATGGGCAACGCATCTAGTTCTGCTCGGAACAAAATGGTAGGGCCCTTCGGGTCTTTACCTTCAAATACAGCAGCCACGCCTGTACCGCCAATATTTGAAATAATGTTATCGGGATGATACTGGTGCAAGTGTTCTACTACCCGCTTTGCCGTAGTATACTCTTGTGATGATAATTCCGGGTACTGGTGGAGTTGCTGGCGTAATTTAATAATATCTTGAAGATGAGGGATATTTTCCGGCATGTAAAAATGATTACATTATACGTTGCGTAGAATTTTACATACGAATCTTAAGGCCTAGTGTTAAATAACAGAATCCTTTTTCAAAAAGCATCATTAGCCAGCTTTCGCTCTTACGCTTACAGAAGAGCGAACCTTCCTTTAGGTTCTTGCTTTCCAGCTTCAAACCTTACTGCCGTTAAAAGCCTTTTTTATGGTATAGCAATAACGCAAGGCTTTTCCATAGCCCCACAGCCAAAACACTGGTAGGTAAATTCTAGGCGAATTCTTTGATAAGCTGCTGTACCACCTGGCGAATTACATGATCTACAAGTTGAATATTCTCTTTTATAACAGGAAAGTTTACCTGGGCTTTCGAATCTTTTTCTATCTCCCGAATAACGTCGCGCAACTTTTCAATACGCATGGTATCAATCGTAGATTTCAGTTTATGAGCGGCGGCGGCTACACCAGCCCAATCAGCCAGGTTATATTTATCCTGTAAGTCAGTAACAGTTTCAGGAACAGTATTTATAAAAAGCTGCTTTGTTTTGTTAATAAAAACTTCGTTACCCCTTGAAAGTTTAATTATAGTAGCTAAATCGAATAAAGGGGGCTCAGGTACTTCTGAAGTTACGGCCATACTGTCTTCTTCTGTTTCCGTTATGTTGTTTTTCTTCTGTCTTACATTTTTAGAAATCTTTAAGAAAAGTGCCTCTTCCTCGAAAGGTTTGGAAATATAATCATCCATACCAGCTTTCATATACTTTTCCGCGTCGCCTTTTATGGCATTTGCTGTAAGTGCAATAATTGGAGTAGCCGCTATATTTCCATCCGAGCTGTTCCTGATATAATTAGTTGCATCAAGGCCACTCATTTCAGGCATCTGAATATCCATCAGAATGATGTCATACCTGTTTTTGTCAGCCAATTGTGTCGCTTCCAAACCGTTTCGGGCAATATCAACATCAAATCCCCACCCCTCTAAGATGGACTGCGCCAGGAATATATTAACCTCATTATCTTCAGCTAAAAGCACATGTAGCTTACCCAGGCTGCTATAATCAACCTCATTATGAGATTCAGCAGCATTTACTGTATCCTTTGACTTAGGATAAGAAAGTGTAAACTTAAAGGTGCTGCCTTTTGTGCTGCTATTGTTATCCACCCAAATGCGCCCCCCCTGAAGCTCAACAAGCGTTTTACAGATACTCAAACCTAAGCCACTGCCCCCGTACTTGCGCGTTGTGCTGGAGTATGCTTGTGTAAATCCTTCAAAAATATATTCTTTTTTATCTTCTGGTACTCCGATACCTGTATCCTTCACAGAGAATTCGATTTTAACATTATCCTCTGTTTCTTCCAGTACATTGGTTTTGAGTTCGATGCTTCCTTCTTCTGTAAACTTTATGGCATTGTTTAACAGATTAAGAAGTACCTGGTTTAACCTGTAAGGGTCACCGACCAGGTTAAGCTCTGCTAACTGTGAGGTCTCTACTAAATAAGCTAACTCTTTTTCTTCTGCTCTGTACTTTAATGTCTGGTAAGCACCTGTTATAGTTTCATTTAAGTTGAATGGAATTTCCTCCAGCTCAATTTTACCTGCTTCTATTTTCGCAATGTCCAGTACATCATTAATTATAACCAGTAGGTTATCTGCAGACTGGCGGATAATCTTTAAATAGTTTTGCTGTACCTCATTTAACGTGGTTTTGTCCATCAGGCCTGTCATACCCAGAATACCATTCATCGGTGTTCGGATCTCATGGCTCATGTTTGCCAGGAAGTTTTCTTTTACACGTGCCGACTCTTCTGCTGCCTCTTTGGCTTTTTTCATTTCCTGTTCTGCCAGCATTCGTTCAGTTATATCCTGTGCAATGGCAATAATATAAGGGGCAGCGTCAGACTCATCTACTTTATAGTTCTGGTAGTAAACATAAATTTTTTCATTTTTCGTATTGTACATACTCAAAATGCCTTCCTGAACAGTTTTGCTGTTGTATCTCTCCAGGTACTCCTTAAATTTGTTTTCCTCAACTTTCGGGAAAAATTCTTTTATCTGCTTACCAACAACTTCATCTTCCAGGTACCCTAAGCTGTTAAGCAGGTAAGGGTTTACAGATAATATATGTCCCTGTAAATCATGGCTTAATATATAAGCCTGACTATACTTTACGAGGTCTTTGTACTTCTTCTCACTGTCCCGGAGAGATTCGTTAGCACTGCGCTGCTCTGTAATGTCCCTGGAAGAAGATTGCAGCTTAATTACATTGCCACCAGCATCATAAATAGGTTTGATAATGGTTTCAAACCAAATGTATTCCCCCTGCTTGTTTCTTTTACGGTGCTGTATAACAGTGTTAGGTTTTCCTAGAATTGCCTGGTCTATTCCATGGTTCAGGGTTATATGTATGTCATCAGGGTGTGAATAATCCAGCGGAGAAGTGCCAATAAGCTCTTCCGGATTATATCCAATAAGCTCATGTACCGCTTTGGATACATAGATATAGGTTCCATCTAAATCATGCAGGCAAATAAGGTCTTTTGAATTTTCTGATAAAAGGCGGTGGAGCTCTTCGCTTTTTTCCAACCTTTCGTTGGCTAATCGTTCTTCTGTAATATCAGAGCCAACCCCCAAAACACTTACTTCTTTGTCTTTCAGAATAAGAGGCCTCTTTACCGTATGGAACCAGAATTCTTCACCACTTATTTTAGTAAAGCTCCCCTCAAACTGTACTTCCTGCCTTTCCTGAATCACTTTCCGGTCAGCTTCATCAAAACGGGCAACTTCATCAGGTAAAGCATGAATCTCTACATCGTGTTTACCAATAATATCTTCTATGGAGCATCCGTAAAGGTCAGCTAAGGTTTTATTAGCCAGTGTGTAATATCCATTGGAGTCTTTCACAAAAATCAGGTTAGGGCTGGTGTCAATAACCTGACGGATAAGCTCATTTTTTTCCTGAATCTCCAGCTCTGCTTTCTTCTGCTCAGTATAATCCCTGATAATGATCAATACCTGGTTAGAACTGTACTGCACTATTCTGCCTTCATAGTACTTTATTCCATCTGATAAAGACAGATCATACTCTATGCGTGCTGGCTGGTTGGAGGTCAATACTTCCGTAATAAGCTCCATGAACCTTTTCGCTAAAGCTGCGGGAAGAGTGCTTTTAAGGTTATTGCCAACAATTTCCTCCTTCGGAACAGGAAGGTGCTCCTGATCAATGTCATTCATGCTCAGGTAGGTACCTTCATGGTCAATGATGAACATCAGATCCGGTATGGCAGCCAGTATAGCCCTGTTTTTGCTTTCGCTGGCAATAAACTCTTCCTGTGCTTTTCTTAGTTCTGTAATGTTAAGCCCATAACCAATAATAAGGCTTACTTCTCCTTTCTGGTCCAGTACCGGGCTTACGTTACGGATGAAATAGGAGGTTTCTCCTTTGCTGTTCGTAACGGCTTCTTCAAACCGGATGTGTCTTTTTTCATGTAGCGCCTTAAGCAGATGAACTCCCCTGGACTTCATTTTTTCAGGAGGAACGTTTCTGTAGGCACTGTACTCTTCGTTATTCTTGCCTATAATCCATTTGCGGACATCCGGATTACCAACTGACATAGGGTTTACGAATACGTATCTTAGCTCTTTATTGTAAACAGCAATGTCGGAAGGTATATTATTTAGTACAGATTCATAAAATTCTTTCTGACGGGCCAGTTCCTGGCTTTGAAGCTTTGATTCCGTAACATCCTTGGCTGAGCCAATGACCTGTAACACTGTTTTATCTTTTTTGCGCTTATAGATGGTTTCGCGGCAAAGCAGCCATTTTATGTTACCTGCTTTGTCTTTTACTTTATATTCTACCTCTACTACTTCACCATCAAGTGTGCTTTCAATGCGATAAACATGGGCATACAATTTCTCCAGATCTTCAAAACAGAGAATAGTACTGAAGAAATTTCCATCCATTGCTTTGATATCGCTGCTGTTGTAGCCTAATACCGTTTGCACATGCTCATTGGTATAGATGTTCTTGTCGAGGTCTAAATCATAAACGTAAATGATATTTGGAACTGTGCGGGTAATGTTCCGCACCATGTTCTGGCTTTCCTTTAACTCAAGTTCTGCTTTCCTTCTGGCTGTGATATCAGTAAGATATATGTTGGCATATCCTTTTTCCGGAAAGGGTGAAACTGAGAGTAAGTAATAGTTGGAATTTACATAAGTCTCAAAAGTACCTGTGGATGTTATGCCTTCTGAAATACTAAGCTTCCGGAACATTAACCTTCTGAAAGCTTCAAATCTTTTGATGGATATTTTCTGAAGCAACAGTTGTGCTGCCATGTTGGTATACAAAACTCCTCCATCAAAGCTAAGGCGTAACACAGGACTCGGATATTCCTCATGAAATTCAGATTGGAGTGCGTTTTTAACCCTTAGTTTATGCTTGGCAGTTATGTCACGATAAATCCATAAAGTACTGTTATGGTCAAAACTCTTACTAACGCTAATGCGTTCGCGTTCAACTACTTTTCCGTTTTGTAAAGTAAACTCTTCAAATCGTTCCTCTTGGGCATAGGTTCTGGAGGTATTATGTGACGAAACAGATACCAGCAGTGTCTGTTGCTCCAAAAGGTTTACAGGAAAACCAACGTATTCTTCAGCAGACTGTGGTAAGTCAAACAGTTCTCCAAAAGAATTATTTATAAAGAGGATATTAGCATTTGCATCCGTTACCAGGGCAGCATTGGGGAGCGATTCCAGTATAGAACATAAAAGCTGCGTATAGTCATTTGATGATAATTGGGTAGGTTTACCCGCACGTAAAGCTTTCTCTAAAGCTTCAGATTTTACCTGAGCCAGTTCTTCAGCAGCTAAGCGAAGTTTGCGTTCCTGCTCCAACTGCTGGCGTAAAAGCGCCAATTCATATTCCTGCACTTCAGCCATCAATTAGAAAGTAACAGTTGATAAATTGATGTCTATGGACACTAGTGATTTTATCTTCACTGGAAAGTCTGGTAAAAACGAATCAATAAGTTATGAAGGTTCTAAACAATCCGGGAAGAATAAAGTTTAGACACAGATAAAATTAACAAAAGTTTCTTTATAAAATTTATTTCAGGGTCAGTTCTTTATTCTGAACCATTCTATAAACAGTTGATTTGCCAATATCCAGTTTTTCTGCTACCAAAAGGACATTTGATTCATATTTGTCCAGGAAGTGCTGGATAATATCTGTTGTATATTCTTTCAGAGTGCGCTCTGCTGACAGAAAATCTTTATCAGAACTGATGGCGGTTAAATTTATATCCTGTTCCTGTATGATGCTGTCATCAGAAAGCACAACAGCCAGCTCCACAACAGCTCTAAGCTCACGTACGTTGCCCGGAAAGGCGTAGGAGAGGAGTTTGTCCTGTGCTTTGGCAGAAAGGCTTTTCTTTCCCATGCCATTTTCTTTAGCAAAGGCATCTATAAAGAACTTCGCCAGCACTAATATGTCTGTTCCCCGGTCACGCAAAGGCGGAATATAAACGGGTAAACCAAGCAGGCGGTAATACAAGTCTTCTCTGAAGTTGCCTTTCTTCACTTCTTCAGCCATATTCTTATGTGTCGCCACTATAATGCGTGCATCTATGGGTACAACTGAATTGCCGCCAACTCTTGTTATTTCCTTTTCCTGCAGTACACGAAGCAGCTTGGCCTGCAAACTTATGTCCAGTTCTCCAATCTCATCCAGGAAAATGGTACCTTTGTTAGCTTCTTCAAACTTCCCAATCCGGCGGGACATAGCTCCTGTAAAAGCTCCTTTTTCATGGCCAAACAGCTCACTTTCCAATAGCTCTTTTGGTATGGCAGCCACGTTAACAGCTACAAAAGGAAACTTTTTACGTGTACTATTATAGTGTATAGATTTTGCGACCAGTTCTTTACCAGTACCTGTCTCACCGGTAATAGAAACTGTTATATTGGTCTTTGTGGCTTTATCCATCATCATGAAAACCTGCTTGATGGGGGCGCTGTTACCAATAATGAGTTTGCCAAAATCGTACTTTTGACCAATTTCATCGCGAAGTTGGTTGATCTCCTCTCGTAAAGAAACGTTTTCCCTTATTTTGGTTATAGCGTTCCACAAGCGTTCCGGAGTGTCTTCGTCTTTTACAATATAATCGTAAGCTCCCTTTTTAAGCAGATCCACAGCTGTAGCGACATCCTCCTGCCCTGAAATAACAACCACCTGCGTATCAGGGCTCATCTCCCTGATCTTCTTTAGAACTTCTGCTCCATTCTTATCTGGAAGAGAATAATCAAGTGTAACGACATTAGGGCGTTCAAATAAGCTGTCAAGGCATTCTTTGGCAGCATGAAACTTTTTTATATGGTAATCAGGATTAAGAGATAAATGGTATTCCAGCAGTTCACTGTACCACACGTCGTCATCCAAAATAAAAATATTGAAAGAGGTATTAGCCATTTATTCTTGCACACTTTATTTCTGCAACTCCAAAGATAATAGTTCTTTGATTGCTTTAAAATATTATTTAATTATCTTTTGTTAAAATATGCAAATGGCTTATAAATAGATATTTGCGATTTATTTAGTGGCTTTACTGGAGGAATAAGTGCAATTATTTGGCTTTTAAGTAATAGGAAGGTTTCGCTTAACTTAACCTTAAAATAAAAGGATAGAAGAGAGGCAGGAATTTCTGCTGTTCTTGCTCCCAAGGAACTCCTTGAAAATTATATTCTACGAAGGAAGGAAATGTCCTACAAAAGACTTGAAAAGCGTTAAAACTAAGCTGTTTTACATAAAACTGATGTTGCTTTATGCAGAAAATATCCAGGGGTGTCTAAGCAAAAGAGCCGCTGAAGAAACTATATTTCTTCAGCGGCCTCTGATAAAGTTTTCCGACTGTTAGCTGGCTCCAATAGGTTGAAATTTAGCCCGCATAAACAGGAATATGCCATAACAGATGAGGCCAAGGGCGACAGCACCTAAAACGAAAGACCCATAAGAACTATCTTCAAGAAACTGAAAGGCTCTGGTGTTGCCGCCTGCTTCCTGCGGATTCGCCTTGAGTGCGGCCTGCAGGAAAAGATACCCAATTACGAGCCATACAACTCCACGTGCGAGATAACCAAACTTTCCCATCTGGATTAGTTTATTTTCAATATCGCTCTTCAGACCTGAACTTCGTACTTTTTTTCTGTACTTGTCCGAAAGCCCATAGTAAATCTGGTAGATACCAATGGCTGTTATGCCAATGGCTACCATACCTACCAGCCACTGCCCAAAAGGTTGTTGTAGCAGCTTGCTGGCCAATGTTTGCTGCGAGGAGCCACCGCTGTTGCCGCCGCTTCCCAGCACCATTTTAGCAGATAGAAAAGCCAGAGACCCATACACCAGGCCACTAAAGATATAACGGATGCGTTTACCGACTCCCTTTGTGTCGTGCCCCTGATGTTCAGTGTCTATAAAGCCTTGAATAAAGCGCCAGATAGTGTAACAAAAGAGGCCTAGAGCTACAATTGCCAGCAAGGCCTTGCCGAAAGGCTGCTGCAAAATAAGCCTGAAAACGCCTTCCCGGCTCGCTTCTTCAGTGGAGTTGCCATTAATCTCAAAGGCTGCCATAAAAGCCAGCACACCAACCAGGCAATATACTACGCCTTTAGCTGTTAAGCCTGTTTTTGCAAAATTCCTGACCCACTCTGGAGGCGGGGCAGGAACATGTGAGGAAATATCACTCATAAATTATTCATTTTGATAATACATCTCCTCATACAAGTATTTTGCAGTTAATGTTGGCGAAGAAGAGCTGCCTACAAGTACTTGTAACGTTCAACAGCTTCTTTTTCAAGCCGTTCCCTGTGGTCCGGATGGGCAATTTCTATGAGTGCTCTGGCACGCTGTCTTAAGTTTTTACCATATAAATAAGCTACGCCGTATTCTGTGACCACGTAGTGCACATGTGCCCTGGTGGTTGTAACGGCTGCCCCTGGGTTTATTAACGGTGTTATCCTGGAGATGCCCTTAGCGGTAACGGACGGAAGTGCAATAATAGGTTTACCGCCCTTTGACAAAGCCGCTCCACGCATAAAGTCCATTTGTCCACCGATACCGGAATACTGATACGTACCGATGGTGTCTGCTACTACTTGGCCTGTTAAATCTATTTCAATAGCGCTGTTAATGGCTGTTGCCTTGGGGTTGGAACGGATGACAGAAGTATCATTCATGTAATCTGTCCGTTGCATCAGGATGAGCGGGTTGTCATCTACAAAATCATATAATTTACGATTACCTACAATAAATCCTGTAGCCACCCGTCCCGGATGCCGGTATTTATGTTCATTTGTGATAATCCCTTTTTCTATAAGAGGCACAACACCATTGGAGAACATTTCGGTGTGTATGCCAAGTTCTTTGTGGTTGGTCAGGCTGCCCAGAACTGCATCAGGAATAGCGCCAATACCCATTTGCAGCGTAGCTCCGTCTTCTACCAGTTCGGCTATATAGCGGCCTATGGTTTCTTCTTTACTCGTAATGCGCAGGCTGTAGTCTACTTCAGGCAAGGCCTCGTCTACCTCTACCAGCACATCTAAACGGCTGATATGAATTAAGCCGTCACCATGTGTACGAGGCATCTGTGGGTTTACCTGGGCTATAACATGTTTTGCGCTTAAAACTGCTTCTCTGGTCACATCCACTGAAACGCCTAAGGAACAATAGCCGTGTTTATCAGGAGGAGAAACATGTACAATGGCTACATCGAGCGGCAATATTCCAGACCTGAACAGGTGAGGTATCTCACTCAGGAAAATAGGCACATAATCTCCACGGCCACTGTTTACGGCATCACGGACATTGGCTGATACAAAAAGAGAATTAACGAAGAAGGAATCTTTATAGCGTTCTTCTGTAAGCGGTATTTCACCATAGGTAGTGATACTAACCATTTCAACATTTCGCAGTTCATCTGCCCGCTCTGCCAGTTTTCTTATAAGGTACTGGGGCGTTGCTGCGCTGCCTTGTATAAAAACCCGGTCACCGGATTTAATAATGGAAAGTGCTTCTTCAGCTGTTTTGTATAAAGTCTTATTTTCAATCATGTGCTTTTAATTTATTCTAATCTATACTGTGAAGCCGTAGCTTGTGTTTTTATATGATGCAAGCTTTAGTTCGTAATATTAATAATAAATGATATTTGTCATAGGGTTTAACCGGCTAACTTTGCCTTAAATTAGCCGTAGCATATCATCTATAGTGTTTTAGCTATGCTGCGAAAAAAATAAAAGCTTTTTGAGATGAAAAGAACTCCCTTTGCTATTTATCCTCTGATGCTATTGCTGCTATTCAGCGCCTGTGTTGCTACATCTGGCGTTGTAAGCACACATGCTATTGTGGCACCTGGTGCAGCTACTAAAAGTTATAAAACCTTTGCCTGGTACCAGGATGAGCCTGAAGCAGAAGCAGATTATGATGATGGATTTGATGCTGACCTTAACAGGGATATCCGCCGCGCAGTAGAAGAGGAGTTGCTTGAAAAAGGCTTTACGAAGGTAAGCAGTGACCCCGATGTGCTGGTGGCGTATGATGTAAGCGTTTCAGTGCCTTTGGAAAAAGATAAACCGGAGAATTTTTCCACTGGGTTTGGCTATAGCTATGGGTACATGAGTGGCTATCGGTACAGCTATGGAGATGGTAATGTACCTGGTTATCGTGCGGTGGATTTATTTAAGCAGGGAACACTTATAGTAGACCTGGTAAACCCAAATAATAAACAGTTGGTGTGGAGAGGTTGGGCTGAGGGTGCCATCAGTAAGTTTAACTCCAGCTATAGCAAAGTACATCAGCAGGTGGAGGATGTAATGGAAGCATTATAACTTTTTTTGTGAGCGCCACGCCTGTTGCTTTTACTCTTCCTCTTTCAGGTGATGATTAAAGTTCATGATGGCTTCTGGTCTTCCTACCACATAAAGTACATCGCCCTGTTGCAGTTTAGTTGAAGCTGTTATATTCAATATAGTTTCATTTTTACGATTAATGGCTACAATAGTAATATTGAACCTGTTGCGAATATTAATTTCAAGTAAAGGTTTATTAACAATGCCTTCATCTTTAGTATAAACCCGCAGGGTGGCTACCTCAATATCAGGCAAAACAAAATTTAAATTGGCCATGCTGCCCGAGGTTTTTCCACTTATGCTCCGAAGCATATCGTAGTTATCAGACCTTATAAGTTGGGTAAAGGCATCAATTTCATCCTGTGGCATCAGGTACTTAGTCAATACCCTTGTGAATATCTCAATGGAAGTCTCAAACTCTTCCGGTATAACCTCATCTGCCCCTAAACGATAATTTTCTTCCATCTCCTGTACAAAACGGGTGCGCACAATTATATGCACCTTTTCATTGTTCTGGCGAATACTGGCCAGGATGCGCTTCGTTGCCTGTGGGTCAGAAATAGCAATAACCACAACCCGTGCTTTCTGGATATTAACATGTGAAAGAATAGTGCCATGAACAGCATCTCCATAAAGGATAGGCTCCCCCAGCTGGCGCTCCTGCCTGACAGTAACCGCATTCAGTTCTATAATAATATAAGGAATATGAGCATGTTTGGCTGCTTTGGCAACATTCCGGCCATTTATGCCATACCCGATAATAACAATGTGGTCATCCAGTTTATGTAATTCGTCCTCTGCCTCATTCGGTATATCAGCAATGGCAAAATGAGTTTCTCCGTTCGATATACTTGAAGTAATTCTTGAGGCAATATTATGATAAGACTTTATAATGAAGGGTGTTATGCCCATTGTTAATAGCGAAACAGACAGGAAGTACTGGTAAGTGGCGTCTGTGAGCAAGCCATTATTAATACCAGTGGTGGAAAGAATAAAGGCAAATTCACCAACCTGGAAAATAGATAAACCTACTAAAACAGAAACGCGAAGCGGGTACTGTAGTATACGGCCTGCTATGGTTGCTACCAGCCCTTTTAGCAGAATGGTGATGGTGGTAAAGAAAAGTATCACAAGAAAATGCTGCAGCATAAAATTAAAATCAAGCAGCATACCAATAGACACAAAGAAGAAGCTCGTGAATATCTCCCGAAAGGGTAGAATATTACTCGTAGCCTGGTGGCTGTATTCTGATTCGGAAATTATAAGACCAGCCATAAAGGCTCCCAAAGCCAGTGATAGCCCCAAGCTGGACGTAAACCAGGCAACGGCAAAGCAGATAACGACCACGCAAAGTATAAACAGCTCTCTGCTTCGTGTCTGGGCCACCAGGTAGAGTAGCTTAGGAACCAGGTAACGCGCACTTATCAGTACAAAAACAATCACAAGAATACCTTTGGCAGCCATTAGCAGGAGGGACATAACAAGGTTCTCTGTGCCTCCTGCTGCCATCAGCGGAGTAAATAGCATCATCGGCACGACTATAATGTCCTGAAAGATCAGAATACCCAATATAATCTTTCCGTGAGGACTGTTAATCTCGCTTCTGTCCTGTAAAAGTTTCAGCACAATAGCCGTACTGCTCAGCGAGATAAGGAAGCCCATGAAAACAGCCTCACCGATTTCGAAGCCAAGAATCACCATCACCAGAGCCACTAAGCCTATGGTAAGAAACACCTGTGCAGTACCTCCTAACAAAACAGTTCGCTTTATCATAGCCAGCTGCCGCAGCGAAAACTCCATGCCTATAATAAAGAGCAATAGAATTACACCTATCTCTGCTAATATTTCAATGTCATGTGTATCCTGTATAAGGCTCAGCCCATGTGGACCAGCTATTACTCCGGTTGCCAGAAAGCCCAGTATGGTGGGCAGCTTAAACCGCTGAAACAGCAGGATAACCACCACCGCTAAACCAAGAATAATGACAATGTCTGAGAGTAAAGGGATTTCCATGATCAGGTTTGATATTAATAATTTTATAGCAGGATTAACGAGAACAAAGTTTTAGCCAATACGCCTACTTATCATCTTATAATATTTTAACTATAGCACAGCAGCTAAAGGTTTATTCCAGTTACTGCCAGTGCTAATGTTGTTACTGAGAAGCTGCTCAATAAGTATTAAGACACAGCAAATAAACACCTGTGTCAAGGTGGTGAATCATCAGTTAAAATTAAAAGATATATTCAATGTCTTAACACTCACATCTGATTCTTTAATAGACTTCAGGCATTTTGCAATCTACAACTATCGGCATTATTATCTCAGGCCTTCCCATTCTGCATAAAACTGGGAGAGGAACTCTTCCATATACTGGTGCCTTCGGGCAGCTATTCTTCTGGCTGTTTCAGTATGCATACGGTCTTTCAGCAACAAAAGCTTTTCATAAAAATGATTGATAGTAGGAGCAGTGTTGGCTTTATAAGCCTCAAAGCTATCGTGTAAAACGGGTTTTATAGCCGGGTCATACATCTCACGGTTTTTGTGTCCACCATAGGCAAAGGTTCTGGCGATGCCAATGGCCCCAATGGCATCAAGCCGGTCCGCATCCTGAACAATAGCACCTTCTAAAGAACTCATTACAGAAGATGTGCCAGCCCCTTTAAAAGATATTTCTTTGATGATGACGCATATACGATCAGTTATTTCATCTGATACATGAAGCCCTTGCAGCCATTCCCTGGCTACGCGCGGGCCTACAGTATCGTCACCATTATGAAACTTATGATCTGCTATGTCATGTAGTAAAGCAGCAAGTTCTACGATAAACATATCTGCCTGCTCATGCTTAGCAATATGTTTCGCATTATTCCACACCCTGTAAATGTGCCACCAGTCATGCCCGGAACCCTCACCCGTAAACCATTCTTTTACATGATCTGCAGTGGTTTCAATAATTTGCTCAGGAGTTAACATAGGGGTAATATCAGTTTAAGTTTCTCCAAAACTGACAAAATATCTTTTACCCGGCAAGCAAGGAGGAAATTATGTCTGGGAAGTGTTGGCAGCACTTAAAATCTAAACTTCATGTAACTTCCTGAAATTAAACTCTTCATTTAAATTTAAGCTCCTAAATTGTTTTATTGCTATCGAAGGTCTTCGAAAAAATTTATATGTGAAACTTTACAAAGGCATTTTCTGCTTCAAACGTTCGCAGGAGCTGCGCGCACTACGAGGCCTTCAACTCATCCTGTTCTGTAGCCACTTTAACTTGTACTAAGAAACAGTAGCAAGAGCTCCAGTTGTTTCTTTTTCGGCTTTGACAGAAATATTAGCTACTATTTCATCTTCCAGTAAGGCGGCCCATGTGTTCAGGTACAAGACAACATCATCCCTGTTATTATAAACCAGGTGTTTCTTGTCGGCGGGCAGTTTAGCGACAATGCGAGGGTGCGATAACCTTTCCAGGTGCGTAAGCTCATTCGTCGTGAAGCCAAAGTCCAGCATCTGGTCAATAATTTGGTCTAAAGGTAATCCGCTGTGTGGGCAGTAGTCGCGTAGCTGTTCCCGCCAATCACCGTAGCGCCACATGGCAGCACCATGAATTTTTCCTTTGCTGTACTGGGTTACAGTTTGTGCTAGGTGCCCGCAGTTGCAACTTCCCATGTGTCCCCACTGGTAACTTTGGCCTGCCGCAAGCCGTAAAGCAGTTTCTTTTAATGCCTGTACCAGTTCTATTGATGCTTGTGCCATGATACTTTATCTTAACAAGTAAAACATTTGAATAAAGTGAAATACTGTTTTTTATAGAATAGTGGCCAATATTTTAGCTCGGTTTAACTCGAATACATATTTGCTGCATGTTGAGCTGCTTGGTCTATGATAATACTGTTGGAGGCTTTCACGGTACCTGATCTGGTTTAGTACTTTTGAAACGAGCAATCACTTAAGAAATTGCTAAGCAATTGAATGATAAGCCTGTATAATATACGCCAGAGTATCTTTTTTGATAAGCGTTAGAAATAGCAAAAAGTTTTGACAATATTTGTTATTGACTAAAATGTAACGGTCAAGAAAAACAGCTTAGTTGAAGAGGCTTTGATTACGCCTGCAACATTATAGATGCTAATGATAGCTAAGCCTGAAAGCTCTAACCTTTATTTTAAAAGAAAACTAGTCCTGTAAGCTGCTCTTTTGATACCTATGGCTGAAAATACCCGATTAAAACTTATATTTTGTACCCTTTTGCTTTCTCTCTTTTCTTTTCTTCAAAAAGCGAATGCACAAATAGTTAACATAGAAGAGGAACGGGTAAAGCGGGATTCAAGCAACTATTTAACCGGTAAGATCGGGCTGGACTTTTCGATGTATAACCAGAATGCAGGTGAAAATAACCCGAATAATTATTTGCAGCTTACTTTTGATGGCGATATAGCCTATTTTTCGAAACAGCACAGTTACCTGCTTCTGAATTATGTAAATTACCTGCTTGTTAATTACACTTCCTCCAGCCAGCGTAACGCCGTGGCAAGTACAGGGTATTCGCACCTCAGAACAAATCTTTTCAGGAAGCGAAAGCTTTCTTATGAGCTTTTTGCCCAGGTGCAGGCCGATAAGGCAAGAGGTCTTGAACTGCGTACCCTGGGCGGAGCGTATCTTCGTTTAGAAATTCTGCGCAATAAAGAAAATGTGGATGTTTTCTTCGGTACAGGGCTCATGCACGAGCACGAAGAGTGGGAAATGCCGGAAGAGGAGGACATTATACGAACATCCGATCTGCTGAAATCCACCAACTACGTAAGTGCCAAAGCGAAACTTAATGAAAATGTAGAAACCAATGCTATCGTTTACTATCAGACAGGCTATGCGGAAAGTATTGATAAGTTCAGAAACCGTGTAAGCGGCGATATAAGCTTAAGTGTCAAGGTATATAAGTCCCTGACTTTAAAGACAGGCTTTACCTGTGTTTATGAAGATGAACCGATTGTGCCTGTTACCCGTTTTGTATATTCCATAACCAATGGCGTGGCGGTGCAGTTTTAGAAATACATATTAATTGAGAATGAGAGTGGTTAATTCCCGGTAAACACGATTAATTTTATAAATTCGTTACTTGTCATGTGGCTCCGGAATATTACTGAGCTAAAAACTTTAAGTGTAGAGACACCAAGAATGCGTTACACCCTTATTGCTGCATGGATGTTGTTGGGAATACTTCTCGTAAGCTCCTGCGTTCCACAGAAAAAGCTTATCTTATTACAGAATGATCCTGAGGTCAGAAACCAGGGCGAGGCAGATAAGCTTTTAAAGACTTTCGACCTGAAGCCCCAGGTCTATACCTTGAAACCCGGTGACGTGCTGTCGCTGCGGGTGCAGAGCACAACTCCAACTGAATTTAACTTTCTGAATACAGGTACGGCAACTTTTGGTGCCCAGGATCCTGTTTTAGACGGCTATACGCTGGATGCAGAGGGAAACATGATTCTTCCGGTTATTGGAAAGGTAAACCTGGCAAACCTGACAATGCCGGAAGCCCGCATAAAAGTAACAGACGCACTACGGCCTTACTTGACTGACCCAACTGTTAACCTCAGGCTCTTGACTTTTCGTTATACAGTGTTGGGCGAGGTAACGCGACAGGGACAGTTTACAACCTATCAGGATAACATTAATGTAGTGGAAGCCATAGCAACGGCAGGAGGCTTAACCCCCTATGCTAACCGGGGCCGGATAAAGTTGCTTCGATCTGAGGGGGGGCAGGCAAAGCTTTACACATTTAGCTTGCTGGATAACAACACCGTGGGGCAGAACAACTTCTTCCTGCAACCCAACGATATGTTAGTCGTAGACCCTTTGCCTGCCCGAAACATACGCGAGAACCTGTTATCCAGTGTAGCACTGACCTTATCAGTGTTAAGTACTATCACTTTACTTATAGAACGCCTTACCAGGTAAATTCTTATTATTAACACGTGAGCCCGGAACCAATACCACAACAGGATAACCTGATCGATATTCAACTGATACTGCAGAAACTAAAGCAGTACTGGTACTTGTTTGCTATCACTATTCCCCTGGCTTTAGTGGCAGCTTTTTTGTTTAACAGGTATACGACTCCTGTTTATGAAGTTGGAACGACCGTCCTTATAAAAGATGCATCGGATATCACCAATGCCCCGGTTGCCTTACTATATGGGGAAGAGCCTTTTTCCAATACTAAAAACCTGAGAAATGAATCGGTCCTGCTAAAATCAAATGATCTGGTAAGAGCAACTCTACAGGCCTTAGACTTTAGGGTATCTTATTTTGCCGAAGGTAACATTAAGTTTACAGAGATTTATGGCGAAAGCCCGATCCGGGTTTTAGTGGATTCTTCCTCCTCTTTCATTCCTTATGGAGTCTTAATCAAGTGCGAGATAATTGATGATAACACCTTTACATTATCTGCTGACAATGCTTCTATAGCCCAGGAGGCAACAGCGCAGAACTTCCTGTTTGACAGGGTGATTAATTTAAACGGCTTTAAGTTTGTTGTGCAGCATCTCAGAAAGAATCAGTACACGGAGGAAGATCTTTTTTTCCAACTGAATTCGATTGAAAGCCTAATAGGGCAGTACCGGGGGAGCCTGAATATTCAACCGGTTCAGGAGACTTCTATTCTTGAAATAAGTGTCGTAACAGATAATATTAAA
The DNA here is from genome assembly GCF_020907275.1 of Pontibacter silvestris. Classification (GTDB taxonomy): domain Bacteria; phylum Bacteroidota; class Bacteroidia; order Cytophagales; family Hymenobacteraceae; genus Pontibacter; species Pontibacter silvestris. The sequence goes on along the minus strand of NZ_JAJJWI010000013.1, from coordinate 33,801 downwards.
AAGGGAATGGACTTTCTGAATCAGCATGTTCAAACCTATATCTTGGCAGGCTTAAATGAAAAAAACACAAATGCAGTTAACACAATAAATTTTATAGATCAGCAGTTAGGCCAGATCAGCGATTCTTTGTACCTGGTAGAAAACCGCCTGGAATCTTTCAAAAAAGCGAATACAGGCCTCACAATGAGTGACGAGGGAAGCCAGACCAGTCAGCTGATTCAAGACCTGGAGCAGGAAAAAGCTGCCCTGCTCGTTGAGGCCCAGTATTATGACTACCTGAAGAATTATATAGCCGATGGTAACATAACAGAAAGCGTGGTTGCTCCTTCATCCTTTGGTGTAGCAGATCCTGTGTTAAACCAACTAATTCAACAACTTATAGAAGTACAGCTACAGCTGTCTTCTTTACAGGCAGAGCAAACGCAGAACCCCTTGGTAAATACACAGATACGTTCTGCCAGGGCAACAGCAAGGGAAATACTTTCTGGTATTTCTGAAAATGTGCGTAACCTGCAACGGGCAAACCAAATAGCCATAAACGATATAAATGCCCGTGTTGGCAGAATGATGGCAACCCTGCAGCAGTTACCTGCGGCGGAGCGCCAGTTTATCAACCTGCAGCGCATGTATAACCTGAGCGAGGGGCTTTATGTTTTCCTGATGCAGAAACGGGCAGAAGCAGGCATTTCTACAGCTGCCACAACACCCGATGCAAAACTGGTTAATACTGCCGCCGTTAAAGCTGCAATTTCCCCAAAACCTAACCAGAATTATTTAATAGCTCTGTTTATTGGTTTAGCCTTGCCTGCCGGCTTCATTTTCCTGAAAGAGGTGCTGAATAATAAAATCACCTCCACGGAGGATATCGGTAAACTGTCCACTATTCCCTTGCTGGGCATTATCGGGCATAACAAACGTGAAAGCAGCAGCCTGATCGATCAGAGCCCTAAATCCGCACTGGCAGAGGCTTTCAGGACTGTTCGTTCTAATCTGCGCTTTATGATTGGAGGGCAGGAGCAGAAAGGGAAGATAATCGTGGTTACATCGTCTGTAAGTGGTGAGGGGAAAACTTTCTCAGCGAAAAACCTTGCATATATTTTTGCCATTTCAGGAGAGCGTACCTTATTGATAAATGCAGACATGCGCAAACCTAATAATAATACTGATTATGGTGTGCATAGCAATGTAGGGCTAAGTAATTACCTGGCAGGATATGCCTCTCTGGAAGAGGTTGTACATACTACTATCCAGGAACAGTTATATATCTTTCCGTCCGGTGATATTCCTCCAAACCCGTCGGAGTTGCTGTTGAGTAAGCGAATGGATGACCTGGTTTTTACTTTAAAGAACCAGTTTGATTATATTATTATCGATACACCACCTGTAGGTATATTATCTGATGGGTTAGAACTGATGCAGGTAGCGGATGCCAACATATTTATGGTACGCCAGGATTATACGCTGAAGAGCTTTTTGAGCAATATTCAGCAACAGTATGAAAGCGGTAAAATCGATAAGATGGCCATACTATTTAACGATGTGAATTTCAGTAAACTGAATTATGGTTACGGGTACGGTTATGGCTACGGCTATGGGTATTATGCAGAGGATGCCCAAACGAAGCCCTGGTGGAAGCGCATTTTAAAGGTCTAAAACCTGACCATTATTGTTGCTATAAGCTTAAAGGGGTTTCCTGTAGCCTCAACTATTATTAACCAGTTGGCGAATTACTAAACCTCGTTAACTAGCAACCTGTGTTGTTTAATAAGTAACTTTTAGTTACACGACAGGTACTTTGTTTATAGCCGAGGGTAACCAGTGATGGCTTATCTTCTGGTTAAAAAAACAGAAGATTGAATACTACATTAAATAAAGTTTTTATTATATAAGTATTTGTTTAATTTATATAACCTTAAACAAACAACTGTTTAACATAATTTGATTGATGGAAAAAGCTGCTAAAATATATGTGGCAGGTCATAGGGGGATGGTAGGGTCTGCAATTTGCCGTAAGTTGGAAGCAGAAGGATACCAGAACCTGATTACCCGCACCTCATCTGAACTGGATCTTCGTAACCAGCAGGCTGTGCTGGATTTCTTTAAAGAGGAGAAGCCGGAATATGTTTTCCTGGCTGCCGCAAAAGTGGGAGGTATTCAGGCGAATAACATTTATCGGGCAGACTTTCTGTTTGATAACCTCATGATAGAGGCGAATATTATTCATGCAGCTTACTTGCACCAGGTAACAAAACTACAGTTTCTGGGTTCTTCCTGCATTTACCCTAAAATGGCCCCCCAGCCGTTAAAGGAAGACTATCTTTTAACAGGTGCCCTGGAGCCGACCAATGAGCCCTATGCTATAGCTAAAATCACAGGTATTAAACTGTGCGAGTCTTATCGGGACCAGTATGGCTGTAACTTTATCAGCGTAATGCCTACCAACCTGTATGGGTACAACGACAATTATGATCTGAACAATTCTCACGTACTTCCTGCTCTTATCCGCAAGTTCCATGAGGCGAAAGTAAACCATGAGCCTACGGTTACTGTGTGGGGTACAGGTAGCCCAAAACGGGAGTTTCTTTTTGCCGATGACCTGGCTGAAGCCTGTGTTTTCCTGATGGAGCACTACAATGGACGTGAATTAATCAATATCGGTACAGGTGAAGACGTGACCATAAAAGAGCTGGCTCTGCTGGTGAAAGAAGTTGTTGGTTTTGATGGCGAGCTTGTTTTTGACACCTCCAAACCGGATGGTACTCCCCGCAAACTGATGGATGTATCTAAATTACATGCCTTAGGTTATAAACATACCACTGAACTGAAAGAAGGTGTCTCGCTGGCTTATGCTGATTTTAAAGAGAAACATGTATTAGCTTAATAATATATAGCATATATAAAACTAATACTATTCCCCATCCGTAATAGCCTTCGTGTTTACATGCAGGGGGCAAAGGGGGAATGTTTCTTACCCTGTAGCAGGAGCAGTTCTGCCTTGCGCATTCATTGGAAACATTCCTAGCCTTGACACGGAGGGGCAGAATTGGTTGGATATTTTATCCTCCCTTATGTCATCCAAGTGAAATAAAGATTTAAATAGCTGAAAAAATGAAAACAGCCCTTATAACAGGTGTTACTGGTCAGGACGGAGCTTACCTGGCAGAACTGCTTTTGAGCAAAGGCTACAAAGTTCACGGACTTAAGAGGCGTTCCTCACTCTTCAATACCGATCGTGTAGACCACCTGTACCAGGACCCGCATGAGAAGAATGTGAACTTTAAGATGCACTACGGAGACCTGACGGACTCCACCAATCTTATTCGCATTATACAGGAAACACAGCCGGACGAAATCTATAACCTGGCGGCAATGAGCCACGTAAAGGTTAGCTTCGATACACCGGAGTACACTGCCAATGCAGACGGCATAGGCACTTTGCGCATTCTGGAGGCAATTCGTATTTTAGGTTTAGCAGAAAAAACAAGGGTTTACCAGGCATCTACCTCTGAGCTATACGGATTGGTGCAGGCAGTGCCGCAGTCTGAAACTACTCCGTTCTATCCGCGTTCTCCGTATGCGGTGGCCAAGCTTTATGCCTACTGGATTACCGTTAACTACCGCGAAGCTTATAACATGTTTGCCTGTAACGGCATCCTGTTTAACCATGAGTCGCCATTGCGGGGCGAGACATTTGTTACCCGCAAAATTACACGCGCGGCGGCCCGTATAGCCTTAGGTTTACAGGATAAACTGTTCCTGGGCAACCTGGATGCCCGCCGCGACTGGGGGCATGCCAAAGATTACGTAGAGGCGATGTGGCGCATCCTGCAGCAGGACGTAGCAGAAGATTACGTTATTGCCACAGGTGTAACCACTACTGTACGGGACTTTGTGAAAATGGCTTTTGCTGAAGTGGGCATCGAGATAGAGTTTAAAGGAGAGGGAGTAGAGGAGAGAGGCTGCGTTGCTGCCTGCCATAACCCGGAGTATCAACTGGAAAAAGGCCTGGAGGTAGTATGCGTAGACCCGAATTACTTCCGGCCAACAGAAGTGGAACTGCTGATAGGAGATGCAACCAAGTCTAAGACAAAATTAGGGTGGGAACCAAAGTATGACCTTCCTGCGCTGGTGAAAGACATGATGCAGTCTGATGTGGATCTGTTCAAGCGTGACACTTACCTGATGGAAGGTGGCCACCGTATCCTGAACTATTACGAATAGCACTGGAACCAGGTGTAATAACATAAATGAGACAATAATTTCAAGAGTTATTGTCTCATTGCATTTTAAAAGTACGTTATAGTTTGAAACTAGTAATACTAGCTTTCAATTTTAATTAAAAGACTCATTTTGATGAAGGAAAAAGAAGAAGACTGGACCTTGGTAATCAAGCCAAAGTCCAGCCTTTTCGACCTGGAACTAAAGGAAGTATGGCGGTACAGAGACTTATTGCTGCTGTTTGTCAGAAGGGATTTTGTCACATTCTATAAGCAGACAGTATTAGGCCCTACCTGGTTCTTTCTCCAGCCGGTGCTGACCACCATCATATTTACGTTTGTATTTGGCAGGGTAGCCAACTTATCGACTGATGGCATTCCGCATGTGGTGTTTTACCTAAGTGGCATTGTGCTCTGGAATTACTTTGCTGAGTGTATCAACAAAACCTCCAACATCTTTATCTCGAACGCTAACATATTCGGGAAAGTCTATTTTCCCCGCCTCATCATGCCACTCTCAGTGGTTGTAAGCAACATGATGAAGTTCGGGGTACAGTTCCTACTCTTTATAGGTGTCTGGATTTTTTACATGGTGCAGGGCGCTGATATACAGCCTAATGCGTACGCCCTGCTTTTTCCTTTCCTGCTCTTCCTGATGGCTGGAATAGGCCTGGGTTTAGGTATGATTATTTCTTCCATGACTACCAAATACCGCGACCTTACCTTCCTGATAACTTTCGGAGTACAGCTAGCCATGTATGCCTCACCGGTTATTTACCCGCTTTCCACGCTGGAAGGGAAGCTGCGCTGGGTCATACTTGCTAACCCCATGAGCGCAATCATCGAAACCTTTCGGTACGGTTTCTTTGGGGAAGGTACTTTTCATTGGGCGTATTTAGGGTACAGCACTTTATTTTGTTTTATAGTTATGTACTTCGGCACCCTCATTTTTAACAGAGTACAGCGTACTTTCATGGACACTGTTTAATTTTTTTTGATTTACTACTTTTAAAATTCTATGTCAGATATAGCCATTAAGGTTGAGGACCTCTCAAAACAGTATCGCCTGGGAGTGGTAGGCACAGGAACGCTTGCACACGATCTGAACCGCTGGTGGCACCGCGTGAGAGGGAACGAAGACCCTTACCTGAAAATTGGTGAGACAAATGACCGTGCTACCAAAGGAAGCAGTGAATATGTGTGGGCTTTAAAAGATATTAATTTTGAAGTAAAGCAAGGCGAGGTTTTAGGCATTGTTGGTAAAAACGGTGCCGGTAAATCTACATTGCTAAAGCTGCTTTCGCGGGTTACTTCACCAACAACAGGTACTATCAAAGCGAAAGGGCGTATAGCCTCTTTGCTGGAGGTAGGCACAGGCTTTCATGAAGAGCTAACTGGTAGGGAAAATGTTTTTTTAAATGGTGCCATTATGGGCATGACTAAAGCAGAAGTGCGAGCTAAATTTGATGAGATAGTGGCTTTCTCTGGTACAGAACGCTACATAGATACCCCAGTGAAACGTTACTCTTCGGGTATGCGAGTAAGATTGGCTTTCGCTGTAGCTGCTCATTTAGATCCTGAGATATTGATTGTGGATGAAGTATTAGCAGTAGGAGATGCAGAGTTTCAAAAGAAGGCAATCGGTAAAATGCAGGAAGTAGCGAAAGGAGGAGAGAGGACAGTTTTGTTTGTGAGCCACAATATGGCATCAATGCTCAATTTGTGTGACAATGGTCTTTTTATGAAGGATGGGCAGATATATGAACAATCGACTATCAAAAATATAGTTGATCTTTATTTAAAAGATAATGAGAGCCTTTTCTCTACTTCTTGTCTAAAAGACAGGATAGATCGCAAAGGTAATCAATTGGTAACTTATACAGAGGTGAAATTTTTAGATGAGAATTATACTCCTGTAACTACTTTGCTAAATGGTCATAAGGTAATTATTGAATTAAGTTTTATGAGAAAAAAAACCTTAGAGACCTTAAAGAAGGTGCATTTCTCTATTGGTGTTAATGACAGTATGGATAACCGGATACTCTTATTAAGTACTGATTTAACACAGCAAACATTTAGTAGTTTACCCCCTGAAGTCAATAAGGTTTATATTGAAGTCCCTAAATTGCAGCTTAGAGAAGGAGCTTATTCATTTACATTAAACATGAGAGTAATGGGAGAAACCGTAGATTGGGTTCCTAATGCAGGTTCTTTCAATGTTGTGAATGGTGACTTCTTCTGTACTGGAGCTTCTTTACCTGAAGGACAGGGTTACTTTCTTGTTGACCATTCTTTTACAATTCACTAATAAAACAAAATGAAAAACAAAATTAAGGCGTATATTCAGGATATAAAATTAAAGCTTAGTTCAATAAATTCTTTAGTTGATATCACATATAATAATTCAGTAGATATTATATCAGCTAAACAATTATCATCTCTTCTAAACTCTTTACCATATTTACCTTATACTGAGTCATCCCTTAGATATTCATCAATTACATATTTTCTTAATGATATAATCATAAATAATAGAAAAGTAATTGTAGAGTTTGGTTCTGGTATATCTACAATATTCCTTTCAGAATTATTGCTACAATTAAATCTAAAAGATGTAACACTTATATCATTTGATAATAATCAGGAATGGCTAAATATTATCTCTAAATATATAAAAAAAGAATCACTTGATTTAAACAATATACATCTTATAAAGGCTGAATTAAGTAGTTGTGCGTTGTCTTTAAATAATAATGACTGGTATAATATTGAAAAACTACAAGTTTTAGAAAGGTATAAAGGAAAAGTTGATTGTGTTCTTGTAGATGGTCCAGAAGCATGGCATAAAGAAATAGAGCAAAGTCGCTATCCTGCGTTACCTTATGTTTATAATTTTCTTGCTGAGGACTTCTCATTATTCTTAGATGATACAGATAGAGATGGAGAAAAATCTATAATACAAATGTGGTCTGAAAAATATAGCTTTAATCTTGAAAAATTGAATAACTCATTTTCTAGATTATATAGAGGAAGGACATATAATATCAAATAATTTGCAGAAATATCATAGATGAAGATTGCATTCTTTACTCATTATACTTCTTTATATGGAGCTAATAGATCTTTGATAAATTTAATAAAAGGGTTAAATAGCTATGGAGTAGATCCCGTTGTTATTGTTCCTAACAAGGGAGAACTACTAAGCGTTTTAGAAGATCTCAATATCAATTATTTAATATTGAACTTCAGTCTTGACTTTATTGATAAGAACCTTAATTCGTATAATGTAAAAAGCTTGTATTTTAAATCAAAATTACTATATTATAATTATCGATCTGCAAATAGAATAGCTAGAATATTAAAAAATTACCATTTAGAAGCGATTTATAGTAATTCTTCTGTATTCTATACTGGTTTTTACGTTTCAAAATTACTCAACCTACCACACTTATGGCACATAAGAGAATTTGCTGAATTACAATATCAATTATATCCAAACTTTGGTTATTCTTTATTCAAACTACTTCTAAGAAGTTCTAAAGCCTTAATATTTGTTTCAAAATGCTTACGTGATTATTATGTTAATGATAATTGTTCCAAATCATATATTATATATAATGGAGTTGAGACAAAAAAAGCAGTACTGAAGTACAAAAATAGAGAATTAAATACATCTAAGGATGAATTTATATTTTGTATCGTTGGTCTTATTCATCACGATAAAGGGCAGATTGACGCTATTAAGGCTTTTGAAATTGTAAAGAGAAAGTTTAAAAACGTAAAGCTAAAGATAGCGGGAGGTGGAAATGCACAGCAATTACAAAGTTATGTTAACACAAATAAAATCGAAGATGTTTCTTTTTTAGGTGTAGTGTCAGACCCTTTTTCGGTTTTTTTGTCTTCAGATGTTTCTTTGATGTGCTCTAAAAATGAGGCTATGGGAAGAGTAACGGTAGAGTCTATGTGTTGTAAAACGCCAGTTATTGGACGTAACAGTGCTGCTACTAAAGAATTAATTAATCATAAAATTACTGGCCTTTTATATGATGGAAGTATCGAAAGTTTAGCATTACAAATGGAGGAATTAATTGTAAATGACGTATTATATAAGGCTATAGCAGAAAGCTGCTGGAAATGGGCTTATGACAACTTTACTCAAGAGAAATATGCTGATTCAGTATTTAGAATTCTACAACAAAATTTCTATAAGGAATAGTGTTAAGCTTTGATAATTCTTCATTGCACCTGCTTTAGATGAAAATTAGTATAATTACAATTAACTATAATAACGCAGTAGGGTTAAGACAAACTATCGAATGCGTGATTACCCAAAGCTTCAAAGACTTTGAATATATTGTTATTGATGGAGGATCAAGTGATGGTAGTGTAGAACTTATAAAGGAGTTTGAGGAGAATATTGATTATTGGAGTAGTGAGAAAGATAATGGTGTTTATCATGCTATGAATAAGGGCATTTTAAAAGCTACAGGAGCTTATTTAATGTTTTTGAATAGCGGCGACAAATTTTCAGATGAGAAGAGTTTAGAATATTGCGCTAAATATATCGAGAAAGTACCTGAGAGGGATATTTATTATGGTGATATGTATGCGATTAATCATAATCATGTAAATATACCAAATAATAGTTATTGGAAACATCCTAAAGAGTTAGACCTCATTTTTCTTAAAAAAGACACCATTAATCATCAATCAGCACTAATAAGTTCTAAGCTTTTTCTGGAATTCGGTTTATATCCTGAAAGCAATAAGTTAGCTTCTGATTATTGGTTATGGATAAAAAGTTTAATTAATGATAAAGTATTTGAACATATAGAATATCCAATCATTATATATGATTTTAATGGCATGAGTGCTTCTGATAACTTTAAAGCCTATAGATTAGAAAAACAAGAAATATGGAACAGTGTAGTACCACTTCAAGTCCGGAATCTCGTCGATTGTACTGAAATTTTGATTGAAGAAAATTTAAAGTTAAAACAGTTAGTTAACAGAAAGTCAATCAAAGCTCTGATGGCAGTACAAAGGCTTTATCAAAAAATTTGCAAGTAACTTGAGGTACAATGAACAGTACTACTATAGAAGGTTTCTCTATAATCTTATGTACTTATAATGGAGAGAAGCGACTTCAACCTACTCTTAAGCATTTATCTAATTTAAAGTACCCCCCAAATGTTTCTTTAGAACTTATATTAGTTAATAACGCTTCGACAGATAATACCATTACTACTGCTTCTGAAATTTGGATACGATTAGGAAATCCATTTCCGCTAAGGATAATAACAGAGAAAAATCAAGGTAAGGGATATGCTATAGAAGCAGGTTATGATAATGCTGCCTTTCCTTTCATAATTACCGTAGATGATGATAATTGGCTTGACGAAAGCTACATTCTCTACATATTAGAAATCCTCAATTCACATCCTAATGTGGGGTTAATTGGTGGATACAATATACCTGTATTTGAGGGAGAGCAACCAATTTGGTTTAACAAATTGCCCCATGTTGCTTTTGCTGTAGGAAATCAAGCTGAAAGAGAAGGGCTGCTACCTACAACAAAGCAAAATTATCTTTGGGGGGCAGGTCTTGTTGTTAAAACCAGTTACTGGAAAGATATTAGAGATAAGGGCTTTAGTTTTATTACAAGTAAGAATAAAGGCAAAGCTGTTGGGGAGGATTCAGAATTATGTATCATTTTTCAAAACTTAGGCATTCCATTTTACTACTCTGATAAACTTGTTTTAAAACATTATATGCCTGAAACCAGGATGAGTAAGAATATTTTAAATAACATGTTTCAAGGTTTTGGTAAAACGGACACGTATTTTGAATTATATCGGTTTATTAATTATGAGGTTAAGGCTAAAAGAAAGCTTGGGCTGATTTCTATGTATACAAGCATGGTAAAAGATAAAACTAAACAGGCTATTTCTGCTAAAAGGGAATTTAAAAGTACGAGTTCTTTGATGGCAGAATTAAACTATATAAGGAGAAAATCTGATTTAAAAGAGTTATTAATGTTAGCTCCTCGATTTAGAGATGTAGTACATGCTATTCAACATAATTTATTGATTACCCTTTCATGATGTTGAACGGCATTGCAGAACTTCCTTTGGTGAGCGTAATCATGCCTGCGTATAATGCAGGTAAATATATAGCTGAATCAATTAAAAGTGTAGTATTACAAACTTATGTCAATTGGGAACTGATTGTTATTGATGATGGCTCAACTGATAATACTGCTTCATTAGTGAAAGGCTTTGTGAGGAGTGATTGCCGTATAAAGTACCTCTATCAAGAAAATGGAAAACAAGGAAAAGCAAGAAACACAGGAATATCAGCCGCGAAAGGTAAGTACATTGCTTTTATTGATTCTGATGACCTGTGGCTATCCGAAAAGCTGGAAATTCAGATCAAATGTTTTAGTAAGTCAGAAGCGGATTTAATATTTTCAGATACTTATATTTTCAGAAACGAGTTTTTAATAGAGAATACAAAAGTACTTCAAACTAAAAATGGAGTTTACTATGGTGAGGAAGGGGCAATTGCATTTATCAAAAGAAATAGAATTCCTACTTTAACGGCCATTTGTAAAAAAAAGGTTATAGATAAAGTAGGTGGTTTTACAGAGAAGAAAAACATACAAAATGCTGAAGATTATCATTTATGGTTAAAGATTCTTCTTCATGGCTATAAAATTGAGGGTATAGATTATGTTCTGGCTGCTTATCGAGATCGATCTGACTCTGTTTCAGATGAAAACAAGTTAAACTTAAAACAAGTGATTGAAGCTCAAATTGATGTATTACACGAGTTTAGTTATAAACACAAGTATATCTATCCTTATATAATAAAGAAGATCAAAGACAGTTTGTATGTTCTCAAAGATCAAAATGATAATGAATTTTATGAATCAATTATAAGGTACTTGAAAGTATGTAATAAAAACAAATTTATTTTACTTTTTAAAGTATGTAAAATGTTTAGGATTAGAAGATTAGCCTTTAGGAGTGTTTATTTTGTATTTAACTACTTTTAAAACTAAACAAGCTTTTAATATCATATTTTAAGTTTAATGACACCTTCACCTCTTTTTTCAATATTAATTGCAAATTATAATAATGGCAGGTATTTGCGAGAAGCTATAAACTCAGTTATTGCTCAAACTTATAGTAAGTGGGAAATCATTATCGTAGATGACTATTCTAATGATGAATCAATATCTATTTATAAGGAGCTTGAGCTAAATGATAAGATAAAAATTTTTTTTAATGAGAAGAATGAAGGTGTTGGAGTAACAAAAAGGAAGTTAACAGATTTAGCTTGTGGCGATATTTTAGCATTTCTAGATCCTGATGACACTATCACTACTAATGCTTTACAATTGATGGTTGATGTACATTTATCTTTGCCTGAAATTAGCCTAGCCTATTCTACACACTTTTTATGTGACTCAGATTTGAACATTATAAAAATAAATGATACTGTTGGCCCTATTGCAACCGGAGAAACATATTTTACAAATACAAATGGGAAAAGGGTTTCAGCTTTTGCTTCATTTAAGAGAGATAAATATGAGTTAACATCTAAAATCAATCCATCCTATTTAAGCGCTGAAGACCAGGATTTATATTACAAATTAGAGGAAGTAGGTGAGTTTATTTATATTGACGAACCTCTCTACTATTATAGACAACATCCAGGAGGTATATCTACTGGTAAAAACGTGATGAATGCCATGCGGTGGCACAATGTCGTTAGGAGAGACACCTATGTACGACGTCTTCGTTCTAAAAGTGCTAAAAACCTAACAAAAAAAGCATTGGCTATTCATCATGAAAAATTCTATTATTGGCAAGCATGCATTGAATTTGAGAATAAGAAAATAGCATCCATGTATTATAGTCTGTTTATTTCATTCTATCATGGTGGGTTGTATAATTCAATAGAAAAGATAAAGTTTTTATTTAAACCTTTGAAATATCTTTTTAATAAGAAGGTCTCTATTTCAAAAGAATAAGAGTTAATTAAAGATTAACAAGTAAAACATTTAATATCATGATGAAAGGACCCTTAAAATAGTGTTCTTTAGAAAATAATGTAAACATTCTACCTAAATATTCTTAATGAAAGTTGCTGTTCTAGTTGATGAGTTTCCTCTAATATCCGAAACCTTTATTTTGAACCACATTGTTGGTCTTAAAAATATTGGTTATACTGTTCATGTCTTTCCTACTCATAAGGCAAAGCAAGGTGCTTTTCATCAGTTATTTTATAAACATAACCTTCAAAAGAATACTTATTATCCCCCAATTTATCCTAGCTCAAGAGTTGATAAAATTTTAGGTTGTATCAAGCTAGGTACAAGAAGCTTCAAAAGTTTTCGTCTTTTGTTAAAGTGTCTAATTACTAAGTTTCATATAAACTACTTAACAAGGCTTTCTTTATTTTTCAGAGCAATTCCCTTTATTGATAAAGGTAACTATGATATCGTTCATTGCCATTATGCACCCAATGGTAATGTAGCTATACAATTACAAAATCTAAATTTATGTAAAGGCGCAATCATAACCCACTTGCATGGTTATGATATTCATAATAAGCAGTTTATTAAGACTATTTCTTATAAATATCTTTTTAATGAAGGTAAAGCATTTATTGTAAATTCTGATTTCACTGCTTTAGGCTATCAAAGATTAGGAGGAGATGCTTCTAAAGCAGTATATATACCTGAAGCTCTAGATACAACACTTTTCAAACCTCTACCTAATAAACCGCATACAATAAATGAGAAAAACTTTTTCTTTATTATATCAGTAGGTCGGTTGGTTGATTTTAAAGGTTTTCACTACGGAATTTTAACTATCAAAGACCTTATTCAAAAGGGATACACGAATATTAGATATACAGTAATAGGGGCAGGACCACTTCATGAAGAGTTAAAAGAACTAGTTAAAAAAGAACAACTTACTGAATTTATAAGTTTAGTAGGTCTTAAAAACCAAACAGAGATATTAGAAGCGCTTCAAATATCAGATGTGTTCTTATCACCAGGAATTATAGCTGAAAGTGGAAGGCAAGAAAATCAAGGACTAGTGATACAGGAAGCTCAAGCAGTAGAAGTTCCTGTTGTTGTAACAGATGTTGGAGGCACTAAACAAGGTTTAATTGATGGTGTTACTGGTTTCTTAGTGCCTCCTGAAGATATTGGAGAATTAAGTTCTAAAATTGAATTACTGCTGAGGGATCCATCATTAAGAGCCAATATGGGTAAAGCTGGAAGAATGTTTGTAAAGGAAAAGTTCGATGTAACAGTCAATGATAAAAAAATAATTCATTTATATAATAAAGTAGCCAAAGGTATTTAATATCTGTAGCAACTAATATAAGTACTTGATAATGTTATGCTCCAACTTATTTCTGTTGTAATACCATGTTACAATGTAGCAAACTACATTAAGGACTGTGTAGAATCGGTTTTAAAGCAGACCTATATAAATATTGAGGTTATTTGTGTTGATAATAATTCTACCGATCAAACTTATACTATTCTGAATGAGCTTAAGTCACACTATTCTCAACTTGTAGTAACATCTGAATTAAAAAGAGGTGCATGTGCAGCAAGAAATAAAGGCTTATACTTAGCAAAAGGTCAATGGGTCCAATTTTTAGATGCGGATGATTTATTGTTACCAAAAAAAATTGAAGAACAACATAATTTATTGCAAGGGATAGCTTCTCCGGTATCATTTATTGCTGGTAGTTATATTCGACGTTTTGTTAATGGAGTAGAGAAGAAAATCATAAGTCATAATAGAAATCCAATTGTACTTGGTGTTGCTATTAATAGTTTAGGCATAACTTCTGCAAATCTGTTTAATAGAGAAAAGCTACTACAAGTAGAGGGATGGAATGAGGAAATTAGTAGTAGCCAAGAATCAGACTTAATGTTTAGGCTTATTAAAATAGAACCCAATGTTATTATTGACACTGTTCCTTTAACTATTGTCAGAGAACGAATATCGGGCTCAATTTCGCAGACTAATTTAGATGAAAATATAGTTAGGTATATTAAGTTAAGGCTTCAAATATTGGATTATTTAGTTACAATAAGAGCTTCAAATAATGATCGGCAACTACTTATGCAGGTGATATTTGATAAAATTCGTGAGCTTTATAATTACAACCCCTCAAAAAGCTTGGAGATGTATAAGAATAACATACCTGAAGATTTCAAACCTCAAGTTTCTGCTACTACAACCAAGGGCTATCTTTATACATATAATTTATTTGGCTTTAAGAGCGCTCAGAAGCTTAAAAGCTTTTTGAATCGAATTAAAAAATAGTTTTACTATGATGTTATCTATTTTTCGGGTTGTGAAATAAAATCTTTACTGTAGTAAGAGTATATTATTGACTTTAATAGGTGTTTTCACTCTAGAGAATTATTCAAAAGGGTTTTTCAGTTTAAATTCATACCTAAGCAAGCAAATAGCTTGAGGTGATAGAACGGTTCTGCAGAATTAAAATGGGCTTTAGGCTCTCATTTGACGGACTTTTTTAGTGATTAAACATGCTTTAAAAAATTTTTTGTTGATCAAATTTATTTAAACTAATGTCCAAAGGTATAATAACGATTGCCACTGGTAAAAAGCAATATATTCATATGGCTAAAATGTTAGCTGTATCATTAAAGTTAAATTATCCAGTGTTACCTATAGCTGTAATCACTGATTCGGAAGATACTGAACTTAGAAGCTTGTATGACTTTATTATATCAGCGGATATGACAAAGGGAAATGGTTATATTCAGAAGCTGAACATGTATGAATATAGCCCTTTTGATGAAACAATTTTCATAGATGTTGACTGTATGGTAGTCAAAAACATTGATTTTTTGTGGGGTTTGTTTAAAGATGAACATGTAAGTGTTATTGGTTTCAAACAAAATACAGGACATCATTTTGGAACATCAATTGATAATTTATGTAAATATTTTAAAATAGATGATATTTTAATTTTTAATGGTGGCATGTATTATTTTAAAAAAGATAGTATAGCACAATCTGTTTTTGAAAAAGCTAGGCAATTAATATATGAATATGAAGAACTAGGTTTTGCCAAAGTTAGAGGTACAAGTATAAATGAAGAGCCATTAATGTCTATAGGAATGAGCTTACATAATATGCAGCCAGTATTTGACAATTGGAAAGGAATGCACATGGCCTGTGGAAGTATTGGAGAAGTAGATCTCGATGTATTAAAAGGCAGGTGTATGTTCCAAAAGAATGGTTTTACAGTTAAGCCAGCTGTGATGCATTATGGCGGCACTAGTTATAATAAATTTTATTATCGGAGAGAAGCAGCTAAGCTGAGATTAGCATACTTCTTCAAAGTTCCAAAGAGAGTTACAAGCTTATTGGTTAATGGATTTTATAATCCCTTATACATATTATACATTTTCTCATATAGACTTGCTAGAACATTTTTCAAAGGAGTTCCTTTAAAATTTTCTCCTTTGATGCCTTATAACTTCTACGAATAATTATTCCTAAAATTTACTAAAGCTTTCTAATTGTAACTTCATCAGTATAACAAGCATCAAAATTCTATGCTAGTTTAGGTAATATTTTTATAATGAAAATTCTTTACTACTCTTCTCACCCAAATCTGAACCTGGCAAGTCCGTCTGGCTATGGCACGCATATGAGGGAAATGATTGCTGCCTTTGAGGCCCTGGGCCATAAGGTGAAACCAGTCATAATGGGAGGGGTAGCCATGGATTCGAAAAGTCTTACGATTGAAGGCCGTAAAGGGTGGAAAAAAAAAGCGGCGAAACTTGTACCTGCCTACTTATGGGAATCTGCAAAAGATTACAGCTTACTGAAATTCGATACACATGCTAAGCAGGTACTCGAAAAGGCTGTAATAGCTTATCAGCCTGATTTAATTTATGAAAGGGCTGCTTATCTTCAGTTGTCTGGTGTTAACGTGGCGCAAAAGCATAACGTAAAGCACGTATTAGAAGTTAATGCGCCTTATGCGGAAGAGCGTATTGCCTTACAAGGCAAAAGTGTGTTTACTGGAAAAGGTGAGCTTTTTGAAAAAAGTCAGCTTGAGAAAGCAAACAGAATTGTTGTTGTATCCAGTGCCCTCAAAAAACATTTATCCTCCGTTCATAAAATTCCGGAAAAGAAATTTGTTGTCACTCCTAACGCCATTAACCCTGCCTTAGTAGAAAAAGGGAATGAACCTGATGTAGCTCAAAAACAACAAAGCGTGGCTGGTAAAGTGGTGATTGGTTTTGTGGGTTCTATTTTCCCCTGGCACGGCGTTGATTTATTGATCAGTGCTTTCAGTAAACTTACAGCCTCCACTAAAAAGCAACTGCACCTGCTTATTGTTGGCGATGGAGAAATACTGCCCCACCTTAAACAGCAGGCCGCTTCTTTAGGTCTGTCTGGCAAGGTAAGCTTTACAGGTAATGTTCCGCACCAGGAAGTGTTCGATTATATTGCGCAGATGGACATTTGTGTCAGCCCGAAGTCTCATTGGTACGGTTCTCCTGTAAAAATTTTTGAATACGGTGCATTAGGGAAAGCCATTATTGCCCCGGATAATGTACCTGTAAGAGATGTAATGGAACATAAAAAAACAGGGCTTCTCGTGCAGCCATCAGTTGAAAGTATACATGAAGCTCTTGCTATGTACTTACAGGATGAAACACTGCGCATGAACTGTGCCGCAAAGTTTAAAGAAAAGGTGTTGTCGGAGCATACCTGGCAACATAACGCAGCTAAAGTTATTGGGGCTATACAATGAGAGTAGCGTTATTAACAGATGGCCTATATCCGTATGTAGTAGGAGGGATGCAGAAGCATTCTTATTACCTGGCAAAGTACCTGGCCCGGAATAAAGTGCATGTTGATCTCTATCATACTGGCCCTGATGTAGCTAATACACTTCAGTTGGAAGGCTTTTCAGAAGATGAGCTTTCCTTCATTTCGCCCTGTTATATTCCTTTTCCTTCTCTTACGAAGCTACCAGGCCATTATGTGCTGGAATCTTATCAGTTTTCTTCTTCTGTTTATGAGCAACTGGTTTCTAGCACAGCAGTAGATTTTATATATGCCCAGGGTTTCACTGGCTGGAAAACAATAGAGAAAAAGAAAAGCGGGAGCATGCTTCCGCCTATAGGCGTTAATTTTCATGGTTTAGAGATGTTTCAACCAGCTCCAGACTTGCGTGTTAAATTACAGCATCTCTTATTAAGAGAACCGGTAAAGTATAATGTCAGGAACAGTGATTTTGTGTTTTCGCTTGGCGGTAAGCTAACAGAAATTCTGGAAGGTCTTACTTCAAAAAAAGTAGTTGAGATTCCTATCGGGATAGAGGAAAAGTGGATTAATGAGAAATTACCTCTAAAAAAAAACAGACCAGTTACGCTTGTATTTGTTGGGCGTTATGAAAGAAGGAAAGGTATAACTGAGCTTCAGGAAGCCTTGAATGAGCTGATTCGTACACATGATTTTAAATTTATTTTTATCGGCCCCATACCTACAGAAAAGCAACTTAAGCAGGAACGTATAAAGTATTCAGGTCTCCTGAATAAGGAGGATGAAATACAGGCTGTACTTAATTCTGCAGATGTTTTGGTATGCCCCAGTTACTCAGAAGGAATGCCAACCGTAATTCTGGAAGCAATGGCATGTGGCTTAGCCGTGGTTGCTACTGATGTGGGAGCCGTAAGTAAACTGGTAAGTTCAGAAACTGGCTGGCTAATAAAACCAGGTGATAAAGAAGCATTGCTTTCCGCTTTAACAGCCTCTGTTGTCGCTTCAGACAATGATATTGCCCTTAAAAAAGCTAATGCTGCTAATCTGATCTCCAGCCATTACACATGGAACAAGATTATCAAACAAACTATAGAGGTAATAAGTAATGTAACAACAGAAAAAGGAAATTGAACATTATAGGAGTCGCAGCGTTCCTGTCTTTTTCATGCAATAATGGCTAAAAAAATCATTTATACGGATGCTATTGGTTACCCGGAGAGGCGAAATTTTATAGATCTGCCACACGATAAGTTCTGCATTCAGAAAAGGCTAAACGCTTTCAGAATTCCTAATGCCCTATATTTCAAATACTACAAACGGTCAAATGACTTTCTGTTAAACAGCCACTTCGAGCCTGTAAACAGCCAAAACCTACACCATTTCTTTAATACAATCAGTTTTGGAAAGGCCCCTTGGGTAACCACTTTCGAAACCTTATTACCCAGGTGGGGAAGAGTGCCGGCATGGCTGGAGGAGAAGGGAGTGGAGCTGTTAGCTGGTGATACTTGTAAAAAGCTTATTGCCTTATCTGAATGCACGAGGGCGATACAGGCTAAGTATTTAGATAAGTTTCCGGCTTATAAAGATGCCGTCCTGGCTAAAACTGTTGTTTTACATCCTCCGCAAAAAGTTTTAATTAACGCATATGAACAGAAATACCTGCCTGATAGTCATCTTGTTATGACTATCGTGGGAGCAGACTTCTTCAGAAAAGGAGGGAAAGAAGTGCTGTTAGTGTTTGATGAGTTGCTAAAACGTAAAGCTCCTGTTAAACTGCAAATTGTGTCGTCGCTGCAGTACGGTGACTATGCCTCCAGAACCACTGCTGCTGATAAAGAGCAGGCTTTCCGGATAATAAATAAATATCCGAAAGCAATAACATTATATAAATCACTTCCTAATAACGAAGTTCTGGATTTGCTGCGCAACAGCCACCTCTGCCTTCTTCCCACTTACGCTGACACGTATGGATATTCTGTGTTGGAAGCTCAGGCAGCGGGATGCCCTGTTATTTCCACAGACATAAGGGCTTTACCTGAAATCAATAACAATAGTGCCGGCTGGCTTATCTCTGTTGCAAAAGATGAACTTGGCAATGCAGATTTAACTTCATTAGACTTCTTTTCCTGCCTGCTACAAGAAAAGCTGATGAACATAATTGAAAGTATATGTAATAAGCCTTCTTCTGTAAGAAGTAAAGGTGAATTAGCAGTTGCAAGGATAAAGGAACAACATTGTCCGGTAAAGCAAGCCCAAAAATTAGAGGCGATTTATGCTCGTTTCTTTTAGTTTACTGTCTCCGGTACAGGTTTAACCAATCAGGCTGTTTTAGGGCAGGTAATTTTTAATTATAAGTAAATGAATTCGTTTGCATTTTCTTTACCAGTAGTCTTAACCAGTTATTTGGCTTTAACTCATAATACACTTTATGTGCTAAAGTACGGGAGAACAGCTTTTTCTCACTTATATATTCTAGTAAACAATCTATATCCTGAGGGCAGGAGTTTAACATCTCATCTATATAAGGATGAACTACTTCTTTTGAGAACCAGTAATGAATAATTCCTCTATGGGCGCTTACGGCATTGTCACCAAAGATCAGTGAGAAAGATAACTGTTCGACTAATTTAAGAGGGTTTATCTTTTCAAGCTCATCATTTAAATTCAGAACATCTTGTATAAGCATAGCCTGTGCGCTTGCTATTCCAATAACTCCGGAGTTCCACATGTAGCTATTGCCTGTAACCTTAATGTTTCTTCCTGATTTTAAAGTAAACTGCTTGTTGCTAAAGGAATCATAATATGCTTTGTTATTGTAACACCCTTTGGTTTTAAGCTTATTTTCTTTTACATGTAGAACCAGTTTTCCTTTTTCAATACATGAAAAAAGGTAATCGATTTTCTTTGTGAACACTACATCTGTATCCACGAAAAGCATGTTTCCTTTATGAGTATGCAGAAACTCTTGTATAACAGCTATTTTTGTTCTTAAAAAAGACTTTGAACCAGTTGACCATTGCTCAATTTGCTTTTCGGAGAAGGGTATAATTTTTATCGAAACTGCTTTTTGTAAAAAAGTGTAGAGTTCTGGTGTATCTGAATAAATAACTATTGTAAATAAACTAATCTTTTCTTGCTTATAAACCTGAAGTAAAGATAAAATCGCTAATACAGCTTCTTTATTATAGCTTATGCCTTTCGCATAAAATAAAAGATAATTTTTCTCTTCCATTGCTTTATTAAATTTCGTATCCTGTTCTGAATCAAGGATGTGTCGCCCCTTCTTCAGTTGTGGAAACCATTCAGGTTTATTGAAGTAATCTTAAATATCTACTGGTTTAGAATACTGAAGATACTCGTCCAGTAGATCTAACACTTTCTCATCAACGTTTATATCAAATTTTCTCGCAAACAGATTAGGTTGTTTTTTTAAATGTTCAATATCTTTTGCTTGCCATACAACAGGATGTGGAACATCATAATTAGCATAATGTATTCTGGTGTTTAGTACTTTAGGTGCGAATTCAGAGTTCAAAAGAATAGTCTGGAAATACAATTCATCTGCACACAGGACATATTTAAAAAAGTTGTTCAGTTTTTTATTATTCCTGTATTCAGCTGTTACATACTCAGCTGCTTTCAAAGGTAGTATAAACTGAACTCTTCCAATGTAGGGTTGCATACCGTCTAAAAATTTCCGGCTTGGAAGAACTTTGGTTAGTAACCGAGGGATAAGTTTTTTTTTCTCCCAATCGAAATAGTCGCAAAAATAAAACCTGTTTAACCTGTTTGGTTTATTAGGGTCTGCATTAAAGCGACGGTTCTCAATAAGTATGCTGTCTTTATACTCCTCCTTCAGTAGTGTTCTAATATCCTGATTCGTTTTTAATGGATAGTCCTGGCCACTGAGAAAAAAAACATGATCAGGTTTATAAGGCAACACTGATTCAATAAGCTCTGCTGTAGCTCTGACAGCATTAAATCCTCCCCATCTTGTTCGGTATCTTTTCTCTTTAAAATGTATGTTATCACACCCAGGGTTACCTGACAAAACTATATTTTTAAAATCTTCTAATGGAACAGAGGCATCTAGATGTAGTGAAAAGATGGTGTTTTGCGTATTAAGCCTGTTTATTAACCTTGCTACCTGCTTAGGGTTTTTATGCACAAGAATAATATAGGCAATTTTCATAGTGGCTAAGTTGATGTGAATACATTAAGGTTATAATTTACAACCTTGTAATGAAAATATAATACATCAAATTTTAATTTTAGTTTTAATGCAACTAACTCACATGTTATAAGAACAAAGAAGTAAGTTTAAAAAATTAGACAAAGTTTAAGGTAAAACGTACGCTTATCATCTTCTTAACTGATTCAGCTTAATGCAATTTATAGATGAGCAATCCTTTTTTATAAAAGATACCTTTTCAGTTCGGCTACGTTTTCTGGTATCTTTCAGCTTTAAGAAGGTTGCCTATAAACCAAAAAAAGAAATTCAACTAAGTTAAAGAGCAGCTAAGCTAAAAACAAAAATTGCAGATTAGCATTAATGATGATATTTTGCAGTATAAATCTAACCTGATTGTTTTCTTACCTACTTCCATATAAATATTTATTAAGCAACTTACTGTTGTGGTTGCTACTCGGAATGGGTTTAGGCATTTTGTCTATTCCATTGATAGCCCTGCATGTTATTTATTTATATAATAAGAAACATATATTTGAAGTTTTTCTTGGCTTTTTCTTTATCTTATTGTTGTCTGATAGTAGAAACCATACTTTAGATTTTGCAAAAAGCTTAAAGGTAGTGTTAATGGTACTGCTGTTTCTGCCTTTTGTTTTGTCTAAACAATCTGTATTCAATCTATATTCAGCTTATAACTTCAGGCAGCCTTTTTTCCCCTTTATAATCTTCGCGTTCTTCTGCATCATATTCAGCCCTGTTCCTTTTACAGCAGCCCAAAAAACCCTTTCTTATTACCTGCTGCTTATAATTGTGCCTGTTATGTTTTATAGTCTTTATAAAACATATGGCGAATTCTTTTTGAAAGCCATTGTATACCTGGGAGCTTTTATTCTGGTTGCTGGGTATTTACTATTCTTCGCAAATCCATCTTTAGTAATGTATAATGCAGGAGGGCGATCTTCGGGAGCTTTAGGAAATCCAAATGGCCTGGGTATGTTCTGCTTTCTGTTCTTTATGCTGTTTTTTGTAATACAGCATTATTTCCCCGCTTTATTCAAGAAAAAAGAGAGGATAATAATTCTCTTCCTGATCTTCTCCTCCCTTTTATGGAGTGGTTCCAGGGGGCAGACTTTGTCTCTCCTGATATTCTTTGTTACACAGTTCCTGTCTAAGCGAAATAAAACTGTCGGACTGTTATTGTCTGCTGCTATCGGAATTATGCTGGTATCCATTGATATAGATATTGTGGCTATTGCACAGGCTTTAGGGTTTGAAGATTATCTAAGAGTAGAGACCTTAAATGCCGGTGGCGGTCGGGTAGTGGCCAGGGACTTTGCTTTTGAACAGA
The DNA here is from genome assembly GCF_020907275.1 of Pontibacter silvestris. Classification (GTDB taxonomy): domain Bacteria; phylum Bacteroidota; class Bacteroidia; order Cytophagales; family Hymenobacteraceae; genus Pontibacter; species Pontibacter silvestris. The sequence goes on along the minus strand of NZ_JAJJWI010000013.1, from coordinate 11,193 downwards.
TTCAAAAGAACTTTTGGATAGGAAAGGGATTTAGCTATACCGAGTACATTTATGGGCAGAACTATCTCAGGCTAAGTTTGCTGGGGCATGAAGGAAACGCACACAATGCTTTTCTCACCGTCTGGCTGGATACAGGTTTTATAGGCTTGCTGTTGTTTGTGCTTGGTTGGGGAATCCTGTTCCTGAAGGCTTCCCAAAACTCCTATTTAGCTTTTCCTATTGCCTTTGCCGTTATGGCATCTAATATGGTAGAGTCCTGGTTGATAGGTTCTCTTAACCCTTTTACTATTCAGTTACTAATGATACTGACACTATTGGTTTTTATCGTAAAAGATGCTCCTTCAGCGAGCCATAAACGAGTAAGGCATATCAGACCGAAGCCTTTTCCTGGATTTTCATCTCCTGCCAATGCCTTGGCGAAGTAGAACCTTATCTTTGTTGATATGTCATATAAACCAGATAGCATCCCAACAAAAATTCTTTTTCTTTACACAGAGCTTGCGGGGTATTTTATAGCCTGTGTGGAGGCTTTAATAAAAGAACACCAGGTAGAGGTGCATATGGTGCGTTGGCCAATTAATAAAGAAGCTCCTTTTCAACTGGCTATTCCGGATGGAGTGACCGTTTATGACAAACAGCAATACTCGCGGGAACAACTTATTCAGCTAAGCCAGGCCGTTGCTCCTGATCTGGTTTTCTGTACTGGCTGGATTGATAAGGATTACCTGGCGGTGGCAAGAACTTTTAAGAAACAGGTTCCTGTGCTGGTAGGGATGGATAACCATTGGCATGGCTCTGCCAGGCAACAAATCGCCCGCCTACTGGCTCCTTTTACACTGCAACGAATATTTACACATGCTTTTGTTGCCGGTGCCCCACAGCAAAAATACGCCCTTAAGTTAGGCTTCAGAAAACAGGATGTGCTGCAGGGATATTATTCCGCAGATGTAAGGCACTTCCAGAAGGCGTACCAGGAGTCGAAATTTTTAAAAGAAAATGTATTTCCTAAACGCTTTATATATGTTGGCCGTTATGTGCAGCAGAAGGGTATTCAAGACATGTGGGAGGCCTTTGTACAGTTACAGCAGGAGTTGCCCAATGATTGGGAGCTTTGGTGCCTGGGTACAGGTCCCTTAGAAGCAGAAGCAGCAAAGCACCCGAATATAAAACATGTTGGGTTTGTGCAGCCAGAACAAATGCAGGAGTACATTAGCCAGACAGGCGTATTTGTGCTACCTTCACATAAGGAGCCCTGGGGCGTGGTGGTGCATGAATTTGCAGCAGCTGGCTTTCCTTTGATCTGCAGTACTGAAGTAGGTGCTGCAACGGCTTTTCTGAAAGATAAGCTGAACGGCTATACCTTTGAGGCAGGCAATGTGGCTGAGCTAAAGCAGGCAATGAAAAAAGTGGTGCTGACTTCAGAAGCGGATTTGCTGCAGATGGGAGAGCAGAGTGTTACACTGGCTTTGCAAAATACACCATCAAAGTGGGCGGCAAAGCTGTTGGGGCTTGTGAGGAGGCAAAAGGAATAGCACAGCATAAGGTCCTTCTAATTAATAATTACTAATTGTAAACCAGGTATATGTGCGGTATTAACGGCATCTTAGGCTTTCCTGCGGCTAAGGCAGCACCTGTCATGCATGCCATGAGTTGTGCCATAGCGCATAGAGGCCCCGATGATGATGGTTCCTATCTGCAGGAGGGGGTGGCGCTGGGGCAAAGGCGCCTGTCTATTATTGATCTTTCTGTGGCAGGTCATCAGCCTATGATGAGTGCAGATGGTAATCTTGTACTGGTATTTAATGGAGAAATCTATAATTACCTGGAGCTAAAGCAGGAGCTGAAAGAGTACCCATTCCAGACACAGACGGATACGGAAGTTATACTGGCTGCTTTCAAGCGTTGGGGAAAGGAGTGTGTACACCATTTCAATGGCATGTTTGCATTTGCCATCCTCGACAAAACAAAGCAGGAGACGCTTATTTTCAGAGACCGGCTGGGCATTAAACCATTGTATTATTACCAGGATGATACTGTTATTCTGTTTGCCTCCGAAGTTCGTGCTTTACTGGAAAGTGGCTTAGTAAAGCGAAAACTGAATAAACCTGCGCTGGCAGATTATCTACGCTACCAGACAGTACATGCCCCTGAAACAATAGTACAAGGCATTAAGATGCTGATGCCCGGATGCTATATCCACTATATGGACGGGCATGCGGAATTCGGGCAGTACTGGGCACCGGAGAAAAAGTATTCCACAGAAGCTGCTTCTAAAGCTTACACCGAAATTAAGCAAGATGTGCATGATTTGCTTTTGCGGGCCGTAGAGCGAAGGCTCGTGGCCGATGTGCCCTTTGGTGCCTTCCTTTCCGGTGGTATAGATTCCAGTGCTGTGGTAGGCTTAATGAGCCAGGTGGCCAGGCATAAGGTAAAAACCTTTGCCGTTACCTTTGAAGAAGAAGCCTATAGCGAAGCGAAATATGCAGCCGCCATTGCAAAAAAATTCAATACAGATCATACTGAAATAAGGCTTACCCCAAACAATTTTCTTGATCTGATACCTTCGGCACTAAAAGCGATGGACCATCCAAGCGGTGATGGTCCTAATACGTATGTGGTATCAAAAGTTACCAAAGAGGCAGGGATAACGATGGCACTTTCAGGCTTGGGCGGTGATGAGTTGTTTGGTGGTTATGATGTGTTTAAAAGAATGGCGAAGCTGCAACAGTATCAGTGGGTAGGATCTGCTCCGCTGATGCTGCGTAAGTTGCTGGGGCAGTCGCTGAAGGCCGTTAAACCTTCTGTGGCTTCTGATAAGATCAGCCAGCTTTTAGCTCTTTCTTCCTGGCGATTAGACAAAACGTACCCCATTACCCGGCAGGTGCTTTCGGACAAGGTGATAGAGGAGTTGTTACAGCAGGTAACCTTAAAAGGAAACAGGGTAGAAGAAATAGTCGGCAATAGTCTGATGCTGCAAAAACAGCTGTCACAAAACCTTCCTATACTTAGCAAAGTATCACTGGCTGAAATAAACACATACATGCAGAACACCCTTTTAAGAGATACAGACCAGATGAGTATGGCGCATGCCCTGGAGGTACGTGTCCCTTTCCTGGATTATGAGCTGGTAGAATATGTGCTGGGAGTGCCTGATGTACATAAATATCCCTCAAGCCCAAAAAGGTTACTGACTGATGCCTTAGGCGACCTGTTGCCTATGGACATAGTTAACCGCCCAAAGATGGGCTTTGTGCTGCCCTGGCAAAACTGGCTAAAGCAGGAAATGAGAAGTTTTGCCAATAAAAAGCTTATAAATCTCGGACAGAGAGGAATAATAGATCCGGCTGCTTTACAGCATATCTGGAATCGGTTTTTAGCTGGTGATACCGCTGTTACCTGGTCTCGTGTGTGGTACCTGGTTGTGTTAGAGAATTGGTTAGAGGAGCATGGTATCGAAGCCTGAGGTATTAGTTTTTATTGACTGGTTTCTGCCGGGGTACAAAGCAGGTGGCCCTATAAAATCTGTTGCTAATATTGTGCTGAGCCTGAAAGATGAGGTGGATTTCAGCATTGTTACCAGTAATACTGATTTTGGCGAGCCGGTACCTTACGCAGGCATTACTCCAAACATATGGATGCCGCAACAAGGTTATCGGGTGATGTACCTGGATGCCCAACACCAGAAGCTTTCAACTTTTAAACAACTGATGCGGGAGCAACAGTATGATATAATTTACCTGAACAGCCTGTTTTCAATTAATTTTACCTTGCTGCCCTTACTCGCATATAAGTACAATCGCATTAGAAGCAAAGTTGTGCTGGCTCCACGCGGCATGCTGGGGCAGGGAGCACTGGCCATAAAAAATCAGAAGAAGAAAGTGTTCCTGCACTTATCAAAAGTTTTAGGATTGTTTAAGCATGTAACCTGGCATGCTTCCACGGCATTGGAGGCGGCAGAAATACAGGCAGCGTTCAGTCACAAAGCTTCGGTTAAAATAGCGACAAACATTGCTACTTTACCTGGCGTTCAGCATAAGCTCAAGTGCAAGTCTTCTCATTATACAAGCTTTTTCTTTCTTTCCCGCATCGCTGTTAAAAAAAACCTGTTGGGCGCTTTACATCTTTTAAGGGATGTTTCTTTACCTAATAAGGTAGATTTCCATATTATTGGCCCAGTTGAAGACGAAGTTTATTGGCAGGAGTGCCAGGCAGTAGTTAAAAAATTACCTGAAAACATACAGGTGCACAACCATGGCCCTGTTCCCAATCACCTGCTGCCTGGTTTGTTACAGGACTTCCACTTTATGCTTTTGCCTACCTTTAGTGAGAATTATGGACATGTGGTGGTGGAGTCATGGGCTAGTGGCTGCCCGGTGGTGTTAAGTGACCAGACGCCATGGCATAACCTGGAAGCAGCTAAAGTTGGCTGGGAGGTCCCGCTTAAACAAAAAGAGGCTTTCCTGCAGATTATAGAGCGCTGTATTCTGATGGAGAATGAGGAGTTTCAGCAGTGGAGCCGGCAGACACAGCACTATTTACAGCAAAAGGTAGTGACAAAAGAAATACTGGAACAAAACCGTAAACTCTTTAGCCTGCAAACATGATAGCAGAAGAGCAAAATAAGGTAAAACTAAATGCTTACAACAACGATTGGTATAAGCCCGGAGCCGGTACATTTAAACGCACGCTGTGGTATTTTGTGAACGTGCTGTTCTTTATTAATCCTCTGAATCCTGTAAGTTTTGTAAAGGTATGGCTGCTGCGTTTGTTTGGTGCTAAGGTAGGAGCAGGGGTAGTTATCAAGCCTAATGTAAACATCAAGTATCCCTGGCTGCTACATATAGGAAACCATGTCTGGATAGGAGAGGAAGTCTGGATTGATAACCTTACTAAAACCGTCATCTGCGACAATGTGTCTCTTTCGCAGGGAGCAATGCTTCTGACTGGCAGCCATAATTATAAAACTTCAACCTTCGATCTAATAATCGGTGAAATAAAATTACAGGAAGGAACCTGGATTGGTGCGAAGGCCATCGTATGCCCGGGCGTGACATGTGGTTCCCATAGTGTATTGGCTGCCGGTTCTGTGGCTACGCAAAACTTAGCCCCCTACACTATTTACCAGGGTAACCCGGCTTTACCGAAAAGGAAAAGAAATTTGATGATTGACTGAGCGAACAGAAACTAATATAAAGAATCTCTCAGCGGATATCCGAATCTTAAGCGTCTGTTCTCTATAAATAAAATAAACGAATACTGGATGCAAACATTATACAGGAAAGCGATTATAGCAGCAGTGGAAGCAGGCAAGCATGTACTTGAAGTTTATGCAGGTGATTTCAGCGTCGAGACTAAGTCTGACAATTCTCCTTTAACGCTGGCCGACAAAAAATCAAATGAGGTTGTCAAGGATGCTCTTGCTGATACAGGGCTTCCTTTTCTGAGCGAGGAGGGCAAACTTTTTTCCTATAGTGAGAGACGTGACTGGGCCTCTTTCTGGCTTGTGGACCCGCTGGACGGAACAAAGGAATTTGTAAAAAAGAGTGGGGAATTTACTGTTAATATTGCCCTTATTAAGCATGGGCAACCTGTTTTTGGCGTTGTCTATGTACCAGTAACAGGAGCTTTATATTATGGCGCAAAAGGAGAGGGAAGCTTTGTTTTTCATGCAGATGAGTTTCTAACCTCCGAAACACTGGAACAATATATATCTGATGCTACATCTTTGCCTGTACCAGGTAATGCATCGGCTTATACAATAGTGGCTAGTAAGAACCATTCATCTCCCGAAACAGAGGCCTTTATAGAAGAAAAAAGGAAAGCACACGACAATGTGCATTTAGTAAACGCCGGAAGTTCGCTTAAACTGTGCCTGGTGGCAGAAGGCAAAGCACAGGTTTACCCAAGATTGGCGCCTACTATGGAATGGGACACTGCTGCAGGACATGCCGTTGCAATTTTTGCTGGTTGCCGTGTTTATGATTTTGAAACAAAGCAGGAGTTGGTCTATAATAAAGAAAACTTATTGAATCCCTGGTTTGTGGTGGAAAGATGACACTTGTTCCCCTGAACCCTAAAAAACTACGGGCTAATGAAGCCTGAACATTACATGAGACTTTAGAATAAAACTACTACTGTGATTAAAACAGTTGTGTTATTAAATCCGTTGCTTATGGGGCTGCACAAAAAATTGCTACAATAGCAACTAAATACGTGAAACAGGGAAACTAATGAAGTAGAAAGATAAGAGTATCAGCTACTATTCTCCCTTGTTCAGGTACCTGTTGCGTGGCTTTATCAAATGAAGAGAAGTGAGTCCTTATAATCAGTTTGTTTTATAAAGTATAAAATTTATGGAAGAGAAGTTACACCTTGTTAAGCAGTGTTATAAAACCAGAAAAGGTGATAGAGAAGCCAGGAACGGGCATAAAGCCGGTTGTGTATGGTTTACTGGTTTGTCTGGCTCTGGGAAAAGCACTTTGGCTAACAAGGTAGAACAGGAGCTTTTTGCTAAAGGCTATATGACATATGTGCTGGATGGGGACAATATTCGACAGGGACTTTGCAAAGATCTTTCTTTCACTGAAGAAGACCGCATAGAGAATATTCGGAGGATTAGCGAAGTAGCAAAGTTGATGTGCGATTCAGGTATAGTGGTATTGGCTGCGTTCGTTTCACCTTTCCGTAAAGACAGGCGACTGGCGAAAGAACTGATAAGAGAAAACTTTCTTGAAGTTTATGTTGATGCACCTATTGAGGTATGTGAGCAGCGCGATGTAAAAGGATTATATGTAAAAGCAAGAAGGGGAGAAATCAGTGATTTTACGGGTATATCATCACCTTTTGAAGTGCCAGAGTTTCCTGATGTACATGTTCAAACCAATAAACTAAGTGTGGAGCAATCTGCTCAATTGGTTATTGACAAGATTCTGCCAAAGTTACAAATGGACTAGCTTTGTGTCTTTCTCTTTTCTAAGTTTTTCTCCAGGAGCAAAGGGTTTCTTTTTAACTTATCTTCTTTACAATAATTTACTTAAGCAATATTCCTGATGCTATTGATGCGGCTTGATGGTTCTGTTACTCTAATTAATTTCATACTTCAAGCCTCCTGAAAAATCAAACGCTAACGTACCTTGTGTAAATACTGTAGAAAGCACCTGTTTAAGCATAAATATCCTAGGAAAATAAAACTTTACCCTGTTTGGTTAGTATTTCTTTATAGTGTTGGCTGATAAGCACTTCTTAAGAAAACTATTATTCATGCGGCAGTTTGATCTATCCATAAGAGTTTGTCCTTCCTCAGTTATAAAAGTTATAGGCTGGATTGTGTTTACTACTATCGCTCTGGCAATTGTAGGGCTTTTTTTTAGGTTTTACATAGTTCATAATGATGTATATGGCCTGGTTCCTAAGTTCAACCTGGATGCTGAGAATACTGTTCCGGCTTTTGTTTCATCCATCAACCTGTTTATTGCTGCAGGAATTTTAGCGCTGATTAGTTTATTTAAGAAAAAGACCAAAGACAAATACTGGAAGCAATGGGTAATATTATCCTGTCTGTTTTTCCTGTTGTCATTAGACGAAGCTGCCAGTATTCATGAAATGATGGCTGGGCGAACTCAGGTTCTTTTGAATTTGCCTGGTGCCGCCTATTATACTGGTGTTATTTTATTTACAACCATCGTAATTCTCTTTCTGCTTTATTTCAAAAACTTCATTTTGATGCTACCCCATAAAACCAGAATGCGTTTTATGGTGGCTGGCACTGTATATATAAGTGGTGTTATAGGTGGAGAGGCGTTAGGCGGTTATACTTACGACTTGTACGGTATGGGTAGTATGACCTATAACCTTGCTGTAGTGGTAGAAGAATCATTAGAAATGTTAGGTATACTGCTTTTTATTAAAGCCCAGCTATGTTATATGGAAGAAAGTTTATTAGACAAAGGTGAATTGTTTCAATCTGTGCCAAATCACAAAAAGTCCGTAAAGCCTGCCAACAGGAGTGTGCCGATAGAAACAGTGTGAAATAGTTTTGATAGTTTAAACTATTGTAGCTGTACAATTTAGGCTAGCTTGTATAAAATAAAAGCTATATTTATATAAAAAATTTAAACATGTTAAAACATGTTATCGTTTAGTTGGATGGTCTTTGAAAGCTTATCTGATTGCTCATTGTTTTGAAAATATCCATCATTACTATTGTTTACAATAATTGCCAGACCATTGCAGATGCAATAGACTCTGTGTTAAGCCAGACTTATGCTGATATTGAATATATAATAGTAGATGGTTTATCTACAGATGGTACAGTAGAGATTATAAAAAGCTATGGAAATAAAATTTCAAAATTTATTTCTGAAAAAGACAAGGGCTTATATGACGCCATCAACAAGGGCATAGCCTTGGCTTCAGGTGACGTTATTGGTTTACTTCATTCTGATGATATCTTTTACAGTACTGATGCTGTTAAGTCGGTAGCAGAAACATTCCAGAAACATAAAGCTGATTGCCTTTACGCCGATTTACTGTATGTAGACCGCTTAAACCCGGAGAAGATTATTCGGAACTGGAAGTCTGGCAGTTACAAACGCAGTAGTTTTGTTCATGGCTGGATGCCTCCTCACCCTACCTTTTATGTAAAGAGATCAGTTTATAAGAACCTGGGCCTGTATGATACTTCATTTAAAAGTGCTGCTGACTATGAACTGATGCTTCGCTACCTGTACAAGCATAAAATCAGTACTTCTTATTTGCCACAATACCTGGTGCGGATGCGTGTTGGCGGAAAGAGTAATATTACCTTACGAAACCGTATTCAGGCAAATAACGAAGATTATCAAGCCTGGCTTGTTAATGGACTGGAACCTCGTTTTTACACCCGCTATCTTAAGCCGCTAAGGAAGCTGATGCAATTCTTTTAGTTTACATTCTGAAGATAATAGTTAACTATAGCTGTAGCCTTCTTTATCTGTATTCTCTTTACATCTAGAAGAAAGCTTCTATATCAATAATGTTTGCTGTTGTTTTTCGTGTTGCGTAAAGTCACATCCTAAATACTGGTTTAACGTATAGCTGACAGATTTTTAAACATTGATCCCAACTCTCTAAAATGAAACTATTGCAAGGCGGAGCACCAAAGTGCGGGAACTTTTGGCTGTATCAGATAATTCAGCAGGTTTTAGCCCGAACTGGTTATGATACGACAAGCTTTATCCAGACACAACCCATTTATTCGCTTGCAAAACAGTGGGATCTGAATTACCCTAGCCAGGCTAGTATCGATATGTTGGAGGTCACTGACTTGCAGTTCAGTTACCGCATCAGTAGTATTTTCAGGATGCCTATTGAAGACATCAAAGACTATGTTGCTCATACAAACCACGTATGGACGCATTCGCCTATCTGTAAGAGAAGCGCTGAATTATTGGAACTGTTTGATAAAAAGGTTTACATCATCCGCGACCCTCGTGACCGTGCTATATCTGCCTCTAAGTATTATACTTCTGACTATATGTTAAAGTATTACCCACAAGAGGAAAAGGAGCCCGCCCTTTTTTTGGAGAAGAACTTTGAAAAGCTAATGCTGGAGTGGGTGTGGCATGTATATGATCATCTTCGCCTAAGCAAGGTTCACAATTTACACATCGCTTTATATGAAAGCTTTTTACTTGACTTTCAGCAGGAGCTGGCACGACTGGTGGAATACTTAGGGATTGAACTTGATGATTACCAAAAAGAAGAATCACAGGAGGCAGTGAGCTTTTCGACATTACAACAAAAAAACCCGAAGCATCTTAAGAAAGGTCAGGCAGGTTACTGGATGGACCACTTGTCGGATGAGCAAATAGAAAAAGCTGATGTTATTGCCGGGCCTCTGATTCGCTACCTGAATTATCCAGTTGAAAAGAACATGCCTATGTCCTTTTCAACTGAATTTATGCATCATGATTTTGAACAGTTAAAGCAGGAGATCATAGCCTCTCAGGAAGTGCTATATCAAAATTGAATGTTATTACCAAACTCCCAGTTGCCTGCCAATGGTTTTAAGCTGTCCTATGTGGTAGCCAGTATGATGTAATGTTGTCATAGCTGCCCAGGAGAAGGTTTTTCCATTAGCCTGTACTTTATAAAGGTCTGCACCTGTATGCCTGACTATCCCGATCATCTCATGCAACTCTTTTTCAAATTGATCGATGGCACTATTCCATTCCTGTTCGCTGGCTGGTACATGGTTTTCGGGCCAATGCGCGTCCGGCCATACCTCTAAATTTTCATCCGGATCTTTCATAAAGCTAAGTAGTGTCATTTGCCTTGCCCGAATGTGCCCTAACAGTATCCAGGCAGAAAAATGGAGCCCATCCAGAATAACACCGGCTTTACTATAATCAAATTCACGTAATAATATAACAGATGGAGCAAAGCCTCCTTTTAACAGTTCAACTAACTGTTCTCTTACAAGTTTATCAGTATCGTCATTCAAAGCCATAATACTTTTATAGTGTTCTGATTTCAAAAGAAGTGAAACGGCTTTTCAGCTTATAGGTTTATTGTTGGTAAAGAAGTAACAATAATTAGCTGTATTGTTGATTCAATTTAATAGATACTATATGCTTAGTCCAGTTATACCCTCTCGAATAGTTGCCCTTCATACAAGTACTGCAGATTTATAAAGGTGAACNCGGCAGGGCCTTTGGCGGGCCGGGAGAATATCTCTGAAAAAAAATACCGGGGGGTATTGCGGGGGAAGAAAAGATGCTTACCTTTGCGCTCCCGTTCAGCAGGAAGGGGGCAGGTTTAACACAGGCCGTGCAGCGAGAAAAAAAAACTTACCTCGGGGCTTGCAGGGAGCGAAAAGATGCTTACCTTTGCAGCCGCTTCCGGAAGGAAGGGAAGAGGGTCAGGCCAACAGGGCCGGCTAAAAAAAAAGAAAATATTTTTGCATAACATTTGGCAGATTCGGAAAACTTTCCGACATTTGCACTCCCGAAAACAACGACAGGTTGTGGCGGGGAGACGACAGCGCCGGGTGCGGCGCTCAACAGAAAGTGAGGGAAGCTCCTTTCGTGAAGTTCTTTGAGAGATTGCTTGAGACAGAAATAGGAAAAACAGGTAGATTCTTTAGCGTAGAGGGAGTGATATCCCCTGCGTCGATTCCATTAGAGGAGAAAAAGAGACAGGGCCGGGACAGAC
>NZ_JAJJWI010000012.1 GCF_020907275.1 Pontibacter silvestris | reverse complement strand
TTCTATTTACAGGGGAGCTGACAGTAGCTGCACGCTAAGAGGCTCTTTTTATGTATTATGAGGTAATCATTCTACCCAAAATACCAAAAGTCATTACGCCCCATATCTCCATCTAAATTTTCATTGATAAGTTGCTTTAGGAAGCCATTGATAGCCTTTTTTATTCTTTTACCTCAAGCGATAAAAAATTAAACACTTGTAAGAAATAGATAAAAGTTAACCCTACACCAAGGTACCCTCTCAATTAGAAAATAGAACACATATTGCATCTCGAAAGTGGACCAGAAACAATAGTAAAGCTTATGTTTCCATATTAGCAACTGGTGGAGATAGAATAGAGAGCTTCAACTATGAGTTTTCCTAGTACTGTCACTTGGACAACTTTTATAGGGCTACCATAGTTGAAACTCATTCATTTATAGTCAGGCATAATTTTTACAACATGTATCCATAGTTCGATACTATAAAATTCAGTTTCTATTACCTTTCTCACCTACTGCACCTCTGGTTTCATAATAATAAACGTAACAATACCCCACACCTGCATACCCATCGCTTCAGTTACCTCTATAGCAGGATAGGCGGCATTGGCTGGTTCTAAGTATAACTTGCCCTCGCGTTTGCGGATAGTCTTTACAGTGAAGCTGTTGTCGAGGTAGCAGGCAGCGATGCTACCGTCTTCGGGTTCCAACAAGCGATCTATAATCAGTATAGCACCGTCTTTTATATTGGCGTCTTTCATAGACTCTCCGCGCACGCGCAACATAAAAGTTGACGTAGGATTCTTCACGAGAAATTCGTTTAGGTTAATGCGTTCGTCCAGGTAATCATCAGCCAGCGACGGAAAGCCAGCGGAGATACAGGAGGCATAGTAAGGCACCTGCATCTCATTGAAATTCTCAATTTTATAAAGTTCATGACCTTCACTTCTGTTGATACTAATAATTGGTGTTTGTTTCATAGATTAATAATTGCAAAATATTTTAGTACACAATACTAATAAATACTAATTATATTAGCAATATATTTGTCATATGAACCTTATATGATAAACTAATATCATTCAACTTACCTTATGGCTATGTTAGACAAATTTCTAGACAAGATACCAACCGATAAAATTTATGAAGAACTACTGCAACCTAGCTTTAAAAACGTTGGTGAGGCATTGGGAACTTTGTTTAGCTTGGGAAACCTGATTCTGCTCCCTCTAAAGTTCCAGGACCAGAAAGCCAGGTTACGTTTCGATGCCAACCTGAAGCGCTATGCTAAAAAGCTGGAAGAAAGTCAGGCAGAGGATATTTGTGAGGTACCTCCCTATGTTGGTTTGCCGATTATTGAGAAGTTGACGTATCTGGATCAGCAGGAGCTATCAGAGGCCTTTATCAACCTCCTGACAAAAGCCTCTACCAAAAACACGGTAAACCTGGCGCACCCTTCGTTCATCATGACGCTAAACAACCTATGCGCCGACGAAGCAAAAATTCTTTTCCACTATAAAAACACCGAAAGCATACCTCGCCTGGATCTGTATGTCCAAAAGTTAGAAGTAAAGGATACCTCTCCTATAGCTGAGTCCAGCAAAGACAATCTGGTTCCTATGTGGAACACACTTACTCCTGTAGAACAAGTTCAGACCAGAATCGCCTGGAACCTGACAGGTGTAGAGGCCTTTGTGAAATTGGATTTTCCTGAAAATGTGGACGTTTATATTGAGAACCTGGAGAAGCTTGGTATTGTGGCTCTTGAAAAGGAGGTCATTCTAAAAAAAGATTTAGAAACCTTTGAACAGCTGGAGCATAAAATCTATAAACAAAACATAGCAAAAACGGAGAAATGGGTAGATGAGCTAAACGAAAAGCACCCGGACACTAAGCACCGCCTCTTTAATAAAAAGTCATATTACTACTTTACTGAATACGGCAAAATGTTTTTGAAAGCTTGTATAAAGGAGATTGGCGAAACAAACCCTGAAGTATAATCCAGCTAGCCAACAGATGAGAGCTTCTACGGCAACAGTCTGTACTAAGATGGTACTGTTTTGGCAGGCACATCATTAAACTTTTGCGTACTCACTAATTATTGATCCAATTTTAGATTTCAACTACTTGCCTCAGCACCTAATAGTAACACAAAAGCCTGCAAGTATTAACTCACAGGCTTCTGCATATACTACACTCTTCACAAGTAACCAGAGGTTAGTTCTTAACAAACTTGAATGTATAACTACCAAGATGGCTGTTAATTTTCAGGTAATACAAGCCAGACGTTAGGCAAATGTTTCTGACATCTATGGTAAGAATGCCATTTTTGATAGTAAGCATCCGTTTAGAAAGTTCTTTGCCAAACTTGTCGTATATGATAATCTGAGCTTCAAAGTCGCTAAAATATTTTAGATATTCTGACTCCAAGTTCAGATAGTCAATCACCGGATTTGGGTAAACCTGAATAGAAAACAAGATAGGATCTTCGTCAGGAACCGCATTTCCATCACTGGCACAGCTTCCTAAAGTTGCTCCTTTTGACAGATGTGTCTCCACCGCATTTGCTGGCACACAAAGTGCTTTCTCCTTACCTGCCTTACCGGATGGGTTATAACAAAGAAGTACTTTGTTGCTTCCACAACTCACATCCACCACACTCACCTCGACTTCATCTGTAAAGGTTCTGCCTTCCGAATCGGTAACCGTTAGAGTATATACTGTGGTTATATCAGGACACACCTGGATAGATACTCCTGTTTCGCCTGTACTCCAACTGTAGGTATAGCCAGGAGTGCCACCGGAAGCAGTACTGGCCGTAAGTGTAGCACAGGCTGCTGGCTGATACCCATGGTACACCGTCTGGTCAAGTCCGGCACTTACTGTAAGTGGATCTGGTTTTGATTGGGACTCAGAGCTTCCTAATTTGGCAAAGAACCCATCTACAACACCCTCCCACACCGGTCCTGTGGTTAATGTTGTGTCACCAAAGGTTATGTAGCCTTCTTCAGTAGAAGAGCTGTTACTATATATCTGTCCTGTTATATAACTGGAACCAGCGTTATCGACTGCAAACGCTGTTGGAGAAACGGTGGAAGTCCCTCCAGCTTTTTGAATATACTCTAGTTGCCCTTGAGCATCGTATCTGGAAATAGCTAGTTGTCTATAATCATCTACTTCATAATCAAGAAACTCTTCAATATAAGGACCACCTATATAAATGTTTCTATCTTTATCTAAACCAATACCGACTCCAATATGGCTTATTTCTCTGCCCCATATCACCTGACCTGAAGCATTAAACTTAGCGATAAAATTACTTGGTATTATTTCTGTATTCCCTAAAGTGCCCGAAGCAAACGCACGGCCTACCACAAAACTATTCCCTTCACTATCTACAGTAACACTATAGGCATAATCAGCTCTTGCTGAGCCTATAATCTTTTGAGCCCAATCCACCTGACCATTCGCATTCAGTTTAACAATAAAGGCATCGTACCCCCCATTGCTAGTTAGAGTAGTACTACCAAAAGTGGCTGTATCTACAAACATTCCCACAATATAAACGTTGCCAGCCTCATCAACTGCAACATTATCTTTATAATTCGCAAAAGTTATTGAGTTTGCCGAGCCTGTAATGTTGGCCGTCCAAACCTCCTGGCCAGACGCATCATATTTCGTTATACGATTTAAGTTTGCATCACTTGACACATAACTATTCCCTTGGTTATCAACTACAAGCCTATTACTACCAGTATTGATGCTTTTTACCCAGACCCTCTGGCCCATAGGATCGAATTTTGAGAGAGCTGCTCCTGTAAGCATATAGCTATTACCTGCTTCATCTACATCAATAGCAGTCACTCTGCCTATACTGGCATCTTTTCCCCATATCATTTGCCCTGAGGCATTATATTTTACAACAGTATATTGCCCAAGATATCCCGCTAAATAGCTATTACCCTCATTATCTACTGCTATGCTTGTGCCAAGTCCATCATCTAATTTATGTGCCCACTCCCATTCCGGGGAAGGTACTTTATCTGAATCAGGTTGCGACGAAACCACTCCTCCTAACTTGGCAAAAAAAGCATCAGCAGCAGCTGGTGCCGACGACAACACAACATTATCAAAAGCTATTTCACCGGCTGCACCAAAAGTACCCGTAAATTCTCCTGTTGCATAGCTATTTCCAGCCTTGTCAACCGTAAAGGCATAAACATCTTTATCACTTTCTCCCTCTGCTTCTTGTATATAAACTAAGGTACCTGTTGGATCATACTTTACAATCAGGAGGGGGGAACTATCTCCGTAAGTACTGCCACTTGTGTTTCCGGCAAGGTAGAAGTTTCCAGTACTATCTGTCCCGATACCATCCCCTGTACTTAGGCCGTTAACAGACATAAGCAATCCTCCGGAAGCATCATATTTAATAACAAAATTTCCGCTTCCTAAGTTATTATCAACACTTGAAGCACCAAGAGAGCCTGTAATATAGATGTTGTCATTTTTGTGAATAGCAACACCTTTTGCATAATCATAATCAGGACTACCTATTTGTCGTATCCAAACCGGATTACCAGAAGTATCATATTTAGCAACAAACGCATCGGTTTCTCCTTTGCTAGTTAAAACTGAATTAGCAAAAGTAAGGGTCTTTGAGAAGCCTCCAACCAGGTAACTATTACCTGCATCATCAACAACAAGATTATTATAGCCATAAAAAGTGCTTTGAAGTCGTAGACTACGAGCCCATACTGCTTGCCCAGAATTATTATATTTTGCTATAAAATCGCTTTTTGTTGGGAAATAAGTATCGCCAATTGTAGTGCCTGCTCCTACAGAGCCTACAATGTAAATATTTCCGCTTTCATCCACAGCTATACTGTTTCCATCTCCACTGCTTACTCTTTGTGCCCATATCACTTCGCCCGCAGAGTTATACTTAGAAATGAACATACCTCCACCACTTAAAGTATAATTCCCTAATGTAGTTATACCACTAAAGTCTCCTAACAGGTAGCTGTTACCAGCTTCATCTACTACAACACCTCTGCCTATATCTCCGGCTGTATGTCCCCACAGCAACAAGCCCGAAGCATCATACTTGGCAATTGTTTTTCCGTCAAATACACCAGCCATAAAGCTGTTTCCTTCGTTATCTACGGCTACACCAAGGCCTGCGCCTTCGCCAGCATTTCTTGCCCAGGCCCAATTAGGTGCATTTCCTAAGCTTTGAGAAGAAGCATCAGCAGCATAATCTGACACAACAACTGTAGCTTTAAGTGACTTATTATTTCTTCCCCCAGAAGAATCATCACTAGGTTTACCAGAAGATGATTGAGCAAAAACAACTGGTGATGAAAAAAATAGAAGAAACAGGGAATAGATTTTCAGTAGCCTCCTGCAAGGCTGTTGAACTTTCGAGGGGTAAAATTTTCTCATTTTTATATTTGTTGGTTATGTGTTCTTTGTGCAGCAGCTATGTAATAAGAGAGATAACGAAATCTAATCTATCTATCTATGTATTTTAATACTCCTATAAGTACTAAAATAGTCATAGATAAGATTCAAAAAATTAAAATTAATTTGCAATTAAAGCACACAAAACATAAAATATTAAAGCCTAACTAATAAACTCCTCTTTGCTATGTTTAAAAAGATCATGAAGGATTGGCTGATTTTTACTTGCTTTTGAAGAAAAAACATGTTCATGTTACCAAAACAAGGCTTTAATAACTATGTTGGCTTAAAAAATCAATAAGTTACCACATCAGAAACAGGACATTGATGACCTGCCAGACACCAAACTAGTAAACAAGATTGTACCGAAGCGCCTGCACCACTAACAGCATGATTATATTTGTAAGAGTGGTCGTTTTAAAGTTCCACCAAGGCTGCATCGCCAGAAACCTGTTCAAACCATCCTTTGGCTGCTCGTGTACAGTGCAACGCTTAAATAACCTTATATTTGATTGGAAGAAGTATTTGGTTGCTTCCACCGTTCGTATAGTTCGGAAGTTGATTTTGTGGCTTTCCTGGCTACACATTTCTATCATTGTAAATTTTTTCGCCAAAAATGAAAAAAATCATCTTGCCTATTCTGGCAATTGCCATAGGTCTTGCAACTCCTGCTCTCGCACAACAGACATCCTTAACGGAAACTGCACCTGAGAGCAAGCCCATCAATGAGTTGAAGTATAACCTTACTCCAGATGGCTCTAAATATATAAAAGCCACTTTCCTGAACCAGGTGTGGCTCCGCTGGAACCAGAGTAACCGTGGAACAACTGTAAACGGTGACCTACAGGATAACACGATTGACATTGGCCTACGTCGTACCCGCATGCAACTCTTTGGACAACTGACGGATCATATATTCTTTTACACTCAGTTCGGAATGAACAACTTTAACGCTATGTCTCAGAATGCTGGTAACCGTAAGTTTCAGGTCTTCTTCCATGATGCTCTGGGTGAGTATAAAGTATTTAAAGATAATGATAAACTAAAAATAGGCGCTGGCTTAACGATAACCAGCGGATTAAGCCGATTTTCTCAGCCAAGTATAGGCACAATTATGACCACCGATGTTCCTGTGTTTTTACAGGCCACTGTAGATCAGACAGACCAGTTTGGTCGTAAGCTGAGTCTATACGCCAGAGGTCAGCTTGGCAAAGTCGACTACCGTATAGCTATGTCAGATCCGTTCCCTGTTCAGACAAACGGACAAACTGCACCTACTCTTGGAGAAAACGCCACTTTTAATACCTTCGGCCACACCAAGCAATATCAAGTTTTTTTTATATATAACTTACTGGATAAAGAACCGCACACTACTCCGTACATGGCAGGCACATATTTAGGTGAGAAGAACATCCTGAACATGGAAGGTGGATTAATATACCAAAAAGATGCTACTGCACACACTAACAATGGTGTAGACCCTATTTATGATGATATGATGTTATGGTCAGTGGCTGCTTTTGCTGATATGCCACTACAGGACAATAAATATGCCTTGTCAGCCTATACAGGTTATTTCAACACTGATTATGGCAAAAATTATATCCGCAACAACGGTATTATGAACCCTGCCAACGGCAACATTGACCCGACAAACTTTAGTGGCCCAGGAAATGCCTACCCAATGTTTGGAACTGGTGAATCAATCTACATACAAGTTGGACTTCGTTTACCTAACAATATGCTTGGCAACCAGGGTACTTTAATGCCATATGCTTCTTACCGCCGATCCAGCTATGATCGCTTAGATGATGCTGTTAATGTTTATGACGCAGGTATCAACTGGCTAATTAACAAGCATCAGTCAAAAATTTCGTTAAACTACCAGTTAAGACCAGAATTTGTTCAAACAGCTAATGGCGATGTAGTAAGTGACAAAAAGCTTAGTTCAGCCTGGATTCAGTACCAGATATACTTCTAGTAGCTTCTTCTCTTCTTTTAAAAGCCAATTATGTAACCAGAGAAGTAAACGCTTTATTTAACAAAAGGCTGGTAGCAACAAGTACTATTGGCTTTTTCACAACAAAAACAAGCTTTTCTTAAATTCATTCTTTGCGCTACAGTCAATTCACTGAGGAACCTGACACTTATTCTTTGCTATACAACACCGCTATGTAATTCCAAAGCCACTTTATCGGAACAATTTAAGCTTGCGGATACAAAGCTAAAATAAGCTCTTAACCACATAGCACAACAGCCGGTAAAGTTTCTTATATCTTTATTGACAAAGATTTGCTAATTTTGCAGATAATAATTATTTACTATTAAAAGATAGACTGTTATGGCAATGTATCCTGAATATATGGTTGCTCCAATTCGTGAAGATCTTACTTCAGCCGGATTTGAGCAGCTAATGACACCTGAAGAAGTAGAACAGGCAATTGCTTCAGAAGGAACTGTATTAGTAGCTGTAAACTCTGTATGTGGTTGCGCCGCTGCAAAAGCCCGCCCAGCCCTTAAAATGGCTGTCGCTGCCTCTGATAAGAAGCCAGCAAAACTGGTTACTGTTTTCGCAGGCATGGAGCAGGATGCGGTTGCAAAAGCTCGTGAGCACATGCTGCCTTATCCTCCATCGTCGCCTTCTATTGCTTTGTTTAAAAATGGAGAACTGGTACACATGATCGAGCGTTACCATATTGAGGGTAGTGAACTGAATCGTATTGTAGATAACCTGCAAGGCGCTTTTGAAGAATACTGCTAATTAAACAGCTCATACTTACAAACAGTAAAGGCCGGTAATTCACCGGCCTTTACTGTTTGTAAACTTTGTATAAGTAATTAGACTCCTACGTTTTTTAGGTCGAAGCCTATGTCGTGGCGATAGTATCGGTCTTGCCAGGTTATGGCTTCAGCAGCTGCATTTGCCTTAGCCAAGGCCTCATCCATTGTCTCACCAAGGGCTGTTACAGCAATCACACGCCCTCCGTTATTTACTAGCTTACCATTTACTATCTTTGTGCCAGCATGGAACACCAGCGTGTCCGGGTCTACGTTTTCAATACCAGTTATTTCTTTTCCTTTCTCAAAACCTTCCGGGTAACCTCCTGAAACAAGAAATACGGTAGTAGCAGTACGAGGATCAATCTCCAGCTTAAACTCACCCAACTTATGCTCATGTAACGCTCTGAAAAGCTCAAAAAGATCTGATTTAATACGCGGCAGGATAGCTTCTGTCTCAGGATCTCCAAGACGCACATTATACTCGATTACATATGGGTCTCCGTTAACGTTCATCAGGCCAATAAACAGGAATCCTGAATAATCTATTGCCTCTGCCTGCAAGCCTTGTAAGGTGGGTTCAATAACCTGGCTTTTTACCTTCTGCATGAATAAATCATCCACAAAAGGCACTGGCGAAACAGCCCCCATACCACCGGTATTCAGGCCGCTGTCCCCCTCTCCTATGCGCTTGTAGTCTTTAGCCTCTGGCAGCAGTACGTATTCTTTACCATCGGTTAATATAAACACAGAAACCTCTATTCCATCCAGATATTCCTCTATTACAACTTTGCTGCTAGCATTGCCAAAGCGCTTGTTGTGCAGCATATCGTCCAACGTGTCTATAGCTTCCTCAAAAGTTGGCGCAATAATAACTCCTTTCCCTGCTGCCAGGCCATCCGCCTTAATTACGGCCGGATAACTATGGTTTCGCAGGTACTCCACCGCATCCAGGTACGTTTCTTCCGTAAAAGCTTGGTAACGTGCAGTAGGTATGTTATACTTCTGCAGAAAAGCCTTACAGAAACCTTTGCTGCCTTCCAACATAGCACCTGCCTTTTTAGGACCGATAACCAATATATGTTTCAGGTACTCCGATTGCTGAAAATAGTCATGTATGCCTGCAACTAATGAATTCTCCTGCCCCACCACAATCATCATGACATTAAAATCAGCAGCAAACTTGCCGAGTTCTTCAAAGTTATGGATGTCAATGCAGGCGTCTGTTCCAAACATTTCTGTTCCGGCATTACCCGGTGCCACAAAAATCTGTTCACAGTATTCACTTTGGCTTAGCTTTAAGGCAATAGCGTGTTCACGTGCACCAGATCCTATTATGAGTACGTTCATATTCTACAGTTATCAGAGAAAAAATATCGGTTTCCAGACTTATAACAGATGTTAATATTTGTCAGCATTCGTTATGTTGCGAATTTACTATTTTTCGCGGATGCTTTATTTATACTTGCTGATTTTTCGTAATGAACAAGAGAGGCTGGCACTTTAACAGCACCAGCCTCTCTTGTTCATTACGAAATAACTTTACTTTAACCATTGCCCCTGCTAGTTTGCGTACTCAGACAGGAACTTGATGCGCATTAGGCGTATATCCTCCTCGGTATAATCATCTGTCCCCAACTCCTTTAAGGCAACACTAATATTATCGGTGTTAGAATTCATGAAATAATCGTACACCTCTTCCTGACGATCCTGATCCAGAATACTGTTAATATAATAGTTCAGGTTAAGCTTGGTACCTGAGTAGCAGATATGCTCAATTTCTGAAATTAACTCCTGTATTGTAAGGTCTTTAGAAGAGGCTATTTCCTCCAGGTCGACCTTCTTATCAATCTGCTGAATAATATATATCTTAATTTTAGATTTATTGACAGTTGTTTTTACGACAACATCAGCTGCCGTAACAATATCATTCTCATCTACATATTTAGTGATCAGGTCCAGGAATGGCTTTCCGAACTTCTGTACTTTACCCATACCTACACCAGCAATATGCGCGAGGTCTTCTTTGGTAGTAGGGTAAACAGTAGCCATTTCCTTTAAAGAAGGGTCCTGAAACAACACGTATGGAGGCAGGCCTTTTTCTTTTGCCAGCTTTTTACGCAAGTTCTTCAGTAAGTCGAACAATACTTCGTCATGACCTGCTGAGGCTTGATTTTCTTCTTTTTCCTCGTCCTCTTTTACTTCCTGCTCATAGTTATGATCTTTGGTTAGCTGAACGTCATAAGGGTTTTCTATAAAGTCACGTCCTTTCTGGGTTAGCCTTACCACGCCAATATTCTCAATATCTTTCTCTAAGAACTCCGAAAGCATAATTTGCCGAACTACAGAGCTCCAGAACTGTGCATCATGCTCTTTACCGGCTCCAAAAGTATCCAGCTTATCATGATCATAACTTGAGATATATTGGTTCTTTAAACCAGTAAGTAAGGCAGTAATATGATCAATGCCAAAACGCTCATCGGTCTGTTGAACGGCTTTAAGAGCTAACACAACTTCTTCTTTCGCCTCAAAACGCTCTTTAGGGTGCAGGCAGTTATCGCAGAAACCACAGTCTTTCTCGTAAATCTCTCCGAAATAGTGCAGCAACTGCTTACGGCGGCAAACAGCTGAATCGGCATAGGCAGCCATTTCCTGCAGTAACAGCTTAGAATTATCGCGTTCGGTTACAGGCTTGTCTTTGTTAAATTTCTCCAGCTTTAGAATATCATCGTAGCTGTAGAACATAAGGCAATTGCCTTCCATACCATCACGACCGGCACGACCGGTTTCCTGATAGTAACCTTCTATAGACTTAGGTGTATCGTAGTGAATCACGAAGCGCACATCTGGCTTATCGATTCCCATGCCAAAGGCAATAGTGGCCACAATTACATCTGCTTCTTCATTCAGGAAAGCATCCTGATTAGCCATACGTACGCTGGCATCCAGACCTGCATGGTAAGGCAGTGCTTTTACATCGTTTACCCTCAGCAGCTCAGCTATCTCTTCTACCTTCTTGCGGCTCAGGCAATATATAATACCACTCTTACCTTTGTTTTTCTTTACATACTGAATTACCTGCTTCTTGGTGTTGTGCTTAGGGCGCACTTCGTAGTACAGATTCGTACGGTTAAAAGACGACTTAAACACAGAGGCTTCATCCATCTGCAGGTTACGCTGAATATCCAGTTGTACCTTAGGCGTAGCTGTAGCTGTAAGCGCAATAATAGGGAGGTTTCCGATCTGATCTATAATACCCCGGATGCGACGGTACTCAGGGCGGAAATCATGCCCCCACTCTGAAATACAGTGGGCTTCATCTATCGCCACAAAAGAAATGTCTGAGTTTCTCAAAAACTCTACTGTTTCCTCTTTTGTAAGCGACTCAGGTGCCACATAAAGTAGCTTCACTTCCCCGGCCAGTGTTTCTTTCTTTACTTTATTTATTTCAGCTTTAGACAACGTAGAGTTCAGAAAGTGTGCATTTACACCGAAAGCGTTAAGCTGGTCAACCTGGTTCTTCATGAGGGCAATAAGCGGCGAAATAACAATAGCCGTGCCCGGAAGCGAAAGAGCAGGTAATTGGTAACATAAAGACTTGCCCGCACCTGTTGGCATAATCACAAAAGTATTCTTGCCATTGATAATGTTGTTTATTATCAACTCCTGATTACCTCTAAATTGATTATACCCAAAAACTTCCTTTAATTTGTTTTTGAGATTTACCTCTTGTTTAAGTGACATGTAATTCTTGCAAAAATTAGTCTTGTTGCAACGTACGTTTCACAGTACATTAATACAAATTTACTTTGAATCTAGTTAATAATATAATACAAACTGCAAAAAAAGTCTTGAAAGATGAAGCTGATGCTATCGCCAGACTTGCTGATTTTATCGACGAAAGTTTTAAAAGCTGCGTTGAATCTATTTTGCAGATTAAGGGGCGTGTAGTGGTTACAGGCGTTGGAAAGAGTGCGAACATAGCTACAAAAATAGTGGCCACCCTTAACTCTACCGGTACTCCTGCACTGTTCATGCACGCTGCCGATGCTATTCATGGCGACTTAGGCATGATTCAGCCTGAAGATTTTGTGGTTTGTATTTCTAAAAGTGGTAATACTCCGGAAGTAAAAGTGCTGGTTCCACTACTTAAGCGCAAAGGCACAAGGCTAGCTGCTCTTGTATCCAACACAGATTCCTACTTAGCCCAACACGCGGATTTTGTTCTGAACGCTTTTGTAGAGCGCGAAGCTTGCCCCAATAATCTTGCTCCTACTACCAGCACTACTGCTGCACTGGCTCTTGGTGATGCCTTGGCTGTGTGCCTGCTCGAAGCCCGGGGCTTTAGCAGTTCAGACTTTGCCGTTTTACACCCGGGGGGCTCTCTGGGCAAGCGGCTTTATCTGAAAGTTGATGATATTTATGGCCAGAATGAAGCTCCTTGTGTCAATAAAAGCGCTACTTTGAAAGAAATTATAATTGAAATTTCTTCTAAAAGACTGGGAGCCACAGCTGTAGTAAGTGACGACTCAAAGGATTTGATAGGTATTATAACTGATGGTGATTTACGCCGTATGCTGAACAAATATGACTCAACAGAAGGCATACAAGCGTTAAATATTATGACTCCTTCTCCTTTGACTATTGAAACGGACGAATATGCCGTAGAAGCGCTGGCACTTATGCAGGAAAGAAGCATTACACAGCTCATAGTCACAAAGTCTGGCAGGTACAAAGGTTTTGTACACCTGCATGATTTACTTAAAGAAGGACTTGTATAAGCATTTGATTAACGCTATATTGCTCTAGATTAAATACTACTTATATAAGCTTTGAACAAGCACTATGGATCAAAACACCTATGTGGTGATAATGGCCGGTGGAATTGGTAGCCGATTCTGGCCATTTAGCCGAACAAATTACCCTAAACAGTTCCACGATGTATTGGGAATAGGCGAAAGCATGCTGCAAATGACGGCAAACCGCTTTAAGAACATTTGCCCTCCCGAAAACATCTTTGTGGTTACAAATAAGGACTATGAAAGTCTGGTAAAAGAGCAGCTCCCACAGCTTAAAGACAATCAAATTTTACTAGAGCCTATCGGGCGTAATACTGCTCCTTGTATTGCTTACGCCTCTTATAAAATATCACAGCTTAACCCGGATGCTAATTTAGTGGTTACACCTTCTGACCATGTGGTTCTGAAAGAAGATGTTTTTACTAATGTTATAACAGAAGCCGTTGAAGCTGCTGCAAAAGACGATGTCCTGATTACGTTAGGTATTACGCCTAGCCGTCCTGATACTGGTTATGGATATATTCAATATATTGATGACCCGTCACAAAACTTAAAGAAAGTTAAGACTTTTACAGAAAAGCCTAACCTTGAACTGGCACAAATGTTCCTGGATAGCGGGGAATTTGTCTGGAACTCAGGTATTTTTATATGGAACGCACAAAGTATTATCAGAGCTTTCAGACAGTACTTACCTGAAATATCTGAAGTATTTGAAGAAGGGAGTACCAGCTTTAACACACTCTCCGAAAAAGACTTCATCTCTAATGCCTACTCTCATTGTGGTAACATTTCCATCGACTATGGCATTATGGAAAAAGTTGATAACGTGTATGTACTCCTGAGCGATATAGGATGGTCTGACCTTGGCACCTGGAAGTCTCTTTACACAATAAGCCAGAAAGATGAGAACCAAAATGTGGTGGATGGACAGGCCATTTTGTACGATACTAAAGACTGTATTATTAAAACCCCGAAAAACAGGCTTGTTGTTGCCCAAGGCTTAGAAGACTATATCATAGCTGAATATGATAATGTGTTGATGATCTGTAAGAAAGACGAAGAGCAGAAAGTAAAGGAATTTATGGCTGATGCTAAAGCATCAAAAGGAGCAAATTACATTTAAGCGACTAAATTATAACTACTAAAAGGACAAGAGAAGAAAATTCTATAAGTAAAGTTTCTTCTCTTGTCCTTTATTTTTTTCTACCTAGTAACAACAGCTTTATTGACTAAGCTATATAGAGACGAGTGCTAACTAGCAGCATTTTCTTCACGTAAACGTTGGCTCATGGCCTCATAAAGAATAATACCTGTAGCAACAGATACATTCAAAGAACCGATCTGCCCCATAAGCGGAATGCGTAAACGTGCATCTGCACGCTTCAGGTATT
Organism: Pontibacter silvestris; assembly: GCF_020907275.1. GTDB lineage: Bacteria > Bacteroidota > Bacteroidia > Cytophagales > Hymenobacteraceae > Pontibacter > Pontibacter silvestris. Next base: position 148,501 of record NZ_JAJJWI010000012.1, on the reverse strand, counting down.
CCGGTGAAATACCATCTTCTTCACTGCCCATAACTATAGCCGTAGGACCTACCATATCCACTTTGTTATCTATCAGGTTCTGATCTGTTTTCTCCGTACAGGCAACAATTTGTATACCGGAGTTTTTCAGATAATCTACAGTATCCTTTAAATTAGGTTCACGACACACAGGCACCAGGTGTAAGGCTCCGGCCGATGTTTTAATGGCATCGGCATTGATTTGTGCTCCGCCACGGCTTGGTATAACGATAGCATCAACACCCAAACATTCCGCGTTACGGGCTATAGAACCAAAGTTCCGGACATCGGTTACTCTGTCTAGTATAAGTAACAACGGGTTTTTACCTTTTTCAAAAATAGACGTTACAATTTCTTCTAAAGGAGAATAGGTTATAGCAGAAATGAAAGCAACTGCACCCTGGTGGTTCTTACGTGTCAGCTTATTCAGCTTTTCTACAGGAACGGTTGCCACAGGCACATCAGCTTTCTTTGCTAGGTCCAACAGCTCGTCTACTGTGGGGTTCCGAGCCGTCTTCTGCAGAAAAACTTTCTCCAGCACTTTTCCGGCTAACATGGCCTCTATAATAGGCCTTAAGCCGAAAATCATTTCCAGGTTATCTTCCTTGGGTTTTCTTGGTCCGCTATAGCGGTTACCTACATGTCTGTTATTCCTGCTCTCCATTTTGCAACTGTGCTGTACCAATTCTCCTCATATTCTCGGCGACGGACCAGCTCATAGTGATTTTCAGTAAAGTTATTCTCTTTTTTTGTAAAAACGAACTTGACATACGGCGATGTCTCCGACTCACGATAAATCCAAGCTTCATTGGGCCCTACCCGGCTGATATCATTTGGCCTGCCATAGATGATGTAGATCATACCTTTATCGGTAGCCCAGCCTGCTTTATGAGAAGTAAACTGCCTGTTTGCTGTTTCCACACGGCTGTAAAAAGTCCGGATAATGCCTCTTGCTATACTCTCATTATCAGCAATTTTAAGCCAGAAATTATCTATGGCCTCCTTTGTATCTTTAGCATTATATAATGCTTCACGCTCCGCTGAAGTTGTCAGGTAAATAAGCGGTTGTAGCATTTCGTCCGACATGGTAACTAAAGGGTAAGACCATTTCTTAACTAATATGCTTTTTGAGTAACTGGCGTTAGGGTCAATCAGGTACACACCCTCTCTGTCAAAGGTTATTGTATCGTTAGACGGGAAGCTAAGGATGTCGGAAACAGCAAGCGTTCGTGGTCCAGGTTCCTGACGCATAGACATAGGAGGCAGCGCCGGAGCAAAATCAGTATCAAAGAAATGAACTGTCAGGCTTTCCTGTACAGAATCTGATTGCGCACCATAGTGCCGCACCAACAGTTTATCGTTTACTGTGACATAGTTATTAATAAGAGGCTGTTCGCTATCAGCCATCACTACTAAATAATCTTTCTCAAGCATGGCAGATGTAAGCAGCAGGTTAAATTTTGTGCCCATTCGCTCCTGCCCTGCAAAGCGCTGCCATATGCGCATAGAGATCATGTTGGGCTCCTGAACTACCTGTTTTGGTAAAGCCAAGTTCACAAACAACCCGCCATCTGCCCCTCTTGCAGCCCAATTTGTTACTCCTAACGAATCACTCCATACAGGTGTAGCACTGGCTGCACTACCAGGCTTAACATCGTATTCCAAAGCAAAGGCTGTTTGCTGTACGTCTACGACCTTTTGCACGTCTTCAAACTTTAAAATCAGGTATAGACTATCTCCTGATGCGTAGAAACTATACTGCATCGTTATTTCAGGAGTAACTGGCCGCACTACCACCGGCCTCCGATTAGCTCTTCTTGAGTATGATGGCACATTACTTCCGCCTCCACCACAGGAAGTCAATAGCAAAAGCAGGGCAAAGCCCAGAATGATGTAACGACTCATTAGCAACAGGAATACATTTACAACAAGTTAACAAGAGCAATAGAAAAACAAAAGAGCTGAACTGCTTTCCAAAGCGATTCAGCTCTTTTACTAAGTATTTCCAGAATAGGTTTAGCGGCGCATGCGTTGCAGGTACTGCATAAACTGCTGTTGCAGCTGCATTGCCCTTTCCTGCTTCCCTATTGCTTCCGCCTCACTTATTAACTGCTGCAGCATTACCATGTTTGTCTGTATCTCCATATCAAACAAGGAGCCTTTTGTAAAGTAATAGTCTAAGGCTTGCTGCGATTCTTTTGCTATGTCTTCCAGTAATTCATTTGCACGCTGCTGTTCTCCTACTGCAGCAAAAAGTGAAACATACTGTGGAGAGTAATAATCGTAAGGCACTGTACTTGCCGGAAAAACATTAAAGCTACGCTCAATTATCTCTTTTGCTCTGGCAATGTCTCCTTCCTTTAAATATGCTGACGCCAGCTGAGCAAACTTATCACGTGCATTAGCTGAGAAACGATAATAGTTCTCGTCATAGAAAATATCAGGATTATCGAAGTTTCGGAAGCTGAACTTATTCATCATGTTCTCATACATCAGCTCCTTATTTACATAACCCTGCGCATTTTCATCAGCGGTTTTAACAGGCACAACTCGGTAAGCCAGTCCTTCTAACTGAAAGTAATTAGAAAGACCTATAAAATCTGCACTGTTTACGGTAGAAGAGAAGTATATCGGACGGTTCCAATTATTGGTGCTTAACAAGTCTAGCATAATCAGGTGCTTCTTCTCCAGTATAGACTTGTTTATCGTCCACTGCATGCGGTTAGTTATGTCGCCTTGCTTTTCTGCAGGCACAAACCCTAACTGCTGCACTTTATTTTTATCGACATTGAGGAAGAAGTTTTTAGTAGGGAAAGTAATAAGAGTTGTACCAGCGCCATACTGCACCTGAAGGGCAGGATGATTCTGTTCTACAAGGCTTATGAACTGCTTCAGGTCTATACCTGCTGCTACCTGTGCTCTCTCTACATATGGCAGGTAATCATTCTTACCTTGACGGTAATCTTCATTCTCTAATATTAATGGCCAAGGCTCAGACTTATAGGACTGGCGCTTCATCTGATCAATATACCAATCGGTGTTCAGATAGCTGAGTACAGCCACCCGTACATCTGTTCTGTAGCCTTCCACTTCCTGAGCATACCATAAAGGGAAAGTATCGTTATCTCCGTTTGTAAACAAAATAGCATTAGGTGCGCAGGAGTCCAGCAGGTTCTTAGCTGAGTCTACAGATTGATAACGATCAGACCGGTCATGGTCGTCCCAGCCTTCTGCAGCCATAATAGTCGGAGCAGCTAAGCATATAACTGTAGCCAAAGCCGCACGGGCAGTACCATTCTTCAGTGCTTTTCCTAACAAATCTGCCAAGCCTAATACACCAAGACCAATCCAGATACTGAAGGCATAGAATGAACCGGCAAAGGTATAGTCCCGTTCCCGTGGCTCAACCGGAGGTTGGTTCAGGTATAGAGCAATGGCTATTCCTGTAAAGAAGAACAACAGCCCGATTACGAAAGCATCGCGCTCATTTTTCCTGACCTGATAAATCAGACCCAGAATACCTATCACAAGAGGCAATAAGTAAAAACAGTTGCGGGCCTGGCTTTCCGCCACACGATCCGGAAGACTTGTTTCTCCTTTACCGAACCACAACACACCAGCATTTTGCACGTCACTTTCACGACCTGCAAAATTCCACAGAAAGTAGCGCCAGTACATGTGCCCTAGCTGATAACGTAACAAGAAGCTGAGATTTTGCCCGAAGGTAGGCATTTGCCCTTCCTGCAGATCTACCCATTTCTTATATTCCTGTATGTGCTGTGGCTGATCGCTATAAATACGAGGCAGCAATGTTTTGTCTTTGCTATCATAAATTGGCTCTACTTTAGGAGAGGTAGCAATGTATTTATCCTTGCCTTTTATATAACGGGGAGATCCTTCTTCCTGGTCAACTGGCTGCGCATTATACTGCGGCCCGTACAGCAAAGGTCGATCACCATACTGTTCCCGCTTCAGATACGCCACAAAGCTTAGAATATCATCCGGGTCATTCTCATCTATTGTCGGGTCGTAGGAAGACCGAATCGGTATCATCATGTAAGATGAGTATCCAATCAGAACAAATATAAAGCAAAGTAAGGCTGTATTCAGTATCTGGTTATTATGCTTGATAGAATATTGAATACCAACCACTATTGCTGCTACCAACAGCACAACAAACACAATAATACCTGAGCCGAAGGGCAGGCCAAGAGAGTTCACAAAAAACACCTCTACATTACCGGCCAAAGATGGCAAGCCTGGTATAACACCCCAAAGTATAGCCATTACAATAATGGCACTAATTATAAATGCTATCACCCCACCCCAGAAAGTAGGTTTATACAGGCGGAAAAAATAAATAAAAGCAATGGCAGGTATAGCAACAAGGTTCAGCAAGTGAACACCTATAGATAAACCAATTAAATATGCAATCAGGATAAGCCACTTATCAGAGTAAGCATGCCCAACTTTAGATTCCCATCTTAATATTGCCCAGAAAACAATGGCCGTAAAAAAAGAAGACATAGCATATACTTCAGCCTCTACTGCAGAAAACCATGCGGAATCGGAGAAAGTATAAGCCAATGCTCCAACCACACCGCTACCCATAATCAACAGGGTTCTGCCTTCTGTAGGCTCCTCTCCTGCCTTTACCAGCAGCCTACGGGCCAGTATGGTTATAGTCCAGAAAAGGAACAGCACTGTTAATGCGCTGCAAAGGGCAGATAATACGTTTACCCACCAGGCAACCTGGGTTACATCACCCGAAAAAAGAGAAAATATGCGCCCAATAATAAGATAAAGAGGGGCTCCGGGCGGGTGCGGCACTAAAAGCTTGTATGAACAGGCTATAAACTCTCCTGCATCCCAAAAACTGGCAGTTGGTTCCAACGTGAGCACATACACTGCAGTCGCAATTATGAACACGACCCAACCCACGATATTATTTATCTTCCGATAATCCGTCATAACTATTATTGATTCAGCCCCGAAAATAATAAATAATGTAAAGCGGCTGTCTAATTTTATGAGATAATAATAAAAAAGCCGACCATTAGGCCGGCTTTTCACTTTAAATTAAATAAAAAGTTTACTTCTGAAGTACAAGTCGTTTGGTCTCAACTGTTTTATCATTCACCAAAAGGCTATAGAAATATATTCCTGACGGTAAGCTTCGCATATCCAAATCGACAGCAGTAGACTCATAGTTAGATACCTCTTGCGTATAAACTACTCTACCTATCGTATTAGACACACGAATCTTATAATTATCATTGCCCGGAAGCTTTAACGACAACTTGGTTATACCACGCGATGGATTAGGATAAGCATTTATAGAAGGTGACTTTATCTCGTTACCAGGGGCAAAAGCCGCCATAGAAACTGTCGTATACATACTTTTGCCAGTACTGCTGCTCTCCTTTACATGGAAAACCTGGCTTACAGCAGACGCATAAATTTTAGAACAGGTATGTTCTGCGTCGTTCGCAACAAAAGCAGGACGTGAATTTTGAGCAGATAAAGACAGTGGTGAATTATTATCCAACATTAATTTCCATAATGTTGATCCACCTTTATATACAGGAGCGACACCCTTTTTATCTTCACGGTTAATTTTGTTGCTATGAACATCAGCAGCAAAACCAAGAAATTGCGAACATAAGAGCGTAGCAACTAAAAACAGCTTTGTAAAATTTTTCATATTTAGTGCCTCTTTTCTAAGCTAAACTACACTTTTTTCATCTATCAAAGATAGACAAAAAGCAGTAATTGTAAATATTATTTATATAAAATTAATATTTTTTGCGTTATAGCTGTTCGGTAACTACTCACTTACCTACTAAGTAAAGTTATTCAAGGCTTTCAATAGCAATTTCTGTGCCGTATACACCCGCTTATAAAAGATATTTTATAAACTTTATATTTAGAGAATTTCAAGCATGATGCACTTCACGGCTACTTTGTTCAATTAAACCCTTTTTAAACTTCCTTTTAAGCAAAAGCACTTTAAAAACACCTCCAGATATTAAGCTTAGACCCTATATAGCATACAAACAGTTGTGTTTGCACTGAAAAAGATTAAAAAATGATTTATTATTGATCATCCGGTTACAAGAGGAATTATACTTTATTAAGAATTATCAGTGTAAAAGTAAATATAGAAGATAATGTGTTTAAAGTACAACCCCATACAAGTAAACATTTTCAACACACTTTCACTAAAGAATAAACGACAGGCTTACTTACAGACTATCCAAATTTCTTAAACAAAATACAGCTTATAGTTTCATGAATGGGGAAACAGCCACAAGCAGAGCTAAATAATATAAGCTATTTCCTTAAAAGAAAAATACCGTAGTCCCTTATTTATCTCTAAGGCTAAGCGCCCGTCTTCGGCAACACCCAAAATTTGCCCTTGCACTTTATGACCATCAACCATAAAAAAATGCTGTTCCTGGTAACGGAAAAGCACCTGTAGGTACTCATACTTCAACTTCGCAACTTTACCGCTTCGTAACTCCAGGTAACGTTTTTCCAGCAACTCAAGCAGCCTTTTTATAAGTACATCCACATCAAGGTTATGCCCCAGGGCAAGAGCCAAAGAAGTAGCTGTATTATTTTTAAACACTAACTGGTTCACATTTAAACCAATACCAACAATACTGTGTTGTAAAGAATAGCTATTTATGGTATTTTCTATCAGAATTCCTCCAAGTTTCTTATCTTCAAAGTACAAATCGTTTGGCCACTTTACTTGTGCCTGTTTTAAGCCCTGCTCATGTAGTAAGTCTAGAACACCCAGGGAAACAGCCATATTGAGATGAAACTGGTATCTGACAGGCAGGAATGATGGTGACAGAATAACAGATAGCGTAATATTTTTTCCCGGTTCAGCCTCCCAGGAGTTGCCTCGCTGGCCTCTCCCGCGGGTTTGTTTAGCCGTTACTATGGTACAACCCTCTGTGGCCTCATTTTTGTTAAGTAGCTGTTGAGCCTCAGAGTTAGTGGATTCACAAACTGGCAGAAAAATTTGCTGCTGGCCCATAAACAGCGTATCAGGCATCATATAATTTAAACAGAATTAGTACTTTTGTACATCAAAATTAAGTAACACAAATGAAAGAAACTAAGGTTGAAGCTAACTCAGACATATTGGCAGATTACGTTATAAAAGGTATGCAGGAGAGGAAAGCCACTGATATTGTCGTTATTAACCTTAAATCGCTTAAAAACGCCGTATCTGATTACTTCGTAATAGCGTCTGCAAACTCCGACACACAACTTGACGCCATCGCAACTTCCATTGAGGAAGAAGTGTTCAAGGCAACACAGCAAAATCCGTGGCAAAGTGAAGGCCGCACCAATAAGGAGTGGGTTTTGTTAGATTATGTAGACGTAGTAGCGCATATCTTTTTGAAAGACAAACGTGAGTTTTATGCATTGGAAGAACTTTGGGGCGATGCCAGCATAAAACACATAGAATCTGTCTAACTTAATTTCGGTTTCCCGTAAACTTAGGGGCACCGCTATTTCATATATCTTGTAATTAAACATTCATGGCAGAAAAGAATAATAAAGGGAATAAGAAGAGAAAGCCTATGATCCCGAACACGCCTCCACGCCCAACGATGCAGCTGTGGATGCTGGCCGTCTTGATCTTACTTATCTTCGGACTAACCTATTTAAACAAAAGCAACTCCTCTGTAGAAACTACACAGCAGGATTTTGAGGAGATGCTGATCAGCGGAGATGTAAGAAAGCTGACAATTGTAAATGACAAACTGGTTGAAGTGTATCTAAAAGAAGAGGCGCTTCAAAACGAAAAGTACAAAGCAGAACTATCTGATCGTGGTGCTTTTTCTATGGATCAAGGTCCGCATTACCACTTCCAGATTATTTCACCGGAAATATTCAAAGAAGACTTAGATCAGCTTCAGGCTGACGTACCACGCGACCAACGTGTACCTTATGATGTAACTACCCGTACAGGTCTGGCTGATTTCTTCCTGCAATGGGGATTCCTGATACTGTTACTGTTCGGTTTCTGGTTCCTGATGCGCCGTATGACATCCGGAGGAACAGGTGGTCAGATTTTCAATATCGGAAAGTCTAAAGCAGCTCTCTTTGACGCAGAAAACAAGGTTAAAATTACATTTAAAGATGTAGCAGGCCTTGAAGAAGCAAAAGAAGAAGTTCAGGAGGTAGTAGAATTCCTGAAAAACCCAGGTAAGTTCACCATTCTAGGAGGTAAAATACCTAAAGGTGCGCTACTGGTAGGCCCTCCTGGAACAGGTAAAACTTTGTTGGCAAAAGCCGTAGCCGGAGAAGCAGATGTTCCTTTCTTCTCGCTTTCTGGCTCAGACTTCGTAGAGATGTTCGTTGGTGTTGGTGCTGCCCGTGTGCGTGACCTGTTTAAACAGGCAAAAGCCAAAGCACCGTGTATCATCTTTATAGATGAGATTGATGCCATTGGCCGTCACCGTAGTCGTGGTCAGACACCTGGAGGTAACGATGAGCGTGAGAATACATTGAACTCACTTTTAGTAGAAATGGATGGTTTCGGGACTGATTCAGGTGTAATTATACTGGCAGCTACTAACCGCCCTGACACGCTGGACTCTGCGTTACTACGCCCGGGACGTTTCGACCGTCAGATTAGCATTGATAAGCCAGACATTAATGGCCGTACAGAAATATTTAAAGTACACTTAGGCCCTATTACACTGGCTCCAGACGTAGATGCTAAAAAGTTAGCAGCTCAGACTCCTGGTTTTGCCGGTGCAGAGATAGCCAACGTTTGTAACGAAGCAGCTCTTATAGCAGCCCGACGTAACAAAAAGGCAGTGGATCAGCAGGACTTTAACGACGCTGTTGACCGTGTGATAGGAGGCTTGGAGAAAAAGAACAAGATCATATCTCCTGATGAGAAGAAGATTGTTGCTTATCATGAGGCTGGCCATGCCATTGCAGGCTGGTTCCTGGAGCACGCTGACCCGTTGGTGAAGGTAAGTATAGTTCCACGTGGTGTTGCTGCGCTGGGTTATGCACAGTATCTACCAAAAGAGCAGTTCCTATATACCACAGAGCAGTTGATTGACGAAATGTGTATGGCACTTGGTGGCCGTGCTGCTGAAGAGATTGTTTTCGGAAAAATTTCCACCGGTGCTCTGAGTGACCTGGAGCGAATTACCAAAATGGCTTACAGCATTGTAACCATGTATGGTATGAACGCAAAAATAGGGAATGTATCGTTCTACGACTCGAAGCAGAACTCGGAATACTCGTTCAATAAGCCATACTCTGAAGCAACTGCTGAAACAATAGACATTGAAGTAAGAAGTATTATTGACGCTGCTTACAACAGAACAAAACAACTGTTATTAGATAAAAACAGAGAATTGGAGGTTGTAGCTCAGGAGCTGCTTGAAAAAGAAATCTTGTTCCAGAGCGACTTAGAGAGGTTGGTTGGTAAGCGTCCGTTTGATAAGCAAACAACATACCAGGCCCACACCTCTGGCACCGATCGCAGCCAGACAAAAAGCGAGGTTGGGCAGCAACATCCACAAGAACGTGGGTTAACAAACCATCCGGAGCAGAACGAAGGTAGTGTACCTGGTACGCCATTAGATAACGGAACTCCGTCTCAACAAAATGATTCGCCCAATTCTAGAATAGCTTGATAAAAAACAGGCATGTACGAAGCTAAATCAAAAGAAATAGTTTTAAGAAGAGTTAGAGAGGCGCTGGCTAAGTCAGCGCCTTTTCTGCCTCCTACCCCTGATTTTACCTCACCACTTCACCCACCGATAGATATAGAAGACTTATCTGTTATTTTTGCAGAAGCTTTTGTTCGCAACAGTGGTACTTTTCTTTATTGTGAGAACGAGGAAGACTTTTTTGACCAACTTTACGCTTTCAAAAAAGAACAAAACATCCAGCACTTTTTTGTATGGGAGCCTAACTTGCAGACTATTCTGTATCATGCAGGTATAGACTTTGCTGGAGGCGAAGAAAACTTCGTTCAAAATGCAGAGGCAGCTTTAACCACCTGTGAAGCACTTATTACCCGTACAGGCAGTATTTTAGTTAGTTCCGCCAATGCCGGAGGGCGCAGGCTTAGTGTTTATCCTGCTGTACATTTAGTGGTAGCAAAAGCCAGCCAGTTAGTGCCAGACATCAAAGATGGGCTCCAGAAAGTCCGTAACAGGTATAAAGAAAATTTCCCTTCTATGGTTTCGCTCGTTAGTGGGCCAAGTCGCACCGCCGACATAGAAAAAACATTAGTAATGGGTGCCCATGGGCCAAAACAGTTAGTACTTTTTCTGATTGATGACCTTCCACATTAACGAATTAAAGCCGGGTAAGAAAGTATATTTTGCCTCCGATTTCCATTTAGGTGCACCAAATCCTGCAAGCAGTAAAAACCGTGAACTGAAAATTGTGCGGTGGCTTGACCAAGTAAAACAAGATGCTGCGGCAATTCTGATAGTAGGTGATATATTTGATTTCTGGTTTGAGTATAAACATGCCATCCCGAAAGGTTATATTAGACTTTTAGGCAAGCTGGCAGAAATAACAGATGCAGGTATCTCTGTGCTTTTTTTCACGGGAAACCATGACATGTGGATGTTCGATTACTTCCCTAAAGAACTCAATATTCCTATTCAACGTCATCCTATCTCCACAAAAATTGGCGACAAGACTCTCTATATTGGGCATGGGGATGGCCTTGGCCCCGGGGACCATACTTATAAGGTATTAAAACGTGTGTTCAACAATAAGCTATGTCAGTGGCTCTTTGCACGGGTGCATCCTAACTTAGGAATCGGTATTGCCAATAGATGGTCACAAAAAAGCCGCATTAGTAACATTAAAAAGGATGAGCAGTTTTTAGGTGATGATGAATGGCTGTATCAGTACTGTAAAGAAGTTGAGGCAAGCCAACACCACGACTATTATGTATTTGGCCACCGACACCTTCCACTAGACCTTCCGGTTGGAGATAAAAGCCGTTATATAAACTTAGGAGAATGGGTCACTTATTGTACTTATGGCGTGTACGATGGTAACACCCTAAAACTGGAAACCTTTGAAGGCTAAGCTGTACTTTTTACTACTCTTTTTACAAGGACCTTTGCTGCTGATTAATCAGGCTTTTGCCCAGAATCAGGTGCAGTTAACCTATAGCCATGCTGTTGCCATTGGTTCACCTGTCAGTGTTTCGCAGGATCGTAATGGAAATGTCTATACAATAGACACCAAACACAACTTGCTTCGTTTAGATCCACAAGGCCGCCCATTAGACACTTTCTCCCCTCCTACCCGTGGTCGTATTAATGCCATTGAGGCTTGGAACCCAATGAAAGTATTACTCTTTTATCAGGATCGACAGGAGCTTCTGCTGCTGGACAGGTTCTTACGGCCTATCAATGCGATCAAGTTGTCTGCTTTAGAGTATACAGGAATAGCCAAAGCAGCTACTTTAGCTTCTGACGATGGCTTCTGGCTTTTTGACGAAAGCAGTTTTGCTCTTCAAAAGTTTAGTAATCAAACTCGGGCACTTACAGTAGAAACGTCTTTAAACCTGATTCTGGATAAAGAGCAGTTTGATGTGCGAATGATCCGGGAGTACCAGAATATGGTTTACTTACTCGATTTTAATGGTGGTGTATATGTGTTCGATAACCTCGGAAACTATAAGAAAAAACTTCCGTTTGCAGGGCTCAAATATATCAGTTTTAAAGATGATGAGTTGTATTTTGTAAAAGACGGAAAGCTACAGTTTTATAATCTTTATACTTTAGCAGTACGACAAATACCTTTGCCAACCAAAAAAGCTTACGTTTCCGCGCTAGTAAACGATATGCAGGTGTTTCTCTTCACTCCTAAATTAATAGAAGTTTTCTCCTGGTAATAAGCTCTAATTAGTTTCTGAAAAGAACTTAAGCCCCACTACGCCCGCTATTATCATCAGCAGGCAGAGAATGCGCATGAGGTCTTTTGGCTCATTCAGAAAGAACATTCCCAATATAGCCGTTCCGGCAGCACCAATTCCTGTCCAGATGGCGTAAGCCGTGCCTAAAGGTAACTGTTTCATAGCCTGTGAAAGCAGCACGAAGCTTAGAATCATTACCACAATTGTTACTATACTCACACCTATTTTACTGAATCCTTCACTGTACTTAAGCCCAAAAGCCCAGCCAATTTCGCAAAGGCCTGCCAATACCAGGTAAAACCATGCTGTATTCATATGCTTAAATTATAGTTATTACACCAGGCAAAGGTAAACAATAAGCTCCCCTTGATGGGAACTATCAGCCAAAATTCCAATTCACTTTTCAGAGTTAAAAAGCACCTACACCAACGGCAGCAGCATTTCATGTTGGACAAGAACACGGGAGAAGTTACACCGTTCCAGGTAGAAGATAAAATCTTTAGCTGCAGTATCAACATTAATGAACATTAAAGCTGCACCCTCCGTTAGTTCTGCAGCCTCACGTAGCAATGCTGTACCAACACCTTTACCTCTTTTCTTTTTATCTACAGCAAAATGAACTACTGAACCATTCTTAGGCAGGAAGGCAATATAACCTACCAGCTCCTGCTCTGCATTGTGTGCCTCCAATACCACTTTTGCGTCGGGGTTACGCTTAAATGCAGCTAACGAATTCTGCCACGAAGGCTTTATATCCCAAAAAGAATGGTAAGTCTGCCAATCAGGTTGAAGCGCTACGGTTATAGTAATGGCTTCAGGAGGTCCTACTTGTAATAGCAAGTCCTGCTTCTTGGCCCTAAAGCTATCCAGTGAACGGGTAATACGGAAACCTGTATGTTCATAAATTTTAAATGCTGTCTTATTTTGCTGAAGCACCTCCAACAGGCATTGTTCTACACCAGCTTTCTGCAGCTTAGGCAGCAAAAACTTGTACAAGCGGCCTGTTAAGGCATTTCCTCTAAAGGCAGGTTTTACGCCTGTGCCGGCATTATAAGCCGTCTGATCCCCATTCCATTCACCCAGTCCGGTAAGTATGAAACCTGCCATTTCTCCATTATGAAACGCAGCGGCACAAAAAGCAGGCGCTATGTTTTCTCGCTTAATTTTAATTTTAAACTGTTCTTTGTCTAACTGTAAGGGCAAAAAGTAATCAGAAAAGGCATTTAAGAAAGTCTCATGAAGCTCCGGGATGTCTTTTTCGGAAAGAAAAGCAAAACGAAAATCAGGCATAGAATCAGTCAAACTAACGATAAACAAATAAACAGTTATATAATTACAAGTAATAGCAGTGAACCTTACAGCTCATATATTGCTGTTGTCACAGATTAAGCCACTTTCTGAATAAAACAGCTGCCACTGTACTGACCAAAGCAAAGAAAGCTGTTATATAAACTTTGATTATCACACTTAAGGCTGCCAGCTCATAAACTACCAACAGTGCAATTATTATCAGGAACAGCCATAAAAGAGGATAATAATTAACCAAAGCTAACTGCCTGTACTCTTTCAGAAAAAAACCAGCATAACCTAAATACATCATGGCTATAAAAGTTGTAGCAGCCGCTACCTCAAAGCCATATATTGGCACCAGTATAAAATTCAGCACCACATTGCCTAGCCCTGCTACAGAAGAAATCCTCCATAACTTTTTAGTATGTTCCCGGTAAATCAGCAGGCTAGTAACAGCCAGGTACATTGGCCTGAAATTATAGCCCATCAGAATGATGATAGCCAACGGGAAAGCCTGCTGCAAAGCCTGATTCTGAATAAGCACCTGAAATATCTCTCTCATCCAAAGGCTGCCAAGGGATGTAGCAAGCAAAAAGGTTATCTGTAGAATGTACGTTAACCGCCTTGCCTCTGATGCCGATACAAGATCATTTTTCTGTGCATAATAGCGCATGTAAAACGGAGAAGCAGCCTGTACAATGGCCCCAGTAGCCATCATGAAATAGCCACCAAAGCTAGAGGCCACATTATAAAGGCCAATAGGGGTAAAGGCACCTGCAGCGTGTTCAGAACAAGCCTGTCTGATGCATCAAGTAAATAATAGGAAAGATTATGTGGCACCATTGGCAACGACACCCGTAACGAACTTTTTATCCTGGCCCACTTAAAGCGCATAATTGGCCACAGCTGCTGTCGTACATAAATACTGTACCCATTCGCCAGGAAACCTACGAAGGCAGAAAAGAAGTAAGAGTAAAACCAACCCATGTAACCTAGCTTAAGGTAAGCAATCAGGTAAATGTTGAGCCCTACACCTGTTACCCCGGCTAAAAAAGAACGCACAGCTACAGGTAACGGCCGCTGCGACAACTGATAATACAGGTTTGCCTGCGTTTCGGTGCCCATAAAAACCATAGTTGGCAAACAGTAAAGCAAGGAAATCTGGATACGATGTTCCTCTGCCTCAGGCGGTATCACCAGGTATAATACCACTCCTACCATTACCCCATACACCAGCGACCACAGTGTAAGAAACCCATTTAGCTGACGCCAGACCCACTTATACCTTATTGGATAATGCGCAAAGCTGTTCACCATTACTACAGTCAAGCCCAGAGACTGCAACATATTTAAGGCCACAATATAAGCAGTTACCACCCCAGCTACACCATAATCGGTGGTAATAAGATAGCGTGTAACAATTGGTAATGTGAATACACCTGCCAATCGGGGGATTTGAGCCGCCAGACCATAAATAGCCGCATGTGACAGTAATTTCCGGAACATTGCCTAAAATTAGCTTAAATTTCAGCAATCCCCTCTATACTATTTGCTTATTCATTTAATAGGGATAATGAATCCTTTTTACCAACTCACTGCACTAAAAACAGGTTATTGATGTTCTTCAGCTTAGTACATTTAGCATCAGCTAAAGCAAAAGGACAAAAAATTAGTATATTTGTTGAATATCAAAATTGAAAACAAGAATTAGCATAGCTATATAAGGAGATAAAATTGTGGGATGTAATTCATGTTCTAGTGGCGGTTGCGGCACTACCCCATCTGGGTGCAAGAGCAACGGCGGGTGCAGCACAGGAGGCTGTAACCGATTAAATGTATTCGATTGGCTCAGCGATATGGAAATACCTGTGTCGTTTGAGGAGTTCGATATTGTAGAAGTTCGGTTTAAAGGAGGTCGCAAAGACTTTTTCCGCAATATAAACAGACTCGACCTGACAACTGGTGATGCCGTGGTAGTAGATGTACCGAACGGCCATCATATTGGTCATGTATCGCTGAAAGGTGAATTGGTAAGGCTGCAAATGCTGAAGAAAAAGGTGGATAACAATGAAGAGATCCGCAGCATTTACCGCATAGCCAATGAACGCGACATGGACAAGTTCCTGGAAGTGCAGGACCTGGAGTCGGGTACTATGTACCGTGGCCGGGAAATTGTGCAGCAGCTTGGCTTGAAAATGAAGCTTTCGGATGTAGAGTACCAGGCTGACAGGTCTAAGGCTACTTTCTATTACTCAGCTGATGACCGTGTAGATTTCCGGGAGCTGATAAAAAAGCTGGCAGAAGAATTTAAGGTGCGCATAGAGATGCGCCAGATTAGCCTGCGCCATGAAGCCGGTCGCCTGGGAGGGATTGGTTCCTGTGGCCGCGAGCTTTGCTGCTCTACCTGGTTAACTGATTTTAAAAGTGTTTCTACCACTGCTGCGCGATACCAGAACCTTTCGCTTAACCCAAGTAAGCTCTCAGGCCAGTGCGGGCGTCTGAAATGTTGCCTCAACTACGAACTGGAAACGTATATGGAGGCACTTAAAGATATACCAACTGTTAACCGGCCACTGCAGACACAGCAGGGTGATGCCTTGCTTCAGAAAACAGATATCTTTAAAAAGATGATGTGGTTTGGCTATAAAGGTGACAACAACTGGTATCCGGTACCAGTAGACCGTGTACAGGAAGTTCTGGAGCTTAATAACAAAGGTATAGTAGTAGACACCTTGGTGATAGAGCCACAGGAAGAGCCTAAGCAAAATGAGTTTGTAGCACAGGTAGAAGGTAGCTTGGAGCGCTTGGACGATAAGTTCAAGAACAAAAAGAAGAAAAAGAAAAAGAAAAAAGGTGGACTGGATAAAGCAGCTATACAACAAGCTGCTGAGCCAGAAGCAGCAACAATAGTGCAGCCTCAGCAAAAAAGCCAGAAACCAGAAAACCGCCAAAAACAAGAAGAGCAGTCTAAAGACCAGATACAGAAGCATCGTAAGCCGAAGCCTTTCAAGAAAAAGAATAAGGAAGGCCAATTTCGTGAAGGAGGAGAACGTGAGCCTGCTGGTAAACCTGCTAATGCCGAAGCAAAAACAAGCTTACCGGATGGGCAAGGGCAGCACCCTAAAAAGCATAAATCGCGGAAGCCATTCCGAAACAGAAAGCCTGATCAGCCAAAACCACCGCGCAACGATGCATAGAAGTGTAGTTATATGGGCCGCGGCCTTGCTCCTGCTACTAAGTAGTTGTGACCCGGCGCGTGTCTATGAACAGAATGTAGATTTTGAAGAAAGCAACTGGTCCATTGAAGATGCTCCGGTTTTTGAATTTGAGATAACAGACACTACGCAGACGTACAATGTTTACTTTAACGTCCGCTATAATCTGCAGTATGACTTTTACAACCTGTACATCCGGAACCAACTTGTTGGTCCGGACAATACAGTACTTTCTTCGCAACTACATGAGCTTCTGCTAATGGATCCTAAAACCGGGAAACCTCTTGGTAATGGCTCAAGTGATGTGTATGATCTGCAAGCCAGGGCGCTGAAAAGTATTAAACTCCCAAAGGTTGGCAAGTATAAATTAAAGTTAACCCAATACATGCGCCGCGACCCACTGCCTAATATTTTAGCAGTAGGTGTTCGCGTAGAGCAAAACACAGCAAAATAAAGAGGCTCCTGAGCGCTTTTATTGAGCGGTTTATAAACAGACTCCCAAAGCTGTTATATAAAAAGTCCCTTTTGTTGCTAAAGAAAGAGCAGCAAGAGGGACTTTCTTTTACGCCACCCTGTATTCACTGCTTGTGGTATTTATTCTGTTCTGCAAATTGAACCTGCACTGTGCCACCGACAGCAACAAAACTTGTGTAGCAAAAGTATGCACTTTACAACCCTTTGACTTTATTAACCTTTGAAGCCTTATGAAGCTAGCACTCATTATAGTTGGATTCCTCTTTACAATTTTTTCGTTTCTCCCGATACTCCGGACGCCCCTGTGGTGGGTACGAGTACTTGACTTTCCAAAACTTCATATAGCCATTCTCTTAACTATTACGGAGGCAATCTATATCTTCTTGTTTGGAGTAAATAGTGCTACTGACATAGCTATGGTAACTATCTGGACACTGGCTATTCTAAACGAAGTACGATATATATTTAACTTCACTCCTCTTGTAAAAACAGAAGCTTTACGAGCCGAAAGAAAAGAACCAGACAACACCTTTACTATGATGATTGCCAATGTGCGCATGGCAAACAAGAAGCATCAGAAATTCCTGAAGCTTGTGCTACAGGAAAACCCGGATATGCTTATCATGAACGAGCCCGATGAGGCATGGCATGAGAGTGTTCGGCAAGAGCTTGACCAACGCTTTCCCTATTCTATAAAAAAACCAATCAACAATACCTACGGCATGCTTTTTTGGAGCAAGTTTAAACTCCATAACAGCGAAATCAGGTTCTTAGTTGAAGAAGGGATTCCATCTTTCTATACTATAGTAGAGTTGCCTAGTGGCAAAAAGTTTGATTTGTTTACGGTACACCCACAACCTCCACGCCTGCTTAAAAATACGGAAACAAGAGAGGCAGAACTTTTACTTGTAGCTGAAATGGCAAGGGCCACGCCTTATGCATCTGTAGTAGCCGGCGATCTGAACGATGTGGCCTGGTCTAACACTACAAAGTTGTTTAAGAACATAAGTGGCATGCTTGACCCTCGGGTTGGCAGAGGCTTCTTTAATACATATAGCGCCTATGTGCCTCTCTTCCGTTACCCTCTAGACCATGTGTTTTATGAACCCGCTTTCAGGCTAGTAGGATTGAAGCGCCTGCCAAAGTTTGGCTCCGACCATTTCCCGATATCTATTACCCTTAGCTATGAGCCTCAGTTAGAGAACCAGCAGGAACCTCCTAAACCTGACACAGAAGATAAACAAGAGGCTGAAGAATTGATAGAAGAAGGGATAGAAAAAGGTAAGGAAAAGAATGAGGAGAAAGCAACATAAAAGAAAAAACCCACTCATTATATGAGTGGGTTAAAATAGATGAATGTTGCCTTGCGGCGGTATATGTTTCTAACTTAGATTTTCTCTACGTTAATAGCATTCAATCCTTTTTTGCCATCCTTAACTTCAAACGACACATGGTCATTCTCACGGATTTCATGAATCAAACCTGTTTGATGCACGAAGATGTCTTGGTTAGTGTCATCAGCTACAATGAAACCGAAACCTTTTGATACGTTGTAAAATTTTACTTTACCTGTTTTCATGATAATGAATATTAAATAATGTAACAAAGGTAAGAATTACTTTTGAATTACTACTACACTTTAAAAAATATTAACTAAAAGGCTACCAAGCGTTTACGCCACCATTAGCAGGTTACAACACCTTCTTCATCATTATGTACAACAACCGATAGTGTGCTCTTCATCATTTTAGTGCCTGCTTATTCTTTACTGAACCCGTTTTTAATAGTGATCTAACTAACCAGATATTACAATTTAATAACAGTTGCTCTACATACATAATAATAACCATGTACCATGGGCACCGTATAAATTAAATGCTCTGTTACACTAAAAACACAACAAAAAATAAAGTTTTTAGAATATAATAGCAGCCACATAATCAGCTATGAATCTGTTGCGAAGTAGATAAAAAACAGCGACAAAACGGACTTAATTTTAAACATAACTTAAGGAGATTACAACTATGAAAGACAACGAAAAGAATCAAGATTCTTCAAATAACCCAACATCAGAAAACACATCAAATCCGACATCAACAGCGAGCGGTAATACCAGCTCTTCTGATAACGATAACAGCACTACTAATAAAAGCAGCACAACCTCTCCTTCTTCGACAGCAAGCAGTGCTGTAGGATCCACTTCATCATCAGCATCATCTAAAAAAAGTGGGTCAGATAGCAGCAAGACTTCAAGCTCAGGTAGTAAATCAACAGACACCAAAGCAAAGTCTGGAAGCAGTTCCAAAAAAGAAGGTAAAGCAACTGACACTAAGAGTGCTAAAACATCAGATAAAACGACTGGTTCTACCGCTTCACAAAGCATCAGTGGCTCGTCTAGCACAGATAACAACTCTGACAGTGGAAACAGCCTGAATGCAGATAAAAGCACCAGCAGCTATGGTGGTTCCGGCACTTTGAGTACATCAGAAAGTACTGATGATTCGAAATCTCAGAATGACCAGAACAACTATGGCAGCCAAAGCGGTTACAGTAACCGAGGCTATGGCAACCAGGGTGGCTATGGTTCTATAAATGAAACAGGCAATAGCGGTAACCAGGGATATGGCTCACAGGGAGGCTACGGTTATGGTTCACAAAACAGTAACTATGGCGGTCAAAGCGGCTATGGCTATCAGGGTGACTATGGCTCTTCTTCAAGAGGCAGCAACAACTATGGTGGCCAGGGCAACCACGGCTATGGAACTAAAGGTGGTGGCTATGGCAGCAGTCAGAATAACTACGGGCTAGATGAGAGTAGTTCATCTCAGGGAGGATATGGTCGCGGTGCAAATGGCAACTATGGTAGCTACAATTCCAGCCAGGGCAACTATGGTACTGGTTCCGGATCTTTAGGAGGTTATAACTATGGCCCGCAAGGCGGCATGGAGGGTAACAGAGTACGATACCAGGATCAGGATTATGGTACTACAAGAGGCGGATTGCAAGGTGGTTATGAAGATAGAGAAGGAGACAGACAAGGCGGCATGATTTCCGGTGGAGCATCAGGCGCCTTTGGAACACAAGGCAACTCCTCTCAAGGAAACTATGGCAGTTATGACAGCGGCCTTAGCGGTAACTACGGTAACTATGGAGGTGGCTACAGAAGCAGCACCCGTGGCTCCGGAAACTATCGTAACCAAGGTGGCTATGGCGACAGAAACTATGGACCATCACAGGGCGATGACTATCGCACAATGAGAGGCCAGGGAGGTAATGGAAATTCAAGCCGTGGATCTTTCCAGGACAATCAAGGTAATGGTAACTTTGGAAGCTACGGAGACTATGGAACAGATTACGGCTCAGATCGCCGACAAGGCGGTTCCAGCATGACTGGCTCAGGCTCTTCACGCTCTAACAACCAGGGCCAGTATGGCGGTATGTCTGACCGTTATGGCTCCATGGGCTATGGCTCATCCAGAGGCATGAGTGAATACGACCGCGATGATTATGGATCATCTAGAGGATATGATTCACAAAACTATATGCAAGGTGGTTATGGTAGCCAGGGAGGTTACGGTGGCTCAAGAGGCGGTTCTTATAATGATGAATACCGTTCAGCCAGGTACGGTTCCCAGGGCAGCGACTATGGCCAGGGTAACAGCTACGGCCAGTCAGGTTACGGTAACCGTGGCAGCTATGGCGAAGATGACTATAGCCGTGGCATGAGCGGCGGTGGTTATGGCTCTAACCAAGGAAACTACGACCGTGGTAATTATGGCGAGAACAACTACCGTGAAGGTGGCTATAACCAAGGTGGCCGTGGCGGAGACCAAAGCCGATATGGTTCTATGGATGCCAATACTTCTTACTATAGCGACAACCGTGGTTCCAGCTCACGCGAAAATTACCGTGGTAACTATGGTAGCGGCCAGGGCAGCAACTATGACTCTTCATCAAATGACAATGATCATTTTGAAACCCGCCGTAGCAGCCGTTACAGAGACATGGACAGAGACTAGAACTACTTATTACAAGTAGTTTGTTTAGATATATAATAAAAGCACCTTCTAAATAGAAGGTGCTTTTTCTTTGCTCTTGCTAAATGCTGCTATGCTATATAAAGCTTTGAACATGGTCTTTTACAAACTGATAAAAGGTATGCGGTTTATGTCCCACTAGTTCTTCGACGGTATTTGTTGTTTTGCTTGCCTGCCCTTTCCTGCAAAGGCTATGTAGCTCTAACATAGCATCGGCCATCCATTCCGGTGTTTGGTGCTCCAGCATAGCCTGCTTTGCCTGCTCTTCGGATATATCTACAAAGGAAATTTCTTTACCAGTAACTTCACTTAAAATAGCTGCTGCTTCGTAGTTAGAGATAGCCTCAGGGCCAGTAAGTTCGTATATCTTACCATCGTGTCCGAGGTTTGTCAGCACCTCTACAGCCACAGCAGCCACATCACGCACATCAATATAACTTATTTTCCCCTCACCGGTAGCTTCATAAAACTTACCTTCTCCTTTGATAAATGCCACATTATAGTTTTCAAAATTTTGCATAAAAGACGATGGCCGCAGAAAAGTGTACGCAATACCGCTTTGCTCAATGTACTGCTCAACCTCCCGGTGCCAACGCCCTAACAATGTGCCTGACTCTGCTTCAGCTCCTAAAGCTGATAACTTTACAATATGCCTGACACCTTTGTCTTTTGCTTCGTCTATCAATGTCTTTGCCATTTCTACCTGATCTTTTGTAAAAGGTGTTACCAGAAAAACACGATCTACATGCGTAAATGCAGGGTGCAAAGAAGTTTGATTTGTGTTATGTATTTCAACAATTTCCACATCAGGCAGTCGCTTTAGGTTCTCACCCTTTATAGTAGAATGTACGCCGGCCCGTACACGTATGTCATCCAGAATGGAGAGTTGTTTTACTACCTCCCGCCCAACGGTTCCCATTGCGCCCGTTACCAATATTGTTTCGTGCATAGTTGAATGCTTTTGTTAGCTTTTAATGATTCTCTAATTACGGCGCAAACAAGTATCAGTTCTCACAGACTTTGTGGTCTTACCCTATATACAGCCATGACCATTACACAACCACTGATAACTAAAAGCAAAACCTCATAAAGCTAATAGCTAAAGATCTTCTGAACCATTCTTTGCACTCACCATAAATAGCTTACCGTTCTCATTTGTGAGGAGTAAGTAGTCTTTGTCCAGGTACAACACTCCTTCTGCCTGTCCGGTACGCCCTACTGTTATGCAGCGTCTTCTGCCTTGCAGGTTAATCCTGCCTTCTTTTATATCAAACAGATAAAGTTTACCATATCCCAGTACGGCAAACTCATCGTTAGTCGGCGATATGTCGGCAGCAGTAACCATAGTATGAAGCGGAAGCTGCTCCTGTAGTTGAGCTTTAAATTCTCCTGGTACTGCAGGCAGCTTATACAGCTTAACATGCTTATGTCTGCCCCTGCTCTTGGTGAAGAGGTAAAGTGAATCGGCATGATAAAAAAAAGCCTCCAGATCATAGGTGAGATTGTGCTTACCTGGCGGAAAAGCTGTTTGATCCTCAAAAGAAAAGCTAACAATACCCGCCAGGCTATAGTCTTTCCGGTTTAGTTTGTAGATGTGAAGGTCTTTCCGCTTATTTAGGTTATTACCAAAATCACCGATATATAAATACCCCTTATCATCCTCTGCCATATCTTCCCAGTCTACATTATTTAGCTCCAAAGGGAGTTTCTGCAAAAGCTCCCCCTCCAGATTAATTTTATACAACTCACCCGCATTGCCTGCATCAGGATGCGTCAAGAAAGTACTACTGTCGGCACGGGCTAAGCCTGAACTTTCAGAAACCGTAGCTTCTGCTCTTCCTATTCTTCTCACTTTATAGTCACTGCTTGCTTTTTCAAAGCCACCCTGCCGTTTATCGGGTCCACAACCGCAGATAAGCGTTTGAGCATAAACATAAAGAGTAAAAAGTTTTAATAGCACACTCAAGGTCAGTAATAAATAAAGGTGTTATAAATTTATAAAGAAACAACTTAAGGAGTTGGTGTATTGGAAAACGGCAAAGGGTTTTGCTTCTCCTCCCATTTGTGTAACCGCTCCAACACTTGTTCTGGTGCTGCCCAAAACTCACGGCTATACACTTTAAGATTGTTCCAGTGCCGGCTTTGTAACAACAAGGGTACATCAGCATGCGAGTGGCGGGCAGATACGTGGCTGTAATATAAATTATCGTCAGTAAGCACCACTCCTCTATACTTCTGGCCTTTCTTGAAAGTTAAATCAGCAAAAGGCAGTTCCTGCCCTAACTCCTCTACCAGCTCTTGAAGCTTGTCTTTTAAAAGTGATGTAACAGCGGGAAGAGCATTAGCTTTGGGAGAATAGGTAAAACAACTTTTACTTACCTCACAAGCATATTGCAGATAAGCTTTTAGTAATTTAGGGCCCTGATGTAATGCATGCTCCACTTGAAGTTGTTCAGGTAACACACTGCTTACTACTATCACCTTCTGTCTTGCCCGTGTAATAGCCACGTTTAGCCTGTTTTCTCCTCCTGACTGGTTCAGGCTGCCAAACTGCATAGCCATTTTTCCCTGCTCGTCTGGTGCATATCCTACTGAAAGTATAATCAGCTCCTTTTCATCTCCCTGAATATTCTCTATGTTTTTAACCAGAACAGATGCTGGTATGCTTACGCCATTCTGTCGCGCCATGTCTTCCAGCAGGTCCTGCACCAGCGCTTGCTGGTTATAGTTGAAAGTAATAACGCCTGTTTCCTTCTGCCCTACCTCCAGCATGTTTAACACTAGCTTTACCACTGCCTCGGCCTCTGGAATGTTCGTATTGTGCTGCCACACGCCCTGCACTTTCACAAATTCAATAGCAGGCACACCGGCATTCACCTCTAATCTGTCGGGTATCAGTTCCAACCTGTTACGGTAAAAATGTTTGTTAGAGAAGTCTATCAGCTCAGGGTAACGGCTACGGTAATGCTGCGTCAGCATGGTCTGTGGCAGATATATACTGCATAACTGCAACAATGACTCGGCAGACAATTCCTCTACCTCTCCTTCGTCTTCTGAAGTCCAGCGGGCACGATATAAATCAGATGGTTTCAGCTGTTGTTCGTCTCCAGCCACTAATACCTGTCGCCCCCGAAGCATGGCTGGTATACCTGTTTCCGCAAAGCATTGAGAGGCTTCATCAAAAATAATCAAATCGAAGACAGGCTGCAATGGCATAACAGCCGACACAGTTTCAGGAGAAGCCAGCCAGCACGGCACCAAGTCCAGTATCTCTCCAGCAAAAGTTGAAAACAGCTTACGCACAGGATATAAATTACGCTTTTTGGCTACCTGTGCCCCCAGCCTCCGGTAAGTAACGGCATTCCCCAGACGGTTGTACTCCATGTGGTGATATGTCTGTTCACGTAACTTTGAAAGTACAATTTCCTGGCTCAGCTTATTCTTCTCATCCAGCAGCCTTTGCAGTTCTCCCTCCAACTGCTTTAGCTCTCCGTTAGATGGCATTCGCAGTTCCGGGCATTGCTGCTCCAGATCGTGTAACCAGGCTAAGTATAAACTGTTCAGAAAAAGCTGTATGCCTGCATCTACTGTATTAAGATCCCGAGACATTAATAATGTTGCTACTTCACGCTCTGCGCCTGAAAAGCCAGCAGTAAGTCTGTCATAAGCCACCAACACCTCAAAATGTTCTTGCAGTACTTGTGCCAGTTCTTTTCCATAGCCAGGCTGGGCAATTAACTGTTTCACCTGAGCCTCTGGCAACCACTGTAACCACTCCTGATAACCATGATCTAAAGACTTAATGCTCAGGTTTAGTTGCTCCAGGTACGCTGGTAAAGACACAGATAATTTATATAGCAACTTAAGATTCAGGAATTTTGCTTTGTGTAACTGCCGTAACAGCTTATAAGCAACAATGCTCTGCTCTATCACCTGCACCTGCCTAAGCACTTCTTCAGGCTCAAGCATGATGTTGAGGTGGTAGTTCATGCCTTCGTTTATAACCTGCATAAGCTCCTCGGCATGTTGCCGGAACTGCAAGCGTTGCTGTAATTGAGCAACTGTCTCTTTACTTAGTTCCCAATTATATAAGCTTAATGCCTGTTTTAAAATTTTCTTCTGCGGGAGCAGCAACCACCAGATGGCACGCCTAAAAGCTTTCCCTTTTCTATCACAATAGTCAGCAATAGTATCTCTTACTTCATCTACATCCCTTGCTGCTATTTTTTTGTCTGGTAATGTAGCAGACAGGTATAATTGCTTCAGTTCTTTTACCTGCTGTGTCAGTATACTTACCTTTACCTGCTTTCGCAGCAAAGGCTGAATCGTTTTTGAAACCTCCTGCGAAGACAGAACTTCCTGTGTCTTTGATACAGTCTGAAGCCTCTCTACATACTGCGGTAATTGCTCTAGAGAGAAGCTATAACCACTTAACTTTTCTATAGCCTGTTGCTGTCCCCCGTACAGTTTGGGTAATTCTGCAAGCATATTCTCGAGCTGCTGCCGTTCAGGCCAGCCCCAGTCTTTCATGCTGTACCGTTGTTTCCACACAAAATCATCACGTTCAAAAACTAATGCTTGCTGAAGATATTGTTTGAGCCGGGGAAGAAAGTCTGGAACAGTAGCTGCTGTAAAACTTTTATAATAAGTAAGTCCAAATGAGATATGTGGCTGCGAAAGGTTACTTTGCAGGTACAGCTCTTTAGCGGACCAGCCACAACGGCTTGTATCGAAAAGAGCCTGCTTAAAGGAATTCAATTTTTGTATACATCGATTTATACCTCTGCTTATCTCCAGAAAAACACGGTCAGTATAAATGCTGTTCAATGCCATCTTTTGCGATCTGTATTCCTCTACCTGCTCTATTTGCTGCGCCAGCTGGTTATATATACTTCTTCGGTCAGTATTGATATCATGCACTAAGGCGGCAAAGCTGGCCAAGCCTTTAGAAGCCAGACGCTGATGCACCACATCCAGCGCTGCACGTTTCTGGCTAACCACCAGCACCTTTTTACCCCGCGCCGTAAAGTCTGACACCAGGTTACAGATCAGCTGCGATTTGCCTGTGCCTGGCGGCCCCTGCACCACCAACGACTTCCCCGTCTTTACCTCTTGCAAAGCTGCTTCCTGCGAAGCATCTATGTCAAAAACAGTAAAAGTATGTTGTGCCTGCATAGCCGCATTAGATTTATTTTCGCCTGATGGCATAAATAAATCTTCCATGTGCTGTAAACTGTTCTGCTCCAGCAAAGCATCATAATCGGCTAACAGATACGACGCTGCCTGCGGGTACACTCCCAACACTGCTTCCTGCCTCAGATGCAGTTGACCGGGTTGTACACGCTCTTCAAAATCTGCTTTTTTATAGTCCCTGAAAATATTAAGCTTATCTGCAAAAATTTCACGCCCTGCCTGTATAGTTAACTGGTGCTCTTTCAGTAGCTCGTAAACAGCCGTACGAAAGGACAGTGCATCGGCAGGAAGCATTACCAGATCCAGCTCTGTAAGCTGCTCCGCTAGTGGCACTCCCATATAATGCGCATAAGCCAGCAAAAAGCTTTGGTTAAACTGTGCCTGCTGGGTTTCATCGGGTAACAGCTCCCAGTCCTGTGCTGGATTTACCTGTAACTTAACAGGGAAAAAAAGTAAAGGGCTACGCACCACAGTTCCATCAGGAAAGGCCCCATGCACAAAAGGCCAGCCAACAAAGAGTTCTTTACTACCGCGTTCTTCAAAAATCATTTCAGCTTTACGCCTGATAGTGCGCAGTCTCCGGCTTATGGGCGTAACAGGTGCATAGCGGCTATCGGCGTAAGGGCAAAGTGTTACTTTCTTTTTGCTGATAATTTTTTGGATGATGTTGAAAGCAGGTTGGTTATCCAGAAAATCAAGTTCCTGTACATCTAGGTGTAACTCTTTCGACAAACGCAACAGCACCAATGCCCTGTTACTGGAGCTAAGGTTAAGCAGCCGGCGTCGGTAGTTCTTCAGGATGTCTTTCATTTTTACAATGTTCTGTTAACACTATAACAGTTAACACGAAACAGGTTTATATAAAGAATCAATTTAGCAAGATTTAGGGAGACTTAGAAGCTGAGGTGTGAAAGGTTATGTGTAACTTGTAGATTATAACCACTTTTAGTTCCTAATGACTTAGTACCAGTGCTATACAATATCTTTAGTCTTTATTTAAGCGTAGTGTAAACTTAGGATAAAATTCTGCATTATTTAAATTCCATTTACAATTATGCAGCTTATACAGAGTTGTGAATCCTACTTGGGCGCTCCTGTTTCACAACTTAGAAAGCCTTAACTCAACATGAAGAGAACAAAAAGTTTCCTGAGCAGTAATATCCGCTTGCTCTTTTTCATAAACATATTGATAACCGCATCTCTCTGCTCCTGCGACAGTTACCAGAAGAACCGTGAAAAAAACCGCCCTATCCCCCCGATTGAGCGAATGCAGGAATACACTACTTCTAAACAATATCCCGCTACATTTGCAGCAGAAAGTATTGAAGAGTGGAGAAAGCAGCTTCCGGAAGTTCAGAATATAGCTATTAAATCGACTGCCGACGGGCAGTTGGACTCAGCTTTGTATTATGTTTCTGAATCTGACCGAAAAAAACCATTACTGGTGGTACTACATAGCTGGAGCAGCGAATATTTGCAGGAAGTAAGTCTGCCGTTTGCGCTATGGGCAGAGAAATATGACTGGGCTTTTATTCAGCCAAATTATAGAGGTGTTTTCGAACGCCCAGAAGCCATGGCTTCTGATGTGGCAATTCAGGATATTGTAGACGCTGTGCATTATGCCATGGAGCATGATAATATTGATTCTTCGCGGGTGTACCTGGTTGGCTCTTCGGGCGGAGCCATGGCAGCCCTGGTAGCAGCCAGCCGTCATCCTGAACTATGGGCTGGCGTAATGGCTTGGGTACCTGTATTCGACCTGGTAGACTGGTATCAATTTAACCTTTACTACCCCCACCGGCATTACAACGACCAGATTTGTGCAGCACTTGGCGGCGAGCCTTTTCCTGGTACTGAGATAGCAGAAGAAGCCAAAAAGCGTAGCCCCAGCACCCAAATTCATCAGGCTAAAAATGTACCTATATTTCTGGCTCATGGTATCAATGATTTACTAGTACCACCCAGCCACTCCATCAGGGCTTTTAATATTTTAGCTGCTCCTGCCGACACTATCTCCCAAGAACAGATGGAATACATTGTTTCTGAACAGGTACTGCCTCCAGAACTGGAGGGCACCGATAACGACAAATATTTTTCTAACGCTGACCCTCCTGTTATGTTCGAGAGAGAATCTAACAATGTAAAGCTGATTTTGTACAAAGGTGTGCACGACATGGCTTATAACCCTAGCCTGTTGTGGCTCAACGATCAGAAGCGTTAATAACGTAGTTACTTTCTATTTCCTGAGAAGTCTGCTACCTCAGTTTCTAAAGCTATAGCAATGCCGCATCAACAGTTAAATCTTCTTTCTGAGCAACCCAAACCTCCTGTACTAGAGCAGGTATCGGCCGGTGGCGTTGCTTATCGTGTTGGCGTTTCCGGTATAGAAGTGGCTCTTATATCTGTTGGACCACAGGCAAGATGGCAGCTTCCGAAAGGCCTTGTAGATTCCGGGGAAACACCAGAGGTAACAGCAGTGCGAGAAGTACGGGAAGAAGCAGGCATTGAAACTGATATAATTAAAAAGCTGGAGACCATCGAGTACTGGTATATTGGCAATAGAGGCAAACAGCGGGTGCGGTTTCATAAGTTGGTTCACTTTTTCCTGTTACGCTATATGTCAGGCCACACAGACCAACATGACCATGAGGTAAATGAAGCCCGCTGGGTTACTACTAAGGAGGCTAAAAAGATGCTCGCTTTCAAAGGAGAGCGCCAAGTCCTGGAGAAAGCAGAGAAACTAATTAACTTATCAGGAGAGCAACAATAAGCCTATATCCTACTTCTATTTAAATTTATAGTGTCTGCACACTCTACAGACACAGCTCCTCTTACGTTTCTGGCAATGTTTTAATTCATACCATGCTCTCTCTTAAAGCAGGATTCTTTTTATCGCTTACCTTTGTTTGCTACTTCTTATCCCAAACTACCTCACTTTCAAACAGTACAGTATTACGTTTCTTGATCTTTGTCTACTCCGATTAGCTTATAGCAGAATCTAAAAAACCCTTTTTATTTTTTTTATAAGATTATTCATATTTAAAAGAACATTATATGTTTGTCGCACTTTTTTACAGACCCAATCTACTAATTAAAACTATGATGAAAAGACATTGCAATTGTTCGTGGGAACACTGTGCCTATCCACGATGTTAACCTCCTGCTACACCTACTCAATGACTGTAGGTAACAGCCCACTGCAGAATGTACAGGTACCACTATTTAATTTATGAACTTGCTCCGGTAAGCGTTACCAGCCCTACCGAGTTGGCTGGTGGAGCATCAGACTATAGTGTTACTGTTCAGCACACCTTTGTGGATAGCTTGATTAACGCTATAACATTTGGAATTTATTATCCAACTACAACCATAGTAACTAAATAAGACAATCAGCTAAAGGGAGAAGAATTCTTCTCCCTTTACATACCTTATACAGCTATGAATAAAATCTTATTCAGCTTCTTCCTGGTCTTAGTCCTTATAACTGGCAGTACCTCGCTTGCCCTTGAAGTTTCTAAACTTTCTGATTATGGTTTTGGGTATTTAACAGGTAACGCTATTATATTATTAAGTTGCTTGTCAGGACTACACTCAACAGGCCGAAAAGTACTGGGAAGTTTCTTTTCGGCCTGTTGAATCTGAATAAATCCTGCTGAAGATCATCCTTACTTAAACATCTACTACAAGCAAACCTCATCTTAGGTTGGTGTATTACTTTTAATGCGTTTCCTATTTTACCACTTCTCTAACTTTGCTTCCTCCATTATTAAAGCTACCCCTCGCTTTAACAGCTTCTTCAATAAAAGCAAAAACAATGTTGCTACATTTTTCGCATAAGAGAATAGCTATCTTTATAGCAGAAAAAGTTTAGCATTCCATTAACACTAAGAAAGAATTATGAAAGTTGGATTTATAGGATTAGGCATTATGGGCAGTCGTATGGCAGCTCACTTATTAAAAGCAGGGCACGAGATGGTAGTTTATAACCGCACGCAGTCTAAAGCTGATGAGTTGGTAGAGCAAGGAGCCACGCGAGCTGAATCACCTGAAGATGTAGCCAAACAATGTCGCTTGGTATTTACCATGTTGTCCACTCCAGAGGCAGTGGAAGAAGTTGCTTTAGGAACAAATGGCTTTTTAAAAGCTTTGCCTGGCAATTCGCTTTGGGTAAACTGCAGCACTGTTAATCCATCTTTTACCATAAAAATGGCAAAGCATGCCAGCAAAATGGGACAGCGCTATCTAGATGCACCCGTATCAGGTTCATTGGTTCCTGCTGAGAAAGGCGAACTAATCTTCTTGATTGGTGGTAATGCCGCTGACATTGAGCAGGTGCAGGAGCTATTGTACCTAATGGGCAAAGAGACAGTACATGTAGGAGAACATGGGCAGGGAGCCAGCATGAAAATGGTAAACAACATGATGCTAGCCCAGGCAATGGCATCTTTTGCGGAAGCTCTAAAACTCGGAACCGCCTTAGGAATTTCTGAAGAAAAGCTTTGCGAGACACTATTAGGCGGACCTGCCGCTGCTCCTTTCTTAAACTTGAAACAGGTAAAAATTTTGAACCGAGACTTTTCACCTCAGTTTCCGCTAGAATGGGCACACAAAGATTTGCACCTGGCAAGTGTTACTGCTTACGAACAAAATGTAGCACTACCTTCATTACAAGCTACTAAGGAACTTTACGGACAAGCAAAAGAGAAAGGCTTTGGAGAAGAAGATCTTTCAGCTGTGTATCGTATTTTTCTTTCTGATAGAAAATAAATTTAGCATGTAGCTTACAAAATACTATTTTTTCTGGCGTAAGAATTTCTTACGCCAGTTCTGTTTTCTATTGAAGGATATTGTTTAGGCTGTACTTACGGCACAGACACTAGCAATGCTGTAAGACAAACCTGTTAAGCAAGAGCTAAAGCGCCAGGTAAGGCCTTAGCTTATCGAAAAGTTCAGCTGTTACTAACTTCACCTGCTGTACATCTTCTACTCTTTTGTATTCCCCGTGTTGCTCCCGGTAAGCAACTATAGCACGTGCTACATTAGAAGAAATATAAGGATGCATCTTCAGTTGATCGGAGGTGGCAGCATTTATATTTAACTGCGGTGGCGCATAAGCTTTGGCAACAAAAGTATATTTCTGCAGACTGTCAACCACTTCCGGCTGTAGCCCATATACCTCCTGCAGTTGAGCCATGCTATGGAAACCACCTAAGCCGTTTCTATACTTTACAATGCGTGCTGATAATTTACTGCCAATACCTCTGATTTGCTTCAGCTTTGTTGTATCGGCTGTGTTGATGTTGAAAGGGGCAAGCACAAACTTCTCTTTCGGACGATTGTTGCTCCAGTTAGAGTTAGCACTTGGATTAGGTATTGAGCTTTCATCCTGAGCCACACGCTGGCTACCACTATACTTTTTGGGTCGATCTTCAGGTAGTTGAATGTACGGGTACAGCTTCTGGAACACAGAGTCAGGCAAACCATATATTTTACCTAGTTCTGCCTTATAGCTGAAGTCACCAACTTTATTTCGATAGTTCAGAATGCGTTGCGCCAGGTACTTTGGCAGCCCGAATGCCTGCCACTCTTCTACTGTAAGCTGGTTAGGATTGAATAGATGCAGTGTAACAGATGGCTCATTATACCCAGGCTGTTCTCTTACAGGCAGTTTTGACTCTAACTGTGCCACCAGGCTATCCAGTAGCTGTTTGTCAGAAACAGTACTGTTAGTAATGCCTGGGCTAAAAAGTCTATTAAATAGAAATGGTGCTACCGTTAGCAGCACCATTATTACTACCAGTACCAAAAAAGCATCTACCTCACGCTGAGAAAAGCTAAAGTTGCGCCTGATCCAGTACTTTAATTTTTTCATGCAATTTATTGTGGTTTCGGAACCTGACGATCTACCTCATCATCATTATCGAGATAAGAGTCCGGCTCTGGCTTCGGAGGTATTGTTATCACCTTAACGAAGAAATATATCATTAATGCCGTTACCAACAACATGGTGGTGAGCATGACAACAAGCGCAGATGTATTCATAGTTTCCTAAATTCTTCCTTCTCTAAGTCTTTTTTTATACGCAACATATACCAGCAGTGCCAGGATAATCCAAACAGAAAGTAACAGTATACGCGCAGCATTCACAAAAAATATCTGGTCCTGTAAAAACTCAATCTGTGATGGATCAGTTGCAGCAGCTAACTGTTTTTTAAGGCTTGTATTTGCCAGCCTGTTTATAATAGAACTGTTATCTAATATCCAGTTACCACTTAATGCCGCACTCCAATCGTTACCTTTTGGTGTAAATAAAGAACCAAGGAACACCCACAGCAACAGTATAGGTGTTATAAACTTGATAATGAACTTGTAAATATTTGGCACTTGTATATCAGCTCCAGAAATAATTTCCTGCCAGCCTTTTCGTATGCCAAACACCCAGGAGAACAAGATAGTCTCTAGTAAAGCAAAAACTACCAGCGATACGGTTCCTGCCCAATGGTCATACTCATCAAACACTCCATATTTAAAGAATAGTACAGTGGGCATACCCAATACAAACACAACAACACCAAAAGACCAGGCTGCAGGTTTACGTCTCCAGTTAAACTCGTCCATCAGGAAACCGATCCATGGTGTACCCATCGCAAGCGAAGAGGTTATACCCGCAAAGAACAACAAGCCAAACCACATAACACCGGAGAACGCTCCCAGGAAGTCGCCCCACTGATAGAATAAATACGGAAGAGCTCTGAAACCAAGCCCTAGTCCGCCACTCTGTACTAACTCAGTCACACGATCAATGCCCAGGTACCCGATGGAGATAGGAATAAGAATACTACTACCCAATACTACTTCTACAAATTCATTCATCCAACCGGCAGACATAGCGTTAAGAGCGACATCATCTTTAGCACGAACATATGAGGCATAACATTGCACCGTACCCATACCCACTGAAAGAGTAAAGAAGATCTGACCTGCAGCAGCTAACCACACCGTAGGAGACCACAACTGGTCAAAATTTGGTGTCCATAGGAAGTTAAGACCAACCGAGCTATCATTTATAGCACCGTTTTCCCCTGCTGTAATAGTAAATCCTTTAAAAGCCAGGAAAGCACCGAACAAAATCAGCATTGGCATACCGATTTTAGCAACACGCTCTACACCTGATGCCAAGCCTTGCGAAAGAATCCAGGTATTTAACAGCAAGCAAAGTATATAGAACACGATTGGCTCATAAGGCACACCTAGTGTAGACACACCCAAGCTTACGTACTCGCCAAAGAAGTTTGAAACACCATCCTGATCCAAACCACTGAATGTACCAATAATAGAATGAAAGACATAGGAAAGTGTCCAGGATTCTATATAGCAATAGTAAGCAGCAACCGCAATATTAGTCCAGATACCAAACACGCCAATATATTTCCAAAAGCGGCTTTTGCCCATAGTATCCACAATAAACGGCGTAGAATGGTACCCGTACTTTCCTCCAAAACGGCCCATAGACCATTCTATAAAGAGGAGTGGAATACCCATCACAAAAAAGCAGACAAGGTATGGGATAATAAAAGCCCCGCCACCGTTTTGCACTGCCTGCACCGGAAAACGAAGGAAGTTTCCAAGCCCCACTGCGTTACCGGCCATAGCAAGAATAAGGCCTACGCGAGAGCCCCAAGATTCTTTGTTAGCACTCATAAAATAAGGAAGAAGTAATAGTAGTTAATTATTTCAGGTCAGGTTAAGGTAGTTGTATTATAATTTTGGCAAACAATATAGCCAATTCATTTTAGAGTGCCATTAAGAATCTAATATTTTTAATGTTTGTTTAAGGAGCATACTTGCTTTAGCTGCTCCTTTGTACAACTGTATCAAGTGGTTATACCTCTGCCTGCTCCGCCACCATCTGAATTCCTTCCAGAAAGGTGTGAGGCTTATATCCAAGCACTGTTTCAGCTTTCGTGATATCAAAACCTGTGCGGGGAGGACGTTTAGCCGTCTGAGAGAAAGTAGAAGCGTCGGCTTTGTCGATCAGAGACTTATCCAGCGCAAAAAAGTCGGCTACAATCAGTGCCATATCATAAGGAGTTAGCAGCTCTTTACCAGAGATGTTAAAGATTCCTTCTGCATCGCTTTCAGCGGCAAGCCAGCAGCCCATCGCCAGATCTTCGGCCAAAGTTGGTGTTCTAAACTGGTCATTTACTACTTTAATTACCTTACCGGCTCTCAGGCTATCTCTTACCCACAGTACAATGTTTGTTCTGCCGTATTCGTGTGCAATGCCATACACCAGCACGGTGCGCAATATAGCCCATTTGCAGGTAGCTTTTTTAACTACTTCTTCGGCTAAGAGCTTTGTCTCACCATAATAGCTGATAGGGTTAGCCTCTGCCTCTTCGCCATAAGGACCACCTTCGCCATCAAAAATAAAGTCAGTAGAAAGATGTGTCAGGTGTACGTTATGCTTCTCACACGCATCCACAAGGTACTGCACTGCATCACGGTTCAGTTTTAGAGCTCCTTCCCTGTCTGTTTCACACTGATCCACATTAGTCATGGCAGCCGTATGGATGATGTGCGTAGGCTTGAACTCGCTTACGACCTGCTCTACCTCTTCTTTATTAGTAACATCCATAGAGGTAAAAGGCAGCGTAGGGTAAATGGCAGCAAGTTTGTTGTCACCACGGCTGGTGGCTAACAGTTCTACATCAGTTTTGGCTAGTAAAAGCTCTGCCAGTTTTTGCCCTAATAATCCATTGGAGCCTGTAATCAATATTTTTTTCATGAGTTGGTTATTTCTGTAGGGATTGAGAGTTATAATCGTAGTTGTATTTCTTAGCTATTTTCTTCTTTTTCACTTTCTCTACTTCCACTTTCATCCTGATGTCAGAAAGCGGACGATCACGACCATCTTTAGGTTCTTCTGCAATTTTGTCTATCACGTCTAAACCATCTATTACTTGGCCGTAAACGGTATAAGCTTCGTCCAGCATTGGTGTACCATTATGGTTTTCCACTATGTAGAACTGCGATCCGCTGGAAGCTTTCTCAGGATTAGCAAAGTCGCCTAAACGTGCCGCTGCCAGGGCTCCGCGTACATGCTTATGATTTGAGTTTATTTCCGCCGGAACAGTATACCCCGGGTTTCCGGCACCATCATTACGAGGATCATCATCTTTTGTGTTCGGATCGCCACCCTGAATCATAAATCCATCAATTACACGGTGAAAAGTAGTACCATCGTAAAAGCCCTCGTTTGCCAGCTTCAAAAAGTTCTCTTTATGCTTTGGTGTATCATCGAACAGCACCAGTTTTATCTCTCCTTTAGGTGTCTCTATGGTTACTAGTTCATCTTTACCTTTGGGTGCCTTCTGAGCAAAAACTACTGATGGGGCCATTACTGCTATAATAGCTCCCGAAAAAACAAGTTGCTTTACACTTTGCTTCTTAAACATAACAATTTAAACTATTCTAAAAAGAGCTATAAGTTTTCCCTTTTTTTGCTGTATTCCAAATTAAGCTGCTGCACAAGTACAAATTCCTTCCGCCCCACACCTCCACTTTATCATAACACAACCTTACACCAAAGGCAGTTGGCATGTATTATGACAAAGCTACAACATAGTAGTACATTTTTTATAAGGCTACGATATTGTACCATTTCTGCCATGAGACAAAATTCACCACTATCTTACCAATTAAATTTAAATAATCTAATATTAAGTTAGATCATAAGATGTAAAACAGGTATCTTCTTTATAAAGGCGGCAGAAAATGTTATATTTAAGGTGAAACGAATCAATTTATCCTACCTAAATGAAACGAATCCTACTTTCTGCAGGACTTAGTCTTGTATCTTTAAGCGGCCTTCAGGCTAGAGCACCCAAAGTATCTATTGATCAGCGAATAGATGAAGCTGTTGGTCCCGCTGCTCAGTTCATTTCAGATATTATCTTTTATGAACTTCAAATAACAGATACCATTTCTGTACCTCTTATATTAGTCTGGTTATTAGCAGGAGCATTCTTTTTTACCTTTTACCTGGGCTTTATTAACATCAGGGGCTTTAAACATGCGCTTCATATTGTACGGGGAAAATATAACCAGGAAGATGCCCCCGGTGAAGTCTCACACTTCCAGGCATTAACTGCCGCTGTTTCAGGCACTGTCGGTTTGGGAAACATAGCAGGCGTAGCCATTGCCATATCTCTTGGAGGCCCTGGCGCTACCTTTTGGATGATTTTAGCGGGTCTGGTGGGCATGTCGTCTAAATTTGTATCCTGTACCTTGGGTGTAAAATACCGCGACACACATGCTGACGGTACTGTTTCCGGTGGCCCGATGCAGTACCTCAGTAAGGGGCTTAGCATAGAAAAAGGAATGCCTAAGCTAGGTAAATTTCTGGCCGCTTTCTTTGCGTTAATGTGTATCGGAGGCGCTATTGGGGCTGGTAACATGTTCCAGATTAACCAGGCAACACAGCAAATGATAAGCGTGACAGGCGGTGCAGACTCGTTCTTTGGAGGAGGTAACGCCTGGATATTCGGCTTAATTATAGCTGTGCTGGTGGGGCTGGTAATTCTGGGAGGCATGAAAAGTATTGCCCAGGTAACGGAAAGGGTAGTTCCTCTTATGTGCGGTATTTACATTTTAGCAGCCATTGTTGTGCTTCTTGCTAATTTCACACACATACCTGATGCATTTGGTCTTATTTTCGAGGGAGCCTTTACCAGCAGTGCCATAGGTGGTGGTATTGTCGGCACCATGATTCAAGGCCTTAGAAGAGGCTTGTTCTCTAACGAAGCCGGAATTGGTTCAGCATCAATCGCTCACTCAGCAGTAAAAACCAATGTTCCGGTTACAGAGGGCTTTGTCGCTTCCCTGGAGCCTTTTATTGACACCGTGGTTGTATGCACCATGACAGCACTGGTTATTGTGGTGACAGGTTCTTATAACCTAGAATCGGCAGATGGTATTGCACTTACCTCCGCTTCTTTTGCCACTGTTATCAGTTGGTTTCCACTATTGTTGGCTGCCGCTGTTATCCTTTTTGCGTTCTCTACTATGATTACCTGGTCTTATTATGGTCTTAAAGCATGGACGTATCTTTTCGGAAACAATAAAGTTGCAGATATTAGCTTTAAGGTTATTTTCTGTGCCTTTATTGTGCTTGGTGCCCCTATGCAGTTAAACAGCGTGGTTGCTTTCTCTGACGCAATGCTTTTTGCCATGAGTATACCTAACATGATCGGGCTTTATTTATTAGCTCCAGTGGTTAAGAGTGATATGCTGGCGTTTTTAAGCTATGCACGGTCTTCAAATAAATTACCTTTAACAGAAGAGGCAATTGAAGCCGAAAAGGCTTAGATTGCTAGATCAGCAGTAAATAACCGTCTCTTGATAGTTTAAAACAAAAGCAGCAGCCTTGGTTTACCAAGGCTGCTGCTTTTGTTTTAAACTAATGATCACAGCAAATAATAATCACTTTCTCCTGCCTTTATCTTCTCTGGCAGTTTACTTTCGTTCAGCATTTGTTTCAGGTTAATTTCTATTGTTCTGGCGATAGCTGTTACAGGAGTATCGGTTGGCTTGTTTTCAAAAGGATCCTGCAAATGAATAGCCATCTTCTCAATCAGAAAGAAGGCAATAGCAATAGTAATAACCATTGGTATCTCCATTATTCCGAAGGTATCCAGCAGGGCAAAAGGCATTAACAGGATAAAAAAGAACAAAGAAAAATGAATGTACAGGCTGTACGTTACCGGGAATACAGTGTTCTTAATCCGCTCACACTTTCCCATCGAATCACAAAGCCTCGATAGTGTCTTATCCAGCTCTATCTGCTGATATTTGTTTACAAGCCCTTCCTCTAGTAATTCCTTCAAGTCTCTGCCATGCAATTGCAGTAAGGCATTTGGTATGTTATCATGCTTGCTAACAAAGACAAGCTCATCTGGCGTTAAGTACTCTCTAATTTCTTCTGTTATTGGTTTGTTCCTAAGAGATTGCCCTAAAGCATAGCACCAGGCAATTTGTCTGTTTATGAAGCGGTCTTGGAACTCTTTAAGCTGCACGGAAACATAAGGGTCTGAGACAAAGCTGAGCAGTTGCCTGGTTAAAGTACGCGAGTCGTTTACAATGGCTCCCCATATAATTCTGGCCTCCCACCACCTATCGTATGCCTGGTTAGACTTAAAGGCTAAAAGCAGGGACAGCACAGTACCCAACACCATAGGCACACTTAAAGGGATCGAAATGTTGATCACATGGAAGTACTTGTCCCAAATGACTATGCAAGTGGCATATATAGCCACAAAAGTGACTTCATATTTTACCTTCCCAAAAATGTATTTGAGAGGGATATTCTTCTTTAGTAACATATTAACCAAAGATTAATGCGTTGAACACACTGAATGAAATCTAATGTATTCCTATTGCCAGAATCGTTAGTCACCAACTTAGACAATGGTGAGAAAAGGAATTTTAGTATGTTTAGCCACCTCACTGGAAATCCGCTTCCTGGTGAAAATGTTCCCCAGAAAATGCTTCTTTTTTCCTGTCACCAGCAAGTCTACTTTAAACTCTTCTATAAAAGTGTAGACCCCACCGGTAAAATCATTTTCCTGGAGCAGGTGAACAGAGCAGTTCATGTTTTTAAGCTTTTCATTAAAGTACACC
Source organism: Pontibacter silvestris (assembly GCF_020907275.1). Taxonomy (GTDB): domain Bacteria; phylum Bacteroidota; class Bacteroidia; order Cytophagales; family Hymenobacteraceae; genus Pontibacter; species Pontibacter silvestris. The sequence goes on along the minus strand of NZ_JAJJWI010000012.1, from coordinate 109,655 downwards.
CGGTTAATAATGTACTCCAACTTCTCCATGTTAGTACCAGGCTTAAACACTACCAGAAAAGTAATGTAATAGTCACTGGAACTTGTCAGCGTAAGCAGGAACTCATCCAGCAGCAAAGAGTGCTTATCATCCGGGTCAAGTACATAAGCTACTTTCCTGAACTGGTTATTCTCAATATTATCAGGAATGTATAAGATAGGGCAGGTAACATCGCTGAATAACTCTCTGAGCTTTTCTTTTTCATTTCCTGCAGAGGGTTTAGAAGCAGTAACCGGGCAAAGAACCAAATCAATGTTATTTGCATCAATGTAGTTCTGAATTTTTATGGGGCTGTCGCCATAAAGGTGCACAACATCTAAGCTGATAATCTCTACAACATAAGACTTTTTGATACGCTCTATAGCTTTATAGAAGGCAGTATTAACTTTTTCCAGCTTTTCCTCATCTCTTGACAGCATTAGTAACTCTGTAATGGAATCGGGCAAGGGAATAACGTGCAGCAATATAATCTGGCATGCTTCGCCTTTTAAAACTTGAAGCCCAAATTTTATCAGGCCCAGCGACTCATTTGTAAGATCAGTAGGAATCAGTATTTTTTTCACAGGCTTTTATCTTAACTGTAAACAACCTTTAGGATATAGGTTGTTTACAATTATATTAGCCTATAATTAAAGCTTAATTAAAAGCGAATTAAATCCTTTTAAAGAATATTAAATTTAGATTAAAAATCTTTAAATATTAATGAAAAACAAATTCCCCTCTATATATCTAACTGACACAGAGAGGGGAATATTTACTTTATAGTTCCGTAGCTATTATTTGCCTACTTATACTTCGCCACGTTGTTCTTTTATACTTTTAAGTATCTGCTCTCCTCCCTGAGAAAGAATAGTCCGTGCCATTTTTTCTCCCAGTGCAGCAGCTTCAGCTAATGGAGCCTCCATTGTTTCCTGCAACAGGGTTCTGCCATCCAGGCTTACGATGCCACCTGTTATGCTTACCCTATCAGGTTTAAGCGCAGCCAAGGCAAATGAAGGGATACTACAACCACCTTCCATTGTTTTCAGAAAAGCACGCTCGGCTAAAAGACAAACATGGGTATCTGTATGGTCTAATGCCTCTTTAATGCCTTTTTTCAACTCAGAGCCCAGGTTTTTGGCGCACTCTATGGCTACGCTACCCTGTCCTGCAGCAGGCACAAATTCATCTTCCGGAAAAGTATGTACAATTAAATCATCATAGCCCATGCGATGTACACCAGCATAAGCCAGCATCAGGGCATCAAACTGCTTATCTTCCAGCTTTTTCAGGCGAGTCTGCAGGTTTCCTCTTGATTCGGCAGTGGTCACATCCGGATAGTATTTCTTCAGCAAAGCTTTTCTTCTGGTTGATGAAGTACCAATTACAACTTTACGATCACGTTCCAGCTTAAAGTTCGGGTCGAGTGAAAGAAGTACATCATTCACCTTTTCGCGCTCCATAAAAGCCAGCAGCTCCAGGTCTGCCGGTATGGTAGACTGCACATCTTTGGCACTATGCACGGCTAACTCAACACTTCCGTCTCGAAGGCTTTCTTCCAGTTCCTCTGTAAACACCCCTTTAGAACCTATTTTGTCCAGTGAGCGGTCCAGCACCTGGTCTCCTTTAGTACTGATGATGACAAGCTCTGTAGCAAACCCGGCCAACTGTAGTTTCTCGGCTGTAGCCTCGGCTTGCCATAATGCCAGTTTGCTGCCTCGTGTGCCTATCCGTATAATTTTGTTCTTGATATCGTTTTGCATCATAATTTATTAACTGTTGCCACGCAAAAAGCCGGCAATTTGAATGGAGCTATCTACAAACACCATCTTAGGATTTGCATTTCGCTCGATATGATAATGTGCCTGGTTTAGTTCCTCTGCTAATTGCCCGGCATTGTTTCCTGTTATTACTTTAGAGAACTTCTGCACGAAATCTAATTCGTTAGGAGGCAGATAAGACACTAAAGAGGCATCTACTCCGAATAACATAACCTTACGGAACAGGTTAAGAGCGTACAACAGGAAGTTTTTCTGGTTCTCACGGCCTGATGTCTGAAATTTCTCGCTCATGTCTATCATTTCTCCAAACTTATAACTATAGCAATAGCGCATCCATTCCGTAAAGAACGTAAAATAATCGCTACTGATTTCGGCTGTAAGTTTAATAGCGGCATTCAGATTACCCTCTGCCAATTGTGATATTTGGTATGCTGTGGTCTGATCAGTGTTTTGCTGCTCCTGCAGATACTGTATAATCTCCTGCTCTGTGAAATTTCGCACCTGCATAATCTGAGTACGCGAGGTAATGGTAGCCAATAACTTTTCTGCCGACTGTGATACCAAGAGGAAAAGAGTTTTAGATGGTGGCTCCTCCAGAAGCTTCAGTAAGGCATTAGCTGCCGCTGAGTGCATAAGTTCCGGTAACCATATCAGCACAATTTTATAATCTCCTTCAAAAGCCTTTAGCGATACCAGCTTTACCAGTTGGCGGCTTTCTTCTTTAGATATATTGCCTTGTTTATTTTCGGCTCCGATATGCTGCATCCATTCATTTAATCCCTGGTATGGGCTTGTTAATATAAATTCTCGCCACTCTCCCAGAAACTTCTGGCTCAGCACATCTTTAGACACTGATTTGGTACTGGTAACCGGCATTACAAAGTTAAAGTCCGGGTGCACCAGCTTATTCATTTTCACACAGCTTCCGCATGTTCCACATGAATCATCCGGAAGTTTGTTTTCGCAGTTTATGTATGTGGCATAAGCCAAAGCCAGCGCCAGATTAGCGCTTCCCTCCTGCCCTAAAAACAGCTGTGCATGCGCCACATGGTTTTGTTGCACCGATTTTAACAGCAGTTGCTTTGTTTCCTGATGGCCTATGATAGTTGCGAATTGCACGTTGGTACTTAAATATTTAAAATATGATTAACACCTATGGTGAGAGTGATGATAATTAGCTATCCCAGGTACGGTACTGTTGCGTCTCTTTAAACACCTCACGAAGAACAGCTTTTTCTATATCATCTAACTTTAGGTCCCTCCTTTCCAGGACTTTAGCGGCCACTTCACAAGCCTTCTGGAACTGATAGGTCTCTAAACCTGATGCCCCGCCCCAACTAAAAGACGGCACAAAGTTACTAGGAAATCCTGCACCAAATATATTGGCACTCACCCCAACCACTGTACCTGTATTAAACATGGTATTAATGCTGCACTTGCTATGGTCACCCATAATAAGGCCACAGAACTGCAAGCCTGTGTTGCGGAAATTTTTCTGGGCATGGCTCCACATCTTTACTTGGGCATAATTATTTTTCAGGTTAGAAGTATTGGTATCAGCGCCCAGGTTACACCACTCGCCAAGCACTGAGTTACCTAAAAAGCCTTCATGCCCTTTATTGCTGTAACCAAATATAACTGAGTTACTGACTTCTCCACCGACTTTAGAAAACGGGCCTATGGTAGTGTCTCCACGCATTTTACCGCCCATGTTCACAAAGCTACCTTCACATAAAGCAAAAGGTCCTTTTATTAAAGCGCCCTCCAGCACCTGTGTATCTTTACCAATATAAATAGGGCCATCTTCTGCATTAAGAACAGCCGCTCTTATTATAGCCCCCTCTTCTATAAAAATGTTCTCTTCGCCATAAACTGCAGTAAACCTATCATTCAGAGGTTGGCTTTGGCGGCCAGCGGTAAGTATTTTAAAATCGTTCCGGATCTGCTGCCCGTTAAACTGAAAAATCTCCCACATCTCTTTCACAATAGTACAGGTGTCGCATTCATGCCTCTTAGAGGTAGAGTAGCTAACCAGTTCTTCCATGTCATGCGGCTGCAGGTTATCACTATTTATAGCGATAAGGATTCCCTGATGATACAAGGCTTCTCCCATTTTAAGTGACTTGATGGTTTCCACCAGGCTTTCATCAGGGCAGACGGCACCGTTAATGTACCAGTTATGTGTATCAGTGACTAAATCAAATTTATCCTGAAGATATGGCTGTGTAAGGTAAGAGACATTTTCTCCTAAAAACTTCCGCCATTTTTCGGCAATGGTAAGTATACCTACACGAATTTCAGCAACAGGCCGGGTAAACGTAAGGGGCAGCAACGCCTCCCGAATACTCGGCTCATCAAAGAGAATGATATTCATAGACACAAAAATAAAAAAGTCTTCCCGAAACTAACGAGAAGACTTTGCTTTTGAAACGTTTTAACCTGTTGGTTACGCTTATTTTTTCTGATAACGCTTGTTGAATTTCTCCACACGACCAGCAGTATCAACGAAGATGTTTTTACCAGTGTAGAAAGGGTGAGAAGCTGAAGAAACCTCCACTTTGATTACAGGGTATTCTTTACCATCCTCCATAGTGATTGTTTCGTTTGAAGTCATAGTAGAGCGAGTGATAAATTTAAAATCACTGGAAGTATCCTGGAAAACGACCTCTCTATATTCTGGGTGAATGCCTTTTTTCATTATTATAAACGTTAATTAACCTTAATTCTCGAATCGGACTGCAAATTTAGTAAATGTTTTTTAATTAAAACGCTATAAGCCAAATTATTTTATCGTTAAACCAAATCTGCCTGCAAATAATATCTTATTTTTGCTGACGCAGCTAGCTACATGGCGGCATTAACAACCACAGCTTCGCAACTCATGACACACCCACATACGAACCTGATACTTGACAAAGGGCAAATTTTTCAAAAAATAAAGCGGATGGCCTTTGAAATGTACGAACATAACTTTGAAGAACAGGAACTTGTGCTGTCAAGCATTCATGACAACGGTTATACACTGGCTCAGATGCTGGCAAAGGAATTAGAATCCATATCTCTCTTGAAGGTTAAGTTGCTGCGCATCACATTAAAAGAGAATGAGCCTGTACAGCAGCTCCTGGAACTGGATCTGGAAGAAAACTCCATCGCAGGAAAAAACCTGGTACTGGTAGATGATGTACTGAATACAGGAAAGACACTTGCCTACACACTTAACGCTTTTCTGCAGCACAACCCTAAAAAGGTAGAAATAGCCACTCTAGTCAATCGCCATCACACCTTATATCCTGTTACTGCCACCTACACGGGCTATTCATTGGCTACCACCCTGCGTGAGCACGTAACAGTGGTGCTGGAAGAGAATGAGGTAGCAGCTTACCTGCATTAAAAATAGCAAACATACGGCCTTTGGGTTTAACATTTTTTTTATGGAACGGTCTGAGGCTAGCTTATTGCCATACAGCTCAATACTATCACCCAGACGACAACGGCTAGAAGGTGCTATGGTAACGTTTATTGCTTTTACTGTTGCTGAGTTTATTCCTTCGATTAACAGACAGCAAAAATAAAAGAGGAAATAATAAGCGCCTTCTTGCAAAAACCTTCTACTAGCACATTAAATATAAATATATTAAACTTACTCTTATGACTGAACTCTGCTTTGCCACCAACAACAGAAACAAAGTAGCTGAAGTAAGCCAAATGCTGGAAAGCCAGTATAAACTGCTTACCCTGCAGGATATAGGCTGCCTGGAAGAACTTGCCGAAGACCAGGACACACTGGAGGGCAACTCAAGGCAAAAGGCTGTTTATGTGTGGGAAAACTATAAAGTTAATTGCTTTGCTGATGATACTGGCCTGGAAGTAGAAGCCTTGCACGGTGCGCCCGGCGTTTACTCGGCCCGATATGCTGGTCCGCAACGCAGCGACGCTGACAACATAAATCACTTGTTAAAGAACCTTCAGGGTCAGGATAACCGACACGCCCGCTTCCGCACTTTTATCACCCTGTTTTTAGATGGCCAGGAACATCAGTTTGAAGGTATCGTAGAGGGTACTATAACAAAGGAATGGCAGGGAAACAAAGGCTTTGGGTACGACCCGGTATTTGTACCCGACGGTTATGAGCAAACCTTTGCTGAAATGAGCCGTGAGGAAAAAAATTCGATCAGCCACCGTGGCCGGGCCATCCGTAAACTGGTTGAGTTTCTAAAAACACAGTAACACCAGATATTTTTGCGCTTACATAGTAGCCTTGTAGTGCTTTTAACCTTAATTTTGTGGCCTGAAACCTTAGCTTCCTATGCAAAAGCCATTTATTGTCGGAATAACAGGAGGTAGTGCTTCAGGAAAAACTACTTTTTTGAATAAGCTACTAACTTCATTTTCACCCGAAGACATATGTCTTATTTCTCAAGACAATTACTATAAACCCAGAGAACATCAAACAAAAGATTTAAATGGAGTCGTTAATTTCGACCTGCCGTCCTGCATTGATGATGATGCCTACGCACGGGATATAGCAACCATTAGCCAGGGCGAAACATTTTACCGCACCGAATATACTTTCAACAACCCCAATGTAGTACCCAAGCAGTTGGAGTTTAAACCGGCTCCCATTGTAGTAGTAGAGGGAATCTTTGTTTTTTATTTTGAGGAGATAGCCAAGCTACTGGACCTGAAAGTATATATCGACGCTAAAGAGTACATTAAACTGCAACGACGCATTGTGCGTGACCGCATCGAGCGCGGCTACGACTTGGATGATGTACTGTACCGTTACACAAACCACGTGGCTCCAACTTACGAGAAGTACATTAAGCCATATAAGAACGATGCCGACATTATTATACCGAACAACAACCACTTCGAAAGAGGTTTAGAAGTGGTTACTACATTCCTTAACTCAAAAATAAAAGCATGAGGCACAAGTTTGCTGTAATTGGCCTGGGTATCTTTGGAAGATCTATAGCAACTACGCTGGCAGAGCGCGGAGCAGAAGTTCTTGCCATAGATAACAGTGTAGACCATGTAGAGGATATAAAAGATCAGGTAGCCTATGCCGTAGCCCTGGACGCAACAGACATGCGGGCGCTGGAGGCGCAGAATGTGCAGGACATGGATGCCGTTATAGTAGCCATCGGCGAAGATTTTGAAGCGGTACTTATTACCACAGCTAACCTGCAGGAGCTAAATATTAAACGCATTATCACGCGCGCCTCCAACAAACAGCAGCGCCGCATTCTGGAAAAGATGGGTGTGCAGGAAATTCTTTCGCCAGAGGGTGAGGTAGGTAAAACAGTGGCAGAACGTTTACTACAGCCAAGTATCCGGACTTTCCTGCCTTTGCCGGACAACTACGAAATTGTAGAGATTAACGCTCCCCGCAATATCGCTAACCGCAGCTTGTCTAAAATATCCCTTCGCGAAAAGTACAACATCAACCTGATTACTATTAAGCGCTTTTTTGAGGAGATACTGGATGGAAAGCCGACACAGGTAGAACATATTATTGGGGTACCTAAAGCCGAAACCATTATTTATCCTTCAGATATACTTATACTTATCGGTAAAAAGCAGGATGTAAAGCGCTTTTTGGATATTAACCGCTAATATTTTATTTTTTTAAATAAAAGCCATTACATTTGCGGTTATACATGCTGAATACTAAAACCATATCCTGCTATTTCAGGCATCTTTTAATGTCTGTTACATTGCTGTGGGCACTCATGCTCAACGGCCAGGAGGTGGTTGCTTTCAGCTGCTCAGCAGAAAATGCAGCTTCTAAGCCCTCAACAGAGTTGGCAAAAGAGCAAAAGCAAAAAACCGTTGTTAAACAAAAAGTATCTTTAGAGGCTACTACTTCCTTTGTAGCACTAAATCTGCAGCAGGCTATAAAGCCGACTCCTATCCCGGCTTTTGCAGTTCCTGCTGATGAGGCACTGCCTGCGTTTACAGCCAGACCGCCGGGCCTTGGCTTTGTTGCGCAGATTTGCCCCATCACTATACAGCCCAACGCTCCCTAAGCTGTAGCTTATCCCTTTTCACTGTATCCTTCTTCTCTAAAGTTTTGATAACCACAGCAGAAATATGACTGCTGCGGAACGCTTAGACATTTATTTTCATTTGTCTAATAAGTAGGGTATAGTTTATTCTATTGCTTTTAATCTTTCACCTATACTTTATTTTTCATTAATTAATCCAAATGCGGAACAAAAATTTAATTATCGTTCTGACAGTAATTGTATCGGCGCTTTGCCTTTACTACCTGTCGTTTTCGCTAGTTGCCCGCAATGTGCAGCAGGACGCCGAAGCCTATGCCACAGATGCACAAGGCAATGTAGACCTTGCAAGAAGGCAAGCTTATATAGACTCCATTTGGAGAGAGCCTGTATTTATGGGCTTAACATACCAGGAGGTTACTGAAAACCAGTTAGGCCTAGGCCTTGACCTTAAAGGTGGTATGCACGTTGTGCTGGAAGTTTCTCCGGTTGAGATCGTTAAGTCGCTTGCAGGTAACAGTAAAGATCCTGATTTCTTGAAAGCGTTGGATCGTGCACAAGAAATGCAGAAAAACAGCCAGGAGCGCTTCACTACACTGTTTGCCCAGGCTTACCGTGAAATCAATCCAGATAGTCGCCTTAGTCGTATCTTCTCTACTTCAGCAAACCGTGGCAGAATCAGCTATGAGTCTACTGACGAGGAAGTACTGGATGTAATAAACCAGGAAGTAGAAGACGCTATTGACCGTTCTTTTAATATCATCCGTACCCGTGTTGACAAGTTCGGTGTAAATCAGCCAAACATTCAGCGCCTGGAAGGTACTGGCCGTATTCAAATTGAGCTGCCAGGCATTGATAACCCTGACCGCGTACGCAGACTACTATCTGGCATGGCTAACCTGGAGTTCTGGGAAGTATGGTCTCCTGAAGAATTCAGCCCTTACTTCATGCAGCTTAGCCAATATCTGGATCAGCAGGAATCTGCTGGTAAACTTAACTTGAATACAGATGCTCTTGCTTCTGCATCAGATAACAGTGCTATTGTAACTGACGCAACAGATGATGTGCTGGCACAAGCAGCTGTTGCCGATTCAGCTGTAACAGATTCTACTGGCCTTGCGTCAACGGCTGTTCCAGCTCAGAACCCTGCTGACTCTGCAGCACTTGACTCTTTAACTACTGCCCAGCAAGGTGGTGTGCTAGCCCGTTTGTTTACGCAAATGCCTGGTGGCCTTGGCGCAAACGTACGCGATACAGCTAAAATAAATGAGATTTTCTCAAGAGCAGAAGTTCGTGCCATTTTCCCATCGAACATGAAGTTCTTCTGGGGAGTAAAGCCACTGGAAGGTCAGAACCGTCAGCAGTTTGTTGAATTCTACGCTATCAAGAAAGGTCGTAATGGAAGAGCTCCAATGTCAGGAGATGCTATTAACGATGCCCGTCAGGACTTTGACCAGAGCGGCCGCCCGGAAATCAACATGACGATGAATCCAAATGGCTCTAAGAAATGGGCTCGTTTAACTGGCGACAATGTTGGCCGCCAGATAGCCATTGTACTGGATAACTATGTATACTCTGCCCCAGTAGTGCAGGGCGAGATTACAGGAGGTAACTCTTCTATTACTGGTAATTTTACTATTGAAGAAGCCCAGGACCTTGCTAACATTCTGAAAGCTGGTAAAATGCCTGCTCCTACTCAGATTGTTGAAGAATCTGTAGTTGGTCCGTCTCTTGGTCAGGAAGCGATCAATCAAGGGTTAATTTCTACGCTGGCTGGTCTAGCATTGGTGATTATCTTCATGATTGCTTACTATAGCCGTGGTGGTTTCATAGCTGACTTAGCTCTTCTTTTCAACGTGTTCTTTATTCTTGGTGTGCTGGCACAGTTTAATGCAGCGCTAACACTACCTGGTATAGCTGGTATCGTACTTACTTTAGGTATGGCCGTGGATGCCAACGTACTGATATTTGAACGGATGCGTGAAGAGGCAGCAAAAGGCTTAAGTATTCGGGAGGTTATCAATAAAGGTTATGACAAAGCGTTTATGACCATTTTGGATGCGAACGTAACTACTTTCCTGGTTGGTTTTATCCTTTACTTCTTCGGATCAGGGCCAGTAAAAGGTTTTGCTATCACCTTAATGATTGGTATTGTTACTTCATTCTTTACTGCAGTATTTATCTCAAGGTTGTTTGTTGAAGGTGCCTTTAAAAAAGGTGGTAAGCTCTCGTTCTCTACTGCGCTTACTGACAGAATGTTCAGAAACATTACGTTTGACGTAATGAAGTACAGAAAACCTGCTTATGCCTTCTCGCTTGCAGTAATTGTACTTGGCTTTGTAGCGATGTTCATTAACGGTGGCCCTAACCTGGGTGTTGACTTCAGAGGTGGCCGTTCTTACATTGTAAATCTTGATCAGACAGTTCCGGCCTCTGATGTACGATCTGCTTTGTTAGACGAGTTCCAGAATGCTGGTACAGAAGTTAAGACTTATGGTACAAATAACCGACTAAAAATCACTACCAGTTACTTAGCTGATGATGCAAGCCTGGAGGCCGATGAGCAAGTAGAAACTGCTTTAACGCAAGGCTTGGCACAATATAGCAACTTAAATCCGCAGATATTAAGTTCTTCTAAAGTAGGTGCCACTATGGCTGACGATGTACAGAACAGAGCTCTTATAGCCCTGGCATTGTCCTTGATCGGTATCTTTATATACGTGATGATTCGCTTTAGAAAATGGCAGTTCAGCTTGGGCGGTGTGGTAGCCTTGTTACATGATGCGCTCATGATCATTGCTATATTCGCTATACTTGACCTGATAGGCATTTCTTATGAAATGGACCAGGTGTTTATTGCAGCGGTACTTACCATTATAGGTTTCTCTATAAACGACACAGTGGTAATCTTTGACCGTGTACGTGAGTACATGAATGATAACCCACGCCTGCATGTAAGAGAAGTTGTCAACCCGGCATTAATCAGTACATTCAGCCGAACCATTATTACCTCACTTACATTGTTCTTGGTTGTTCTAGTACTATTCATCTTTGGTGGTGAGGTATTGCGCAGCTTTTCACTTGCCATGCTTATTGGTGTTATTTTTGGTACTTACTCTTCGTTATTTATCGCCACTCCAATTGTAGTAGATACAGTAAAAGAGCAAAAGCAGCCTGTTGCTTCCGTTAAAGTAGCACAGCAAGCCAGATAAGCTTAGTACTTATTATAAATAAAAGGCCCCGTAGCATTGTTAACTACGGGGCCTTTTATTTATAATAAGTACAGTATATACAGTATATAATATGACTGATACTTTATTCTTATAACACCTTATCTCTCGAAAGAGCAATGGGGAGTTATGCCCTATATTCGTACAAGTAACATCGACTGGAGGGAAATTTTTGCTTATTAAGCAATCCAATAAAAAGAGAGCCAGCCCGAAATTAACAGGCTGGCTCTCTTTTATTACTCTATAAATAATATATCTTCTTCTTATACAGCTATACCGTCAGCAACAACTTCTCTTACCTCAGGCACCATACGCTTCAGTAGGTTCTCGATACCAGATTTTAGTGTAACAGTAGCGGAAGGGCAACCGCTGCAAGAGCCTTGCAGGAACACTGTCACCACGCCATCATGATAAGATTTGAATGTGATATTACCACCATCCTGCTCCACAGCCGGTCGCACATAGTTATCAAGCAAGTCTATAATCTTTTGAGATATGTCAGTATTTTCACCTGATGCCTCGCCATGTGACTCAGTGGCAGCTTTTTGTTTGTTAACAACAAAACCTTCTGTAAAAATAGGGCCACCAGCCTCAACATAAGACTTCAGGAAAGTGCGAAGTTCAGGTATAAGCTTTACCCACTCCAGGTTCGAGTTCTTGGTAACCGTTACAAAGTTGCTGGCAATAAAAACACGAGAAACATAATCAAAATTGAAAAGCTCCTGCGCTAATGGCGACTCAAGGGCACTCTCCAGGTTTGGATAATCAACGCTTTGACCTTCAGGTAACAACGTCACACTCATCACAAACTTCATTGACTCTGGGTTTGGGTTTGCTTCAGCGTAAACCGAAACAACTTTTTCTTTATTTTCTATCATGATAATTCTGTTTTAAATTAAAACTTACGGATATGTCTTAAAGTTTCCAAAGTTATACATAATTTCCTATAAGTAAACTCCCCCAACTCGTAGCACCTGTTCGATAAGCCTTATATAAGTTACAATGTATGGCCGTAAATAGCTATTTAGCACAAAAAAGCTATCTTTGCATTGCAGTTAAATTTTTGTTCTGACCTAACTCCACACGTTTAACATGCTAAACAATTTTATCTTACTGGCGCAAGCTCATCATACTGCGCCTTCTTTCCTTATTATTCCGTTTCTTATTCTAATCGGGATGATTGCCAGTGGTCCGGTTTTGTTCGGCCATTTCTGGGAGCATAACTACAAGAAAATAGCTGTTTCATTGGGTTTAGGCGTGTTAGCGTATTACCTCTTTGTGCTGCAAGACTTTCACATGCCTATTCATACCTTCTTTGAGTATGCCTCCTTTGCCATACTGCTTAGCTCACTGTACATTGCAGCAGGCGGTATTTATATTAATATCAACACAAACGCTACTCCAGCCGTAAACGTGGCGCTTGTTGCCATTGGTGCCGTGCTGGCTAACCTGGTAGGTACAACAGGGGCTTCTTTACTGTTGATCAGGCCATTCATCAGGCTCAATATACATCGAATTAAGCCATACCAGATTGTTTTCTTTATATTCATAGTAAGTAACGCAGGTGGGTTGCTCACTCCTCTCGGCGATCCTCCATTGTTCATCGGCTTCCTGAAAGGTGTTCCGTTCTTCTGGACTATGCAGCACCTGTTCCTGCCGTGGCTGGTAACTATAGGTATTCTCTGCATTGTATTCTTCGTGGTCGACAGCCGCAATAAAGAAATAGGCTTTACGCCACGCCCTGAGGTTGTTGCTAAAAACAATGAAAAGACAGAGTTCTACATTAGCGGGAAACGTAATTTAGCCTGGCTGGCAGTTATCATTGGAGCTATTTTCCTGGACCCAAACGTGATTGACGGTTTGCCACATGTTTACTATGATGGAAATAAGTTTTCTTTTCTCCGTGAGGTTATTCAGCTTTCTGCAGCTTTTGCCTGCTACCGTTTCTCCAATAAGACAGCTTTGGCAGGGAACCAGTTTAACTTTCACCCGATTCTGGAAGTGGTGTTCTTATTCTTCGGTATCTTCTTTACCATGATGCCAGCTCTGCAGCTTTCGGCAGCCATCGCTTCCTCTCCGGAATATTCAAAATACATTACTTCCAACTTCCTGTACTGGGCGACAGGTTCACTATCGGGCTTCCTCGATAATGCACCAACTTATGCAAACTTCCTTTCACTGGCAATGGCCAAGTATGACATGGCTCAGAATAGTGTGGTAGAAGTACGACAGTTTGCAACAGGAACAGGTGCAGACCCGGAAACAACCTTATTGTTAGAGGCAATATCGTTAGCTGCTGTACTGTTTGGAGCTTTAACCTATATCGGTAACGGACCGAACTTTATGGTGAAAGCCATCGCAGAAAGCACAGGTGTTAAAATGCCATCTTTCTTTGCCTATATACTTCGTTACTCTATCCCGTTCTTACTGCCGTGCCTTGTTCTGGTGTGGTTCCTGGTAGTACACTTAAGATTATTTTAACATCAATAATAATTAATTATAAAAGGCCAGGGGCCACTCTTAAATTAAGAGTGGCCCCTGGCCTTTTATAATTACAGATAAAGTGTAAATTTATAGTAGACTAATTGCTTCCTGTATCTATATGCCTAGGCTACTATTACACTACTATATAGCACTAATGAGGTTCAACTTACCTCTTTCCCTGTTTATTGGTGTTATAGGCATGCTTATCAGAAAAAGTTACCTGACGGGGTTTGTTTCTTCTTTTAACCTGTCGCTGCTTACAGGAGGCTTCATACTGTCATTATATTTTTATGAGCAAAGGTATAAGCAACAATACTACTTTTACCACAACCGTGGGTTTAGCCGCTTTGTTTTAATTACTTGTTCTGCTGCTATAAACCTGCTAGTGGCAGTGCTTCTTTACGCTATAAGTTTTAGTGCACATGCCTAAACATACACTAGAAGTTGACAGCATTATGTACAGCACCGGGGGCAGGCTACTGCTGTCAGACGTGTACCTGAAGTGCCAGACAGGAGAAGTAGTGGGCTTGCTAGGCAGGAATGGTAGCGGCAAAACTACTTTACTTAAGATTATCTTCGGCACCAAGACCACCGATAATAAATTTATCCAGATTGATGGCAACGTATGCAACACGCCTTACACTCACAAAGGCTTAATTGGCTACCTGCCGCAAGAAGGCTTTCTGCCTCATGCCTTATCAATAAGCACCATCATCCGCATTTTTTTAGATGACAAGCAAAAACAACAAGAACTGCTTGCACATGAGAGTGTACAGCAGCATTTAAATAAAAAAACAGCTGAACTTTCTACTGGGGAGCGACGGTACATAGAGCTTTTGCTGCTACTACAATTAGATGCAGAGTTTTTGCTCCTTGATGAGCCTTTTTCAGGAATAGCTTCCCTACAAGTAGAAAGGATACAGGAACTGATAGAAGCTAACCGCCTCACGAAAGGATTTCTAGTTACCGACCATGACTACAAAGCTGTATTAGAGATAAGTAACCAACTTTTACTTCTGGTGGATGGAGCCTGCAGGCACATAAAACATCGCGACGAATTAATGCAATGGGGCTATGTGCCTGCAGGAAGTTTTTCTTAAGCTGGTTCGCTATACACCTTGTTTGCCTGCTGGCGCATTATAAAATCAGCCAGCACAAGAGCAGCCATAGCATCTACAATAGGCACAGCACGTGGCAGTACACAAGGGTCATGGCGGCCTTTGCCCTTTAACTCAATATCTTCTCCTGCATCGTTTATTGTCTGCTGTGTCTGCAGAATGGTGGCCACAGGTTTGAAGGCTACATTAAAGTAAATATCCTGTCCGTTGCTGATGCCGCCTTGTACACCGCCGGAGTTGTTAGTGCGCGTATGAATATTACCTGCTTCATCTGTATAGAACTGGTCGTTGTGCTCAGAGCCCCTCATCTTAATGCCTTCAAAGCCACTGCCATATTCAAAACCTTTTACTGCATTTATGCTCAACATCGCTTTGCCAAGCTCTGCATGAAGCTTATCAAACACAGGCTCTCCCAAACCCACTGGTGTTCCTTTTATAACACAACTAACGACACCTCCTATAGTATCCAGGTTATCACGTACTTCTTCAATAAGGCCAATCATACGGGCAGCTGTTGCTCCATCAGGGCAACGCACTATGTTAGAGTCAATCTGGCTCAGGTCCAGCTCTGTGTAAGGCTTCTGGACTTTAATTTTGCCAACCTGCGACACATAAGCGTTTATGCTGATGCCAAACTTCTGCAGCATTTTGGTAGCAAGGGCTCCTGCTGCCACACGAGCTACTGTTTCGCGGGCAGAACTACGGCCACCTCCGCGGTAGTCGCGCAGGCCATATTTGGCTGTATAGGTATAATCAGCATGCGACGGACGGAAAGCATGTTCTATATGGCTGTAGTCTTTACTTGCCTGGTCTTTGTTATTTACCACCATGGCAATGGGAGTACCTAAAGTTCTGCCTTCAAAAACACCTGAGAGTATAGTTACTTTATCTTCTTCTTTACGTGGCGTAGTAATTTTAGACTGCCCTGGGCGGCGACGGTCCAGCGCCAGTTGAATTTCCTCAGTGGTGATTTCCACACCTGCCGGGCATCCGTCTACAATTACTCCTACTGCCGCACCATGAGACTCGCCAAAAGTTGTTATTCTGAAAAGCTTTCCGTAAGAATTACTCATTTTTATTTCTTTAAAAAGATAAACGACGACACCACAAGCAGTACCAGCAAAATGATGTTCGTATAACGCTTTATATCGTCAAACAGATGAAGACTAACTAACTTGCTGTCTTCGTTTTCAATTATATTATAGAAAGAACCCAAATCTCTTGATAAAACCATTGCATCACTATTGCTGGCACCTGTTATAGTTACAGCTAAGTTTGCCTGTAAAGTGTCGTAGGTAGCTGTGCCTGGGTTAAAATATATCCATTGCAAGGCATCTCCCATGTTGTAGTCACCTGGCTCACGTGGCAACACAGCATAAGAAAAACTCTTGGCCCCCACTACTCTTCCTGACCTGCGCGTAACATCCTGCCGCACATCAGGAGGATAAAACTCCAAACCAGTTTGTGCAGCTGGCACAGGGGACATAATAGCTGCTAAGTTACCCTCTCCCTCCACTTGAAACAAATAAGTAAAGCTCTTATTTACCGGCACGCTTTTCTTTGAAAGGCTTTCACGTAACATGTAATTTCCCACTGGCACAACATTGCGCAATGGGTGCGGCGGAAGTTCTTTAACCTTTATAACCCGCTCACGTGCATAAAACGTCTTATATCCTTCCTTGCGGTCTTCAGTAAGCAAGTTAGGCGTTTTAGCCACTTTGTACTTTATCATTTTCAGGGAAAGCTGCGGAAACTTTATAGGCTCCAGGTTAATCGGGTAAAGCACCGACTCATATAACTTAAACCGAAGATAAGGTTTTCCCTCAATAGAAACTTCCTCCGGAGTAATTTCTGCAAACTCAAACGTTTCTTCCCATGTGTTAGGCTGCTTCAGCAGCTTCAGGATACCTGCAATCTGGTTGGCAAAATCATAGAAATCAAGCAACCGCTGGTCCTCAGTAGCTAGGTAAAAATACAAAGCTACATTTACACCCTCTCCCACAAATACTTCTTTCTTGCTCGTGTACAACGACAGGAAGGCATTATCTTCTTTTTCAATGTACTCCTGTTGTTCTTGCAGTCCGTCTTCGGCCTCTTCAGGAGCCTCTAATTCCGGCACTATCACCAAAGGGCTTTGGGGACTTGCTTTCACAGCCATAGGTGTAACCTCAATAGAGGCTCCATCAGAATGCACAGTTTGCCCGTTAATCGTCATATTAAAAGGGGCCAGCTCATATTCACCCTCCTCCAGTGCTGCGTAGTTCTGAATAATACTCCTGATAACAGTAGTTTTACCACCTACTGTCATGGTTTTGGTAGCCGAATACTTACTACTCTTTTTAAAGCCTTCTATACTCGGAAATGGCGTATATTCTTTGAAGGGTTGATCTTGTATATTGACAGATATAGTATAATACTCATTTATGGGCAATGGGCTTTTCCCCAGCTCTATGCCTACCTGCTGTGCCAGGCCCGGCACAACAAGAGTTAAACAAAGTACAACTATAAACGAAATTAGGCGCATAAACCAGTGTTGCTCTAAAATATAAAATACAAGCAGAATATAAACAGCAAATTTAATAAAATCTTGTACTTGTTATAGATCTTAATTTTCAGACCAAGAAACTGTGCCTGTAACGGGGTAGAATTCTTCCTCTAAACCTAACATCCTGATAAAAGTGGAACTTAACTATGAGTATAATTAAGAAAGTGAAGACTGCTAAACTATTATCATTCAGTACAATAACTTTTAAAATGACATAGCTAAGCTGAGTAAGGTACCACTACTACGGTGCACAGCAAGATACTTTATTCATTACAATGTTTTTTTATAAAGAAGGCCTACTCCTTTTTGATACTTTTTCTTCTGATTCGAAAACTTTACACTAAAAAATTTCTGTTTTACAAAATATTTTTTATTATTTACATATCAGTGCAATCGATTGCGCAATTAAACATTCGTTATATATGTCACACAAAATTTTAAAAGTTCATCCTAGTGATAATGTTCTTGTAGCATTGACGGATCTTAGTGTAGGAGATAGGGTAGAGTATGAGGGTATTCAAGTAATTATCACCAGTGAAGTACCTGCCAAACATAAATTTGCGCAACAGGATATGGCCCCTGGTGATGAAATTATTATGTATGGTACTTTGGTAGGTAAAGCCGTAGAGGCAATTCCAGCAGGAGGTATTCTTAACACAAAGAATGTAAAACACCAAGCCTCATCCTTTACCGGAAAAACTAAAACAATAGAATGGCAGGCCCCGGACGTATCCAGGTGGGCAAATAAGTCCTTTATGGGCTATCATCGTGAGGACGGACAAGTAGGAACAGGTAATTTCTGGCTTGTTATTCCATTAGTATTCTGTGAAAACCGCAATGTTAACATTATTAAACAAGCGTTTCTGGATGAGTTAGGCTTTGGACATCAGGATGTTTACAAGTCTTACGTGCAGCAGATGGTAGAAATGTACCAGTCTGGCAAAATAGAAGATATAGAAAAGCTGTCCATACAGAGCAATCAGCAGAACGGACAGAAACGTATTTTCGAAAACATAGACGGCATTAAATTCCTGACCCATGAAGGCGGGTGCGGAGGCATTCGTCAGGATTCAGATACTCTCTGTGCCTTGCTGGCGGGTTACATCAATAATCCTAATGTTGCCGGAGCAACTGTATTAAGCTTAGGGTGCCAAAATGCACAGGTAGGCATTCTGGAGGAAAGTATCAAAAGGATAAACTCTAACTTCTCTAAGCCCCTTATTGTGTTGGAGCAGCAGAAAGAAGGGACAGAGCAAGAACTGCTAACACAGGCTATCAGAAGAACATTTCTCGGACTTATTGAAGCTGATAAAATAAAACGCCAGCCAGCCCCATTAAGTAAACTGGTAATTGGGCTGGAATGCGGTGGTTCTGATGGTTTTTCTGGTATTTCTGCCAACCCGGCCATTGGCCATACTTCTGACCTTATTGTTGCTTTGGGTGGTAAATCGATCCTGTCTGAGTTCCCAGAACTTTGCGGAGTGGAGCAGGAGCTTATTAACCGTTGCGTAGATAACCCTACAGCTGATAAGTTTGTGCAGTTGATGCGTGCTTACGCACGTGCAGCTGAAGCAGTAGGCTCCGGATTTGACATGAACCCAAGCCCTGGTAACATTAAAGATGGCCTTATTACAGACGCTATAAAGTCAGCTGGTGCTGCCAAAAAAGGTGGTACTTCTCCCGTTGCCGATGTGTTGGATTATACCGAGTATGTCTCTAAGCCAGGCCTGACATTACTCTGCACCCCTGGCAACGATGTAGAAAGCACTACAGCTATGGCTGGCTCGGGTGCAAACATAATTCTGTTTACCACAGGACTAGGAACACCAACAGGCAACCCTGTAACTCCGGTACTTAAGGTTTCTTCTAACTCCAGACTGGCACAACGCATGCCTGATATCATTGATATAGATACAGGACCTGTTATTGCCGGAGAAAAAACCATTGAGGAAATGGGAGAGCAAATTCTGGATCATATTATAGAAGTAGCAAGTGGAAAAACCCCTACCAAAGCCATGCAACTTGGCCAGGATGACTTTATCCCCTGGAAAAGAGGTGTATCGCTCTAAGCTGCTGCTTATTTATCCATCACTCCATCACAATACTGTTGTTTGTGTGGAGTGATGATAAACAAAAAGCTAATAACATAGAAGCTCCTGCCCCTGTGCTTAAAAAGGGCATTTAGAGCTCAGACATAAAGTTCAGTTTGTAGAATTCAAGCATATTTCAGTTGTGTGCTTATTATAGTTTAACCATGTAAAGTCAAAAGTTATGAAAGACGATCTGGCACTACCTGTAGGTACTACCCTTGACAGGTTTATCATGAGAAAGCAGGAGGATTTCCCTTACGCCACTGGTGAACTCTCGCAATTGCTACGCGATATAGCACTGGCTGCAAAAATTGTAAACAGGGAGATAAACAGGGCAGGACTGCTGGGGGTGACAGGTGCCTACGGGCAGCAGAATATCCAGGGAGAAGAGCAGCAGAAACTGGATATTATTGCCAACATCCGCTTTATAAGAGCCCTGCGCAATGGTGGGGAAGTATGTACTGTTATTTCTGAAGAAGAGGAAGGGATTATACATACAGGTAATACCAAAGGCAAGTATATTGTGGCTATGGACCCTCTGGACGGATCATCTAACATTGATGTGAACGTGGCCATAGGTACTATATTCTCCATTTACAGAAGGTTATCAGATATTGGGGAAGATGGCACTTCCGAAGATTGCCTGCAGAACGGCAAGAAACAGGTGGCAGCTGGTTATGTTATCTACGGCTCATCCACTATGCTGGTGTACACTACTGGCTGCGGCGTAAACGGCTTTACTTACGAGCCATCACTGGGAGAGTTCTTCCTCTCTCACCCAGATATTAAAACCCCAAAAACAGGCAAGATATACTCCTGCAACGAGGGTAACTTAAACAGCTTTCCTGACGGTGTTAAAAGCTACCTGAACTACTGTAAAGAAAACAATTACAATGCCCGCTATATTGGCTCACTAGTAGCTGACTTCCACCGTAACCTGCTTAAGGGTGGCATCTATTTATACCCGCCTACAGTTAAAGCCCCTAACGGAAAGCTGCGCTTGGTGTACGAGTGCAATGCTCTTGCCATGATAGTAGAACAAGCGGGAGGCAAAGCCACAGATGGCTCAGAACGTATTTTAGATAAGGACCCAACAGATCTGCACCAGCGTTGCCCGCTTATTATAGGGTCGCCGGACATGGTAGACAAAGTAGAGGAATTTTTAGCAGCTGAGCTAACACTGGTTTGATTACTGAAAATTTTTCAACTTGATAAAAATCTTTAATACAAAAAGAGCAGTTGGAACTTAATGATGCCCCAACTGCTCTTTTTGTACAGTTTATGCCTCTGCGCCTATAAGTTTAACTGGCACATTATTTACTTTAAGTTCACAGCTTCATTCTGGTAAGGCTTGGTGACTGAACTTAACGGCTTTTACTGCTCCATTGAACCAGGACCTCTTATCCATTCTTGTTCCCAAAGAGGTTTTGGCAGATCTGTTAATTGGCAGATACTCTATCTGACCTGTCAGCTCTTCTACTCCATTTACATAACCTTTCATTTGCTTGTCTTTATAAACCAGCTTAACCGTTGCCCATTCATTTACAGGATGTGTTTTAGTAGAATCTATTAAAGTAAGCGAGGCCTTGTCGGTGCGCATAAAGAAGTCAGCATACCATTGCTTTTGGTCATTTAAACGAAGTTCGATTAAGATTCTGCGGTTTTCATTCTCCGGGTCCTGAATATGTAGAAAAAGCTGCTCCACATTTTTTGGGTAAACATCATAAGGTTTAAGCAATACTTCTATAGAAAATTCTTCAGTGCCAGCTATCGGGTTAGCATTAACCAACACACCATCATCTTCCCCATCAAAAGCTATTGCCTTTTCCTTACCTGCTTTGGTAACTTTAGGGTTACCCCATATAGTAACAGCATGCCCGCCAACAGCCTTTATAGAATTAAGATGCCATGTTTCGGTATCTGCCTGGGCATTTGCCTCTACCAGTTTAACTATAAGTAAAGTAGTAACTAACAATGTTCGTAACATGAGAGAGTATTAGGTGCGATGCCTGCTTAAGTTGTACTTATAATTCTTTAAAAGCTCAACTACTTCTGCAAAGGCTTCCAGTCAGGAAAAATGTTTTCTACCGTATACTGCTTAGCCTCTCTTGCAGATAGCTGCTTCGACCATCCTACCCTGTTCTTTGTATCAGCCCCTACCCCTTTGGAATTATATTCTGCATATAACACTGTCTTTTCATTTTCAGGATTTCGCCAGTTATCCCAGCCTTCTGGTAAGATATGGTTTCCCATATCTGTGTTAATGAAAACAGTTTTTGAATAAGGCCGCCATGGCCTGCCCAGATACACCTTTTCAGCCGAAGTATCAGCTATTAATTTACAGTTTATAAAAACAAACCCGTATTTCTGATGGGGAGTTGTGGAGGCAGCAGTTATATAGGAGTTTTTCAGGCTTTTTATTTCACAATTTTGAAACACAACAGTAGCTTCACCAAAAATAAAATCGGTAGTACCTTCTATATAACAATCCTGGTAAAGCTGGCGACTATTTTCAGTAGCAACATACAACGTATCCTGGTTGCCTAACAGCCGGCAATTTTTAACAATGGCTCTGTCTCCTTCTACATGTAACGCCACTGCCTGTCCTACTGGCCCGGCGGCATTTTCTATTGTTAAATTTTCTGCTCTAAAATCATTGCCTTGTACTAACACAGTATAGGAGGTATAGGTGCTATACTTATCTTTATCGGTAAAGTCAGTGCCAGGATAATCTTTACCAGAATAGTCGCTGTTGGTAATAACAGTACCTTCCTTGCTTTCGCCTAACAGATACACCTTTGTTTTCCATGATGGCACCACCAGTTTCTCCCTGTAAATGCCATCTTTTATATGAATCGTAACCACTTGCTGCGACAGGTCCCGTACTGCGTTAACTGCTTCCTGAATGGTTTTAAAATCTCCACTGCCATCCTGAGCAACCGTAAAAGAATCAGGATAGGTGGTTGGTTGAGCCACCAGCTTTAACGTAACCAGAAATAAGGAAAGTAGTAACGTTAACTTTTTCATGTTGCGTTTTTTTGTTTTCGTAATTAATGGTACTCAGTTAACTCTGTTGTACTTACTGTTCCTTCTCAGCCAGCATAGGCTTCCCTCTCTTGCATAACTGTACTGCCAGGCCCCACGGATCGCGAAGCATAACCAGGTGCGAACCATCTTCTAACTTTTGGTCTGATATCAGGCTGGCTCCTGCGGCTATTAATTTATCTTTATCCACATCAGGGTTTTCCGACACATAGGCCAAATGCACCAATAACGGGTTCATGTTGCGGTAATCTGGCACTTCATCAGCAGGGTTTAGATACACTTCAATCATGATCCTGCCACTATCATCAGCTATAAAAGTAGTGTAAGGAGCTTCCTGCGCCTGCCTCACCACTTTCATTCCAAGATGTTCGGTATACCAGGCTGTCATGGCTATAGGATCTTCTACATTTAAGGCAAAGTGTTCTAATTTCATTTTATATCTGTTAATCGTAAGAATTTATTTCAGCCACTTCTCCAGCCAGGCAAAAGCATCTTCCTGCATCGGAATGGTCATGGAGTGAGGCTCATCGTAGTAGTTACATTTAAATTTATCAGAGGCTTTCATTTTCTTGTATACAGCGGAAAGCTTTTGCTCAGCGGCCTGCATCCCAGAGTGGCTAAAGAGTTTATCCTGGTTGCAGTTCATGACCATAAGTGGCCGGGGCGCATTAAGTGAGGCAACATCTGGTAAATCCAAAAACTGGTACTGGCGCGGCACATACATCATCCAGGTATGGTGGGCATGTTCTTTTAGCATCTGCTGGTATGTAGTTGAAAAAGCCGCTATTACCCCCACCTGTATCCTGGAATCCAAACCAAATAAATACGTGCTGCGCAAACCGCCTAAAGATAGCCCAATGCAGCCGATTTTGTCCGGGACTACTTCTGGCCTTGAGAGCAGGAAGTCTACCGCAACCTTGTCGCCCTGTGCTATTATGCCGAGCCAGGTAGTACCGGAAGTCAGAATAGTTTTTTCCATAGCCACCTCATTCGCTCCTGCAAGTTTATTATAGGCCTTGATAGAGGCACTTTCATCTGCCTTGCTGATCTGGCTAAGATAAGATTTCGAGACACCAGGTGTCAGGGCTTCAGGGTCCAGTTTCTGCGACCCAAAATAGATAGCATCAGGGCAAAGCACCACGAAACCTCGCTTAGCCAGTTCATCTGCATAACTTCTTCCTTCATACAGGTTCTGGATATATTCTACCAGTATGGCCGGTCTGTTATCTGTTAAGGTATGCTTTTCTTTTCCAAAATAGTAAAAGCCGCCGTGGTCATGCAGCGCAATTACTGCCGGGGCAGGCTTTGTCAGGTTATCAGGAACAAGTAAGAAAGCTTCTGTTTTTTGCAAAGCGTTCAGGTTATACCTTACCAAGTATTGTGTGTAGCCTGCCCTTTTAGTAGTATTGAGTATTTCTGTATTCAGGGGAGCTGGTTCGGGGTTGAAAGCAAGCAGTTCATTTAGTTTTGCCTTGGCTGCTTTACGCCACTCCTCTGCATCTTTCCAATCTTTTGCCAGGTAAGATAAACTAACTTCGTTTTTGCTGCCATAGGAGTCTAGTAAAGGGTAAAAATTACCTACATCAGAAGTTACTTGCTGAGCAAAAGAGATAGTACTTGTATATAAAAGAGTAAGACTACAAGCTAATGTTTTACTGATTGAAAGATTCAAGCCTCTCCAATTGATGAACATGTTTCTGATCCATACATTCCAATATGTTATCATATATAATGCGCTTACTCTTTCTTTAATGAATTCTTCTGGTTCTAGCTCCTGAAACATACCTTATCAGCCTTGCCTAATCTATCAGGCTGTTCAGATATGTTTCAAGATAAGTAAAAGGTGTTCCTTTTTTATAATATTGTGCATCAGCTGCCTTACTGGGGTTTAAATTATTCTGCTTTTCCCACTCATCCGGAATGCCATCCTGGTCAGCATCAGCTGGTGCAGGCTCAGAATTCAGTTCCGGCCATCCTCCCACATCTTCCTGCGAATCTATAATCCCATTTGAGTTTTTACCCTTATTACCAGTACCGGCTCTTACATCTGCCACTATTCTTTCGTCTACAGCATCGCGGTGCAGGCTAGCTCCAGCATTATCAAGCACTTGTTCATATGCGGCAGTAGCTACCTGTTCGGGTACTGCCAGAACATTGAAGGGTTGAGCTGCTTTTACTTCATCAGCAGGTGCGCCTTGCACCCCTCCTCTCCAGTTGTCTTTTGTAACAGTTGCGTCTCCGGCTACATAGTTACCAGCTACATAAAACTTACCGTATGGGCTGGAGGGATTAACTATTCTACTTGTTCTTACAGCTGGTGTGGCGGGCCCTGGCTTATAGTAGTTGTTCACCATGTTCTGGTTACCTTCTTCACCTCCGTAAGAACTATTACCGGCCCAGTTATAAATTACATTGTTCCTAAAGTCAACAACTTCTTTTGCTGGCTGCTTGTGGTAACGCGAACCATTAAAGCGAGGGTTACGGCTATTGTGGTGTGCCAGCAGGTTATGATGAAAAGTAGCTCCCATACCACCCCATATGCCGCCATAGCCGTGGGCACCTTTTACATGTACCGACTCATTCAGGCTTTCTGCTATCAGGCACCATTGCATAGTAAAGTTTTCGTTGTCGTAAAAAGATGTTACCTCGTCTGTGGCCCAGCTTATAGAACAGTGGTCTATTACGATGCTTTTTCTTTTACGTCCGCCAAGGGCATCACCCTCTACAGCCTTTGTGTCTCCCATCCGGAAGCGTATGTAACGAATAACTACATTATCTGCATCAACCACTACCGGATAGTTACGCACACAAATGCCATCACCTGGTGCAGACTGACCGGCAATAGTCAGGTTACTGTTGCTGATGTTTAACTGAGACTTAAGCGCAATGGTACCTGAAACAGCAAAGACTATTGTTCTTGCTCCACTTGCACTTACTGCTTCGCGTAAGCTGCCAGCGCCACTATCATTCAGGTTGGTGACTATGTAAACCTTACCACCTCGCCCACCGGTTGTAGCTTTCCCAAACCCTTCTGCCCCCGGAAAGGCAATGACATTTCCTTCCGGTTCTATGTCCGGGCTTATGTCCTTTACTGTACTACCAGTCACTGGTTCATCTGTGTCTGCTGCTACTGTGCAGGAAACTAAGCTTACTAACAGCGAAGCAGAGAACAACAGGCTCTTTATCTTTTTATTCATAGATTTACTCAGGCAGTTATTCCTAATACTCAGGCTTAAGCCCGCGGTATTTCTTTACTAAACTAGTCTCAGTTTTATTTTTTAGCAGATGCTCCTGTTACTTTTAAATCCTGCATTCCCTGAAAGACCAGACCAGCCACTGCATTGGCTCCCTCCGGCTGAAAATGCGTATTATCGTTCTGCCCGTCAGGATAAGCCTTGTATTTACCAGCCGGAAGATTCATGAAGTAATGCTCCGTTACATAGTCTTTTCCTTTTGCGGTAAAGGCATTAATAGAAAGCTGGGTAAGATCTATCAACGGCACATTCAGTTCTTGTGCCACATCTTTCACTGCCTGCGGATATTCGCCATGCACATTGCTAAGCTTACCATCTTTCCAAGGGTAGTTCCGGTTAACAGGTGTAATCAATACAGGAATAGCTCCTTTCTCGCGGGATTGGTTTACATACAAGCGCAGGTATTCTTTATACCCCTGGATGTTCACATACCGTTCTGGTTTATTTTCGGCTGCATCGTTATGGCCAAACTGCATCATGACCACATCATTTTTCTGAAGCGATTTAAACACCTCTGCCCAGCGACCTTCTTCGAAGAAAGTGCGGGTACTACGACCACCTCGTGCCTTATCTGCCACCACTACACTATCTGTTTTAATGATATTCCTTACCTTGAACAAGCTGTCAGAACTCATGAATGCCTGAAACACTTGTCCCCATCCTGTTACAGGATACCTTTTGCTCATGTAGTCTTCATCATCGTAATGGTTAGCATAATCTGCTACAGTGGAATCTCCAATTAAGTACACTGTTACAGGCTTCTTTTTAAGCGGGATAAAAGCTGTAAAGAAGACGCTGATAAGTATACATGCTGTAATGCTAATCGACTTCATGTTCATAGGCTTTATGTTCGATGAGAACCAGAAGTAGTGGAACTTTAAGTTTAGAATAGCTTTAAGAACTTGCATAAGACCGAAAGCTAACGTGTAAGCAAAAAGGCTTCTATTTTTACTTCTTCAGCAGTTTAGCTACTTCAGGTAAAGCTGTTTGCATTTCTTCTGCCACCATATCACTTACTCTGAACGCTCCATAAGCTGAAAGATGCGTGTCGTCTGTGCGTCCTTCGGGTAAAGACTTGTATTCGTTTGGCTCTAAATGCAGGAAAAGTGCTTTTGACTTTTCTTCTCCGTAGCGGGATACCAATTCTTGCGTTCTTTTCTCCAGGTCCAGCAGTGGTACATTTTGCTGCGCCGCTACCTCTCTTACTACCTCCGGATACCGACCATGCGTGTCAGTTAGTTGTCCGTTTTCAAACTTCCTTCTTACTATAGGAGTAGCCAGCACTGGAATAGCTCCTTTTGCCCTGGTTTCAGCAATGTATCGTTCCAGGTTTTTGCGATAATCTGTTTCAGGTGCTGCATAACGCTTGGGGTCTTGATCTTTCTCGTCGTTATGGCCAAACTCGATAATTACATAGTCCCCTTTTTTAAGCTGCTTTAATACGGTCTCCCAACGCCCTTCATCCCGGAAGCTCTTGGTACTTCGTCCGTTTACAGCGTGGTTCTGCACTTTTACACCCTCTGTAAAGTAAAGCGGGAACACCTGCCCCCACCCCTTTTCGGGGTTCCCATTGGCATAAGGTTTATCTGCCATAGTAGAGTCTCCTATCAGAAATATGGTTATGTCTTTTTTTTGAATGTAGCTCATCAGGGGGAGCAACAGCAGCACAACTATACTTCCTATGAATGCCTTTTTCATCAGTTTTAGGTTCTTGTTTATTTTATCTGGTATAGTACCTTCCTTGCTCTGAAGGAAGGTATCTTGCTAAAAAAAGGAGCAATGTCCTGCAAGTGGTTCGTTGTACCTCCTTGCAGGACATTGCTCCTGATCTATAATTTACTTATCATCCATTGTAAGCGCAGTAGTGCTTAAATCTTTGCTCTTCGACACCTGCTGGTCAGCATTTTTGAAATCTTTATTATCCAACTTTATGTTCTGCGTAAGCGGCCCCATTACTTTTACAATCGGCTCCTGCTTATCGTCATATGTTAAGCCGTTAACATCGATGTTCTTGCTGTTGTAGATGGTTAGAGCCGGGCCTTTTTCTGTAATCACCTTCACATTAGTCAGCTTAATGCCATCTGCGTCTATAGCTGTAATACCTTTTTTTGCTTTCAGAATAGCATTTTCCAAGTTTACATTCTGAAGATTCATTTCTGGTAGCCCCTGGAACGCTACTGCCTGATCTGCTCCGGCTACCCTGATGTTCTTCATGTAAATATCCTTGAAAGCTGGTGTTTCTTCTGACACAGGCACAGCTTCTTCATCTCTTGCTTCATCACTGGCTCTCTGGTCCTCTTCCAGCACAGGAGAGTTACCCCCATAGAACAGGTTAAAGCTTATAGCTTGTGTAGGAATATCAATCATATCGATGTCTGAGATGTAGATGTTTTCTACTACGCCGCCTCTGCCACGTGTGCTCTTAAAACGAAGGCCAATATCGGTACCCATAAACGTACATTTAGACACATGCACATTTTTTACTCCTCCTGACATTTCACTACCTACCACAAAACCACCATGTGCGTGGTACACTGTGTTGTTTTTCACAATCACGTTCTCTGTTGGCATGCCACGTTTACGCCCATCTTCGTCCTTACCAGACTTAAAGCAGATAGCGTCGTCTCCTACATCAAAAATATTGTTATAGATAACTACATTTTTACAGGATTCAAGGTCTAAGCCATCTCCATTCTGTGAGTACCAGGGGTTACGCACGTTCAGATTGCGTATGGTTACATCTTCGCTCATAAGCGGGTGCAGGTTCCAGGCTGGAGAGTTCTGGAAAGTTGGTCCGTCTAGCAACACTTTTTTGCAATTCACGAGGCTTACCATAACCGGGCGCAGGTAATCTTTGATAGCTTCAAACTGCTCCTTAGTGTTCGCACTTGGCACGTTAAAGTTACTGCCCGGTGTGTCGCCTTCTTTTGCATTGGCAGATGGGTACCACATTTTTTCATCATCGCTTAACACACCGCCAGATTTCACTAGGTTCTTCCACTGCGAATCTGTCATTTTGCTTTTCTTAACTGGTCGCCAGGCATCACCGGAGCCATCGAAAGTGCCTTTACCAGTAATGGCTATGTTCTCTGCCCCTCTGGCAGAAATAGGTGACTGGCAACGATAAGTATCCAACCCTTCAAAGCTTGTCTGCACAAGTGGATATTCGCTGAAGTCTTCGCTGAAAACCACCATGGCACCAGCCTCTGCATGCAGGTTAATGTTATTCTGTAGCACAATAGGGCCTGTAAGCCACAAGCCACGCGGGATAACTACTTTGCCACCACCTTTGGCTGCCACATCGGCTATCGCTCTTTCAAAAGCCTGTGTGTTCTTAGTCAGGCCATCACCTACAGCACCAAAGTCTGTAATACTTACGCTATAGTCAGGAAAAGCAGGCTCGGTTACTTTAGGCATATCGAACTCTATGCCCTCATAAATATCTGTCGCCATATTTATAGTAGAAGCTGTAGCCTGCTCTGATGCTGCTCTGCCGTTAGGTGACTGGCAGGAGAGCTGTAGGGCTCCGGTTATACCTGCCAGCAACAGCATTCGGTTCATAAATATTTTTCTTGTGCTCATAAGCTTACGTGTTATTTTTTACTTTGGAATGTAGCGGATGTATTAGGCGTGATTCTGAACCAATCGTAATCGGCATAGCCTGCGTCATTAATTTTATCTTTTCTGGTAGCAAAAACGCCCACTTTAGCCCCTATCCAACGCCCCGGCACTGCGGTGAAGATGCTGCCTATATTTTTAAACTGACTACCGTCTTCGCTATAGCTGAATTGGCATTTTGCTCCTCTGTCAACATTCACCCTAAAGTAGACATCATTGCCTTTTAGCTTACCCAGTACTTCTTCCTTTTCTGGAGTACCTTTATGGGCACCATCTACTGTGTTATAAGTAAGGTAAAGCCCATCTTTCTTGCTTACTAAGGACACATAAGCATAATCTTCTCCCATTACTACAAGGCCTGTCCGCTCGTTTTGTAACTTTTCATTCGGATGGAAACTAAGCTTAGTTGTAACGGTGAACGTTTCTGCCGGAAATTTCTGTAGCAGCAGGTTAGGCACGTCCCAGTAGTTCTTATAATCCTCCGGTAACTGATCTGTATATAAACGAAGCTTACCTGTACTGCCTGTGGCAAAAGCCCAGGTAGCTTTTGGGTTAGCATGCCACTGCCACTGTAGCCCCAGTGAATTACTGTCAAACTCATCAGACTCCAGTGGAGTAGTTATGGCATATGTTTTACCTACGCTTGGCTTCTTATAAGTCATGACAGGCTCTCCTTTGCCATCTCCGTCTTTGTCCACTCCTATCACAGGCCAGTCGTTTACCCACTTCATGGGCTGCAGGTGTACTACACGCCCATAAGCTTCTATATCCTGGAAATGAAAAAACCAATCTTCACCGGATGGTGTATCTACCCAAGCTCCCTGGTGCGGACCATTCACAGAGGTATTCCCCTGATCCATCACTATTTTTTCCTCATAAGGACCATACACATTTTTTGACCGCAACACCAGCTGCCACCCTGTAGACACGCCCCCTGCCGGAGCAAATATGTAATAGTAGCCGTTACGCTTATAAAACTTAGGGCCTTCTACCGTTGGATGGCCGTTATGCCCATCGAACACCATTACACCAGCATCCAGCACTTTTGTACCTTCAGGGTTCATCTTGTTCACAGCTAATATGCTTTTAATACCGGCCCGGCTACCTGCATAAGCATGCACTAGGTAAGCATTACCATCATCATCCCACAGCGGACAAGAGTCTATCAGCCCCTGCCCTTCCATCACCAGCACAGGCTCCTCCCACTTACCGGCAGGGTCTTTGGTTTTCACCATGTAAATACCATAGTCAGGGTCGCCCCAATAAATATAGAACTCTCCATTATGATGCCGGATAGACGGGGCCCACACACCATTGCCATGTTGCGGCTTGGCAAAATGCTCCAATGGTGTATTCCGATCTAACGCATACCCTATCAGCTTCCAGTTTACCATGTCTTTGGAATGCAGAATCTGTAAACCTGGTGTGGCATTGAAGCTGGAGGAGGTCATGTAATAATCATCTCCTACACGGCAAACATCCGGGTCAGAGTAATCAGCATGAAGAATGGGGTTTTTGTAAGTGCCATCGCCGTTGTCTGCCACCCAAACTTTAGAGACTGTGTTTATGTTTGCTGTGGCTTCTGCTGTTTTGTTTTGAGCAAAGCTGGAACAGGAACAACACAATAGAGCAACTACTGAGGCTTGCAAATAGAATAAACGGCAAGGGTGTATCATATGTTAATTTCAACTTGGTATTATCAGGATGATAAAAGAATCTTAGTTCACTTCTCTATCTTATGACACCTGCAAGAGTTATTTGCTATTTGCCGATGCCGTCTTACTATTAAGATCCCAATCTCCCAGTATTTTTTCTAAAGTGTAATTCTGTACTTCCTGATCAGTTAATTGGTGCGACCACTTTACTCTGTCTTTTGCACTGGCACCGGGTCCTGTTGATTTATATTCGGCATAGAAAGATGTCCTTTCAGCATCCGGCTTATTCCAGTTATGCCACCCTTCCGGTTTTATCTGCTTCCCCAAGTGTGTGTTGATAAAAACTGTTTTGGCATAGGGTCTCCAGGGCCTGCCCAGGTAATAAGAGTTAGCAGGCGCACTGCCTGTAATCCTGCAGTTTAAGAACACAAAACCATACGGGGTGCCTTCTAATGTAGAGGCTGCTGTTACATAGCTGCCCCCTTCTTTACAGTAAATCTCACAGTTATCAAAAACAGCAGTAGACCAACCGAAAATAAAATCGGTAGTGCCTTCTATGTAGCAGTCTTTGTAATACTGCCGACTCTTTTCGCCGTGAGGGTAAAGCGTGTCCTGAAAACCCAGGAAGCGGCAGTTCTTGAACATTACTTTATCTCCATCTATACGCACAGCTACAGCCTGCCCAACAGGACCAGCTGAGTTTTCAAAAGTGATGTTCTCAGCTGTAAAGTTATCTCCAAAAACATAGAAGCTAGTCGACCCTGTAGTACCCATTTCTTCTCCGAACCTGTTTTTCTTAGAAGCATAGTCATCGTAAGTCAAAACAGTTTTCTTAACATCTTCGCCAATGAACTTAACAGCAGTTTTAGAAGCAGGAAGCACTAACTTCTCTTTGTAAGTTCCGTTCTTAATGTAAATGGTAGTTACACTCTTTCTAAAATCAGGCACTGCGTCAATAGCCTCCTGTACTGTTTTAAAATCACCACTACCATCTTTGGCTACTACAAAATTATAGCTTTGGGCTTGTACCTGTATTAACAGCAGGCATAAGACAAGAATAAGTAAATAAGGTAGTTTCTTGATCTTCATCGTACAGAGGTCTATTATTTAGCTGCTGTTTTATTCAATTCCTCAAACTCCAGAGAAGCCATTATGAACGGAGATACTGCCTTTGGATCGTTGTCACGACGAGGCTCGTTGATGTAGTATTCGTAGGTACCATCGCGGTAAGGATTACCGCCCAAACCTGCTACCGCACATACATTGGTAATGCTAATGGTGCCATCGTTATTTTTCTTAATAAAGTTATTCAGTATGCCGCTGTACCCTTTCCGGGCAACCTGCATATAATGCTGGTCTATGTATCCTTTTTTCGCAGCTTTTACTAAAAAGTAGGTAAACATGCTGGAGGCAGAAGACTCTAAATAGTTGCCTTCTCTGCCACCCATATTTACTACCTGCCACCAAAGGCCTGTATCTTTGTCCTGATACTGCTCAATGGCACCAGCCATTTTCTGGGTAATTTGCAGTACTTCAGCTCTTTTAGGATGGTCTTCAGGCAAATAGTCCAGCACATCTACCAGCGCCATAGCAAACCAGCCCATTGCCCGGCCCCACACATTGGGCGATCTCCCTGTTTCGGGGTTGGCCCATTTCTGCTCCCTGCTCTCATCCCAGCCGTGGTAGAACAGGCCTTCTTTCTCATCCCAGGTATATTTGTCAACCAGGTAAATCTGATTGGCAACATCATCAAACAAAGCGGGTTCATTAAACTCAACTGCATACTGCGCCAGAAAAGGAGACCCCATGTAAAGACCATCCAGCCACATCTGATGTGGGTAAACTTTTTTATGCCAGAATCCTCCTTCTGAAGTACGTGGGTGTGTCCGCATCTGGTCACGCAACTCTTCAACTGCCAGTTTATATTTATTGTCACCTGTTTCCTTGTAAAGCTCCATCAGAAACTTACCTGGGTTAACACGGTCAATATTATAGTCTGTCTTTTTATAGGTCATGATAGCCCCGTCTTCGCTAATCATGGTATCAGCAAAAGCCTGGATATAGTTCAGGTACTTCTGATCTCCTGTTTTCTCCCACACTCTTTCCAATGCACTGGCAAACAAGCCTTGTGTATAATCCCATTTAGGCTTTTCCTTAAAATCGATCATCCAGCCTTCAGGGCTTCTCTTCATTTCAGAATCAGCCATCCACTCAGACAAAGGCTGCTCTGCAGCAACGCTTTCTTCCTGGGTAGCCACCACCTCAGCTGATGGTTTGCCAGGACCACATGCAACAGCTAACAGCGTAAGCATTGGCAAGATGTATTTGGAAATGTTCATAGCAGCTATAGTCTTTTTATAAGGCAGAATTATAATTTTAGATCATTGCAGTAAGATTTTTCATAAAGAGATCAGGTATGTTGATTCAAATAGTAGCCTGATAATCACCTTTTGCTCTGTGCGCAACCGATTGCATATTAACATAAAATTAGCTCTTTTACAACAAACGTTAGTTAAATCTAATAATTTATAGGCTTTGTCTTTCCAATGATGGATATAAGAGAGACATGTTACGCTAAATTATTATTTGCCTATATCTTCCTTATGTATAGCAGAGTTTAAAGCTATAGCTTAGCATGTATCATGTTACAATGGCTTTATTCTGCTGTTAATGCAAGGAAGTTCTTACTGCAGACCTTTTGGACTAACCAGGCTATTCAGGTAAACTTCGATATTTGTGTATTGATCATCCAGTGTATAAGCAGCAGCATCGCTCTTGTCTTTCGTGTTAAGCTGGTGCTTCTTCTCCCATGCATCCGGCATTCCGTCACTGTCGGCATCGGCAGGCACAGGCAAGGATTTAAGCTCCGGCCACCCTCCTACATCACCCTGCGAGTCGATGATGCCATTGCCTTCTTTGCCACTGGAAGGCTTGCCGGACCTGACTTCATTTACCACTCTTGCGTCTGCAGCATCTCTTTTGTAACTGGCTCCTGCCTGCGCTAAGACTAACTCATAAGCCCTGCCCGGCTCATGATCTTTTATAGCAACTACCGAAAAAGGGTGCTCTGCTTTGACTGAATCAGGATGTTCGCATTGGATTCCTCCATCCCAGTTATCATCTGAAATATTTGCAAAACCATCTATGTAATTGCCAGCAACATAAAACTGTCCATAAGGAGCATAAGGCTCCAGTATCCTGTCTCTCTTAGACTCAAGTGTTGCCGGCCCAGGTTTAAGGTAGTTATTCACTAAGTTGTACCGACCTTTTTCCCCTCCGTATATGCTGTTGTTCTTCCAGTTAAAGATAACATTGTTCCGAAAGTCTACCAGTTCGTCTGCTGAATTTGTTGTGCTACTAGATCCGCTAAACCGTGGATTACGGCTATTGTGGTTTGCCAGCAGGTTATGATGAAAAGTAGCTCCTTCGCCACCCCATATACCTCCGTACCCATGGTCTCCTTTATGGTGCACCGACTGGTTTAAGCTCTCTGCTATGATGCACCACTGCAAAGTAAAGTTCTTGTTGCTGTAAAACGATGCGCCCTCATCTGTGGCCCAGCTCATGGAGCAGTGGTCAATAATAATATTACTTTTGCCTTTGGTTCCTCCAATAGCATCTGCTTCCTGTGCTTTCTTATCACCAAGCCGGAAACGCATGTACCGGATAATAACATTATCTGCTTTTACACTTACAGGATAGTTCCGAAGGCAAACACCATCTCCTGGTGCTGACTGACCAGCTATAGTAATGTCTCCATTATTTATATCCAGGGGAGCCTCCAGGTCAATTGTACCTGAAACAGCAAACACAATAGTACGAGGGCCTTTTTTCCAGATAGCCTCACGCAAGCTGCCTGGCCCACTGTCGTTCAGATTTGTTACAGTGTATACCTCACCCCCACGACCACCAGTAGTGTACTTCCCGAATCCTTCTGCCCCCGGGAAGGCTAAAGGCTGTTTATCTTCAGGCTCCTGGCTTATAGAAACACCGCTTGGTTGCTGCTGTGCACAACCGGAAAACACAACTACCTGAGCTCCTAAACAAAGAAGAATAGCTCTTGTTACTACGCCTTTTATATTCATCTGTTTACTTTATCGAATTAAGATTAAAGTTTATCTCTGCTAACAAATACAGTTACAGTCTCGGCTTTGAGGTGAAGTTCACCTGTACCGGATGGGCTAGTTCCTGTGCTGTTTTGTTCAGGTAGTCTATAAACTGCTCTTTCGTTTTAATGCCTTCCGGTTCTAACTCCCATGCAGCTAAGAAATAATATTCCAGTTCGCCGTTAGCAGATGGTGATAGCTTTACAACATTGCTGTACTGATCTTCGGTAAACTCCTGATAGTCCTGCGGGCGAAAAAGTACGGCTATGCCTAAGTTATCTCCCTCACCATTCAGGCTCTGCTTGCCATAGCTTGCCAGGTACCCCCACTGTTGGTTGTTACCTTGTTGTTTGTACAACTTAGCAGCTTTATCTTTTATTAAACCAGTAGATAAGTTTTGTGGGTGCCCTCCATTTACCTTTACCTGGTGATGTGTCAGCCGGCTACCTGCATGGATACTTAAATGAGAATTTACATCCATCGTCAGACCTGAAACTTTCCAGCCATAATAATTTGTGCGAATAGAAGAGTATACATTGCCATTTTCGGCAATAACACAGATCATGCTATCTGTTTCGGCTACACGGTTTGCATTGCCTTCATGAAACATTGCCAACGTGCCTACACCCAGTGCTTTACCTACTTTAAGCACATCCATACCCCAGGGTTGCTGGTTGTGGTAAGAATCATAGCCATCCTGCCCTACCTGCTGCAACACCATATCTTTGGTTTTCTTGCCAAAAACATCTATTCCATTACGCCAGTCCAGGTAAAACCGGTATCCTACTTTGTCAGATTCCCAACCCGGTCCTTCGTAACGAATGTAATAAGAATGGTCTGTTACTTCGTCGGGCACACGCAAAGAGTCTACATTCTGAAAGCCTGTACCACCGATGTACTTGCGGTTTTCAAAATGGCCGCCTACCTTATGCGAGAGCTCTGCCTGCGTGCGTTTAGTATAGCTTCGCTTATTCTCTCCGCTTTGATTGTAGCGAACAGTTAAGTTTTTGGCAGCTTTTGCACCTATCTGGTCTAGTATCAGAACGATCCCTTTTCCCTGGTCATCTTTTAAGTTAAACTGGCTGGGCACCTCACTCTTTCCGTCCAGTACCACAAAGGCTTTTTTATTAAAGGATGGGCTGTATTTAATAATTTCCTCTTCTGGTATAAACACCATCACATCTTTACGCTGCATATCCAGTGGATTATGAACGCTGATGCTAAAAGACTCTGGAAACTCTTTCTTCAGGTTCTGCGCCCGTAAACCCTCTACCTGAAACACAAACAGTAGAAGTAGTAAGAGCAAGAATGGTTTTATCATATGAATTGTTGTAAAGCTGTTAATCTCTTCCTGAATTTTGAAACATAGTTTTGTCTGAGGTTTTTCAATCTATTGCTTCACCATTCAGACAATACCTAACGCAGCTATCTAAAAAGTTAGAACAACCACCTTGGGTCTCCTATAGCACCACCTGTCGAGCTTGCTGATCTTAACTGCGAACTGGCAGGTAAATGGAAGCTGGTTGTTGTCGTACTCCATCCAAGGTTCACTGCCAGATTGTTAGTCATTTGACTGCCTTCCGGAAACTCCAGTTCTTCTCCCTCGCCATTTGTCAGGTTATAGAGATTGTTATAGGATGCATTTATGGTAGAACCTGAACTACTAACTCTTACAAAAGCACTGCTGATAGTTGATTCTGGCTTAGGAATGTTGACCAGAATAGAGTTTTGCATCGTGAAGTTTACCTTGTTTCCGTTTGCATCCAGTAAAGGATAATTTCTATATCCGAAATTAGTTATGGTACAATGGTCAATTAGTATAGAAGGCACAGGGTTATCCGTTAAATCGGTGGCCCAGCTAATTAACTGCCTACCAATATTGTTAAAGGTTGAGTTGGTAAGCTCAAGGCTTTTGAACTCCATTTCATCTAACAACAGAAAAGAATAGCTTCCGCTTTCGCCAATATCGTAAATGAAGGTGTTGTCGAACTTGATTGTATCAACTTTAAAATCGCTCTTATCAGCTCTGTTTCCTCTTAATATAGTGTTGCTGGCATGATGAACGATGCTGTTTTCTACAATAAAGTTTTTGAAGTTTGTAGCACCGCCTGTTAAGTTAAAGAAATAAGATGCACCCGCTTCCTCGCCATCAAAGTCTATTCCAGAGAATTTAACACCGGCACCCTCTCCGTTTAACTCAAACTCCTTGTATTTCACTTTCGTATCTGCAGGATCGCCTGACACAGAGATAAGTGTAATGTATTTACCAGATATCTCTATCGTTGAAGTAGCATCATATTCACCAGGTTCCAAACCAATTATGTCACCGTCAGCACTGGCCTGAATAGCAGTGGCCAAGTCCTGATCAGGAGTCAATACAATAGTATAGTTAATTTTCGTTTTAGTTGTAAAAGAAGCATACCCTTTACTTTTATTACCAGCATAGATCTGCACATTGTAAATAGTGTTAGATTCAAGGGTTTCTATTACTTTTTTACCTGCAGTTCCTTCCTCCTCCGTAACAGGAAATTCCATAGGATCACCTGCTTCTACCGGCTCAGCCTCACCTGGCAAAAGCTGCATTGGCGTGACTACCACTCTGGTTATGCCTGGAGTAACTCTCCATCTTAAAGTTGCACTTGTCGCTTTAACACCAGGGCTGTAAATAGGAAGCAGTATGATCTGTTCTCCTATAATCCGGAAACTGTTGCTTACCACCCAATGAGACTCTGGTCTGTCGCCTAGAGCATTGGCTTTGATACGGGCAAAATATTCCTTTCTTATCTCCAGCTGATCGTCTGTAAACACTACGCCAGAGGTATCTGTTTCAACAGTAAGTATAACAGGTGTTTCGAAAAGGGTATCAGCAGCAACTTCTACCGTGTAAGTAACGCCGCTGCTTTCTGTTGTATAAAGGCTTGGGTTCCAGGTTAACTTCACCTGGCTCACACCGCTTTCAGAGCTAATAGCCCCGGCAGGTGTAAACATGCGCATAGGCTCCAGTTCATCTATTTCCTCTTTACATGCCACCGTTAACAGCCCAAGCAGCATAATAGGAATAAGACTATGGGATATTTTGTTTAGAATTCTTTTCATGCCTTGAAATTTTATGTTCATGGTTCTGATTAACAATTAATATCCATAATCCTGGGTTATATTATAATTCTGATTCAGCACATCAGTAGGAATAGGGAAAAGCTCTGAATGATTGGCTTTAAAGGCTACTGCATAGTTTTCGATATAAGCTTCGTCTAAAGCTGATCTCCAGCGAGCAGAAGTATAACCTGCCGGTACAGAGCCTGGCTCAGGATTGTACATTACTTTTGACAAAGGAGCACCGCTGTCAGGAAATCCTGCTCCACCATAAAGATTAAGCGCTGCCATTTCCTCAGAAACCTTTGTGTTAAGAAAATCAGTTGCCTGATAGTTTATATCCTCCGGCACATTAGCATAACGGCCTTCTCCGTTCATAAAAGCCGCTAGTTTTGCCTTTGTGTCATTTATAGTAGTTTCTAACAGGTTCCAGCGGATCAGGTCATATTTGCGGATTCCTTCACCACCAAACTCCAGCAGGCGTTCATGCACGATCGCATCAAAAAAGCCTTCCTTATCAGTTGGTGTAGCTCCCATTCTATCTTCATTACCTGTATATGCTCTTCTCCTAACAGTCTCATAAGCCTCTATGGCCTCAGCTGTTGGTCCGTTCAGTTCGTTTTCGGCCTCGGCAAACATCAGCAACACATCAGCATACCGTAAAATTGGCCAATCAATGCCCAGGTTCTGGCTGGCATCACGCGTGCTTGTCCAGTATTTCCTGAACTTACCGTCTCTCATTTCTGTGGATCTGGTTAGCACTTTGTTGTCATCCTTATCAATAGTGAAGTAAGCAATGGTTACGTCTCTTCTAGTGTCAGCAATTGAATCGAACTCATAAAAATAAGTTGGGACAGCCGCGATAAGACCGTTTGCCTTCCCGTAGCTGGAGTTCTGGTCAATCCTGATACCGTTACCATACCCTAGCTTACTATCAGTTTTGTTACCTTTCCCGAAAGCACCAGCTTCAAAAATGACTTCATTATAAGGGTCTGCATTACCTGAGTTAAGAGCTACAAACACAGCCTCGAAACTAGGGTTCAAGCTATGTTCGCCGCTTTTCTGTATAATGTCGCGTGTTTCATTTCTCGCAATCTGATAAAAAGTTTGATAGTCGCTGCGACGCTCCATCATGTTGCTCTGCCGGCGTAAGGCATACCCACCCCGTGCCAGCGCTATTCTTGCCCGAAGGCCTTTAACAGCAGCTTTCGTAATGCGTGTGTTAGGCTCTCCTGACTCTGATCTCCAAGGAACCAGCTCAGAGGCTAGTGCCAGGTCATCCAACAGCCGATCATAAACTTCATCCTGGTTTGTTTTAGGCAGGTAAAGATCTGGAATGTCAGCAGAAGGCTCAAACGAGGCTGGTACGTCTCCCCAGTTACGAATCAGCTCATGATAAAACAGAGCACGTAAAGCGAGGGCCTCGCCATATAATTTACGCATAGTTGCCTGCTCAGCAGGAGTGCCATTAGTATACAAAGGTGAGGCCGGAATATATTTAATAGCAATGTTAGCTCTTTCTATGCCTTCGTACATTTGATAGAACGGCTTACCGACATCCTGATTTCCGGGGTGTACACCAAAGCCACTTATAGCCATTCGTTCCAGGGCATTATAAGTACCTGCCACTACAAAATCATCACCGGCATTTGGCAAAAGCGTAGAGAGGCGGCTTCCGTAACTATCGTCACCCATCAGCTTGTTATAAATACCTGTAACAGCAGAACTGGTATAGGAAACACTACTGAAAATTGCTTCCTGTGACAAAGTGGACGGATTTTCAACATCCAGGTAATTATCGCATGACGACATGGCCAGCAAGCTTCCCATTGCCACAGACAATAAAAGCGGCTTTATATATTTTATTTTCATCTCAGAGACTGTTTAAAACTTAAAATGTTACATTAACACCACCCAGAATGTAGCGGCTGCGCGGATAAGCTGCGTAATCAACACTAGGTGTAAGCGGTGAGCTGCGGCGGGTGTTTGCTTCCGGGTCATAACCAGAATAGCCTGTAATAGTCAGTAGATTATTAACTGTTCCGTATATTCTGAAGTTAGAAAACACCTTTGTCTTTTTTACCAGGCGTTCAGGAAGCGTGTAGCCTAAGGTTAAATTGCTGATGCGCAGGAACGAACCATCTTCTATAGCGAAAGAATGCAGGAAGTACTGCCCTGTAGGCGGCGTCCAGTACTTAGTATCTGCGTTCATGGCAGCCAATTGCTCAGGATTTGTTACTAACTGCCCGTTATCATCATACCACTGCCATCTGTCATTCATTAGCGTTAACATATTATTGTCACGGTACAGATACTGTGATGTAAACTCAATCTTATTGGCGTTGTACACTTTGTTTCCATAGGAGAAGTTCAGGAACAGACTAAGGTCAAAACCTTTGTAAGCAAACTGCTGATTTAAACCACCAATAAACTTTGGTTGTGCATTGCCTAGCACTGTTCTGTCCTCTGCGGTAACCATCATGTTACCCGTATCAGCCAGCTTCTTCAGCTTCAGGTCTCCAGGCTGCGGGGCTTTCCCTCCAAGAGCAACATCTTGTGAGTTAGCCACGCCTTCTTTTAAGGTGTAACTCCATGTTTCGGAAGTTTCATTATAAGTGGCATTAAAGTCATCCAGCGTGTAGTAGCCATCAGTTACATAGCCGTAAAACTGGCCTATTGGCTGCCCAACCTCTACCATAAAATCCTGGAGGTCGTTTACCCAACCTGACTTTTCGAGGTAAGAGTTACGTGGGTTCCCATTTGGATCAATACCAAGGCTCACAATCTTATTTCTGTTAAAGGCAATATTGAAGTTAGCTGACCAGGTAAAGTCTTTCGTGTCTACTACTGTTCCGCCTAACTGCAGTTCAATACCTTTATTTTCGGTTTCACCAACATTCTGAAACTGTTGCCTATACCCACTGGTTTGAGGAATATTTGCCAGTAGTAACAGGTCTTTTGTGCTGTTTCTATAAACATCTATGGAGCCGTACACCCTGTTGTTCAGCAAAGCAAAGTCTAGCCCAAGGTTTCTGGAAATGGTTGTTTCCCATGTCAGGTTAGTATTTGCTAAATCAGCCGACACAAAACCCGGAGTAATAGCATTTGTATAAGCGTAGCCATAATCTGCCGAAGCCGAATACATAGACTTCCAGCGGTCAATGCCAATCCTGTTGTTTCCAACAGCGCCCATACTTAAACGTAGCTTCAGGTCAGAAAGCCAGTCATCAGTACCGGACATAAAACTTTCTTCTGCTATATGCCATGCCAGTGAAGCCGACGGGAAATAACCTACACGGTTTTCTGGAGAAAAGAGAGAAGAAGCGTCACGGCGCACATTAAACACCGCACGGTATTTATCTTTATAGTTGTAGCTTAGCCTTCCAAAGAAAGAAAGCAGTGTTTGCTTAGACTCAGAAGTAGTAGGAGAAGGCTGAATTGCTCCTGAAGGAGGAGTTGCTTTTTGTATTCCGGCAAAAGCCTGTTCCGGCGTAATGTCAGCAGGCAGCCATTTTGTAGTAACGCTACCGTTTTCGGTTTCTCTCTGCCAGATTTCCTGCCCAAGCAATATATTCACATTATGATTTTCGGCAACTTTAAAACGGTAGGTCAGCGTGTTGGAGTTTGTCAGAGACAGGCTTTCTTCAGAAGACATCTCTACTACTGGCTGATCATTGTTCTGCCTGGCAACACTTGTAACCGGTCCGTCGAACTCGTTTATTTCGCGGGTCGTTCTGCTAATACCTACTACACTTCTGAAAGTTAGATTTTTAATAATGTCATAGCTAAACCACCCATTCATCAGAAGATCCTTCCGGTAATCATACTTTAGTTCCTGGTTAGCCAGAAGCAAGGGACTGGTCAGGTTAGTCAGGTTTGAGTAGTTAGGGTCAAACTCATCTGCGGTGTTCTCCATGCCAGGTGCAATAAATGGCCTGAAACGCACGGCATTTCTAAGCCTGTTCGTTCCCTGAGAGCCAGTGCTTGAGGTTCCCACTCCGTCTACACGTTGCTGGCTATAACGGGTATTTAAACCTATCTTGAACCGATCCGATATAGAATGGTTAAACTTTAATGAAGCCAGCGTACGCACAAAACCTGAGTTCAGCATAATACCATCTTCATTGGTATGGTTCAGGGTAAAGTTAAAAGATGTCGTTTTTGAGCCTCCGGATACACCTATAATGTGTGTCTGACTCTTCGCATCTCTTCCAAAAACTTCGTCCTGCCAGTTAGTAGAAGGCATGTTCTGATAAATATCTAAATCATCATAATAGCCATATCTCTCAACAAAACTGTTACGGGTGTCTTCATCTGTGTTATAGTTATATATCTGATACTGATATTTTGCATAATCATATGGGTTCATAACATCCAGCTTATTCACGATGCTTCTTACCCCGGCAAAACCATTATAGGTAACCTGCGTTGGCATTTCCTTGCCCCCTTTAGTGGTGATAACCACGACTCCGTTAGCTCCACGCGCACCATAAATAGCCGTTGAAGCGGCATCTTTCAGCACGTCAATAGACTCAATTTCCTGAGGAGACAGAAAAGATAAGGCGTTCTCCACCTGAATACCATCCACTATGTACAACGGAGAGTTATCCTGCGTAAGAGAACCTCCTCCACGCACTCTTATCTGAATATCTGCGCCAGGCCGCCCCTCTGTGGTTGTTACCTGCACCCCTGCCAGCCTGCCAGTAAGAGCTTCTGCGGCAGTACTTACCGGAATATCTTTCAGCTGCTTGGCCCCTACCGAAGCAACCGAACCAGTTAGTTCCCTTCTTGGCACTGCCTGATAGCCGATAATCACAACCTCCTCCAGTGCCTTGGCATCATCCCCCATAGTCACATTAACCGTTGACCTGTTTTCAACGGGCACTTCCTTTGTTTCAAAGCCGACAAAAGAGAAAACCAAGACACCAGTACCATCAGGCAATGTTAAAGAGTAATTACCCTCAATGTCTGTAGCAGCACCCGTGGTGGATGATCCTTTTAAGCGGACAGTTACGCCGGGCAAGCCCATGCCTTCTTCGTCAGTCACTTTTCCTTTTATAGTAATGCCCTGGGCAAACACATCTGCAAAAGCAGTGAAGACGAAAAGAAGCATTAAGACGCACCTCATATTCTTCCTTAGTAAAGCATGTTGCATGGAATAGATAGTTAAAATGTATAGTTATATTATTATATTTATATGGAACACCTTTAAAACATTTACAAAACAGCAAATCGACTAACAGTATGTTTTGCAGTTGTAATTATTCTGCTTTTAAATAGCACCTCCTCATAAAACAAAATAGCACTTAAAATAGAGTCCATTTAACTAATTATATACAAACGATTATTTGTTAGACGGCATGCATAAATAAATCCTTATGCAACGACAGTAATCTAAGTTGAGCTGCCATAGGACAAGCAGACTTTCTAAAAAACTTATAGGGTTAGCCTGTCGGACACAGGCTTTGCTTTACTTTCAGGTATATTGCAAGCATCTGATTAATAATAAATTACACTATACCACTTCTATCAACTTTAAGACCATCGATGATCTTTTTCTTCAACTGATTATTATTTTATTGTGCAACCGATTGCATATTAAAAACTTTTACATAAATTTACAAACAGTAGTTAGTATTTTTATAAAAAAATTGTCTGATCCCTATAGATATTTATCTATAACTAAGTAAAGCAAGAGAAAAATTTATAGGTAGGCAGGCTTTCCAGTATATTAGCGTCATAAAAGAAGCTTATAAGTAGTTGCGCAATACTAACCCTAATGCGCAACCGATTACGCTAGCACTTTAAAAGCGCATTGATGAAATAAAAGAAAGATATCAACTTAAACAAAGGCCTACTCTTCATTAGAGTGGCTTCTAAATGAACTGATTGTAAAGCCTTCTTAAGTGCAAGGCTTTTACGAAGCAAGATATTACAGGATACTTTAAATATCCAAGAACAATAAATTGGCCATAGACTACAGGAATTGACTCAAAAAAATTATGTAACCCTATAACTAAGGCCTCTCTTATGACAAACATGATGAGTAAACCGAAGGTAACGATACATGATATAGCTGAAAGATTAAACATTACAGCTTCAACCGTATCACGTGCGTTAAATGATAACCCAAGAATAAGTGATGTAACAAAGAAGGCTGTGTTGAAAGCTGCAAAACAACTTAACTATCAGCCAAACAATATTGCAGCTGCTCTAAGAAACGGCAAAAGCCATATTATAGGGGTTATAGTACCTACAGCAGACAGAACATTTTTCTCTTCTGTTGTAAGAGGCATTGAAGAAATAGCTAACAAACTTAACTATAAAGTTATTATATGCCAGTCTTATGACGACTATGAAAAGGAAGTACAGACCATAGATGCTCTTCTAAGCGCTCGGGTAGACGGGATTATTGCCTCCATTGGTAAAAACACCGAAAACTTTAAGCATTATAAAAGAGCCCAGGAAAAAGGTGTTCCTTTAGTATTATTCGACCGGACAACCGAAGCACTTGATGCCAGCCAGATAGTAATTGACGACTACTTTGGTGCCTATAAAGTAGTAGAGCACTTAATACAGCAGGGCTGCACACGCATCGCCCATTTTACCAGTCCTAAAAAAGTAAGCGTTTTTAAAGAACGATTTAGAGGCTATACAGATGCTCTGCGTGATAACAATA
The DNA here is from genome assembly GCF_020907275.1 of Pontibacter silvestris. Classification (GTDB taxonomy): domain Bacteria; phylum Bacteroidota; class Bacteroidia; order Cytophagales; family Hymenobacteraceae; genus Pontibacter; species Pontibacter silvestris. Next base: position 64,934 of record NZ_JAJJWI010000012.1, on the reverse strand, counting down.
TTCCATTTGACGAGCAACTTGTAGTTAGCAGCAACCTGCAGCTGGAAGATGGCAGAAAAAGCATGGAGCAGCTGTTGCAGTTAAAAGACATACCTGACGCCGTATTTTCTGCCAGTGATTATGGAGCTATGGGAGCCATGCAGATATTAAAGGAGCGAAAGATAAAAATTCCGGAGGAAATCGCACTGGCAGGTTTCAGTAACGACCCTTTCACCTCCTTTACTGACCCTCCTTTAACATCCGTAGACCAGTTAAGCATTACGATGGGGAAGGTTACAGCCCAGATTTTCTTTGAGCATTTAAACTCTGCTGGTAGTAATAACTTCTCGCAGAAGATAGTGCTTAAACCAGAAATTATCTTCAGAGAGTCGACTCTCCGGAAGCAAGAGAAGTAGATACCTGTTAAGAAACCCGAAGACATAACTTATTTCCAAACTTAGTCCGAAACTAAATTCTAGATTTTAAATTATGAAGCCACTAAACCGAGACACGGCCAACCTGCCATACAAGCGTTCAGTAAAAGTCCTGCAATTTGGTGAGGGGAACTTCCTGAGAGGATTTGTAGACTGGATAATTGACATCCTGAACGAGAAAACTGACTTTAACGGATCTGTCGAAATCATTCAGCCGCTGAAAAATGGCATCGTTCACCTGCTGAACCAGCAGGATGGCCTTTACCATGTACTGCTGGATGGTATACAGAACGGAAAGCCGACACAGGAAAAGAGGCTGATAAGCTGTGTTTCGAATGCCATAAACCCTTATGATGACTACGAGGCATACCTGAAACTTGGCGAGAACCCGGAACTGGAGTTTATAATTTCGAACACCACAGAAGCTGGTATTGCTTTTGACGAAGCAGATAAAAACATGGACACTTTGCCGAACAGCTTCCCAGGCAAATTAACAGCCCTGCTGTACCACAGGTTTCAGTGCTTTAGTGGAGCAGCTGACAAAGGACTGAACATGATTCCGTGTGAATTGATTGAGAAAAACGGAGAAGCTTTGAAAAGCACTGTTCTACAGTTCGCTCAGCACTGGAACCTGCCGGAAAGTTTCATCACCTGGATCAATGAAAAAAATACCTTCTGCAACACACTGGTAGATCGTATTGTGCCGGGTTTCCCTAAAGATAATATCAAGGAAATACAGCAGGAGCTTGGCTACGAAGATAACCTTGTTGTAAAAGCCGAGCCTTTTCACTTATGGGTAATTGAAGCACCGGATTCTGTCAAAGCAGCTTTCCCGAGTGATAAGGCTGGCCTGGAAGTAAAATTTGTAGATGACCTTACGCCTTATCGTACCCGTAAAGTGCGTATCCTGAATGGCGCCCATACAACTTTAGTTCCTGTTGCTTACTTACAAGGCCTAAGAACAGTGCGTGAAGCTGTGGAGGATCCTAGGGCAGGTAAATTCATCAGAGAAGCTATTTTTGAGGAGATCGTACCTACCCTGGAGCTGCCTGCCAAAGAGTTAGAAAAGTTTGCCAATGCTGTCATAGAGCGCTTTCAAAACCCTTTTATACGGCACGAGCTTATGTCGATTGCCCTGAACTCGGTTTCTAAGTATAAAGTGCGGGTGCTGCCTTCTGTGCTGGAATATCATAAACGAAAAGGTGCACTTCCAGAAAGGCTTTTACACGCTTTGGCTGCCCTCATTCTTTTCTACAAAGGCGAATGGAACGGAGAACCTATAGCGCTGAACGACTCTGAAGATGTACTTGAATTCTTTAAAACCGCTTGGGCAAAAGGAAATGTATCAGAGGTAGTGAACACGGTGTTGTCCAACACAAGCTTCTGGGACAGAGACTTAACTGAAATTGAAGGCTTACCTGAAATAGTAGCTAAAAATATTACGCAGCTTCAGCAATCAGCAGAACAGGTAAGAGCAGACTCAGTGTAAGCGTTACTCTCTAGCATGAAACTACTGCAGCATTGCTTTAAGGCTTCATTTAGTAACCTTTCTCAGGCTCTGTACAACTATTTGCACTAACATTAGTTATCCTAAATATTAAAATATTATATTAGTTTGAATTTATTGTGATTTCTTGTAATTCAGAACAAGATCGACTGATTATTCTACTACGTGAAAATTCTGAGCCCACAACTGTATATAGATACATTATATGAAAAAAATCAGTAAGTATTCATTCGGCATTGGCGACCGCTTTGCACACCAGGGAGAAGCACAGCTTCAGGCCTTTTTAAATGCAAAAGAAGCAGGGGTAAACATCACGCCTACCTGGAACAAATCTAACCGGGAGCACATTACACTCAACACTTCTCCTCAGGATGTCCGAAAAGAGGCTGACGCAGCTGTAAAAGAGTTAAACTGGCAAAACGACTATTTAGTGGATGCTGACCACATAAACCTAAACAATGTAGATGCCTTTCTTGATGTTTCTGATTTCTTTACTATTGATGTAGCCGAATACATAGGTAAGCCTGCTTCTCAGGAAGAAGTCAAAACATTTATCGATGAGAATAAAGAGCAACTGGGACAACTTTCAATACCAGGCATAGCCGAACCTTTTTCGGTAGATGAAGCCCTGCTACAGCAGATAGCGAATAAATTTCTAGGAGCTACCAAGGAGGCCAAAAACATCTACGAATATATTGCTGATAAAAAAGGAGCCGACAGTTTTATAACTGAGGTTTCAATGGATGAGGTAAATGAGCCACAGAGCCCTGTGGAGCTATATTTTATCCTGAAAATGCTGGCTAAAAATTCGATTCCTGTACAATCGATTGCGCCAAAATTCACAGGTCAGTTTTATAAAGGAGTAGACTACGAAGGTGATATAGCGCAATTCTCGAAAGAGTTTGAAGAGGACATTCTGGTAATTCGTTATGCCATACAAGAGTTTGGCTTGCCGGATACGCTGAAGCTGAGTGTACATAGCGGCAGCGATAAGTTCTCTATTTATAAACCAATAAGGGAGCTGATGCAGAAATATGATGTTGGCATTCATATTAAAACAGCCGGCACTACCTGGCTGGAAGAACTGGCAGCTTTGGCAGAGAACAGTGAGGAAGGGCTTAAAACGGCTAAAAACATTTATGCAGAAGCTCTGGATAGATACGAAGAGCTAACAGCACCTTATGCCACCGTTCTTTCTATCAAGCAAGACCAGTTGCCATCTACTGACGAGGTAGCCAGTTGGTCCGGGCAAGACTTTGCTGCAGCCCTCCGCCACGACCAGAGCAATCCTAAGTACAACCCAAACTTCCGCCAACTGATACATTGTGCATATAAGCTGGCAGGCAAAAAAGGAGCAGCTTTTACTGATGCTTTGAAGGAGAATAAAACAGAAGTAGGCAAACATGTAACAGAAAACCTGTGGGAGCGACACATTAAGCCTCTCTTTATCTAGGCTCAGAGCCTCATCAGCTTTGGTGGGTTTGAACAATGCCAGGCTGTCAAAGATAGTTTTTCCTGAGACTTTAGTTTTAAATCATAAAAAGAAACATCATGTCATTTTTAGACGAGAACTTTATACTACAAACCAAAACGGCACAGAGACTTTACCATGAGCATGCGAAAGACATGCCTATTATTGATTACCATTGCCACCTGCCGCCGGAAGACATAGCATCAGACAGAAAATTTAAAAACCTTACTAAAATTTGGCTGGAAGGCGACCACTACAAATGGAGAGCTATGCGTACCAACGGAGTGGCCGAAAAGTACTGCACCGGCGATGCAGACGATTATGCCAAGTTTGAGAAGTGGGCCGAAACGGTACCTTACACGATGCGCAACCCGCTCTACCATTGGACACACATGGAGCTAAAGCGGCCTTTCGGCATAGAAAAAATCCTTAAGCCTGAAACTGCCCGTGAAATTTATGATGCCTGTACCGAAATGCTGCAGACTGATGAGTTCAGCGTGAGAAGCATCCTACGTAAAATGAAGGTTAATGTTATCTGTACCACTGATGACCCGATAGACAGCCTGGAGCACCACCAGAAAATAAAGGCTGATGGTTTTGAAACAAGAGTGCTTCCGACTTTCAGGCCAGACAAAGCCATGGCTATCGAAAACGATGGATACCTTGCTTACCTTCAAAAGCTGGAGCAAGCATCGGGTATTTCTATCGGGAACTTTCAGCAACTACTTGATGCCTTGAAGCAACGCCATGATTTCTTCCATGCACAGGGAGGGCGACTCTCCGATCATGGGTTAGAAACCATTTACGCCGAGGATTACACGGACGAAGAAATCAAGAATATCTTCGACAAAGCGCTGAACAAACAGCACCTCAGCCAAGCCGAAATATTGAAGTTTAAATCAGCTATGCTGATGCACCTGGCCCTGATGGACCACGAGAAAGGCTGGACACAGCAGTTTCACCTGGGTGCGCTTCGCAACAACAACAGCCGCATGATGCGTGAACTTGGTCCTGATACTGGCTTTGACTCTATCGGTGATTTCGATATAGCACAGCCGCTGTCTAAGTTCATGGACAGCCTAGATACTACAAATCAGCTTGCCAAAACCATTCTTTACAACCTGAACCCTACCCAAAACGAAGTATTCGCTACCATGGTTGGTAACTTCAATGATGGGTCTACTCCGGGTAAAATCCAGTTTGGCTCAGGCTGGTGGTTCTTGGACCAGAAGGACGGTATGGAAAAACAGATGAATGCTCTTTCTAATATGGGCCTTCTGAGCCGGTTCGTTGGCATGCTTACCGACTCCAGAAGCTTTCTGTCTTATCCAAGACACGATTATTTCAGAAGAATTCTGTGTAACCTGATTGGCAATGATGTAGAAAATGGCGAGTTGCCAGCCAGCGAGATGGACTGGATCGGCCAGATGGTAGAGAACATCAGCTATAATAACGCCAAGTCTTACTTCAACTTTTAGATAATTTCCATGGGGAAAGTACTATCATTTGGTGAGCTGCTGCTGAGAATTTGTCCTGATGCAGATGGGCTGTGGCTTAAAGAAAATAATTTACCCTTTTATGTAGGCGGTGCAGAGGCCAATGTGGCCACGGCGCTGGCCCTCTGGAATGTTCCTTCTGCTTACTTTACAGCTCTGCCTGACAACTTCCTGTCTGAGCAACTGATTACTTACCTCAAGGAGAAGCAGGTACAAACAGATACTATCGTTTTTCAGGGAAGCAGGGTTGGTCTGTATTATCTTCCAAAAGGAAAGGACCTGAAGAACGCAGGCGTTATTTACGACAGAGCAGGCTCGGCATTCGCAGATCTTACTCCCGGCACTATCGACTGGAATGCTGTATTTAACGGAGTAAGTTGGTTCCACTTCAGCGCTATTTGCCCGGCCGTTAACCAGGCTGTGGCCGATGTTTGCGAAGAGGCTTTAAAAGCGGCATCAGAAAGGAACATTAAAATATCGCTGGACCTGAACTACAGAGCTAAACTGTGGAAATATGGCAAAGACTCAGTTGAGGTAATGCCAGCCCTGGCTCAATATTGCGACCTGATTATGGGGAATATCTGGGCGGCAAACACTATGCTGGGCGTTACGCTGGATGAGAAAATGATTGCTGAACGGGATAAGGAAAGCTTACTGAAACATGCCCAACTGACTTCTGAACAGATAAAGAGCATGTTTCCAAATTGCAGTATGGTCGCCAACACGTTCAGGTTTGATTATGAGCAGGGCATCCGTTACTACACGACTCTTTTTATAGAAGGTAAACTGATCACTTCACAGGAGTACCTGGTCGATAAGATTCTTGATAAGGTAGGCAGCGGCGACTGCTTTATGGCTGGCCTGATCTACGGCTTTTATAACCAGCTTTCACCAAAAGAAACACTCGAATTTGCAACGGCTGCAGCCTTTAAAAAATTGTTCATAGAAAGTGATGCTACAACAAGTACGGTAGCAGAAATTAAAGATACCATAACATCATATGCAAAGTAAAGAAAGTGCCTTAAATGCTATTCTGGCCCAGGGCCTCCTGCCCCTGTTCTTCTACGAGAGCCCGGAAGTAAGCCTGGAAATAATAAAATCACTCTACAAAGCTGGTGTTAAGACACTGGAATACACTAATCGTGGAGCTGCGGCTCTTGAGAACTTCACTTACCTGAAGTCTGAATTAGGCAAAGAGTATTCTGACCTTCATTTAGGCATAGGTACTGTTAAAACGGAAGAAGAAGCAAAGGCTTTTATAAAGGCAGGAGCAGATTATATTGTTAGTCCTATAGTTGTACCTGAGGTTGGCAATATAGCACATGACGCAGGCTTACTCTGGATACCAGGCTGCTTTACTCCAACAGAGATTCATGTTGCCCAACAAGCCAGTGCAGCGCTGATTAAAATTTTCCCTGCTAATGTAATAGGCCCGGCCTTTGTCTCATCCATCAAAGACCTTTTCCCAGGGCAGCTTTTCATACCAACCGGCGGAGTAGAAATAGACAAAGACAACATTAGTACCTGGTTTAAGTCAGGAGTTTGTGCGGTAGGTATGGGCAGTAAACTCATCAGCAAAGATGTACTTGCTAATAAGAAATACGAACATTTGTATAATTCAACAATCAAAGCATTAGAGTTAGTAAAATCATGTAAAAATAATTCTTAACCAAAAGATGCTAAGCCATGCCTTTAACCCAGCCAGCACCATCAGTAGACCAACCTGTTAATCAGCCTAAAATAGGCAATTACCGTTGGGTAATAGTAGCTTTACTCTTCTTTGCCACCACAATAAATTACCTCGACAGACAGGTAATAGGTTTGCTTAAGCCCACTCTGGAACAGCAGTTTAACTGGACCGAACAGGATTATAGCCGTATTGTGATGGCCTTCTCTGCTTCCTATGCGTTAGGCCTGCTGTTCTTTGGTCGCCTTGTTGACAGAATAGGGACAAAGCTGGGCTACACCATTTCCGTAGTTATCTGGAGTGTTTCAGCTATGTTTCATGCAGTGGCTAAAAGTACGTTTGGGTTTGGAGTAGCACGCTCCGCTTTAGGCTTGAGTGAAGCTGGTAATTTTCCAGCGGCTATCAAAGCTGTAGCTGAGTGGTTTCCTAAGCGGGAAAGAGCTTTAGCTACTGGTATCTTTAATTCCGGCGCCAACATTGGCGCTGTGGTCGCTCCTGTTATGGTTCCGGCTATTCTGGGTGCTTACGGTTGGGAAGAAGCTTTTATTATTACCGGCGCGATAGGCTTCGTGTGGCTTATCTTTTGGTGGCTTTTGTATGAGGTACCTTCGAGACATAAGCGTTTAACGGCTGCTGAATATGACTTCATACACAGCGACAGCGAACAGGCAGTGGTGGAGGCAAAAGGCTCCGTTAGCTGGGGTAAATTGCTCGGTATCAGACAAACCTGGACCTTCATATTCGGCAAAATGCTGACAGACCCTATCTGGTGGTTCTTCCTGTTCTGGTTGCCATCATACTTCTCCAGCACCTTTAGCATTGACTTGTCGAAGCCAAGTCTGCACTTGGCTGTTGTTTATACAGCTACAACTGTAGGTAGTATAGGCGGGGGGTATTTATCATCTTATTTTATAAAAAAAGGCTGGCCGATTTTCAAGGCAAGAAAGACAGCAATGTTCATCTTTGCTTTGTGTGTAACGCCTATTATGGCAGCACGTTATGCCACAGACGTTTGGGTAGCGGTTGCCCTTATCAGCCTGGCAGCTGCGGCACACCAGGCCTGGAGCGCCAATATTTTTACAACAGCCTCTGATATGTTTCCTAAAAGAGCAGTGAGTTCAGTAGTAGGCATAGGTGGCATGGCCGGCTCTTTAGGTGGCTTTCTTTTCCCGTGGCTGGTAGGAAACATTCTGGATTCTTACAAAAGCGCAGATAATATTATAGGCGGTTACAATGTGATCTTCACTATTTGTGGCTTAGCTTACCTTGCAGCCTGGCTTCTGATGCACTTTTTGTCACCTAAAATGAAGCAAGTAGAAGTATGATGTCAACTGGTGCACGAAAAAACTTTCACCAAGAAAACCTGGACCAATGATTAAAAAAAATTGCGTTACTATAGAAAAGATAACTGGTATTTATAACCGGATGAGCAGGTAAAACTATCTGCCTCAACTTGGCTATAAATCCCGGCTTTTTTAGTCCTGGTTAATTCTGATAGCTTATTGATTAAAGTTTAGTTGATCCTACTAAGCAAAACATGTACCCTTGTGCCTTACGAACTTTCGCAAGCTCTAAAAATCAGAAGTCAAAAAAGCTTGAAACAGGTCCAAGAAACAGAAGTCCAGATAGGTTGTCTGATAACATTCTAAACAAGCAGGACTTTGAATTCTGCGATTAAAACTAAAAAATTAAAGTATCATGTTACGATTACCGAAAAGCCAACTGCCTTGCGCAACAACCAAGCCTGCCCGGCTCCTCCTGAGCCTGATCTGCTTGATTATGCTGCTGGCAACTACCTCGTGCCAGAAGGAAAAACAAACAAAAGAAATTAAGCTGGCTCACACATTAGACACGTCACACCCTGTACATAAAGCCATGCTGTTTATGGCCGATAAAGTGAAAGAAAAATCTGGAGGCAAACTAACTATAGGCATTTACCCTAACGCACAACTTGGTACCGAAAGAGAGTGCCTGGAGCTGTTGCAGATCGGGAGCCTTGGCATGACAAAAATATCGGCTGCTGTTATGGAAAGTTTCTCTCCAAACTTTAAGGTGCTCAGCCTGCCCTACATCTTTAAGAGTAAGGAGCATTACTACCAGGTTCTAGAAGGGGACATAGGTAATGACTTGCTAAAAGAAGGAGAACAATACTGGCTACACGGTCTTACTTTTTATGATGCAGGTAGCCGAAGCTTCTATACCACCAAAAAACCTGTCAATAAGCCAGCAGACCTTCGTGGCATGAAGATCAGGGTACAGGACAGTAACACTGCCATTAACATGGTAAACAGCTTCGGAGGATCCGCCACTCCTATATCCTGGGGAGAATTGTACACTGCTCTGCAACAGGGGGTGGTTGACGGAGCAGAGAACAATTCGCCAAGCTTTTACCTCTCGCGGCACTATGAAGTAGCAAAATATTTTTCCCTGAACGAACACACCATGGTACCGGATATTCTGATGATCAGTTCGAACGTCTGGAACAGCCTTTCGCCACAGGAGCAGCAATGGCTACAGGAGGCGGTAGAGGAGTCGGAGGTGGTGCAGCGGAAGCTTTGGCACGAAGCAGAAGAAGAGGCGCTGGCAGCTGTGAAGAAGGCAGGAGTAGAGATTATTCATCCTCCGAAAGAGCCTTTTGCCGATTTAGTGGAGCCGATGTACGAAACCTACAGAGATGAGCCAGAAGTTTACGCGCTGATCCAGAGAATACAGGCTGCTGAAGAGACACAGAAACCAAACAAGCAGTTGAACCAATAATAGTCTGTCCTTATGAAGTTTAGAAAAAAATTTGATGCGGTCTTATATATAGTACTGGTTGTGCTGATGGCATTTATGGTCATAAATGTGCTCTGGCAGGTTGCTTCCCGTTACCTGATGGGCTCTCCAAGTTCCTTTACCGATGAGCTGGCAAGGTACCTTCTCATATGGGTAGGCCTGTTAGGAGCCAGCTATGTAACAGGTAAAAAAATGCACTTAGCGATAGATATTCTCCCCTCAAAGCTTCATGGCAAAAAGGAAAGGAACCTCAATATCTTCATCCACCTTATTGTAGCTCTCTTTGCCTTTTTTGTGATGGTATGGGGCGGAATAAAGCTGGTTTATATCACGCTTACTTTGGAACAAACCTCAGCATCTCTAAACGTTCCACTAGGTTATGTGTACTCCGTATTGCCCCTAAGCGGGTTAATCATTATTTACTATAGTATTGTAAACCTGTCGGAGAAACAGGAAGAGCCGGAGGAAATAGGTAAGGAGCTTGCTTAAGCAAATTTCTTACACAGGAATATGATCTTTTACTCAACCTAAAAAGGCCAAAAGGCTTCTATGTAAAAATTAGCGCAAATGGAATTTACAGAAGTAATAGTACTAGTTATCAGTTTTATTGTTTTACTGGTTTTGGGTGTACCCATTGCCTTTTCCATTGGAATATCTGCACTCCTGACCATGCTTGTAAGCATAGCACCTGAGGCAGCTTTTACCACACTTGCCCAACGAATGGCTACCGGCCTGGATAGCTTCTCTTTGCTGGCAATTCCTTTCTTTATTCTGGCCGGGCAGCTCATGAACAGGGGCGGGATAGCCACTCGCCTCATCGATTTTGCCAAAGGATTGGTTGGCACCTTGCCGGGAGGCTTAGCTTATGTAAACATACTAGCTTGTATGCTTTTCGGAGCTATTTCTGGCTCTGCTGTAGCTGCAGCGTCTGCCATAGGAGGCATTATGAATCCCCGTATGGTAAAAGAGGGTTATTCCAGGCCATTTAGCGCAGCCGTAAACATTACCTCAGCAACCACAGGCATGATTATACCGCCGAGTAATATCCTGATTGTGTATTCTCTGGCAAGTGGAGGCGTTTCTATTGCGGCATTGTTTGTGGCAGGTTATGTACCGGGGCTGCTGGTTGGCCTTACCTTAATGATTGTTGCTGGTGTTATTGCTTATAAGAACAAGTACCCTGTAGGCGACAGAACACCACTAAAAGTGGTCCTAAAGAAGTTTCTGGACGCTATCCCAAGCCTGTTGCTATTGATTGTGGTAATAGGAGGAATTATAGCAGGTATATTTACAGCCACAGAAGCCTCAGCAATTGCTGTACTATACACACTGGTACTCTCCCTGCTTATTTATCGTGAGGTTAAAGTAACCGATCTCCCCGACATTCTCATCCAAACAGTTATCACCACGGCTATTGTCATGCTTCTGATTGGTACATCTATGGGCATGTCGTGGGTAATGTCTTTTGCAAACATTCCTCAGGGGGTGAGCGAGGCCCTGTTGTCTGTTAGCAGCAATAAGATTGTTGTGCTTATCATCATTAACTTAATCCTGCTTTTCGTGGGCATTTTTATGGACATGACCCCGGCTGTACTGATTTTTACCCCGATTTTTTTACCAGTGGTAACCACTTTAGGTGTTAATCCTACTCACTTCGGTATTATGATGGTGCTGAACCTATGCATCGGTCTTTGCACTCCTCCTGTAGGCTCTGTGTTGTTCGTAGGCTGCGGCGTAGCTGATATAAGTATAAGCAAGGTGATAAAACCCTTGATGCCCATGTTTTTAGCTATGGTTGTCGCCTTACTTTTAGTAACCTATATACCTGAACTAAGCCTTTGGCTACCAAGAATGTTTGGACTGTAGAAATTTAAGTATTCCGATAAAAGCCTCTCATTTGTAGAAATAAGGAACTACTTAAGAGAGGCTTCTTTCATTGTCCTTTTTTAGTTTAGGCTCCTATTAGCACCTGCCATTCTACCTCTACAATTCTCCTTTTGTGTTACAAGCCTTTTTACCTTTTTGCAATAAAAAGAGCCTACTTGCCATCAGGTCATGGTACGTTGTGTTCAAAAGCGGTTAAGATAAAATTGGGAAATATTATGCGCTGCACTTTAAGGGCAACCTGTAGTGTCGAAACAAGAAGCTTATTAGTGATAATGCTGAGCTTTTCTCTCCTTAAAGAACTAAGACAGCTAGTAAGAAAAGAGTTCAGCATCTGCAGTTAGTTGGAAAGCAGATTATATAACTTAATGTTCTTCCTGCTAACTTCAAACTATTAATTTGAAAATCAAAGTAGAACACTGCTACAATACTTATCAAAGCTCTAAAACACAAAATTATATTTGCTAACTAATGTTTGTTTTATATCTTTGTATCATATAACGAAGCTACAAAATACGTGAGGCTTGGTGATATGAACTATTCATGATGACGCTAACTTTTTCAGGCTTGCACGTATCAGATAACATAACAGTTTTTCTTTTTAGAAGATCATGCTAGAATACGTAAAAACCATTTTATTGAAAGTAAGCTTTGATAGAATGCTATTTGAAAAAGAGTTGAGGAAAGCTTTAAAAGTATTAGTAAAAGAAGAATTGCAGCAGCTAAAGCAATGGTGCTACGATACTTTTTCAGGAGTGTACCTGGTTATACTGAACAAAGTCTTTTCTAAAACAACAGCATAAATTACTCTTCATCAGCATTCTCCTGAACGAAGTGAATATTACGCAACAAACCTTTATAGCCTGTACGCTTCACTGCAGACTTCTTAAACAGTTGCGAAAAAACTTCCTGCGTCAGCTCCTGCCAATCTGAGGCTTTCATGTCCTTTAAGTGCGGGTGCTGCGCAAAGGCAGGTTCGTTATGTGGCTTGCTAAACCGGTTCCAGGGACAGACATCCTGGCATACATCACAGCCAAATATCCAGTTACCAAACTTTCCATTCATTTCCTGCGGTAGCTGGTCCTTTAGCTCAATTGTAAAGTAAGAGATGCATTTGCTTCCGTCTACTACATAGGGCTCTACAATGGCATTTGTTGGGCAGGCATCTAAACAACGGGTACACGACCCGCAATAATCCTTTATAGGTCCATCATATTCCAGTTCCAGGTCAATTATCAGCTCGGCCAGAAAATAGAAGCTTCCTACCTGTGGTGTAATAAGGTTGCTGTTCTTGCCTACCCAGCCAAGCCCGCTTTTCCGGCCCCAGGCTTTGTCCAGCACAGGAGCCGAGTCTACAAAGCAACGACCACCTACCTCTCCTATTTCTTCATTAATATAACTAAGCAGCTCTTTCAGCTTATCTTTTATTACAAAATGGTAGTCTGTACCGTACGCATACTTCGATATCTTGTAGGTATCCTCCTCTGGCTGCGTTTCCTCAGGAAAATAGTTCAGCATTAAAGACACTACTGATTTAGCTCCTTCCACCAATAGGCGTGGGTCCAGGCGCTTGTCAAAATGGTTCTCCATGTAACGCATCTGTCCGTGCATATTCTGGTTCAGCCAGCGCTCCAGCCTTGGAGCCTCCTCTTCCAAAAACTCTGCTTTAGAAATGCCACAGTACATGAAGCCTAACTCCTGTGCCTTCTGCTTAATCAGATGTGTGTATCTCTCTTTATTCAAAATATGTCTGCCCTCATAAAAAGTTCTCTTCCTCCGGGTAAACAAAGTTAAGCTAAAATAAATCCGTTTTAAGTTATCTTAAAGCTTGAGGTCTGCTCTAACCGGTAACAAAAAAGCAGGCTTTGAACCTGCTTTTTTGTTTATCCAAACAATTAATTACTTCAAGATTGATTAAACAGCCCTCCGGCAACTACTTGTTGCGGAGGTATTTTGCCTAAATGGCGGTAAGCTAACTCTGTTGCTTCACGGCCTCGTGCTGTACGCTTAATATAGCCCTCCTGTATCAGAAATGGCTCATATACTTCTTCAATGGTTTCGGCTTCTTCGCCACAGGCAGTCGCTATAGTAGAAATACCAACAGGACCACCTTTATATTTATCAATAATAGTAAGCAGAATGCGGTTGTCCATATCATCCAGTCCGTTATGGTCAACGTCGAGAGCATTCAGGGCAAACTTAGCTATGTCTACCGTTATTGTGCCGTCGCCTTTTACCTGAGCAAAGTCGCGGGTACGGCGCAACAGGTTATTCGCAATGCGGGGCGTACCGCGGCTACGACGGGCTATCTCAAAAGCAGCATCCTCATGTATGGGCGCTCCTAATAAAGCTGACGAGCGTTTTACAATAGACGTTAGCAGGGCTGCATCATAGTACTCCAAACGGGAGTTAATACTGAAACGCGCACGTAAAGGTGCTGTTAAGAGCCCTGAGCGTGTCGTGGCTCCAATCAGTGTAAATGGGTTCAGGCTAATCTGCACAGAACGGGCATTCGGACCAGAATCGAGCATGATGTCGATCTTATAGTCTTCCATTGCCGAGTACAGATATTCTTCTACAATGGGGTTAAGCCTGTGAATCTCATCAATGAACAAGACATCATTTGCATCCAGGTTAGTAAGTAAACCTGCCAGGTCACTGGGCTTGTCCAGCACAGGCCCAGATGTCATTTTAATATTGGCATCCAGCTCTGAAGCAATAATATGTGATAAGGTAGTTTTACCAAGACCAGGAGGGCCATGTAGTAGCACATGGTCCAACGCTTCCCCCCTACGCTTCGCCGCCTGCACAAACACTTTCAGGTTCTCCACCACCTTATCCTGACCAGCAAAGTCATGAAAGCTGAGTGGACGGAGAGCCTTATCTATATCGCGGTCGGCTGGCGTCATGCGTTCATTCTCGCCAGTGAGATAGTCTTCTCTCATGTTGTATTTCTAAACTTTAACTTCAGTTTTTGTTGCTCTTAAAGGTAACAGTTTATGTGCTTAAATCGCTCCAAATCCGTAGACGAAATTACTTAATTTTGCTAATTATTTTATAATAAGGCTCTAAAATCTAAACTTATTAGCAAATCATATTTCCCCTAAGTAATTCTAATTTAGCTATGACTATGTAAAATCATAGCCAGTACACATCATACTAGAAGCTTATTACTATATATTATAATTTAATTAAACATACACCTATATTTTAATAAAATAACTAACCCATAATTAATTTTATTAAAATATTTGCAAACAAAAATAAAACTTTGTACGTTTGTATCATCAGTAACGACAAACAATGTAGGGTGTTGAAACTGGCAGACAAGCCCTCCTATCTCGGGGGTGGAGGTTATGGGATAAAGCAGCTACTTTACCTAATTACTAGTACAAAGACATTTGCCTAACTACTCCGTGGAGGTTCGACTCCTCCCCCTACAGCAAAGAAGCCTCACTTTAAAAGTGAGGCTTTATTATTTGTGTACTGTTATCCCACTGCTTAGCAAAGCCTTTTTGGGACCTGACTTAGCTTCTATAATAGCTCTGTATTCAGATAACTCACTACATCCACAACACCAAACTAAGGCCGCCTAGCTATTATTTAAAAGCCTGGATACCCGTAATATCATTACCAGTAATTAACAGGTGAATATCATGCGTACCTTCATAAGTGATAACAGATTCCAGGTTCATCATGTGGCGCATAATCGGGTACTCACCTGTAATGCCCATGCCACCATGTATCTGCCTTGCCTCCCTGGCTACATGTAAGGCCATGTCTACATTGTTGCGTTTTGCCATGGAGATTTGCTGTGTAGAGGCTTTACCTTCATTTTTTAAGGTACCTAAGCGCCAGGCAAGGAGCTGTGCTTTTGTTATCTCTGTCAGCATTTCTGCCAGTTTCTTTTGTACAAGCTGGAAACTTGCAATGGACTTGCCGAACTGGTGGCGCTGTAAGGCGTACTTCCTGGCTGATTCGTAGCAATCTACAGCCACGCCAATAGCTCCCCAGGCAATGCCGTACCTGGCTGAATCAAGGCAGCTAAGCGGCCCCTTTAAACCATCTGCATAAGGTAACAGATTTTCTTTTGGCACTTTCACGTTATCAAACACCAATTCACCGGTGCAACTGGCGCGGAGACTCCATTTATTGTGTATCTCCGGTGTTGAGAAACCTTCCGTACCACGTTCTACAATCAGGCCTTTTATGCGCCCCTCTTCATTCTTTGCCCACACTACCGCCACCTGGCATTCCGGTGAATTTGATATCCACATTTTAGAACCGTTAAGCAGGTAATGGTCGCCCATGTCTTTAAAATTAGTAACCATGCCTCCGGGGTTAGAGCCATGGTCAGGCTCAGTCAGGCCAAAGCAGCCCAGCCACTCTCCACTTGCCAGTTTAGGCAGGTATTTTCTGCGCTGCTCTTCGGAGCCATACTGATGAATAGGATACATAACCAGCGACCCCTGCACAGATGCAGTTGAGCGCATACCGGAATCGCCTCGCTCTATCTCCTGCATAATTAAACCATAGCTGATGTAGTCAAGGCCGCCACCGCCATATTCAGTTGGAATGGTTGGCCCAAAAGCTCCTATGTCACCGAACTTTTTAACAATTTCGGAAGGAAAGTGCACATCCTGTGCCCACTGCTCAATATATGGCGATATTTCGCGCTTCACAAAGTTGCGCATGGTCTGGCGGATAAGCTTGTGCTCATCTGTTAGCAGATCATCAACATTATAATAATCAGGTGCTCCTGCAGATTCGTAGGCCATTCTTATATATTTTGTTTTCCTTTGTTGATGTTCATTTTTGGTACTCGTTAACGAAACATTCCCTAGTTATCAACATGTAGCAAGTTAGCACTTTCGACTACATTTCATAAAAAAAGCCTTACCAGTAGTTGGCAAGGCTCTTCTTTAGTAGTAGTTTAGATGAACAACTTAAAACTTCAGCCCTAACGACAGCAGGAAGTTACGTGTAGCCTGTGGATAGTAAAAATTTTCCGTAGTCTGGCTTCCACCGGCAATGTAGCTGAAAGTGTAACCGTTGGCAGCATACTTTTCATTAAACACGTTATTTATCAACAACCCCAACTCCAGCTCTTTCAGAACATTTTTAAACCCAACGCTGTAGCGGAAACGCAGGTCTCCTACCTGGTAAGCAGGAATAATGCGGCTCTCGTTTTCGGTGTTATCAAGGTATTGCTTGCTTACAGTTTTAAATATAAAAGCAGCACGTAGGCCTTTCAGCACTTCTGCTTCCAGTTTGCTGGTTGTAACCCAATCAGGTGAGAAAGCAATGGTAGACTCATTGTAAAAATTCAAAACCTGATCACCTGTATCATAGTCATCCACAAACTCATTAAAACCATCAATCTTATTCTGAGTATAGGCGATGTTAGTAGTAAGAGAAGCAAAGGTGCCTAAACTAAGGCCTCCGGCCAGCTCCACTCCTTGCCTGTCGCTATTGTCTATGTTCGTTCTGGTATAGCCACCTACATCATTAATCTGCCCTGTCAGCACCAGTTGATTCTTGTAATCCATGTAAAAGTAGTTTAACGCTAGCTCCGCTGCCAGGCGCTTATTGCCTACATCCCCTAGACCAATTGTGCTCCGGTAACCAGCCTCTAAATTACGCAGTGTTTCATGTTCTGGCCGGCTACTTGGAGTAGATTCTGTAAAGTCATCGCGTACCGGCTCTCTGTTACCAGTACCGTAAGATGCATATAACTGGTGCTCCGGCTGCAGGTTATAAGTAACACCGGCTTTCGGGTTCCAGAAAGTATAGTTTACATCCTGCGTAATGTTATCAAGGTCATTATCAAAACCTAAGAAAGAATAGCCAACGGTGCGCAGCTGTAAATCTCCAAATACATTCAGCTTATCTGTAAGACTATAGTTTAACTTAGCAAAAATATTGAAGTCAGTCTTCTGAGCATCGTTATCGTAGTACCTGTCACGGATGTTTGAATTTGAAGCAAAACGTGCCCATATAATTTCTCCGTAGTGGCTGCCATCATATTTGTTCCAGGCACCACCTAAGGTAGCATTCAAGCGGTTACTCGGGTTATACTGCAAGGCATAAGTAGCTCCATAGAAATCATTATCGAGCCAGCGGCGGCGAACTAGGTCGGTACTTGTTATAGCCTCGTCTCCAATCACAACATCAGCCAGTCCGTAATCTGCTAAGTCGTCATCGGCACGGAACTGCTCATAATAGCCTCTTCCATAGGTGTAATGCAGGGCACCTGAAAAGCTTAGCACAGAAGAAAAGTCGTGCGACAGGTGTAATTGGTAGTGGTCTTGCTGGTAATTATCTGTCTCGTTGTCGTAGGTGTAATAGTTGTAGCGGCGGCCTGAACTTAACAGGTTTTCCAAATCGGTCCCGGTAATGTAGTTGCGGTCAATATAGGCCTGCAGATCATAGGCATTCCCATACACTAAAGCTTCTGGTGTGCCATACCATGCCTGGTACGTTTTCTCCTGGCCTGAAAAGGTAACGAACTTTACAGAAGTTTTGTCACCGTAGTAACCACCCGAGAAATAGAAAGACTTCAGGTTTGAGGAGCCACGGTCTACATAGCCATCTGACACAATGCGGGAAAGACGGCCATCAAATGCGAACTTCCCATTGATAAGGCCTGTTCCGAAGCGTACGTTGTTTCGCCAGGTATTGAAAGAACCGTACGTATTATCTGTTTCAGCGTAGGCTTCCCTTCGCACTTCCTGCGTTTGAATATTTATACTGGCCCCAAAAGCTCCGGCTCCGTTGGTAGAAGTTCCTACACCACGCTGCACCTGTATATCCTGCACCGAAGAAGCAAAATCAGGCATGTTCACAAAAAACACTCCATGGCTTTCGGCATCATTTACCGGAATACCATTTACCGTTACATTGATGCGTGTGATGTCAGAGCCACGTATACGGATACCTGTATAGCCAACACCTGCTCCTGCATCAGAGTTTACGACTACCGAAGGGCTTTGCTCCAGCAGGTAAGGTAAATCCTGCCCAAAATTACGATCTTCTATCTGCTCGCGGCTTACATTGGTAAAAGTAGTGCCCGTTTTCTCGTTGGCACGTGTAGCCGACACCACTACTTCGCCTGCATGCAGGCTATTCTGCCCCAGCACAAAATCCTGACGAGTGTCTGCGGAAATAACAATTTGTCGCTGCTCTTGCGCATACCCCAGATAGCTTACTCGTAGAGTGTAGTTGCCTGGCGATAAACTTAGAAACTCGTAGTAGCCATTAGATCCGGTAGCCACTCCAGTACCCTGATTCTCCAAAACTACATTGGCTCCTGACAGCACTTCACCTTTGGCGGCATCTGTTACACGCCCGCTCAGCTTAAACTGAGCAAGCAACGGCAACGGCAACAGCATGACTGCCATCGCAACTAAGAAATTCTTCATGGTAGAAATATGCAATAGAATATTTTAATGAAACCTACAGGCATGCCAGGGGGTAGCGTCCTGTTACTTTTTGTTTCCTTTGTTATCCCTTCGCCGGCATTACCCGGATCAGGTTCAATGGGTATAATCTCAGCCCGTTGTTATAAGGCACCCCTAAACTGTAACAAAGGTAAAGCCCTTTTTCCGTTAAACCAACAGGCAGTAAAATATGCTTAAACCAACATGAACTTTTAGATGACTAAGAAGTATGTATTTTTTGAGCAAAGGCAATAACCATTACTCAAAAAAGTACGTTGATATTCTTAAAAGGCAGCATTTTCATATACCTCTGTTATAAGGCTTTATAGCTGAAACATGCTGACACGATGAAAATTTTGTAGTAAAAAGAAGAAGACGACGTGATGATGATCAGCATACTTTACACAATGGCGCTACTTACTATATTGGCATATTACGCTTTTACTCCACGTAAACAATATAAAAGACCTCCATCCACAGACAGTGACGATGACGGAGGAGAGCCATTAGGAAACGATTTACCAGATTTGGACCTCCCACCCGGTGTATCATTACCGATTAATGATTTTGAACCGGAATATGATTTGAGAAAGATTAAAGTCCCGAAGTTTCCGGAACCATCTTTACAATGAATGTTTAACAAACGGAAAAAGCATTAGCCCCAACTGTTCTCTTAACAGCTGGGGCTAATGCTTTTTTACAGTGATCTTACTCTCTGATTATACTACCTGCAGAATGGCAATGCTAAAAGTACGCTCAAAAGTTTGCTTAGGAGCCAGTTCATTGATGCCCTCCTTCTCTTTTAGTTCACCGCTGTCGCCTATACTACTGGCTACGCCACACCATGGTTCAATGCAAACATACGGAGCCGCTGGTGTTTTAGACCAAATACCCAGGTAAGGAAATCCATCGAATGCTACTTCCACGCGAAGCGGATTAGTGCGGCTGCCCAGCATAACTTTCTTAGACTGCAGACGCTTGAAGATTATTGCATCCTTATAGAAATAGCTATGTTCTAATGGCAGCATGTTAGTCTGGTCCAGTACCCGCTCTGTATCGCCATTCAGCAAGCCATTTTCATCCACCAGATGGCGGCTTTGAGTCTCTTCTTCCTCAAAACCTATGTAGTAGTCGGTGTACTTTTCATACGGATGCAAAGGCACATTGAAGCCTGGGTGACCTCCAACAGAAAAATACATTGTTTTTTCATCTTCGTTGCTCACTAAGTAGGTAATATTTAGCTTACCCCCTGTTAGCTTATAAGCTACTAAAAACCTGAACTCAAACGGATATTGCTGCCGCGTTTCCTCATCTGCTTCCAACTCAAACACCAGTTTATCAATCTCCTCCTCTACCAGCTTAAATTCTTTTCTACGGGCAAAGCCATGTCGGTTCATGTTATAAGTTTTGCCTTCGTAGGTATACTCCTGGTTTGGGAGCTCTCCTACAATAGGGAACAGGTTAGGCGCGTGGCCCGACCATACTTCCGGGTTACCAGACCATATAAGGTCTATCTGTTCATCAACTTTTATAAAATTGTGTAGCTCGGCACCCAGGCTCTCGACTCCTACTCTGTAGTTTTCGTTTTCGATAAAATATAACATAATACTGCTATAGTTGGTTATTTTTATGGATGAGGGTACCCACATGCTGCAACGCTTGCTGTAATCTTGCTTCATGCTGACCAGAGATCTCTACAAAAGGCACTCCTAAGGTTATCAGTTCCCGTTTATACCAGTCATAAAAGAACTGTCGCAGATGCGGGTGCTCTCGCTGCGGATCCGGTTCCCAAGGCAAATCAACGCCCATCAGCAGGTAAAGGTTGTAGTTTTGTTGCCGTAACTTTTCAAGAATCCAGTCGGGACAGTAGCCATAAGCATGTTCACACCAAATCTTTATTACAACCAGGTCGGTATCGGCAAAAATAAGCTTGTTAGCATCAGACAATAGCTTTTGTTCCAGTTCCAACTGTCCTTTGGCGATAGCCTCTACATCTTCTATGTTGTAAGGCCTGTTCAGGTTACCAACATAGCTGCGGGCATATTCCGGAACCCACACTGTATTATAATGCTGCGCCAGCTTTTCAGATATAGTAGATTTGCCCGTTGATTCAGGGCCTGTAATGGCAATTTTAAGCATGCGCAAAGTAAGCTAAAATTATTCCTAGTTTTTATTAGCTTCAAAGAGACTGTACCTATGGCAGTTCATGTTATATGAAGCAGCTTGAAAGCAAGCTTAAAAAATTTGAGGTGTTACAAAGCGAACATGGTTCCATTGCAACACCTCAAACTACAGTTACTCCATAAGTACCGGGTAACTGCTGCTATAATAGTAAAAGTAATTTAAATTGTATAAAGCATTAGTTTTCGGAAAAACTATAACCATAAAAATTATACACCTCCACCTCTTTTGGCTTTCTGTCGCCATACTGCCTTAATAAAACATATTTAGGCTCCTCATCTGGTGACTCATATCCCCACTTTAAACGATTCTCATACTTCAACTCAGCTGGTAACTCTAACTTCCTTTGTTTCATGGTGCTGCACTGTTAAGTTAAACATGGTGCGCCCTCTGCAGGTCCGCGATATCGAATTAGTTTTAATATGTACGTTGTCAGCATCTACTGGGATGCTAAAAACAGTACAATAACTAAAGTTTAAACGCTAACTCTTCCTTTTGCTGCTCATCCAGTTCTTCCTTCCAATCGGCATAGGCCTTTATACACAATATCAAATAAATAAAGTACAAGAAGCTAGTCAGATAAAGACCTTTATAAGCATACACTCCTACATAAACAACATCTACTACCAGCCAGACCACCCAATTCTCAATCTGTTTTTTTGCCATCATCCAGTAGCCGACCAAGCTTACAGCTGTAGTTGCTGAGTCTGTATAAGAAAGATCTGCATCGGTATAGTTCTCCAGAAAGTAGCCTAACCCTAGTGTAAAAATGAGCCCTGTAACACTTAGCAGCAGCATCTCTTTCTTCCTAACCCGGCCAACTTTGCGCCCAGTATGATTTTTACCGCCGTAAAGCCATATATACCACCCGTAAATGCTTGTTATAAAATAAAAAGCATTCAACCCCATGTCGGCATAAAGTCTTACGCTGTAAAACACCACCACATAAAGGCCTGTGCTTACAATGCCAAGCGGCCACGTCCACACGTTTTGTTTAGCGGCCAACCATACACATGCTATGCCTGTTATCCAGCCAACAGCTTCATAAGCGCTTATGACTTTCAGGCTTTCTGAAATATTATTTAAAATGTCCATCATAAAATTCGCAGAGGAATATCTGCTTGTTAAAAGAAAATCGTTACTAAGTTTGTGAATTGCAACTTAAACGCCAAAAGGTGTAACAACTTTAGCTTATTTTTGGCAGATAAAAGTACAAAAAGATGATGGATGAAATTACCGCTAAGGAGTTAAAAGAGAGATTAGCCAGGAGCAATAAGGTACAGTTAGTGGATGTGCGTGAACCAGAGGAGTTTGAGATCTGCAACCTGGGTGGAGAGCTTATTCCGTTAGGTGAGCTCTCCAAGCAGGCAAGTCGTATTCGTAGAGACATACCGGTTGTTGTCATCTGCCATCATGGGTTTCGTAGCGCCCAGGCTATTCATTACCTGACAGAACGCCTTGGCTATGATAACCTGCTAAACCTGAAGGGTGGCATTCATGCCTGGGCTATGGAAATAGATCCGGAAATGATAAGGTATTGATTGTAGCAGAATACTGTTTCTTTCCTTCAGCATTCATCATAAAAAGATTTTTACTGATCTTGAAAATTTTATTTGTAATTATATCAGAATTATTTAAATAAGTTTTCGTAGTTTTACGCGGCAAATAAGAACCCCTAAATTTATTTGCCATGATCTCCGATCAGTCTAAGATTATATTTGAAGCACTGACTTATGACGATGTGCTTCTACTCCCAGCCTACTCTGAGGTACTTCCTAAAGACACTGACACTTCTTCTCAGTTGACGCGGAATATCCGTATCAATATTCCACTTTTATCGGCGGCTATGGATACTGTTACCGAAGCCGACTTAGCTATTGCAATGGCACAGGAAGGTGGTATTGGTATCATTCATAAAAACATGTCGGTTAAGAAGCAAGCAGAGCAGGTACGTAAAGTGAAACGCTCTGAAAGCGGCATGATTATGGACCCAATCACGCTAAACGAAAAGGCGACACTGGGCGATGCCGTACAGATCATGACCGAGAACAACATCGGTGGTATTCCAATTGTTAATAATGACGGTCTCCTTACTGGCATCATAACAAACAGAGACCTCCGTTTTGAGAAAGACCTGACGCAACCAGTGGCCGCTATCATGACAAAGGACAACCTGATAACTGCTGCGAAAGGCACTGACCTGGCGAAAGCAGAAGATATTCTGCAACAATATAAAATTGAAAAGCTGCCTGTTGTAGATGAAGCCGGCAAACTGGTTGGCTTGATTACTTACAAAGACATACTGAAGAAAAAAGACAGACCAAACGCCTGCAAAGATGAGTATGGCCGCTTGCGTGTAGGAGCTGCCGTAGGTGTAACGCCTGATGTACTGGATCGTGTAAAAGCATTGGCAGAAGCAGGCGTAGACGTAATAAGCGTAGACACAGCACACGGTCACTCAAAAGGAGTATTGGATGCGGTGCGCAAGATAAAAGAAGCGTTCCCTAACCTGGACCTGATTGCAGGCAATGTGGCTACTGCCGATGGAGCCAAAGCGCTGGCAGATGCAGGCGCTGATGCAGTAAAAGTTGGTGTTGGCCCGGGGAGCATCTGTACCACACGTGTTATTGCCGGCATAGGCGTGCCGCAGTTATCTGCTGTAATGGAGGCTGCCAAAGGCTTGGCTGGCACAGGTGTACCAGTAATTGCCGATGGTGGTATTAAATTCTCTGGAGATGTTGTAAAAGCATTGGCTGGTGGTGCCAGCACTGTTATGATTGGTTCGTTGCTGGCTGGTACAGAGGAGGCTCCAGGTGAAGTTATCATTTACGAAGGACGTAAATATAAAACTTACCGGGGCATGGGTTCTGTAGAAGCCATGGAAGAAGGTTCCAAAGACCGTTACTTCCAGAGCAGTGAGACCGATGTCAAAAAGCTTGTACCAGAGGGCATAGTGGGTCAAGTGCCGTACAAAGGCCTGGTTGCTGAAGTTATCTACCAGATGGCAGGTGGTATAAAAGCAGGTATGGGCTATTGCGGAACGCCAACCATAGAGGACCTTCAAAAGGCCAAAATGGTTAAGATAAGCGGTGCCGGTTTACGCGAAAGTCATCCGCACGATGTGCAGATTATGCGTGAGGCTCCTAACTATAGCCGCTAATTTATTTAGATTATTTCTGAACAGGAGTTGGTGCCTTTAACAGGCTAACCAACTCCTGTATTTTTACGTTATGCTAGGTGTTTTTGCAAACACACCCAGACGCTTTGGCTAAAGAGAAAAAAAATTCCTTACCTTTCACTCAAATTAAGTCTCAGAAAAGCCATATTTTGTCACAGCAAATACTAAATACGGTTTTCCGTTCTATGCTATACAAGACTAATGCAAAATCTTTACTAGTTACCATCGCTACCATTAGCTGGGCTTTGCTGTTGGCTAACATACTATTAGCGGCAGAGAGTGCCAGGCAACCAGGTGCAGTAAAATTTGCATTACCCTATATCAACAACCTGTTTATAGTTGTTTTTATAGTCTCAACTTTTCTCTACCATCGCGTTAACGCCGACAGTCTTAGAGGCATTGACTTTATTGGGCACCTCTGGAACCTGTTTTCTAAAGCAGGGGTTGCCGCTT
The DNA here is from genome assembly GCF_020907275.1 of Pontibacter silvestris. Taxonomy (GTDB): domain Bacteria; phylum Bacteroidota; class Bacteroidia; order Cytophagales; family Hymenobacteraceae; genus Pontibacter; species Pontibacter silvestris. The sequence continues at coordinate 40,450 of NZ_JAJJWI010000012.1, read as the reverse complement.
ACCTTAGCCTTGCCTTGTATATAGGGTATAACCTTATAACCAGCTATGCCAACATACAATCTCCGCTGCTCCTGCATATCGTGTACCATGTTGTGTTTGGCCTGCTTGTCATGTTTCTGGCAAAGGCGTTTTATGTCTGGCGGCAACTACTGCTTTACCATAAAAACAAGTTTTTGCAGATAGCCTGGAACTGGTTTGAACTACTGATAGGTGGAACACTACTGATAACAGTGTTTAACTTTAACTATACCAGCTACATATTTCTGCCCCTGTTAGCGCTGCTGGTTTTCTACATCCTTTTCCTGTGTACAAACCTGAAGTGGGTGGCTTATCTTTCTTTCAATAACAAAAGCCGCTCTCTGGTACTGCTAGGCGCTATTTTGTTAAGCTGTTATATCTTTTTCCACTTCTTTTATCATACACCAGAAAAAGAGTTACTCGTAATTGACTATACTAATATAGGATTTCTGCTGTTAGCCATGCTGTTTGTGGGCATGTATACGCTGGCGGCTTTTCTCGTTTCGCTGTTCAGTCTGCCTACTTCCAGTGTTTTTGAGCAGAAGAGCGAGGACCTGATAAACTTTCAACGGTTAAGCCAGTCTATACAACAAGGGCAAAGCGAGCCGCAAGTGTACGATATGCTGTTCCAGAGCACCATTAAAGCCTCCGATGCCAATGCCGGGTGGTTTGAATTAGTGCGTAACGGTGAACCGCAGGTTACTCATATGCTCAACATTACGGAAGACAATATTGAGCGCATCCGGTACCTGCTGCTGGCCTACGACATTAAGTACATTGACTATATTAACAATAACCTAGATCGCAACGCTGGTTTCAGAGACCTTGCGCTTCCCTGGAAGTCACTGATCATACTCCCCATAAAGTCGAAACAGCACTTATTCGGTGTGCTGTATTTAATGAAAGACATAGAGCAGGGCTTTGACCGTGAAACTGTAAACGTGTTACGTACTTTCACAAGTCAGACCATACTTACTATAGAAAATCTCCGCCTTATATCAGAGTCTTTACAAACGGAGCGTTATAAAGAAGAGCTTAAAATTGCAACGCAGGTACAGGAAAGCCTGATACCAAAGAAATTCCCCGCTGATAGCTGGTTTGAAATAAGCTCACACGCTGTGGCAGCAAAGGAAGTTGGAGGAGACTTTTACGACTTTCTTCAGTTAAGCGAATCACGGATTGCCATTATAATAGGAGACGTTTCAGGAAAAGGTATTTCTGCAGCTTTCCATATGGCTCAGATGAAAGGTATTTTTCATGGTCTGATGCAGCAGGACATGGCCCCTAGTGAGTTTATGCGGCAGGCAAACAGTGCCCTTAGCCGATGCCTTGAGAAAACTTCTTTTATTACTTCTTCGCTATATATCATTGATTATAGCATGAAAGGCTTTAAGTTTGCACGTGCAGGACATTGCCACACACTGTACTACAACGCCATGATGGATGAAGTCTTTTACTTCCAGACCGAAGGCCTGGGGCTTGGCATTATCCGCGACCAGAACTATAGTAAACACATCAAAGAAATGTATTATGACTACAACCCGGGTGATGTAATGGTTATTTACACAGATGGAATTGTAGAAGCGCGAAGTATAGAAAACGAAGAATATGGAGAAGACCGGCTTTTGTACATGCTGAAGCAAACATATCATCTGGAAGCTGATGATATAAAATTTGCCATTATAAATGATTTAACAGAGTTTACAGGGCCAGACAACTTATATGACGATCAAACGTTGCTTGTGATAAAGTTCAAGCCTACAGAACTAAATGAATAACTGAGCCGTAAAGTATGCCAATGAAAATTACACGTGAAATCAAGGATTCTACCATTATCATCACTCTAGATGGTGAGCTGGATGCCAGCTCTTCAGTGATGCTGGACGAGGAGCTTTCTGATCCGGAAATAATGAAATACAGCAAGATTCTGGTTAATTGTAAAAACCTGAATTACATTTCCTCTGCAGGTCTTGGTGTATTTATTTCTCACCTGCAGCGCTTCGAAGATGCTCAGATTAAACTTATCTTCTTTAACATGCAGGATAAGGTGCGTAATGTGTTTGAAATACTAGGCCTCGACCTGTTAATGACCATCGTGTCAAGTTACGACGAAGCTATGACCATTGCAGATGAATAATTCTATTCAGGTAAGCTGTTCTAAAAAAAATTTAAAGCCTATACGGGATTTTGTCACGGAATATCTGAACAGACTTGATCTGTCAGATATTCTGATGAACCAGATCGTATTAGCTGTGGATGAAATATGTGCTAACCTTATCATCCATGCCAATCAGGAAGATCCCTCCAAACAAATCACCCTTGCTATTCATAAGCAGAAAGACACGCTTAAGTTCGAAATAATAGATAATGGCGTGGCATTTCAGCAGGCGAAGTACAAAGAACCCAATATAGAAGAGCATATCCGCATTGGCAAGAAAGGAGGCGTTGGCATAGCCCTTGTAAACCGCATCATGGATAAAGTAGAATTTAAAAGTGGCAACAGCAAAAATACCTGCCTTCTTTACAAAAAAATCAAATAAGTCCCTCCCGCACACACTTTTACCGCACATATGCCGTTATCCGGAACAAAATCGGGTGCAATAGTATTATAGGTATACTTTTTGGCTCATTGTCAGAAAAAATAACTAAAATTGCATCATCTGATCTTTCAGATAAATCAAGAGTTTGTTTTTAATCTACTTATGCGCAGCAACCACTTACTTGTTGCAGTAGCCGCCTTGCTTATGGCCGGATGTACTACAACCAAGAAGAATGATTCCAAAGAACCCGTTATAGTTACACTTGGCTCCCAGCCTGTTTCCTCTTCTGAATTCCGCTATGTTTATGAAAAAAACAATGCCGGCAGCGAAGATGCTTATACCCGCGAAAGCTTAAATGACTACCTTAACCTTTATACAAACTTTAAGCTAAAGGTATTGGAAGCAGAGAGCCGCGGCCTAGACACCACTACGGCTTTCAAGCGTGAACTGGAGGGCTACAAAGAACAGTTGGCCCAGCCATACCTGACAGAGAAAAGCGTAACCGATAAGCTGGTACGAGAGGCTTACGACCGCATGCAACAGGAAATAAACGCATCCCATATTCTTATTAACCTTTCTCCTGATGCTGCCCCGGAAGACACACTGGCTGCCTACAATAAGGTGATGGAACTGCGCCAGCGAATTGTAAACGGAGAAGACTTTAGTAAAGTAGCAAAAGAATTCTCTCAGGACCCATCAGCTGCTGACAATGGCGGCAACTTAGGTTACTTTACAGCTATGCAGATGGTATATCCTTTTGAGGATGCCGCCTATAAAACTGCTCCCGGACAGCTATCTATGCCGGTTCGCAGCCGCTTCGGTTACCATTTAATTAAAGTAAACGATGTGCGCCCAGCCCGTGGAGAAGTGAAAGTAGCACACATTATGGTGCGTACGTCACCTGGCATGCCTAAGGCTGACTCTTTAGCTGCCAAACAACGCGTAGATGCTATTTATAAGCGTGTACAGCGAAATGAGAGTTGGGATAAATTGGTTTCAGAGTTTTCTGAAGATGCAAACTCTGCCTCAAACGGTGGAGAACTGCCTTGGTTTGGCACGGGCCGTATGATTCCTTCTTTTGAAGAAGCAGCCTTTGCCTTGCAGAAAGAGGGCGATATTGCCAAGCCTGTCAGCACGCCGTACGGCTGGCACATTATTAAATTGATTGACAAACGGGGGCTGCCTCCTTATGAGAACCTGGAGCAGAACCTCCGTAATAAAATAGCGAAAGACTCGCGTTCAGAACTTAATAAAACAGCTTTTCTAAAGCGCATCAAAGCTGAAAACAACTTTACAGAGCAAGCCTCTGCTAAAACGGAGGCGCTAAACAAAGCCAGTGATGATCTGCTGCAGGCAAAATGGACATATGATGAGAGTGACAAAGCACTGAAGCAAACCCTTTTTACTATTCAGGGCAAAGAATACACAACAGGAGATTTTTTTAGCTATGTGAAGGCAGAGCAAAAGCCTCGCGTTACAGGTACTCCGGAGCATACTATGAACCTGCTTTACAATGCTTATGTAGACAAGAGCCTGATAGAATACGAAAAGGAAAACCTGGAGAACAAATATACTGATTACCGCATGCTGGTAAAGGAGTACCACGATGGTATTCTGCTTTTCCAACTGATGGATGAAAAAGTTTGGTCCAAAGCAATAGAAGACTCTACAGGTTTACAGGCATTTTTTGAGCAGAATAAAGAAAACTACAAATGGGGACCTCGGGTGCAGGCAACTGTAGTAAGTGCTGCCAACAAAGAGCTTTTGGAGAAAGCCCAGGCAGAATTGGCAAACCGTCGCTACCCTGTAAAGAGCGCCAGCATTACCGATATTCTTTTTGCACAGAACAGCGCTGAACTTAACGCCGAGTCTAAAGCAAAATTAAACGACCTGGCAGAACTACTAAAAGGAACTCCGGGTTTATCTTTAGACATAAATGGTCACACCGATGCCCATGAAACAGCCGCTCAGGCAGAAGAAAGGGCTAAACAGGCTGCAAAGTACCTGGTGGAGCAAGGTGTTGCTGCAGAACAGCTAAATGCAGGTGCATTCGGAAAAACAAAGCAGGCAGGCCCTAATAACACAGAAACAGGCCGGCGTCGCAACCGCAGAGTATCCTTTACACTTTACTCTTCTGATTTTAGCGCTCTGGCAGATAAACTGAATGCAGGTAACCCGCTTGGGGTGCAAATAACAGAGAAGAAGTTTCAGAAAGGTGAAAACAAAGCCTTGGATAGTGTGAACTGGCAAAAAGGAACCTACACCACACAGCTTAATGGCCGCGAGTACCTGATTATTATCAGTGATGTGCTGGAGCCTAGCTACAAGCAACTCAATGAAGTACGTGGGATTACCATATCAGACTATCAGAATTACCTGGAGCAACAGTGGGTAAACCAACTCCGGGAAAAGTATCCTGTAAAAGTTAAGCAGGATGAAGTAGAAAAATTAATTAACAAGTGACACAGTTTACTTTGGACTTGTCTTTGCAAAAGGCAAGAAAAGTGTAAATTCAGAATAAAGCAGTAATTTGTGCGTTGAATATGCAGCGCATACTCATAAATAATGTTAAAGAAATTGAAAACGAAAACCCTGATCTACAGACTCAGCTATGTAGCCCTCTGCTTCGTAGTAACCACAGTTACAACTTTTGCTCAGGCTCCTATGCAACGTAAAGTAGATGGCATCATAGCAAAAATAAATAATCAGGTCGTTCTGAAATCTGACCTGGAGTTCAGCTATTTACAGTACCTTACACAGAGCAAGCAACAGCCAAATGAGGACCTGAAATGCGATATTCTTAAGTCTTTAGTACAGGATAAGCTTCTACTTGCCCGCGCTGAACTTGACTCTGTTACAGTGGAAGATGCAATGGTAAGCAGCGAACTGGACAGACGTATTCAGTATCAGGCTTCTCAGGTAGGTGGTGTGGAGCGCCTGGAACAGTACTTTGGTAAAAGTATCAACCAAATAAAAGAAGACCTGCGCCGCACTGTACGTGATAACCTGATTGCCCAGAAAATGCAGCAGGAAATTACCAGTAAGGTAACTGTAACACCTAAAGAGATAAAGAAATACTTTAATGAAATTCCTCGAGACAGCTTACCTTATTTCTCCAGCGAAGTTGAGATTGGTCAGATTGTAAGGTATGCTCAGGTAAGTAAACAGCAAAAGCAAGAGGCTCGTCAGAAACTGGAAGACATACGCAAACGTATACTTGCCGGCGAGGACTTTGCTACATTAGCCAAGCAGTATTCTGAAGACGCCGGCTCGGCAGAGGCTGGTGGTGAACTTGGCTTCTTTGGAAGAAAAGAACTTGTGCCAGAATACGAAGCAACTGCACTAAGGTTAGAACCAGGGCAGATTTCTAATGTGATAGAATCGCAGTTTGGATTTCACCTGATTCAGTTGATTGAGCGAAAAGGGCAACAGTTTAACTCCCGCCATATTCTTATTAAACCAGCCACAGCAACTGTTGACATAGAGGAAGCTGAAGTTGAACTGGACAGTATCCGTACACTGATACAAAATGACAGCCTTACCTTTGCTAAGGCTGCAAAAGAGTTCTCTGACGATAAGAATACGAAAGATAACGGTGGTATGCTTACCAGCCGCGCTACAGGTAGCACCTATTTCCCGATGGACCAGGTAGATCCTTCTATCTTTTTTGCCATTGATACGTTACAGGTAGGTGAAATAACGGAGCCTGTTTCATATACCACGGAAGATGGCAAAGCAGCCGTAAGAATTTTATATCTGAAGTCAAAGTCAAGACCACACCTGGCTAACCTGGACGATGACTATCAGAAAGTAGCAGCGGCGGCACTTAGCCAGAAACAAAATAAAGCGGTGGATGCGTGGTTCCGTAAGAACTTAGATAGCGTTTTTATAGAAATTGATCCGGAGTACCAAAATTGTCAGGTACTTCAATTAACCCAGTAACGACACATATGAAGCAATATACCTCTGACAAAGAAGCAGCCGATGCGCTACATCATGCTTACCGCGAGTTAACCTCCGAAATATCTAAAGTAATTGTAGGGCAGGAAGAAGTAGTCAAATTAGTACTCACAGCTGTTTTTTGTCAGGGGCATTGCTTACTGGTAGGTGTTCCGGGGCTTGCTAAAACACTACTCATTCAGACTATCGCCTCTTCACTGGACATGTCGTTTAGCCGGGTACAGTTTACACCGGACCTCATGCCCTCCGATATAGTAGGAGCCGAAACTCTGGACAATGACCGTAACTTTAAATTTGTGATGGGCCCTGTGTTTGCTAATATTGTTTTGGCAGACGAAATAAACAGAACACCTCCCAAAACACAAGCGGCACTGCTGGAAGCCATGCAAGAGCATGCTGTAACTGTAGCAGGCCGTAGATACGACCTCCCAAAGCCATTCTTTGTACTAGCCACACAGAACCCGATTGAACAGGAAGGTACTTACCCTCTACCCGAAGCACAACTTGATCGCTTTATGTTCAATATTGCCCTGGACTACCCAAGCTACGAATCGGAGTTGCAGATTGTTAAAAATACAACCGGCGCTGTGAAAGGCACATTAAACAGAATTTTACATGCCGATGATATTCTAGCTTTTCAACAGTTGGTAAGAAGAGTGCCTGTAGTTGACAACGTTGTAGAGTACGCAGTAAAACTGGTGCATAAAACCCGGCCTAATGCTCCTATGGCGTCGCCACAAGCTAACCAATACCTTGAGTGGGGAGCTGGCCCAAGAGCATCACAAAACCTAATAGTTGGGGCAAAATGTAATGCTATACTCAACGGCAAATATAGCCCGGATATTGAAGATGTACAAGCTGTAGCCTTACCTATACTCCGCCATCGTATCGTACGTAATTTTAAAGCAGAGGCTGAAGGTTATACAGTAGAGCGAATCATTCAGGAGTTGCTGTAAACTGTTGCTACCCTTACCTGCTCTTTTAAAACAGGTACAGCCATTAAACGCTAATTATGTACAGCAGCCTTAACTACATCAGCCACTTGGAAGTAAATTAAATTCATGTATTTTTGTTAAGTACATCCTACATTAATTCCGGCTATAAACTACATGGAAGCTGCTGCTTTATTTCTACGTTTAAAAAATAACCTGGCTACTATAACGGAAGCTTTTAACAGCCCGCTGGAAACACGCTCAATGCCTTACAATGTTTCCGTTCCCTTAGAAATAGATTTGCTGGCTGGTATCCTCAGGCTTTATGGTTAGAGTTTACATCCGTTACACCAGGAGTAAAGTGTACATATGACTTTCAACAGTGGTACCATCAAAACGAAGAAAAGGTAAACGATGTAATACACCGCGTGCTGAAAGATAAAAAAGCCTGTATAAAAACAGCTACAGGTACTGTTCTGCAAAAAGAAATGCTGATTCGCCGGCTCGAGTTCTTCAACGAAGTAGCACATACCCTAGAAGTGATGATGGTGCAGCAGCAACTTAAAAGCCCTAAACATCACGCGTATCATTTCCTGCAGCAGTAAGGATCTGTAGAGTTAAAATACGACAAAGCGTTAAAGTTACCGCTAGTATGGCTCTAAGAGGTTAAGAAACAGGCTATCAATAGTATTTCATTGGCAGGTGCAATGTTCGCTGTAAATAAAAACACTGGCACATAAAACCACGACAGCCTTTTTAAGCTCGATTTATTTTCATTATAATCTACTTTGCCAAACGCAGACAAAACAAGGGCTTCATCTGCACTTATATCTCAGCATTGTACTAACAGAAATGTAAATTGCCACCGACTTTGCTTTTGCCATATTATTCCTAAAACACGCTTCGGTACTACATATTTGCAAAGTCAATCACTCGTTCCTTCAGGCTCAGGAATCAACCTAAAGAAAAAGCGCCTATAGAGCCTTTACATACCCCTGCACAGATTCATTTATATAAACCTAAAAGATACCGTCTTATACATAAAAAAGCCAGGCTAGTTAGTACTAACCCGGCTTCTGTCAATTTCTAAGCATGTTTACTTCCGTACTGACGTATGGCTCTCTTTAGAGTGTTCCAGATCTAATTCTTCTTTTGGTTGTTTCTTCATACTATCAGCAGCCAGTTCACCAGCAGGGCCTTTAGCTATTAGTGTACCTCCGTCAACCGGGTAAACAGCGCCAGATACATAAGATGCCTCATCAGAAGCCAGGAACAAATACACATTTGCTACTTCTTCGGGTGTACCTCTACGACCTAAGATAGTGGCCTGGGTCACCATTTTCTCCATTTGGCTATCCATTGGCCCTGTTTCTTTATGTGTCCAGCCAGTGTCAATAGGGCCTGGCGCCACTACGTTACATCGTACGCCTTTCTGAGCCTGCTCTGCCGCTAACCCCTTTGTAAAGGCGTGGTTAAAACCTTTGGAGGCACCGTAAGGTACATTTTGAGCAATACCCAGTATACCTGACTCAGAACCAGCAGTTACAATGTTACCTTTGGTTTTCTGCAGCTCCGGCAAAGCAGCTTTGCTCATGGCAAACACTGTTTTGTTATTATTCTTCAGGAGGTAGTCAAATGCTTCTTCCGTGAAATCAGAGAGCATATTCGTTTCCGGAAAGGTACCTGCATTATTTATCAGTATGTCGAGTTTACCATATTGCTTTACAGCCAGTTCAACACAGCTCTGTGCATTAGCCAACGAAGAAAGATCTCCTGAAAAAGGAATTGCTACACCGCCTGTCTCCTGAATCTCCTTTACTACATCTTCTACAGGGTCTTCTGGCAAACCAGCTACTACTACTTTGGCTCCCTCTTTAGCGAATTTTTTACAAATGGCTTCGCCTATGCCACTTCCGCCACCAGTTACAATGGCTACTTTACCTTCAAGTCTGTTTCCCATTTTGTTATCTAGGTTAATTAGATTGTTTAATCGAACTACTTTATTTAAAAACGGAAACAAACTGAAACGGTTAAGCAAACGCATTACTTATGTAGCTACACTTAATTTGCACATCCTCAATTTTATGCTCTTACCGTATTATTAAAGAGCCAGAATATCTAACGGCCGTTTCAACCTGTAACGTGCTAACACGATGAGCTTTTTATACAATGTTTTACCACAATGCTTAGATAAACAACTTTATACTACAAATCTGCTTCTCAGGCCATACCAGGAAGGTGACGAACATGACTTTATGCGCCTTGTACAGGAAAACACACCGGCTTTAGATCCTGCTTTCAGAGGAAGGGGAACACGGTGGATGATGCCAGAATGCAAGTAATGCAACTTCAGACGGAATGGAATAACCACCAAGTGTTTGACTTTGGAGTGTGGTTAAAGAGCATCTACTCTTATATAGAAGATGTCGCGCTTAAGAACTTTGCCCACCGTGTTCCCAAGGCTGAAATAGGTGTGTGTTTCACCTGTTGGCCCAACACCAGAGCTTATGCACAAGAGGCACTGCTAGCTGTTGTAGACTTTGCTTTTAATATGCTTAGCCTGAACAAAGTTTACCTCCGAAGCACTCTATTTAACAAGCTGTATGGTAAGCTGGCAGAAGATTGTGGCTTTGTGCAGGAAGGCATTTTACGAAGCGACTACTGTGGCGCAGACTCTGATGAATTGCTGTATCTAATTTATTACGCCATGACTCGCATGGATTTCGAGCAAATGAAACAGCGTAAAGCAGAAACACAGGCAACAGCAGTAGCCAAACAATGAGCTCTAATTTTTTGATTTTGCTACAAAAAAACCTGTATTTAAATTTACGAAAAAGGAATGCGAGAACTCTATTTCTGAACTATTGAAATCATACAACGGCTCCAAACGCACAGTAAGGGTAAGATTATCTAATATTTCAAAGTCTTTCATCAGACGCAGTACCAGCAACTCTCTGTTCTCTTCTAAGTAATCAGGATATTTATAAGTAGTAGACGCAGACTGATAAAGCTTCCCTCCCAGTTCAGCCACATAGCCGTTGCCTTTCCAGTAGCTAAGCATAGCATCAGCATATTTAGTATCTACACCAGCATTAAAATAAAGGCCATGACCGTTCTCGTATGGCATTCGTTCTACTCCTGACACTGTTTTAAAACCTACCAAATAGTTCTTCGTGTATAATCTTTCCACAGCCAGATAAGATGGATAGTGTTGTGCCAGTTCTAAACCAGCAGCTGCATTAACCACAGTTAGCAACGGTAAATCGGAGGCATCTATCTGCCCGCCTTTGTGCTGCATTGTAAACTGCACCGGAAGCCTGAGCTCCAGGTTATGCCCCGGACCTAACCGCCCTTCTTTATTAAGCAACGCTAAGGCAGCACTGCCCCCCCCTGCTATATCTTCCTGAGTAGAGTCGCCTTCGTAAATCATGTTTCTCCAGTCTATCCAGGCATCCAACTTTACACGATCAGTATTAAGGAGGAACTGTACACCGTTTTCAACCCGGTCTGTTATAACGCGCTCAAAGTCATATAGCGGCTCTATATAACCATGACTAAGGCTTCCCTCCAGCGTACCAAACACTAACGCCCAGTTTTCCTTTTGCACCTTGGCTCGGAAGGTAGGAAGTATGTTCTGATAACCACTACTACCGAAGTCTTTCCGAAGAAAAACACCTGCCTCCAGACGCACAAAAGAGGCAGGATAGTATATGAGCGAGGGATTTAACTGGTAACCAAATAAGGTATAACCATCCGCAATTTTATTAAAGTACTCATTGTTCCTGAAGTAACCTAAAGCATACACTTCAGCCCTAATTTCTTTAGCATTTTCTGGTTTAACAGGCACCCTTTGCAGCAGTCCATTGTTGTCTAACTGGCAATAAGCTAAACTGCTGTAAAACAAAAGAAATAAAAGTATATTAAGCTTAAAAAAACGCATAAATATTATACAATAGTGGCACAAAACTGCTGCTGTTATTGTTGTAAATAAGAGGCAGCTTAAAACTAAAAAAATTAGCAAAATTGTCTTTTACTTTCTTGCAAATTGATGCCGAAAGTAGTAATTTCACCTTCAATAATAAAGCTATTTAACTAAACACACATGAGCGTAAGCAACGAAAAATTAAAAGCTCTACAGCTGACCATAGATAAGCTCGACAAAACATTCGGTAAAGGTACTGTTATGAAGTTGAGTGACAACCATGTGGAGGATGTTCCTGCTATTTCTACTGGTTCACTTGGGCTAGATATTGCTTTGGGCATAGGCGGTTTGCCACGTGGCCGTGTTATAGAGATTTATGGTCCGGAATCTTCTGGTAAAACCACTCTTACCATGCACTGCATTGCTGAGGCACAACGCAAAGGTGGCCTGGCTGCTTTTATCGATGCAGAACATGCATTCGACAAGGGATACGCTAAGAAACTTGGCATTGATACAGAAAACTTATTGATTTCCCAGCCTGACAATGGTGAGCAAGCCCTTGAAATTGCTGATCACCTTATTCGCTCAGGTGCTATAGATATTATTGTTATCGACTCTGTTGCCGCCCTGGTACCTAAAGGTGAACTGGAAGGAGATATGGGAGATAGCAAAATGGGTCTGCAGGCACGTTTAATGTCTCAGGCACTGCGTAAGCTTACGGGTACTATCAACAAAACAGGCTGCTGCTGTATCTTCATTAACCAGTTACGTGAGAAAATCGGTGTAATGTTTGGTAATCCAGAGACTACAACTGGTGGTAACGCGCTTAAGTTCTATGCTTCTGTACGTCTTGATATCCGCCGTATTGGCCAGATTAAAGAAAGTGCTGATAACATTACAGGTAACCGCACACGTGTTAAAGTAGTGAAGAACAAAGTTGCCCCTCCTTTTAAAGTGGTTGAGTTCGACATTATGTATGGTGAGGGTATCTCTAAAGTAGGCGAGATTCTTGACTTAGGTGTTGAGCTAGGCATTGTACAAAAGTCAGGCTCCTGGTTCTCTTACAACGGTGATAAACTGGGCCAGGGACGTGATGGCGTAAAACAGATTTTGCTCGACAATCCAGAACTGATGGAAGATATCGAAGGTAAAATCAGAGCTATTGTGAAAGGTGAACCAGAGAAAGTAGCCGCAGCCCTTGAGGATACGACTGCTGAATGAACACTGTTCCCAAGCTATAAGTAATTAAAAAGGTGCCATAAAGCTATGGCACCTTTTTGCTTTGATATAAGTTTGTTACCTGTAGATATCTCCTTATATTTATGTAAATGTGACAGTTGGTATAATAGTTGATTAATCCAGTATTGTACAGCTGACCCATAATTTCAGAGTAATATGATGAAGACTTTCCCGGTAGTTTTTTTGGCTCTTTTGGTTATGACTGGCTTTATAGCCAAAAAACAAATGACTAATATTCCTAATGAAAGCTTTTCTGCAGGTGAGATTTTAAAGTATAAAGTGCATTACGGACCAATAACCGCAGCAGAAGCAGTAATAGACGTTGCACCACAATTACATCAAGTAAATAACAGACCTTGTTATAGAGCTACGGTATATGGCAAAACTACAGGCTCTTTCGATCTTTTCCTTAAAGTCCGGGATACCTGGCAATCTTATATTGACACATCGGCACTAGTACCGCAACGCTTTTTCCAGAATATAGAAGAAGGTAACTACCGCAAACGCGAAACAGTAGACTTTAACCACTATAACAATACTGCCTTTGTAGAGAAAAAGAAAAAGTCCAGGGCAAAAGAAACTGGTTCGTATAAAGTCCCGGATAATGTGCAGGACATAGTAAGTGGCTTTTACTACCTACGCACACTGAACTATGACAGAATGCGTGTAGGCGATAAAATTAAAGTGCAGGGCTTTTTTGATCAAGAAACTTTCAACATGGAAGTAGTTTATAAAGGTCGTGAAACAGTAAGCACGAAAGCCGGAGACATAAGGTCTATTAAACTGGAGCCAAAGATGCCTAGCAACAAGCTTTTTAAAGGAGAGAACGCTATTACCGTATATTTGTCTGATGATAACAACAAAATACCTGTTCTAATTAAAGCAGAAATGTTTGTCGGCTCTCTTAAGGTAAACCTTTATGAATACAAGAACCTTAAACACAAAATGTTAATCGCCACTAACTAATTCTACTGCAGCCAGCCTAACAGCTGGCTTTTTGTTTTAAAAGCGCTATCTATATGTTAAGAAAATATTATGATTTAATTATCGTAAAGTAAGTTGCTAAATAGTATAGTATATTTGTTTAGGTATTTGGGCATTACAGTAGTAGAATAGCTTAAACAGCTGCATCTGCTTTAAGTATGCACAGCAGCTGGTAATAGTACTCCCATTACAAAACCTAATCCATATAAAGACTGTGCAAACTGCATCAAACTACAAAATCTTAGTAGTAGACGACGATCCGGATATCGTGGAACTGCTACAGTATAATTTGACGAAGGAAGGCTATGAAGTAGCGCAGGCCGACAATGGTAAAAGAGCTATTGAAGAAGCCAAAACATTTAAACCGGACATTATTCTGATGGATGTAATGATGCCGGTGCTGGATGGTATAGCCGCCTGCAGGCAACTGCGAGAAATAAATGACTTCCGTAACACGCACGTTATCTTTCTGACAGCTCGCGCAGAAGAATTCTCAGAAGTTGCCGCTTTTGATGCCGGTGCTGATGATTTTATAGTAAAGCCAATAAAGCCACGGGCATTATTAAGCCGCTTGGCTGCCTTCGCACGGCGCGAAATGAACCAGGAGGAGGAAGACCTGACAATAGAAATTGGAGACCTCCGTATAGACCGCACCAGCTTTGCGGTGTATAGGGGCGATGAAAAAATCACTTTACCTAAAAAAGAGTTTGAACTGCTGGCCTTCTTAGCTGCCACGCCAAACAAAGTCTTCAGCCGTGAAGAGCTCCTGAACAACGTGTGGGGTAGCGATGTGTTTGTAATAGCCCGCACAGTAGATGTACACATCAGAAAAGTTCGTGAGAAAATAGGTGAAAACAACATTAGAACTATAAAAGGCGTGGGCTATAAGTTCAACACCGACTAAAGAATGAATTTTAATTCCCGTACGCTTGCCCTTATCATATCATTGGCGGTAGCATTAGTGCTTACCGCCTTTCTTGCTTTAGCCAGCTACTTTTCCTCAGAAGGCCTGATAGTTGCCTTAGTAATAGTTTTCATTTCCTGCTTTTTCCTGGTTCACTTTTCTTATGAGGCTCTTGTTTTTAAGGAAATAAAGAACGTTTACTCCAGCCTGGAAAAGATAAAGAAACAGGACTTTAAGAAGGTAGAAAGCAAGTCCATTTTTATTGCCGACCCACTGACCAAAATCAAGGACGAGATATATCTTATTGCTGAAAGAAAGCAGCAGGAGATCGATGAGCTGAAGCATCTCCAGGTTATGCGCAGCGACTTTCTGGCAGATGTGTCTCATGAGCTAAAGACGCCTATTTTTGCCGCACAAGGTTTTATACACACCCTGCTGGACGGCGCCATGGACGACCCTGCGGTACGCGATAAATTCCTGCAAAAAGCAGCCAAAAGCCTGGATAGCCTGGATGCTCTCGTGCAAGACCTTATCAGTATATCTCAGTTCGAAAAGGGAGTTGTAAAAATGCAGAAGCGTAATTTCGACGTAGTGCAACTCGTGTTGGAGGTATTTGAACAACTGGAACAAAAGGCTGCATCAAGCGAAATAACGTTGCACCTGGTCGTTAAACCAGACGAAGAAATTTTGCTTTACGCTGACCCAGGTCGGGTACGGCAGGTATTCATTAACCTGATAGACAACGCCATTAAGTATGGCCGCCAGGGAGGAAATATATGGGTGTTCTTTGATGAAGGGCGCAAGAAGTATACAGTAACGGTAAAAGACGATGGAAAAGGTATAGCGCAGGAGCACATCAACCGCATTTTCGAACGTTTTTACCGAATAGATAAGAGCCGGGCTCGTGACACCAGCAGTACAGGCCTAGGACTGGCTATTTGCAAACATATCATAGAGGCACACCGTTCTTTTATAGCCGTAAAAAGTGAGTTGGGTAAAGGAACCACGCTTCGCTTCAAACTTTCAAAGGCTAAAAAGGAGTAGTATGTTTCACAGATAACAACTTTGGTAGTCCAGCTAATTGTCATTGTTGCCAATGTAAAGGAGCGATAAAGTTAATTCAGCCTTTTTCCATAGCCTTGCCTTCTTTTCAAGATAAAGATACATATCGTAAAGGAAGGGGATTTAGTCTAAACTACAAATGCTACAAAATACAGCGCACACTAAATTTCTGTATCTTTGCAAAATGCACAACATCTGTTTTGCCAGAGTGCTAAGTTTACTTTTATAGTTTAGAAGATGAAATACCCGGTTTTTAAAGACCTGATTATATTTGAAAATGACGATTACGTAGTGGTGAATAAGCCTCCGTTTCTGTCTACGCTGGAAGACCGTACGCCTAACACTACTAACCTGCTGAAGATAGCCCGACAGTACAACTCAAACTTACAAGCTTGCCACCGCCTGGATAAAGACACCTCTGGTTGTCTTGTTCTTGCTAAGAACCCGGAAGCGTACCGACATTTAGCTATGCAGTTTGAGGCTCGTGAGGTTTATAAAGTATACCACGCTGTAGTTTGGGGCACACATAAGTTTGAAGATGAACTCGTTGATCGTGCTATCTTGCCGAGTGCCAAAGGAGTTGCTAAACTAACGCCTAAAGGCAAACCAGCGCAGACTTACTTTACCACACTGGAAAATTATAACCGTCATACTCTGGTAGAATGCATGCCAGTAACAGGCCGCCTGCATCAGATACGTGTGCATTTAGCTTTTTTGGGGGCTTCTATTGTAAGCGATGAGCTTTATGGAGGAGAACATTTGTATTTGAGCAATTTAAAGCGTGGCTATAACTTAAAACAAAATACAGATGAGTTGCCACTGATTAAGCGCTTTGCTTTACACTCCTTTAATATAGGTTTCAAATTGCTGAATGAAGAACTTATTAAAATAGAAGCACCATATCCTAAAGATTTTGCAGTACTTGTAAAACAACTGAGAAGCCTTGGCTCCAGATAGAAAGAGAAAGAAAGGGCGGTGAAGATTCACCTCCCTTTCTTTTTGATTAAGCTGAAACTAAGCTATCTTCAATACAATCTTACCTATATTCTTATTTTCCTCCATGTGCCGATGCGCATCTGCAACATCTTCCCAATCAAAAACAGAGTCTACCACAGGTTTAATACTTCCATCTTTAAATAAAGGCATAGTAAAGGCACTCATTTCCTGCGTAAGCTTTATTTGGTAATCAAGGGAGCGGGAACGAAGCGTGGAGCCCATTATGTGCAAACGCTTCATCAGTATCTTTCGCAGATCAAATTCATCTACCTTACCACCTCCTAAGCTGGCAAGCATCACCATACGGCCATCCAGGCGCAGGCACTCAATATTAGATTTGAAGTACGATGCAGCAACAAAGTCTATAATCACATCGATCCCCTCTGAGTTAGTATAAGCTAACACCTCATCTTCAAAAGAAGCCTCTCTGTAGTTGATAGCTTTATGCGCCCCCAGGTCCAGACAAGCCTGCAACTTGTTTTCTGAGGCAGTCACCAGCACCTCCGCTCCTATAGCCCGTGCCAATTGTATAGCTGCTGTACCTACCCCACTGGCACCAGCGTGCACCAGCGCCCGCTCACCTGCCTCCAGCTTGCCCAGCCAAACCAGTGCCTGGTAAGCAGTTAAAAACACTTCCGGTATTGCTGCTGCCTCCTCCATACTTACACTATCGGGCAAAGGCATCGCCATAAGCTCATTAATAACAGCATATTCTGCATACCCTCCACCTGGTAGTAATCCGAATACTTTATCACCTTTCTTGAAACGCGTACAATTCAACCCTGCCTCTACTACCTCACCGGCTATCTCAAGCCCTAACAATGAGCTGGCACCTTCCGGCGGTGGATATTTACCCTCACGCTGTAAGGTGTCTGCACGGTTAATAGCAGTGGCATGTACATGCACCAGCAGTTCTGTCGGCTTTGGAAGAGGCTTTTCGTACTCTCCGAGTACCAGTTGTTCTGGCCCTCCGGGTTGTTTAACAAGAATAGCTTTCATTAAGTAAATTTTAGTGTTAGATAATAGACGCAGCAAAAAAAAGAAAGATATCTATGCTATAAAAATAACTAAATGTGCAGCCAGATACCTCTTATATGCAACTGTTTTACTTGTTATTTATGTTAACTCATATTATAACGATGGCAGCCAAAGTACTGTAAGTGCGTTGGTTTCAGTATTTTATTAATGAGGTATTGCATATCAAATTAATAACTAGTATCTTTGTGACCATTTTTCGATAGAGAAAGTTTTTCAATATTTAAAATAAATCGCTTACAACCACTAAAAATGGATCATTTAAGTTATAAGACCCTTACTGTCAACAAAAAGACAGCCAACAAAGGCTGGGTAATTGTTGATGCTGGGCAAGGAAACTTGGGTCGTGTGGCATCAGAAGTTGCCAAGATCCTGAAGGGCAAGCACAAGCCTTCTTACACTCCTTATGCTGACTGCGGTGACAACGTAATCGTTATCAACTCTGATAATGTACGTTTCTCAGGCCGTAAGTGGGACCAGAAGTACTACCTGACACACACTGGTTACCCAGGTGGTCAGAAGAAAACTTCTCCACGTGAGCTTAAGGCTAAATCATCTACATTGCTTGTAGAGCGCGCTGTTCGTGGCATGTTGCCAAAAAACAGCCTGGGCCGCGAGCTATTCAGAAATCTTCATGTTTTTGCAGGAAGCGAGCATCCATTTGCAGCTCAGCAGCCTAAACAACTAACCTTCAACATTTAATAATTAATGGAAGTTATCAATACATCTGGTAGAAGAAAAACCTCGGTGGCGCGCATCTACATGACGCCTGGGCAAGGGATTATCACTATTAACGGTAAAGATATTAAAACGTATTTCCCTAGCGAAGTACTGCAAACAATAGTAAATCAGCCGTTTCAAACCTTAGAATCCATTGGCAAATACGATGTAAAAGCCAACATTAAAGGTGGTGGTGTAAGCGGCCAGGCTGAGGCACTAAGACTTGCGATATCTAAAGCACTGGTAGTTGAAAATGCCGAAACTAAGTCTGTTCTTAGAAAAGAAGGCTTTATCACAAGAGACCCTCGCATGGTAGAGCGTAAGAAGTTCGGTAAGCGTAAAGCACGTCGTTCATTCCAGTTCAGTAAACGTTAATATTAAAGGTGTATCAACAACATGGCAAGTACTAATTATAAAGAATTACTTGAGGCAGGTGTTCACTTTGGCCACCTTACCCGCAAGTGGGATCCGAAAATGGCTCCGTATATCTTCATGGAGAAAAACGGGATCCACATTATTGACCTGAACAAAACTTTGGTTGCTCTTGATGAGGCTACTTCTGCTATTAAGAATATCGCTAAATCTGGCCGTAAAATTTTGTTTGTAGCTACTAAAAAGCAGGCTCAGGAAATTGTAGCTGAAGAGGCAAAACGTCTTAAAATGCCTTATGTTACTGATCGTTGGTTAGGCGGTATGCTTACAAACTTCGCTACAGTACGTAAGTCTTTAAAGAAAATGTCTACTATCGACAAGATGGTAAAAGACAACACAGCGTATGCAGCTATCGCAAAGCGTGAAAGATTAATGCTTTCTCGTGAGCGTGAGAAACTGGAAAGAGTTTTGGGCGGTATTGCTGATCTTTCAAGGCTCCCTGCAGCATTATTTATTGTTGACGTAAAGCGTGAACACATTGCTGTTAAAGAAGCTCAAAAATTAAATCTTCCTGTTTTCGCTATTTGCGATACTAACTCTAACCCAGAACTGGTAGACTTCCCGATTCCTGCAAACGATGATGCTTCTAAATCAGTATCACTTATCGTTTCTATTGTTGGTAAGGCTATTGAAGAAGGTCTTTCTGAGCGTAAAGTAGATAAAGAAGAAACTGAGCGTAAGCGTGCCGAGGAAGAAGGCATCAAAGCTAAACAAGAAGCAGACGAACAATAATCTGTAGTTCATATTGCATCAGATAAACTGAACATTGGGCGCCACATGCTGCTTCAATGTTCAGTTTGTTTTAGGGGATTAAGGAAAGAGACATTATTAGATTTTAGATGCTATACTTAGACTCAAGATAATGTCTGCCGTTCTAATAACATGTTTCTTTTACTCCAGATAGAAAATCTTAATTATTAATTTCATAATTCTTAATTATAAAAACATGGCTATTACAGCACAAGACGTTAACAAACTCCGCCAGGAAACCGGAGCCGGTATGATGGATTGTAAGAAAGCACTTACAGAAGCAAATGGCGACTTCGAAGCAGCTAAAGATATCCTGCGTAAACAAGGTCAGAAAATTGCCAGCAAGCGTGCTGACAATGCAACTTCTGAAGGTGTAGTTCTTACACAAGTAAGCGAAGACGGTACTACTGGTAAAGTAGTTGCTCTTGCCTGCGAAACTGAACCAGTATCTAAAGTAGAGGACTTCCAGAACCTGGCTAACGCAGTTCTGCAAGCAGCTGTTACTACTAATGCTACTTCTAAAGAAGAGCTTTTAGCAACACCTCAGGCTGATGGCCGTTCACTGCAGGATCACATTACTGACCTGATGGGTAAAATCGGTGAGAAAATTGATGTGGTATCTTACGAGACTGTTTCTGCTGATAAAGTAGTTGCTTATAACCACTCAAATGGTAAGTTAGGTGTACTTGTTGGTCTTTCGAACACCAATGGTACAGAGGTTGAAGAAGTTGGTAAAGATATTGCGATGCAAATTGCTGCGATGAAGCCAATTGCGTTAGACAAAGACGGCGTTGATTCAGCTACTGTAGAGCGTGAAATAGAGGTTGGTAAAGAGCAAGCACGCGCTGAAGGCAAGCCAGAGCAAATGTTAGAGAAAATTGCTCTTGGGAAACTGAATAAGTTCTACAAAGAAAACACTTTGTTAAATCAGGAGTTCGTAAAAGACTCTTCTCTTACAATTTCTCAATTACTTGAGAAAACAAGCAAAGGCTTAACTGTAAGTGAGTTCAAACGTGTAGCTATCGGTGGTTAATTCCTCCAAAAGGCACATAAATAAAAAAAGCCCGCACAATGGCGGGCTTTTTTTATAAGTCTGTATAAGCAGGCTTGTAGCCTGATTTAACTCTCACTTAGAATCTTAACTGTTTCTTCTTATACTAGACACAAAGGCATCTCGCATGTCTGAAAAACGATTCAAAGCAGCTTCTATAAAATCTTCGTCTAAAAGTTCTTTGGCACCTGCATCCCCCATTACATCCATTTCACTTATTTTGTAGGTTTGCTCAAAATCACCTTTTTCCAATTTAATAAGGTACTTGCCGTTCCAGGCAAGTAATGTAATCTTTATTTGAGGGTGCGGTATGTCGGCTACAACTCTCATGTTTTTATATGTTTTGAATTATTGTTGGCTGGTTCCAGTTTCATCCGCTATAGCAATGCCCATTAGCTGCATCAGTTTACTTGCATTAAAGCTACGGCACACACCTTTACGTAAAGTATAGTCAAACATAATTTTATCGCCTTCTATCATACTATTAAAGCTGTAGTTAAACACGCTTCCGGGAAGCTCCTCCTCCATTGCTCCTAGTTCGAGATCATGTGTAGAAATTAACCCCGAAGCATTACGTTGATGCAACTGCCGGATTAAAGCCATAGCTCCCTGGTGGCGGTCCCGGGAATTAGTGCCCTTTAAAATCTCATCCAGCAGATAAAATACAGGCTGAGCTCCCTGTTCTGTTAACTCTAACAAAATGCGCAAACGTTTCAACTCAGCATAAAAAGAAGAAGTGTTCTCAGACAGATCATCAGCAGTACGCATGGCTGTATAAACCTGCACCGGAGCTACTATCATCCTGTCAGCACAGACAGGCCCACCTGTGAAAGCCATCACCATGTTTATACCAACTGTACGCAGAAATGTTGTTTTGCCAGACATGTTAGAACCGGTTATTACCATTGTGCTGCCTGCACCCTGCATCTCAAAATCATTAGCTATGCGCTTTACAGAAAAGATAAGCGGGTGGGCTAACTGCTGAGCCCGCACATCAAAAGGCTGATGGCTTAGCACCGGAACAGCATAGCCAGGGTTTGCAAACTGGAAAGAGGCTATACTTGCCAACGCTTCAAAATTAGCCAATACATCCAGGGAGCCCTCTACTTGCGGCACATATTGTTTACGCCATTTCTCCAGTTGGTATATCCAGATAAAGTCCCACATGAAAACAGTATTTAGAAAAAAAGCCATTAGCGTACTAAGCCGGTAAGAGAAATAATCCAGAATACGTTCTAACCGGGCCAGTGCCACCGATGCTTTATAATTCTGCTGCATCAGTATGTCTTGCAACTCTACTAATAAGGGTGCGTGAAAAGTATACTGCTCCACTTTGATTATCTGGCGCTTGTAACTTCGCATGGCTTCGTACATCTCCATGCTATTGTCATAATACTCATCACGGATCTTCTGAAAGCGATACGCCAGCAGAAACTGAGCTACGAGAAAGGCGCCAGCAACATACCCCGAGTAGCCATTAAAATATGCGGCAATGGCAGCCATCGTAAGTACAGGCAACACCACTATCAGTATCTTAAGATAAGGATGATCCTGATACAAGTTGTTAGAGCGTAACCAGTCGAAAAACTTAAACGAGGGAGGGTTTTGGTGCTTGTAATGCCGTGATTTAACGTGCAGATCCTGCAGCCAATCTACTTGCCCCTCCTGGGCAAGTTCTGCCACCGCCTGTTGCCTACGTAGCACTTCCTTTGGTACGGCAGCAACACGCATCCAATCGGCAAGCTTTTGTTTACCCAAAGTTGTAACAGAACGGTTTATCAGCTGAAACAACGAGTTTTTACCAAAAATGTCCAAGTCAGAAGTATAGGCATGCTGGTCATCCGCAAATTGCTGGCCCAAATCGAACTGTTGCAAGCGCCCTGCCAGCCGATCGATTTCCTGCAGATTTAGCTCACGCAGCAGCTTGTAATTGTTATAGATATAGTTCAGGCGACTGTGCCAACGTACTACCACTACAAACAGAATGTAGAATGCCACTATGCTCAGTACACCTAGTGCATAGCTGCTAGTGGAGAAGAAGTAACACACTAACGCAATGCCTACCACAAATACAACCAAACGCAGCCACGATACCAACTGCGATTTTGACAATGCTTTCTTTTCCAACTCAGAAAAATGCTCTGACCGCTGTTTAAATAATGTTTCTCTGCTTTCGCTCACGATTTTAAATCAAGTCTTATTCTACTTAAATTTTGCCTTACCCAAAGATAACTCTAAATGCTTTGCTATATGGCATGAAAACAAAAAGAGCCGGTTTACACCAGCTCTTTTACCTTAAACAACAAACTTACAAACACAATTTTCTTAAAATGATATTCTTAACTGCGCCAAACACTGGCTATATAAGTTCTACGAGTGAACTACCTTATAAACTTCACATCACCGTACTTAGACACGACATTTACAGAACCTTTTGCTGTTGAACCACCATATCTGCCTTTATATTCTGCTGAAGTATGTCCTTTTTCAAGGGATGTAATGTTTACACTAGATTTATCGTACTTAAAATCTGCAAACTGAACATTTACATCAAAATCAAAAGCGCTATTGTCTGCAAAGCCTAATGATACTGGACTGAAGCCACTGGCCACGTTAATGCTCCGAACGTTTCTGCTTATGTTATCAACTTTAAAAGACCCATACTTTACATCCATTGTAAGCACCTCTCCCAGACTACCAATTATCAGATCGCTGAATTTAGAAGAACCTTGTAGCCCATTGGTTCCATCTACACTAAAGTCAGAATAAGCTACATCAATGTTACCATGGTTAATAAAGCCACAGCTTCCTGACCCAAAAGCAACTCTAATGTTGTTTGAAGAATTACTTAAGTTGTTAGTCTTCAAAGAGCCGTATTTAACAGTAATATCAGCTTTACCTTTTAAATCAGCCAGATATACTTCTCCAAAACTATTTTTCAGAGCAACAGGATTTTCTTCCGGCATAAAGACAGTATAGTTTATCTCAAAGCTTCTGTTCGAGTTACCCGAAGTACGAATAGACTCCATTTCTGTACGCAATGAAATCATTTTACTGTCACGGCTTTCGGAGATGGTTATCCCATCCAGAATCTTTTGGGCATTTTGCTCAGAACTTGCACGGGCAACTATGTCTATCCGAACCTGAACCTCTTTTCTGTTCCAGGTATTCACATGTATTTTGCCGAATTTATTTTCAATATTAAGCAGTTCTGAATTACTCACTTTATAAGTCTTGTCAAAAGACTTTCTCTTTTCTGAGTTGAAAGTTGAAGCCTGATTCTCTATCCGGAGTAAAGGCTCCACTTTAACTTCAAGCTTAGCGAGTTCCTGCACGTCAACCACGCTAGAAAGATCGGATAACACCGAAAGCTCTGATAAGGCAGCCAGTTCTGACAGTCCATCAGCAAGCCCGGACAAATCGATTGTTATAGAGGTAGTGGGCTCTGTTTCTGTTTTCTGCTGTGCAAGAACCATAGTAGGCACCAGTGTGGCTATAAGTAACAAGCAGCGTATAGATTTATACATTAGCGGTTTCATTTTCTTTTACCTCTGAATCAATTACGTTTTCAAGTTTATCTATTTTCTGAAGCACCTCCAGTTGCCTGTTTAGCACCTCTATCCTTATCTGCAGGTTCTGGATCATGGCACTTACTACTTTATCTGTGTTGGGTGTTGTATATAATTCTTTTTTTAATTGCTGATAAGTACTGTCAAGGCGGGCCAGTTCATAATCTATCTGCATACTCTCATCCAGCCCCAGCACTTTCAAATCGTAGTCGCTTAGCTGCTTTTTCTTTTCACTTATTTGGCTTGTGTAATACGTTTCTACCTCTACAAGCTCAGGAGCAATACTTTTAATGGTAGCTGGCTGTGTTGCGGCAATGGTGTTAGTTGCACGAACTACTGCCTTCTCTTTCATATAAAACAGGATAAACCCACACCCAATCAATAATAACACGGCTACCGCCACACGCATAAACACATAGTCAGCTTTAAAGCTGGCTCGCTTACCGAAGTTTATGCTAATTACTTTCGCCTTTTGCTTTTCATCAATAGGAGGCATTTCCTGGCAAATCTCCTGCCACAGCTCCTGCCGGGGTTCATACACATCGAACTCATCTTTGTGTTCACATATAAAATCTTTTAGCTTATCTTTCATAATCAGTATCTCCTTGTGCTGCTATGTTATCAGGCAACAAACTGTGGTTCACGCATAATTTCTAATAGCTTCTTTCTGGCGCGGCTGTACTGCGATTTTGACGTTGACTCTGACACGCTTAATACTTCACCTATCTCAGCATGGTCAAAGCCCTCAAAAAGGTATAAGGTTAACACCACCCGGTATCCGTCTGGCAGCATCTGCACGGCTCTCCGAACCTTTTCTACCCGCCACTCTGTATCGTTGTCGCATACTTCTTCAGCAACGTCTTCCATTATTCTTTCATCTATCTCTATCAATTCGACTTTCTTTTTACGGATAGAGTTAATAGCAGCATTTACCACTATTCTTTTTAACCAGTTCCCAAATGAAGCCTCACCTTTATAGGTATGAAGGTTCTTAAAGGCACTGATAAAAGCTTCCTGCAACACATCTTCTGCTTCGGCATAATCGTTTACAATACGCATGCTCACGTTAAACATAGCTTTGGAGTAAAGCTTGTACAGTTCGTACTGTGCACGGTTTTCACCTTGCCTGCACCGCTCTATTACATGATGGTTCACATCCTGATAACTCAATTTCTCCAAAGTCTTCCGGTTTAGTATTGCTCTGTTCGTTTTAAAGCTTCTGTTTTGTTTCCCTCATCTCCTTTCTTTCCTAAATTCACTCTAAAGACAGAAGCTTTTGCAAGAGGTTGCATCTGTAGCTAAAATACTTTTAATATTCTCCCACCAACCTACTTTTCCACACTATCCACAGCCTGATGTGGAAATCTAAAAGTTGTCTATCTACTTCATCTTCTTCAAGTTAGCAAATAAGTTTAACTATTTATTACCAAAAACCTATATTTTAACTACATTCTAAGGGAAACGTAACAATTATCAACCTTAGGTTATCAACATATCCACATATCATTTATCCACAAATGTGGATAACTATAGCATATCATGTAGATTCCTGCTGATACACACGCACAAAAAAGCCAGCTTTCTTAGAAAAGCTGGCTTTTGCGAGAAAATACTGTATAAAATTCAGGTAATAATTGAGCACCTTACCCTAAAAAGTAAAATAATTGCGTAATATTTTAATCCCGAGAACTAAAACGGTTTCTTTTGCAGCAGGTGATACACATTATAGGCATAAAGGCAACATCCTTAAATTCTTAATCCATTATATCAAACTTAATACCTTGTGCCAAAGGAAGCTCTCTGCTATAGTTGATGGTGTTGGTCTGGCGACGCATATAAACTCTCCAGGCATCAGATCCGGATTCACGACCACCACCTGTATCTTTCTCTCCACCAAAGGCACCTCCAATCTCTGCTCCGGATGTACCCACATTTACGTTTGCAATACCACAGTCAGAGCCCCAATGGCTTAAGAACGCTTCTGTTTCCAATAAACTTGAAGAGAAAATAGCTGATGACAAGCCTTGGCGCACACCATTTTGCAGTTCAATAGCATTTTCTATATCGCCACTATATTTTATCAGATAAAGAATGGGAGCAAAGGTTTCTTTCTGTACAGTAGCAAAATGATTCTCTGCTTCTACAATGGCTGGTGTTACATAAGTACCCGTCTGGTAGCTATCCCCATTTAGCACTTCTCCACCTGTTAATAGGGTCCCTCCCTCTTGCTGAACCTGGGCCAGCGCCTGCTGAAATGCTTCCACAGCATCTTTATCGATCAATGGGCCAACAAGCGTTGTATTGCTAAGCGGGTGCCCGATTGGCAGGTTTGGATAAATTTTAACCAGGCGCTCCTTTACTTTATCATATACATTTTCGTGTACTATTAAGCGACGGGTAGAAGTACAGCGCTGCCCACAGGTTCCCACTGCTCCAAATACTACAGCACGAATAGCCATTTCAAGATCTGCATTCTCTGTAATGACAATAGCATTGTTACCACCTAGTTCCAGCAAAGATTTGCCTAAGCGGGCTCCAACGGCTTCGCCTACTTTTTTACCCATTGTTGTAGAACCCGTAGCAGAAACAAGTGGAACACGGTTGTCGTGGCTCATCAGGCTTCCTATTTCAGCATCACCAATAATCAGGTTAAAAATCCCTTCCGGCAGCTCATTCTTAACTAACACTTCGCGTATAATATGCTGGCAGGCAATAGCTGTAAGCGGTGTTTTCTCAGATGGCTTCCAGATAACCACATCGCCACATACTGTAGCCAACATTGCATTCCAGCTCCAGACAGCAACCGGGAAGTTGAAAGCGGATATAACACCAACAATGCCCAGCGGATGGTACTGCTCGTACATGCGGTGCTGCGGACGCTCCGAGTGCATAGTGTAACCATGAAGCTGCCGTGATAAGCCTACAGCAAAATCGCAGATATCAATCATTTCCTGCACTTCGCCTAACCCCTCCTGTAATATTTTGCCCATTTCATAGCTTACCAGTTTGCCTAAAGCTTCCTTGTGCTCTCTCAGCTTCTGCCCTATCTGCCGCACTATCTCGCCACGCTTAGGAGACGGAACTTTGCGCCACACCTTAAATGCCTCCTGCGCTGCTTTTACAACCTGTTCATAATCATCTGCTGTAGCCATATTTACAGAAGATATAAAGTTGCCATCTGCAGGGGAGCGAATCTTTTTAACAGTGCGCCCTTCCTGTCCTCCCCATACCAAACCTGTACTGTAAGACGGGTTAAGCTCTTTTATACCTAACTGATGCAACACATCTGCCAGTGCTTTGTTTAGCGGAAGTTCTTCTATGGTTTGTTTCATAAGTTCTGTTTATTTTTTACTGTTACAGCTTATACAAAGCTATAAAAAACAAAAAAGCTTCCACGTATCTGTGGAAGCTTTTGTACTATGTTTCAAGCTAAAGATTAACCTTTGCCAATTGGATAGTAAGCTTTTAGGCCATCCGGGTAAACACCCTCAATGTAAACTACACCACCATCAAAGCTCTTCAAATGTTTCTCAACATCTGAAGGTTCATTTACCTGGTACCTGTCGATTCTTGTTATAATAAAGCCATCTTTCATACCAGTATCTCGGAACTTGCTCTTATCTACTCCTGAGATTTTAGCACCACCACTGATACCAAGCTTATTCATTTCCTGCTTAGAAACAGGCGCAAAGGAAGCTCCATCAAATGTTACCGCTTCGGCATTGCTACGTTTTACAAGCTCGGTGCTGTTGTTCAGGTTTTTAAGTGTAACGTTGGCTGTTTTGTCTTTACCATCCCGGATATAAGTCACTTTTACTTTATCACCAGGACGATAGCGGGCTATTTGCTCCAGCAGTTGAGATGTTTTGCTTACATTCACGTCGTTGATAGCTGTAACAACGTCACCTGCTTTCAAGCCGGCTTCTTCAGCAGCACTGTTTTCTGTGATCTCGTACAGGTAAACGCCATTTAGTGTTTTAATTCCTTTTTCTTTAGCAAATGCCGCATCAATCTCCTGTATTCTGGCACCTAACAAGGCACGCTGCACTTCACCATATTTCAGAAGGTCGTCTACCACTTTGCTAACAATAGAAGAAGGTACTGCGAAAGAATAACCCGCAAAAGAACCTGTCTGCGATGCAATCGCAGTATTGATGCCTACCAGGTCACCATTCAGGTTAACTAAAGCACCGCCACTGTTACCAGGATTTACAGCAGCATCTGTCTGAATGAATGACTCAATGCTCATATCGTTCTGGCTGGTGCGCAGAATGTTAATGTTACGGCCTTTGGCACTCACAATACCTGCTGTAACAGTAGATGTAAGGTTCATAGGGTTACCCACAGCCAACACCCACTCCCCGATTTGCAGATCGTCGGAATTACCATAGCGAACAGCAGGCAATTCATCGGCATTAATTTTTAGTAAGGCGATGTCGGTAGTGGGGTCTGTACCTACTAAAGTAGCTTCGAACTTACGCTTGTCATCAAGTACAACCTCTATTTTATCTGCCTTATCAATTACGTGGTTGTTTGTTACAATATAACCATTAGAAGCAATAATAACGCCTGAGCCGGAGCCCATCTGAGGACCTCGGGGAGCACGCTCTCCAAAGCCATCACCAAAGAACTCACGCAGGAAAGGTTCCATACGGTTGCTGTAGTTATCAGCTGAACGTACACTGTATTCCGTCATTACGTGTACTACTGCTGGTGTAGATACCTGAGCAGCCTTCACAAAATTTAATCCTTCCGGAACAATAGCATTGCTGCTGCGCATATCGCTGGTGTAACGAACATTAGGATATTTATCCTGATTACTACTGCTAACCACAGCTTCATCTTCCAGCAGCTTGTAGCTTCCTACTGCAACGCCTCCACCAAGCAGAGCCGAAAGCGTTAAGCCAACAAAGAATTGTTTAGTTTTCATGTACTGTATTAATTTACTGTTGTTTATGTAAATATTAAATATTTTCTATACTGTAAGCTAATAACGTATATCTTGTATACGATAGTATATATTACTGAGATGATATCATTAGTATAACTTACTAATAACAAAAAAGAGGCCAAAAATTATCGGCCTCTTTTTTGTTAAAGCTTTTACTTCTTAAGCTTTTACTTCTTTTCCGTTTTCAGAAGCTACAGCAACTTTCTTAGCTGCCGGTTTAGTTTCCTCTTCCGCGTCTGAAGTAATGCTTATCTGGCGCTTCAGGACTTTCTGCTCATCTTTAGGAACAGTAACATGCAGAACTCCATTTGCCAGGTTTGCCTTAATCTGCTCAGGGTTTACATTATCAGGCAGGTAAAAGGTTCTTGTGAAAGAGCCATACTGCGTTTCCAGCATGTGATAACGCTTACCTTCTTCTTTTTTCTCAAACTTACGCTCACCAGTAATGGTCAGCTTACCTTCCTGAAAATCTATACTGACATCTTCTTTTTTTACACCTGGTAAGGCTAGCTCCAGCTCAAAACCTTTTTCTGTTTCGCAAGCGTCTACATGTGGTGTAAATCCAGAGAAGTTTCTGGTATTAACAGACTCATTAAAGAACCTGTCTAACATTGTGCTGAATGATTGTGGCATTACATCGTAAAAGCCATTATTTCTAACAAGTGCCATAGTTTTAACCTCCTTAAAAATGTTGTTTAACATCTTTTACATAGAGAGTATTAGTAAAAAGTGTACCAATCGTATTATTACATTAAATCATGAAACAATGTCATAATACAAACACTCTAAAACCATAACATTGTGACTTATTGACTCTTAAACTATATCTAATAAGTAAAACTGGCAGTATTAGGCCTCTTGTTAATGCTGTACTTTACTTCTAAACCAACTACTGGTGAAATCCGGTTTCGCTTAGTAGTATATCCTTTCTCTACCAACTGGCTATTCTCGTCATAACGTGGTGGTATCAGCACAAAATAATAGTCTGTCTGCCGCATAAAGTAGGGGTTAATGCGTAGCTTTTTGTTAAGCTCATAGTTCAGGCTAATCCGTAAGCGAGTTCGGTCTACGGTTCGTTCTTCTCCTGCACTTCCACCACCATCTCCAAAATCAGACAACAGCATGGCTTCGTATCTTACAGATGGAGAAACAAACTTTGATTTAAATGACAGACGCTTTCCTAGCTCTGCCATAAAACTGTAGCGGCCATAAGCATCCTGATCTTCCGGACTTACATACTCAAACATAGCCTGCTTATTAAAATACAAGCCGCCTATGTTGCCATTGTGCCGCAGAAACAGTGTGTAAAACTTTGTTATAGGATAATCTTCTAACGCGTAGCGAAACAAAGCTCCACCTCTCCAATGGTCCGAAAAAGTTTGCTCGTAACCTAAGGCCAGCTGTACACGCTCAAAATTTCGCAGAGGGCCTCTTGACTTCAGATCATTGTACCGTTCATCTGTGTTAACGCGGTACTGGTTCTGCAGAAACAGCACACCATCTTCGCCTACACCTTTGTTTATCTGAATCTCTGGCCAAATGGCCATTGGAGCAGTTACTTTACTTTGGGCCTGTGTAAACATAGGTAGCACGAGTAACAGCACGAAGTATATTTTTTTCATCGGCTTATGATCCGGGATTACTTTGCGTTAATGATTGTAGCAAACTAAACAGGATGTCGCTTTCCCATTGGTTAAACAAGATTCTTTTATTTATAAGAGGATCAGGCTGGCTGTAGATAGCAAAGTAATCTTCGTATTCCTTAAGGGCTACTTCTCTCCAGACAATTGCTTTGTCATTTGCACTAAGATAAACTCCTTCGCCTGTTAATCTCACTCCTCTTAACTCTATGTCATAGGTGGTAAAGAACTTCTGAAGGTACGAGTTAACAATGTCGTTTAAGTAATGTTGCCACATCAAGTCTACTATACTGGCATAGGTTTCAATATATGTCCTGTTCTGCCCGAAATAGCTTGTAAACTTAACCTTTATAATGCCGTTCTCTTTTGTTTTGATATCGATACTGAAGCTGCAGCCCACATAGAACCTGTACCATAAAATCCAGCTCATCTCATTCTTTACATCGATAATATCGCTTTTACTGATTTTTGTGAACTGTCCGGGCTCTCGGTTCTCGTACTCTAAATAGTCTGGAGCAAGTCTTAGTGTACGCTTTCTGCCAAGCAGTCCCGTAGACAAGCGATATTCCAAAACTTTATGCTCCATTAATTTTTATACTACAAGTCCAATATTAATTACCTAGCTCCTGTATTGCTAACCAGGCCATCAGCCCGATCCCAGTTTCCAGTGCTTTCTCATCAACATCAAAAGTAGGTGTGTGTACAGATGAGGTGATACCTCTCTCCTCGTTGCGGGTTCCTAAGCGATAGAAGCAGGCATTAACTTCCTGTGAATAATAAGCAAAGTCTTCAGCTCCCATCCAAAGGTCCAGATCCACCACATTCTCAGCTCCTAAATATTGCTCTGCCGCCTCACGGGCATTTCCTGTCAGCGTCGGATTATTTTTAAGAAACGGATAGCCATTCTTAATATCAATATCACAACTGCCACCCATGCTTTCGCACAACCCTTCGGCCAGCTTTTTAATTTTCTGATGTGCTTCTGCCCGCCACTTTTCATCCATCGTTCTAAAGGTACCCTGAATCTTTACCTCATTCGGTATAACATTCGTGGCCCCATTTGCTTTTATGTCTCCAAAAGATAGCACAGTTGGAATTTTAGGGCTGGCATGCCGGCTTGCAATCTGCTGTAAGGCAACTATCAGGTGAGCTGAAATCAGCACAGGGTCAATGTTCATTTCTGGCATAGCTGCATGGCCACCTTTACCTTTCACTGTAATATATATTTCATCGGCACTGGCCATGTACATCCCCGACCTAAAGCCCACCTTACCTGCAGGCAACATCGGGAACACGTGCTGCCCTACTATACCAGCCGGCTTCGGATTTTGCAGCACACCTTCTTTTATCATAAGAGATGCCCCTCCAGGAAATTTTTCCTCCCCTGGCTGAAAAACCAGCTTTACTGTTCCTTCGAACTGATCGCGTAACTCCTGTAGTATTCTGGCTGACCCTAGTAAAGATGAGGTATGTACATCGTGGCCGCAAGCATGCATTATTCCCTCATTTTTAGATTTGTACTCCACCTCGTTCTGCTCCAAAATGGGTAATGCATCCATGTCTGCTCTTAAGGCAATAACTTTTTTACTTGGATTCCGACCTTCTATATTAGCCACTACACCTGTATTTGCCATACGTGAAGGAGCTAATCCGTAGCTTTTAAGCATTTCCTCTACATAAGCAGCGGTATTATACTCTTCAAAGGATAACTCAGGGTTAGCATGTAGGTGGCGGCGCACAGCCACCGTATCAGGGGCATAAGCCTGAGCAAGTTGTTTTATTTTATCTAACAGTTGAGACATAATTAATTTCTGTTTATAAACTTCTGTGCAGGCATCTGCCAGAGCTTTTATGTACTGCTTTTAAGCAAAAGAGATAGAATTGTAGCAGCAATTAAATACTATAGCACTAAATTAAAAAGCGTTGCAACCTGTTTCAGGCCACAACGCTTTACTATTCTTCTCAAACCAACTATCGCTTTAGTAGCTTTTATTAATATTTATCTGTTCAGACACTATTTGTGCATTCGGAATAAGGTCCTGAATTTTGTTTAGTACTTGCTGTGCCTCTATCCGGCTAAAGAAATCACCTATCTTTAAGCGGAAGTTTGGCTGCTGGTATGTCAGGTAATCTTTTTCCTCCGGCACTCTGGATATAATAGCTTTTCGCAGATTCATAACTGTTTGTCGTTCTGAACCATTATAAGCCAGTATGCGATATCCTTGTGCAAATCTTATTCCTTTGTTCACACTAGCTACTGTATCCATCAAAACCTCCACACGGTCATTTACATGGTTTACAGGTTCCATACGTGCTGCAGGTGCTGCAGCATCAGGTACAGTATATTTTGGCCGGTATAGACTTAAATCCTCAACCACCTTTTCGTTACCCTTATCCTTCCCTCCTGACCTGGTAGTTTCGGCTGTTCTGGCACTACCTGTTCCTGAAGAGGAAGCACAGGCTGTTGTCAGCATGATAGCCAGCAAAAATAATATGCTAAATACTCTGTTCATCTTTTACTATTTGTATGCTCGCCGAGCAGCCCAGCCTATCGGCACCTGCCTTAATTAACGCTTGCGCATCGGCTAATGTTTTTATGCCACCAGAGGCTTTAATCTTTATATAATCAGGCAACACGCGCCGCATTAGCTCTATGTCACTTACAGAGGCTCCACGGCTTGCAAAGCCTGTGGAGGTCTTTACAAAATCTACGCCAGCGGCCACACATATCTCACATGCTTTCTCTATTTCTTCTGGAGAAAGTAAAGCTGTTTCTATAATTACCTTTAATTCTGCTTCTTTCAGATGGCAGAACTTTGCCAGGTCTCCCAGTTCATTTTCTATCTCAGCATATCTTCCAGACTTAAAAGCAGCAATATTCATAACCACATCTATCTCACTGGCTCCATCGCTAACAGCCTGGTGGGTTTCCAGAAACTTTGCCTTCGGGTGCTGATAGCCTAAGGGAAAGCCAACTACTGTAGCCACTTTAACCTGGCTGGCTGCACCAAAGCGTTCTTTTGCCAAAGCTACATAATATGGCGGCACACAAACAGCAGCAAATTCATATTTAGTGGCTTCATCACAGAGCTGTAGTATCATATCAGCAGTAGCCTCTGGTTTCAGCAAAGTATGGTCTATATAAGAGGCAATATCTTTTCCAGCCATTATAGATATTAAATGCTAAATTTAAGAATAGAAGTATCTGTTTGTTATTTAAACACCTGCAAAGATAGAAAGTGGAAATAAAAAAACAGCCACTAATTTCTTAGTGGCTGCTCAAATAATCTTATAAACATAGATTTAGTCTTCTAACAGCACACAACGGTTGTTCTGTAGGTCTTCTTCTACTGTTTTGAACTTAACATCTTTTACTACGCGGCCATCATTGTATTGCACACTTACACGATCGTTACGTCCTGCAACTTTCTGAGAGTGGGCAGGCACCATTTTCTGAGGTTCAGGAGTTGGTGCTGTTGTATGGCCTGTTTCATCTTCCAGAGAAGAATGCACTTCTGCTTTTTGCTCATGCAAAACAGGTGCTTTAGGCTTTGGCTGCGGACGAGGTTCCTGTACCTGTTCTGGTGCCTGCACCGGAATGTAAGCATGGAACAGGAAGTTAATCGTTTGTTCGTTTACTTTACCAATCATGCGTTTGAACAGCTCAAAAGACTCAAACTTATAAATCAGCAATGGGTCTTTCTGTTCGTACACCGCATTTTGCACAGACTGCTTCAGGTCATCCATCTGGCGCAGGTGGTCCGTCCAAGCTTGGTCAATTGTACCCAAGGTAATCGTTTTCTCCATTGACCGGATCAGCTCCAGACCATGAGACTCATACGCTTTTGTAAGATTAGCTACCACGGCCATTTGTCGCTTACCATCTGTGAACGGCACTGCTACATTCTCGATCATTGGTCCACGGTTCTGGTAAATGTTCGTGATGATCGGGTAAGCCTGCTCCCCTGTCTGCTTGTTCTTATTCACATAATAAGCCAAAGCTTCGTTATACAGGCGCTCTGCCAGTTGGTTTGCCTGAGTGCTTCTGAAGTCAGCTTCTGAAATTTGTGTATCAATACCAAATACACGGATAATGTGCAGCTGGAAGTTTTCGTAGTCGTTAATATTCTTATAGTTAAGAACAATATCTTCGCTGATATCATAGATCATATTCCAGATATCCAGCTCCAGACGTTCTCCGTAAAGGGCATTTCTGCGACGCTTATACACCACTTCACGCTGTGCGTTCATCACATCATCGTACTCCAACAGGCGCTTACGCATACCAAAGTTGTTTTCCTCTACTTTCTTCTGCGCACGCTCAATAGAGTTAGTGATCATAGAATGCTGAATTACTTCACCTTCTTCCAATCCCATACGGTCCATCAGGCGGGCAATACGGTCAGAGCCGAACAGGCGCATCAGGTTATCTTCCAAAGAAACAAAGAACTGAGAAGAACCTGGGTCACCCTGACGACCGGCACGACCACGCAACTGACGATCTACACGGCGTGACTCATGGCGTTCTGTACCCACAATGGCCAAACCACCGGCAGCTTTAGATTCCGGCGCAAGCTTGATGTCGGTACCACGGCCAGCCATGTTTGTTGCTATTGTCACCGTACTTGGTTTACCAGCTTCGGCTACAATCTCGGCTTCTTTCTGGTGCATCTTCGCGTTTAGTACCTGGTGCTTAATTTTACGCATGGTAAGCATGCGGCTCAGGAGCTCTGAAATTTCTACAGAAGTAGTACCAACCAACACTGGGCGGCCTTTCTCTGTAAGCTCTACGATCTCGTCTGCTACTGCATTGTATTTCTCACGGGTAGTTTTATAAACCTTGTCGTGCTCATCTTTTCGCTGTATTGGGCGATTAGTTGGAATAACCACCACATCCAGTTTATAGATATCCCAGAACTCACCTGCCTCTGTTTCGGCAGTACCCGTCATACCAGCTAACTTGTGGTACATCCTGAAGTAGTTCTGCAGTGTTACAGTGGCATAAGTTTGTGTGGCATCTTCTACCTTCACGTTTTCTTTCGCCTCTATTGCCTGGTGCAATCCGTCAGAGTAACGACGGCCTTCCATTACACGGCCTGTCTGCTCATCCACAATTTTAACTTTGTGGTCAGGTGTTACAATATACTCGGTATCTTTCTCGAACAGCGTATAAGCCTTCAGTAACTGGTTGATGGTGTGTACACGTTTCGTTTTTTCCTGAAAATCGGCGATTAGCTGCTCTTTCGAGTGCAGTTGTTCTTCATTAGAAAGAGAGTTATCATTTTCGATATTGGCAATCTCAGTACCGATGTCTGGCAAAATAAACAGGTTCGGATCTTCTCCCTGCCCTGTAATAAGGTCAATGCCTTTCTCTGTCAACTCAATCTGGTTATGCTTTTCATCAATCGTGAAGTACAACGGCTCATCAGCTTCAGGCATCATGCGGGAGTTGTCCTGAAGGTAATAGTTCTCCGTTTTCTGAAGAATGGCACGTATACCTGTTTCGCTCAGATACTTAATCAGAGGCTTGCTCTTAGGCAGACCACGGTAAGCACGGAATAGCGATAGGCCTCCGTCTTTATCATTTCCATCTTTTATCAGGCGTTTAGCCTCTGTCAGGAAATTATTTACAAGTTTACGTTGCGCCTCTACCAGCATGGCAATGCGTGGCTTCAGTTGATAGAACTCATGCTCATCACCGCGTGGCACCGGACCAGAAATAATCAAAGGTGTACGGGCATCGTCAATCAATACAGAGTCTACCTCATCGACCATTGCATAATGATGCTTGCGTTGAACCAGGTCCTGTGGATCGCGCGCCATATTATCGCGCAGGTAGTCAAAGCCGAATTCGTTGTTGGTACCGTACGTAATATCGGCACGATAAGCATTCCGTCTTGCCTCAGAGTTAGGCGTGTGTTTATCGATGCAGTCTATTGTCAGGCCATGGAACTCGAACAGTGGTCCAATCCACTCTGAGTCACGTTTAGCAAGATAATCGTTTACAGTTACTACATGCACACCACGTTTAGCAAGAGCGTTAAGAAAAGCAGGCAAGGTCGCCACTAAGGTTTTACCT
Source organism: Pontibacter silvestris (assembly GCF_020907275.1). GTDB lineage: Bacteria > Bacteroidota > Bacteroidia > Cytophagales > Hymenobacteraceae > Pontibacter > Pontibacter silvestris. The sequence continues at coordinate 3,666 of NZ_JAJJWI010000012.1, read as the reverse complement.
TCACCAGTTGCCATCTCAGCAATTTTACCCTGGTGCAGAACAACACCACCTATCAGCTGCACATCGTAGTGTAACATGTCCCAGACAATCTCGTTACCAGCTGCCATCCACCTGTTTACCCAGGTAGCCTTATCACCGTCTATTTGTACGTTTGGTTTACGTGCAGCCAGCATTCTGTCATGGTCAGTAGCGGTTACTACCATCTGGCCATTTTCTTTCCAGCGGCGTGCTGTTTCTTTTACAATAGCAAAAGCAGTAGGTAGTACCTCCAGTAGTACCACTTCCAAATCCTTATTGCGCTGCTTCTCCAGTTCATCAATCTCAGAGAAGATACTTTCTTTCTGCACAATGTTCAGATCAGGCTCGTCAGCAACACGCTTATGTAGTGCGGCAATCTGGTCATCTATTGATTTCAGTCGCTCATCTATGATGCCTTTTACTTCCGCTGTTTTCTGGCGGAGCTCATCATCTGTAAGATTAGCCAGTCTGGCGTACTCTTCGTTTATTCTAGATACGTAGGGTACAACCTCCTTTATATCTCTGTCGGATTTTGTTCCGAATAATTTCGCAACGGTTTTACCGAAAAAATCAAACATTCTATATAGTTCTTAAATAAAAATCTGCGTTTGCAATATCGTCAAAAATAAGCTGTTTTTCCGATATATCTTATTTACAGTACGAAAACAATACCAAACTTTACCTAAAGTAACATCCTGCCAAACTTGCCGATGTAATATAGCTTGTTTACTATTCTTTCGCTAACAGCTTAAATGTCTATGCCATAATAGGTAACACGTGGCAATGTGGCAGAAGTTCGTTTTAGGGAAATGCATTCTAACTAGGAGTTAAAATTCCCTGAAAGGAATTGGTCATTTATCTATGAATCTTCAACTTTATATGAAGGGATAACAATTGAACATAGAACATGTTCTTATATCAGCTTAAAATAGCTATGTCTAAAACAGCTTCTGGTATTCGATTACATCATCCCAACTGCCATCGGTCTTACGTAACCACTGCTTTCTTATGCCTACCTCATCAAAGCCAGTTTTAGTGAACAGTTTTATGCTTGCCTGATTGGTAGCCGTGATAGAACAATATACCTGGTGTAACTGTAACGTGTATTGGCAATAGTTTAAGAGTAGCTCTAAAGCTTCAGCGGCATACCCTTTACCACGATAAGGAGCAGCCAATATAATACCTACACCCGCCCGTTGGTGCAGTGGGTCAAAATCGAAAAGGTCAATAGCACCTATTGCTTTGTGGCTATGTGTGCAGATAACCAGACGCAATTGTTTTATTGTAAAAATATCAAACGCAGCATTTTCTAGATACTGCTCCAGTATGTGCCTGGAATAAGGCGTAAGCGTGTTGCCCACATACCATACATTAGTATCGTTTTCCAGCACATACAAAAAGTCCAGATCAGGGGGCTCTAAAGCTCTTAAATATATTTTATCTGACTTCAAAAACACGCTGATCTGGATTAAATGATTTAGACCTTTTCTGGAAGGGCTACAGAACCATTGAAGACAAGTTTAGCTGGCCCAATCAGGTAGATATGGTCGAAAGAGTCTCCGCTTCGGGTAAAAGAAACTTCTAAGTCCCCTCCTAGTGTGTTAACTTTTACAGGACTTTTAAAGCCCTCCAGACTTGCGACCAGAGCACAAGCAGTCACGCCTGTTCCGCAGGAAAGCGTTTCGTCTTCCACGCCACGCTCGTAGGTACGCACAAAAATTTCATTTTCAGAAATACGCTGTACAAAGTTTACATTAGTGCCTACTTCTTTAAACCTGTCGTTGTAGCGAACAGCACGGCCTTCTTTATACACATCCAGTTCCTGAATATTGTCTACAAAGCGTACATAATGAGGAGACCCTGTGTTGAGGTAATAGTCGTTTCCTGTTTTCTCTACGCTGGCAACATCGTTCATTTTTAAGTGAATGAGATCACGCTCCACACTTGCCTGGTGCTCACCATCGGCAGCCAGGAAACAGGCTACATCTTCAATTACACCTAACTGCTTTGCAAAACGTACTGTGCAGCGGGCTCCGTTTCCACACATAGAACCTACCCGCCCATCCGCATTGTAGTATACCATCTGGAAGTCATAGTCCGGGTGGTCCTGTAGCAGAATTAGACCATCTGCCCCTACCCCCATGCGTCTGTCACAAAGGTGTTTTACTAGAGCTTCATCCTCTGCCGGGAATAAAAGCTTGCGGTTATCGACCATTACAAAGTCGTTGCCCGTACCTTGATATTTATAAAAGCTTAATGCCATATACATTCAACAATTAAACCAGCAAAACGTGCACTTTTTACGTTCGGCAGATAAGTCGTACTTTTGCCGTCAGCTAGTACACAGCTACAATTAAACAGCAAAGATATGTATTCCTTTCTTACAACAGAAAACTGGGCCGACTACGAATTAGTAGATTCTGGAAATTTTGAGAAGCTGGAGCGTTTTGGCCAATATTATGTTGCCCGCCCTGAACCACAGGCCATATGGGACAAGCATTTACCTGAGCAAGAATGGCAGCGCTTGGCACAGGCAGTTTTTACCCGTGATAAGGGCAGCTCTGAGAAAGGGCAATGGAAATTAAAGAAAGACATGCCGGAGCAGTGGTACATCAATTATAAATATAATGACCTGAAGCTGCGTTTCCGCCTGGGGCTTTCTTCTTTTAAGCATGTGGGGCTTTTCCCAGAGCAGGACAGCAACTGGAAGTTTATCTACGACACCACACGCCAACTAAAGGCTCAGCCACCAAAGGTTCTGAATATGTTTGCTTATACTGGTGCCGCATCTTTAGCTGCCAAAGCCGCCGGAGCCGACATTACGCACCTGGACTCTGTAAAACAGGTAAATTTCTGGGCTCGCGATAACATGGAGGCCAGTAACTTGGACAACATCCGCTGGATAGTGGAAGATGCCATGAAGTTTGCTCGCCGGGAAGTTAAACGCGGCAACACTTATAACGGTATTATTCTGGACCCTCCGGCGTATGGACGTGGCCCTAACGGAGAGAAATGGCAGCTGGAAAATGAGCTGAATGAACTGATAAAGCTGTGCCAGCAAATGCTTGATAAAACAGATTATTTCCTGCTGATTAACCTTTACTCGCTGGGGTTTTCTGCTATTATTCTGGATAACCTGATGCACCAGACCTTTGGAGATCAAATCAAGAATAAAGAGTTAGGTGAGATTTATCTACATGATAAAGGAGACCGGAAGCTGCCGCTGGGTACTTTCTTCAGGTTCCATTCATAAGCGAAGCGCTTTTTATCTGCTCCTAATCAACCTTACTATAAACAACTGAAAAGAAACTCCCCGCCTGAGACAAAGGCGGGGACAAAAGCACCCAGGCACACATACCCGGAATTTTAGTCCCGTTTAACTAAAAGTATCCTTATTAACCTTTGGGTACTGCGACACGCAGCTTATGCCCTATCTTGATATTATTGTTTCGTAGGTTGTTCCACTGCCGTAGTTCCTGCAAAGAAGTATGGTACTTTCTGGAAAGCTGATAAAGCGTATCACCAGGGGCAACTGTATGGAGTTGTTTGGCAGGCACAGTAAACCCTCCGCGATCTAATTGTTCTTCAGCTCTGTCAGAATCAGCTAACACACCCTCAGATACAGTGTCTCGTCCTGCTATAGGTTGA
>NZ_JAJJWI010000114.1 GCF_020907275.1 Pontibacter silvestris | reverse complement strand
TTATCGGCCGACGATATAACCGCTAACTTCTGTATCAGAAACCCACATTTTTCGGGACATTGGGACAGTTCATCAGACAGTGATATAGTGGCTCAGACAGGAGCAACATTTAGCAACAGACAGCTCCTGCCTGTATCACTTCATCGCTTTTCTTGGACCAGTAGCCTGCTGGGACAGAAAACTTCCTCAAGACTACAGCTCCACATTACTTCACACCAGCAAAAACAGCTCTTGTGGCTGTGTTTTATGCTGTCCCAGCATCAATGGGACAGCATAAAAGCTGAAATCAACGCCCGGTAATACAG
>NZ_JAJJWI010000113.1 GCF_020907275.1 Pontibacter silvestris | reverse complement strand
TTGTCCGTTATCAGCACATCTACTGTGCGCCGGTCATCGGCGCACTGCTTGCGCGTTACCAGTGCCTTGGCCTCCAGCTTGTCCACTATGCGAGAGGCGTTGGAGGTCTTGTCCAGCATCCGCTCGATCAGCAGGCTTACTGTAGCTGGCTTGGGGTGCTGCCCACGCAGGATGCGCAGGATGTTGTACTGCGGCAGCGTGAGGCCGTAAGGCTTAAATTGTGCCGCCTGCACCTGCTGTAACCAGTTTGACGTGTAAACCATGTTGATGTAGGCCTTCTGGTACTCACTCTTAAACGTTGACTGCTTTATCTCTTCTTCTATTC
>NZ_JAJJWI010000112.1 GCF_020907275.1 Pontibacter silvestris | reverse complement strand
CCAGCGTATCCAGCTTCTTTTTCAGCTCCGATAGCTGCCCCTTCAGGCGCTTCTCTTCCTGCTCGTGCTCCTGGCTTAGGAACACCTGGCCCATCATCTCCTGAACCTGCGGCAAGAGGATCGGGTCTATCTGGTACTGCTTTAGCAGCCCCTGGTATAGCTCGTGCATCTTGCCTGCATTGCGGTTGAGGCAGCAGCCTTTGGTGTTGCACTTGTAGTAGTGGATGCCTTTCTTCTTCATCTCATAGCCTGTTAAAGGCTTTTGGCAGGACCCGCACTTGATGTGGTAGCGCAGCGGCAGGTTTTCATCCTCTTTCACCTGGGTATAACCGTGGGCATTTTGCGCCTGCAACCCGTTTACTCGCAGGAAAACATCCCTGGATACCA
>NZ_JAJJWI010000111.1 GCF_020907275.1 Pontibacter silvestris | reverse complement strand
GTTGCACAGCAACCGGAAGAGAGAATCAAGCTGGCTTCCATCACACCAAGCGTAAATACAGAGATGGATTTCTCGCCGTGGCTCAACGATGACAAGAACGATTTAGTGAAGTATGTCAACGATGCCTATAAAGCGCAGTACATCGACGTAACGTTGAAACTGGAGAAGAAGGCCCTGATCAGCAAAGTTTCTCTCTACGACCACCAGGGCCAGTGCACCAGCACACCTGCTTATGTCTATGCTCTGAACGGGGAAGTAAAGACGCTGATAGGCACTTTCACTGGCGAAAAATACCTTACCTTCGTAGACATTACTCTAGAGGCACCTATAGCAGCTGAGGCTATAATCATACACAAATACGGTAACAGTATCCCGCAAAAAGTACAGGTGTTTGG
>NZ_JAJJWI010000110.1 GCF_020907275.1 Pontibacter silvestris | reverse complement strand
CCTACGCTTATCTGCACTATGTACGGAAGTGCTTTGCAGCATCTTTCCTGCTACTTTCAGTGCTTTATTGCGGATTGTTGAGTTTTCAGCCATACCTCAATATAGTAAATTTCAAGTGCATTTCATCACTGCTGGCTGCCGTTTCAGCTCTCTCAGCAAAAAAATCGCAGAACAGCACACGGATCCTTTGCCGTATCGGCTGTTGCCCAGGTCTGAGCAGCCTTTGGACAAGCATAACTGTAGGCTAACAGAACCGAATACAGGGCAAAAGATAGCATACGTGCTGCACTAGCCGCGTTCTTACCCGCTTATATTCGTGTAGATCCGCGTTATAACGCGGCTGGCGTTATTGGGACAACAACAAAGCCTATTGCCTCACACTTCCCTAAACATTCCCCAAACCGGCACCAATTGTCTTGTCCC
>NZ_JAJJWI010000011.1 GCF_020907275.1 Pontibacter silvestris | reverse complement strand
TAGTTCTAAAGTTGGGGAGCCGACAGGGAGGTCACAACCACTTAGAATACCTGAGTCGAAGGCAGAATGAGTGGTTCTCTATAAGATTTGTCACAAGTCCTGTTTTTGCCTTCTTGTTCGTGTTAGAGACTAAAGAATATGTCTATGCTATTTTAGAATGCTATGATAAATCACTTGCTACCTATGTTTGGTATTACAGCAGAAGTAGTATCGATAGTAGAGAACAATCTCTTCTTAAAGTATATGAGTTGATTAAGGAAGAACTACCTAAAGTTGCTAAAAGAGTTGTTTACCTACAAAACAAGCCAGATAACTTTTTCAAAATTGAGCACAACAATACTGCTGATAATGGATTTGACCTTTGGAAAGAGGAACTCAAAGCTAAGCTAGTATAGCTTACACTTTCTCTCTTCAGTTATTTGAGTGTACCGTCCGAAATATGTACGATATTAATAAAAAAGCCTCTATACAAGGTGTATGGAGGCTTTTTTGTGGCCGTGCCAGGAATCGAACCTGGATCTAGAGTTTAGGAAACTCCTATTCTATCCATTGAACTACACAGCCAATGTTTTTAGGCAATATGCATGGCAAATTTAGTGTAAATACTGCCATTGTACAAGTAGGGCCTGTATATAATAACAAAAGGGCTAATAATAATAAACCGCAACACCAAACCCTATCACTGTTAGCACCAGCCCTACCATAAACACAGTATAAGAAATACGCAGTATCTTGTACTTTCTGTCTAGTACCTCACCCAGATAATAGATATCTGTTATCATGTTGTTGTACAGAGACTTCTTGTCACGCATAATCTCGTGCATACCTTTCTGAAACTCTTCTAATGGCAGGTTGGTGAAGTTTCCGAAGAAGAGCAGGTTTACCTTGCGTGTATCAATTTTGTTTTTTCTCTTTTTAAAGGAAAAGCTGGTTACCTCCGGTTGTGCCGATATAATGGCAAAGATAACTGAGCCAAGTGTCGTTAGTACCAGCAGACCTATCGGGATAAGCAGTGTACGGTGTTGTGCAAATTCTGCTCCAGCAGACGATGATTTGGCACTTAGGTAGGTAATCACCACAGACAGAATAATAGCATTAAGGCTAATCATCATGTTGGCCTTATTGTCAGCGATAGCGCTAAGGTTCAGGTGCGTACGGTAAGTGTTGCGAAACATGGTTTCAATGCCTCGCTTCGGTTGGGCCAGTGTTTCCCTGTGTTTCTTATCTTCTTTCTTTTTCTGCTTGACTTCCTTACTCAGCACATTGCGCTGTTCCTGTATATTCAGGCCTAGCTGTCCGGCAAATTTACGTTGCGCCTGATTCGTATGGAAGGTGGTAGAGAGTAAAAAGTCAATCTGGAACTGTGCCCACTCTCTGTCAGAAAAGAATCTATCCTGGAAGATCTCCCACTCCACGCGCAGCAGTTCTGCGGTTGCAAAAAAAGTAGCCTTGCCAATGTTAGACATATCAGCATCTACCATAAGTTCCTGCAATAAACCGTTGGGTTCATTGCCATGTTTTGTAGCCGCAATCATGCCAGCAATGCGGTCTATTCGATCCTGTGGGTGCCCTTTCTCTTCCAACCACTCTGAGGCAATACGTACACTCTCTTCTTCATGGTCGTTGTAAGTGTTTATGTAGCCTGTATCGTGGAACCAGGCTGCCAATACTAAATCTTCCAGTTCTTCAGGAGCTATATTACTGAGTTTACCCAGGTCTTGTGCTTCTGCAACTGTTTCAAAGGTGTGTTTATAGTTATGGTAAACCAGTTTCTTTGAGAGCCTTTCCTTAAAAAGGCTAAAAACAAACTCACTGGCCTGCCTTATTATATTTTGGTCTTCCATATTAGTTGTGGTTCTGCGTTGGAGGCGGGCTGTAAATTTAAGCTTAGAGCCAACAGCAGTTTTTTTCTGAGTAGTGCGTTAGTTGCACATGTTAATTTGCGGTTACGGTTAAAGTTAGCTTTTTGTTAGTGAACCTGCTGCTAATGGTTATATTGTAAGTGGTAGCCTGTATAACAACTAAAACCAGCCTCACCTCGTTAATGAAAGCCAGTTCTGCCACGCCTGTGGCACCTCCACTATAAGTATGGAAGAGGCTGGAGTACCTAAAGCAACAACTTTACCTTGTACAGTAAAACATTCAAAGAAATGAATGGGCTGAGTGTATGGTACAGTTTGTTGAGTTCAGCCTGTTGCTTATTGTGCTGTATGCAGGTACTTATTACTGGCAGTAGTGACTAGTTCATCATACGTATGACAGAGAAAATACTTCACTTTCTGAGGCTGCTGATTCACCCTTTGTGGCAGCTAGTGCTAACATTGTTGTTAACTGCCTGTGCCACCAACAAACCTTACTATGGGCGGGAGGCAATTGATTGGGAAAAGAATGAGCAGGACCCGGAGAATAAGCTGCTTTACACTGTCTTTCTTATTGGTGATGTAGGTTCGCCATCTCTTGATGAGCAGGAACCTACTTTAAAGCTGATGCAGCAACAGATGCATGAGGCAGGGGAGCAGAGTGCCACCATATTCCTTGGCGATAATGTGTATCATAATGGCTTGCCTGATTCGAGTGCATTTGACCGTGAAATATCTGAGCAGCGCCTGAACGAACAGCTGGATATATTGAAAGGATATCCCGGAGAAAAGTACATGATACCAGGTAACCACGACTGGAACCACAGTGGCCGAGGAGGGCTTGAAGCTGTTATGCGGGAGCAGGTGTATGTAAACGAATATCTGACAGATGAAAATATAGTTACAGGTGGCGATTTCTATGTGCCGGGTGAAGGTTGCCCTGGTCCTTATGAAGTAAAGATAAGCGACGATCTGGTTCTTGTTGCTATAGACTCTGAGTGGTGGCTGCACCCTTTCGACAGGCCTTACGGCGAAAACAGCCATTGCGGAGCTGCTAACGAAATAGACTTTCTGGTGCAGTTGGAAGACATAATAGAAAAGAACAGTGGCAGCGATATTCTGGTTGTTGGCCATCACCCTTTAATGACCAGAGGAGCACACGGTGGTTTTTTCTCTCTTAAGGATCATCTCTTTCCGCTTACTATGCTGCGCGACTGGATGTTTTTACCCTTGCCTGTTATAGGTTCTATTTACCCGTTTGCCAGAAAGTACGGGGGGATATTACAGGACATCCCTCACCCTCGCTACCAGGCTTATATAGAAGGTCTGACGAACATATTTGAAAAATATGATAACATAATATATGCCGCAGGGCATGAGCATGCTCTGGAATACTTTAAGCTAAACAACCTTCCACTTATTGTAAGTGGGTCTGGCTGTAAAACCCAATATATCAACACAGGTGGCGATGCTGTTTATCTGCATAAAATAAAAGGTTTTTCTAAAGTACTGTATTATGAGAACGGGGAAGTATGGACGGAGTTCTGGGTGCCGGAGGGAGATGGGGCTACGGGTAAAGTTTCGTTCAGAACTCCGCTTTATGCCAAAAAGCCGCGCAAAGAGGAACCCCTGGTAGAAGATACAAATAACTACGCAGACAGTACCGTTATGTTGGCTGCCAACACAGAGTATCAGGCAGAAGGACTACGTACCACTGTATTGGGAGAACATTACAGGGAGGAGTGGGCTACACCAGTAGAAGTGCCTCTCCTGGATATGAAGAATGAGCTTGGAGGCTTGACACCTTATCAGAAAGGAGGAGGTAAACAGACAGCATCACTTAAAGTGCGTACTCCTGATGCCAAAGAGTACACCTTACGGAGTGTTAATAAAGATCCGTCTGCGGCTTTGCCAGACTACCTGAAAGAAACCGCTGCGCGTGCGCTGTTGCAGGACCAGATATCAGCACAACATCCTTATGGTGCTTTAGTGGTGCCTAAGCTAGCCGATGCCGCTGGTGTGTTTCATACGAACCCCAGGTTGGTTTACATTCCGAACACACCTTATCTGCGCCGGTATATGGATGAGTTTGGAAATACTTTAGCTTTTCTGGAAGAAGATGCTGACGAAAACCATGAAGAAACAGCCAGCCTTGGGAACGCCGAGAATCTAGTGGGTACAGAAAAAGTACTGGAAGAGTTGGAAGATGATAACGATAACGAAGTAGATGAGCAGGAGTGGGTTCGGGCAAGGTTGCTGGATATGCTTATCGGGGACTGGGACCGGCATGAAGGGCAGTGGCGTTGGGTGGAGCGGGAGAAACCCGGTAAAGGTGATATATACATACCAGTACCTGAGGACAGGGATCAGGCTTTTATTAAGGTGGATGGTATATCGCCGTGGTTAGCCACACGTAAATGGGGAGCGCGTAGTGTGCAGAACTTTGATTACGAGTTTAACGACATTATTGGCCTTAACCTCAGTGCTCTTACATCAGACCGTACCTTTACAGCAAGTGTTACCCGGGAAGATTGGCTCCGCATAGCCCGGGACATTAAGGCTAATGTAACGGATGCCATAATAGAAGATGCCGTAAGTCAGTTGCCAGAAAGTATACAAGCCCTGTCAGGAGCAGAGATAGCTGCCAAGCTAAAGTCCAGAAGAGATAAACTGCCTCAGGCTGCAGAAGAGTATTATGAGTTTTTAGCTAAAAAGGTAGATGTATCCGGTAGCGATAAACATGAGTTGTTCATAGTTGATCGTGTAGACAACAACCGGACGGAGCTTACTGTTCTTAAAACCTCTAAGGAAGGAGAAGTGCGAAAGCAGCTATACAACCGCACCTTTTATACTAATGAAACAGATGAGTTACGCCTTTACGGACGAGACGGACAAGATGAGTTTAAAGTAACAGGCAACGTGGACGATGGTATTCTGATACGGATTATAGGTGGAGGTGATGAAGATGTTATTATGGATAGCTCAAAAGTAAGCGGCCTGAAGAAACATACTATTGTATACGATACAGAAATAGGCAATACTTTTGAGTTTGGGCCTGAGACAAAAGATAAAACATCTCCCTTACCTGACGTAAACCGGTACGACCGGGACAATTACCAACTGCCTTATGTGGGCCCTCGGCTTTCTGTAGAATATAACGTAGACGATGGTTTGTTTTTGGGAGCTGGTATGTTAGTCCGCACACATAAATTCCGTAAAACGCCATATGCCTCTGAGCATTTACTGCAGGCAAACTTCGCTTTCCTGACTAAGTCGTACAATATTCACTACATAGGAGATGTGCATCAGGTGCTGGGAGACTGGAGCTTACTATTAAACGGCTTGGTACAAGGGCCACAGTTCCAGCGTAATTTTTATGGTTTTGGTAACCTGTCTGAACAAAATACAGAGCTGGACAGAAGCTTTTACCGGGTCAGGTTTGAACGGATGGGAGCAAATGCATCGCTTTACAAAGATCTGACACATTTTCTAAAGATCGGCGTTGGGCCCACTTATGACCGGTTTAAGGTTACAAATAGTGAAAACGAGACTTTTTTGCTGAATGAAGCGAGAGCGGGTCGGCTAAAACCGGGAACATATGATACTGCAACCGGTACTTTTGATGTACAGCACTACGCTGGGGTTGTGGCCTACGCAAACATGAATATAATAGGTGGTGGCACCGAGGCAAACCCCAGGATTGGAATGCGCTGGCATAACCAAATCAGCTATAATTATCAGTTGGATGATGAAAACCTTACCTACACCAATATCAGTTCAGCATTCAGCTTTTACATTAGCCCTAGTTTTCCTTTTCAGTTAACATGGGCAGGTCGTGTAGGTGCCGCGCATAACTTTGGTGATTTCCGTTTTTACCAGGCAAACACATTGGGTGGTATGGAGAACCTGAGAGGCTATCGCCGCACCCGCTATTCAGGCCGTAGTGCCATTTTTGCCAATGCAGAGGCCCGTATGCAATTGTTTGACTACAATCTGTACCTAAGCCCCGGTAAGATAGGTGTTCTTGGCTTTTTTGACGCAGGCCGTGTTTATGATGACAATGATCAGAGGCATAACTTTTTCCATAGCCTGCATAATGGTTATGGCGGTGGAGTTTGGATAGACCTGCTCAACCGTAACGTAGTAACATTAACCTATGCTATAGGCGAGTATGACAGGCTGTGGGCCTTAAACTTTGGCTTTTTGTTCTAAAATGTTTGGCCGATAATGAAAAACTGTGTAATAGTAGTTCTCGTTTATCAGCAACAACACAAACTTAAATGTAACCATGATTAAATTTTACCTGCTGTTGATAGGGTTGCCGTTGTTCTTTTGTTACCAGGCAAAAGCACAGGAACCCGAGGTGAAGGAAGTAAGAGAAATAATAGAATATGCTAGTCCTTCTGTAGAAGGCCAAGGCCGTAGCAGAGGAATAATAGTTGCTTATGAGCGCCTGCCTCAGTTTGCTATAGACTCTAATTCTGATGACGCTAGAGTTGGTAACGGAAACGGTCAGGTGCGGCGTAATAATAAGTTTGAAGTAAGAGCTTTTGCCCCTATCCTGAATAAGCCCCAAACGAAACTCATCTTTGGCTTTAACTATGAGTTTGAAGAGTTTAATTTTGAAAATATAAACCCTGCGACCTATAGCCTTTACAATAACCTTGAGGATAAAAACCTGAAAAGTATAGGAGCACAGCTGGCTTATTTACATTCCATAGATGAAGAGAAATTTTATCTGGTTCGGGTAAAGGGAGAACTGAACGGCGACTATACACGTGACAATATAAGTATTGGAGACTACCTGAAAACTACAGTTGATGTAGCCTATGGCTGGAAAAAGAGTCCATACTTTGCCTGGGGAATAGGGGCACAGTTCGGGTATACGTTCGGGCGCAGACGGGTTTACCCGGGCGTATTGTACAACCGCACGTTCAATGATAAATGGGGGGTGGAGTCTATCTTTCCGGCTAATGCACGGGTACGCTATAACGTTTCTGAAAAAACATTGTTGTACGCTGGCTATAGGCTGGAGGGAGCCAGTTATAACCTCTTCGTAAACGAGCCGCCTCTGTCACAGTTTGGGAAAGTAGAGCTTCGGCGTACTGATGTAAAAGGTTTAGTGCGCGTGGAGCAGGAAATCCATGACTTTTTATGGTTTGCCGTAGAAGGTGGCTTTCGGCAGTACTACCGCAACAGGGTGTATGAAGATATTGGCTCCACAAATGAACTCATTGATAATGACTTGGCAGGAGCCGGTTATATCAGAGTAGAGCTTTACGCTGTTCCGCCAAGGAAGCTTTTAGAGAAAAGCAGGAACAGGTAGTAGTTAACACAGTCACCCAAAATATTTATGTTACATGTGGAACACAAAGCAAAGAGCCAACTAACACTATGCTGGCTCTTTGTAATAACAACGTTTGTTCTTTGCTACCTTATGGCAGTTGAGCCTGGGCGACATGCGTAAAGCTGGTTAAAGAGAAGTTTAAACGTTCCATGTGACTGACCACGGAAAGTAATTTCCGGGCCAAAGGCATACAACTTACCAGAACCTACAGAGGCTACAAATGCAGTAACGCCATCCTTTAAATAGGCTTCTCCCCATGCCCACCCACTACGGAGCGGTTTACTGGAAGAGAACCATACCAGCGGCTCTACCTTACCTTTGGCAATGGCGTCAGGCGCTATTTTAAACACCGGGCTATTGTTAAAGTAAATATCACCTTCTGATGGCATACCCCATGCTGCTGGCTGGGTAGAATCAAAATTTACACGCAGTATGCTTCCTGGTATATAGTATTTAGTGCCTGGCAGAGGATACTCAACGCCATCGCTTTTCATTTCTACAATAGCATCTCTTACTGGCAGGCCAAGGTGATAAGCAAGGTCAGTGCTGCTGCCCATTGTTACTACGGTGCCTCCTGCTTCCATAAATTGCTTCAGCTGTGGAACAGACTTTTCAGTCGTAATGCTGCCTAATTGAGAGCGGTATTCAGTCGGAATCTCCTTTGGTTTAGGTTCATTGTCGTAGTAGCTCTGGTTCTGGCGGTTAACAGAAGGAATTGCTCTGTTAACAAACACGATCACATCGAACTTTTTGCGCAGGTCACCGGCATCTATATCCTGTGGGTAAACTATCTGTACCGGAAAATGATACTGCTCCATCAGCCAACGCACCCATCCGGAAGGGATAGAGCCACCGTAAGTATCCCAAAGCGCAATGCGCATTGGCGATACTTTTATCATGGCGTTGTTAGCGGGAGTTTGTTCAATACCTGTTACCTCTATACCTAACTCTGCAGCAGATTTTGTAAGCAGTGTTGTAGCCTTGTCTGTGGCAGGTACAAAGAAAGTACCCGCATCAGCAGCTGGTGTGCCAGCTATTTTGCTCTGTAAGCGATAAACGTCTACCTCTGCGTGAAGCAGATCATTAACGGCAATAAACGAGTTGTTGCTGCTTGCCCTTAGCAGGTAACCTGCAGCACTAGAAGATGATGCAATTTTTTGTTTTGCCGGTGATTGCAGCTGGCCGTAAGGCACACGTTGAAAAGGTCCATCAAAAGCATCCAGCATACGATCAAACGCTACACCCATCTGGTAAGCCAATGTCCAGCCGGCAGCATCATAAGGTCGAATAGGAGGACCTCCTTCATGCTGGAAGTCATTAGGGTGTTCCTGTGGCTCAAACATATCTATTACGTGTGGGCGGAAAGCCTGATCCGTTTTAACAATATAAGATCCTGCAGGGTAAGTTTTATCCGCTACCGTAAACTCAGCTGTTGCCTTATGTACAAGCACACCAGATTGAACAAGTGCATTGATAAACCTTACGGCTGTAGGGAAATCGCCCTGATTGGCTGGTAAAATGTATCCACGAGGGGAGCGCAGGTCCGGGTTTTTAAGTACTTCATCGTAATGCTTGGCAGGAAGATTGCCCGGGCTTCTGCGGCCATTGCTTTCCGACTTCTTTTCTCTTGAGTCTTTGGATTGATCGTTCTTGTATGCCAGGCTGATAGCATCAACATGTTTAGGAGAAAGTGCCCAGTAGTCGCTGCTGCCACGCTGTATAGAGTTTTTGCCCATGCGGTAAATATTATAAAGCAGCTCGTCGCTATAGCGTGCAGCATAGTCCAGCACAGCATAATTAAGAGAAACTGAGTAATCAATAGATTGGCGGAAATGCCACTCCTGCGGTGTAATCGGGTTTGGTGTTGCGCCATTAGGCAAAAGCCGTTGCGGAATAAGCGGAACCTCTTCAGGATTTGGTCCACCTATAATTTCTGTAAGCAAACCAATTATATTATGAAAATAAGGTGTGGTGCGTAAACCGCCGTTCCACCAGGTAGAGAAGCTGGAACCTGTTCTTTGTGTATAGCCTGGCTTGCCCTCTACATTGAGGCGGTTATTCATGGCAGCACCAACGGCATCAATGCTTGTTACCAATAAAGGGTCATATACATAGTTGAACGGGTCGCGGTATGGAGGTCCGGCAAGTACAGAGCCAGCAGGTCCTCGTTGGTGGTGGTTGTACATGATTTGCGGAATCCATTCGACAAATAACTGGCGGCTGATGTTCTGAGACTCCTTCATGTTCATCATATAGAAATCACGGTTGTTGTCGTGCCCGACGTACTTCTGGTAAAGGCGTGGCAGGTGCTCAAAAGATCGCTTTTCCGGCTTCGACTCCCGCATGTACCAGCTAGACACTAGTTCCTGCCCGTCAGGGTTTGCATGTGCCAGCAGCACAATATCATGATCCAGAATGCGGAGCGTTTCCGGGTCGTTGCGGCTTACAAGTTGCCAGATTGTTTCTATCAGCTGATGGGCACCAACTGTTTCAGTGGCATGTAATCCTCCATCTATCCAGATAACAGATTTGCCTTCGCTGGCAAGTTGCTGTGCCTGCTCCTCGGTAAGGTCTTCGGCCCGGGCAAGTTTTTGAGAAATTTCCTTGTAACGGTTCAGGTTCCGGATGTTTTCTGGAGAAGATACAATAAGCATGTACTGGTGGCGGCCTTCCTCCGTAACCCCGATATCAACAAGCTTAACACGATCAGAAGCAACAGCTAGTTTCTTAAAGTATGCTTCTGTTTGTGTATAAGTGGCAAGGTGATAATCGTCACCAATATTGAAACCGAAATGCTCCTTTGGTGATGGAAGCATTTGTGCCCAACATATACTAATGCTAAGCACCAGAAAGGTAGTTAGTGAATAAATAAACTTAGATCTCATAGAGCAGGTGTGTTAGGTGACTTAATAGTGATATTCTCTGGTAAGGAGAGCTTTACCTGGTTCAGCAAAAAGAACAATTAATTTGCTGCGTTAGCTTCAGTTAACAGAACAAGTAAAGCCCTTTGGATAGCTAGGTGCCCATCTTCATTCAGCCACCATTCATCAAGAGAATGCGCACCGCTTCCTGTACCGCCACCGCCAATAGTAACAGCCGGTACACCTTTAGCGATAGGTGTGTTAGAGTTAGTAGAGCCTGTACTTGATTTAGGCTCTACATTAAAGTACTTGATGGCAGCCATAGTTCTTTGTACCAGGGGAGTGGTAACGGGAAGTTCTCCGGATGGACGATCTCCTACAAGTTTAACCTCTACCTCCAGGTCTGCCCCACGGCGCTTTGTCAGATTTTCTTCTTTTAGTGCTTTTTGTACAGCCGCCTGCAGCAGTTGATCAATGCCATTCAGACGCTCAGGGCTAATGGAGCGCATATCCACTTCCATCCACGACTCAAAAGGAATAGCGTTTATAGAGGTGCCGCCACCCACAATGCCGACATTATAACTGGTTCGTGGGCCTTCGCTCGTAAATTTATCTGCTTCGGTAGTAAAGTAATAGATGGCTTTACCAAGGGCACTATGAGGATTTGCCAAACCGAACGAGCCCCAGGAGTGGCCACCAGGGCCTTTGTAAGTAATGCGGTAACGGTGAGAGCCTAAACCAGCATGCGTAATGCGGTCTAATCCTCCTCCATCTATGGCAATGTAAGAATCAATGTCAGGGCCATTCTCGCTGAACAGATGCTTTACGCCGCGTAAATCGCCCAGGCCTTCTTCGCCTACAGTACCTATAAACAGTACATCGGCTTCTGTTTCTATGTTGTTTTGTTCCAGTGCCCGCAATACTGTTAGTACCATGGCAAGGCCTCGAGTATCATCTGCAACGCCGGGAGCAAATAGTGTATCACCGTGCTGTTTCACGGTTACGTCTGTTCCTTCCGGAAACACAGTGTCTAAGTGAGCCTCCAACACAACAGTTTTTTTGCCGGATCGCCCTTTGCGCCTGGCAATAGCGTTGCCTACCTCATCTATCCAGGCAGAATCAGCACCTGCCTCTTTCAGCATCTCGGCATATTTCTTTGCCCGGGCTTCTTCCTTAAATGGTGGAGCCGGTATCTCTGTCAGAGTAATATGGTCCTGCCGGGTCTGCGGCTCTAAGTTTACAATAGTCTGAAAGGCTTTTTTTACTGCGGGCTTTTTGGTGATCGATTTAACCTCGTTCTGATAACGTTTTTCAATTTTAGCTGTTTCTGTGCCGGACGAAGCAGAAGCCGATGGGCTCTGTGCATAAAGTGAGTTGGCTGTGTAGCAGGTTACACCGATAGATAAGAACCCAGATATTAATACTTTAGTGAAATGGGTAGAAGGTTTTGTCATGGTTAGAATTTGTCTAAGGTAAGTTTAGGTTAGTTAGATGCCTGACAGGGTAAACCTGCCAGGGTGAATTATAAACTTAAACATTTTCTTTGACAAAGTCAGCTACCATTCTTCCCAAAGTGGCTGTGTGGCAAGGTGATTGGCTTATAGCCACTTATGTTATATTGCGGCTACTCCTGTTTCCTCTCCGGATTTATTCCTTCGGGTATCAAACTACGGAGATAATTATAAGTCTCATACTGTGCACGAATGTTGGTAGGAGCAGGTGGCTGCACATAACTGTTGTCTATATTTCGGGTTTTAGTATCGTCGGTTAGCTGCAAATCTATAATATGTTGTACTTCTTCTACCAGTTCAGGTTGCAGCAGCGGAAAGCCTACTTCAATGCGCCGGTTCAGGTTACGTGTCATCCAGTCGGCTGAGGCAATATAGTATTCCTCTTTTCCATTATTATGAAAGATGTACACACGAGCGTGTTCCAGGTAACGGTCAACGATGCTGCGAACCGTAATATTTTCGCTAAGCCCTTCTACACCTGGTACTAGGCAGCAGATACCGCGCACCAGCAGCTGAACTTTTACACCTGCCTGGCTCGCCTTGTACAGCTTCTTAATCATGCGGCCGTCCTGCAACGCATTCATTTTTAAGGTCATGCTGGCAGGTAACCCTTTCTTTGCGTTCTTTATTTCCCGGTCAATAAGTTCCACGAAACGCTCCCGCATGTTGAACGGTGCTACCAGCAAATGCTTAAACTCTTTGTTTGTCTGTCTGTCGATAAAGAAGTTAAATACCTGCTCTACATCCTTAGTTAGGCGGGTGTCGGAGGTAAAAAGGGCATGGTCAGCATATGTGGTGGCTGTGTCCTCGTTATAGTTTCCGGTGCTCAGGTAGGCGTAGTTTATAAGCTTGCCGTTTTCATTACGGGTAATCAGTCCAAGCTTTGAATGCACCTTTAGGTCAGGAATATCAAAAATGACAGTAGCACCAGCTTTCTGTAGTTTACCCGCCCAGAAAATATTAGACTCTTCATCAAAACGAGCTTTCAACTCGACAACTACTGTGACCAGTTTACCGCGTTTAGCAGCCTTTACAAGTGCTTTGGCAATGGCTGAATTGTTTGCCACACGATATAGCGTGGCACTCATGGCAGTAACCTTCGGGTCATCGGCAGCTTCTCTAAACAACCGCAACACGTAGTCGAACGATTGGTAAGGGTAGTGCACCAGGGCATCGCGTTTCTTTATAGCTTCCAGCATGTTGGGCTCCTGCTCCAGCCAGGGGTGTACGAGTGTTGGCTGTGGTTTGTACTTAAAGTCCGGCATGTTAAAATCAGGAAAGCCAAAGAAGTCTCGGAAGTTATGGTATTTACTACCTTCTACCAGTTCCTCTTCTGTTACACCTGTATGTGCCATAATAGCACCAAGTAAAGCTTGTGGTGTCTCAGGGTCATAAAGCAGTCGGGCCGGATAGCCATTTTCCCTTTTCTTTAAACTGCGCATTATCTTCGCCATCATGTTACCAGATACCTCTTCTTCAATGTCCAGTTCTGCATCACGTGAAACCTTTACGGCATGTGCCTCAAACTTATTATAAGCCGGAAACAAATGCGGTAGGCAGTACCGGATCACGTCATCAATAAACATGACATAACGCTGCCCATCTACGGTAGGTAGTTTTACAAAACGGCTACCGAGCTTTTTTGTCGGAATTTCAAGCATGGCCACCTTGGCAGGTTTGGTGTTTTCATCTGTAGGTTCCGAAAGGCAGATGGCTAAGTAAACTGTCTGGTCGTGCAGAAAGAGATGGGTCTCAGTATCGTCCAGAATGATAGGCAACAATAGAGGCTGCAGCGTTTCTTCAAAGTACTGTTGCACCCACTTGCCTTGCTCAGCATTCAGGTCATGCTCTGTTAGCAGATGAATGTTTGCCTGGTGTAGATCGGGTAGTATACCTTCCCTGAAAACCTTTCCAAATTCTTCCTGCTGGCGCTTCACCTCCTGTATTACCTGCTCAAAAGTATCAGTAGGGTCGTCAGAAAGCTTTTGGCGCGTTTTCTTCTTTAGTTTAATCAGGCGCTTAAGCGTGGCTACGCGCACTTTAAAGTATTCGTCGAGGTTAGAAGAGAAAATAGCCATAAATTTAACGCGTTCCAGCAGTGGCACGCGCTTGTCTTTGGCTTCCTGCAGTACTCTATAGTTAAAGGCCAGCCAGCTCAGTTCCCGGTTGATAAATGGTTCTTGTGCTTTTTTATGTTCAGTCTCAGTCACTGGTTTCATATCTTATTTAGCTTAACAGGATAAATAGTACCCTGTGCTCAGGTACATATACGTGGCGCAGGGCGTTGCCAGTTAAGCACAAAGCTATTTATAGTTTTTGGGAAAGTCGTAGAATAACAGTTCGGCGTTTTCTCTCTTCACTTCGTACCAGCTCTCGCAGTCAAACAGCAGCCCAACAATGCCGGCTGTTGGCAGGCTGGCAACAGGCTCAGGAGAAAGCATGTTAGCGAACTCAGAAAGAGATTCATTATGACCTACCAAAATAAGCGAATTTGCTTCGGCTGGTGTTTTCTGTACCACCTCCAGTAAGTCATTTTTGTCGGCACCGTAAATACGTTCATCTACTATAATGTCATCCGGGTCATAGTCCATTTCCTTTCCTATCAGTGTGGCTGTTGTTAAGGCTCTTACAGCAGGGCTGGAAACAATTAGATCGGGTTTAACACCGCGGGATGCCAGCTCTAGCCCCATAAGTGGCGCATCGCTCCGGCCCCGCTTGTTCAGAGGCCTGTCTTGGTCACTTAGGCCTTCAAACTTCCAGCTCGATTTGGCATGCCGCAGGATATATAGCGTTTTCATATAATTCAGGTAAAAAAACAGAAGCCACAACAATAAAGCTGCGGCTTTGCTAATTACTGAAACTAATGGCAAATGGTTGTGGCAAATGCTTACTACTGATCTACTTTCATACGGGTGTTGAGGCAGATTAGTCTGCTTAAGCTTTGGCAGGTAAAAAAGAACAAAAGTAACAGATGGTTCAGCTCTTGTAAAGAGTTGCATTAAGTACAGCCCTTACTTTTTTCTATTTGTTAGGGAGCCACAGGTTATGCCACAAAAAAAGGAGCCAGACATGTCTGGCTCCTTTTTTTGTACGTTTCTTATTTTCTGGTTTAGACATTGTTAGGATATCGCTCAAAATGAATTTCAGATACACGCCGCAGCAGTTCTTCCCGTAGCTCCTCAATATTAATTTTATTGGTGGCCGAGATAAACAGTGAAGGAGCATGTTCCTTCGCCATATAAGTGGTTTTCAGATCATCTAAAGATGGACGTACTTCCTCGCCTTCGCTGGCTAACTCCTGTTCCCGCTTTTCTAAGTACTGGTCAATTTTATTGAAGACCAGCAGGACAGGCTTTTCTGCCGACTCAATATCTTTAAGCGTATTGTTTACAATGGCTATATGGTCTTCAAAAGAAGGATGAGAAATATCTACGACATGCACGAGTAAATCTGATTCACGTATTTCATCCAATGTTGATTTGAAGGACTCAATAAGCTTAGTTGGCAACTTACGGATGAACCCAACAGTGTCTGAAAGTAGGAACGGAATATTTTCCAGCACTACTTTACGTACGGTGGCATCTACGGTAGCAAACAATTTATTCTCGGCAAACACTTCTGATTTAGAAAGCAGGTTCATGAGCGTAGACTTACCCACGTTGGTATAACCTACTAAGGCTACACGCACCATGCCGGAGCGAGACTTGCGCTGCTCAAAGCTCTGCTTTTCGAACTTGTTAAGGCGCTCACGCAGTAAAGATATCTTATCGCGCACAATACGACGGTCCGTTTCAATTTCTGTTTCACCCGGGCCTTTCATACCAATACCACCCTTTTGCTTGGACAAGTGCGTCCATAGGTTGGTCAGGCGGGGAAGCAGGTACTGGTACTGAGCCATTTCCACCTGCGTCCGGGCTTGGGCTGACTTAGCCCGAAGTGCGAAGATATCTAATATCAGTAAGCTTCGGTCTACAATTTTAACCTGAAGCTCACGCTCCAGGTTTCGCACTTGAGAAGGGCTAAGGTCATCATCAAAAATGACATTGTCCACATCGTGCTCCACTATAAAAGCTTTTATATCATTTAGTTTACCGCTACCGACATAGGTACGAATATCCGGTTTCTCTAGCTTCTGCACAAAGCGTTTTATAGTTTTTGCTCCGGCCGTTTCCGTTAAAAAGGCAAGCTCATCGAGGTACTCTTGGGTTTGCTCATCAGATTGGCGGTAGTTAGGTACAGACACCAAAATGGCAGTTTCCTGCGGTTTGGCGGTTTCATAAAACTGTTTTTTACCCATTAATTATTTTTTAAGAGTCAATGTATAAGCAGCCAGCGCTTCTATTTCCTGCTCGCGAAGCTTGCTGCCAAAGGCTGGCATTAAGCCACAGCCTTTTTGTATTACGTTCTTGCGGCTGTTAAGGCTTAACTGGCTAATAGAAAGGTCAGCTGCGCCTCCTAAGCCTTTGGTGCCGTTTTCGCCGTGGCAATTAGCGCATGCTTGTACGTAAATAGCTTTAGCATTGGCAAGTGTTTTTTCACTTACAGACGAAAGTATTTCTTCTTCTGTTGCTTGATAATAATTTGGTATAGGTTTGCCTGTTTCGGCCGCATCAGTAGCTTCAGTTGCTGGTGAACCTATTTTATCTGGAGTGGAGGTTGCATTAGCCTCTGAGCCTGGCTTTGTTAGAGCAAGGCTTTGGGTTTCAGTAATGCCATATACATACAGGAATGTCAGCAAAGCAAGCACTGTTAGTATCTTGTCGTTGCGCTTAATACCTACTATGCCAAACGGAACAGCTGCCAGCACCAGCACAAATTTAACTATAAGCCAGGTTGGCAGGCTACCGTTGTACTGAAACACCAGATAACTACCTGTAATCACAATAAGTGTACCGAAAACTATATCCGGTATGTTGGTCTTGCTTCTGATTTTGGTTAATGCGGTCCACTTATTAAGTAGCAACAGTATCGCCTTTGTGATAAACAACATCAGGAATGAAATAACTATCAGCACATGCGCGTGTAAAAATGCTGTAATGGGCATGCTTATATCTTTTTATCAGAGATCAGGTGGTTCGGCTGATTTGCTGCAATTTACTTTATTTTTTCTGATGGTTTGGTAAAATGCTAACTTCGCTGCTCTAAACCCTTAGTAGCTGTATCATGTAAGGGTTACCTGTGACTGAGTCTGTATGCGCATTGCCATCGTAATAAATACTTCGTGGAACATATATAATTTCCGGATGAGCCTTATCAAGGCCTTGCTGACAGAAGGGCATGAAGTAGTGGCAGTTGCACCGCATGATGCTTATGCTGATAAGCTGATTGAAGCTGGGGCGCGTTTTGTGCCTGTCATGATGGAAAAGGGCACGAACCCTTTCAAAGATATACTGCTGACCTGGCGCCTTTACCAGGCTTACAGGCAGGTGAAGCCAGATGTGGTGTTGCATTATACCATTAAGCCGAATATCTATGGGTCGGTGGCTGCACATATGGCTGGCATCCCTGCTATCAATAATGTCTCTGGCCTCGGTACAGTTTTTATAACAAAAGATTATATTTCAAGTATAGCAATCAAGCTATATCGTTTAGCCTTTCAGTATCCGGCAAAAGTATTTTTTCAGAACCAGGATGACAGAAGACTGTTTTTGCGGAATAATTTAGTGAGAGCAGGCATAACCGAAGTGCTTCCCGGCTCTGGTATTAACCTGCAGCAGTTTCAGCCTGCGGGTGGTTTCCGTAAAGTGAAGTGCTTTACTTTCCTGATGGTGGCACGTGTGCTGTATGATAAAGGAGTAGTAGAGTTTGTGGAGGCAAGCCAGTTGGTAAAACAAAAGTACCCGAAGGTAAAGTGTCAGTTGCTGGGAGCTGTAGATGAGCTGAGCCGTAGTGGCATTAAAAGGCAGCAATTGGAGGAGTGGCTGGCTACTGGTGTGGTAGAGTATGCAGGTTACACAGATGATGTGGCGGACTTTATTGCAGAGGCGGATTGTGTAGTGCTGCCATCTTACCGGGAGGGAACACCACGGACACTTTTGGAAGCGGCTGCTATGGCTAAACCTCTTATTGCCACAAATGTGCCTGGTTGCCGGGAGGTGGTGCAGCATGGAGTCAACGGCCTGTTATGTCGTGCGCGCAGCGGTGCTGACCTAGCAGACAAGATGCAGCAGATACTACAGTTGAGCGAAGAGGAGTTAGAGAAGATGGGTAATGCCAGCCGTAAAATTGCCGTCACTAGGTTTGATGATCGTTTTGTGATAGACAGGTACTTGCAAGCCATAAAGGAGGTAGCAAGAAAAAAACATACATAAAATCAAGTTTAACTCTTGATCTTAAATTATAACCAGCTTTCCTATGTAAGGAGCCGCTGGCTTAATCAACAATAAAAGACATATTTAATGGAACAGAAACTTTTCCACATTGAGGGATTGGTAGAATTTATACCACGCATTTTTAAAGATGACAGAGGCTTTTTCCTGGAGACATTCAGCCTGAAATGGTTTGAGTCGCTTGGCATTCAGCCTAACTTTGTGCAGGATAATCAGTCTGTTTCCTCAAAAGGTGTGTTACGAGGGTTGCATTTTCAGAAGCAGCCATATGCGCAGGGAAAGCTAGTAAGAGTATCGTCAGGCAGAGCTTTGGATGTGGCAGTAGATTTAAGAAAAGAATCACCTACGTACGGGCAGCACGCCACCTGTTTGTTAGATGCAGAAAAGCTTAACATGTTTTACATTCCGGAAGGATTTGCCCATGGCTTTGTGGCTTTGGAAGATAACACTACCTTCCTCTATAAATGTACTAACTATTACCATAAGGATTCTGAAGGAGGTATTCTGTGGAGCGACCCTGATCTTGGAATAGACTGGGGAATAGACGAACCTTTGGTGTCTCCGAAGGATGCTATTCTGCCACAGCTAAAAGATTTTGATTCTCCGTTTTAGGGAGAGTCTCTTCAAACGAAAAACGACCACTACCCACCAAAGTATAAGGTTTGCTTTTACACTTTGGTGGGTAGTGGTCGTTTTTCGGTTAAACTAGAACTGTAGCAGAAGTGAAATATTTGAAAGCGGCTTATAGCTTATATTACCTCCGGTAAATTTATAGCCTCGCTCCTCATAACCACTATAGTATGAATGGGTTGTTCTATTTTTTCCACGGTGGAAACTTGCAATAATTGCTGTTTCTGTGGCTACGTAGATCTTTTTGTTTATTTGGAAAGCTACACCAGCTGACGGACGTAGCATTATTCCGTATTGGTAATTTGTGTTTTTTGTTGTGTTAGTATAGTACCATTGCTCTTGATAACTGTTAACGGGTTGTTGGGTTCTAACCTTCGATGCTGCCCTTTCATAAAATGGCCCGGCTTCTGCACCATAATATAACTTCCATCGGTTGCTGAAAGGAACCTGCCACTCATATCCTCCGGTAAGCTGAACACTATAAGTGCTATTTTCATTTTCGAAATAAAGATCTGCGTTTGATGTTGGAGAGGAGGAGCTCGAACTGGTAAAGGTACCCATCAGAGAAGCTCTGAAGGCAGTATTAGCTTTTGTTTGGTGTTTATATAGTAGCCCTATAGGAAGCTCGCTATTATTCTTTAAAAATTTTGTCTAAAGTTGGGCTGGCAATAATGCCAAAGTGGTGCTTATAGGAGGCGGTGTCTGTAGTTTGTGCCTTAGCAAGTTGGCAAAGGCACAACAGTAGAACAAATAAAGTAACTTTTGTTTTCATAAAAATTTTTAAGTTGAAATAAAATATATAGTGATGTCCTTATGCAAGAGCCTTGCCTGAAACAAGGTCTCATCTAATAATTACTGAAGGGGTATTTCTTTCAATTAAGTGCAGGATTTTGGTACTTCGCCAGGCTAATATATAGAAACATTAACCTAGCGAAGTTTAGCCCCATACCCGAATAAATCTACAGCACCTCTACCAGTGTCTCCAGCCCCATACCTCTTGAACCTTTTACCAATATATAACTCTCTAATACTGGGTGTTCCTGCAACCATTTTTGCAACTCAGGCTTAGTCTCAAAGTACCTGAAAGAATCATTGGCCTCAGCGGCAAAACTCATCTCCTTACCGCAAAGCAACACCTCATCAAAACTTTGTTCAGTTATTGTCTGGCCCAGTAGGCGGTGCTCAGTTTCACTTTCTGCTCCCATTTCAAACATATCACCCAATATAATTACTTTAGGGCTTGCTTTCATGCTGCCAAAATTGCGGATAGCGGCAGCCATAGAAGTAGGATTGGCATTATAAGCATCCAGAATAATGGTGTTACTGCCTTTCTGCAGCACCTGTGAACGGTTGTTAACCGGACTATAGCTGGCAATGGCTTTATTAGCTAGTTCCAACGGTACATTAAAGAACTTGCCTATACAGGCCGCTGCAGCCATATTTTCGTAGTTATAGCTGCCTACCAGTTGCGTATGCACTACATGCTCTTCTTCATCCTGATACACGACATAAGGCGAGGCTTCCAGCAAGGTGCTGTGGTAAAAATCAGATGGGGCATGGTAGGTAACTTTGTTTTCAATGAGGCGGCTCATGCGTACCAGGTGTTCATTGTTTGTGTTTATGAAAACAGTGCCGCCAGTGTTATGCAGGTGTACGTAAAGTTCGCTTTTTCCACGTGCAACACCTTCTAAACTTCCAAAACCCTCTAAATGCGCTTTGCCAATGTTAGTGATCATGCCATGAGTAGGCAGTGCAATGCTGCAGAGCAAAGCAATCTCGCCTATATGGTTGGCTCCCATTTCAATAATCGCCATTTCGTGCTGCTGTGTAATACGAAGCAGCGTAAGCGGCACACCAATATGGTTGTTTAGGTTGCCTTGCGTGTATAGTGTGTTGTGTTTCTGGCTTAGCACCGAATAAATAAGCTCCTTGGTAGTGGTTTTGCCGTTGCTGCCCGTAATGCCTATCACTGGGATGCTCAATTGCCGCCGGTGATGTCTTGCCAGCTCCTGTAAAGCCTGTAGGGTATCCTCTACTACAAAGCAGTTATCTGATGCCATAGCAGGATCGTCTACTACAGCGTACTTTGCTCCTTTTTCAAGTGCCTGTACAGCAAACTTAGCTCCCTTAAAGTTCGGCCCATTCAGGGCAAAGAACATGCTCTGGTCTTGCGTGGCACGGGAGTCTGTGCTTACATGAAGGCACTCCAGGTACTTTTGATACAGAAATTCAATATTGTTCTGCATGAAATGCTTAATTTTATCTTGTCCGGATGCTGTTTTATAAGTAGATGCCGTTATAAGCTAACATTATCTCTCAGGCGGCAATATACACTCTATTCCGGAAAAGCGACAAAGCACGCAGGTACTGCTGATAAATAAAATATGAGCTTACCCGATAGCATTATGAAGAAACTACTTACCCTGATTACTATACTTTTAGCCGTGCGTGTATGTGTGGCGCAGGAACGACTGCAGTTCCGTCTCCGCACCGATGTGCCTGTTATGGCGTCGGACGGCGAACTGGCATCTCCCTGGAGTGGCGGGTTGAATACACCGCAGTTCTCTACCATCGACCTAAATAAAGATGGACAGCAGGACTTGTTTGCGTTTGATAGAATGTTGCGCAAAGTATATACATGGCTGGCAGTGCAGGAGAGTGGAACCTGGAGCTATAAGTATGTTCCGGAGTATGAAGTGTTTTTTCCGGCAGACCTGGATGCATGGGTACTGCTGCGCGATTACAACTGCGACGGACTGAAAGACATTTTTACAAGTAGCCCGCTAGGGATAAGAGTGTTTAAACAGGAGGCAGCAGCACAGGGGCAGTTAAAGTTCACCGAGAGCAAGAGCTTCTTAACCTATAACACGAATGAAGTAAACCTACAGATGAACGCCGCTGATGTTCCCTCTATAGTAGACATGGACGGGGACGGGGATCTGGATGTGCTGATTGCTGAGTTTTCGGCAGGCTATAACCTGGAGTATTACCGCAATGTGCAGGCAGAGGATGGACTGGAATGCGGCTCCCTTACTTTTGTAAAAGCAAGCAACTGGTGGGGCGGCATAACAGAGTGTGAAGGCTGTAATAACTTCAGGTTTGGTACTACCTGCTCTGATATGGGTAACGGACGTGTAGCCGCACCTTTGCATAGCGGGCATGACGGTTCTTCCATACTGCTGCTGGACCTGAATGCAGACGGAGACAAAGATTTGATCATGGGAGGCGTGCAATGTGAGAACCTGGTGCTAATGGAGAACCATGGAGACAGAAACACAGCGTTGATGACAGGCTTTGAGCAGGGTTTCCCGGCTGAGAAGCCTGCAACTTTCAATTATTTTCCTTCTGCGTATTACGAGGATGTGACATTTGATGGGGTGCCGGATATGCTGGTTGCCCCTAGTGTTACACAGGATTTGCTCAATATCAACTTAGAACAGTCCGTTTGGTTATATGAAAACAAGGGAATGGAAAATCAGCCTGATTTTCAGTTTGTGCAGGACGATTTTCTGCAAAGCCAGATGATTGATGTTGGAGAAAGCGCTTATCCGGCCTTTGCTGACCTTAATGGCGATGGGCTGTTAGACATGCTTGTAGGTAACGAAGTTACTTTTCGAGATGGACTTTACAGCGCTTCCATCAGTTATTACCAAAACACTGGCACTGCTACAGCACCAGCCTTTACACTGGTTACAGACGATTACTTAAACCTGTCTCAGAGGCAGTTGCGCAGCCTGAAACCTGCCTTTGCCGATATAAATGCTGATGGTGCGCTTGACCTGGTGCTAACCTACAGAGGGCAGAGTGCCGGCACAAACCAAATTTACTATATTCCTAATCAGGTTGCCGCAAACCAGCCGGCAGCGTTCGATTTTTCGGCAGCTCAAACTTTATTGAAAGTAACGGATGGGGATACGCCAGCCTTTTTTGATGCCGATCAGGATGGAGATTTGGATATGGTGTTGGGTAAAGCAAACGGAACCCTCCAGTTCTACCGGAATGCAGGTAGTGCAACACAACCAAAATATGAGCTTGTAAAAAATAACGTTGGAGGAATCAACTCAAGCTATGACCTTCAAAACATTTATCCGGTGGTAGTAGATGTTGACGGTGACAATCAACCAGACTTGCTTACAGTAGATGACAGCGGTAAACTGCGCATTTATCGTGATTTCTCTAAAAACCTTGATGATAACTTTACTGCAGAGGGAGAAGATGTACTGGAGAATACGCTAACAAACCAGTTGCAGACTACCCGCTTTGGTCGGGGCCTAAGTATAGCCGTTGCTCCTTTAGGCGGGCAAAATAAACTTTATGCTGTGGTAGGAGCCAGGGGAGGAGGCTTATATTTACTGGAGCAGGTAGCAGGCTATGTAGAAAATTCGGGCGAAGAAAACCAAAAGCCTGGACTTGTAGTATTTCCTAATCCGGCCGATAAAAACATACGGGAAAGTATATGTGTAGAGGCCGATGCACTTGTAAGATTAGACGTGTATGGTGTAACAGGAAGGAAAATATACAGTACAGGCGAACAGTATGTTAGCAACTATAATATTCCGCTGCATCATTTTGCTGCCGGACTTTACATGCTTCGTGCTACCTCTCAGGCAGGTGAGCATACTACAGTTAAATTTATTGTCAGGTAATGCGGGCTTTTTTATATGTGGATTTATCATCAACAGCTGGCGTAACTTTTCAGCAGCCGTTACTGGAGCAAGTAACGGAACAGTACCCGGAGCTGTCCATACTGGATCTGGATACACAGTCTGACGAGTTGATGCAGCATTACGCCAAAAAGCTTTTGCAGGAAGCAGAGCAAAGCATCATTTGCATAAAAGGAGACAGGCTGAACATTGGCTTCGGAAAGCTTACGCCTATCTTGGAGGAGTTACTACGGCCTGAAAAAGGCCGATTAGTACTGCTGCTTGGCTGGCATTCGCGCCTGCAGCGTATGTTACAGGCGCGCCCTTTGCTACAGTTTAAACAAGTGGAGGATGAGGACAGGGTATTGGAAGAGACAGAACAGTTCCTTAGAAAAGACTAAAAGCATCGGCATCCAGGTGTGCCGGAAAAGCTGCTCTGAAATCCTCTAGTTCTTTCTTATCTAACGTGATGGTGTTGATGCCTTCTGCTTCCGTAGCCTCTAACAGATGATAACCTTTAGGGTGAATAACGGCAGAATCGCCTGAATAAGGATACCCGTTGCCATCTGTTCCTACACGGTTTACACCAGCTACATAAGCCAGGTTTTCAATGGCGCGGCCTTGTAATAAAGTTCTCCAGGCTTGGTTGCGGGGCTTAGGCCAGTTGGCTACATAAATTAACAAATCATAATCATTGCCTGTGTTCCTGCTCCATACCGGAAAGCGCAGATCGTAGCATACCAGCGGACAGACTTTCCAGCCGTTTAACTCTACTACCAATCGCTTATTGCCAGCTGTGTACGTATGGTGTTCTTTTGCCATTCTGAAAAGATGCCGCTTATCATACTTAACAAAGCTGCCATCTGGCCGCACCCACAGCAAACGATTAAAATACTTATTGTTTTCCCGGACAATAATGCTGCCTGTAATTACTGCCTTATGTTTAGCTGCCTCCTGTTGCATCCACTGTAAGGTACTGCCTTCTGGTTCCTCTGCCAATTCAACAGCATTCATGCTAAAGCCAGTGGTGAACATCTCAGGCAGTATGATCAGGTCGGTTCTTGGCGCAGTGGCAGTTAATTTCTCTGAAAACATCTCACGGTTTGCTTTTGCATCGTGCCAGTGCAGTGCTGTCTGAACTATGGTAAGTGTAAGGTTTTGCATGTTGATAATTGCGCTTAAACTGAGCGGACAAAAAGTTCTCTCTATAATTTTACCAGTCGTTTAGCTGCTGCTTCCAAAGTATTGTTGCTTTTGGCAAAACACAGGCGCAGGTACTTATTATCTGCCTTGTCATGGTAAAAAACGGAGACAGGTATGGCTGCAACGCCTATTTCCGCTGTCAACCGTTTGGCAAATTCTACGTCGTTTTCCTGGGAGATTGCCTCATACTTTACTAACTGAAAATAAGTACCTGAAGAAGGAGTAAACTCAAAACGAGAAGGCTGCAACAGCTGGCAGAAATAATCCCGCTTCTGCTGGTAAAAGTCTGGTAGTGTACGGTAGTGGTGTTCCTCTTCCATAAACTCAGCAACTGCCAGTTGCAGCGGTGTAACAGAGCAGAAGGTGAGGAACTGGTGCATCTTACGGAGTTCATTTGTAAGTGCAGCAGGTGCTATGGCATAGCCTAGTTTCCAGCCGGTAGTGTGATAGGTCTTGCCGAAAGAAGAAATAACAAAGCTGCGCTCACGCAAGGCGTGTAACTGTAAAGCACTTACGTGTTTCTTTCCGTCAAACACCATGTGTTCATATACTTCATCACTAATCACCACTATGTCGGTGCCATCTGTTAAGCTAGCCAATGCTTCCAGATCCTGCATAGTCATAACGGCACCAGTAGGGTTATGAGGTGTGTTTATGATGATAGCCTTGGTGCGGGAAGAAACTCTGCGGCGTACTGCATCCCAGTCAACATGAAAATCTGGTAAAGCAAGAGGTACATAAATAGGCACCCCGCCGCTTAACCTGATAGCAGGGGCATAGCTATCATAGCAAGGCTCCAGTACAACCACTTCATCACCGGGCTTTACAATGGCCGTAACGGCGGCAAAGAGCGCCTCGGTTGCACCTGTTGTTACAGTTACCTCTGTGTTAGGGTCGGGCCTGTAACCATATATCTTCTCTGTTTTAATGCTGATCTTATCCCGTAGCTGAGGCACACCGGCTGTTGGTGCATATTGGTTATGGCCGGCAAGCATATACTTATTAACTAACTGTATAAGCGGCTCCGGGCAGTTAAAGTCAGGAAAGCCCTGAGACAGGTTAATAGCCTGTAGCTCGTTTGCTAAAGCTGACATGGTCGTGAAAATGCTGGTGCCTATATCGGGCAGCTTACTGGACGGGTAACTTATCATCAGGTGAAAAAAGAGAATATATGAAGGTAATACCTAGCAACGAAAAAGTAGTGTTTGGGTTTATAAAAATAAGCTGCTTACCATACCTTGTAGTACTGGCACGGCGTCTGTTTCAAACCACGGGTGGTACTTCAACCAGAACTGATTGCGTGGCGAAGGGTGGGGCAGAGGCATGCAATGAGGCAGGTATTCCTGCCATGCCGTAACTGTCTGTGTTAAATTTGCTTTAGCACTACTGCCTAAAAAAGCATCCTGGGCATACTTTCCGACAAGTAAGGTAAGCTGAATATTAGGAAGCAGCGTGAGTAACTGCTGGTGCCAGTGCTGCTTACATTCAGGGCGGGGCGGCAAGTCACCGCTTTTGCCTTTGCCTGGATAGCAGAACCCCATCGGAACAATAGCTACTTTATGCTCGTCATAAAAGACATCAGGTGCTATGCCCATCCACTGGCGAAGCCGCTTTCCGCTTTGGTCGTCCCAGGGTTTGCCACTGGCATGTACTTTAGTGCCGGGTGCCTGTCCTACTATCAGAAGTCTGGCTGATGTGGTGGCACGAAGCACAGGGTTTGGCCCTAGTGGGAGGTGTTCTTCGCAGATGCGGCAGGCTCTTATTTGTTGTAATAATGTTTCTAGTGTTTCCATACTTTGCAGCATAGCTAGCCGCAAAGGTACAAAGTATAAACCAGCTACTGTTAATTACAGTATAGTTCTTGAGAAATTGTATCGTGTAAATGAAAGTTTCTAGTAACCACTTCAAATTCTTACCTCATGTATGGCGTTGCCAAAAGTACAGCTTTTTGGATTTTATTATATTGTACAATGTCTTTACAGGAAGCGCAGGCGCAGGAACAAATACTCTATAAAAATGCTTTTACTGTCAAGTTTTTTGGTCTTTCGCTGCACCTGAAAGAGAGCCCTTACCCGGAAATTTTTCCGCACCGGTTGGATAACAAAGGTTATTTGGTGCTGAATTTAGGTGGTATAGTAGGGTACGAACGCTTTGTAGTGCGCGATGTGATTAGTATTCGTGTAGAACAGGGACTTTATACTGATTGTGCCTCGGTGCTGGCAGGCTTTTCCCATATTGGTTGGCGGGGGCTTATCTTCCGGAAAGGGCGCCATTCGCTGAATGGTGGTATAGGCCCTACATTAGTATACCGGCGTGATTGGAATGAGATTGAAGGTTATGAAGATGATGGCTACTTTAACCGAAGTGGCAGGTGGCAGTACAAGTTCTACTGGTATGGTGGTGAGCTGGAGTATAATTATAAACTGAAAGAGCGGCTGGAGTTTTCTGCTACGCTAGTGCCTGGCATACCGGAGCTGGTCTCTTTTGGAGTAGGTATAAGAAAAAGCTTTTAAAAACAAAAGCCGGAAGTTACCCGGCTCTTGTTTTATAATTCTTTTAACGATTACGCTCATCATCTCTGAAATCCTCTGGTGGTGGATTCTGTCTGAGAATTCTGTGACGATAATGCGGTGGCGGCGAGAAATGCTGACGCTGCCAGCGATCGTTTGCATGTTGATTGTCTCTGTCGAAATATACATCCCGCTGACGCCAACGAGGTTCGTAGTGCTCGTTAATGTCTTCGGGGCTGTTACTAGAATACTGCTGTTCCTGCTGATTTATCTTCCGCTCAAAAGGGCGCCAATCATCTTTATACTGTTCAGACTTGCTTCTAAAACGACGGTCATCCTGAGGATGCCAGTCTCTGGGACGTGGCTCAAACGGTGTTTCCGGGTGCCCCCAGCGGCTGCTAAAGTCATGGAAGTTATCTTCTCTGTTTCTGTCGAAGCCATGTTGCTCCCTTCTGCGCAGATATTGCTCACGATCGCGAGGGTTTATAGGTTCATTATCTTCGTAGCGCATGGTGTATGTCTTTATTGATGGTACAAATATACTTCTCGTAAGTTTACACTTTTGTGTACGGTTCATTAACTTGTAAGTTAGAACCTGTTATTCTGTTAAATTAATAAAAAAAGAAAAGCCAGCCTAATAAAATTTAAAGGCTGGCTTTTCTTTCATTAACTAAAACTAATCTACTACCAAATCTACCTAATCTGGTTTTCTATACGTGATTAACGTCTCATACGTTGGCTTCTGTCTATTCCATCGTAATAGTTGTCGTGGCCAGAGTCTGTTTCGTCTGCCCAACGCGGCCCGCCTTCATAACCACGGTTAAAGTTTCGGTCACGGTAAGGTTCTGAGCTATTACGCTCACGATCCAAGCGGTTAGATGGTTGGTTGCGGCTATGATCTGTGTATCCCGGATCATCTGAATGCATAATGTCATTCCAGCCATCTTTTACACGATCAAAAAAGCCTCTGTCGTCATGGTTATTTCTGTCTCTGTCATCATCTGGTGAATAGCGGTTTTCACGGTACCAGTTGTGAGAGCCACTGCCATAACGGTAATCAGTTTCTTTGTACCGGCTTCTTCCTCCCGGAGTGTCTCTCCATGAGGATTCTCTGTCTCTAGGTGGTTCGTTAAAGTTGCCTGGCTGAGAGCCTCCAGCGTTTCCATTAAAGTTATGCCCTTGGTTTCTGTTATTACTATAACCGTCTCCGTGATTTATGAAAGAACGCTCGTTGCGGTAGTTACTGTCAGAGCGGCTGCCATAATGGTCATTGAGGTGTGCATTTTGCCCTTGGTTATAAGAACTGTGGCTGGCACCTCCTCTGGGGTAATCCTCGTTATTATTTCTACGATACCCGTAGTCGTTGTGGTCATAGTCCTGAGCACCTTGCCTGTTAGGGCCGGTGTGGAAGAATGTGTTCTCTCCCCAGTCCCTTGTTTCATCGCCACGATAGCCACCACGTTGCTGCTTGTTATCCTGGTCAAACTGTTTGTCTTTTTTATATAAGTCACGGCCTATTTTATGGTTTTCACCTTCGCTGCCGTTAAGATTCATTGGTTTATTTGCCATAGCTGTAATTCCTTTAATAGATTCAAAATCAGACCGCCTGATGCGGTACACTTTAATTTACGGGAACAGGAGGCGTATTGTTAGAATTCAAATTAGCCTAAGCAGAAGAATTGTGGTTGTAGGAGGCTGCAGCCAGTTAAGGCAAGATAACTTGGTAGATTATTTTCAGGAAGAGATGCCTGGAAGTAGCTGAAGAATGTAAAAGAATAATGATAATCGACTCTTCAAGCTTTACCAAATCGGGTAAAGCCGCCATGAAAGAATAAGTTAAAGCTGCTTACTTATGCTGTTGTAAGTAAAAGAACACAAACAGCAGCGTTAGGTACAAAGCTTCTTTTGGAGAATAAATTAATTAACAACACCACTAACTGTTGTTGCTTATATATCAACTTCGTTTTGTCTTAATTTAGCAGCCTGAAAAAATATTAGTTACAGGCATCAAAAGTACTCATTCATAATCTCGCGTACATCTGCTTCAGCCAAAGGTTTAGAATAATGTTTGCGCACATCCGGAAAGCCTTTAAGTTTCTCCAGATCATAGAAACTGGCAGATGATGTAAGCATCAGCATGACTGTTTTACTTTTGTGGATATTGTTAAACTTCTGGTATTCTTCCAGAAACTCAAAGCCATCCATTACTGACATTTTAATGTCCACAAAAATCAGATCGGGCTGAGGATAATCTGCCACACCCGCAAAGGCTTTCTCCAGATAGTCCAGTGCCTCATCTCCGTTTGTTACTACACGTATGTCAGGGGAGGCCTGCAGGCGGGTTAGCAAGCGGTGGTTAAGGTAATTGGTAGTATCATCATCATCAATCAAAAGAATCGTATTTACCGACTTCATGTGCTCGTGTCTGTTAATAAACCTAATCCGGTTATGTTTTTTTCAGCCTGAAATATAAGTAAAAAGTAGTGCCCTCGTCAAGCTTACTTTCAATATTAATGTAGCCGCCCTGGTTTGTAAGAAGCCTGTTTACAATATATAAGCCTAACCCGGAACCTGGCACGTGGTTATGGAATCGCTTAAACATCTGAAACAGTTTACTTTGGTGCTTGTTCATGTCAATGCCAAGCCCATTGTCCTGAACTTTCAGCTCAATATAATTGCCTTTTTGTTCAGTGCTCAGAGATACCTGTGGCGTTCTGTCATGAGCGCGGTATTTTAAAGCATTACTGATGAGGTTGTACAAGATGCTCTTCATATTGGCACGTGTAAAAGGTACAGTAGGTGCTGCAGAAAAGTCAGTTATGACCTGTGCTCCGGAGTCAGCCAGAAAATCTTGTAGGCTAACTATTACATCGTTGCTGATACCAGTCAGGTCAACAGTCTCTACCTCACTGTCCTGAGACTTCTGTATCTTTACTACTTCCGCCAGGTCGTGTATGGTGTTATGAATTTGCTGGAGCGACTTGTTGAACATCTCGATCATACGAGGTGCATCCGGGTCATTATAGGTAGCCGTGTCGTTGAGGGCCTCAAAAATACCTGCCATGTTTATAATCGGCAGTTTAAGGTCATGGGAAGCTGTGTATACAAAGCTATCGAGGTCCTGGTTAATGCGCTCCAGTTCCAGGTTCTTAGCTACGAGTTCCTCTTCTGCTCTCTTATGGTCTTCTATATCAGTGCAGGTGCCAAACCATTTTACAATGTTACCTTTCTCATCACGCATAGCCATGGCCCGCCCTAAAAACCATCGGTACGGCCCGTTACTACCATTTCTGAGCCGGTATTCAACTTCGTAGAAATCTCCGGTGCGAAGGGAGTATTGCCAGCGGTTCCAGGAATGTTGGCGGTCATCAGGGTGCAACAGTTCAATCCACTTCATTCCTAGGCTTTCTTCAAGTGTCAGGCCGGTATAATTTACCCAGTGCTGATTAAAGTAATCGTGAAAACCATCGGAGAGTGTTGTCCACACCATCTGGGGGATGGACTCGGCCAGAAACTGAAACCGATGCGTAGCTCTCTGGAGCTCTATCTGCAGTTGTTTCTGGTCTTCTATATCGGTATGGGAACCTACCCACAAAGTAACTTCACCGAGGCTGTTACGAATGGGCACGGCACGAGCCAGGAACCAACGATAGGTACCGTCTTTACCAGACTTCCAACGGCTCTGGTTAACGTAAGGCTCTCCTGTTTTAAGACATTGAGACCATAGTGTGCTTGATCTTTTAAAGTCTTCCGGGTGGGTAAAGTTTTCCCACCTCCAGTCTTTCATTTCCTGTAAGGTAGACCCTGTGTATTCCGTCCAGCGTTGGTTAATATAGTTAATAGCTCCGTCAGAAGCAGCAGTCCAGACCATGAGCGGAAGAGACTCCATAATTTTTACAGACCAGTTTGTGGTTTCCTGTAATTGCTGTTCAAACTGCTTTTTCTCCGTTATGTCTACCATAGCACCCACCATACGTATAGCCTTGCCATTGCTACTGTGTATCACATAGCCTCTGTCTATTACCAGCTTATAACTGCCATCGGCGCAACGAAAGCGGTACTCATGTTCCCAATTTGTATTTCCACTGTTAATAACATCATAAATGGTTTCGTTAACATGGGGTAAATCATCAGGATGTACGCGGTTTGTCCAGGATATACTAGTTGGCTCTATATCCTTTTCTGTGTAACCGAAGAGCGTCTTAAATCCTTCATTCCACCAGATGGAATCGTCCTCCAGGTCCCAGTCCCAGATAACATCATTGGTGGCCATGGCAATGCGCATAAAGCGCTCCTGGCTTTTTTGCAGTTCCTGCTCGTGTGTTTTTTGACGGCTAACATCTACCATAGAACCCAGCAGGCGCTCAGGCTTGCCCAAGTGGTCGTAAATAACGTAGCCATGATCTACTATGTCTGTATAAGTGCCATTAGCATTACGGTAACGATACTCTCCGGTCCAGAACTTTTGCTTATTAGCTATTACGGCCTCAATACTGTCACGAACTTTCGGATAATCATCAGGGTGAACCAACTCGTCCCACACCTGGGCTTCAGCTTTCAGGCTGCTGTCGCTGTAGCCCAATACTTCTTTATAAGATTCGCTCCAGTTTATTTTGTTCGCTATCAAATCACATTCCCACACTATGCCTCCGGCTGCTTTAGACATTAGCTTAAGGTTCTGTTGTACAGCTTCTGCTTCTTTTTCAGCTTTTACCTTACCTGTAATGTTTCGCACTTCGTGCAGTACCTGCTTAAGGTTACCTGCTGTATCCAGAATGGGTACTGTGTGCATGTGCCAGTAGTGCTCCTCATATTCACCAGTAGCGTTTTCAACATCGTAGCGTAGCACAGGAAGGACATGAGGTTTTTTGGATTCTATAACCTGCAGAATAGATGCCTCTAAAATTTCACTTGATTTCAGGCCTTTTAAATTGGGGTTTTCAGGAAACACATCAAAAAGGTATTTCCCTTTTATGTCTTTATCAGTAGCGTGTGTCGCTTTTTGGTAACTATTGCTGGCTTCAATAATAAAGAGTTCAGGAGACAGCACCAGGTAAAGGCCTGGTAAAGCTTTGAAGAGATTTTTGAAATCTATCTCAGTAAGAGAAACAGGTACATCTTCCATAAGGTTAGAAGTGGCTCAGGTTAGCCCAATACAGATTGGGCCATAAATGTAACACAAATTAGTTAAGATGCTGCATGTGGTGAGGGTACTAAATATAATACGCTTCAAACGTACTGGAACACCAGAAGAAAGCAGAGCTAGTGTCAGAAGTTTATTCTTTACTATGGCTGATACTTCCGTTCCCTATACTTGTTTTGAAAGAATCTGTTACCAGCTTTACTTAAAGTAAATGCAATTAAGTGCAAAAGCCCGGACTACAAACGTGTAGCCCGGGCTTTATGGTATTGATTCTTATAAAAGTTTAGGCTGATGCTGCCTCTCGTATGCCAAATCCTTCAAACACTTCTTTTGCACTACTTATACTCTGGATGTCTTCTACAATTACGATCAGTTTATTCTTAGAGTCTTTCAAACGAGACCGGCGCGGGTGCTGCTGTACATATTTTAATATGTTGCCAAACGTTTCTGACTGGAAATAAGCATCATTGTTCTCAGATGGTAAATAACCTTTCATGACCTCTTTTTTGATGGTTAGTTTTTCGAAGCCAAGTTGCTGTGCCTGCCAGCGCAGCTTTACGATGTCCACCAGCTTCTGCACCTCCTCAGGCATTGGGCCAAAGCGGTCTACAATACTTTCCCGGAGCTTCTCCAACTCCTGTAAATCCTTTGTGCTGTCGAGTTTGCTGTAGAGGTTCAGTCGCTCCGAAATGTTGCTCACGTACCAGTCTGGTATGAGCACCTCCATGTCTGTTTCGATGTTGCACTCCAGCACAGGCTCTATAAACTGCTCCAGGTTATCTTTCAGAAACAGATCTTTGAATTCCGTTTCTTTCAGTTCTTTAATGGCATCATCTAAAACCTGGTGGTACATCTCAAAGCCAAGGTCGGTGATAAAGCCGCTTTGCTCACCGCCCAGCAGGTTCCCCGCTCCGCGTATATCTAAATCGCGCATAGCTATTTTAAAGCCTTCGCCCAGATCGGAGAATTCTTCCAAGGTACTCAAGCGTTTACGGGAATCGGAAGGCAAGCCAGACACAGGTGGCGTTAGCATGTAGCAGAAAGCCTTTTTGTTAGAACGGCCCACGCGGCCACGCATCTGGTGCAGGTCTGACAGGCCGAACATGTGTGCACGGTTGATGATGATGGTGTTAGCGTTCTCGATATCCAGGCCAGACTCGATAATGTTGGTGGATACCAGCACATCGTATTCGCCGTTCACGAACTTCATCATGCGCTTCTCCAGCTTCTCAGGCTCCATCTGCCCGTGGGCATAAGTAATCTTGGCATCAGGCACGAGGCGCAGAATCAAGGAGGCTATTTCCTCAATATCCTTCACACGGTTGTGCACAAAGAACACTTGCCCGCCGCGCTTCATCTCGTACACGATGGCATCCCGAATTAAAGCTTCATCAAAAACGTGCAGCTCCGTTTTTACAGGCTGGCGGTTGGGCGGTGGCGTGGCAATTACGCTCAGGTCGCGGGCACCCATCAGCGAAAAGTGCAGCGTGCGCGGAATAGGGGTGGCGGTCAGGGTGAGGGTATCTACATTCACCTTCATCTCTTTCAACTTCTCCTTTGTCTTTACCCCGAACTTCTGTTCTTCGTCAATTATCATCAGGCCGAGGTCTTTAAACTTCACATCTTTGCTCACGATGCGGTGCGTCCCGATAAGTATGTCTACTTTACCTTCGGCTACACGCTTCAAGGTGTCTTTGGTGTCCTTGGTGGTTTTAAAGCGGTTGATATAGTCTACGGTAACAGGGAACTGCTCCAGCCTATCGCGGAAGGTGCGGTAATGTTGCATAGCCAGTATTGTTGTTGGCACGAGCACCGCCACCTGCTTGCCATCGCAGGCCGCTTTAAAAGCAGCACGTATGGCTACTTCGGTTTTACCGAAACCTACGTCGCCACACACCAGACGGTCCATCGGGTGCGGCTGCTCCATGTCGGCTTTCACGTCTTCGGTGGCCTTGCCCTGGTCTGGGGTATCCTCGTAAATAAACGACGATTCCAGCTCGGCCTGCAAGAAACCATCGCGGCTGAAGGCAAAACCTGGGGCGGCTTTACGCTTTGCATACAGGTTGATGAGTTCGGCTGCAATGTCTTTTACCTTACTCTTTACCTTCTTCTTCTTGTTTTCCCACTCAGGAGAGCCCAGTTTGCTCATGCTTGGCGGGCCGCCTTCTTTACCGCTATACTTGCATATTTTGTGCAAGGCATGAATGCTCACATACAGTAAATCATCATCACGATACACCAAGCGAATCGCCTCCTGCATGCGTCCGCCAACCTCAACTTTCTCCAGCCCTGCAAAGCGGCCAATGCCGTAGTCCACATGTGTTACATAGTCGCCGGGCTGCAGCGAGCGCAGCTCTTTCAGTGTCATGGCCTTGGTTTTGGAATGCCCCTCCCTGGCCTTGTGCTGGTAGAACCTGTCGAACAGTTGGTGATCGGTATAGCAGGTAACTTTCAGCGTCTGGTCGATGAAGCCCTCACGCAGGGAGACAGGGAGGTGCTGGAAGCGCACGTCGTGGTCTAATTCATCGAAGATCATGGTAAGGCGGTTGATCTGGCGCGGTGAATCTGTGGCGATAACGTTTACGAAGCCTGCCCCTTGCTGCTCGTGCAGGTCTTTTACCAGCCGTTTAAAGTCTTTGTTAAAAGAGGGCTGTGGTTTGGCCTGAAACTGCAGTACCTCGGTATCGCGGAAATGGAAGCGCTTGCCAATCTCGATAACGGTAAAGTTTTTGAGTAGCTCCTTAAACTGCTTCTGCGTCTGGAACAACTGCTCCGGGTCCGACACGATCTGTGTGCCGCCGCTGCCTGCCAGCATATTTTCAAATGCATGCGAAGCCTTATCGAAGTACTCCTCAATCACATCCAGCGTCAGGCGTACATCTTTGAACCAGATGTTGGTGTTTTCGGGCAGGAAGTCCAGAAAAGCCTCACGAGTTTCCTGCAGTAGCTTTGTCTGTACGTTCGGTATAATCGAGATCGCCTTCTTCGTCTCCACGCTCAGCTGTGTGTCGGGGTCGAAGGTACGTATACTTTCAATTTCGTCGCCGAAAAGCTCGATGCGGTACGGCAGGTCGTTGGCGTAAGAGTAAACGTCTACAATGCCACCTCGTACGGCATACTGGCCCGCCT
This sequence comes from Pontibacter silvestris, assembly GCF_020907275.1. Taxonomy (GTDB): domain Bacteria; phylum Bacteroidota; class Bacteroidia; order Cytophagales; family Hymenobacteraceae; genus Pontibacter; species Pontibacter silvestris. The sequence continues at coordinate 140,602 of NZ_JAJJWI010000011.1, read as the reverse complement.
CGTACACAAACTCGGTGCGCTCAAAGCCGTACTCGGTCAGCATCTCACTCAGGAAAGCCGTATCCAGCTTTTCGCCCACCTTAGCTCCTAGCGTATTTTCGACCAACGATTTTTTGTTGATTACCTTCTCCGTCAGCGCCTCAGGGTAGGTTACGATCAGTTCGCCCTTGCCTGTTTTCTGGTTGAGGCGGTTGAGCACCTCGGCCCGCATAAGTATGTTGGCGTTTTCGGTATCGTCGAAACTATAAGGGCGTTTGTAGGAGGTCGGGAAAAGCAAGATCTCCTTTGTATCGCCCAGCAGGTTTTTCAGATCAGTAAAAAAATAAGCCGCCTCCTCTCTGTCGTGCAGCACAAAGAGTTGGTGCTGTGGGTTTATGGTATAAACTGCCGAGGCCAGCACAGCATCTAAGCTGCCAGCGAGGCCCTTGAGTTGCAGGCGGTATGCCTTGTTTGCCTTCAGCCGTTCGGCTATGGTTTGCACCACGCTGTCGAGGCGGTACAGCTCTAAGAAATCTGTAACTTTCAAAGTATGTTCGGTTTTATAAACACCAGTGTCAGGACAAAACACGCAAAACAGCTTTAGGCGATAACTACAACGTTAGCTATTGCCTAAAGCGCTTGAACTACGGATTTCGTCTTTTATAGTCCTTCTCTACAAAGATACTATAAGTTAATGTTTTATCAGAACAGGAAGGAGAGGGAGAAGGTTGCGGAAGTAATTATTCCGTCTTAATTTTTTTCTTTTCAAAGAAGATACTTAGAATGTTTAATACATTTGTAATGAGATAAGTTAGGATATTTAATTAAGGTATGAGAATGAATATTTATATAGTGATTGGTATTTTGATTATCGCTATCGGTACATTCATTATGTATGTTGGCTCTGGGAAGAGCAGTGACAAATCACAAAAAGAGATATTAGAAAAATTTGAAGAAACCCAACATAAAATTGATGCACTTAAAAGCTCCCCCAATACAAATAGTAAAGAAATAGCAAAGATTGAAGATGAGTTCAATGAGTGGGCAAACGACTTCATAAAAACTAAAGATTTAAAGAAGCTTGACTTAGAAAAGAAAGGGCTAGATGTAAAGAGCAACAGAATTGTATTAAGCTCAAAATGGAAGCCTCAACTGGACTCCTTTTTTTCTAGTTTAAAGAGTATGATTGATGTTTATAGAGTATGATTGATGTTTATAACAAGAACACAGGTGATACAATCTCATATGCCATAGGAAAACTGCCGGAGAATATATTTGATGCTTCAACGGATAGATATGAAGCTAAAATTACCTTTAGACCAAATGTACATTGGATTATAACTGTAACTCCAGCGTCTGCTCTTGCAAATGATCAAATGCCTGGATTAACACTCTCAATTGTTGGACAAGATATGTCTACTCCAACTGATAAGTTAGCCATTGCTCTAATAGATAGCTCTAACTCTTTAAATAATAAAGATAGAGTACAAATTGTGAAACTTGAGAACAGTAGATTCAGCTTCAATGGTATTCCAGAGGTATATGAATTTAATAATATTACACTTAAAACTCTTTCTAAAGATTTACTTGAGAATCAACTGTTACAATTATAGTTGTTGATTTTCCAATAGGCCCCCATGCCGCAAGTTTAGCGTCAGCGTAACTTGTAGCTTTACTTAGATCCAGTTTGTAACTGGATTTATACTCATTTCTGTACCCTCGCCAGCTACAAACTGGCTGCCATTTCCTTCCACCAGTTACTGCTGCGCTCAAACTGGCGGTATGTTTTGGTAGCACCTTGCTCAAGTTCTTTATGCAATAGCCTAGATCCTGCTCCAATGGCACGAGAACTACAACGTTTGCAGGAGCAGACACGGTAGTCGTTCAGAAGACACAACAACGGCAAAGAATAGCTGTTCGGGAAACCTCGCTGCATGTACAGGTTCTGCAAGCGTGGCAGCCTTTAATAATACGGATAACACGAAAGAGCCTATTCCATTTTAATCAGCTTCTCGGCTAGTTCTGTGAGTGTAGGTACTGTAAGTTCTGGTTCAGGAGCCAAAGGGTACAGCGTTTGGCCTGGGCGGGAGATAAAGGCGGCGCGTGCTCCTGTGCGTAAGGCGCCAGCCATATCCCAGCCGTGTGCGGCTACCATCATCACATCTTCTATTTTCACCTCCATTTGCTCTGCCACATACTGGTAAGGGTTGCTGTGAGGTTTAAATTTTTCTACGCTATCCACGCTGAAGGTTTCCTCGAAGAAACTTTTCAGGCCTACTGCATCTAAATGCGGTACACTCGATTTTGCAGGGGAGTTAGTAAGTGTAGCCATGCGAAAGCCGGCTTCGCGCAGTTTCTCCAGACCAGGTATTACATCCGGGTGTGGCTGTGTGCTCTTTACCATCTCTACCAACTCCTTTTGCTTCGCTTCTGAAACATGCTGCCCTGTAATTTCTGAAATCATGTGCATGGCAGCTTGGCCTACTTCGCTAAAGTTATGGTACGTATCTGTTACGTTTTCTACAAGAGCATATTGTATAAGATGCGAGAACCAAAGTTTGAAAGCCAGCTCATTGTGAAATGTTTCGTTTATGGCTTTTTGCATGGCTGACATGTCCAATAATGTCTCATTTACATCAAAGAGCAGTAAAGCCGGACGGATTTTAGAGGTATTCAGAATATTATCTAACATCTTATTAAGCTTTATTTAATAGAATTAACTAGAGATTTTCTTACGCACCAGGTGTGATACAAGCTGGTTTTGCTGCCTTATTTTTCGAACATACTCGCTTTTGGTGGATAGAAGAGTAACGGAAGTGGTAGCTATAGTAAGAGTGAAATGATAAGCTTAACTGGAAGCATATCTTACCAACTTACCTACCAGTTTTAGTAAAACAAGTAAGTTGGCGGTTTTATAGCTATCCCCAGCCGGAGCATGCTGGTTGACTGTTGATACTGGCTTAAGCTTTCGGCATAACCCTGGTACCATTGTAACGTGACAAAGGCATTACCGGATTTAAAAGGTTTAAAGCTAAGCTGTGTCTGAATGTTTCCTTTCCAGCCAGAAGTACCTTTCCGACCTGTAACGTCCAACAGGAGCTTATCTTTCTTAATTTCCCAGATATAAGTTGCCTGCCCGTAGCCAACATAATCTATTATATCGGGATTATCCTGTTTATAGAAAAATGGTACCCATGCCTTTAGCTGCAATATAGATTTAGAAGAAATTGCCGTAGTATAGCTAAAAGAGGCATAGTTCCAGCTTCTGGACATGGTGCTGTCCCACCCATTCGATTCATGTTCTACCTGCAACGCCAGAGAGCCTATCAGTTTACCGTCTTTGAAAAGGAGCTTTCCTAAACCAAGGCCAGGGTTAAAGTTTATTTCATTAAATGGACTTGACCAATGGTAAATATCCCAAAATGCCAGCTGTGTATAAGTAAGAAACAGGTATGAGTTCAGGGGGAGCGATGCATTGGTTAACCTGTGCTTAAAGCTTATCTGGTACTTTACATCTGAGTTTGAGCTTGTAGGCTTTTCTCCTATGGTGCTGCCAGTAATAATGTAGTTGTCTTTGTATATAGTAAATGGCGGAGTTGTTCTCAGAATACGGTTTACCGAATCTCTGCTTATCTGCTGCCCATAAACTGTGTTAATCGAAATAACCAATATAAAAAGGCACAAGCCCCACATGTTCTTCCTGATTCTACTCTTTATCTTTTGCATTGGCTGTTTTATACAATCATCCTTAGAGAATACTCCCTGTTCAGAATAAATACAACGCAGCTGACCAGATAATAGATAACTTCTTCTGTTATTTATGCTTCATAAAAACAAGAGTATTATTGTTATGTATAGCTAAAGTAATAGTAGCTATTACTTTAATATTGTCTAAACATTAAAAAAATGGACGACAAAGTTAAAGAGCCGCGTATTTGTAGGAATTTTTAAAGTATCTCCTTAATTTAGGCTGAATCTGGAAAATATTACCAATTCCTGCTAAAACTAGTTGTTTATTGTTGCTATGGAAATACTGCTGGAAAACTTGCCCAATCCCTTTGTCTATTTCGTGCCAATCTTTTTTATCCTCATTTTGGCAGAAGTCTACATTAGTTACCGTGAAGACAAAGAACTGTACGACCTGAAAGACTCCTTCGCCAGTGGCTGGGTGGGAATAGGGGCTGCCATCTTGAATACCCTTACAAAGATGTATCAAATAGGCTTCTTCTTTCTTTTCTATAAGCTATTTGAGCCGTTAAGAGAAGAGTTTTTAGGTTACAGTAGTTTAGGGTGGGCCTGGTGGGTGTGGGCACTGTGTCTGATAGGAGATGATTTTAATTTTTACTGGCATCATCGTTTTTGCCATACAGTAAGGTTGTTTTGGGCGGCGCATATTGTGCATCATTCTTCCGAAAAGTTTAATTTAGGCACTGCCTTTCGAAACGGCTGGACCATTTTCCTTTATAAGCCCATTTACTGGATCTGGCTTCCTGCTCTAGGGTTCAACCCGATTATGCTGGCCTTGTGTATGTCTTTCAACTCTATTTATCAGTTTTTCCTGCACTCTACGCTGGTGCCGGATTTAGGGTGGTTTGGCAAGGTGTTTAATACCCCGCGGGTACATCAGGTGCACCATGCCAGCAATGTAGAGTACCTGGACCGTAACCACGGTGGCATACTGATTATCTGGGATAAGCTTTTTGGTACTTTCCAGAGCAGAGAAGAGCACATTCCACCTAAGTTTGGTGTTATACACCCACCAAACTCTAATAACCCTGTTAAGCTGAATTTCCATGAGTTTATTGATATCTGGAATGATGTGAAGAGAGCAAAAAGCTGGAAGGACAAGTTTAAGTATGTTTTTTATCCGCCAGGATGGAGCCCGGACGGCAGCACAAAAACATCTAAGCAACTTCAGAAAGAACTAGCATCACAATCTGATGCCAATAGTTCAGAGAAGATACTGACTGTATAGTAAGGATAACATTAATTAAGGACAAAAAAGAGCCGCAACAATTGTTAATTTGTTGCGGCTCTTTTTTGTCCTTAATTATAATGCCAATAGCAGAATACAAGATGGTAATGTATGATGTGCTGTCTGTAAAATAACAAAGCCTCACTTGAAAAAGTGAGGCTTCTTTGCTGTAGGGGGAGGAGTCGAACCTCCACGGAGTAGTTAGGCAAATGTCTTTACTATTGATTAAGGTAAGTCGCTGCTTTATCCTTTCATCTCCACCCCCGAGATAGGAGGGCTTGTCTGCCAGTTTCAACACCCTACATTGTTTGTCGTTACTGATGATACAAACGTACAAAGCTTTAATTTTGTTTGCAAATATTTTAACAAAATTTAATAGATATTAATCTTATGATAATAATACATTCTATATTTTAATTTATTAATAATATGCAAATGCTTGTTAATCTGATGCTTACAATTGTTAGTTGAACTGGAAGACCATGTCCATAAAAGATAACCAACGGATAAAATCGCAATACCTTTTTTTAAGAGTGGAATAAAAGCTGCTGCTTATAGATCACGCTCTAAAAGTCAGCAGCTTCTTTGAACTTAACCAGTTTCAGTCCTTAGGTTTATGGAATAATCCTGGCATCCTTTAAGCTCTGAAAAGTCTCCAGCATATAGTCAATGCTGTCGATATGCATTTCATGAAAGCCAAAGCGCCTGGCCTTGTTTACATCAAAAAAAGCATCGTATTCGGTGTTGAAGATAAAGTCTCCGAAAGGCCACTGCACCAGTTTCTCAATACTATTGTTCTCCAGGTTATACTTCTCAATCATCTCATCCCATAGCGGTTTCTTATCAGCCATATACTCGGCCAGAGAAAAAGTTTGTGGCTCAGCGTACTCTACATCAAAGAACCCCGCAATTTTAGGCCACGCCTGGCTCCATCTGAAAATGTCGCCATTGGTAACATTGAATATCTCGTTATGGCACTTCTCATTTAAAGCAGCCCACTCCATACTTTTAGATAATACTTCTACACCGGTTACATTAACCAATACCTGGTAAGCCTTTGGCGTACCCGGAAACCGAAAAGGCACCTGAAGTTCTTTACAAAGGCTGGCATAAACGGCTATCAGGTTAGAGAGGTTCATTGGGTTGCCTATCGCGAAGCCCATTACAATATCAGGGCGTACGGCAGTCCAACTCCACTTCTTTCCAGCAGACTTTGCTCTCAGGTAATCTTCCTGGCTGTAGTAAAAGTTAGGAGGCATGTGCCTGCCGTCAGTTTCCTTAGCCGGCGTTTTATAAAGTCCTAAGTGAGCTCCATAAGCTTTACCACCCTGAATAAAAGTAACGTGCTCCAGATTTGGTGCAACGACTTCAAGTCCGTCCATCAGGTTTTTGATCAGGGCCAGGTTGTACGAAGTTTGTTCTGCAAGTAGTTTGCGCTCTATGTAAGCAGCAAAGAAGACATGGGTAACATTTTTAAGTGCCGCAGCCTGCTGACTTACTGCCTGGTCATCGAGCAGGTTTAGTTGAACATAAGTAGCCCCCGTTTTGTAAGCAAGTGGTGATTGGGAGGTTACAATAATGTTCCAGTTGCCTGTCGATTCTAAGTAGCGGGCAAGGTTACGGCCTATAATACCGTTACCTCCTACTATCAGTGCTGTTTGTTTTTGCTGTAAATCCATTTTGTAAGCTTTATATCTCTAGGTAAAATGAGCCTTAAATAATGTGTGTACGGTGCTATGGTGCCAAACGCTTGCTTTACTGTCCTCTTTTAGGAATGTAGGCAGTTTCTCTTTATTCGAAAGCTTTAAAGAATTAGGCAGTTATGCGTGCTTTGTAAACAGAGAGGGCATTAAGCAAAATGATACAGCTTCCTGGGGATCAAGGCTAAACTATCACGGATGAAAAAAAGAAAGCCTCACTTGGGAAAGTGAGGCTTTGTAGCTGTAGGGGAAGGAGTCGAACCTCCACGGAGTGGTTAGGCAAATGTCTTTGTACTATAAACTAGGTCAAAAAGCTGCTTTATTCCAGAACCTCCACCCCCGAGATAGGAGGGCTTGTCTGCCAGTTTCAACACCCTACATTGTTTGTTGATGTTTCAAAGGTAGAACAAGGATTTATTTATTCAAAATATTTCAAACATTTTTATTTAAATTTATTTTTATGGCAATTATATTATGTTTTTGTTAACTAAATATTAACCATGCAATCGGTTGATAATCTGTTATTTACGAACAGTTGTTAGTGAAATAGACTTGCTCTGGATGTTAAACTTGAGAAGTCCATAAAGTTATTGCCCGGCAGGTTTATTGGGTATGTTTTAGTGCGGAAGGGGTTAACTTTTAAAATGGTAGAAAGATTGGTACTTGAGTTTCTATGTAGCCTTGCTTTTCCTGATCTGGAGTAAAGGGTAAGGGAAAAATACTAGGAACGGAATGGATAAACACAGACACTTTTCCATTCGCACGTAAAGTATTTAGAATAAAGGAATCAAGAGATAAAATTAGTATGGCAAAACTACCACTACCTCTGAAGGTGTTTCTTGGCGTTACAAAGTTAGGCGGCAAACGCACTTCTAAACCGTTAGCTGAAAGACGTATAGAGTCGGACTGGTTCATGAAGTTTATGGATAGCTTTGCAGGCCTGCAGTCGCCTGCCGTTCAGGATGGAGAGAACATCAGCTTTACTTCTAAAGCAGGTCATACCATTGCGTTAAGAGTTTTTAAACCAGTGAAGTCAGAAGGACCACTGCCTGTGTGGGTGTACTTCCATGGCGGAGGGTTTACGATCGGGAGCTTTGATGTAAGAGACAACTTCTGCAAAAAGATAGCCGACCAGTCTTATTGCATGGTAGTGTCTGTACAATATCGCCTAGCTCCGGAGCACCCTTTTCCTCAAGGGCTGAATGACTGCTTTGAGGCAACAGCATGGCTGTCTGAAAACGCGCATACCTTTGGCGGAGATGGAAGTAGGCTGGCTGTTGGTGGCGAAAGTGCTGGCGGCAACATGGCTGCTGTCGTTTCATTAATGGCCAGAGACAAGAGAGGCCCTAAGATCCTGCACCAGACATTATTGTACCCGTCCCTGGATTGCAGCGGCTCTTTGCCGTCACGGCAAGAAGTTAGTGATGAGTACCTGCTTACTTCAGAAATGCTGCAGCAGTTTGGAAAGGCATACCTTCCAGAAGGCCAGGATAGGAAGGATCCTTATTGCTCTCCTATTTTTGCCGATCCGGCTGGCTTGCCACCTGCCGTAATAATAACGGCAGAACATGACCCCTTGCGCGACGAAGGCAACTTATATGCCCGGAAGTTGGAAGATGCGGGAATACATGTGGTACATAAGGAGTACAAAGATATGATACATGACTTTGTACTGATGATGCCAAAGTTTCTGAAAGAGTCCAGAGAGGCACTACGTATTGTTAACGAAGAGTTGTGCCTTGCTTTCAAGGAGTAACAACAAACTTTCCTCTTACTGTTTTTAAACTAAAAGGCTGCCTTTAGGCGTTTCTGTAGCAGTTTAAAAGTAGTTTATTTATGAATTCTCAGTTTTGGTTATTTTATGCATTATTGTCTGCCCGTTACATTTTTATAGCAGGCATTGCATTTCTGGTGTTTTACATCTTTTTACCGTCAAAGTTCTCAAAAGTTAAAATTCAGGCGTTGTTTCCGAAGCAGAATGACTATGTGCGGGAGGTGGTTTACTCTTTTATTACGTTCTTTATATTTGCAGCTATAGCTATTATCCTCTCTACTCCGGCAATCAGGCCCTACACCAAAATCTACAGCGATATTTCAGATTATGGTTGGGGTTACTTTGCAGTAAGTGTTGTGCTGGCTTTGCTGATACATGATACGTACTTCTACTGGACACACCGGCTGATGCACGACCCGCGCTTGTTTAAGCTTTTTCATTTAACGCATCATCGGTCTACAAATCCATCGCCGTGGGCAGCCTTTTCCTTCAGTCCTTTAGAGGCTCTGGTCGAGGGAGGTGTTATATTTGCCATTGTTTTCCTGATACCGATACACCAGTTCGCTATTTTGCTTTTCCTGTTGTTCATGACAGCTTATAATGTATATGGCCACTTAGGCTACGAAATTTATCCAAGTTGGCTCGTGAACAGTGCTTTGGGGAAATGGCTTAATACCTCAACTAACCATAACATGCACCATAAGTATTTTCGTGGTAACTATGGCCTTTATTTAAGGTTGTGGGACGAGGTGATGGGTACTACGCATGCTGGTTACGACAAAACGCTTGCTAAACTGGTAAGCAGGCAAAACGAGCAACCAAAAGAGCAACAGTAATCTGTTTAGGTCTTTTGCTGCAAGTTTATCAGCTTTAAATTCCGGTGATATAGCACGCTAAGCTATTGGTAATCTCCGCACTTTCTTCTATCTTTCTATCAAATTAAAAATCAATCAACTATGAAAAACACGCATCTAAATTTTCTTGCCTTGCTGTTTGTCTGCATGCTAATGTCGACAGTTACCTGGGCACAAGACTCTAAGGCAAACCGCCCAAGTCCTCCTGCTACTGCATCTGGTAAAATAGGTGATGCCACAGTTACTATAGACTATAGCAGCCCGTCTGTTAAAGGTCGTAAGGTGTGGGAAGAACTTGCGCCTGCCGGTAAAGTGTGGCGTGCTGGTGCTAACGAAGCCACTACTTTTGAAGTTGATAAAGATGTAACGGTGGAAGGAAAGGAGTTGCCTGCTGGTAAATATAGCGTTTATGCTATTCCTGGAAAAGACCAATGGACAGTTATCTTCAACAAAGTGGCAGAACAGTGGGGAACACAGTACGACGAAAAGCAGGATGCCCTGCGCGTAACAGCTAAACCTGAAAAAGCGCTATCTTTTAATGAGCGTCTGGCTTATGAGGTGACAGATAATGGTTTTGTGCTGCGCTGGGAGAATCTGGAGTTGCCGGTTTCAGTTAAACCTAAAAGCTAATATGCTGCTTAGCTGCTAAAATGCCCGTTCTGTGAGCTTGAAAACCAACAGAACGGGCATTTTTGTTTCTGAGGCACCTGTGTTTGTGGCAGTCATTATAAGTAACCTAAATCCATTCTGGAATTAACGAGTACATATCAGTCAACCTAAAGCTATAATGATGGACGTAGCGTTTAGAGAAGAATTAGAGACAGAGAGGCTTCGCTTAAAAATTCTTAGAGAAGATAATGCAGAGGTGTATTTGGCTTTAGTAGCAAAGAACAGAGAGCGTTTGCAGGAAAGTTTTCAGGTAACAGTTTCTAAAGTGTCAGACATAAAGTCTACTAAAGCCTTCTTAAAGAAGGCTTATAATGAGTTACGGTACGGTAAACTGGCTTTGTATGGCCTATGGTATAAAGGTGCCTTAGCAGGAATGGTTACTATAAAAGATATATCCTGGCAGGTGCCAAAGTGTGAGGTAAGCTATTTTGTTGCTGAGGAATATGAAGGGCAGGGGCTAGCTTCTGAAGCACTGAAAAAAGTGTGTTTTTATTGCTTTAGTGAATTAAAGATATTAAAAATATGCGCTAGAATAATTCCCGATAACTCCCGAAGCATTCGGCTAGTTCAGAAGTTGGGCTTCGAACTGGAGGGTACATTAAAGGCAGATTATAAAACAGGATTAGGAGACTTAATTGATACGAAGTATTATGGCTTGGTAAATGAAGCTGCACTAGCAAAATACAAGAGCCTAGACACTACACAAAACAATGCCTCTTTGTTTTAGCCTTTTCTTTATCTTTACAAAAAACAATCTTTGAATTATGACCTTTCGCAAAATATTGTACTCGCTTTCATTTATTGCTTTTATTTTGCTGGCAAGGCAAGGCTTTGCACAAAATAATGGTTGGGAAAGCGAGATCAGGGAGTTTGAGAAAAAAGATAGCCTGAGCATGCCTGCACCTGGCGGTATTGTGTTTACCGGTAGTTCCTCTATTCGTAAATGGGAAACACTAAACCAGGACTATCCTAACCGGCCTGTGCTGAACCGTGGCTTTGGAGGCTCGCAAATAGAGGATGCTGTCGAATATTTTGATCGTATAGTGGCCAAATACCAGCCCCGCCAGGTGGTGCTGTATTCCGGTGATAATGACATTGCCAGTGGAAAGAGCCCTGATGTCGTACTGAAAGATTTTAAAAAATTTGCCGAACAAGTAAAACAAAAGCTGCCAGATGCCGAGCTTGTATTCCTGTCGATAAAGCCAAGCCTTGCCCGTTGGGATATGTATGATAAGATGCAGGAAGCAAACCGGAAAATAGAGAAGTATGCCTCTGGGCGAAATTGGATAAAGTATGTTGATGTGGCCTCACCTATGTTGGGAGCTGATGGCAAGCCCATGCCTGAGCTTTTTGTGGAAGATGGCCTGCACATGACCCGCGAAGGCTACAAACTATGGACTGGTATACTAGAACCGTATCTCCTTAAGCAGAAATAGCGCCTGAAGTTTACTTACTCCAGACGCTATTTAAATACAGGAAGAATAGTTGCCTAGTCCCAGTAAGTTAATTGCTCCTGTACCTGTCCATCTTCAGTGAAAACTACCTTTGTATCCTGGCCCTCCTGGTCAAAATCGATCTGGTAATATGTGGTGCCGCTAAGGCTAAGTAGTTCTGTGTCGTCTACTTGTAAGCTATTGTAGTTTTGGCTTATAGAGGTTCTGACAGCTTCCGGGAGATTAGCTTGTGCTATGTCATGCTTATACATGAGCATACTGCCATCTGCGGTAAGCAGGGCTTTATAGTCTACTGTGTTAACATCAAAATCTGCTTCGTAGTTTTCTCCCGACATTTCCCACTCTACATCAGTGGCATCAGGAAAAGCTGTAGCCAGTGCGTTTGTTACTGCTTCTGGCACGCTGTTAGGTGCAACGTCATTGTCATCATCATTGCAGGAAAACATAAAGAAGCTCAATATAAAGAGCAATCTCATACTTAGGTTCATAGCTATTGGTTTTAAGTGATATATTGATTTATGCTCAAATCTAAAACCTGATTCTGGAAAGAATTTGAAGAGCTCTATAGGTATTTTCAGATATAATATTTTAATTTAAATAACTACTGTTAGTTTTAGTTGTGAAACTATTATCTTACATATATAGATCATGAAGAAATTACTGTGTCTGTACCTGCTGCTTGCCTTATGTTGCTCATGTGCTACAACTAAAAATAATGCTACAGATGAGGAGGTGTACTTGTTTTCTTATTTCAAAGGAAACGGCGATGGCTTGCATCTTGCCTACAGTATGGATGGCTATAACTGGATGGCGTTGAAGAATGACTCCATATTTTTAAGACCTACTGCCGGAAATGATAAACTGATGCGTGACCCCTGTATTATTTGTGGTGGCGACGGTAAGTTTCACATGGTCTGGACGGTGAGCTGGAACGAGAAAGGCATTGGATATGCCAGTTCTGAAGATCTAATAGACTGGTCGGAGCAGCAGTTTATTCCGGTGATGGAGCATGAGGCTAATGCACGTAATACCTGGGCTCCGGAAATAACGTACGACGACAAGAACAAAGAGTACATGATTTATTGGGCGACTACTATTACGGGTCTTTATCCAGAAACACAATCGGCGGAAGAAAGTGCTTATAACCACCGCATGTATTATGTAACTACCAAAGATTTTAAGACTTTCAGCGATACAAAGCTACTCTACGAGCCTGGCTTTAACGTAATTGACGCTACCATCGTGAAAGACGATAATCAGTATGTTATGTTTCTGAAAGACGAAACACGTGAGCCAGCCCAAAAGAACATTAAGGTTGCCTACAGTGAGAACCTTGCCGGACCTTACAGCTCTGCCGGTACACCTATAACAGGAAATTACTGGGCCGAAGGACCTACCACTCTTAAGCTAAACGATACCTGGATTGTGTATTTCGATAAGTACAGAGACCATGCTATGGGAGCTGTGCAGTCTACAGATCTGCAAAACTGGACAGATATCTCTGATCAGATTTCTTTTCCACAGGGCATGCGCCACGGCTCTATTTTTACTGTTACTAAAGCAGAGTTTGATAAGCTGAAATAAGGCTGGTTTAAGCAAACATCTCTATGGCCTGCTATAAAAGCAGAAGCCTGATTGCCAGCTGTTAATAGCTGCCCCCCAGGCTTCTGTAGCTAAGGTTCTTAACATTTTTACTCCCAGTAAGAGCGAACCTCCTGGTCTTGTACCTGTCCATCTTCTGAGAAAATTAACTGAGAAGTTAGTGTACGCTGTTGCGTTACGCGTGATACCCTTGCCTGATAGAAAATTGTATCAGGGCTGCTCGTGTAGTCTTTTATGTACTCTGCAACAGTTGTCTTATAGCCACTATAATTATTTTCAATGTAAGTTTGTGCAGCTGTAGGAAGATCTGTTGTATCGGTTGCATATTTGTATTTAAGCAACTCTGTGGAAGGACTGAATAAAACTTTGTAAGCAGTTGTGTCAACGGTGGTGTCTGTGGCAGTAGTAATAGTGGAGATAATATTAAAGCCGGCCTCATAATCGTTCCCTACCTTTTCCCAATTTAGTTGGGTGGCGTCCGGGTACTGCTCCAAAAAAGCATTTGCTACCGCTACAGGAACATCATATGGAGAAACATCTTCATCACCGCAGGAGAAAAGTAAAGTGCTTAAGAGAATTGCCATCAGCAGAGTTGCTCTCATAGGTAAATTGTTAAGTATGATAAAAATTAGCTGAAGATACGAACATCAGCTGAATTTAAAATAGTTCACGTAGTTAAGCCGGAAAAGTAACAGTTGTTTCAGCTTCGAAAGGTCTGAGCTTGTTATCCTATATGTCGTTCGCCTTCTAATTACCAGAATCTTTAGAAAGAGCAAAAAAAGTTAAGCTTGGTTCAGAAATGTATCAGTATTAGCTGGAAAGTTTGGCTGAGGCAGTAAATACTACAGCTCTTTACCACCCCATTCTTTTCTTTAGTTCCGTTATGTGTGCAAGGTGGTGTTCACCATGCCAGGCATACAGACCAATATGCTGCCGTATTGTTTGCTGACCCGAAACAGGATGCATGAAAGTCCGCTTTAATTCTTCTGGTGTAAGGCTCAGCAGCAGGAGTACCCAGCGCTTGTGCAAAGCCTCCAGCAGTGCCAGCGAAACATCCGGGGCACCATGCTTCGCATCGTTTAGTTTTGACCATGCTTCTTCATCATAAGGGCGTATAGTAGGGTTATCTTCGGTAAGAGCCAACTTTTGACGGGTATAGCCATTAAGGTGGCTGTCAGGCAGGTGGTGTACTACTTGCCGTATGCTCCAGCCGCCAGGGCGATAAGGAGTGTCTAACTGCTCTTCGGTCAGGTCTGTTATAGCCTCCCGCACCTTTGCAGGCAGGTTAGCAATAGAAAGAATAAGCTGACTCAAGCGATCATCTGCTATAGGTTGTGTGGCATCAAAATGGCCGATGGGATAGCGAAGTTGTTCTAAGGAAGCAGGCTGACTCATGGTTTTAGGAGGTGTTTTTCTGTTATGCAAGATCTTTATTTAGATGAATCTTTAGAGGATGTTGCTTTAAATGTAGTGCCTTCTAAGCTATACGTAATAGTGCGGGTGCCACCTGTAGGGTTACTGTTTGTATCGATGTCGCGATAAAGCGGGAAAATGCGCAGTAACTGGTTGCCCTGTACCTGAAACTCGTCGTGGCCCATGTAATCCTCACGCTGCTCTTCGGTTAGAGGCGGCAGGTCAAGTTGCATCCAGTCCTGCCTGGCAAGTTCATAGCCGTACACAGTACCATAGTTGCCACTGCCTCCGCCGCTGATAAAGATCAGTAGCTCCGGCTTCTGGTTTTTGTTCAGGTCAGTTGTTACAGTGTTGGCTACGGTTCCTTCTACAGGCTCAGTGATGCGGGCCAATTCTTTCCCGTCTTTCTGTGCCACTACTGTCATGTCGCGCATAGTACCCTGACCAGTGGTTTTTACATCGAAACTGACGTCGCTGTCTGCGTTCAGGCTCATGCTGTAACTAGTACTTTGTATAGAAGTGGTCTCTGTGTTAGCGGCTGTTGTTTCTTGTATAGTTGTTTCTGCTTTATCTGTAGTGGTAACAGGTTCTTCTGTGGCCACAGTTGAGTTTCTTTCAGATGTGGTTTCGTTGCTACAGGCTGCTAATGTTGCTATGCTTAAGCAGAATATAGATTGGGTTAGGTATTTCATCAATCAAAAGTTTAAAATGCTTCTTGCTATACGCTAAGATAGCAGTTGCGATGTTAACCTGTGCCTGTTTCTTATTATGGAGGCGGGTGGGGAGAAGCAGTTAAGTAAGCATGCTTGAATGATCAGGTGAAATCGAAATAGTTAGTCCGGCATCACGACACACGGTCATTTTGATAAGCTATCTATTTAATAAGAGTTCTGTATTTTATGCTTGCAGCAGATCCCTTTGTTTTTTTGGTTAGGCTTATTGACCAGTTACTTTTCATGAAAGGCCTTTCAATCAAAACAAAAAATAAAGTACTAACCAAAAGAATAAGTATCAACATGCTTATAGCCTGAATCATATAGTCTATGATATAATAATTCGTTATTTTGTTCTTAAAGAATATGTTTTGAAGCATCGAGATAACTGGGTTCTGAAGTAAATAAATAGAGTAACACATCCCTCCAATAGTAATGATGTATTTATTGTTCAAAGCTTTCTTCCATAAGCCAGCAAACAACACAAGATAAAAAAGTAAAAAGATCAAGGATGGTAAGATGAACCCCCATAGAGTTCTGAAAAAGAAGTTACTGTGTTCTTCAGGAAAAGACCAAATGAAGCAGATACAAAGGAAGCCTGCTATTGCAACTGTTTTAGTATGTAAATAGCCAAAAATGCTTTCTCCTGATGCATACAAATCAGCTAATAGAACACCCATCAAAAAGTACTGAATAAAATCATATATTGAGATAAATGGCGCAGTAAACACATTGTGCATTGCTATAAAAGCAAGAATAACCGTAACCAAAGAAAAGCGCCGGAAGGATTTCCTGAACACAAATACTTTTGCAATTAATGGGGCTAACAGATAAAACTGTATTTCTACCTCCAGGCTCCACGCAACTGAGTTGATTACTGGTAGCATTGACCTACCGTAAATTACATTATGTGAGTAAGTAAGTGAAGCAACTAAGTGCGGAAAAAGCTGATCAAAAGAGAACTTATGCTTTATAAAAATGTAAGCCATAAAAAGCACAAGCATGATTATAAAGTACGGAGGTTCCAGCCTTGTCAATCTTTTAAGATAAAACCTTTTAAGACTTGGCTTGGAAGAATTGTTTAAATAATGATTAGCAAACGGGAGACTTAATATAAAGCCACTAATAACAAAGAATATTTCTACACCTGATGTTCCCATGTTTTCAATAAAATAAGAGACAAATGAATAGTAGTGTTTCTTATCTACATAGTCATCTGTAGTCTTCAGTTTTATGAAAGCATTTATGTGCACAAGCACAACACTTAGAACAGCAATAAAACGAAGGGAGTCTATTTCAGGAATAAATTTTTGAGAAGATGTGTGTCTGCGTAGCGACTTCGGGATTTCCATTCTAAAGGATATGATGTCTGCTGTTCAAGTAGTTCGAACACGAAAAATATAGCTTGCGAACAAGCAGCCTTGGCGTTTTGTGCTGGTTTACATTCGAAGCTTCCCACTAAATAAAATTTGAAGGCTTTGCTGTCGCCTCTGTATAGTTGGTCAGATAAACTATACAGAGGCGATTTCCACCACCCATCTGCTAAAGGACAATTATAGTTTCCTGCTAATAAATGTAATAATTCAGGGAGCAAGGTACAGCTTTTCTTTTAATAGTACCTAACTAATATGTGATTTTAGCTATATTTTAATGGCTATTCAGCAATAACTAAAGAACATTGCTTTTGACTTGATCTTTTTCATGGTCTACAACTTTTGCTATAGATGAATGGGGTGGCAGAACGTTTCTTTCCAATTGATTGCGTATGTCCTAATCATTGACTTTAAGGCATTATTTAACCAGAAGATACAGCTTTATCGGCATGGAAGCTTCAGAAACAGTCTTACCTTAACTCGTATACAAAAGTACTCTTGTCTGACAGGTTAAACAATGCTTCGTATAAGCATAACACATGGACAAAAAGGTGCTCAGACGGAATAAACGGAGCAGGTACATTATCTAAAAACTATAAAGCATGGCAGATAAAACAACCCCTAAAGGTACAGCCTTGATAACAGGAGCCAGCAGTGGCATAGGATTAGAGTTGGCTGATATTTTCGCACAGCATGGCTATAATCTTGTATTGGTGGCACGTTCCGGAGAAAAGCTAGAGCAACTGGCGTTCCGGTTTGCAGTAAAACATAAAGTGTACAGTAAAGTAATTGCACAGGATTTGGCTGAGCATGATGCTCCACAGAAAATCTTTAATGAGCTAAAGCAGGCAGGTATTGTAGTGGCCATACTGGTCAATAATGCTGGTTTCGGAAACTACGGGCACTTCAGGGAAACTGCTTTGCAAGCAGAGCTGGATATGATGCAGGTAAACATGGTGGCTTTAACATACCTGTGTAAGCTATTTCTATGGCAGTTGCCCGAGGGACAAGGGGGAAAGATATTAAATGTATCTTCTGTAGCTGCTTTTCCGCCGGGGCCACTAATGGCCATTTACTATGCCAGTAAAGCTTATGTGCTTTCTTTTTCGGAAGCGCTTACTGCTGAACTGGGAGATATAGGTGTAACAGTTACGGCACTTTGCCCTGGCCCAACTGCTACAAACTTCAAAGATCGGGCTAATCTTGAAGGCTCAAGGTTGTTTAGCAAGCTGTTTTCTACTGATGCCAGAAAAGTTGCGAAGGCTGGTTTTGAGGGACTAATGAAAGGTAAGCCTGTCGTATTGGTCGGGCTTAGAAGCAAACTGACTCCACATATGGTCTATCTGGTGCCTCGCCCTTTGTTGCTTAAAGTCATAAAGTTTATACAAGAGAAAAGACAATGACCTATAACCTATCTCCACACAAACCTGAAGGAGAGCGCTCATTAGGCGCTGGTGCAAATGCACGTATTGCTTCTTTTATACATTCTTTTACATTGGTGTTATATGTGGGTATGCTGATGGTGCTGGTTGGCTTGGTAATGAAGTACCTGGCTGTAACGGGTGGAAGCTTTGTGTTTGTTTTTGCGGTGGCTGTTCTATCTTTATTCTTTTTGATACAGATTGGTCTTTCTTTTTTCTACGTGATAGCCAAGGTGCGGCTGGCGCTGCTAGGAGCTCTAAGTAGCGTGGCGCTTGTGCTGGGATACTTAGCGCTGTTGTTTCGTTTTCAGAATTGGTTTGGCTGGGAGATAATATATTTTATCGCGCTGCCTCTTTTTCTACTGATAGCTTTTTTATAATTAGGTTTCTGTACAAGCGCCGGGAGTTGGCCCCGCCACACCATAGCTTTCTGTCTCGTAACTTGCTTGTGCCATACCTTTTCGTATTGGCTTTGGGTGTTGCCTCTTTGGTGATAGACATTGCTAAGTTTAACAACAGAAATGCCGGCAGGTTGCATGAGTCGCTTTTCGACAATGAAGCAGAGCTGGATACAACAGATATGTGGCGAGCATATTAGGGCTGAAACTGTTTAAACAACTCTTAGCTAAAAAGTCAATCAAGAGGATGTCTCCTTTTGGTGTTCCATAAACCAGTCATAAATCTTTATGTTGTTATATGTCTTTGTCCAGGAGTCATGTTTTAAATCAGGGTAAATGGTAACTTCAACGTTGCCTCCAAGTGCTTTTAGAGCCTCTGCCATATCCAGCGTTTCTTCTACAGGCACTATGTCGTCTTTGGCTCCATGAAAAGCCCAGATCGGCATACGCACCAGTTTTAGGCCGTCTGATGGTTCTCCGCCACCGCATATTGGGAGTATGGCAGCAAATTTTTCCGGGTTAGCTGCTGCCCAATGCCAGGTGCCGTACCCCCCATACTAATGCCTGTCAGGTATATTCTGGATTCATCGGCACGTACTTTGGTTAATATCTCCTGCAGCCATTCATTTAAAGCAGGTACCTGCCAGTAGGAGCGGGCCGGGCATTGCGGGTAAGCAACTACAAACGGAAACTCCTTCTTATCTTGCAGGTACTGCGGCAAGCCCTGACGCTTTAGTAGCTCCAGGTTATTGCCACGCTCTCCTGCACCATGCAGGAACAATATTAAAGGCCACTTCTTTTCGGGCTGATCCTCATAAGAGGCTGGGAAGTATATCTTGTACTGGTACTGGCTCATACTTACTTCTTTAACAGGTTTATTAAGTAAATACGGCTCTTGCAGAGAATGTTATGGTTCTTGCTTAGCTATATAGCCTAATGGGGCTCCTATAATATATTTATCTTTCCGCAGTTTTCTGGTCAGTTGGCGGGCTAGTGTGTTATTTAATGTGTTATAACCAGCATAAATGCCATTTACCACTGACTTTGCATACCAGACCGGCTGTAATGTTTGTGTGTCTATCAGATAAGAATGAAACAGCGCATTAGGTTCGGTGTCATCAATTACTGTTTTTCCATAGGAGCTTACAAGAGTTGCATCATGCCAGTAGTTACGGAGGTTTACAAATAAAATTCCGTCTACGCCCGTCATCTTTATCTGACTCAGAAATTCTGGATAGCTTACATCAGTATTCAGATTAAAAATGTCAGAAGTGTTTACAATACGAGTCTGAGCTTTCTCAAGGCTGTTCTTTAATGTTTTCTCTAATTGGTTTCGGAATCTCGACTGTTCTAGATTATTAAACTTACCTCTGATATAATCTTCATAAGTGGCAGAGTCCAGTCTGCTGAAATCAGCATCAATGTCTGCTACGAGAGTAAAGATGCCAACATAATGTTTCTCTGGTTTCTGAACCTTAGCGCTATAGGTTGAGGAGGTAGCACAGCCTGAAAGCAACAGGAAAGTGAGAAATAAGGGCAACAGTGTTTTCATGTTGTGTAAATGTGAGTAGGTTCCATGTTGTAACAATGTAATAATAATATTTACAATCATAAATACTTAATATTTTAAAAACATATTTCTCTGTACCTGCACCAGCGTTAAAACCCCATGCTACTTAAAACAGCTCTGGTCTGTCATCCTTAGCTTTTCTACTGGAAAACCTTTGCTTTTGGCCTGCTTTACCAAACGGTTATAAAGTTCTTCACTTATAGCCGGAGACCGTGACAGGAACCAAAGGCTTTCCCGATCTGGGGAACCAACCATGGCATAACTATAATCAGGGGCTAACTCTAAAATCCAATAGTCACCTTTAAAGGGCCAGAAGAACTGCACCTTCAGTTTGCTGTTATTACTTCCTTCTACCAGAAAAGCTTTACCTTCTGCCTGATCTAACTTCTTATTAGGGCCACCTTTACGGCAGGAGTTTATAACATTTACATACCCTTCCGGGTTCAGCTTATACTCAGCGATAACACAGTGGCAGCCTTTCTCATAGCGTTGCGGTAAGGCGGCAATCTCATACCATATGCCCATATAACGATCCAGGTCCACATGAGGGACAGTTTCTAATGGAGGATGGCTGTTGCTGCAACTGTTTATAACAAAAGCACCAAGCATTAAGCTGCCGGCGCCTAAAAGTAGTTTAGTTTTTCTGTTCATTAGATCAGGCGGAATATGTTACAACTGCTTGGCCATTTTGTAATGTTGAATGCTACCAAACAGTAAATACGATTCTTCTACTATTTCATACCCATTGCGGCGGTAAAAGTTTACAGCATAATCGCGTGCATGGAGCATCATGGTGTCAACTCCTAAATCCCTGGCTCTATCTTCTAGGTAAGCTATAAGCATGTTGCCTATGCCTTTGCCCTGGCGGTCTGCACGTATGCCCATAAAGCGCAACTGGCCCTCCTGCGGAGTGTTCAGGTGCAGGCGGCACACACCTATTGGCTCCTTGTTGTCATCCAGCAGCATGGCATGTATGGCTTTATCATCATCTTCCACACGCTCGCTGCCTTCAGGCTGGTTCCAGGGCTGGCGAAGCGTCAGGTAGCGCAGGTGGTAATATTGTTTAAACTGGTCGGGAGTGGCAGGTTCTATTATTTTCATCTTTCTGTTTTAAAGGATATTTGGTGCAAGATTGTAAAGCATAGACTTTTCTCTGATAAACCTTCGCTTAGCCCTGCCTGCCTGTTTTGAAAAGCTGCATCGGGAAAGCATGCAAACAAAGAATCATGTCTTCTGGTCTGAATCTTACCGCCAAATAAAATAACTTTGTCGGCTCTAAATCGTGTAAATCAATTTTATAAAGTAATCACAGAAGAACAATATGGCATCTTTTGACATCGTAAGCAAGGTTGATCCGCAAACAATGGACAATGCTGTGAACACAGCCCGTAAGGAGATTATGAATCGGTATGACTTCCGCGACACCAAAGGCTCCCTGGAATACGACAAGAAGGCAAGCGAGGTGCATATTACTATGGAGAATGAAATGCGCCTGCAACACACAGAGGATGTGTTGATTGGTAAAATGGTTAAGCAGGGCTTGGATGCCACCGCACTTGATTTCTCCAAAGATCATTATCAGTCGGGTGCAATGGTGAAGAAAGACATCAAAGTAAAGGCCGGTATTGATAAAGAAACCTCAAAAAGAATTATGAAAATCATCAAAGACAGCAAATTAAAAGTGTCTGCTGCCATCATGGATGAGCAAATTCGCGTAACAGGCAAGAAGATTGATGATCTGCAGGAGGTAATTGCTCTTATGCGAGGCAACAGCGAAGAAATAGGTATGCCTTTGCAGTTTATGAATATGAAGTCGTAGCCTGCTGTTGAGTGGTAATGTAATAGCTAAAGCGTGTGAAAGTTTTCAGGATAGACAAGTAGCAATCAATTATCGAACTACTTACATTTGCCTGTTACAGCCAAAACTAATTTGTAAAACTATGGAGATTTTTGCTAATCCTGATACCTGGATAAGCTTGCTGACACTAACCTTTATGGAGGTGGTGCTTGGTATAGATAACATTGTGTTTATCTCAATTATAGTAGGCCGCCTGCCTGTAGACCAGCAGGGCAAAGGACGTACTATAGGATTAATGCTGGCATTGGTGTTCAGGGTAATTCTACTACTCTTTATCTCCTGGATTGTGGGGGCCAATACGGCACTTGTCACTATAAACCTGCCTCTTACTGAGAACATGTTTGATGTATCCTGGCGAGACATTATTCTGTTTGCTGGTGGTCTGTTCCTGATTGCCAAGAGTACAACAGAAATCCATAATAAGCTTGAAGGAGAAGAAGAATCAGAAGGGGGAAAGGTGTATAGTTCTCTAACGCAGGTAATCATTCAGATTAGTTTGGTAGATATTGTCTTCTCATTCGATTCTATTCTGACAGCCGTAGGGTTGGCACAGCATGTCGAGATTATGATTGTGGCTGTTATTCTGGCAATGGGTATTATGCTGGCATTCTCTAAATATGTAAGCGACTTTGTGAACAAGCATCCTACAGTTAAAATGCTGGCCCTGTCGTTCCTGATCCTGATCGGCTTTATGTTGGTAATTGAGGCCCTGCATATGCATGTTCCAAAAGGGTATATTTACTTTGCCATGTTCTTCTCATTATTGGTTGAAATACTGAACATGCGGTTGCGTAAAAAGGGAGACCCTGTTAAGCTGCGCCAAAGCGAAGTGCGTGAAGAAGGTAACCCAATGGCATAAGAACGAACTTGGAATATAAAATAAAAACCACAGAAGCGGCTCCGTTCAACGAAGCCGCTTTTTTTATAGCCGGTCATAAGTAACCAAGATATAGTAAAAAGCTATATCTTAGAGATACTAAAACAAACTTGCTCCTCTTTACATGTCTATGCGCCTCCGCAACATCTTACTTTCTGTCTTTCTGTTATTTGCTGTCACAGCTATATCGCTGCTAAGCGTTTATTTGCTACAGCCCCCGCAGGCATTACCAGCAGATGCGCCTGCACAGGAATTTTCATCAGGTCGAGCTATGGACTATGTACGGCAGATAGCAGCAGAGCCGCATGCTATGGGCACACCTGCACACGACCGTGTACGAGATTACCTGGTAAGCCAAATGGAGCAGTTAAGGTTAAGCCCACAGGTGCAGGAGGCTACTGTGGTAAGGCAGGCAGGCAAAGCCGCTTTTGCTGCTTATGTGCAGAACGTAATTGGCAGGCTTAAAGGTACTGGTAGTGGAAAAGCACTGCTGCTCATGGCGCATTACGATTCTCAGCCGAGCACACCTGGTGCCGGCGACGATGCAGCCGGGGTGGCAGCTTTACTGGAAACAGCGCGAGTCTTGCAACAAAGCGATCCTTTACAGAATGATGTGATTTTTTTGTTGACAGACGGAGAGGAATATGGTCTGAACGGTGCCCGTGCCTTTATGCAGCACCCCTGGCTGAAAGATGTTGGACTGGTTATAAACCTGGAGGGACGCGGGAACCGTGGTCCTAGCTTTACTTTTGAGGTAAGCCCTGAAAATGGATGGCTGATGCAGGAGTTTGCTAAAGCAGCACCATACCCTATTGCGGGATCTGTTATGTATGAAGTGTACAAGCGCATGCCCAACGACACCGACTTTAGTATTACACGTGAGGCAGGCATAGTGGGCGTAAACAGTGCCTTAGTAAATGGCTTTGTGAACTACCACAGCATGACAGACACGCCCGATAACCTTGATCAGAACAGTCTGCAGCACCACGGCCGCAACACGTTGGCGCTGGCGAGGCATTTTGGAAACCTATCGCTGGAAAACGCGAAGTCACGTGATCGCGTGTTCTTTAACCCAGTTGGTAAATGGCTGGTACAGTATCCTGTGGGAAACAATCTGCTTTGGGTGGGTATCCTGACACTGCTTTTTGTAGTTACCTGGAAATTAGGCACAAAACGAAAAGTATTCAAAATAGGCCAGGTACTGTTAGGAGGATTGCTGTATCTGTTAATGCTGGCGGTAATAGGCGCTCTTTGCTGGTTTATAAATCCGTTGGTGTTGGAGACAATGCCCTATTATACAGCTGGGGGTACATATAATACAGATAGTTTTTTTGCAGCTTACCTGCTGCTGGCATTGGGAGCATACCTGTTCCTTAGTTGGCTTGTCACTCGCTGGATGAAGGTTTTCTCATTGGCTATGGGGGCTCACCTGGTTTGGTTGGTACTGTTAGGGGTAGTTTTGTTTACCGTAATGAATGCTGCCTACATTTTACTATTCCCATTACTGTTTAGTATGGTAGGGCTGTTGCTGGTGTTAAAGTTCAGGCTGTATGAAAAACCGGGTAACTGGGGGTATGGTATAGTATTATTAGTAGCTGCAGTTCCAGGCTTATTTATGATGGGCCCTATCGTATACCTGCTCTTCGTTATATTCGACCTGGCATTACCTGTTGCTATGGTGCTGTTGTTAGGTTTGCTGGCTGGTATTCTGCTACCGTTGCTATTGTTGATAGATAGTGGTTTCAGGTTACTAAAAGTTCCTGTGCTGTCGCTGGTGCTGTTAGGGGCAGGAGTAGTAGTAGTATTTATTTCTGTTGATAAAGAAAAGCCAAGTGCAGCACAGCCAGCTAAAACCCAGTTGAGCTATTTCTTTAATGCAGATACCAGAGATGCCTTCTGGGCTTCCTTAGATAAAACCCCGGATACTTGGTCAATGCAGTACTTAGGAGCTGATGCTTTAGAAGGACCCTTAACCAGTATTTATCCACATGCCTCGCTCTCTTATTTACAGGCACCCGCCCGATTGCTGGAGCTAAAAGCGCCGGAAGCAGAAGTACTGCAGGACTCAGTAGCGGGAGGTAGACGGTTTATAAAAATACAGCTGTCATCCCCACGTCAGGCACAGCACCTGGAGCTTATTTTAAAGCCGGAGCAAGGTAGTATTATATCGGCAGTAGCGTTAAACAATATGCCTGTTTCACTGGAGCCTTTGCAAACCCCGGAAGGAGATATTTATTACACCCGATTGTTAGGCCTGCCTCAGTCTAAAGCCGCAACGCTAAACCTGCAAACATCAGAAGGGAGTAGTTTCAACCTGATAGTCTATGACCAGAGTATCGGGCTGCCCCTGGAACTGTTGCAGAATAACCCTCGGCCCAAAAACATTATCCCGGCGCCAGGCTGGTATAGCAATACGACGGTAGTCCGGAAAACATACAGGTTCTGAAAAGTGGAGCCAGTAAAGGGACCACTGCATTTTTTAAGGAATCGTATTAGATACAGAACAAAATTATAAACGGTAGTAGTATTAAGTATACTTAACAACTACTGAAATTAAGTAATGATGTATCATAAACAATTAACTTCTGCCTTTGGAGCTATTCTTTTACTGATGCTGGCTGTGGCTTGTAGTGGTCCTTCAGAAAAGCAAAGCACTTCAGGGGAAGAACCGCCTGCAAGTACAGCTAATCTTGCTTTTTGGGATTATGCTGCCAGCACCAATATGCTGCAGGCACAGCTGGGGCAAATAGCTTCTGAAAAGGCACAGAGTAAGCCGTTGAGGAAAATAGGAGAGGAAGAGGAGGACTTTAATAATAAAGCTTTACAGAAGCTTAAAAGGTTAGTGCGAAAGCAACCTCATATTCAGCTGCCTGACAGTTTGGGAGGAGCCGATCAGGAAATTGTGTATGAATTCAGGTCTTTACAAGATACTGAATTTAACAGCCGCTACAGAAGCTTCCTTGTATCTTCGCATGAGTCACAACTGGCGTGGTATGAAGATGCACTTCGTGATTTTAAAGATCCTGCACTACGGCGCTGGGTTTACGGTATGCAGGAACATTTACGGGAGCAGCTACAAGAAATAGCAAAAACCGATAGCACACAGGTACAAGTCTCTGAGTGAGGTTGCTGAAAGTTGTAGAATAAACATTAGCAGTTCTTAAATCAATTTATAAAAAAGAGGAAGCTACTGATTCAGCTTCCTCTTTTTCTTTCATAGGCTTACTCTGCTTTTGCAGTAACCGTTTCTTCAGGCTTCTTCTTTACATCCTCCTTACGTTCCGGAGCCTTCCAGTCAATACCTAGCGTGTATTTATGTATCCATTTTATTTCCTCAATATCCCGGATACGCTGGTGACGAGGCTCACGGAAACCATGTGGCTCACGAGGGAACTGGATATAGCGTACTGTTTTACCCATATCTTTCAGGGCTGTGAACAACATCATGCTTTGTACCTCCGTGTCGGTTACGTCGCTGGAGCCATGCAGAATAATAGTTGGCGTTTCAATATTCTTTGCATTGGTCAGTACAGATTTCTGGCGGTAGCCTTCCGGGTTCTCCCAGGGAGTGCCTTTAATATACCACAGACGCACATCGTGGTTAAAGCCGATGCCATACTCAGAGGTCCAATCAGATACCATAGCGCCAAGTGAGGCTGCTTTAAAGCGATTTGTTTTGGTGATGGTAGTGCCACCCAGAATACCGCCGTAGCTCCATCCACGCACAGCCATCTTGTTCTTATCCACCAGGCCATCGGCAATGAGTTTATCAACACCGCTCATCAGATCTTCATAATCGCCACCACCAATGTCTCCCATATTGCCGCGCAGCAACTCGTCTGTGTACCCACTGCTACCACGCACGTTAGGGGCAAGTTGTACATACCCCAGGTTCGCCCAAACATGGTAAGAAGGGTTAAAGCTGTTCGTAAACACGCCAGCCGGACCACCATGTATGTGCAGCAGGAACGGGTACTGCTTGCCTTTCTGGTAGTTTGGTGGCAGGTACAAAATGCCTTCTACTTCTAAGCCGTCTTTGCTCTTCCAGCGTATTACTTCTGCAGATGCCAGCTGCAGTGTGTCTGTAATGCGAGGATTAAGGTTTGTAAGTTTAGTCGGGTTAAATTTATCTACCGAAGATACATACAAATCCGTTGGTGTTTTATAGTCACTATAGCTAAGAACAGCCTTGCTTCTATCGGGTGTCATGTCTACCACGCGCCAGGTGCCGGTGCGATTACTTAAGTTTTTGATATCGCCTTTGGCTACATGTAAGCGGTAGAGGTTTGAGTTAGTGCCATGCAAACCCGTAAACAGGATAGACTTAGCATCCGGTGCCCAATAGTAATTGCCGATGTTGCCTTCAAACTTGCCGGACACCATGCGGTACTGCTGTGTATTAGGGTCCATCACCCATATTTTGTCATTTCTTAGTTCCCAGTTATTGTCATCTGCGGCTGAGTAGGCAAACGTTTTACCATCCGGAGCCCATGCCAAATCACTTTCAGGCGCTTTGTTATCTGTAAGGCGGGTGGTTGTAGTGTCTGATGCTAATTGCAGCAGGTATATCTCTGACAGGTTACTCTGGTTGCGTCGGTTTTCGGTGCGGGAAGTAAAGATGAGGCGTTTACCATCTGGTGCCACATCAAAATCTTTAATAATCTGCTCTCCCTTGGTTAGCTTCTTTGCCTTTTTGGTATTGATGTCAAACACCCAGATGTTGTTCCAGGAATCTTCTTGCTGTCCATTAGGGCCTTCGTCTATAAATACAGCATCGTTGCCATCTTTGTATAACTTTTGTTCTTCTTTGGTGCGAGGGACAGAAGAAATAAAATACAGTTTCTGGCTGTCTTTGCTCCAAATATATTTTTCTATGCTATTGTCGTGCTTTGTTAGCTGTACAGCCTCACCACCTGCCGTAGGCATCAGGAAAAGCTGTTGATGATCGTCAGCTTTACGCTTCAAGGCAATGTATTTACCATCAGGAGAGTAAGAGAGAGCAGACCCTCCATCATCGCCTAGGTATTGATAAGCTTCGCCTCCGCTTGCTGAAACATGGTGGTAAGTCGTTTCGCGCTTGTTCTTGCTCCAGTTCAGGTCAGACTTGCCATATATAACGGTTTTCCCATCCGGAGAGATAATAGCATTACCAAGTGAAACCATGTTAAGACCATCGTCTGTGGTCATGGGTTGTTTTTGCGCTGTTGCCGTGCCGCAGGTTAAAGCCGCAGACAGCAGGAAAATCAATCGCTTGTTCATAAAATAATCAGGTAGTTTAGGTTAGTTAGATTCTATAAAGATAAATAAAATCTGTGGGAGGTGCTATTTATTAAAGGAGGGGGAACAGTAGCATAAGTTTATTCTGACCAACTTTATTGATGATTGGTATTGTAAAGAAGCAAAATTTATGAGAAAGGTTCCGGTGCTACGTTAGTAATGTGGCCGGAGCAGAACAACAGGCAAAGCAGTTTCTTTTTAAGCTTTGACAGCTCAAAAGAAACTAACAATTTATAAATCTATATAAAGTAACTTAGATATTACTTCCAGAGATTAGCTGCCTTGCGAGCCATCCGGAAAAAAAGCTCTCTCTCCAGACCTGCTACCTGTCGGGCTTCTTTATCAGAATAACCATTCTCCACAGCATTCAGATAGTCATAGTAAAGCTGCGCCAATTCAAGAGAATCACCTTCAAAGCATTCGGCCAGGTCTTCGTGGGCTATTTTTTCCGGCTCAAACAATTTAGAAGGATACAGTCTGTCTAACTGATAAATAAGATATTTTTGCTGCGTATTGTTCTGGCTGCCGCCAAAAAGCTGCTCAATAGGTAACTCATCATCTTCCTCAATCTCATCTTCATCAAAATCATCTTCTACAGAGAGAGGTTCATACATAATAATATCAAAGTCAACCAGTTCCAGGTACTCGTCAAAACGCTCTTTTACCGGAATAATGGTAGGCGCATCATAAGGCTGGTTGAGCACATCCGCCATGTGTAATGCGATCTCTTTTCCCTTTTCTCCGGCACCGATCAGTATCTGGTTAAACTGCGTGAAATCGCATCCTAGGTAAATGAACTTATACTCATCATCAAGCACAGTAAAGCACCACAGGGTGATAAATTCTGTGTCATCTATTACCACCGTATCGATGTATAGCTCATTTACTTGTATATAATTAGGGGTGTACTCCAGCGCATCCATAGCTTTAGGGCTTAACTTACCAGTCTTTCCACAGCCTGTGACATTACAGGTGCTGAAAGAGCTTAATAAAGACATTACGTATAATTAAAAGAAGATTCCGTTTTTGGTATTAGATTAAAACAAGATATAATTTCTGCTACGACTATAATCCTCTTTTGATTCGATGAATATTATAAATATTGGCTGTTTATGTAAAATAATAATGGTGAGTTAACTTTAAGCTGTTGTAAACACACTTTCTGTAAGGAGCACCATCTTATGTAAAGCGCCGCTGAAACCAATGTATTCAGCGATTGTAGTTATATCAAAATATAACAAATTACTTTAAATATAGGAAAGATGATTGATATTTCAGCACCCTTGGGCAAGAATATAACTACAATCACTCCATAAAATTCATAACATTCTTATAAGCAAGCTTCTCATGTTGTTCTCATGTTAAACTTTTGAGATAGTTCAGTAATGCTTAAGGACAAAAGAGGATCAAAGGACTTAAGCATCTTTTCTAAGCTGTTATAATCATCTACTAGTAGTATCAGTAGTTCTTTTATACAAAGAATATAAGCCCATAAGGCTGCTGCCGTTGTATAAACAGCAGCAGCTAGAGTTTAGGCTAATTAAGCAGTATTGTTCCCTTTATAAAGACTTACTTAAAAAGTCCCATACCACTACTCCGGTAGCCACAGATATATTCAGCGAATGCTTTGTGCCAAACTGGGGGATCTCCAGTACTAAATCAGAAATGCTAATAACTTCCTGCTCTACGCCAAATACTTCGTTCCCCAACACAAAAGCATACTGTTGCCCCGGCTCCGGTTTGAAGTCGTTCAGCTTCGTGCTGTTTTCTGCCTGCTCTACAGAAACAATTTTATAGGCCTGTGCTTTAAGCTCTTGCACCAGTTCCAACGTGTTAGGTACATGCTCCCAGTCTACCGATTCGGTTGCTCCCAGGGCTGTTTTCTCAATATCGCGGTGAGGTGGTGTGCCGGTAATGCCGCAGAGGTAAATCTTTTCGGCCATAAAGGCATCGGCGGTGCGAAACACAGAGCCGACATTATTCAGGCTGCGTACATTGTCCAGCACCAAGACTAACGGTATTTTTTTCTTATTTTTGAATTCTTCAACCGATTCACGGTTGAGTTCGTCCATCGAAAGTTTACGCAAAACAAAAAAGCTTAAATTGAATGATGATGCTATAGTTTAAGTTCTACTATAGGTACTGTAAAGCTCCGAGAGTTATGTCAGGAATCATAATTTATTTTACCATTATCGCCTTGTAAAGGTCGTTAAGGCTATGTTTGCATTAACCAAAGCTGACTATGCACATTCACTACATACAAAATCATAGCCTGTCTGGTTTAGGAATGATCCAAACCTGGATAGAAGAGCACCATCATACTGTTACAGGAACAGTAATGGATGCTGATGCGGTGCTTCCGCCAGTTGACGATTTTGATTTGTTGATAGTATTAGGTGGCATTATGGGTGCTTATGAGGAAGATGCTTACCCTTGGCTCATCAAAGAAAAGGAATTTATTCGGGAGGCCGTGAAGCGTAAAAAGTTTGTGTTAGGTATCTGCCTGGGAGCTCAGTTGATTGCCGATGCCCTAGGAGGTAAAGCTTATCCACATGCGCACCAGGAAATAGGCTGGTGTAACATAAGCTTAAACGAGCAGGCTGCTTCAGTGCCTTTTCTGAAAGGGCTGCCGGAGAATTTTACAGCTTTTCAGTTTCATGGAGATACTTTTTTGCTGCCGGAAGGAGCTAAGGTAGCGGCAAGTAATGAGGCTTGTGCCAATCAGTTGTTTGTGTACGGAGAGCATGTGGTGGGGGCACAGTTTCACCCAGAGTATGATGAGCAGATTATAAGCCACCTGATGAAGTACAGCAAAGGGAAACTGGCTGCGGGGCCTTATGTACAGGATGCCGTTAGCTGGCTGAATCAGGAAGAACACAAAAAGAACATGAAGGCGTTTCTGTACACGTTGCTTGGCAACATTGAGGAAAGCGCGCAAGAGGTAAGCAAAGCAAGTAAGTTGTCTTGTTACCAGTAAACTTTAATACATTTATCCGATAACGATACGCATTTTACAGATATATGAAAGGAGGAGATAAAGGCACCGTAACCCCACTCATGAAGCAGTACAACGCTATTAAGGGGAAGCACCCGGGGGCGCTGTTGCTTTTCAGGGTAGGGGACTTTTACGAAACCTTTGGAGAAGATGCCATCAAAGCAAGTAAGATACTGGATATTGTGCTAACTAAGCGAGGCAATGGCTCTGCCTCTGAAACAGCGCTGGCAGGTTTTCCGCATCACTCCTTGGACACTTACCTGCCAAAGCTGGTAAGGGCAGGGGAGCGCGTGGCTATCTGCGACCAGTTAGAAGACCCTAAAACGGTAAAAGGTATTGTAAAGCGTGGCGTAACAGAGTTGGTAACGCCGGGTGTTTCTTTTAACGACCAGGTGCTGGAAAGGCACAGTAACAATTACTTGGCTGCGGTACATTTTGGCAAGACCGAAACGGGCATTTCTTTTTTGGATGTTTCTACCGGAGAGTTCATCACAGCGCAGGGAGACAGGAACTATATTGGCAAGCTATTGCAAAGCCTGGCACCAGCGGAGGTCCTATTCTGCAAACATGAGAAAGAAACCTTTACCGAGCGCTATGGCCCGGACTTCAGGTACTATGCGCTGGAAGAATGGGTCTTTAAATATGATTTCGCTTACGAGTCGCTGACAAGGCAATTTAACACAGCTTCACTGAAAGGCTTTGGCATAGAGGGAATGAGTGAAGGTATTATTTCTGCCGGAGCTATTCTGCATTATCTTTCTGAAACGCAACATAACGAGATCAGTCACATTGCCACCATCTCCCGCTTGGAGGAAGATAAGTATGTGTGGCTGGATAGGTTTACGGTGCGTAACCTGGAGCTGCTGTTTCCACAGCATCAGGAGGGAGTACCGCTGATACAGGTGCTCGACCAAACAGTAACGCCAATGGGAGCCCGTTTGCTGAAGAAATGGGTGGTATTGCCGCTAAAGGATGCCACGCAGATCAGGCGCCGCCTGGATACAGTGGAGGCGCTTACGCAGCACCGTGAGTTACTGGATGAGCTTACGATGCATTTGAAGCAGATAAACGACCTGGAGCGCTTGATTTCGAAAGTTGCCGTACGCCGGGTAAACCCGCGGGAGCTGATACAGCTGGCAAAAGCGCTGGATGCCATACAACCGATTCAGCAACTATTGGCGCTGAGTGATATTCTTGCGCTGCAGCGGCTAGCTGCTCAGTTAGCACCCTGCGATGGCCTGCGGGAAGAAATAAAAAGGGTGCTGAAGCCAGAGCCTCCTTTGCTCACGAACCAGGGCAATATGATCAACGATGGTGTACAGGAAGAGTTAGATGAGTTGCGCCAGATTGCTTTCTCGGGCAAAGATTACCTGACGCAGATACAGCAGCGTGAAGTGCAGAACACAGGCATCAGTTCACTTAAAATAGCCTACAACAAAGTATTTGGTTATTATCTGGAGGTAAGTAATGCACACAAAGATAAAGTGCCTTCTTCCTGGATTCGGAAGCAGACGCTGGTAAATGCAGAACGCTACATTACAGAAGAGCTGAAAACGTATGAAGAGAAGATTCTGAATGCCGAAGAGCGTATTTATACCATCGAGTTCAGGCTTTTTAATGAGTTGGTGCTGCATGCAATGGATTATGTTGCACAGGTACAGCAAAATGCCAAAGTAATTGGGGTTATCGACTGCCTGAGTTCTTTTGCCAACATTGCAATTAGCAGCCGTTATGTAAAGCCTGAAGTAAGTGAGGGGCATGTGCTGGATATTAAGAAAGGCCGCCATCCGGTAATTGAGAAGCAACTGCCATTAGGAGAAGCTTACGTACCCAATGATATCTTTCTCGACAATGAACAGCAGCAGGTTATTATTATTACAGGGCCGAACATGGCTGGCAAAAGTGCTTTGCTACGCCAGACGGCACTGATTGTGCTGATGACTCAGATTGGATGTTTTGTGCCTGCAGAGGCCGCTTCTGTAGGTATTATCGATAAGATCTTTACCCGTGTAGGCGCATCGGATAATCTGTCAAAAGGAGAATCTACCTTTATGGTGGAGATGACTGAGACAGCCAGCATTATGAATAACCTCTCGGACCGTAGCCTGGTGTTAATGGATGAGATTGGCCGTGGTACGAGCACCTACGATGGTATTTCCATTGCCTGGGCCATTGTAGAGCACCTGCACAACCACCCGAAGTTCAGGGCCAAAACACTTTTCGCAACGCATTACCACGAGTTGAACCAACTGGCCGAAGAACTGCCACGCGTGAAGAATTATAATGTTTCGGTAAAAGAAGCAGGTGGAAAGATTTTGTTTATGCGCAAACTTGTTGAGGGTGGCAGTGAACATAGCTTTGGTATACATGTGGCGCAGATGGCTGGTATGCCCAATAGCGTGGTGTTGCGTGCTGATGAAATAATGCATCACCTGGAGCAGGAGAAAGTATCGGAGCAGGCACCACAGCAGCGAATGAAATCAGCGCCTAAAAGTAATTACCAGCTAAGCATGTTTGAGATACACGACCCGCAGATGGAGCGTATAAAAGAAGCTTTTGAAAAGGTAGATATCAACACCATTACCCCTGTAGAGGCTCTTTTGAAACTAAATGAGCTGAAACTGATGCTGCAGGATAAAAAAGAAACTGCTAAGTAGTCAGAATGGTAGCAGAAGCAACAACTTCTGCTACCATTTTTAATAAAGCAGGAATAGCTTGTTTAAATAGGTGTAAATGTTTTTGAAAATTTTCTTCCTGATAATCAGTATCAAAAGAAAAAATAGAGGAAAATTTTTACAGTAGCTATTGACAAGTCAAATTTTGTCTATATCTTTGCATCACTAAATCACTACGGCGGTTTAGAAAAAACAAAAAAAGCGGGAGTAGCTCAGTTGGTAGAGCGCGACCTTGCCAAGGTCGAGGCCGCGGGTTCGAATCCCGTCTCCCGCTCAGTAATGGAACAAAGACGTTGTTATACGCAACGTCTTTGTTTTTTGAAGAAACCACTTCGGACCTTGCTCCGAATGGCTGCCGGGATGGTGGAACTGGTAGACACGCAAGACTTAAAATCTTGTGGCCGCTTAGGCCGTGCGGGTTCGATTCCCGCTCCTGGTACATTAAAGCCTCAAAGCCTCTGTTGCTATTGCGACAGAGGCTTTTTGCTTTACAAGCTGTTTTTAACATTTGCTTTAGCAAAGGTCCTGTTCCTGTACAGGTTTGTCCATTTAACTGCTTTTGCTCGTATAAAAAAAAGTCCTCAGAAGCTTACTTTAAAGTCTTTTTATGGAGCATAAAACAGTGCTTATTACAAATGTCCATGAACTGTGTCGGCTGTTTCCGGAAAGAGATTCTTCTGTAGTTGAAGTGCTGCTTGGACTACAGGCAGAGGTGGATTACCATGGCGTTGGCCAAGTAATACTTATTCCTCATAAAGAGAAGCAAAGGTGTCTGTTCCATTTTTCTCATGAGAACATCCTGGGTATACACTATACCTTCATCAACATGCTGGCTTAAGTAAGCATGTACTTGCTATCTGTATCTTGTTGATAATCTGACTAAACTATAAGAGGTGTCAGCACGTTAATAAATCTCATAATCTATCTAAACATTAAATACTACTGTACCAGAATCCTTACCTGGTAATGGTAGGCTTGGGGTAGGTTCTGTGAGAAACACCAAAACAATTATATAAACTATGAAAACATGGATCAAATCTACCCTTGTGCTGTCAGCATTAACAATCTTTGTCTTTAGTTGTAGTGATGACGATGATTTCTGGGACTCTATGATTCCGGAAACAGATGATGACCCTACTACCTCCCAAGTGGCCGGTTATGTTTTTAAGCCAGCCACCATGCCTGCTACTGACGCTAATGTGCAGCAGCTTGAAGTACCCGCAGGCTTTACAGTGCAAAAGTTCGCCGAAGACTTAGGCCATCCGCGTATGATGGTGGTTAGCAGCACAGGCCATGTGTATGTTTCAGACCGGGAAGCAGGAGAAGTTATGCTGTTGCAGGATACAAATGGCGATGGCATAGCAGAAAGTGAGGAAACTGTAGCAAACATCAGGCACGCACACGGGCTTTCTATCCATAATGGCAGAATGTATATTGTTGCTATCAGGGAGCTATATGTTGCAGATATGAACATGGATGGCACTTTAGGTCAGCCTCAGTTGCTGGTTAATGACCTGCCCGATGCAGGCCAGCACCCAAACCGCACAATTGCCTTTGGCCCGGATGGTATGATGTATCTTTCTGTCGGAAGTACCTGTAACTCTTGCCCTGAGCCAAATCCGGAGAATGCCACTATGTTACGCCTCAGTTCTGATGGATCTGATCGGGAGATATTTGCCGAAGGCTTGCGTAATACCATTGGTTTTGGCTGGCATCCGGAAACAGGCGAACTATGGGGAATAGATCATGGAATTGATTGGTTGGGCGACACAGAGCAGAAAGAGGAAGTAAATAAAATTGAGGAAGGTGCGAATTATGGCTGGCCTTATATTTATGGAGAGGGTAAATACAACCCAAGTGACCGGCCACAGGGAGATACTACTTATGAGCAGTACCTGCAACTGACGACACTTCCTGTAATGACCTACACGGCTCATGCCGCTCCGATGGCCATGGCTTTCTATACAGGAGACCAGTTCCCGGCAGAATACCAGGGAGATGCCTTTGTGGCTATGCGGGGCTCCTGGAACCGAAGTACACCGGTTGGCTATAAAGTGGTAAGGCTACACTTTGAAAACGGACAGCCTGTACGCTTTGATGATTTCCTGACAGGATTCCTTATCAATGATAACCGCGCTCATTTTGCGCGTCTGGCAGGTGTTGCAATACATACAGATGGCTCTCTGTTAGTCTCAGACGATACAAATGGTGTAATCTACAGAGTTGCTTATCAACCTTAAGAAAGATTGTAATTTCTTATAGCTAAACAGGTAAATTAAAAAAGCCCTAGCCAAGTAGAAGACTTGGCTAGGGCTTTTTATTATATTAAGGCAGGTAAATTGTGGTTTTTACAGCTTACCTTGATAAATCCAGGCTACGGTTTGCATCAATAGCCAAAAGGATATAAAGCAGAATAGTGAACGACCACAACGAAGAGCCCCCATAACTGAAGAATGGCAACGGAATGCCCACCACAGGTGCAAGGCCTATCGTCATGCCTACATTTATCAGGAAGTGAAAGAAGATGATAGAGGCGACACAATAACCATACGTGCGGCCAAATACCGACTTCTGCCGTTCTGCAATGGACACAATACGAATAAGCAACAACATAAACAATGCTATCAGAACAGTGCTGCCTATCCAGCCGTGCTCCTCTCCAATAGTGCAGAAAATAAAGTCGGTACTCTGCTCTGGTACAAAGTCAAATTTAGTTTGAGTGCCGTCCAAAAAACCCTTTCCCAAAAGGCCACCAGAGCCAATTGCAATTTTAGACTGGGTTACATTCCAGCCAAAGCCCAGCGGGTCTGCCTCAGGATTTATTAAAGCCTTGATGCGGTTCTGCTGGTGTGGCTGCAGGATGTCATTTACAAAGTAATCTACACTAAAGATCATAGCTATTACCAGCAAGAGCAAGGCTACCATAGTTTTAATGCGGCGCATCAGGCGGTAGTCTAGCCAGACAGCTGCGCCCATAAGAGCTGTGATAGCTATGATTAGGTACAGCTTTGGCACCAGTAGCGTCAGGATAAAAATGGCTGCGGCAGTACCACCTATAATCAGAATAAGAGGCGACATGCCTTCCCGGAAGAAGGCCAGCACGAAAGCTGCGAAAACCAGGGCAGAGCCTGTCTCATTCTGAAGAATGATGATAGCAGGAGGCAGTAAGGTAATGGCTGCTAAAACCATTTGATCTTTTAGGTTCTGCTGACGCAGGTTTACATTGCTCAGGAACTTGGAAACAGCCAGGGCCGTGGCAAATTTAGCTAGCTCAGCAGGCTGCAAACGAATGCCTCCCCCTAAATCAAGCCAGGATCTGGAACCTGCAATGGGTTTGGCTATAACCAGCGTGACTAAAAGCAACAGTATAACACCTCCATAGATAGGATAGGCCAGATGCTCGTATACTTTATAATCAACAACGAGTAGAATAATAATCAGTACTACCGAAGCAGATATCCAGACAAGTTGCTTACCTGAGTTAATATCGAAGCTGAAAATATTAACCACATTGTCAGGGCTATATACGGCTGCATAAATATTCATCCAGCCTAAGGCCACTAGGGTGAAATAGAGCAGTATGGTTACCCAGTCCAGGTTCTGAAGCACCTTATTAGAGTTGCGTCTGCTGCTACGTGTAGCTACTTTATATTTGGGTATAGTTTGCTCAACAGCCATGGTGCTAATCTATATTAAGGTACTCTCTGCTTAACACCCATTTTTCCATAGGTTTCCTGGATACAGAATCTGTCAGGTACTTTTCTATCATCAGGCCGGCGATAGGTGCTGCCGATTGAGCTCCAAAGCCTGCATTTTCTACATACACTGCTATGGCAATCTTCGGGTTTACTTTAGGGGCAAAGGCAACAAATACGGCGTGGTCCTTGCCTTGTGGGTTCTCCGCTGTTCCTGTTTTTCCACAGACCTCTATTCCAAGTTTTGATAAGTTAGCATTTCTACCTGTTCCAGATGCCACCACAGCTGCCATACCATCAACAACTGGTTCAAAGTGCTTAGATGCTACCGTTGTATAATGACGCTCCTGGTATTCTGGTAGCGGTTCCCCATGCTCCCCAATAGACCGGATAATGTGAGGTGTAATATAATAACCTCTGTTTGCAATGGTGGCCATAAAATTTGCCATTTGTAGTGGCGTAACGCCAAGTTCACCTTGCCCTATACTAAGCGAGTAAATGGTAGAGAATTTCCAGCGGTTCGGACCATAAATACGATCGTACATAGCGGTAGAGGCTATAATGCCTTGTTTCTCGTTCGGCAGGTCAATGCCTAGTTTGGTACCAAAGCCAAAGCTGGTAACCTGGTCACGCCAATCAGTTAAACCAAGGGCAGTATCTTTAAATGTATTTTTAGACTTGCCGCGGTTAAGCATGGCCCTGAACACCTGGTAGAAATAAGGGTTGCAGGAAGTTTGAATCGCAATGGAAAGGTTAGTTGGGGCTGCATGAGCGTGAGAACACTTTATCAGGCTCTGATTACATGGATAACCTGTATTCGGAGTTATGATGCCATCTTGCAGTGCTATAAGCGCCTGTGCTAATTTAAAGATAGACCCAGGAGGGTTGCTGCTGGCCATAATAGGGCGGTTGAACATTGTCTTGTTAGGCTCGTTCAGCAGCTCCATGTAATTTTTACCGTATTCTTTACCTGTAAACAGGTTTGGGTCGTAAAACGGAGACGATATATAAGCCAGCACTTCTCCTGTTTCTGGTTCTATAGCCACTACACTGCCTTTGGCACCATTCATCAGGTACTCGCCATAAGCTTGCAGGTCAAGGTCAATCGTGCTCACCAGGTTTTGACCGGCTACAGAAAGTGTATCGTAAGCGCCCTCCTTAAAAGCGCCTTTCTCAATACCTCGCACGTTCACCATCTTATACTTTACTCCACGCTTACCCATCAGGTACTTTTCGTACTCCAGCTCTATACCGCTTTTGCCGATATAGTCGCCTGAGCGGTAGCCGCTGTACGTGCTGTCTTCCAGTTGCTTAGGGCTTATTTCGGCAATATAACCTAATGCATGCGCTAAACTCTGGTGCGGATAACCACGGGCAGTACGTGCATTAATATAGAAGCCGGGGAAGTCTATCAGATTGTCCTGGATATGGGCAAACTCCTGGGTGCTGAGTTTCTGATAAAAGATAGAAGGCTTAACATACGAGTAAGTTCTTGCTTTTTTAAGGCGTTCCCGAACATCCTCCAAGGGCAGACCTACTAACTTGCAAAGCTTTAATGTGTCAATATTCCGGGCCTCCTTCGGTACCACCATTAGGTCGTACACAGGTGTGTTCTGTACCAGCAGCTTGCCATTACGGTCATAAATCAGCCCCCTGAATGGATACTGAATGATCGTTTTGATAGCGTTAGTCTCAGCAGCCTGCTTATAGCTGCTGTCTATAACTTGTATGTAGAAGAGCCGACAGGCAAAGACAATTCCTACTACGAGGAAAATGGCTTGTATAACGTATTTTCTGTTTTCCAAATAGTTCATCTATTCGCTCTCTTAACGGAGAAGAACAGCAGTTGTAAAATTACCATTACTACAAACGTGAAAAGGGTACTTAGCAGTATCTTAGCCAGTGTGTACCATATGTCGTTAAAGCTGATTGTTTCTAAAAAGAACACGGCTGCATGATGCACCAGAATCAGAATAAGAGCATAGGTCGTAAACCAGCTTTTGCCCATCACGTGTATGTTAACTGAGTCATTGGTATCGTAACCATCACGGGGTGTGAGAAGGTTCAAAATGAGTGGCCTTAAAAATGCCAGGAGCACACTGGCTGCTGCATGAATTCCCATAGTGTCATAGAACATGTCTACCGTAAAGCCTGTAGCAAAAGCCAGTATCAGTAACCACACCCGGCTTATATTAATAGGTAGAAATAGTATAAAGGCAGTGTAAATAAAACAGAACCCCATGCTGAAGAGCACAAGGTTGTCCATTAGGAAAACTTGTAGTACTACAAACAGAATAAACTGTATGATATGTCGTATGCCAAAGCTACTATTCATTGGGTTGTATGCCTGTTTCTATTTCCAAGGAGTCCCGCTCGTCTTTCAGCGTGTTTTCTACAACATACACGTAAGAAAGCTGTGCAAAATCTACGGCCAGT
This sequence comes from Pontibacter silvestris, assembly GCF_020907275.1. Taxonomy (GTDB): domain Bacteria; phylum Bacteroidota; class Bacteroidia; order Cytophagales; family Hymenobacteraceae; genus Pontibacter; species Pontibacter silvestris. The sequence goes on along the minus strand of NZ_JAJJWI010000011.1, from coordinate 100,894 downwards.
TTTACTTTAATGGTGTAAAAACTCTTGTCCTGCTCTTTTTCCACGGAGTTGATAGTGCCAATCATGATGCCCTCCGGAAAAACAGTATTGAACCCACTTGTTACAATTGTATCGCCTTTAGCAGGCTTTATGTGCAGCGGAATATAATCAAGTAAAGCTGTGCGGTAGTTTCCGCCATTCCACTTAACGGTTCCGAAAGTACTGTTACTCTTAATTTTGGCCGATATCAGGAGCTGGGAGTGCAATAGTGATGTTGCAGTGGAGTAATGTTCTGAAACTGTTTTGATACGCCCTACAGCTCCATGAGAAGAAATAACGCCCATGCCTGGCATTACTCCATCAGCTGTACCGATAGAAAGTGTCAGGTAGTTGTTGGTTCGTCGCACGGAGTTATTAATTACACGGCCTGCATGTAGAACATACGGAGACAGCTTTGACGTATCAGAAGGGGCATAGTAAAGTGTATCCAGGCGGTCAGTACTGTCAGCCTGTTCTTCCAGTCTGTTCCTCATGACTTCTTCCCGCAACGCTGCATTTTCTCTTGCAAGTGTCGTGTTTACAGACGCTAGCCTGAAATAATCAGTCACACTGCTCTGGTACTCCAGCACCTGCCCTATATACTTATTGGCAGAGTTGAAAAAGGCTGCTCCCTGGTAGGTGTTGTAGCGTACAATCATGTATACGCACAGCACCTCCAGCAATACAAATACAAGGAACGCACGGAACCGGTAAATAAATGCAAAAAGATTCCGCATGTGGGTCTGTTACGTCAGCAGTACGTTTTTAAAGCCCTCAATATCTTTAATGGCGGCACCAGTGCCTCTTACAACTGCTCTTAAAGGATCTTCTGCAATGTGAATCGGAAGTTTTGTTTTGGCAGCCAGACGCTTGTCTAAACCACGAAGCAAAGCACCACCACCTGTCAGGTGAATACCATTGTCGTAAATATCAGCCGAAAGCTCAGGTGGGGCAATTTCCAGTGCCTTTAGAACAGCCTCTTCTATTTTAGAGACAGACTTGTCGAGTGCAATAGCTATTTCCTGGTACGTTACCTTAATTACTTTAGGAATGCCAGTCATCAGGTCACGGCCACGGATTTCGTAGTCAGCAGGAGGGTTTTCTATTTCTGTAAGCGCGGCGCCTACTTCAATTTTTATTTTCTCAGCGGAACGTTCTCCAATCAGCAGGTTGTGCTGGCGGCGCATGTAATCCAGTATATCTTTAGTAAACACATCACCGGCAATACGGATAGACTGATCGCACACAATGCCTGAAAGGGCCACCACAGCAATTTCAGTTGTACCACCTCCGATATCTACTATCATAGAGCCAATCGGTTGTTCTACATCAATACCAATACCGATAGCGGCTGCCATTGGCTCCTGTATCATCCATACTTCTTTAGCGCCGGCGTGCTGTGCAGAGTCGCGTACGGCACGTTTTTCTACTTCCGTAATACCAGAAGGGATACAGATTACCATGCGGTGTGACGGCTGGAACAAACGACGGCCTGTGTCAATCATCTTAATCAGGCCCCGGATCATTTCCTCTGCAGCGTGGAAGTCGGCAATTACACCATCTTTGAGCGGACGAATGGTGCGGATGTTTTCGTGAGTTTTCTCATGCATCTGCATTGCATTACGGCCTACTGCAATTACTCTGCCCGATGTGCGATCGATGGCGATGATGGATGGCTCATCTACCACAATTTTATCGTTATGAATGATAAGGGTATTGGCAGTACCCAAATCTATTGCTATATCACTGGTTAAAAAATTAAATAATCCCATTTCGAAGTAGTTGAAGAGGTGCGGTAGTCTCCTATATTTTTAATATACAATATTTCTAGTCAAAAACTTGCGGCAAAATTAGTGAAATTCAGCGGAATTAATAATGCTATAGCCTCTCTGAGCAAAGTTTTCAAATCTTTTTATATAACAGCCGGAATAGTGCGCTCTAATAACGTACTTGATAACGTCCTAAAGTATGTCAGATTGAAATATGGAGCTTTTTTTAAGGCAAGTGGGGGGAGGAGCTTAATTGAAAAACATATAATGCTTGTGTCGTTTTTACTGAATAATTATAAACCTAGTGATCATAACTCTGTTATATGGGGCCAAATTTTTTTCTGTTTTGTTCAAGTCAGGGAATCTGCTAGCACAACTTGTAGAGAAAATTATATAGTAAGTAAGTCCTCTTCCCTTTTTATGTCATGTAAGTCACTCTCTGCAAATCTAGAGCTTATAGTATAGAAGAAGAGGTGCGGATAATGAAAAAGCCCCAGCTTCGCTAGGCAAAGCTGGGGCTGTAAAAGTCAAACCAGATAAATTTAATGTTTGAAATGACGTACGCCAGTCATAACCATGGCCATGTCGTGTGCGTCACAATAAGCAATGGAATCCTGATCTTTAATAGATCCGCCTGGTTGTACCACAGCTTTTATACCTACCTGATCGGCAATTTCTACGCAGTCCGGAAAAGGGAAGAAAGCATCGGAGGCCATTACAGTTTTACTTACATCAAAGCCAAAGCTCTTTGCTTTTTCTATTGCCTGGCGTAGGGCATCTACACGGGAAGTCTGGCCTACGCCGCTGGAAAACATCATTTTATCTGTAGCCAGCACAATGGTGTTAGACTTAGTGTGCTTGCAAACTTTGGCAGCAAATACCAGCGCTTTCTTCTCTTCAGCAGTTGGTTCACGTTTCGTGACTGTTTTAAAGTCTGCTTCTGTTTCTGTTGCCAAATCTTTATCCTGCTCAATTACGCCATTCAGTAATGTCTTGAAAAGCTTAGTTGGCAGCTCTACCGGCTTTTGCTTTAACAAAATGCGGTTTTTCTTCGTGCGAAGCAGTTCTAAGGCTTCCGCATCAAAAGCTGGAGCAATTAGCACTTCGAAGAACAGCTTGTTTAACTCTTCTGCAGCAGCTAAGTCTACAGTTCTGTTAGTGATGATTACACCACCAAAAGCAGAAACAGGGTCAGAAGACAAAGCATTTAAGAAAGCATCTTTAACGGTGTCGCCGGTGGCACAGCCGCAAGCATTCGTATGTTTCAAAATAGCCACGGCAGTTTCTTCAAACTCAGCGCCTAAAGCTATAGCAGCATCTATGTCTACTAAGTTGTTATAAGATAGCTGCTTACCATTTAACTGCTCAAAAAGGTCATCCAGTTTACCATAGAAAGTGCCTTTCTGATGAGGGTTTTCACCATAGCGTAACGGGGTTGTCTCGCGCACACTTTGTTTAAACACCTGCTCTTGCTCACCGTTCAGGTAGTTAAAGATGTGTGTGTCGTAATGAGAAGAAACATCAAATGCTTTGGCAGCAAAACACTTACGGTCTTCCAGGTCAGTGGCACCATCTTTTGCCTTCAGCACTTCTACTACCTCATCGTACTGATCACGGGAAGAAACAATAAGTACGTCGTTAAAATTCTTAGCGGCTGCCCTGATCAGGGAAATGCCACCTATGTCTATTTTCTCAATTATGTCTGCTTCAGAGGCACCTGAAGCTACCGTTTCTTCAAACGGGTACAGGTCTACTACTACTAAATCAATCGGCGGAATCTCGAACTTCTCCCGCTCAGCCAAGTCGCTTTCGTTGTCGCGGCGATGCAGGATGCCACCGAACACTTTCGGGTGAAGGGTTTTAACGCGACCTCCGAAAATAGAAGGATAAGCAGTAAGGTCTTCAACGGCTACTACTTCAGCTCCCTGTTCTTCTAAGAAAGCCTGTGTGCCTCCTGTAGAATAAATTGTAACTCCATTAGCTTTCAGAAGCTCTACAAGTGGCTCCAAACGGTCTTTATAATATACCGAAATAAGCGCGGACTTAATTTTAATAGATTGCATGGGTTAATTATTATTAGAAGAGTATTCTTGATCTGTTAAAAACTTTTCTACCACCAACGGCAGGTGTGTGTGCTCTAACTGTAGTATACGGGCAGCTAACTCTTCAGGCGTATCCTGTGGGAGCACCGGGCATCGTTCCTGAAGCACAAACACACCTTTATCGTATTCCTCATTTATAAGGTGGATTGTTATGCCGGATTCTTTTTCACCAGCCTCTATTACAGCTGAATGTACATGAAGGCCATGCATGCCTTTGCCACCATACTTAGGCAGCAGGGCTGGATGTATGTTGATAATTTTGTTTGGGTAGGCCTGCAGGAGGCTTTGGGGCACGAGCCACAGGAAGCCTGCCAGTACAATAACATCGGGCTTAATCTGCTGTAACTGTTTTACCACTTTATCTGAATTGTAAAACTCATCGCGGGTAAATAAAAAAGCCGGGACGTGGAAGGTCTCGGCTCTTTTTAGGGCATACGCTTTCGGGTTGTTGGCGAACAAAGCGGCCACGCGAATTTGTGGGTGGTGCTCGAAGTACTCCATCAGGCGCTGTGCATTGCTGCCTGACCCCGATGCAAAAATGACTATATTTTTTTTATCAGCTGGTGCCAAAAGTAAAGGTGCTTGTAATGAAGGTGCAAATATAGTGGGTTTAGACCAACAAAGCAGCGCCCGGTACAATTTTCATTTTAACTCAATGGCTTTCTCTTTGCTTTAAAAGACCATGTAAACTTAAATGAGGCCACCTGGTCACCTGTTGCATCCACGCCTGTACTTGAGGCCACTACTGTTACTCCCTCACCTGTTGCTTTGGTTTCCTGAACTGCTTCTAAAATCTGCTTCCCATCATCACAGGAAAAAGTGATTTTGCCCACGGCTTTTTTAGTGAAACCGGCCTCCATATTTACTACAAGCATTGATACTGCTGGATCTGATTTGTACACGTGCATCATGCAAAGTACTCCTGTCGAAAGCTCTGCCGCCATACTTAGGCAGGCGAAATAGATGGAGTTAAAAGGGTTTTTATTAAGGTACTTATATGGCACAGTAACAGTTGCCTGTGTACTGTTGAGGGATGCTACACGCAGGTCTGCCATATAAGCCATAGGAAGTTTAGACAGCATGAACAGCTTAAACTTAGTAGGCGAGGTAACTAAACACCGGAATTCTTCTGCAGGGTTGGTCATTTGAGTTATGGCAATAGTTTACTTAAGCAATATATACTAGTTACGCAGTTACCAGGCCATATCGGTATCTGTCAGTACAAATATTATTGCAGTCAGTTTATTTGCTGTCGTCTGTAGCACAGGCCTTACATACACCCTGGGCAGAAAAATGAAGGGCGTTTACCTGATAACCTATTGGTAAAGCTAAGTGAGGAATAAGTACTTCGTTTAGGCAAAAGGTTTGCCCACAGGTGGTGCAGTTAAAATGTATATGGTTATCATGGTGTTGGTGTTGGCTGCAAGCCTCCTGGCAGAGCGCATATTTTATAGCGCCGCTCACATCGTTAATACTGTGAAGTAGCCCTTTCTCCTCGAATGAATGGAGTGTTCTGTAAATAGTAACACGATCATAACGATCGCCAAACATACGTTCAATGTCGGAGTGTGCTAAGGCATACTGGTTGGCAAGAAACAACTCCAACACATCTAAACGGCAGCCAGTCTTCCGTAGCCCGTACTCTGATAATAATTCCTGCGCCTTACTCATGTAATATCTTAATCAGCAATAAAAAGACTTTAGGGTTTAGCTCTGTTATATAGATATAACACACTAGCTCTGCATCTTTCTGCAAAGATACTCACATTGTACAGGTTCCCCAATAGAACCTGACTGATAGCTTAAGTCAATCGCTATTTCCAAGCTAAAGCAAGTTCTTGTTTAGCTTAGCTCTTGCTTTCCTGTAATAAACTAACTGGTCAGACAAAAAGCATAGATAAAATGCCCGTCAGCATAATTAGCTTGTTCAGATTGCTTAGGTAAGTAAAGTCTTGTTTACGGTCAGCGCGAGCAAGTTTTACCAGCATCCAGATACTGGGGGCCAGCACGAACAGCAGCATGTAAGTATCAAATAGTACAGGTGTACTGGGGTGCCATGCAGCAATAATAAGAAGAACTATAAAGGTGGCCATAAGAGGATATAGTACCCATTTTGTGTTGCGCATCCCTACTACAATAGGTAAGGTACGGCAATCAAAAGAGGCGTCACCTTTCATGTCTTCTACATCTTTGATAATCTCTCTAATCAGCGATATGAGTAAAGCAAAGAGGGAGTAGCCTAGTGTTGTTTTGTTTAATGTGTCGGCATAAACAGCTACTACTAATAACATAGATGCTGAAAGCAGCGAAATGACTACGTTACCTATCAGCATCATTCTTTTCAGCCTGTCGGAGTAGCCCCACAATAACAGTACTGCTCCTAAATTTATCAAGCCAACGGGTATAGATAGCCAAAGGCCCATAGCTACACCTAGAAAGGACAGTAACAGGTGTGCCCCCATAGCAGGGCGACGTCTTATTGACTTACCAACCAATACGCGCTGTGGTTTGTTTATCGCATCAATTTTAATGTCATAGTAGTCGTTAATAATGTAACCGGCAGCTGCTATAAAAACTGTAGACAGTGTAAGTACAATGAAACTGGGCTCCAGCACCTTCTGCCAGCTTACGCCGGCAGAAAGCAAACAGGCCTGGGCTAAGGCCTGGCTCAGGACTATAAGTACAAGGTTGGGGAATCGTATAAGGGTTAAGAATGCTTTCACGGTTTGGTGGATAAGCTAGCAGGTGTAAAATTACAGTTACCTGGCACATAAAAAAAGCCCCAGGTGTTGGGGCTTCTCTGTAACGGTAAAGTATGTCTGACTAGATTCTCTTCACGTTAACAGCGTTGATTCCTTTTTTACCTTCCTGCGTATCAAACTCAACATGGTCATGCTGTTGAATTTGTACACCATTGAGACCAGTTACATGTACAAAGAAATCTTCGTTTGTTTCGTCTTCAGTAATAAAACCGAAGCCTTTTGACTCAATAAAGAACTTTACTTTTCCTGTTTTCATAAAAAATGAATAATAAATAATTAATAATGGTAATAGAATTTACTGTAAAGATATAAGTTACTTAAATATATGCAACTTTAACTTAAAATAATTTTTATAATTAATTGTAGAATTAGATGTGGAATGCTTTTTACCATGTATCCTGAGCTTTCATAATTTTCTCTATCAACTCACGGACAGCACCTCTTCCACCGTCCTTTGTAGCTATAAAAGTTGCTATTTCCTTTATGTCATCGGCTGCATCGGCAGGGCAAGCCCTAAATCCACAGCGTTGCATTACTTCCATGTCTGGCATATCGTCGCCCATATATGCTACTGTAGCCGGGTGTACTCCCTGCATGTATAAGTAATCTTCAAAAGCCTCTGTTTTATCCTCAATCCCCAGGAAAATGTCTTCTATATCGAGTGCCTCCAGGCGTTTACGCACTCCTGGTTCGTTTTTCCCTGATATAATAGCCACCCGGTAGCCTTGGCGAATCGCATGCTTTATAGCGAAACCGTCTTTAATATTGAAGGCGCGCACCTGCTCTCCATCAGCAAAGCAGTACAACAGCCCGTCCGTTAACACACCATCTACATCTAAAACAAATGTGTTGATGCGGGTAAGATCTGGTTGAGTGATTGACATAGCTATAAAATGAAAAAGGTTCTTTACGGGAAAGAACCTTTAAAAGTATATATTTTATTTAATATTTGTAAGCCATTTTAAGACTTAGTCTTGGTTGTCGCGCCACTCGTACACCCAGGCTGCCTGAATTTGCTCTAAATGGCCTTCATTAGCCTCCTCGCGCTTACCAATAAAGTTTGGCAGGCTTAGTACCCACTCCAGCAAGTCTGTAAAACGGATACGGTATATCTTAGACTCTGTAAAGTCGTCGCCGAACTTTTCATACAGTGCCATCGCGACATCCTCATAGTCGCTCCAGGTCATGGGTGGTTCGTAACTCATATTTATATCTTTTCAATTATCAATCAGTCGTTTAACTCTTATCAGAAGAACTCTTAAGGTGTATGTTTACAAAGTAACGTGTTAGTGCCCTAGGAAGTCTTGTTCAGGAATGGTTACTACTACGTCTTCGTTACCCTGTATAACACACTGGCAAGCTAAACGCGAGTTTATTCTGGGGTCTACAGCACGGTCAATGTAATCTTCTTCTTTATCTGATATTTCAGGTAAGTCATCCATGCCGGCTTCTACATACACATGGCACGTGCTGCAGCCACATACGCCGCCACAGTTGTGCTGTAGCTTAATGCTATTATTTAAAGCTACATCCAGTACAGACTCTCCCTCCACGGCTGGATGGGACTGATCTGGTGAGCCATCGGAAAACTTAAAATTTATATTTACAACTTTCATTTTATAGACCACATTTTGAAGTCTGCAAAGTTACTAAGTGAAGTATCCGAATCAAAATAGGACTTCAGTATTGGTTATTTGTTGTTTCATTCATTCATTCAGTTGGGCTTCCTGAATGCTTTTTGTTAGCTCTTTGTACAGCAACTGATAGCCAGGGTGCTGCTCCAGCATGTGCAAATGCTCTTCTATTACATTGCTGTCGTTTCGGGCTGCAGGGCCCGTTTGTACTGTAAACGGATGTTGTTGTGCGGCTTTGGCTACAGTTTCCTGGATGAGCGGTTGCAGCAGTTGTGGTGGCAGGCTTGCCTCTTGTAATAACTGACGGCTGATGCCCAGCAGGTGATTTGTAAAGTTACAGGCAAAGACTGCTGCAATGTGTAATTGCTTTCTTGTTGAAGAGTCTACTGTTTGCACTTGCTCGCTTATTGTCTGTGCCAACTCTTCCAGTTCTGATAGTGTTTGCATATCCTGAGCCTCCAGCAAAAGTGGTACCTGCTTAAAATCCACCGGTTTGGATTTAGAGAAGGTCTGTAGCGGGTAAAAAACGCCTGTGCGTGCACCGGCCACTTTTTGTAGCGCAGCCATAGGCTGAGAGCCAGAAGTATGTGCTACAATGGCGTTTGGTTGCACCTGTAGTTGCACGGCTACTATAGCAAGTGCTTTATCTGGCACGGCAATAATTACAAGGTCAATATCAAGTTCTTGCAGGTTAAGTGAATCAATAGCATGTGCATGTGGTAAAATGTTTGCCAGCGCTGTCCGGTTCTGTTCTGTTCTGCTGTATATGGCTTTTACCTGATGGCCCGCTGAGGCTAGTGCCTGTGCTAAGTGGCAGGCTACATTGCCAGCGCCTATTATGGCTATTTTCATGTTTGAAATTATGGTGTATGTTCAAGACTGCTACTGCTAATTTTACTGTAAAGCTCATATAGTTTCGGCACTACAGCGTTTGAGGAAAACCTTTCAAGAAAGTCATTTCTTATTTGTTGTGTATTAAACCTTCCGTAATTATCCAGCAGGTAAAGCATTGCCTTTGAAAGTTCTTCTACATTGTTTTTATCAACTAGTAAACCATTGAACTGTGTTACAGTACTCTCTGGGCCGCCACATTTTGTTGCTATAATTGGTTTGCCACAGGCTAATGCCTCTATATAAACTATGCCCATTGATTCATAAATGCTTGGCAGAACAAAAGCGTCGCATTTCTGAAACTCTGCCACAGCCTGGTCTCTTGGTATTTCACCTAACCATTCAACATGTTTCTCTATTTTTAAGAAAGAGGCAAGCCTTTTAAAGCTATCACTATGAGGTCCATCTCCTCCAATCTTAAATTTTACGTGCTTTTTCTGCTGTACAACATTTTTTATGGCATATAGTAATTGGTCTGTACCTTTAGAAGAGGCAATTTTTGATAATGTGAAAAACAAAAACTCCTGACCGTTTTTGTCTTGCGGTTCAGCTAGTTTAAAAGAGGATTCATCAATGAAGTTTGCTATTACTTGTACCTTAGGAATAGAAGCTTTCTCTAGCTCTGTCGCATGAAACGGGCTTACCGCTATGTTGGCTTCTGAAAATAAATAGGGCTTTAGATAGAGAGGAAGAATACAACCACGTTTATCTGTTACTAAAGAACTTGGGAATAGCCCTAAATGTTCTGTGATGATATAAGGAATTGCTAACTGCTTAGATATCTCCATTGCAATGTACCCCCCTGGATAACCGCAATGTGCATGTATAACATCTACATTGCCAAAATCAGATTCGAATCGCTTTAAATTAGTTACACATGCTCGTACAATATTCTGAATATTTCCTTTATTGATCTTCCTTGTCCAGGTAAAAGTTGGTTTATGATATTCAACTAAGTTTGGAAGAACACTTGTTTTATATTCAGCCATGTTTGCAGAAACAAGCTTCTTTATGTTTTTTAGATGATCTTTAACATAAAGTAAGTTACTTTCATTCTTTTGCCCCCACAACGAAACCCCAACCTTCACATGAGGATAAATTCCACAAAACATTACAAGCTGCTCATATATAAAACTACCATTGATTGGATGGTCTTTGGAGGGATACCAAGACGGTACAACGAAAATGTTCATTTAACTCTTGAACTACTTTAATTCAAAATAAAATAAGCTACTCAAAAAACAATATATAACAGTTGCTTTAACATGATAAGTAAATCCCTTTTACGCTTACTTTAACCACTTATAGAGCCTAAACAGGTTTGCTACAATGTGTTTTCTATAATCTGGCTAATACCAATAATTCTTCACCTATAAATCCTTTGTAACAAAAGGCTTTGCAAGATATCTTCAAGGTATGATCAAAATAACAATTGTATTTAAGCAAAAGAGGCTGCCTGGAAATCAGAACAGCCTCTTTTGCTTAAATACAATATAGGTCAGTTACGCTGCCTGTACCTTTCGGGCTTTTTTAGGCTTAGGTGTTACAGACTTGTTCGTTTCGCCTTCCTGGCTCCTTCTTATAATAGCCATCACAAAACCAATAGACATAATGATAGTACCTATCCAAAGGATGTTAACAAAAGGTTTTTCCATTGCTTTTAGAATAATCCAGTCTTTTTGAGTGGAGTTAACACCAATTTTGAAGCGGTTATTCTCTGTGTCAATATTCAGGAAGGTGATGCGCAAACCTAAATCCTCTATGGTTTCAGGGAAGCGGCCCATCATCTGATCTTTGATCATCAGCACAGGGTGTGCGTGGTAGCTTTTCTTCTCTCCAAGCAGTTTCATGTCAGCCTGTACAGCTACATCTCCTGGGTTTAGCTCAACACCTGGAACTTTATTAATTACCTCTATTCCGTTGAATACTGCTACATAATCATTCAGAATAATAGTATCACCTGCTGAAACCTCATATTCTTTCAGTTCACCCCATTCTTTTTCTTCTGGTGCAACTCCTGATACGTGTGTGTAAAGGTCCTTATCAGCAAAGTGCTGAAGATCAGGAGAGGCTAACAGCCCACCCATGTTTTCATTAAGCTGTGCACGAGGGTAAAGCAGAAATGTATTATCTCCTTCACGCTCTTTGTACTCTACTTCATAATAAGTATTTTCCGGAGAGAGTATTTCTAACGTGTCACCAGTGGTATAATAAGCTTTATCTCCAACTTTAATATCTGCACGGGCAATTGCCTGGTACTCATCTGCAGTGCGGAACAGTATTTCTTTATTTATATAGCCTGGCACACCTTTTACTTCAAAGAACTGTCCACGATAGCTAACATCGTACTTGCCCATTTGGGTAGGTGAGTTACGCCACAGCAGTACATTATCCCGGTTAATCTCATCCGGAAACTCTCGGGAGTACAACATGCCAGAGGTGTTCTGTGATATAATGGTCGAGTATCCTGAAGAGAACAGAATGCCTATCAGCATCATGGCTACACCTATGTGAGAAACTGCCCCCCCAGACAAGGTTACTTTCTTGCTGATTAGCCCCAGCGTAATGCTCAGGTTAGAGAAAATAGCAAAAAGGGAAGTTACTAACAGTACAATGTAGGCTGGATTATCTAGCTTAAAGTTAAAAACATCAAACTTGTTTGACACAATAATAATTAAGCTGGATAACAACAGCGTCAGCATAGCTGGTATTGTGATGGCATCTATAAAGCTGTTCTTATCACCTTTGCGCCACCATAACAGCTGCGCAATGCCTGAAAGTAAAGCAATGCCTACACCTGCCCATAACTGGAACTTAGTATAGTGTGCAATCTGGTCTGCCGGTAACGCTGCGTTAGATTCTATTCCGATAAAGCCCAGAAAAGAGTTGTAGACAGGAATAGAGGTAGTGGCTAGTACCTGAAAAGCGGCTAAGCATAATACCGCTGAACCCACAAAGGCCCAGAACTCGCCGTTATAAGTAGAAAGTTCTTTCTCTGTTGCAGGAATTTTGCGCCAGTTGTATACTAATAATGTTATGGCGAGGACAGCAAAAACAGCCAGGTAAGCAAACAACTGACCAGACAAACCTAAGTCAGTGAAAGAGTGAACAGACGCATTGCCCAGAATACCGCTTCTTGTAAGGAAAGTTGCATACAGGATAAGCAGGAATGATGCAATAACCAGAACATAACTTGCACGAAGGCCATGCTTACTTCTGCGGTAAACAACCATGGTATGTACGGCACCAACCAACACTAACCAGGGAATATATACAGCGTTTTCAACAGGGTCCCAGTTCCAGTAGCCACCAAAGTTAAGTGTTTCGTAAGCCCAGTAGGCACCCATAACAGTACCAATGCCTAACACTACTGCTGCAAAGTGAGACCAGGGCAGGGCAGGTTTTACCCATTCTGTCAGCCTGCCTTTCCAAAGGCCAGCCATGGCAAAAGCAAAGGGAACAAGTGTAGCAGCAAAACCCAGGAACAGTGTTGGAGGGTGAATTACCATCCAGTAGTTCTGCAGGAGTGGGTTCAGGCCAGTGCCATCTTTAGGTATAAAGTTAGGGTCCATTTTAAACACTGGTGCGTCTGTCATAAAGTCGCGCATCAGTATAAAAGGGGAAGAGCCAAGCTTAAAATCGCCAATTACTACACCCAGAATCATAGAAGTCAGGAACAACTGCACGAACGAGAACATCGCCATTACAGGAGCTTCCCAAACTTTATTTTTCTTGCCGAAATTAATCAGAGCTACGCCCAGCAGTACGTGCCAAAATATCCACAGTAGGAACGAGCCTTCCTGACCTTCCCAAAAGCAGGAGATCATGTAATACACCGGCAGGTGGTTAGAAGAGTGGCTCCAGGCGTAGTAATACTCGTAGCGGTGCTCGTATATAATATTGAAAAGGCAGAAGATAATGCTTATTACGGCAAGCCCATGTACATAAAAAGCGCCACGTGCGAGCTTGCGCCAGCTAGTGTCGCCCGATACCTCTACCGATGTACGTGAGGCCATAAAATAAGCGTAAGAAGATACAATGGCCGCTATAAAAGCTACTATCACACTGGCATGGCCTATATCTCCAATTAGCGTATTTATCATCTCAGAAAGTTAAAAGTTAAAAGTTAAAGGTTAAGAGTTGAAGCGAAGAGCCTTATAAAAGACTCTTCGCTTCAACTCTTAACAAAATTTAAAGGCTTGCTGTATTCTGCTGTATATCTTTTTCCACGTACTTAGACGGGCACTTCAGCAATATTTTGTCGGCTACAAACACATCATTCTGCATATTGCCGGTAATTACTACTTGCTCCGAGCGTTCGAAGTCCTGAGGCTTTGGGTTATAGTATATTACACGCTGCTCAAAACGGTTTGTGTCTACTAGTGTAAATGTGAAGTAATTAGGATCAACAACAGGGTTATAATTCATACCCACGATGTGCCCCTGTGGATCTTTCTTAAGGCGGCCTACCACATGCACTTTTGTAGCGTTTCCTTCCTGGGCACGCTCAATGGCTTCGCCAAAAGAAACATAGGTACTTGCGTCGCCTGCTGTGGTCATAATAATAACGATTGCAACAGCAATAACTAGAATTCCGATGATGTGTGACTTCTTCATCTATAAATCAAGTATGGTATTCTTGGTCCGAAAGCTTAACACATGGCTTAACATTTTAAATCCATTGTATTCAGCTTATTTTAAACTTTAGATAAAAAGCAGGTTTTAAGGTTTGCTGCTTTTTAGCGTACAATTAATGATTAACTAAATCGTCTTTTAGCTGTCTTTCCAGCTTGCCTACTTTTCGGTCGATGCTTACAAGATAGATAATCAGGCCGCCCAGTACTGATAGTAGCACTGTTACTACCACGTAAATCTTACCATCCTGACGCAGGGTGTCGGCCATTTCAACATCAGGCTGTGCAGCCGGAACAGAAAATTCAGTGTCTGTCATCTGGGCTTTTGCCGTAGTGGTGATACCTCCTCCTAGGGTGGCACTAAGCACGAGGCACCATATTGCCAGTATTCTAAACATTTTCATATAAGCGTTGTCTCAGTAATTCTAATCTTGATTTTATGTTCACAATCCAGATGCCTAGCAGCGTCCAGCCGATAACGGCAGGGTAGAAGACCATGCGCAAGCGGCTGTCCAGATCGTAAGAGTTAAAGCCAGGGTTGCCTCCGTTGCCCGGGTGTAACGAGTCTGTCAGGCGTGGCAGGATAAACAGTAGCGGAATAAGGGCTGCAAAGGCAAACACATTATACACCGCGCTGATACGGGCTCGTTGTTGTTGCTCAGCAAAAGAACTACGCAGCACCAAGTATGCAAAGTAAATAAGCAGGCCAATGGCCGAAGCGTTCTGTTTTGGATCGTTACTCCAGTACTCACCCCAAGTAAAGCGTGCCCATTCCATTCCTGTAATAATACCCAACACACCGAATAAAATACCTACTTTAGCTGCCTCGTAAGCTATCACATCATTCTTTATGGTAGGGTTGCGCAGGTACTTTACAGAGTATACCACCGATATTAGCAGGATCAGAATCATGCCAAACCACATCGGTACGTGAAAGAACAGGTTGCGTATTGTTTCGTTCAGGATGGCCAGGCGGGGAACTTCCGCCAGCATTCCGGCCACTACAGTAAACACCAGCAGCAGCACGGCCAATATTTTCCACCAGTTGTTTTTCATGTTCCTTATTTTTAACACAAGATATTAGGCACACAATAGTTGAAGTAATGGCATAATAACCTAAACATATTTTGATGCTGTACCTAAACCTTTTTTTAATTCATTTAATTCTATAAAACTCGTTTTATAGCTATAATATTTACCAATCTTTAGTAGTGTCTGCTTTGTGTAAAATAATTCACTCACTAGCACATTGTCCTAACGTCTAATATTAGCATTTAGCATGCTAAATATTATGTTCGCCAAAGGTACGGGAATAAGATATAAGATACAGTGACAACGATCATGTTTATAGCAAGCAATGTAATCAGTTCGTCAAAGCTTAAGCCTCGGTCTAATCCATCCAAAGCATTTTTAGACATTTTAATCAGCATGAGCAGCATAGGTACAATAACCGGAAAACTGAGCACAGCCATTAATGTACCGTTGTTAGATGCTTTAGACGCAATACCAGAAATCATGGTAAGGGATGTAGAAAAGCCAATAGCACCTAGCAGAATTGTGAGCAGAAACATGGGCACATCCTGTACCGGGTTACCTAACACCAGAGCATAAAAAGCAAAGCAGAGTAATGCCAACACCAACATGAGCAGCATGTTGTACATTATTTTAGCCAGAATAACAGCTTGCGGGCTCACAATAGAGTAGAAGTACAGTAGTCTGCCACGGTTTTCCTGCATAAAGCTTTTAGCAATGGCGTTAACTGAAGTAAACAGCAGTATAATCCATAGCACTGCATTCCAAACCGGCACCATGCCTTCAATGGAGCGCAAGCCAAAGCTAAGGTAGCAGACAAACACGGTGCTGCTCACGTACAGCAACATGCCATTGAAGGCATATTTCTGCCGCCATTCCAGCACCACATCTTTTCTGATTAAGTACAAAACTTCTTTTAAGAGCACTGTTATGCAATTTTGTGGCAAAGTTACGACACAAATAATTGGAAACGTAGTTTTTAAAGTACAAAACAGTTTATGCTATATTTTATGGCTTGTATATCAGTAAAAACAAGAGCACGGACCTTCATGCCCGTGCTCTTGTTTTTACTGATATTTTACCTCGCTTTGGAGTAACTATTCTTTATCTTTCTTTTTGCGTGATTTGTGTTTCATCACTTTAGCGTCGTGGTAGAAAATAATTTCTTCGGCAATGTTTGTTACCTGGTCGCCTACACGTTCAATTTTCTTAATAATGTTGTAAAGGTGTAAGCCTGTTTCTACTCCTTCGGGGTTTTCGCTCATGTAGCTTGCTATAACCTTATCCGATTTCCGGTAAATCTTGTTCAGGAGCTTGTCCTGCTTCAGTACCTCGCGGGCAGCTTCGGCATCGTAGGTAACGAACACCTTGCGAGCAGCCGTAAACATGCTCAGCGCTTTGTCGTACATTTCCAGCAGGCGGCTTTCTTCTGCCAGTTCTTTAGAAACTGGTTCCTTCAGTTTTTCTACAATACGGCAGATGCCTTCTGCGGTGTCGCCGATACGCTCCAGGTTTGCATTTATTTTAAGTGTTGCCAGCACCTGCCTAAGGTCTACGGCTACCGGGTTAAACAGTGCAAAAAAGTTTTCGCACTGGCGGTCTATCTTTACATCGAAGCGGTTTACTTTTTTCCCCAGCTTTACAACTTTTCTGGTTAGTTCCAGGTCATGGTTTAGTACGGCTTCGCGGCTACTCACAAGCTGGTAGTCAACCACGTCCCACATTTCCAGGAGCTTCTCTTGTAGTTTCTCTAATTCTATATCTATATGAGGCATTATCTTTTATCTATTTTGGGTGAGAGTAAACAGTGCACAACGAACACGAGTAACATATTATCCAAAACGGCCCGTTATGTAATTTTGTGTACGAGTATCTTTAGGGCTGGTAAACATAGCTTTTGTTTTAGAATACTCTACTAACTCACCAATATAAAAGAATGCTGTGTAATCACTTACGCGGCCAGCCTGCTGCATATTGTGAGTTACAATTACGATGGTATATTCTTTTTTCAGTTCGTAAATCAGTTCCTCTACTTTTGCGGTAGAGATAGGATCCAGGGCAGAAGCAGGTTCATCCATCAGGAGCACGCTTGGCTGGCTCGCCAGTGCCCTTGCAATGCAAAGCCTTTGCTGCTGACCTCCGGATAGGGCCAGCGCTGATTTCTGAAGCTTATCTTTTACTTCGTCCCAGAGAGCTGCCTGTCGGAGTGTTCTTTCGGCGGCTTCCTCCAGTACCGATTTCTTTTTTATGCCCTGTATTTTCAGACCATATACCACGTTCTCAAAAATGCTTTTCGGAAAAGGGTTCGGTTTCTGAAATACCATACCTACCTCTTTGCGCAATTCATCAACGCGTACTTTCTTGTCATATATATCCCGGCTGTCCAGCAGAATTTCTCCCTCTACACGAAAGCCTTCTATGTAGTCGTTCATGCGGTTAAAGGTGCGCAGAAACGTAGACTTACCACAGCCAGAGGGGCCGATAAAAGCTGTTACAGTTTTTTCTTCCATGGCTATATTGATGCCTTTAAGCGCATGAAAGCCACCATAATATGCATTAAGCTCTTTTGCTTCGAGCTTATATTCTTTTTTACTCATAATTAAGGCCAATAGATAAAAGACACAAAGCGTAGTAACAAAACATTTAGCCAGCAGATACCTTTTTTGCAGAACTTAATAGGAGTATAGTTTAAGTCTTGCGTCTGGATTTTGCTGCTTGTTACCACTTTATTTTCTTCTGCTGCCTGTTGCGCAGGTATACGGCAATTCCATTCAGCAGGAATGTGATCAATAACAATATAATAATGGCTGCGGATGCATTAACTAAGAAAGCTGCCTGTGGTCTTGATGTCCAGTTAAAGATCTGAATCGGGAGCACCGTAAACTCATCCAGCGGAGATGTGGGGGCAAAAGGCACATAAGCCAATGCTCCAACAACAATCAAGGGGGCAGCTTCACCCACCGCTCTGGAAAGAGCCAGGATAACACCGGTAAGTATACCTCCAAAAGAAGCCGGAAGTACCTGGTGCCATACTGTTTGCCACTTAGAAGCTCCCAAAGCGTAAGAACCATCTCTTATGCTTCTTGGAACAGCTTTTATAGCTTCGCGAGTAGTAACTATAATAATCGGTAGTATTAATAGCGATAATGTTAATGCACCTGCCAGCAAGCTGTTCCCTAACTTCATCTGGCGCACAAAAATTTCGAGGCCAAGCAAACCATAAATAATAGAGGGCACACCAGCCAGGTTGGCAATGTTAATCTCCAGAAAGTTTGCAAGCCGGGTCTTTTTCGCATACTCCTCCAGGTAAACTCCTGCCGACACGCCTAAAGGAAAAGCAATAATGGTAGTCAATACCAGAATCCAAAGGGTGCCTGTCCAGGCTGAGTAAATACCTGCTCTGCTGGCCCTTCTGGATGGCAGACTGGTAATAAAGCTCCAGTCTATGCGGCTGGCCCCTTCCATAATAATTTTAACGATAAGGACGGCCAGTACTACCAGTCCGATAAAGGTGCAAAAGATGCCAAACACTTGGAAGGCCTTATCTTTTAATCTGTTCTTGTCGGAGTTAGTCATACTTTTCCTGGTATTTCTTTTTGATCCAGAAGCTAATGTTATTCAGGGCAAACGTAAAGACGAAGAGGGTTATACCAGCTGCAAAAATAGTTCTGTACTCTAGTGAGCCATGTGGTACATCGCCTAAGGTTACCTGCACAATATAAGTGGTGATAGTTTCGATGGGTACCAAGGGGTTTAGTGTAAGGCGAGGTTGCTGGCCTGCGGCAATGGCTACAATCATAGTCTCGCCAACTGCCCTGGAAATAGCCAGTATAACCGACACTACAATACCAGAAGAGGCAGCCGGAACCATTACGCCAAAAGCTGTTTGTAACCTGGTAGAGCCCATGCCATAAGCAGCCTCCCGTAAAGAGCGTGGCACTGAACTAATGGCATCTTCACTAAGCGATGAAATCATGGGAATGATCATGATACCCATAACTATACCAGCAGAAAGCGCATTGAAACCAGCCAGGCCCGGAATAAAACTTTGCAGGAAAGGTGTTACCACTGTAAGCGCAAAAAAACCATACACTACTGTAGGTATGGTTGCCAGTACCTCCAACATTGGTTTTATAATCTGCCTGAACCTGATATGCGCATACTCATTTAAGTAAACAGCTATGGTTAAACCAATCGGGAGGGCTACGGCTATGGCAATGGTAGTGGTAAGTAAAGTGCCTGCTACCAAAGGAAGTATCCCAAACTTCTTATCAGCGAAAAGTGGGGTCCATTCTTTCTCTGTCAGGAACTGTACGATAGAAACTTCGCTAAAGAACTTGACAGACTCTGAAAGTAAAACCCAGATAATGCTTATGGTGATGAGTACTGTGATTACGGCAGATAACCACAACAAGCCCTCGATTATTTTTTCTGATGTTCTCAAGGTGCTATTTTAGTTTAAGCCGCCATGCAACATCTGTTAAAATGGGCATAGCGGCTGTTGAACTTATAAGTTAAGCTTATTGCTGCTGAGTTGTACCAGAGGTAAATTCCTGGAACTTCTGCTTTTGCTCTTTGTACATTTCCGCTGGAAGCTGAATGTAGCCGACTTCTTCGCTAAGGGTAGGAGCGTTATCTAAGTAAAAGTTCACGAATTCTACTACTTCTGGTCTTTGGGCAGCTTTAGAGTTTACATAGATAAACAGCGGACGGGAAAGAGGGGTATAAGAACCATCTTTTACTGTTTGCAGTGATGGCAGAATGGCACCTTGTCCGTTACTGTCATCCTGATCATCTACAGGTACAGCTTTTAGCTTGCCTTGATTTTCCTCGTAATAAGCGAATCCAAAGAAGCCCAGAGCATAGGGGTCTGTAGATACGCCTTGTACCAGCACATTATCATCTTCACTGGCAGTATAGTCGCCCCGGCTGGAGTGACTTTTACCAACAACCGCTTCTGTAAAGTAGTCATATGTGCCAGACTCAACGCCAGGTCCGTACAAGTGAATTTCCTGGTCAGGCCATTCCGGACGGATCTGGTTCCACCTAGTAATAGTACCTTGTGCGGCAGGCTCCCATATCTTCTTCAACTCAGCTACTGTAATGTCTTTTACCCAATTGTTTTCAGGATGTACTACAACCGTCAGGCCATCATAAGCTACCGGAAGCTCAATATAAGAAATATTGTTCGCCTTAGCCATGCTGTCTTCAGCAGCAGAAATAGAGCGGGAAGCATCAGCAATGTCAATATCGCCACGCGTAAACTTCTTAAAGCCTCCTCCGGAGCCAGACACACCAACTGTTACTTTTACATCAGGTGCCTCTGTACGAAATTCTTCAGCTACAGCCTCTGTAACAGGGTATACAGTAGAGGAACCATCTATCTGGATACTGCCGGAAAGGTCACTGTCAGCTGCTTCGTTGTTAGAGCCACCGCAGGCACTGAATAACAAGGTGCCTCCTAAAAGTACGGCTGCGTTTAATTTGGAATAGTTAAGCCTTAGGTTTAACATTGGGTTGGTTGTTTGTTGTTAAAATTGATTTGTAGATTAACTTCTTTTTGGAATACTTGTATGAAGCGTTATATAGCTTTAGACAAGTATTAATACTAAGTAACTATGGTTGCCGGAGTGTAAGCTATATTATCAGGTTAATTTAAAACCACAAAGTTGTAACAGTTACAGCATACTCTGCTTACACATATATTAAGTTATTGTTAAGTTTTGGTTTGTACTATAAGGATAGTTCCATCTGTATTCTAAACTGGAAAGCATCGTGTTCCTGTTCTGTCTGAATCAGGCTCATATCACTTTGCACCTTTAAACTGTGCCCCACAACATATCTGGAAAGTGCAAGTGTATACTGCTTTTGATTGAGCAGTTGCGTTGCCTCCGCAAAGTCTACTGTAGTATAACGGCCTGCCACTTCCCAATTCGTTTTAAACAGGTAGCCTGCCTGTGCGTTAAGAGCTGTGCCTGTTACAAAAGTTTCTGTCGGAGTTCCTGTATCCGATACGGCTACTACCGGCCCGTCTGGAGCTTTTCTGTCTGCATATTCAGCCATAGCTGAAAAGCCCTGGTACTTGAACATACCATCTATAAAAATAGTACGAAGGCTGCGGTTGTCGCTTAAGAAGCTGCCGAGCTGCCCTCGTGACTTTGATGTGTTGTGGTTATAGTCAAAGCTGGCGGCAACAGAAAGCTTAGGTGTTTTCTCACGAAGCAGATCGCTGTTAAAGTAATCGCCCCCACCTGTAAAATGGCCTAGTGGTAATACTTCAAGACGTGCAGTATAATCATATCCGCCAGCGTTATCAACTGTAATGTTACGGCCTTCTCCCATCGAAATAGAGGCTATTTCACGCAGTACTACCTGGCCTGCCTGGTGTTCGTGGCGAAGCTGTAATCCTGCATCACGATCCAGGTTGAAGTTGGCGTTTAAAAGACTGCGGTCTACAAACTGCAACTGTTGAGATGATATCACACGTTCGCGGTTACCTGGTAACTTTGTCTGGCCCACCCACAAAAACAGTTTTGGGGCCATTTCCCATTTAGCTACAGCGTCTAGTATAATATTATCGGCTTGATTATGCACCCTTAGCAGGCCACTACCAATGTCGCTGTTGCTAAGCCCCAATTCTATTTTATATACTAATCTGGGAGAGTACACAAAGCCATCGAATTTCAAACGAGCCCGGCGAATTTGCAAACGGTCTTCCCATTCCTGAGTAACCTCGTTCTGGCTGCCAGAATATAGAAACTGAAAACGTGTGCTGAACTTAAGACTGAAGGAGGAGTCTGCTGCGATGAACTGCAGGCCTTTGCCAAACTTGGAGTAATTAACGCTTTGGGCTTGTGTGCTGTAGCCCCAAGCTAGTAGAGTGAGGAGCAGTAAGCCAGCTCCTTTAAGGTTGAAATTCACGAATAAGTAAAAGTTTGGTGAGAATTAACTTTTAAAACCTTAGTAAACAATCAAATTATACGAATGAACAAATAGTTAGTCAGGCTAATTGTTCAGGCGGCAACAGAGTTGGCAAAATTCTTTAACAGTTAGTCAGGCTGCTGATGCTTTTCCCTATTCCCAATGCAAAGTAAGCTTATGAATGTTATTGACCTGTTATCCTAATGTTACCAAAATGTTAAGCATTATGGATGTTTAATTACTTTTTTATATTTATTTAAGTTGTTGATATATAACGTTTTGTGTTTGTATTGATTGAAATTTTGCTGGAGCAGTTTGCTGAGTTAATAATTATGTAACATCAGGTTAAATTTAAATTAACCTGAAGGTAATGCTTGGTTAACATTTCCTGAAAAGGATTAACGGTAACATAACAAGTTGTTAAAGTTGCCTTAAAATAGCTGCTCTACTTTTGTAGTGAGTTTAATGCTAAAGCTAACGGAGGGATTGTTCCTTCCTCTCCTTCAAAGAAAGAGGCTAAAGGATTATAAAAACCACACTTAATACTTACCCAGAAAACCAAAAAATCATGAAGAGAACGAGTAGATTTTTACTTGCGCTAATGCTTACAGGTTCTGTGCTCTCCTTTTCATCGTGTAGCGATGATGATGACAATGGAACAGACATTGATGAGCAAACAGGTGAAGAGATTGTTGTAACAGCTTCAACGGCAGGAACTGGTAATGTTACCTGGACTGCAGACAATACTTATATATTAGATGGGTTTGTTTTCGTAAACGAAGGACAGACACTAACCATTGAGCCTGGTACAGTTATCAAAGGCAGACCTGGTACAGGTGAAAATTCAAGTGCACTTATTGTAGCACGTGGCGGTAAAATCATGGCCAACGGTACAGCTGACAAACCAATTATTTTCACAACTGAAGAAGATGATGTAAACGACCCTAACGATATACCTGCTACACAAAATGGCCTGTGGGGCGGTGTGATTATATTAGGTAATGCTACTACAAACAGGGGCAGTGGCGGTGTAGGTGCTATCGAGGGTATACCTACTGAAGATACAAGAGGCCAGTACGGTGGCACGAATGATGCAGATAACTCTGGTGTATTTAAATATGTGTCTATACGTCACGCGGGTACTGCTATTGCTTCTGACAACGAGATAAACGGTCTGACGATGGGTGCTGTAGGTAGCGGCACAACTATAGAATACGTGGAGGTATTTGCCAACCAGGATGATGGTTTTGAGTGGTTTGGTGGTACAGTAAACACTAAATACCTTGTTTCGGCTTTTTGTGGCGACGATATGTTCGACTACGATGAAGGCTGGAGAGGCAACAACCAGTTCTGGTTTGGTATTTATGTAGAGAACGATGGTGGTACAGGTGGTGAGCACGATGGCGGTACAGACCCGGAAGATGGACAGCCTTATGCAATGCCTGTAATATCTAACGCTACTTATATTGGTTCAGGTGCGAGCAGGACAACTACTGGTACCCTTGTAATACGCGACAATGCAGGAGGTAAGTACTATAACAGCATCTTCATGGACTTTGCACAGGGTATCACTATTGAAGACCTTGCCAGTGGTGAAGACAGCCGTACAAGACTGGAAGCAGGCCAGATAGATTTCCAAAATAATATCTTCTGGAATGTTTCTGATAATACTTTCAATGGCATAGGTACTGTGGGCACTACTACAGAGCCATGGACAGTTGCTCTTCTTTCAGATGCAGCTAAAAACAACAGAATCATCAATCCTAATTTAAGTGGTATTAGTAGAACAGCTAATGGAGGCTTGAATCCTGTTCCTGCAACTGGTAGCTCTGCGCTGTCTGGTGGTGCCGCACCGTCAGGCTCTTTCTTCCAGAGTACAGATTACGTAGGTGCTTTCGGTACAACTAACTGGCTGAAAGGCTGGACTTACCTGGACCAGCGCGGATACTTAGACTAGTTTTAATTATTACTTCGCACAGCTTCAGACTTTTATAAAGCTGTGCGAAGCTTTTTTTAGATTTTCTCACCCAATCTATCTTTTTTTATGTTTAATAAGTTTTTTAGCCTTATAGGCTTACTAAGTCTTACTGTATCTGTTGCGGTGGCACAGAGCGGTATAATTAGGGGGCAACTTACTAGTAGCGAGACTGGCGAAGAGTTAATAGGGGCTACAGTAGTAATAAAAGGTACAAACTCTGGTACAGCTACTGACCTTGATGGTAAGTTCAGCTTCAATAACTTGCAACCTGGCACTTATGAGCTACAGGCTTCTTATGTGTCTTATGAGCCTAAAGCAGTGGCTGGTGTGGTTGTAAAAGATGGTGAAGTAACAGTAGTTGATATAAGACTTGGGTCTTCGACTACGGCACTAAAAGAAGTAGTTGTAGAGGCAAGAGCTATTCGAAGCTCAGAAGGTACTTTACGTAACATCCAAAGAAAATCAGCATTGGTAATGGATGGTATCTCTGCTGAGCAAATCACCAGAAGTGGCGACAGTGATGCTGCGTCGGCACTTACTCGTGTTACAGGAATTTCTGTAGAAGGAAGCAAATATGTATATGTACGGGGCTTGGGCGACAGGTACGTAAAAACAGCATTGAACGGTGCTGAAATACCAGGCCTTGACCCAAATCGTAACACTGTGCAGATGGACTTGTTCCCATCTAACTTATTAGATAACCTTACAGTGTCCAAAACTTTTACACCTGACTTGCCAGGTAGTTTCTCTGGCGGCTATGTAAATATAACTACAAAAGATTTTCCTGATCGATATACTTTACAGTTATCTTCTTCTGTTGGATATAACAGCCAGGCTACATTTAACAGTAACTTTCTGTCTTCAAACAAAGGCGGCTTAGACTGGCTTGGGTTCGACGATGACACAAGAGCTGTACCTGATGAAATAGATTATACCATTCCGTCTGAGAGTTTCACAAATCAGGAAAGAGCAGAACAAATAGATAAAGCTACAAAAGCTTTTAATACAGAGATGGCTCCGAGTAGAATGACTGCTCCGGTAAACCATTCACATACCTTTTCATTAGGTAACCAAACAGAGCTTTTCGGGAAGCAGTTTGGATATGTGGTGGGCTTGTCTTACCAAAGAAACTTCTCCTATTACGATAACGGCTCTTTTGGAGTGTGGAAGTTGAAGAGCGCTTCTGCAGAAGAGCTAGACAACAACAAACTGTTTAGTGACGAAAGAGGAGTAGAAGAAGTTACGCTTGGCTTACTGGCTAATTTCTCTTATAAACTCAATAACAATAACAAAATATCCTTAAACCTGATGAGAAACCAGAATGGGCAAAACTCCAGCAGGTTCTTATCCGGAACGTACCCTGAAAACTTTGGCGTGTATGATGAAAGCGCCATTTTCGAGTCAAGAGCACTCCATTATATACAGCGGTCACTTACCAGCGGGCAGCTTAAAGGCGAGCATGTGCTTCCGGGCTTTAAAAATAGTAAAGTAGACTGGCTGGCATCCTTTACGCTTTCACAACAAGATGAACCAGACCTTCGTTTCTTTGCCAACGATTACTTTATAACAGGAGCAGATACAGCATATAGTATTAGAGTATCTAACTATAGCCCTCCATCAAGGTTCTTCAGAAACCTTGATGAAACCAACCTTGATTTAAAGTTAAACCTGGAGACTCCGTTTACTATATGGAATGGCTTAGAGGCCAAGACAAAATTCGGTGTTGCTGCACTTTTAAAAGATAGATCATTCCGCGAGAATATTTATAGGTACAGGTTTTCGAATGCCTACAACTACAACGGAAATGTAGAAGAATTTTTCGCGCCAGAGAACCTTGGTATTGTTATGCAACCTAGTGATCCGGAAAGTGGTGGCATATATAACTATGGTGTTTACCTGCAGGACGGGTCGCAACGGACCAATAACTATGACGGCGAAGAGTCTGTTTATGCAGGTTATGCAATGATTGACTTACCTGTAACAGAAAAGTTGAGAGTTGTAGCTGGAGCGCGTTTAGAGGCTACAGATATTTATGTAGAAAGCTTTAACCCTCTTTTAGAGCCAGGGAACCTGAACCAGGTTGATATTTTACCGTCTGTTAACACAACCTACAGCCTTACTGAAAAGATGAACTTTAGGCTTGGGTATTCCAGAACATTGGCAAGGCCAAACTTTCGTGAAATAGCCCCATATACTTCGTTTGACTTTGTTGGTGAGCCAGCCCTTGTCGGGAACGCAAATCTTAAAAGAACGCTTATTGACAACTTTGATGCCAGATGGGAATGGTATCCGGCTGTAGCAGAGTACATTGGCGTTAGTGCTTATTATAAGAACTTCCAGAACCCTATTGAGCGTACCATCAACACACTAGCCCAAAATCCACAGATAGACATTAACAATGTTGATAACGCGAAAGTATATGGTTTAGAATTTGAGATAAATAAACGTCTCTCTTTTGTAACACCTAGCCTGGAAAACTTCTTAGTTGGCGCAAACTTATCACTAACCAAATCACAGGTAAATATCTCAGAGTCTGAACTAGCCCTGATTCGTACGCTAAACCCAGAGGCTGAGTCCACAAGACCTATGTTCGGACAGTCTCCTTTTGTGGCTAATGCAACCTTGAGTTACCAAAGTGAGCCATTAGGGTTAGTAGCAACGGCCAGCTTTAATATGTTTGGTGACAGAATTTCAGCTATCTCTATTGGAGGAACTCCAAATATTTACGAACGATCGAGGCCTATTGCAGGCCTAGTGGTATCAAAGCGCATAAGTGAGCATTTCTCCGCAAAAGTTTCTGCAAATAACATCTTAAACCCTGCCTACAAACATAGCCACGAGTATAAAGGAGAAGAATACATATACAGCTCTTATAAAGTAGGACGTGATTTTTCTGTAGGCTTGACTTACCTGATAAATTAAAGTTCCATAAAAATAGTGATTGCACATGTATGGGTGAGAAACATCGTGGCAATCATGCGTAGAGCGGCCTAGTCTCCCGCTTTACACGAAACCCGCCTTTATGGCGGGTTTCTTTTTTTATGTGTGGTAATAAGTACAAGTGTGGGTTAAAAATCAGTGGCTGGTACCTCTCCGCCACAGGACCTGAAAAGGAAGAATGCTACTACAAGTATAATAATAAGTGTAATGCAGCCCATTCCGCCGCAGCCTCCGCCACCTCCGCCGAACAACTTTCTGAATAAATATAATTTAAATAAACCTCTTAGCATACCTTTTATAGTTTAATGGTTGTTTGATAACAACTTCTGCTGCTATGTCTTAAAGTAGAATGGCAACAAAGATGACTAAGAGTTACGCAGGTGTTAAAAGAGTGTTTTAAGGTATATTAAAAACAGCTGTAGGAGGTATAATGTAAACTGGAGCTGATAGAAATTATTTAGTCAAAAGTATGCAGAGGTTTAACTGATGGGCACCTTACGAAGAATGGCCTCTATAAAGTCTTTGGTTCTGACGCCGTCGGCTTCAGCTTCGTAGTTAAGAATAATGCGGTGGTTCATAATATCATGAGCCACTTCTTTTATATCCTCCGGAAGTACGTAATCCCGATCATCAAAATAAGCTACCGCTTTGGCAGCGCGGTTCAAGGCAATGCTTGCACGGGGAGAAACACCAAATTGTATATAAGGGGCAAACTCGCTCAGGTCATAATCGGCAGGCCGGCGCGTGGCAAAAACTAGTTCTATAATATAGCGCTCCAGCGTTTCCGAAATCTGTACCTGGTTTATTTCGTTTCTAATGTTAAAAATGTCTTCTTTTGAAAGCACTTTAGTTACTGAGCCACTAAAAGACATGTTCGCCATGCGGCGCATAATTTCCAGTTCATCAGCTTTTTTAGGGTAGTCAATATATACCTTCATCATAAAACGGTCTACCTGGGCCTCTGGCAATGGGTAAGTTCCTTCATGCTCAACCGGGTTTTGAGTGGCGAGTACTAAAAAAGGCAGGTCTAGCTTATAAGTCGTTTCGCCTATCGTCACCTGCTTTTCCTGCATTGCTTCGAGCAAAGCCGACTGTACTTTGGCTGGTGAGCGGTTTACTTCGTCGGCAAGAATCAGGTTGGCAAAAATAGGCCCTTTCTTTACCTCAAACTTAGAGGCATTCTGGTTATAGATCATCGTCCCGATCAGGTCAGAGGGGAGTAGATCAGGTGTAAACTGTATACGTTGAAAATCTAAGTGAAGTGCTTTGGAAAGTGAATTGATAGTAAGTGTTTTAGCCAGCCCCGGAACACCTTCCAGCAAAATATGGCCCCCTGTAAAAAGGCCAATCAGCAAACGGTTTACCATGTACGACTGCCCCACCACTACCTTGGCTACTTCACTAAACACCTGCTTAATCTTTAGCTGGTGTGTCTTTACATTATCTTGATAAATCAGTTCTTCTGCTGCCATGCTACTTCAGGTATATAAAACCCTTAAAGATAGCCATAATACGTTATTTATGGCAAATTATTGCCTTGCAGGAGAACAAAAAGGTAAACCAGGAAGGCTATAATGATAAAACAGTATGCTGATAATTTATGTAAAAAATTGTATCGATAGAGTTATGCTGCTTGAAGAGAAACTTTTTCTGATTTGGGTGACTTTTTCTTTAGATGAGACACACGGCTTTGCTGTGCCTGTTTCACTACATTGAGTAAGCTATCTATGTGTGTCTGCGCAATCTCTGAAGGAAGTACCATAGTGGTATCAGGAGACATTACATGTACCCGGCGATGC
This sequence comes from Pontibacter silvestris, assembly GCF_020907275.1. Taxonomy (GTDB): domain Bacteria; phylum Bacteroidota; class Bacteroidia; order Cytophagales; family Hymenobacteraceae; genus Pontibacter; species Pontibacter silvestris. Next base: position 72,414 of record NZ_JAJJWI010000011.1, on the reverse strand, counting down.
CTGGTCATGAAATAAAGAAGGACAAAGAAAACACTTAGTAAGGCGAATGAGTTATCAAAAAAGATCATAAAAGCCGTAGCAATGCACAATAACAGGTATAAAGGCTTGCCAGTTTGCTTCTCCTCCCAGCCTGTAATGTCTTCCAGCATGATTGATTTATTGCCAAACAACGTCCAGGGAATACGCTTTTGGATTACTCTATGTGTGGTTACAGCCAGCCTTTTATCTACTGTCTGAATAAGGTAGCGCTCCCCATTAAATAGCTTATTTTCAGCCATAATGGATAATATATTAAGTTTGATTAGTTGCTGATGGCGTAAGTTTGCGAGTATCAAAGCTTTCAAGTTTTAGAGTTAGAACCACATATTAGAATTTCGAATCAAATATAAGATTCTAAAAGCCACAAAAGGGTTGCATTAGGAGTGTTTATAAAAGCATTTCATACTTTCGGTAATTATTTAAGGTTAAAACTTGGCTAAAATAGTAGCCTCCGTTTAAGAGGCTGGGTATATCGGCCGGCAAGGTAAAAAAAACAGTCCTCTCCTGCAAGGCAGGAGAGGACTGTTTTAGCTGTTTTTTTTAATTATTATGCAGATAAATAAAACTCGCCTTCGTAGCCGTGTGCACGTTGATTTTTAAAACGAGCAATATCTTTTTGCATGTTATCATAAATTTCCTGAATCTCCTCTGAGTCATCCGTAAGCGGTTTAATGTGCTCGCTCAGAAGTTTGGCCGCTAAAGGATAAAATTTGGAATCATCTGTATTTTTAGCGTTTACCCTAAACGCGCTAACAGAACTTTCTAACTTCTTCAGGCTTGGATAACTAGCTTTGAACTCCTGAATGGTATCGCGGAGCTTTTCCCGTATCATCAGATACAAATCCTCCTCGAATGTCACCCCAAAGTCATCGTCCTCATCCTCGTCGTCGAAGTCATTGTATGATAAATCATCATCGTAGTCGTAGTCGTCTCTCATGGCTGATAATAAGGTTATTTAAGTTGATATTACGGGTATACAGGCTCTTTGAGTTTGTGCTATAAAATTAATCAGAGCTTACTTTCGCATCCATAAAACTATGAAAAGTAAAGCGGGTGCATAATTAATATTTCACCGGCTTATTTACAAATCCCTACGTGCTCAATTTGGAGCTTGTTACTGAAGTTTTGACAGAAGTGTGTTATCTGCGTGTAATATTGTTCTGGAAATAAGTTTATATTCTATAAAAGAAGAAGCCCCTGTTTTAGCAGGGGCTTCTTCTTTTATAGAATAAGATGGATGCTTCAGGGCACCATTAAATGTTACAAGCGAGCTGCTTAAGCAAATTTGCGCTCTATTAACCTGAGTAGTTTATCTACATGCTCTTGCTTTCTGCTCCAGTCGTACTTACTGCCTAATTGTTGCGTTACATAACTTTTCGCCTGCGCTGCATCTGGTAAAGTGTCCAATGTTTGGATGGCTTGATAATAGGCTATGTTGTCACCGCCAAAAAGCTCATTAATAAAGCTGAAGCGTTGGTTAATAGAAATAGAGTTCTTAAGCGATTCAATTTTCCTGTTGCTATGGGCATCAGCAAGTGAAGCAGAGGTGGTTGCCTTACGGAAATTATCGTTTAGTGTAGGGCGAACAGATGGCCTTTCATCCTCATCGGTATCTTCTGACTTTCGTGTAAACGGCAGCCGTGGCGCTACTGGCGCTTCACGTTGTGCATTATGAATAGGCGCAACTATTTCTTTCTCTTCCTGGGGAGCAACAGGAGCCGGCTTAGCTTCAGCGGGAGCTGTAGTTGCTCCTGGTATTATCTCCTCCTCAGATAAGGGAAGCAGGTTGCTAAACTGGTTAATCAGGCTACTAAAAGAAGTGCGGCTATTCTGATTTGCATTTACATACAGTCTGAAGCGGCTCAGAATATAGTCCCTGTCACGGTTAGAGGGAGACAGAGTGTCTATAAAACCTGCAAAAAAAGACTTATCAAGATCAATGTACCTGAGGTTCTCCTGCAGTTTCGGAAGTGTAATTTCTTCCTGAATGCGCAAAAACATTTCCTCAAAAGTGGTTACGGGGGCCAGTACAACTATAAAGGTGTCGTAAATGGCTTTTTGAAGTAGTGGTTCAAAGGCATTGCGTTTCATGAGTATTTTGCGCGATAGCACATTCATGAAGTTCAACAGAGCCTCTTTCACGTCCTCATTCTCATAATCAAAATAAGGGCTTCTGAGGTTTGCCATTTCATGGTGCCACTTAAGCAGGAGCTCTTTTATCACAAAAAGATTTACTTGCTTTATAGGGGTAAAACCAATAAGCTGAGGCCCGTTAACTACATCGTGAGAGGCAAAGTGACGGTCGCAAAGTAGATTTGCCAGCTCTTTGCTGTAACGCTGAAGGTGTAATTGATTATATTTGTCTTCCATTTGGAGTCTCTTTCTTCTGTAAAGTTATAAATAATATGCCAAAGTTTACTGTGCAAAACCTTGCTAACTGCAAAGTTGCAGTGGAGCAGGGCCAGACGTTGTTAAAAGCCCTGCAGGCTGGCGACATAGACTGGATGCATGCCTGCGGAGGCAAAGGTCGTTGTACTTCCTGCCGCGTAATTGTGTTGCAGGGGATGCAAAATACAGGGCCTCTTACGGCCAGTGAAATCAAATATCGTAACAATGGCCGCCTTAGAGCAAATGAGCGATTAACGTGCCAGTGTATATTAGAAACTGGTGATATTGTTGGGGAAGTGCCTGAACAGACAAAATTGCCGCACCTTACATATACCAACTAGAGAGATCGTAGTAGTACATCTGTAAATAATAAGATGGAGCACTCACAAATGAATAGGTTCTGTTTTTAATCATCAGGAACAAATTAAAAAATAATTTCTTAGCACACTTACATTAACAATGTTTATTGAACCACGCGTAGGCAACGATAATCACAGCTCCCATAAAGGATGGATTGAGGTGATCTGCGGATCTATGTTCTCTGGTAAAACTGAGGAACTGATCAGAAGATTAAAAAGAGCAAAGATTGCCAGGCAGAAAGTAGAGATTTTTAAGCCTTCCACAGACAAACGATACCATGAACTAGACGTTGTGTCGCATGATTCTAACTCTATTCGTTCCACACCTATTGGCTTTGCGCAGGACATGCTGTTATTGGGTGGCAGCTGCGATGTTGTGGGTATAGATGAGGCTCAGTTTTTTGACGAAGGTTTAGCTGAAGTGTGCGTGAAACTGGCTAACAGTGGTGTGCGTGTAATTGCGGCTGGCTTAGACATGGATTACCTGGGTAAGCCTTTCGGACCAATGCCTGCCTTGATGGCTGTTGCAGAGTATGTAACCAAAGTGCATGCCGTTTGTGTGCGGTGCGGAGACATTGCCAACTACTCCTATAGAAATGCAGCATCTGAAGAGCAGGTGCTTCTAGGGGAAACAGACTCTTATGAGGCCCGTTGCCGGCATTGCTTTACCGAAGGAATGAAAAAGAAGAGGTAACTAGCCGTGGGTAGTAAAATTGAAGAAGTGAGTTTGCTCTCAGATTAGACTAATACAGGTACAGCTCATTAAAGCCATGCAAAGCAAACACTCAATTTGGCTAAGACCATATCCAAACCCGCTGCTGTTTGTTGCAGGGCTGGGAATATTGCTATGTAATGTTTGCAGCTATGGGCAAGGCAACCTTAGTTTAGGAAGCTGGCAATTACATGTGCCGTATCAGCAGGGAAAGGCTGTGGCCGATGCAAACGAGTTAATATATACGGCTACAGAGCAGGGGCTTTTTTACTACGACAAGGAGTTTAACAATACTGAGACAATAACTAAGATTGATGGTTTACGGGAGCAGCAAATCAGTAGCCTAGGCTATGATACAAGTACAGGAACCTTAGTTATAGCTTATCAGAGCTCAAGCATAGATTTGTTGCGTGGCCGTAAGATCACGAATATCAGTGGTGTCTATCGGCAATCTATTTCCGGAGAAAAGGTTATCCACCACACTTATATTCATAACAAAATTGCTTATCTGGCCTGTTCTTTTGGAGTAGTGGTACTGGACCTTTCAAAGCAAGAAGTTAAAGACACTTACAGCAACCTCGGCCCAAATGGAGAACAGCTAAATGTGCATGCTACAGCTATACTGCATGACAGCATTTATATTGCCACAGATATAGGTGTTTTGGTGGCAAATCGGGTACAGGCTAACCTTAAAGACTTCCACAGCTGGCATATAATAAATGAAGGTTTGCCTGATGGCGCTGTTACAGGATTGGCTGCATTTAATGAAAGATTATATGCCACTGCAAGTACGGAGGAGCTTTATAAATTGGCTGCTGCTTCATGGGATAACAGTAATATTTCTGCGTCCTTGTCTATTACCTCGATCAATACTTCAGCAGATTATCTGGTATTAGCTACCTCCACAGGAGTAACACTGCTGGACAAACAGAGTCGTGTTAGTAGTGTTCAGCATGTTGCGCTTCAAAGCCCTCAAGATGCCACTGTAGATGTACAGGGTGTTATTTGGGTGGCTGACGCAAAGCAAGGGCTGGTGCGGCTGAACCAAGCAGGAGCAGATGCAGCCGTTTTTGCACCCAACGGTCCATATGCCGGCGAGGCATTCAGGTTGTACGCTGCAAATAGTAAGCTTTATGCTTTTAGCGGAGGCTATGATGAAAGCAGCTATCAGAACAGCGGCAATACCAATGGTTTTTATGTGTATAGCCAGGGTGAGTGGGAAAGCTATAACAGCCAGCTTTATCCGAATACGAACCAGTTGCCTTATACAGAAGATGTGGTAGATGCAGCCTATAGTCCTGTAACAAAGAAACTGTATATTGCCAGCTATGGCAGTGGCTTATTAGCATGGGCTGGCCTGGGCAAGGTAACCTTATACAATGGTACCAACAGCACCTTATCAGGAACATCAGCTTCTGATAAAGCAGAAAGCGTGCGTGTTTCGGATGTGGCAGTAGACACCGAAAGCAACGTGTGGGTCGTGAATCGGAACCAACAGTATAATGCGCCGGAAGTTCACGTACTGAAGCCGGATGAAACTTGGCAGTCCTTTATGCTGCCTGGCTTAAGCAGCAATAACTTTGAGCAGATACTGATAGATGATTACGACCAGAAGTGGCTTTCTGTAGCAAGAACAGCAAGTTCTCAGGCAGGTATCGTGGTGTGGAACAATAAGAATAATTTTGTGCATAACTTAACAGAAGGGGAGGGAAAAGGAGGCTTGCCAAGTAATGCTGTATACAGTATGGCGAAAGACCTGAATGGTGATGTTTGGATAGGTACGGCAAGTGGCGTAGGCGTTTTTTATAATCCGGGTTTTATATTTGAATCTCAGGCAAATGATGCACATATTCCGATAATAGATGGCAGGCCGTTGCTGAATGGGCAGGTGGTAAGAAGTATAGCTGTAGACGGAGCTAACAGGAAATGGATAGGCACCGACAACGGGCTCTGGCTTTTTGGGCGGGATGGAGACGAGTTGATTCATCATTTTACAACACAAAATAGCCCATTGCCTTCTGACAAAGTGCTTTCAGTGGCAGTAGAGCATCAGAGCGGAGAAGTATTTGTGGCAACAGCTGCAGGCATTGCTTCTTATAGAGGAACAGCAACTGTTACAGAGGGAAAAGCTGAATGCGCCGTTGTGTTTCCGAACCCGGTACGGCCTAACTATAGTGGCTTAATAGGAGTGTCGGGTTTACCTAACAATGCTCAGGTTCGTATTACTGATATTTCTGGCACGTTAGTTTATAGTACACAGGCGACAGGCGGAACAATAGCTTGGGATGCCCGGGATTACAATGGTAAGCGCGTAAAAGCTGGTGTATATTTAGTGTTAAGTGCTGATGAAGCCGGAGAGCAAAGCTGTGTTACTAAAATAGCTGTGCTGGAATAGTAAGTTTAGTAGCCGTATGTGCAGCCCATTAAACTGCTCTTTTACGGTAGCAGTGGTATATTTAAAGACTTAAAAGTTGTTGATTTATATGAAAAGAACAAGTCTTACATCTTGTATCCTGATACTTGCGTCTAATCAATTATGTTAGTTAAAACAAGAGGTGTCGTCTTAAACTACATCAAGTTCAGAGAGTCATCTGTAATTGTGAAGGTATATACCGAGCAGTTGGGGATCCAGTCGTACATTGTGAATGGTGTGCGTAAGAAAGGCACTGGTTCCCGCATTGCGTTATTCCAGCCATTTACGTTGCTCGAAATGGTGGTGTACACCTCCCACAGAGGAGGGCTTACGCGCATATCAGAATATAAGTCTGCACATCCTTTCTCAACTATTCCTTTTGATATCAGGAAAAGTAGCATTCTGCTGTTTCTGTCAGAAATGGTAAGCAGAACCGTGAAGGAAGAAGAAGAAAACCAGCCATTGTTTAACTTCTTATACAATGCTATTATTGCTTTTGATGAGCAGGAAAGTTACTTCGAGAACTTCCATTTAATGTTTCTCCTGCAACTAAGCTACCATTTAGGTTTTGGCCCCAGCTCTGGAACTGAAATTGTGGAACAGGTAGCCTTCTCTGCTAATGCCCAGGCAATGACCAGTGCACCTCCTGTACTTACATTGCAGGCTTATGAAGTATATTTCGATGCACTGCTGCGGCAGCCAGCAGAGGCAAACATACCAAATGGCAAGGTACGCAGAGAGCTATTGGCTATTCTTATTCGTTATTACCAACTGCATGTTGATAAGTTAGGAGAGATAAAGTCTTTAGCAATACTTTCAGAAGTGCTGTCAGAGTAGTAGTAGGGGCATTAAAAAAGGCAATACTGTTAGTGCAGTATTGCCTTTTGAAGTTTAGCTTAAAACTATTATTTGATATCCAGTACTTCAACATCAAAAGCAAGAACGGCATAAGGAGGAATTGTGCCACTGCCTGAATAGCCGTATCCTAAATGAGAAGGAATAAATAACACGCCTCGTTCGCCTTCATGCATTAGCTGTAAACCTTCATCCCACCCTTTGATAACCTGTCCTGCTCCTACTACAACGTTAAAAGCTTCTCCTCTGTCATATGAAGAATCAAATTTTTGATTAGCTACTACTTTGCCGTTTTCAGAAGTAATTCGCTTACCAACATAATGTACATCTACAGAGTTACCGGCCACTACCATGTTCCCGGTACCTTCCTCCAGCTTCAGGTAATATAAGCCCGTGCTGGTTTTTACTACATCAGTAGTATCTACATTATTATCTACAAAAAATTGATAACTATCTTTAAAATATTGGTGTATTACCTGATCATCATAAATTTTTTGTTGCTCCAGTTCTTCATTCGTGGGGTAATAATACCCGGCATAAGGGTCGCTATCTGAAGAGCATGATACAAATGAAACAGCAACAGCTAAAAAAAGAAGAGCTTTAAGCAGATGGCTGCTTTTCGCTAACTGGGGAATAAGGGATTGCAGGGTCATAAGTTTAAAGTAAAGTTAATAAGTACTCTATTTATTAACATCAAGAAGCTCTACATCGAAGCGTAGAATAGAGTTTGCAGGCATTTGAGTGCCACGGTCTTGGTCGCCGTAAGCCAGTGGAGAAGGAATCAGGAGGATAGCTTTGCTACCTTCTTTAAGTTGAGATATACCTTCGTCCCAGCCTTTAATTACCTGGCCCTGGCCTAGTGTAAATTTAAATGGTTCGCCTCCTGACATAGGGTTATCACGGGAAGACTCTACCTCTTTACCATCCAGGAAAGAAAGCTTATAATGTACCGAAACTTGGTCACCGGCACTAGCTTGCGGTCCATTGCCTGCTTCCGTTACAGCGTAATACACGCCTGAAGAAGTTTTCTGTACGTTCTGTAGATTCTGCTCTTTAATGTAAGCCTGAATTTTTTCGTCGTCTACTTTAATTTGATTTTCAGCATGAGCCTGAGCTTCTTTCATTTGCTCTTCCATCATTTTCTGCTGGTCAGCAATGGCCTCTTCTCTGGACTGTACTTTTTCTGCTTTCACAAAGAATGTCAGGTGTGAGCCTGGCTTAATGAAAGGAGGCATTGGCTGGCCGAAAGTTTTGGCAAACAGAGAGTCAGCATTTATTTTGAAAACAGCACTGTCTCCGGCAGAAAGCATAGTAAGGGCGTCTTCTAAGCTACCTTTAAAGCTAGGCTCCATCACAGGAATCATAATCGGGAACTTCTGGTCGCGGGAGTTGAACAGCAAAGAGTCATCAGCATTTTTGTAAGACATGTTCAGTGTTACCACTTGTCCTATTTTAGCACCTGTAGAGTCGTCGGCAGCTACTTCGCCTTTGTTTTCGTACTCGCCGTCTTCATTCATTTCATAAATTTTATAGCTCAGGCCATCAGGTCTGGTATGAAATTCATCGTTAGCTTTATTGTTACAAGACTGTAACAACATGGCACCTGCTACAAGGGGTAGCAAAAATTTAGTTTTAGATAGCATTTGGATATAAGTTGATAGAATTTTTATTTTTTGATGGCGTTGTGGAGTTTCTCCTTGTAAAGGGGTAGCAGGCTTTCAAATTTGGTTACGGTATTTTCCAGTGTATCCATACTGATGCCTCCGGCTGCATTCTTATGTCCGCCTCCGCTAAAGTGCTCTCGTGCGAACTCGTTTACAGAGAAATCTCCCACCGAACGGAAAGACATTTTTACTGCTTGGACACGGTCTATGATCAAAGCTGCAAAAACAATGCCTTCTATAGACAGTGCATAGTTTACCAACCCTTCCGTATCACCTGTTTTAGAGTCATAGGCTTTTAACTCATCAGCAGTGATGGCTATATAAGCTGTGGAGTATTCCCGCAGCACTACCAGTTTGTCTTTTAGTGCATAACCTAAAAACCGCAGGCGTAGTTCCGAAGAACTATCGTATATCAGGCGATGGATATTGGACGTCTCGACACCAATGTGCAGCAGGTCTGCAATAATAAGGTGCACATTTTTAGAAGTACTTGGGTGGCGGAAAGAGCCTGTATCTGTCATTATACCAGCGTAAAGGCATTCACCGATAGCTGTATCAATCAGGTCTGTTTCGCCCATTGCCTTTATAAGGTCGTAAACCAGTTCGGCAGTGGCAGCAGCAGATGTGTTGGAGTAATCTAAATCGGCAAAGTCTTCTGGCTGCAGATGGTGGTCTACAAGCACTTTGGTGCCTTTTGCCTCTCGTATATATTCTCCCATCTCGTTAATGCGGGAAAGAACCGAGAAATCGAGACAGAAGATAACCTGAGATTCATTGATAATACGGTGTACCAGTTCATCATTCTGCTCTGAATACACTAGAACCTCATCGTTCCCATGCATCCAGCTCAGAAAGTCAGGGTAATCAGAAGGAGTGATCACCGTAACACGGTGTCCCTTCTTTTTAAGATAACCAGCTAAACCTAACGAGGAGCCCAAAGCATCAGCATCTGGTTTATGGTGTGTGGTGATCATCACCTCTTTAGGTTCTTTAAGTAGCTCTTTAAGAGCGTTAATATCGTGCATACTATAAGTATAAATCCTCTGATTAATAAGGAAATAAGGCGCAAATTTCAGAAGAAATAACTTCTAAAGCAATAAATTAGAATTTTAGCCTGCCTCTGATCTGCTCTTTTTAGTAACTGCCACAGCAACATCTTAATGAAAGTATAACTAAAAAGTGTGCTAATATTGCCCGAAATGCTATACTTTTGCATACTGAAACCAGAAACATAAATTATAAGCTTAAGAGACATGGCTGGAAATACTACATTTACTATGATTAAGCCTGATGCGGTGGCTGATAACCACATTGGTGGCATTACTAAAATGATTGAAGAAGGTGGCTTCCGTATTGTGGCAATGAAGAAGACAAAACTTTCTGAGGAGCGTGCCGGAAAATTTTATGAAGTGCATAAAGAGCGTCCTTTCTATGGCGATCTTGTAAAATACATGTCTTCTGGACCTATCGTGGCTATGATTCTGGAGAAAGGTAATGCCGTAGAAGATTTCCGTAAACTGATTGGTGCAACTAACCCTGCCCAGGCTGAAGAAGGAACTATCCGTAAAGTTTATGCTAAGTCAATTGAGGCAAATGCAGTACACGGTTCTGACTCTGACGAGAATGCACAAATAGAAGGAGACTTCTTTTTCTCTGCTGAAGAGCGTTTTTAAGTTTTAAAGTATACTTATTGATTTTAAAGCCTACTAAGCTATTATAGTTTAGTGGGCTTTTGTTTTTGATAAAGGAACAGAAGCTACTAAAGGCTATTTACTAGTATTGCTTCTGAGTTGCTTCCTTTTCAGGCCAAGCTTTACCTTCTCTCAATTTAAGTTAGCTAGCTAGACTAAAACAACAAGGGCCAGTTCCATAACAGAACTGGCCCTTGTTGTTTGCGACTTACCTTAATCTCTCGGAATCACAAATCGTTGTCCAGGACGAATTAAATCCGGGTTTTCGCCAATCTTATCTTTGTTGGCTTTGTATATTTTAGTCCAGGAGTCGGCATCGCCATAAAGCTTCTGTGCTATTTTAGAAAGCGAGTCACCGCTTGCTACTGTATATATGTCCTGGTTAGGACCTGTAGTTGCCTGTACCTGCTGCTTATCTTTTTCGCTATAAAAAGCCTGGTCCTGATGGCCGGCTGCCATACTGGCTTTTTCTGTCCCTTTACTTATTGGCTGTGTGCCCTTTGGTGTTTGTGCGTTTTTGGACTTTACGTTGCTGGCCGGCTTAGCTGGCTCTTCCTTCCCCTTCTTTAAAAAATCAAGTAATCCCATAGTTTTATAGTTTATTAAGTAAAACGTCGTTTTTAGTTGCGGCAATAAAATTGTACCATGCCGCTTTCTATTGATACGCTAACTATGGCGCATTGTTGTGTGGGTAAAGTAGTAGCAAACTAACTTTAAAGGAGTTAGCCCCGTAAGAAATGCACATGATCTTGCTGTATTTAAGGCAGGAATAAAATATATGAATGAAGCTATAAACAAAATGGAAGTAAGTGTTAAGCTATGGATGCACTCCTGGAGCACATTAACAGCCATACTGCTGGCAATAGTACTTATAAGCTGTGGAGACAGCAATGAGGTTGGTTCTGAAAGTATGTTAACCGGGCCAAGTAACAAAACCTGGCGGGCTGAGAAAGAGACAAATGCTGTTGGTAATAAAGAGAAACTTACGGATGCTGAAAAGCAGGAAACGATGCAGTTTTATGCCGATGGTCGTTTTGCCCTTGGCGGTGGCGGTACTCTGCAAACGGGTACATGGTCTTTTGATCAGGCTGCCCGGCGTCTGACACTACAGCTTGAGGACCAGGACGTGACACTTAACTTTGAGGTGCTGAAGCTAACAAACGACGAAATGCGCCTGAAGGCTGCTGACGGATCAGAGATGCTGCTACAGGCAGATTGAAAAAAGTAGCTGAGAAAACAAATTCATACTAAAGCCGGTCATAGTGCCGGCTTTGTTTTTTTCAAGAGTTTCTTTAGCGAAAGCAATCCGAGTGCTGGTCCCGCAGCCAGTAATATAAACGTATTGTATGGTGGCAGTAGTGATAGTACAAACCCCGTAAGTTGTATGCTTACAATGGTAATAGCAAAGCCAATAGAGGTAACTACTGTAAGCGCAGTACCTACTAAGTGAGAGGGAGCCGTTTGGGCAGTAAGGGCCGAAAGCTGAGGTGAATCGCCAGCCACTACTATGCCCCAGAACAACAGGAAAGGCAGCAACGTGTAAACGGAACTAAACTTAAAAACAACAACTGACAGCAAACAGCAAAGGCCAGAAAATAATAACTGTATAAAGGCAACACGCCCACTGCCGACATATTGAGAGAAGTAGCCACCTAAAACACAACCTAAAGCACCTGTTGAAATCACTGTAAAGCTGTAAACAGACACCTGCTGTGCCGAAAGCTGTGGGAGTACATAAACCAGTATAAAAGGCACAAAGGCCCAGAAGGTATAAAGCTCCCACATGTGCCCGAAATACCCAAAGGCAGCTGCTCTGAATTCTTTTTTTCCGAATACCTTGATTATGTTTCGTACGTCGAAAGTAGTGCCTTTGCTTAGGTAAGGCCCGTCAGGCACAAACAGGTAGAGAAGTACGCCGCCTGTCGCTGCCAGTAAGCTTATGGCAAACAGCATGCTTTGCCATTGTAAAGAGGTGCCCAAACCCCGAAGAAAATGCGGAAAAGCAGTGCCAAGTACTAATGCCCCTACCAGATAACCGATGGCTTTACCCAGTCTGTTGCTATACCAGCTAGCTGCTATTTTCATGCCTACCGGATATATTCCAGCTAACAGGAAACCAGTTGCAGCACGTAGTGAGAGCACACCTGTTATACTTTGGGCAAATAGAGGTACTAACGCATTTAAGCCTGCGCCAAGCAAAGCACAAATCAGAAACAGCAGGCGAGGGGAAACCCTGTCTGCCAGGGAAAGAACCGCAAAGCAGAGAGTTCCTACAATAAAGCCTAACTGAACCGATGATGTAAGCAGCCCTAAAGCCTGGTCCTGTAGCTGAAGCGACCGTTGTAGTTCTGGCAACACGGCATTGCCTGCAAACCATAAGGAGGTGCCCGCAAATTGGGAAAAGACAAGCGTTGGAAGAATCCGATTGGGTACTGTTAAGGTTGCCGCCTGGCTCATGAGTGTTTCTGCTGGTGAAACTGTAAAGATACGGCAACTAATAACCTCTCAAAATGAACTTTAGCAGTTGGTACTCTATCAGCCATAGATAGTCTCGGCAAACTTCTCCAGTGTTTTACCTGTTTTAAAAGGATGCTCAAACATACCCATGTGTCCTGTCTCATCAATAAAGTAAACCATACTATCAGATGGTAAGTGGCATTGCTCCAGGGCTTTATCTAACGGTACTGCACCATCATTCTTCCCAAAAATGAAAAGCACCGGGCACTTTAGCTCTTTTAGTATATAAGAACGGTCTGGGCGATCCCGCATAGCAGTCAATGCGCCTATTACACTTTCTTTAGGAGTCTGTGTGCCAATATCTTTCATCATATTAATCTCCTCCTTTAGCCTTCCCCGGTTTTCCCGATAGAAAAGAGGCTCTACAAAAGGGTTGATGAAGTTATCGACACCGTGACGCTCTACATAACCAATGCTCTTGCTGCGATTCTCTTTCTTTTCGTCGGTGTCTGCAAAAGCAGAAGAGTGAAACAGGCAAAGACCGCTGAGCATTGGTCCATATTTCTCAGCAAATGCCATACTCACATAGCCACCCATCGAGTGCCCGATCATTATACACCGCTTCACATTCAACTTCTCTAGCTGGAGCTTAACATCTTCTGCCATGCTTTCCATGCTGTACTCGCTTATGTTAGCAATGTTGTTGCCGTGGCCAGGTAGGTCTAAAGCTATGGTCCTGAACTTCTGCTGTAGCGGCTTCATAAAGGCTGCCCACACCTGTTTGCTTTCGCAGAAGCCATGCAGGAAAACCAATGCATCGCCAGAACCGACATCTATATAAGTGGTATTTGCCATTTTGTGTTGGACGTAAGGTAAACGGCACAAGATGCCAGTCTTTTTCAAAAGATGCAACAGGAGTATAGAAATGTCTCAAGCACTTGTAGCATTCACAGCGCCTGAGAGTGACTGTTTTACTACTATAAAAAGAAAAGAAAAGCCTCACAGGTTCTGAAAACGCTGTGAGGCTTTTGTCTGTTATCTAAAACTCTGGAATCTAAGTTATATTTTCACCGGCACCCCAATCATTTCACGAACTGTTCTTTCAATTGCTGCCGGATCAAGCCCTGCTTCGCGGTGAAGTTCCAGCTGAGTGCCGTGTTCAAAAATCTTATCAGGAATACCTAAGCGTTTAACCTGTGAGGTATAACCATTATCAACCATAAATTCTAATACGGCACTACCAAAGCCGCCTTGCAGGCAACCATCTTCCACGGTTATTACTTTTTCGTATTTCTGAAAGATGTGGTGGAGCAATTCTTCATCCAATGGTTTGGCAAAGCGCATATCGTAATGGCCGGGCGTAATCCCTTTTTTGCCTAACTTTTGGCAAACCTCCACCGCATAATTGCCGATATGGCCAAATGTTAGTAAAGCAACTTCTTCTCCTTCCTGTATTGTGCGGCCTTTGCCAATCTCGATTTTTTCAAATGGAGTACGCCATTTAGGCATAACACCCTCCCCACGTGGGTAGCGGATGGTAAACGGACCAGCGCCTTCTTGTGTGGCTGTGTACATCAGGTTACGCAGTTCCTGCTCATTCATTGGTGCAGACACTACCATGTTGGGTATACAACGCATATAAGCTATGTCGTAAGCGCCGTGATGTGTAGGACCATCGGCACCGGCAAAGCCTGCTCTGTCTAAGCAGAAAATAACCGGAAGGTTCTGCAGGCAAACATCATGCACCACCTGGTCATAGCCGCGCTGCATAAAGGTGCTGTATATGTTGCAGAACGGAATAAGGCCTTGTGTAGCTAGGCCGGCGGAAAAAGTAACAGCATGTTGCTCTGCAATGCCTACGTCAAATGCACGGTCGGGCATAGCTTTCATCATAATGTTAAGCGAGCAACCGGAAGGCATGGCGGGTGTTACGCCCATTATTTTAGGATTCTGCTCGGCTAGCTCTACAATCGTATGTCCAAACACATCCTGGTATTTAGGAGGCTGTGGCGTGTCGTAGTGCTTTTTGTAAATCTCGCCTGTTATCTTGTCGAAAGTACCGGGTGCATGCCACTTGGTCTGGTCTTTCTCAGCCAGTGCATAGCCTTTCCCTTTTACAGTAAGGCAGTGTAATATTTTAGGACCAGGAATATGTTTCAGGTCTTCCATTACCGATACCAGGTGATGAATATCATGCCCGTCGATAGGACCAAAGTAGCGGAAGTTCAAGCCTTCGAACAGGTTGCTTTGCTTCAGTAAAGTAGCTTTTATGCCACTTTCTATCTTAGAAACTATCTGTCGTGCATCAGGACCAAACTTGCTGATCTTACCTAAAATATTCCAAACCTCGTCGCGTACCTTATTGTAAGTGCGGGAGGTAGTAATATCGGTTAAATATTCTTTAAGAGCCCCCACATTTGGGTCTATGCTCATGCAGTTATCGTTAAGCACTACCAGCAGGTTGGCGTTGGCTACGCCTGCATGGTTTAATGCCTCAAAAGCCATCCCGCCTGTCATGGAGCCATCGCCGATAACAGCAATATGCTGGCGCTGGTCTTCTCTTTTGTATTGAGAAGCCACAGCCATACCCAGTGCCGCTGAAATAGACGTACTGGAGTGGCCTACACCAAAGGCATCATATTCGCTTTCTTTTCTTTTTGGAAAGCCGGAAATGCCACCGTATTTACGGTTAGTGTGGAACACATCGCGGCGCCCGGTCAGTACCTTGTGCCCATAAGCCTGGTGGCCTACGTCCCATACCAACTGGTCATAAGGCGTATTAAAGACATAATGCAAAGCCGTAGTGAGCTCTACCACCCCTAAGCTAGCTCCAAAATGCCCTCCATGGATAGAAACCATGTCGATGATGTATTGCCTTAGCTCCTGGCATACCTGCAGCAGTTGCTCCTCTTTCAGTTTCCTCAGGTCGGCAGGTGTGTTGATGGAGGCAAGCAGCTCTCCAGGTTGAATAATCATAGAGTTGTCTTTATAGACTTTCAACAATTTTTTCCGGCAAAAGTTTTCAAATGGAATAAGTTACCGGGCCAAATGTAAAGTTAGTTAAAATATAGCAATACATGCGGTTGTTTCAGGCACTTCTTCCTTGCTTAAAACGTAATGCAACAGAATAAGATATAGTAAAAGCTATATTCTTGAGAAAGAAAGGCAAATTCCGAATTAAATAGGCGAAGAAGTTGTTGCATACTCTGGCATGTGTAACTTCGCAGTTGTTAGCTATGTGGCATCGTTTCAATCATTCTAAAATACTTATTTTTGTGCCAAGTTTAGTGCCAGACATTATAATATATAATAAAGAAATAAAGTGAGTTTCGAGATTAAATTACCGTTGTTTGAGGGGCCGTTCGACTTGTTGCTCTTCTTTATTGAGCGTGATGAGCTGGATATTCATGATATTCCGATCTTCCAGATCACGAATGAGTTTATGGATTACATTCGGCAGATGGAGCAGTTGAACCTGGAAGTAGCAAGTGATTTTATTCTTACTGCTGCCACGCTAATGCGCATTAAGGCTAAAATGCTGTTGCCACGCACCGAGAAGGATGAAGAAGGTAATGAGATTGACCCGCGGGAAGAACTGGTACAGCACTTGTTAGAATATAAGAAATACAAGAGCGTGATTCCGGAACTCTTAGAAATGGAGGAACTACGCCTGGCACAGGAAAGCCGCGGAAACATAGACGAAGAGTTGCAACGCATTGCCAAAGCCAACCATTTTGAATATGAGTTGCAGGATCTGAATCTGTATAAGATAATGCGGGTGTTCGAAAAGGTGATGAACCGTTATGAAGAGGAGCAGAATAAGCCGAAGCATACTGTTATCACTTTTCCTTATACTATTGAAGAGCAGAAAGAGTATATCTTACGTATAGTAGCGGACCATGAAAAAGTAGCTTTTTCTGAAATTATTACGGCTTACCCTGAAAAGATTGGCATGATCTTCAACTTTCTTGCTATTCTGGAGATGTTGCAACTGAATGTGATTGGTGTGGAAGTAGGGGAAGGGTTTAACGACTTTTTTATTACAGTTGCCGAAGGACAGGCAGCACAGGTAACGCAATTGCTCGTAGAATAAATTCTTGTGCCATTGTGAAATAGAAATAAGCAAGCTGGTTCTCTTGCCATGAGCCTATGGCTTTATAAACAGAGGTAGTTTCGCAAGGCTGATTTATAGCCAAAGAAATTTAAATGGATCAGAATAAAAAGACCATACTTAAAAGTTTTAGTCCGGTAAAAATCCTGATTCCGGTATTGCTGGGCTTAGCGGCTACGGCTTGGCTTTTTGTCCGGGATGATAAGGTTGGAGAGCTAAAAGGCATTGTGGATGCCAATGTCTGGTGGTTGATAGCAGCCGTGGGCGTACTGGTGATAAGAGATGCAGGCTATATGTACCGCATTCGTCACCTGACGGACAAGTTTCTGACTTGGCGAAACAGCATAGATGTGATTATGCTATGGGAGTTTGCTTCAGCTATTACACCCTCTGTGGTAGGGGGAACCACGGTAGCTACTATCATTCTGAACAAAGAAGGTTTGCCTTTAGGCAAGTCGCTGGCTTACGTCATGCTCACGGCAGTGCTGGATAACATGTTCTTTATTGTGGCTGCACCTATTGCGCTGCTTGTCTCGCAGGGGCAGGTGTTCCCCACTTTTAACCTCGAACCGTCCGATGTTTCCAAGCTACAAACGGCTTTCTACATTAGCTACGGCCTTATTGCTATCTATACCTTTATCATGATTTATGCGCTCTTTATGAACCCCAGAGCGTTTAAGTGGCTGTTGTTGAAGGTTACATCCATACGTTTTCTGCGTAAATGGCGGGTAAATGCTTTTCAGCATGGGAATGAAATTATGTGGGCATCGCAGCAGCTGAAAGGCAATAATTTTAACTATTGGGCAAAGGCTGTTGTGTCTACTATATTTGTGTGGAGTGCCCGTTATTTTCTTCTAAACTGCCTGATAGCAGCTTTTACAGATGTAACACTTAGTGAGCATATGCTTATTATTTCCCGTAACCTTATTTTCTGGATCGTGATGCTGATAGCTGTTACACCAGGAGGTGCCGGTATCGTAGAAATGGCCTTCCCCAGCTTCTTTGGTTTGTTTCTGGGAGGTTTTAGTACCATTGTGGTCGTGCTGTATCGCCTGATAACTTATTATCCTTACCTGGTGCTGGGTTCTGTCTTTCTGCCAAAATGGATTGCTAAGGTGTTCGGTCGGCATCATAAAGAAAGCGAAGTAAGTGTTTGAGCTTAAAGAGCTATCATTGAAGATATAGAGATTATAAAAAGCAGCATGAGCTCAGGCTTAGGTTGCTTTTTTGCTTTGGTACTTCGTTAACATAAGAGCTGATTGGGCTAAAATTTATATGTTCGACATTGTTGCAATAAAAGCGTGTCCTGTAGATTATGAAAGTTATTATTGTAGGTGGAGGAATAGGAGGCTTATGTACTGCCATTGCGCTTCAGGAGATCGGAATAGAAGCTGCTGTATATGAGGCAGCAACAGAACTGAAACCTGTAGGGGCAGGTGTAGGCCTCGCGGCTAATGCTATTCAGGGGCTGGAGCGATTAGGAGTTGCCGAAGAAGTTATAAGCAGAGGGAAGCAACTAACAGCATTGGTTACTTTTGATGAAAAAGATAAAGTCATCAGTAACTTTGATACAAAGGCTCTGAGCCAAAAGTATGGCATTAATAACTTTGTGATTCATAGAGCAGATCTGCACGAAGTGCTGTACAACCACCTGCAGCCTGGTTCACTGGTGTTGGGCAAACGTTGCCAAGGTGTAAGCCAGGAGGGAGATCAGGTACAGGTTTCCTTCACCGATGGTACGCATGCTACAGCTGACTTGCTTATTGCCGCCGATGGTATAAACTCTGTGGTACGCCAACAGTTGTTGCCGCAGAGCCAGCCACGCTATGCCGGCTATACCTGCTGGCGTGCTGTGATTGATAACCCTGGTGTTGCTATAAATTCCATGATATCTGCAGAAACCTGGGCACCACAGGGGCGCATAGGCATAGCGCCCTTACAGGATGGTAAAATATACTGGTACGTGTGCATGAATGCTCCAGAGCGTAACGAGCAAATGCAACAGATGACACCCGCTGAACTGTCTATGCACTTTGCCAGTGTGCATCCTCCTGTACAGGAGGTAATTGCTGCAGCCAAACCGGAGCAGCTTATCTGGAATGATATTGCCGATCTTAAGCCGCTGAAGCAATTTGTGTTTGGGCGGGTAGTATTGCTCGGCGATGCTGCCCATGCCACTACACCTAATATGGGGCAGGGGGCCTGCCAGGCTATAGAAGATGCCGTTGTGCTGGGGCAGTGCCTGAAGCGGGAACCTGTTTTGGCAGTAGCACTTGCGAATTACGAACATCGAAGAATAGCACGCACAGCGAAAGTTATACGCCTGTCGAGGCTTTTAGGAGAGGTGTCGCAGTGGCAGAGCTCTATGTTAGGCAGCGTGCGTAATGCTCTGTTTCGCCTCATGCCAAAATTTATCACACAGAGCCAGATGGAAGACCTGTACCGGGTGGACTTTTAATTTTCTGGAATTTGCATAGTTATTAAGAAGCATCAGAACAGGTTGTACGGATGCTTCTTAGCTAATAGTATTCGTGCAGAGCTAGCTATATTAAATTTTATAAGCCTGCCGGGCAAGTAGTTTCCATTGGCCCTGCTGTTTTTGCCATACTAACAAAACGCCAAGCTTTACAGAACCAGGATTACCGCTGTCGTTTGTTTCTGCAGAAAGGCTGTGCCGCACAATAGCTGTGTTACCTGACACCTTTATAGTTTGATCTGTTAAATCGATGGTAACAAAGTCTGATTTACCACTAACGATGCTTTCAACAAATGTTGCCTTATCTTCAATTTTTCCGCTGGAGTGCCCATAAGTCAGTTCAGCTGCTGCTATGTTTGTGAGTGCCTGCCTGTCGCCATCAACCATGGCTGCTTTTAGCTTTTCAACAGCTGAGGCAACGTCTTTTTCATCTTTAGACTGTGCCTTAAGGGTTACATTAAAAGCAATAAATAAAGTGAGAAAGCAAAGGAATCTTTTCATAGTAAAGTATCTGTTTATCAATAATGTTCAAGCCTTAGATAGTTATAAAGTTGTATAACTGTTAAATTAAGAGTTTTGCTGAATAAATGCTGCTTTAAATACTAACATTCGTTTTATTTTTAACCGTTTGGATTACAAACGTAATCAGGCAGCATGAGGGTAAACAGACTTATACAGGCTGTTTACAACTTTTCCTCTCTGCTTGAGTTCAATAATGTTGATAAGCAAAAAGGTAGAAGCTTGTAGGGCTTTGCTTAAAAGTGTAAATTCAGCCAAATAATAAAGATGTAATGCATAAATTAGTAATACCATTTCTACTGATAATTATTTTTCTGTTTTTAGGAAGCTGTTCAGACAACAACAATGAATTGCTAGAAAAGCTGCAGGCTGCTGTTGAAGAAGAGAATGCCGTAGGTAATGATTTTCATGTTGTTGACATGGACAGTCTGACTGATTTTGAGTGGGAAACACTTTATTTCTTTGATGCCGGAGAAGATAAAAGGTCTATCAGCGACCAGATCGGCTTTAAGTGGGACGGACCTGTTGTGCCGGACCTTCACCGCCGCCTACTGTTCGTGAATGAAGGACAAGTGGTAACGTACACAGATTATAAGTTTGATGATTTCCCTTTGATGGTTTATGGCTGCAACGAAGACAGGTGGGTTTACCCGCGCAGTCGCTCCCGCTTTGCCACGTTCAGGTACTGCAACCAGAATAATGTGATTTACCCTTTTATCCCGGTAACATGTGTGGAAAACTTAAGCGGAATGATGGGCCAGGACTGCCCGGAGGCAGTAGCGGAGGAGTAAAAAGTTTTTTATAGCTGCTGCCTGAACTTAGGCCACTGATTGTACCCTACAGCAGGATTGTTAGATTTGTAATTGTTGATAAACTCAATCTCTTTTTGATTTACTTCTTTATCAGAGGCAGTTTCTGACTCCCATAGAATCTCTTTTCTGATGGTAAAATTGCGTTGTTGATCTCTTGTGAAATCTTTTTCTATTAGTTTACTATTAGCACTCCCGAAGTAGTTTAAAGTATCTGTCAAATCTTTGCCAATGTAGATCTTGTCATTAGGATAGGTGATCTTGTAGATGACTTTCATGTAGGATAAGCTAGTTCAGTAGTACAGAGTTGTTTTCTACTGTTGCTTAGTTTGCACCAGTTGGAAATTCAGTAACAAAACTAATAGATATATCAAGTTAAAGGTAAGATAGTAAATTAGTTTTTTGCAGAAGATGCAGCCTCCGAAAAAACAAAGAAGCTGCTCCGTTACCAGAGCAGCTTCTTTGTTTTTTCGGACCACCGTTGTTGAACCTCATGACCAACAACGGTGGATATGTTTCATAAAATTTTGATGCTTATATTGGAAACTAACTATACTAGTTCGTTCTTCATCAGGTACTCCGCAATCTGCACCGCATTAGTAGCAGCACCTTTGCGCAGGTTATCTGCTACAATCCACATGTTCACGGTGCGCGGCTGCGTTTCATCTAAACGTACACGGCCAACAAATACTTCATCTTTGCCATGCGCATCTTTCGGCATTGGGTATTGCAGATTCTTTACATCGTCGACTACAACCACACCTTCAGTTTCGCCTAAAATACGGTAAATATCATCCAGTGTAAAGTCTTTCTCAAACTCCACGTTTACAGCCTCAGAGTGCCCGCCCATTACTGGTATACGCACCGCTGTAGCAGTAACCCGAATTGAGTCATCGCCCATAATCTTCTTTGTCTCCAGGATCATCTTCATCTCCTCTTTGGTATACCCATTATCCTGGAACACATCAATGTGTGGCAATACGTTTAGGTCTATTGTGTACGGATAAGCTTTTTCGCCTTCTTCTTTACCAGCACGTTCGTTCATCAACTGGTCAACAGCTTTCTTTCCGGTACCTGTTACAGACTGGTAAGTGCTCACCACAACACGCTTCATTTTCAGCTCTTCGTGCAGCTTGTTCAATGCCACCACCATTTGTATGGTAGAGCAGTTCGGGTTAGCTATAATCTTATCCTCTTTTGTCAGTTCTTTTGCATTAATCTCCGGCACTACCAGTTTTTTTGTTGGGTCCATACGCCAGGCAGATGAGTTGTCTACTACTACGGTGCCAACTTCTGCGAACCTTGGAGCCAGTTCTAAAGAAGTGCTTCCACCAGCAGAGAATATCGCAATTTGCGGGGTGGCTGCAATTGCATCCTCAACCCCAATAACCTTTATCTGTTTACCTTTAAACTCCATCTGTTTACCAACAGACTTCTCTGAAGCAACCAACAATAATTCTGATACCGGGAAGTCACGCTCCGCCAGCACTTTCAAAATTTCGCCGCCAACCAGTCCTGTGGCGCCTACAACTGCTACTTTCATGTTTAAAGGTATAAATTGATAAATGGTTAATCTATTAATTTCTTTGTGTACTTTACTGGTCCTGATAAACTTACCAACGCACGAATACAGCTTGTAAAGCTGCAGTATTTATCCAAAAGTTACTTAGTTTCCGTAAAGTTCTACAATATCAGTGTTTAAACTAAAATTGCAGGAGCTACAGCACATTTTCCACAGATGCTTAGGGGCAGTTGTGGTGCGTACTGGGTTTAAGGCTTTTGGGCGTGTCCTTTTGCTGCGCAAGTAGGTCAGGCTTTCGCCTGTACTCCTCGCCCTGACAGGCTGCGGGGTGCCGGCTCTATCCCTCACGCGACTGCAAAGTAAATAAGTTTTATTCAAAAATCTGCACATGAAACAAACTTTACTCGCTATATTTCTGCTACTTCCGCTCCTCACGCAAGCCCAGCTTAACGAATCCTTTTCCGACGGTAACTTTACACAAAGCCCCTCCTGGGTAGGCAATACCGATGGCTTTATTGTAAATCAGCAAAACCAACTGCAAAGCAACGGACCTGCCGTAACAGGTACTATCTTACAACTGGCGACACCTTGCCAAGCTGTAGCTGGCACTACTTGGGAGTTCTGGGCAAACCTAAAGCTGGCGACCTCCGCCAGAAACTACGTCGATGTCTTTCTTGTTTCTGATGCAGAAGATCTTCATAACACCAATACCAGTGGTTATTTTGTTCGAATAGGAGGCACCGCAGATGAAGTTAGCCTCTTCAGAAAAGATGCAGGAAAAACAGCAGTGAACATCATCAACGGAGAAGACCAAACTACTGGCAGTAGTAACAATGGAGTCCGGGTGCGAGTAACGCGCAGTGAAGATTATGTGTGGGAGTTGGCAACTGATATGACCGGAACAGGAGACAGCTTTGTAAACCAAGGCGCCACTACCGATGCTACTTATAAACGTTCCGGTTATTTCGGTTTGTTACTGCACTATTCTTCAGCCAACAACCAGCACTTTTACTTCGATGACTTTACGATTACGGACACAGAACCGCCAGTACCAGAAGAGCCTCAAACTGTTTCGCAGCAGGAACTGACTTTGCGCTTCCATGGGCCACTTCAGGAGGAAACAGCTCAGCAAGAAACAAATTACACACTTAATGGAGGCGCAAAGCCAGTTATAGCAGAACTGTTGGAGCCCGAAACAGTAAGGCTGGTATTCAGCCAGAACTTTAACACAGGTAATAACAGATTAACCATAGCCAGTTTGTCAGATATTTACGGGAATGCTTTGCCATTTCCGGTTGAAGTAGCTTTTACCTTTTCGCCACCTGCTGTTTTGCCAGGTTATAATGAGTTGCTGGTAACAGAAATTATGGCTCGTGAAGCCCCTGCTGTAGGATTGCCACCACAGGAGTACATCGAGTTATACAACCCAACAAACAAAGTGCTTACCTTGCAGGGAATCCATTACTCCGATGCTACGGCTACTACCACCTTACCCAATGTGCAATTGCAGCCTGGAGAGTATGCCGTGGTTGTTCCTAACAGCCAGGTGGCAGACTTTAGTCAGTTTGGCAGAGTGATCGGCATCAGCAACTTCCCGAGCCTGAATAACAGCAGAGAACTACTACAACTGCGCCAGCCAAATGGAAGCCTTATTTACGCTGTCAGTTATAGCGACACCTGGTACAAAAATAACAGTAAAAGCAACGGCGGCTGGAGCCTGGAAATGATTGATGTTAGCAACCCCTGTGCCGGTGTTGAAAACTGGGCAGCCTCTGTAGACCCGCGTGGTGGTACACCTGCCCAAGCCAA
The DNA here is from genome assembly GCF_020907275.1 of Pontibacter silvestris. GTDB lineage: Bacteria > Bacteroidota > Bacteroidia > Cytophagales > Hymenobacteraceae > Pontibacter > Pontibacter silvestris. The sequence goes on along the minus strand of NZ_JAJJWI010000011.1, from coordinate 48,590 downwards.
TTCTGTAGCTACCTCTAATCCTGATAACACAGCTCCTGTCCTGCTAAGTACTGTTGCCATTGCTCCTGATAGACTACTCCTGCACTTTAACGAACCACTGGATAGCGTGCAGGCTGCCAATGTCACTCATTATAAAATTGATCCAGCTGTCAGTATTATAAATGTGGAGGTACAAGCGCCTTTATTTACAGAGATAACGTTGCAACTGTCTGAGCAACTGCAGGAACGGCGACAGTATACATTGGTGGCTACAGGTTTAACTGATTGTACTGGTAATTTAAGTGGGGCTTTAGAGGCTACGTTTGCTTTACCTTCAGCCCCTGAACCCGGCGACGTGGTGATAAATGAAGTGCTGTTCAACCCAAGGCCAAACGGAGCAGACTTTGTTGAACTGGTTAACCGTAGCGACAAATACATAGATATGAAGAACTGGCAACTGGCTAACATCAGCAATGATAGCATTGCTGATATGCGCAGTGTTGCCACAGCCAATTATGTGCTGGAGCCGGGGCAGTATGTTTTACTTACCTCTAGTCCTGAAAATGTGAAAATGAACTATCCTGCTGCCAGAAAAGAAGTCTTCTTAAGCATGAGTAGTCTGCCTTCGTACCCTGATGCAGCAGGAGCGGTAGTAGTCTTGCAACCTGATGGCCTTGCTGCCGACCGTTTCAGCTATGATGAGGATATGCATTTTGAGTTAATTGATGATGTGAATGGTGTATCGCTGGAGCGGATAAGACCAGAAGGAGCGACAACAGCCAGTAATTTTCACTCAGCGGCCAGTACGGTTGGCTACGCTACACCCGGCTATCGTAACTCTCAGTCTCAGGAGAACATTCAGGCACAGCAGAAGTTTCAGGTGGCGCCTAAAGTTTTCTCACCTGATGCTGATGGTTATGAAGATTTTACCACGATTAACTACAGTAGCAGCCAGGCAGGCCTCGTTGCCAACATCACTATTTTCGATACACAGGGACGAGAGGTACGGAAGCTGGCCCGAAATGAATTATTAGCTTCCGATGGCTTCTTTCAGTGGGATGGCTTACGGCAGGATGGAACCAAAGCAGCCATAGGTTACTACCTGCTATACATTGAGTTGTTCGATTTAAATGGGCAGATGAGTGTGTATAAGGAGAAGGTGGTAGTGGGAGGTAGGTTGTGAATTCCTCCCTTCAAACAAGCCTAATCAACTTTTTCGAACAATTGAACCCAGGGCACTACGGAGTCTAACATAGGTACAAAAGCTGTGCTATGTGATTTACCCTCTATAGGGAAAAACTCCAGTTGCTTTGCACCCTGTGCCACAAATGTGTTGTAAGTGCGCTGCGAATTTTCAAAAGGTACAATAACGTCTGCTGTGCCATGGTAAAGGCGTGTAGGGCTTTGTGGCGCCCAGTCTGTAGCCAAGCTATTTTCATACAGCGCCTGTTTCAGGGCCTGCTCTTGGCTATCGTCCTGCAGAGCTTTAAAAAAATCCGGCGCAAACAGTGCTGCTGGGTCTGTGATAAGCTCTCTGTTAATGGCGCTGCCACCTTTTGTGCCATCAAAAAGCTGAGGCAGCTTGGAGGCGTACGGTTCCTGAAAGAAATCAGTAAGAGGCCTTTGCCAGCTGTTGGTGTAAAGGTAAGACTGTAGCACATAAGCCAGGTAGGCTGGGTAAGGATAGGCTTGCCCTGCTTTCACATTTCCTAGCATAGAAACTAAATCGTAACCACCTGCTCCGGCAGCGGAGGCCGTTACTTTAAGGCCATGCCCTGGGTTTTTCTCAATTTCTTTCTGCGCCGCTAAAGTTACAAAGCCACCTTCAGAATAACCCACCAAAAATAGCTTGTTATTTACTGGAATAGCTTCTTTTTGATAGAAGTATTTTCCTGCCTTTATCATATCTACCACGGTTAAAGCAGCATGTTTCCAGTCGTAGTAAGGGTGGAAAATGTCTTTTGATTCACCGAAGCCTATGTAGTCTGGAATAAGCGTGACATAGCCAGCTGCAGCAAAAGCTTCAAAACCTGAAAGTTCTGCAAAACCAGTGGGCGCGTCACTATCACGAAAGATTGTGCCATGTTGTGCGCTGATGACAGAGGCAGGCGCGTTCATGCCTACTGGTACGCATACCAGACCAGAAGCTTTTATCTGTTTACCCTGATATGTGGTATTATAAATCATTTTATAAACTGACACATCGTACTTTACCTGGCTGGCATACGAGGCATAGCCCTTCGATGAAGCATAAGATTCCAGTATATTTTGTGGCACTGTTGTCAGAAGCTCCGACGATACAAAATGCTCGTTCCCCTCTACCACTTCCGGCTGTACAATCGGACTGACTGCGTCAGTCTGGCAGCTAAGGTTCAGAAAAAGGAAGCCTAGTAAAATGCTTTTTATTAAAAATGACTTTATCACGCTGATGAGATATAGTTTTATGTGGTCTATAAACATCATTCAGGAATAAGAAGTGCCATTTAAGTGCGGCTATGGAGATAATAGACGGGTACTGTACCTCTATAGTTTATTGGACTAATAATAGATACAGCCCCTGTTAAATTTTACCGGCAATGTCTTATCTTGTGCGGCCTTTACAACAGAGGAGCAATTCATTGATTATCATAGTCAGATAATGGAAGTATTTTACCTGTGCCTGTTTGCGTTTTTAGCAGGCTTTATAGACTCGGTGGTAGGGGGTGGAGGTCTGATTCAGCTGCCTGCCCTGCTCGTGTTCTTGTCTGGAGTGCCGGTGCCTACTGTTTTGGGCACAGGTAAGGTGTCATCTATGGCGGGCACCACAGCTGCCATGATCCGCTATGTGCGTAGCGTAAAAATTAGTTACTTGGCTATTCTTCCTGCGGCGGCTGTAGCTTTTGTTTTTTCTTTTTTGGGAGCAAGAGCAGTAGCGCACATTAACAGCGGATTGCTGAAACCGCTCATTTTCTTACTGCTGATTTTAGTGGCTGTATATACTTTCAAGAAAAAAGATTTTGGGGCGCTGCATGCACCTAAACTTTCCGATGAGAAAGAGAAGCTGTACGGTGTGCTGGTTGGTATGGCTATCGGGTTTTACGATGGTTTTTTTGGCCCAGGTACAGGCAGTTTTCTGATTTTTATCTTTATCGGCATTTTCGGGTTTAACTTTCTGGCTGCCTCTGCGGCGGCAAAAGTGGTGAATTTTGCTACAAACCTTTCTGCTTTGCTTTATTTTGGATGGAAAGGCTATATTCTGTATGAGGTAGCTATCCCGATGGCTATTTGTAGTATTATTGGTTCACAAGTTGGTACACGAACAGCCCTTAAGCGTGGTACAGCCTTTGTTAGGGTGTTGTTCCTGATAGTAGTATCTGGCATAATTGTGAAGTTTGCTTACGATAGCTTTGGAACAGGAGGGCAGGAGTTGGTAAAGCTGAGTACCGTGATGCAGCAGTGGTTTAGGAGAAATAGTTAGTTACTCTTCCTATAAGAAAATGGTTTTAAAGCTAGAGCTATTGTTTCAGGAATAGTAAAGAGGAAGAGCCGCTGTACTAATCACAACGGCTCTTTAAACTTTGTTTCTTTAATTTACTTCAATTCTTCCTGCCGACCAATAAAGGAGGGTTTTAGCTTTAGCATACTTCGCCTTGAGCGCATATAGCTTCAGCTGTGACTCCATCAGTTTTACCTCCCGGGAGTTTACCAGGAACAGAGAACTTTCCCCGTTTTGAAAACGAATAACTTCTCCATTTCGGAGTATATCAGCGTTTTTTACCATCTTCTCCTGTAGCCTGATCTGTTCTTCCAGTGCCTGCCACTCGTTAAAGGCAGCTAAAAGGTTATTCTCTATTTCGCGGACAGCTTGTTTCTGTTCCAGGTTGTTTACTTGTCGCTTGGCTTTAGTCAGCTGTAGTTTTCCCCGCTCCTCCCGTAAAAACAAAGGCAGGCTAAAGCTTACACCTAGCTTGTAGTTAGCGCCCAGATGCTGACGTTCCAGTATATCGGTATCTAGGTAAAAATCACTTTGCAGCACATTATACTCTACATTTAGTTTTGGTTTTAGCTTATCGGCTGCGTAACGCTGCTCTACCTCTAGCTGTTGTCCTTTTAGGTTCAGTTTACGCAGGTCAGGGTGGTTTGCTTTGGCTATTGCTAAAAGTTGTTGTACCGAGTCCTGTGGTAGTGAAGTAAGTTCGCTGCCGATCAAAGCTGGTACAGTTTGTTCCTTTAATTCCAATGGTACCTGATCCTCTGCCCAAAGGTGCGTAGCCACCATTAACCTGGCATTATTATAAGCCAGCTGAGCTTGCTGTAACATTACCTGCCTGTCCTGTACTGCTATGAGTGCCTCTACAGTGTCAATGGCAGCCAGGTCTCCTTCCTGTACACGTGCCTTTACTGCCTTCAGCCTGAAATCAGCCAGCTCCAGTGATTCCTGGTACAGTTGCATTTCGCGGTAGTACAGCAACCAGTCCCAGTAATCCTTGGTGGCCTGCAGGAGCAATTTGTTGATGAGTTTTACACGCTCTGCTTCGGCTATACCCTGCATAAGATTTGCCTGCCGTATAGTTGCACGCCGCTCATCTATAAACAATCCCTGACCTAGTGGCACAGAAATACCGGCATAGCTCAAACCTTTGTCAGGCGTGGTGGCTTCCGGGTTCAGATACTGCCCCTGTGTCTGGTCGTAACCGGCTATCAGTTCTGGTCCGAACCAGGTAGGGATGCGTAGGGTGTTATTCCAAAGGGTATAATATTCTTTGCCGTTATACTCTTTGCGATATAGCTTACTGCTGATAACAGGATCGAGTGTGCCGCGTGCCATCCGTAGCTCCTGGCGTGCCTGTTCGGTAAGCAAAGCTGCCTGAGATGCAACCGGGTGGTACTGGAGTATGAGTTGGTGAAAGTCATGTAACGTAAGCACCTGTGCTGAATCCTGTACCTGTGCCTTTGTAGCAGGTATGCCAAATACCATCAGCATCAATACCATTAACAGTTTACTGTATATGTTTTTAAGTGTCATGCTTCAGCTTGTATTATTTAGCCTTTGCTGTCTTTTTATTTTGTTTTTCCCCTGCCTGTGCATCTCCTGTATAGTCAGCCGGGAAGTTGTTTAACTGGCGCCATATCTCGTACCAGATCGGCACAGTGTTCAACATGGCCCAGCCCTGCACACCTGAACCGACACGCAATGCACCCGGCCATTCCTCGTGCTCTGGGTCCTGCACTACCAGCAGGCGGTACTGTCCGTTGGTGCCCGTGTTATCAATTACAGCTACAGTGCCGCCAAAGGTACCAAAGCTGGCACCCGGCCAACCTGAAAATACCAGGGCAGGCCAGCCCTCAAACTGCAGACGTATATCATCCCCGGGCTTTATTAGTGGAAGGTCCAGGGCATCTACATACAGCTCGGCTGCCAGCTGCGGGTCGTGTGGCATAATAGTCGCCAGTGCCTCGCTTTCTTTTACTGTTTCGCCTATACCTGCCTTTAATGTTCTTACCAAGTAACCGTCCTGAGGTGCTACTACATAATAGTATCGGCTTCTGACCTGTGTGCTGTTATATTCGCTTTGTAGTTTCGCCACCTCTGCCTGAGTACCTAATATGTAGGACCTGGTAGAGCTAAGCTCTGCCTCTGCCTTTGCAATTTTATCAGCATACTCTGCCTGCAGAGAGTTAAGTTCGGTTCGGGCATTCTGCAGTTCTGCGCGAGAGGCATCATATTTATTTATCACAGATAATAGCTTTGCCTGTGCTTCCTGTAACTTCAGGCGGCGGGCCTCTAGCTCAGTTAACGACTTCAGCCCCTGATTGTACAGATTCTCCTGGCGGGTAAACTGCGCTTCGGCAATAGCAAGGTTTGTTCGTTGCGCTACCACATCCATACTGTCACTCTGCATTTTAAGACGTGTTTGCTCTACCTTATTACGGGCTTTCTGTAAGCTGAACCTAAGGCCCTCACGTAATGCTTTTATTTGTTCCTGCATAGCTAAAGCTTTAGCTCCTGTTGCCACGGCAGAGCCCTGCTTCGCCTCCAGCTGCTCGTTAAGATTAGTAAGCAGGTTGGGGTCCATGTATTTTTCTTTTATCTCTGATAGGCTGGCAATGGTATCGCCTTTGTTTACAAAAGTTCCTTCCATAATATACCACTGCTCAATACGGCCTGGTATAATAGCTTCAATTGTCTGTGGCCTGTCTTGTGGAGTAAGTGCAGTAAGTGTACCCATGGAACTGATATTCTGAGTCCAGGGTAAAAAAAGGCACAGCACTATTATCAGAAAGATACCCCCGATCCAGTAAGTGAGGATGCGGCCCTGACGAGGTGTCTGTACCTGCTTCATGGCCTCTGACTGTATGTGGTCAGTATAACCTGTTTCTTCTACTATCTTAGCCATCGCTTCTTATGCTGTTACTTCTGTTAGTTCTTTTAATAGCTCGTGCTGAGTGATCTGCTCATAACTGCCGGAGGCCACAAGCTTCCCGTTTTGCAGTAACAGAGTGTGATCGCAAAGCTCCATTACATCCAGGTCGTTCGATACAATAATCATGGTCCAGTTAAACTGCTGGCTGGTGAGCACGCGCATCAGCTGCATTTTTTCTCTTTTACTCATGCCTACCCAGAAATCATCAATAATGAGCAGCTTAGGGCGTCGCACCAAGCCGCGTGCCATCACTATTTTGCGGGCAATACTGCCTGGTAAACGCTGACTTCCCCCTACAAGGTAAGACTGTAACCCTTCCGGAAGTTCGTGTACAAAGTCATTGAGGCCTACAAGGTCTGCTGCCCACAGTACATCCTGTAGGGGCAGGTTCTGGCCCAGGGTAATGTTTTCTAAAAGTGTTCCGTCAAAAACCTGTTCCTTCGACATATTATCACCAATAAGGCTGCGCAGGTTCCCAATGTGCAGGTCACGAAGTGACACACCACTGTAAACAATACTGCCTTCGTATGATGGATAAAGACCCAGCAACAAGCTAATAAGTGTGCTTTTGCCTGAGTTGTTGTAGCCTGCCAGGCAAATGCGCTCCGATGGCTTTATGTTGAAGCTGATGTTTTCGAGAGTTGACTTAAGAGCATCAGGATAGTGGTAACTAAGATTTTTTACCTGTAAGCCCAACCCGCTGTCAAGAGACAGTTCCTCCAGTTTAATGCCCTTTACTTCTTCGGTTGGCAAGTCTGTTACATGCCCCAGCTTGTCCAGGCTAGTTAGCACATCATACACCGTATCCAGTTTTAAAATAACTTTTTCAACCGCATTCATAATCAGGATAATAATGATTTCAGAAGCAACGAATTGCCCGATGTTGATCTCCCGTTGTACCACCAGAATACAACCTAACACAAGTAAACTGCCGGTGATAATGGTTTTGAATCCTATAAAACTCAGGTACTGGGTCATCAGAACGCTGAAGTGTTCTTTTCGCACTTTCAGGTAATTATTTACATAACCAGCGGTGCGTTCCATAGGAAGGTTCGTGTGGCCTACCAGTTTAAAAGTGCTCAGGGAGCGGGCCATTTCTTCCAGCCATGCTACCAGCTTATATTTATATTTCGACTCTGTCAGGCTTGTGTCTATGCCTTTTTTGCCAGTCCACCGAATAATGGAAATCAGCACCACCACCAGAATTATTCCCAAAAAGATAAAATAATAATGGTAAAGCGACAGTAGTATTAAACCGAATATGATCTGGATAACGGCAGTAGAGAAATCCAGTAATATACCGGCGAGCCCTTTTTGCAGCGACACCACATCGAAGAAGCGGTTCATCAGCTCTGGCGGGTAGTGCTTGTTCAGGCTTTCTGCCTGCAAGCGCGGTATGCGGTGAGTGAAATCAAAAGCTGTTCGGGCAAAAATGCGTTGCTGTAGGTATTCTACCAGCCACAGTTGCATTACCTGCAGTCCGCCTACTATCAGCAGGGCCAGTATGATCAGCCCTATCAGCACCACCACCGACACCGGAATTTGCCCGCTGGACACAAACCCAATAATGCTTTGTATACCCAATGGCAGTGCCAGGATAATAAGGCCAGCAGCTATTGCATAAATATAAAGATAAGCTATTTCCCTTTTCTCCAGGGCCAGCAGGCTCAGGAAGCGTTGCATGGGAGTTGCATGTTTTTGTGTGTTAGTATTAGCCATAGTAACTCTACTTGCTATATTGTTCTTTACTGTCGATGGCAGAGAAGAGCAGGTGCTTTAGGAACTGAGTAGTCTCCTCTGCTGTACGTGTCGTGCTTTTTATTTCTGTAAGTGATGGCAGGTGCTTGGCAAAGTATAGTTGCTGGTGCGCTGCATCCATTACCGTGCTGATGAGTGCATGTGGGTAAGGATATGCTGGATTTATTTCCAGTATCATCTGTGCCAGATGATGGCAAAGTCGCTTGATCTCCAGAAAATAACCTTCCTTGTTTTCTGTATCCACTTCTTTGGTGTGGTAGACTTTTGCTGACTCCGCCACAACAACGCGGTACAGGATACGCTCATCTATATAAGCCACATTGGGGTCATCATCCTGACCTGCTTTGGTCAGCACCTCTATAGCCTTGCACAGGCGCTGGCGTGGGTCTGGAATATTGTGTGTCTGATAAGTAACAGTATAGTCGACCCAGGCCCAGTACCAGGATACCAGGTATACCAGCAGCTTGTGCTTATTTTCGAAGTAACGATAGATGGAGGCTTCTGTAGAGCCTATTTCAGCTGCCAACTTCTTAAAGGTAAACTGTTCAAACCCTAGTGCATCAATCATAATGATACTTTCTGTAATGATTTTTCTGCCTAGCTCTGTGCTCTCTGGCTCACGTAAGTATGATTTATGGTGCAGGCTAATGTATATGCTTGTGGCCATTTATATATAAAGTTCTTTTATTTTGATTACGTTCTCTTTAGCTGCTTGATTGCAGCAAAGATATTGTAACTTTTGACTATAATAGTAATACTATTAAAAAAGTTTCTAAAGCTATTATTTTTTTATAAAGAATAAGAAAGGCTAGGTAACATAAAGCAGCAGAAAGCTTCAGCATCAACTTAAAAAACAGGTGTTCTGTTGATATAGCTGAATGGGATTAATCTGAAAGAGATTAAACAATTAACCCTACCTTTGCAATTCGCTTTTGCCGTACGTATTAAGAGACAGGAGCATAGCATAATTCACATCACCATGAAGTTTGAAGATTACCGCATTTCCGACGAAATAAAGAAAAGCTTAAGCAAGCTGGGTTTTATAAAACCAACTGATATCCAATATAAAGCTATACCACCCATACTGAAAGGGGAGGATGTATTGGCTATTGCACAGACAGGTACAGGTAAGACAGCAGCTTTCGCTATTCCGATATTGGACATGTTGCAGTTCCGTAAGAACCGGAAGCGTGAAGATGGCATTAAATGCGTAGTAATGGTTCCGACGCGTGAATTGGCATTGCAGATAACTGAGGTCTTTGAGCAGATCGGTCGCCACACCCGTGTAAAGACCTTCTGTGTATTTGGTGGTGTAGAGCAGGGCCCACAAATTGCCAAGTTAGAAGATGGTATTGATATACTGGTAGCTACGCCGGGACGTCTTTTTGACCTGGTAAGCCAGGGCTACATTCAACTGCATCGTGTAGAGGTGCTGGTGCTGGATGAGGCTGACCACATGCTGGACCTGGGCTTTATACATGATATCAGGCAGTTGATTGCTAAACTTCCGCGCCAGCGCCAGACGCTGTTCTTTTCAGCTACCATAAATGAGACGATCAAGGACCTTGCTTACTCGCTTGTTAATAAGCCCGTTCGCATACAGATATCGCCAAAAGACCCGGTTTCGAAGAACGTAGATCACTCCGTAATGTATATAGACATGGATGATAAACGTTTCTTTCTGGAGCGTATCGTAAAGGAGCACCTAGACCAGAAGATACTGGCCTTTGTGCGCACTCAGGTGCGAGCCGAGCGGGTAGTAAAGGCTATGGAGCGGGTAGGCATACAAGCTTTGAGTATTCATGGAGGTAAAGAGCAGAAGGATCGGACCGATGTGATGCGTAAGTTCAAGAAAGGAGAAGTGAAGCTGTTGATTGCGACGGATGTGAGCGCACGTGGTATTGATATACCGAATGTAGAGTATGTGGTGAACTATGACCTGCCGGAGCAACCTGAGAATTATGTGCACCGTGTAGGCCGCACAGGCCGTGGCACTGAAAAAGGTGTTGCCGTATCGTTTTGCAGCCCTGAAGAGAAATCAATCCTGGACGAGATACAAACTTACCTGACCAAAGACATAAAAGTTCTGGAAGTGGACAAAGAAGACTACGAAGCTACTATTGACTTCAGTGCCGATGCCAAGTATGACTGGAGAGCACTGATAAAAGAGGCAGAAGAGTCAGAAGGAATGGCCCGTAAGAAGAAGAAAAAGAAAAAGTAAAGCGCCATAATTTACAGAGACACGTGTGCTTAGTGTCTTTTCAGTTTTCTGCTAGTATTAAGATTTAAAGAACGCTGAAATGTGGCAGTGCAGCAGGCTTTATTTATGCAGAGGTAAACAGAATATGCTTTTATCCGTTCATCAAAACTTATCTGTTTATCATGAAAAAATACGTGTTGCTGCTTAGCATGCTGCTGTGCCTGCTTATGATGGAATCGTTTAAAATACATCAAAATACAACTGCCGAATTGGTTTTGGACGCTAAAGCAAGATTAGGCGAAGGCGCTATCTGGCACCCGACTGAAAAGAAGCTGTATTGGCTAGATATAGAAGCAGCTGCGCTGCACATTTATGACCCTGCTACTAAAGAAGATATCCAATTTTCAACAGGTGAGAAGGCTGGTACAATTGTACCTATACAAGGAGGTGGTGTTTTGCTAGCCATGCAAAACAGCATCCGTAAAATGGACACCAGTACAGGAGACGTTACACTTGTTACACAGCCCTTAAATGATTCCATGGTACGCTTTAACGATGGTAAAGCTGATCCGGCTGGCAGGTTTTGGGTTGGCACCATGGCCCACGACATTAAAGAGGGTGCTGCAGCTCTATATCGGATGGATAAAGATAAAGGCTTTCACCAGGTACTGGATAAGGTCACTATCTCGAATGGTATTGTGTGGTCGGCAGATAAGAAAACAATGTATTATGTCGATACGCCTACCTTAACTGTGCAAGCATTTGATTATGATGATAAAACAGGGGACCTTAGTAATGGGAGAGTAGTAGTTCGTGTGCCAGAGTCTTTAAATGGTTCTCCTGATGGTATGACCATAGATGCTGAAGGTAAGCTTTGGGTTGCACTATGGGGAGCCGCAGCTGTTATACGTTGTGATCCTGCCACTGGAGAAATTCTGCAGCGTATAGAGGTACCTGCTTTACAAGCTACCTCTGTTGCTTTTGGTGGAGAGAACCTGGATATTCTTTACATTACCACTGTCCGGGAATGGCTAACACCAGAGCAACTAGAAAAATATCCTTTAAGCGGAGGCCTTTTTGCCGTTAAACCTGGCGTACGTGGTGTGCCAGCAGAGTTATATAGAGGGGAGTTATAGATGTATCAAAGGTTTTGATTGGAAAACTTATGTGTACCATCTAAAATGTTATCAAACCGCTGCAAGTAAAGCCTTGCTTCCTTCACTTGTGACGGCTTGTTGCTTTTTCTACAGTTACCTTATGGCTTTTTGCCTTACCTTCTCCTGCATCTTTTCTATCCAGAAAATAAGGAACAGTGCTATCAGGTTAACCCCAATGAACTTTTGACCTGTATCGGCACCTAAGTCGAACTGAAAAGAAGAGAGAGCTATACGGAATTTAAAAGTCCAGGAGCCGATCATATCGAAGCCAAGCCCAATTCGGAGGCCGGATACATACTGGAAGCCGTAAGCTCCGAACGTGAAATAGACAACCTGTAGCACCTGGTTAATAATAGAAAGCATAAGGCCACGCTGTACATTTCGGAACAGCATTCTACCGCAAAGGATAGAAAACACATATAGTCCTGCTGCAAACAGAGAAATGCGTAAGACCTGTTGTGTTAAGATACTTTCTCCGCGGAACATTACCCAAATAGTGATTCCGATACCTAAAAGGCCGCCTATAATCTGGTAAATAGCCAGTACCTTAATCTGTTTTTTTATCTGTGTATCCAATGTGAAATAAAATCAATTGCATGAAAACTATACCTGCTACCTGCTGGCATAGCTGTAATTACATGTTTACTGTGGGCAAAGGTAAGGAAAAACCTTATGTCAGCTGTTTTTCATGTAATTTGATAAAAAATGTAAAGCCACATCGTGCTTCTGAATAATATCGGAGTAGAAAAGAGGGCTAATAAAGTAACTAAATGTTATAAACAGCCTGTACAAAGCCATTGCTGTACTGCTTGCTTTCCAATTGCTTCAGTTTTAGCTTTTGCTCTTTAGTGCCTTTGGTGAAAATTGGAATGCCCTCTCCAAGAACAATGGGAATATAGGTTAGAATAATTTTGTCGAGTAGTCCTGTGTTTAGTACAAGTGTATTCAATTGTCCGCCGCCAATTAACCAGATATCTTTGCCAGGTTGCTGCTTTAACTGCTTTATAAATTCAGCTGCATCATTGTTTATAAACTCTACATCTTCTGTGTTCTGCTTAAGCGATCTGGAGAAAACAAAGTTTTTCGTGTCTAGGTAAGGAAAAGGAGCGTCGAAGCTTAATATTTCTTTGTAGGTGCTATGCCCCATCAGCGTTGTGTCAATGGTTTTCATAAAGGCGCTGTAGCCAAAGTCCTCGTCTGGTATTGTATATTTTTCATCATGAAGCCAATCGATGTTCCCATTGGACCGAGCGATGTAACCGTCTAAGCTGGCGGCAATATAAAGTACGATTTTTCTCATAGTGTGATACAAGTGCTGGTGAAAAAGCTTAAGCTTAAAGCCGCATCTGATGAAGCTGTGACAGTTATTGTAGTTATGCGTCTTTTGATGAAGCTTATCGGGATTCAGATGGCAGAGGTTACAGCCGTTGAGAAAGTTTACACAGTTAAATGAGAATCAGAAGCTGATAAATTGTGCCCATTAGGCACAAAAGGCTAGAACCAACTTCTTTAAATTTAGGTGAGAAAGTATCAACAAAAGAGCCGCAGCCAGTCTAACAACTTTGTTCTTTACAGATAAAGAGCCTCTTTTACTCCAATACCGGTTTTATTGTATAACCTTGCTTGCGCAATAATTCTAGCAATCCGTTTTGACCAGCTAAATGGCCGGTACCAACTGCAAAAAAGGTGGGCCTGCTCTTTACTTCTCGTTCTATAACAGGTATCCAGCGCTTGTTTCGGCTTGTCAGGAAAGCTTCTTCATACGCTTTATACTCTTCTGCTGTAAAGTCTTTCCTGGAAACCTCAAACAAGCCCTGCACATCCTTATTTAGATAGAGCGCTACCATTTCCCGATAGTCTGCTTTGGCTTTATCCATTTCCCGAACAGTTTCCATGAGCATGTTTACCTGTATCTGCACTGGTATTTGTTCCATAGCGGCTATCTGTTCTTTTACTGTTTCAACTCCAATTATTTCTTTACCCTGAGCATGTGCCATTTCCATTAATTGCTGCTCCAGCATCACCGTCTGGCAATCTGTTAGCTGCGATAACAACATGGAGTACAATGTCAGTGGCTTCAGCATATCTACCTGCTGCAATGGGATGCCTAAGTTACTGGCAAAGTATTCTGACAGAGTTTTATACTCTTCTTCTGTAAAAAAGCTTTTTAAACTGCCGCCGTTTTGTAAGATCAGGCTTTGCTGCATCTCTGTCATGAAACTGGGCGCATCCATGTCTACTTCTAAAGAAAGCTGCTCTGTTTGCTGTAGTCGTGCTTTTACAGCTTCGGGCATTGTGAATTCATCCTGACAAATGGCATGTATGGTGCCGAATATGTAGGATGGCTGTTTTAATCCTTTACCCGAAATCTCCCATAACAATGCTTTTTCGTTATTATTTGCTCCGGCTTTGATTGTGGCAAAACTGGTTAGCAAAAACAGCAACAGAAGGAGTGACTTCAGGTACAGTGTGTGAAATCTTTGCATTTGCTTTTTAAAGGATTATGCTTAAGTTCTTGTAACTATGCAATTTAACTATAAATTTGCGGCCTGCAACACTAAGTTCATTGGGGCTTAGTAAACACATGCTGTATTATGGAAGATCTATACTTGTCAGAAATATTTATTTATCCCATCAAATCCTTAGGCGGAATTAGTGTGCAACAGGCAGAGGTGGAAGAAAGAGGCTTGCGCTATGACCGGCGCTGGATGCTAGTAGACAAAGAGGGCAACTTCCTGACACAGCGGCAGCACTCCCAGATGGCGCTCCTGCAGGTGACTTTGCAGGAGGATGGCTTATCTGTTACACACAAGCAAGGTCTGCTCGAACCAATTTTTGTTCCTTGTAACGAACATACTGATAAAGAGGTGGCTGTTACAATATGGGACGATGTATGTACGGCATTGGAAGTAAGCAATGAGATCAGTAAGTGGTTTTCTGATGCATTGCAAATGCCCGCAAGATTAGTGCTCATGCCCACTACTACACAGCGCCTCGTTGATCAAAAGTACGCACAGCAAGGCGAGATTGTAAGCTTTGCTGATGGCTATCCGTTTCTCATGATTGGACAGGCTTCCTTAGAAGACTTGAACAGCCGTTTAAAAGAACCTGTGCCTATGAATAGGTTCCGGCCTAATTTTGTTTTTCGTGGAGGTACGGCTTTCACCGAAGATACCTTTGTTGATTTTACCATTAGTGCAATTGCTTTCAGAGTGGCAAAACCTTGTGCCCGTTGCGTAGTTACTACCATCAACCAGAATACAGGAGAGAAGGCTGCCGAACCTTTAAAAACATTGTCCTCTTACCGTCGGGTAAATAACAAAGTGATGTTCGGGCAAAACCTGGTGCATGCTGGTGCTGGTGTTGTTAAGGTTGGAGATAAACTGGCAGTGCAAAGCTGGAAATAAGTTTAGTAACAGTATCTGTATGATGATTTTGTAATAAGAGAAAGCACAGTTACAACTGCTAGGCAATATGGATGTTTCATAAGCTGACAATGAAGCTTAATTCTATTGTATTGCTTAATTAACTTACAACTGTTTGTTATATAACATAAGTTGTAAGTTAATAACTGCTTATCTAATAATGCTATAATCAGTTATTGATAAAGGTCTACTGGCAAAATTGTGAAGGAAACATAAATGAACTTCATGTAAAGTTGGTATAAGAAGCAGTTTATAGAAGAAGTAGTTTGATATCATGCTTGCGCAATCTTGCCTATAAAGTAGCCATTGCTTTTATTCTCATCACATATTTGCGCCTTTAAATGCAATGGAACAGCCTTGTTTTAAAGTAATAAAAATAGGATTAAAATAGCAGGTACATTTAAAGTCACTTGTAAAGTGTTTAAACATTATTGTTGTAGATTTTGATATGACTGCCTTTAAATGCAGGGGTAAAAGTAAATTTTTATTAAAAAAAAGAAACATACGGGTCTTTCTTGGTATGGGTTTCCATATAAAACATGAATTGGATGAAATTTTACTAACTTTTAGTTTAGTTTATTTTGCATTTGTGTTATTGTGCCTATATTTGAGAATTCAACTAATCTAAATTTACACAATTCAACCAAAACAAAGTCGTATATGAAGAAGAGTTTACTACTCAGTTTCATCTTTGTGCTCGCGCTTGTCGTACAAACTTGGGCGCAAAGTAAAACAGTTACCGGAAGGGTAACTGATCAAGAAACTGGCCAGGGATTACCTGGAGTATCTGTCTTAGTAAAAGGAACCTCAGTTGGTACTGCTACTAGTACCGATGGAACTTACGCTATTAATGTTCCAAGTAACGGGAACACTTTAGTTTTTCGTTTTATTGGTTATGCAACTGTTGAGCGCTCTATAGGGAATGCTAGTACAGTAAATGTGGCCTTAGGAATTGACTCAAAGCAGCTAAGTGAAGTTGTAGTAACTGCTCAGGGTATTGAAAGAGATGTTCGTTCGTTGGGTTACTCTACTCAGAGCGTTCAAGGTGAAGCTGTTTCTCAGCGTTCAGAACCTAATGTGCTAAATGCTCTACAAGGTAAAGTGTCAGGTGTTAACATAACAAGTTCTTCTGGCGCTCCTGGTGCATCAACAAATATCAACATTCGTGGTATTACTTCTTTCAATGGTAGTAACCAGCCACTGATTGTGGTAGATGGTATCATTTTTAGTAATGATGTTGATAACTCACAAAATACTCTTTTTGGTTCTCAACCATCAGGTCGTATTTCAGATATCAACCCTGAAAGTATTGAATCCATTAACGTATTGAAAGGCCCGGCAGCATCAGTATTGTACGGATCTAGAGCATCAGCTGGTGTGATTGTGATTACTACTAAGAGCGGCAAAGGACTGAAAGGTAAAACAGAAGTTACTTTTAACTCTTCTGTTAACTGGCAGAAAGCTGCTTACTTGCCCGAGTTCCAGAATGAGTATGGACAAGGAACTCAAAATAACTATGTTAATAACACTACTTCTTCCTGGGGGCCAAGATTTGGTACAGAAGGATATGAAACTGTTACCACATCCTGGGGAGAAACTGTTCCTTATCAAGCTTATCCTGATAACATAAAAGATTTCTATCAAACAGGAAGAATCTTGCAGAATTCATTGAACATTGCAGGAGGAGATCAGGATAATAATTTTGCTGCAGCTATTTCAAGTACCCTACAAGATGGTATAGTGCGTGAAAGTGATTTTAACCGTCACAATGTTCAGGTAGGTGGTAACTCTAAGCTGAAAAATGGTATAAAACTTGGAGGTACAATTACGTATGTGAAAACCTCTCAGCGCAATACTACTATGGGTAACGGTGGTAGTGCCTTTGGTCAAATTACCCGTATTCCTAGAAGCTATGATTTAATGGGGATGCCGTACAAAGATGAATCTGGTAATAGTATTTACTTCCTACCAGGTCAGAACCATCCGCTTTGGAGCTTGGAAAACGAGTTTTTCGAGAGTAATGTAGACCGTGTTTTCGGTAACCTATCAATAGGTTATGATATTACTGACTGGTTGAATGTAAGCTATCGTGTAACAGCTGATACTTACACAGACAATAGAAGACAAGTATTGAGAATTGGCGCTGCAAGAGCTCCTCAAGGTCAAATAGATCAGGATATGCGCTTCAGATCTGAACTAAATGGAGATTTACTTATTCGTGCTAATAAAAATGATATCTTTACAGAGGGCCTGAATGCTAGTTTATTATTAGGTCAGAACATAAATCAGCGGACTTCAAGACAATCAGGAGTTGTAGCAGAAGCATTAACTATTCCTGGCTTTGATAACGTTAGTAACGGATCCGTATTCACTGGTTCTTACGAGTCGAATACGCAAAGACGTTTAGTTGGGCATTATGGCCAACTTTCTTTAGATTATAAATCGTATTTGTTCCTAGAACTTTCTGGCCGTGTTGATCAATCTTCAACGTTGCCTGCGAACGAAAATGCTTATTTTTATCCTTCTGTTGCATTAAGTTTTGTTCCTACAGAAGCATTTAACTTCCAGTCTGACATTCTTTCATATGCAAAAGTAAGAGGTAACATTGCACGAGTAGGTCGTGATGCAGATCCATACTTGTTACAATCAGTTTTCACAACTGCCGGGTTTGGTAATAACGTAGCCAGTATCAGTTTTCCTCTATCTGTCGGTGGAACAAGTATTCCAGGTTTCCAAATTGGTAGTCGTATAGGTTCAATGAATCTTAAGCCTGAGTTTGTTACTTCTTATGAGGGAGGCGTAAACCTTGGCTTTTTTAACAACCGTCTAGGAATTGACTTTACATACTTTAATACAAAAAGCACCAATCAAATTTTCAACGTAGCAGTATCTAACTCTTCTGGATATGACACTAGAACAACAAACGTTGGAGAGATGCAGAATAAAGGTATTGAGCTTCAATTGTCTGGTACTCCTATTAAAACAGGTGACTTTACATGGGATGTACTCGTAAACTTTACCCGAATCCGTAACAAAGTTATAGAAATTGCACCTGATGTAGAAAACTCTACTATTACCGGTAATTCATTTATTGGAATTGCTCCATCAATAGCGGTGGGCCAGCCTTATGGTGTAATTATTGGTACAGCAAATGCCAGAAATGAAGCAGGAGAATTGTTAATTAATCCAAGTACAGGTGGATTTATGCCAGGAGTTGCAGGAGAAGTAATTGCTAATCCACAAAAAGATTGGATTGCTGGTATTACTAATACATTTAATTATAAAGGACTTGCTTTATCTGCTCTGTTTGACATCAACAAGGGTGGCCAGCTTTATTCTTTCTCTCAAGTGGATATGCGTTCTGGCGGGCAGGTTGAAATGACAGGCGTAGATCGTGATCAACCACGCATTTTACCAGGAGTGATTGCAAACGGAGATGGAACATACAGACCTAATAATATTCAGGTTTCAGCTCAAACTTATTGGTCAGGTTTAGGAGGCTTAGCTTCTGAGGCTGCAGTATTTGATGCAACTGCTTATAGATTAAGAGAGGTTTCTTTGGCATATTCTTTACCAAAAGCTATGCTTAATAGAACTCCTTTCGGTGGTGTTACTGTTAGTGTAAGCGGAAGAAACTTGTTCTTATATGCTCCAGGCTTTCCTGGCGATCCTGAAATCAATACGCAAGGAGCCGGTAATATCCAAGGTTTAGACCTAAATGGTGTGCCAGCTACTAAGAATTATGGTGTCAACCTTCGTGTGACTTTTTAATTAAGCTAAATATGAAATTTTCAAAAATAAAGAAGAATATTGTTTTTGGGGTAACTATTGCTCTTTCAACAGCATTAACATCTTGCTCTGATTATTTAGATATCAATGCAACTCCAAATAACCCAACTGAAGTTCCTCCTTCTACTCTATTACCGACAGGATTAGCAGGGTCAGCATTTGCCAACGCAAATGATCTTAATAGGTTTGCAAGTGTAATCATGAGCGTAACAGCTGGAGCTGCAGGTAGCCCTGCATCATGGGATAGGTACAATACTGATGGAGCTGATTTTGGAAATCAGTGGAGATTTGAGATTTATGGCGGCGCATTGGTAAATTATGATCAATTAATTTCTGTAGCGGAGGAAATTAATGCGTACTCATACGTTGGTATCGCTAAAATCATGAAAGCTTATACCTTTACTCTTGCAACAGATGTGTGGGGTGATGTACCATATTCAGAGGCGTTGCAAGGTGATGAGAATACTCAACCACGTTTAGATGAGCAAAGAGATATCTATTTGGGCAATAGCGAAAAAGGTATTCAAAGCTTATTCGACTTAGTTAGAGAAGGCCTTGCAGATTTAGATAGAGCTAGTGCTGTCAACCCAGGTAATGATGATTTAGTTTATGGTGGTGACATTTCGGATTGGAAGAGAGCTGGTAACACTTTGCTATTAAAACTAGCTACTCAGATAAGTGTTGTGGAGCCAGAGGTTGCCAGAAGTGTTATAGAGGAAGTAGTGCAAGGAGGAAGCTATATTGTGAACAATGACCAAAATTTATCTGTTAAGTTTGGTGGTCAAGTTGGTAGTCAAAGCCCAATTTATACTTATACTTATAACTCATCATTCTCAACAGATCAGTTAATTAGTACCCGTTTTGTCTCTTTGTTACAAAGCCTGAATGATCCTCGTTTACCACAATTCGTGACAAAGCCTACAGGTGAGTATGTTACCATTGATAATGGGTTCGCAGGTACTGCTCCTAAAGCAGCCGATAGATCAATGTTTAGTACTTATGTAACAGGTGAAAATGGTGTTGGTCCGGTACGTTTGATTACAAACTGGCAGCGTGCCTTTATGTTAGCAGAAGCAGCTGTGCGTTTAGGAACTACAGGCGATCCACAAACTTTATATGCAGAGGGGATTCGTGCTTCTATGAAATCAGCTGGGATTGCTGATGCCGATATAGATATTTACTTCACGAATAATCCTAATGTAGTTACATTGACTGGGTCTGATGAAAATAAAATACAGCAGATTATAACTCAGAAATATATCTCTATGTACGGAAATGGATTAGAGCAATGGAATGACTGGAGAAGGACAGGGTATCCCACCTTAGCTCCTCATCAAAATGCAGTTGGAATTGATGGAACGAGACCAGTTCGTGCACAATATATTAATCAGGAAGTTGCTAGAAATCCTAACTTTCCTAACAACATATATCCCAATGTTCCTGTCTGGTGGGATGTTGATTAAGTTATAATCTTATAATTAAAAGAAATGAAAAATATCATATTATTATTTAGTCTTTTATTTACTGTAGCTCTTACATCTTGTGAAAAGGATGAATATACTGAGTTTTATAGTGATAACAGACCTGAAATTCCAGTGACATTTCCTGGAACGACGACTTATGGTTTTAATCCATATATAACCCATTCTATTTCTGGTGGAGGAAATATAGAATTTACACTTGCTATTCCAGAAAATAGTGGAAGAACTATCAAAGAAATCACCAAAATTGTGGCTGGCTCTACAAGCATCAATGCTGGTACTGTTACAAGTGCTGATGTAGCTGATAAAACTGGTAAAGTTGCAGTTGTTAGTTATAATAATGCTACTCCTATTCCAGTAAATAGTACTACTGCAACATTTACAACTACATTAGAGGAGTTTAAATCTAAAACAGAAGAAGCTGCTAAAACTGATGATAATAAATTAGTTAAAGACGGTGGCGAGATTGCTTTTATGTTTTTGATTACTTTAGATAATGATCAAACAATTATTCCTGTACAAGTAAGAGTAAGATTGACAGAATAATGTTTAAAGTCTATTAACGTTATTACTATTAAAAGTCCTTGCCGGTCCTTCCGGCAAGGACTTTTTCTATTATGTAAAAGTCACAAAAGTAGCATCAAAAGAAGGTGACCATTATTAAACAAAATTGCTCTTGTAGTGTAGAAGATTTTGGAAAGTTTGTACTTTTAATTAGATGCATTGCTTATGTTTTTAATATTGTTATAACCTTATATTTCAGATGAAAAAAAGTAAAGCATACATATCTTTAATTGGCGCGGCCTGCTTCCTCTCCGGTGCCTTTATCTCTAAAATAGCCGATAATAAAATAACAGTGCCCGTGCTGCAGGAGGCGCAGAAGCTAATAGGAATAAACTTCACTAATGCTCAGTTAGACTCTGCTACTTCCGAAATGGAAGATGTCAGAGAAGGCTATGAGCGTATTCGTAAAGTACCATTGCCAAACAATGTAGCGCCAGCATTAGTGTTCAATCCAATTCCGGTAGGTTATAGTTTTGAGCAAGAAAGAACTCCTTTTGAGGTGGCACGTCCGGCAAAGGTTAAATTGCCTAAGAATCGTGATGAACTGGCATTTTACTCCATTCCGCAACTAGCGGAGCTTATTCGTACAAAACAGATTTCATCAGAAGAGCTGACAACATTTTACCTGAACCGCCTGAAAGAATATGCTCCTACGTTGGAATGTGTGACAACCTTAACAGAAGAGCTGGCGATGCAACAGGCACGGCAAGCAGACAAGGAGATAAAAGCAGGGAAGTATAAAGGTATGCTGCACGGTATACCCTTTGGTGTAAAAGACCTGCTATCCACCCGAAAGTACAAAACTACTTGGGGAGCTATGCCCTATAAAGATCAGGTAATAGATGAGGATGCTACAGTAGTGCAGCGTTTGCAGGATGCCGGAGGTGTGTTGGTCGCTAAAACAACGCTTGGTGCTTTGGCTATGGGCGATGTATGGTACGGTGGTAAAACGCGCTCCCCTTGGGACATCAATAAGGGATCCAGCGGTTCATCTGCAGGGTCTGCTTCTGCAGTAGCAGCAGGCTTGTTGCCTTATGCTATTGGTACAGAAACATTAGGCTCTATTGTGTCTCCGTCTACAGCTTGCGGTACAACAGGGCTAAGGCCAACATTTGGTAGAGTAAGTCGTTATGGTGCGATGGCGTTGAGCTGGTCTATGGATAAAATAGGTCCGATTGCACGTTCTGCTGAGGATTGTGCTATTGTATTCAATGCCATTTATGGACCTGACGGCAAAGACTTGTCTCTGTACGATGCGCCATTTAACTACAACCAGAACATCAATCCAAAGAAATTACGGGTTGGTTATCTGAAAAACGATTTTGCAAGGGATTATGGTTTTAAAGAAAATGATCAGGCTACACTTGATGCCTTACAAAAGGCAGGTATAGAGATGGTGCCTGTTGAACTGCCTGATCTGCCTGTGCGTGATTTAACCTTAACTATATCTGTAGAAGGAGCGGCAGCTTTTGATGAGCTAACCCGCAGTGGACGAGACACCCTGCTGGTGCAGCAGCATAAAAATGCTTGGCCAAACACGTTTAGAGCAGCAAGGTTTGTGCCTGCCGTAGAATATCTGCAAGCGCAGCGTGTAAGATCACTGTTAGTACAGCAAATGCAGGAAAAGCTGAAAGATGTAGATGTATATATTAGCCCTTCGTTTGCCAGCGACAACCTGGTGGTAACAAATCTTACCGGGCATCCTTGTGTGGTTGTGCCAAATGGATTTCAGAAAAATGGCATGCCGACAACCATAACTTTTATGGGTAAACTTTTTGGAGAGGCACAACTGATAGCTTTTGCAAAGTTTTACCAGGATCTGACAAACCACGAGGAACAGCATCCATCACTGGATTTTTCTGTAAAAAAATAAGCTTAAGTAATAACATGAGAGTAAAGGCAGCCACAACTACTAGAGAGTTGGCTGCCTTTATCTTTTTGATTAATTTGGAAGCTGAACTAGTGACTACCTAATCTACAAAACCTAAAATAATGTTATTCAAGAAAAGAGCTGTAGCACTCATGGGTTGGCTAATGCTTTGCAGCAGTGCACTGCAGGCGCAGGACCAAAAGATGGTGCTTAGCGTTGAGAAAATCATGCGCGATCCGAAATGGATTGGCACCTCACCCAGCAATGTCTTCTGGTCTGAAGACGGCAAAAAGATTTACTTTAACTGGAACCAGGATGGAAACCGCAGTGACTCCCTTTATAGTGTGTCAGCAGGCGGTAAGAACATCCAAAAAGTAAGTGCGCTGGAACGCCGTAATCTGCCATCACCTTATGGCCGCTACAACAAAAAAGAAACCCAAAAAGTGTATGAAAAGAACGGCGATATCTTCTTACTTGATATTAAGTCAGGCAGAACACAACAGATAACCAACACGGTTGAGCGTGAAAGTAGTCCTTCTTTCAGCTTTGATGAGCAGGAAGTGGTTTTCCTGAAAGACAACAATATGTTTGCCTGGAGCGTCAGTAACGGACAGACAACACAGCTTACAGATTTCAGGAAAGGTAAAAAGTCAGCGGAAGGTGATACTAAAAGCCTGCAGAAAAAATGGCTGGAAGAGCAACAACTGGCATTGCTGGAAATAGTGCGTGAGCGTGAGACAGAGGAGAAGGCACAGAAAAAGCAGCAGAAAGCGGGTGCACCTGCACGACCAAAGGAAATTTATACAGGTGATAAATCTGTAAGCAATGTTGTACTAAGTCCGGATGAGCGTTTTGTGACGTATTATTTAGTTGAGCGTCCTAAAAGTGCGAAAATTGCTGTTGTGCCTGAGTTTGTTACGGCCTCTGGATATACAGAAGACATTGATACACGCACAAAAGTAGGAGATGAGCAGGCATCGTATGAGTTCTTTGTGTATGACACAAAGCACGACACGACCTATGCTGTCTCAATGAAAGATGTAGAAGGTATATATGACCAGCCAGCTTATCTGCAGGAAACAAAAGCTGAGACTAGTACAGCCAATGGAACAACAAGTAAGGCTGCTAAAAAGACAGCGCGTGCCACAACAATTTTTGGGCCTTACTGGTCAGACAATGGTAAAAGTGCAGTTGTAGTGGCGCGCTCTGCTGATAATAAAGACCGTTGGATCATGAGGCTGGAGCCTGCAACAGGCAAGCTAACGGTATTAGACCGTCAGCATGATGACGCCTGGATAAATGGACCTGGTATAGCTTATGGTGCCGGTAGCGTTGGCTGGATGCCAGACAATGAGCATGTGTGGTTCCAATCAGAAGAAAGTGGCTATTCGCACCTGTATGCAGTAAACATTAACAGCGGAAAGAAAAAAGCCCTGACAAGCGGCAAGTTTGAAGTTTCTGATGTACGTATGTCTGACGACAAGAAGAACTGGTATTTTACAGCCAACAAAGTACACCCAGGGGAGCAGCACTTTTACCGTATGCCGTTGCAGGGCGGAGAAATGGTGCAGCTAACCTCAATGACTGGCGCCCATGAAGTACAGTTGTCTCCTGATGAGAAAAAGCTGGCTATCCGTTACTCTTACAGTAATAAACCTTGGGAGCTTTTTGTGATGGATAATAAGAGGGACGCGAAGCCTGTACAAGTTACGCATTCTCTTACAGAAGAATTTAAGTCTTATGACTGGCGAGACCCAGAGGTAATTTCTTTCAATGCCAAAGATGGGCAGGAGGTGTATGCTCGGCTTTATCGCCCTGAAAATGCACAGGCCAATGGGCCGGCTGTTATTTTTGTGCATGGTGCGGGGTATTTGCAGAATGCACATAAATGGTGGAGCAGTTATTTCAGGGAGTACATGTTTCATAATTTTTTAGTAGATAATGGTTACACGGTGCTGGATGTAGACTACAGAGGAAGCGCAGGTTACGGACGTGATGTTCGTACTGGAATCTATCGATTCATGGGCGGTAAGGATTTAAGCGACCAGGTAGATGGAGCCCGGCTGCTGGTGGATAAATACCAGGTTGACCCGAAGCGTATAGGCATTTATGGTGGCTCTTACGGGGGCTTTATAACTTTAATGGCCATGTTTACAGAACCAGATATATTTGCTGCAGGAGCTGCCTTGCGTTCTGTTACAGATTGGGCACACTATAACCATGGCTACACGTCTAACATTTTAAACACACCACAAACCGATAGCCTGGCCTATGCTAAAAGTTCACCTATTTATTATGCTGATGGTTTAAAAGGCGCTCTTTTAATGTGCCATGGCATGGTGGATACAAACGTACACTTCCAGGATATAGTAAGACTGTCGCAGCGCCTGATTGAATTAGGGAAAGACAACTGGGAATTAGCCGTATACCCGGTAGAGAATCATGGTTTTGAGCAGCCATCCAGCTGGACGGATGAGTACAAGCGAATCTTTAAACTTTTTGAGGAAAATCTAAAGGAGTAGGTTAAAGCAAAAGAGGCTCTCATAAAGGAGCCTCTTTTGCTTTGCTGTTCTTCTGGAAAATTTAAAATTTGTATGTGATCGCCATGCCATTGTACATACCCGTACTGGCGGGCGTAAGTGAAACCTTAGAGCTTCGTTTATGCAGCTCAGGTACCAGAATACCGATAGAAGCACCAATAGCATAACCAACAAGGTTATCGCTCAGGAAGTGCTTGCCGGCTCTCATGCGCAGGTAGCCAACAGTAACAGGTACAGCGGCTGCTGCAGCCCATATAAAGGGCTCAGCTGGTGAGCCTGGATTAAAATCATGAAACACCTTTGCCAGAAAGAAAGTGGCAGTAGCTGTGGCAGCTGTGTGTCCACCATAAAAAGAGTTTCTGGCGTACTTGTGTAGTCGTACATCCAGAGGCGCATCCACGGCATATACATTGGGCCTTTTACGGTTTGTGAGGCCGGCTGTTAAGCTATAAATTCCTCCGGCGATAGACATTGCCTCTGCATAAAGTAAATACACCTGTGGAGCATCTTGTTTGATCTTATCATCAAATAGGAGCAGCATTGGTGTTACAAAAGAGCCATAAAAAAAGACATCGCTAACTTGTTCTGCCTTTGAACTGTGATTACCTGCCGAAAAGCGATCAAACCAGACTACATCATTTTTGCTCAGGCCTACCAGGTCCTCCTCCGTTAGCTTTTCCTTGTTTGTAAGTATACTACTACCCACTGCAGCGGCGCTTATACCTGCTACTGTAATGGCTCCATCGCGAAGCCAACTGGTTTTATAGGACGAAACTGGGGCCTGGCACCAGCCTGCTTGCTGCAAAAAGCAGGAAAGTAAGAGCCAGCATGTCAGTATCTTCTTCATTGTATTTAGAAGCTGTAGGTAAACATAGCACCGTTGTAGTTTCGGGAAGACACTGGCACAATACTTAAGTTGGTCTTATTTGATTTCTTGTGCAATTGAGGTACCAGAATACCAGTACCGGCACCTACTATATAACCTAGAATAACATCGCTGAGGAAGTGCTTACCTGCTTTAACCCTTAAATAACTAACGGCTGCAGGTACTGTCGCTGCCGCTGCCCAAACATAAGGTCTCGCAGGTGAGTCTGGATTGAAATCGTTGAAGATTTTAGCTGCAAAGAAAGTGGCGGCTGCTGTTGCAGAGTTGTGTCCGCCATAAAAAGCATTCTTGGTGTTACTTCTCATCTTTTCTGATAACTCAATATCAGGGCTATAAGCGTTCGGACGAACACGCTCTACATGGCCGTTGGCATTAGTCCAGAGAGCTCCGGTAATAGCCATTGTTTCCAGATATAAAAAACCAATTTGGGCCGCATTCCCACGCACCTCATCATCTAACAACAGCAGAAAGGGGGCTGCAAAAGAACCATAAAAAGGAAAATCGCTTATTTTTTCGGCAGATTCGGAATCGTAGCCAGCAGAGAATCTGTCAAACTTATTAATATCGTTTCTGTCAAGCTCCAGTACCTCTTGTTCCGTCAGGCCCTCTTTGTCTTGCATCTTTTTCATGCCGTAAAAGCTAAGGCCCATACCAGCAACAGTTACTGGAATATCAACTTTAGGATTAATTTTATAAGGTGAGTTGTCCTGACAATAAGCTCGCCCGCTTAAAAAGGTTAATAGAGTGATTAGAGCTATAATTTGTTTCATAAATTCTGTTAAGGAAATAATATAATTTAATGTTTATGAAACGCGGCCATGTTTAAAAAGTTTTGTACTAAAACTGTACTGCATTTTCTTGTTGAATTAATTCCAGTAAAAGTATTTAATGTGCAACAAAGAAATGTTTTAACCATAAGTATTATGGGAGAAGTGATTTAAACTACAATTTAGGTTTCTGTTTTACATAATGTTTTAAGTTGTGATGGAATTCTTTTAGTTTTGTAGCCGCTGCCAAAATGTGTAGCTGGTTTATACTTTGTACCTAAACCTTTATTAAATGCCATATTTATTTACTTCTGAGTCTGTATCAGAAGGACATCCAGATAAAGTTGCAGACCAGATTTCTGATGCGCTGCTTGATGAATTCTTAAAGCAGGACCCACAGTCTAAAGTAGCTTGTGAAACGTTAGTAACCACTGGCTTAGTGGTGTTAAGTGGCGAGGTGAAAACCGAAGCCTATGTAGATGTGCAAAAAGTTGCACGAGATGTGATCAAGCGCATAGGCTATACCAAATCAGAGTATAAATTTGATGCGGATGCCTGTGGTGTTATCTCGGCTATACATGAGCAGTCAAGCGACATTAACCAGGGAGTGGAGCGTGCTAATCCGGAAGATCAGGGGGCAGGTGACCAGGGAATGATGTTTGGCTATGCCACCAACGAGACCGACAACTACATGCCATTAGCACTTAGCATTTCTCACCTGCTGTTGCAGGAGCTGGCTGCTGTTCGCAAAGAAGGTAAAGAGATGACTTACCTGCGCCCTGATGCAAAGTCGCAGGTAACTATTCGCTACAACGATAACCATGTGCCGGAGAAAATTGACACTGTTGTAATCTCTACACAGCACGATGAGTTCATAATGCCTGAAAGCGATACCAATGAAGCCAAGGATGAAGCAGAGAAGAAAATGGTGCAGCAAATATCAGAAGATGTTGCTAACATTTTAATTCCGCGTGTGCTAAAGCAGTTGCCGGAGCGTATACAGAAGCTGTTTAATGATGATATCGTTTATCACATTAACCCAACAGGTAAGTTTGTAATTGGTGGCCCACACGGTGATACTGGCTTAACAGGCCGTAAAATTATTGTGGATACATATGGTGGTAAAGGTGCACACGGTGGAGGGGCTTTCTCTGGTAAAGATTCTTCTAAAGTAGATCGTTCAGCAGCTTATGCAGCACGCCATATTGCTAAAAACCTGGTAGCTGCAGGAGTGGCCGACCAGGCGCTAGTACAGGTAGCTTATGCTATTGGGGTGGCTAAACCTGTAGGTCTGTATGTTACTACTTATGGCTCTACTAATGTTAAATCTACTGACGGAAACACAATGAGCGATGGAGAAATTGCGGAAAAAGTAGCAAAGCTGTTCGATATGCGCCCGTATGCCATTGTACAGCGTTATGGTTTACAGAACCCTATTTTCTCTGAAACAGCTGCCTATGGTCATATGGGTAGAACACCGGGTATAAAGCAAGTAGAGATATCTAGAAATGGCCAGAAAGAGGTAAAAGAATTCGAGACGTTTACCTGGGAAAAACTAGACTATGTTGATAAAATAAAAGCTGAATTTAACCTGTAGTAATATTCAGATAATAAGCTTTTCTATTTTATACTAAAAAGAGAATGGCCTGCTAAAACTTAGCAGGCCATTCTCTTTTTAGTATGTTATAAAGTTTTAGTGCGCCGATTGTTTTTCTTTGTGCTTTTTTAGTTGGCGTCGCATTGCCTCCACTGCAGCATCAGCAGCAGCTTCAAAAGATGGGGCATCTGCTTGAGAGAAAAGGGTAGTACCTGGTACAAACAGCCTGATTTCAACTGTTCTTGTGTCAGTACCCTCGGTATTGTTAGGTTTAAGAAAGACTTCTCCGTCTAATATGTTGTCGTAGAACGTATCTAGTTTATTTACTTTCTGTGTTATAAAATCAGTAAGCTCCTTACTAGCCTCATAGTGAACTGAATTCATCTGTAGCTTCATAGTCGTTACATTTAATGGTTAAAGTTATGCTTTTGGATGAGCTTTCTCGAAAATCGACTTAAGCTTATCAATAGAATTGTGTGTATAAACCTGCGTTGCCGCTAAGCTGGCGTGTCCCAGCAAATCTTTTATCGCATTAAGATCTGCCCCCTTATTAAGCAAGTGCGTAGCGAAAGAATGTCGTAACGTATGCGGGCTGCTATGTTCAGAGGTCGTGATCATGTTTATATACTTTTTTACAACGCGATAAACAAACTTCGGATAAAGCGGTCGCGCCTTATTGGTAACGAGCAGATTTCCTGAATTGTTATTGTCAAACTGGCTTTTCTTGTACTCCAGATAAGTTTCGATGCTATGGAGTAAAGAGTCGTTTAGGGGCACGATACGCTCTTTGTTTCCCTTGCCTAACACCCTTACAGTTTTTGCACGCAGTTCAATATCAGTGTGTTCTATGCCTGTAAGTTCTGCAAGTCTTATACCTGTGCCATACAAAAACTCCAGAATCAGGCGGTCGCGCTGACCCTCAAAATTTTCTTCGAATTCAAAGGTATCAAGTAGGTGGTTGAAAGGCTCTTCGTGTACAAAAGCAGGTAGCTTTTTAGTTGCCTTAGGTGCTTTTATGCGCAACATTGGGTTTGTCTGCACACGCTGCTGTGCCAGCAGAAACCTATAGTAAGAACGCAGACAGGCAATTTTACGATTAATGGACCGTGGTTTGATATTGTTCTGAACCAGTGTCAGTAACCAGGAACGGATAATAGTATGATCTGCTTCGGCAGGATCAGTAATTTGGTATACTTCATTCAGATACTGAGAAAATTGTCCCAGATCTGTATAGTAGGAGGTAAGAGTATGCGGGCTGTACCGCTTTTCGTACTGTAGGTACTTGAAAAATAAATCCATAACTTAGTGTACCTGATGAGTAGATCAGGTACACTAAGTTATGGAAAAATAAATATCTTTAGTAGAAAGACTAGTAGTTTTGCTCAGCAAACAGGTGTTGCTTGTATCTAGCTCTTTCTTTTTGCTTTCTTTTAGATACAGATGGTTTTTCGAAATAGGTTCTAGATCTTAATTCTTTCAGAACACCTGTTCTTTCGAATTTCTTCTTAAATCTCTTTAAAGCTCGGTCTACAGACTCGTTATCCTTTACGTTTACAATAATCATTTTTTCTCTCTTCTCTTAGAATTAGGGTTGCAAATTTACACAAGCTTTTACTTAAAAATCAATAGTTTGGGCAAAAAAATATAAAATCTGTTTGCTTAAGTACCCATGTATACACGAATATACGAACTATTGTAGCCTTGTTTACACATTAGGCAGACTTTTATTTAAGTATTGCTCTGGATATAACAAGCTTTTGTATCTCACTTGTTCCCTCGCCAATGGTGCAAAGCTTTGCGTCGCGGTAATATTTCTCTGCAGGATAGTCTTTTGTGAACCCGTAACCACCAAAAATCTGTACAGCCTCGTTTGCTACTCTTACCGATATCTCTGAGGCATAATACTTTGCCATAGCCGATTCTTTGTTTACATCTAAGCCGCGGTTTTTCATATCTGCTGCCTGGTAAGTTAATAAAGAAGCTGCTTCTATTTCTGTTGCCATGTCTGCCAGTTTAAAAGCAATACCCTGAAAACCGGAGATAGGTTGGTTAAACTGGTGACGTTCTTTTGAGTAAGCTAAAGCTGCCTCAAAAGCACCCTGTGCTATACCCAAAGAAAGGGCCGCTATCGAGATACGGCCACCGTCCAATACTTTCATAGCTTGTACAAAGCCTTCTCCTACATTACCTATTACCTGGTCTTTATGAATGCGGCAATCCTCAAAAACAAGCTCAGTTGTTTCAGAGGCTCGCATGCCAAGTTTGTCTTCTTTACGGCCAGCGCTAAAACCAGAAGTGCCTTTCTCTATTATAAAGGCTGTCATACTATGGGCATCGCCTGCTTCACCTGTTCTTACAATAACCACTGCCACATTGCCGGACTTGCCATGAGTTATAAAATTTTTAGCACCATTTATAATCCAGAAGTCTCCATCTTGTACTGCAACAGTGCGCATGTTGCCTGCATCAGACCCGGTGTTTGGTTCGGTCAAACCCCAGGCTCCAATCCATTCTGCTGTCGCTAGCTTAGGTAAATACTGCTGCTTTTGTTCTTCATTTCCGAACTGTAAGATATGCCCGGTACAGAGAGAGTTGTGAGCTGCCATGGAAAGTCCGATAGAGGCATCTGTTTTGGCTAGCTCTGCAATGGCGGTAACGTATTCAATATAGCCAAAGCCAGAGCCACCGTATTGTGACGGTACCAGTACGCCCATCAGACCTGACTCGCCGAGTTGCTTAAAAACTTCCACCGGAAACTCCTGGCTCTCGTCCCAGTCGCGCATGTAAGGCTTAATATGCTTTGCACCAAAATCACGGACCATATCTGCAATTAAGCGTTGGTTTTCTGTTGTTTTGAATTCCATGGTAGTTCTGAAGCTTTTGCTACATCTGAAGGTTGTGGTAGTATGATTATGTAGGATCAACTACGAACTCAGCCTAACAGTTGTTTTTTGTATATTGTTAAATCTATATTGATCTGTGCAGTTTAATATTTCGTATGCATGAATACATATTATAATGCCTGTTCTTGCCTGGGCACGTATTTTGATGGAGTGTATTAATTGTGTTATTTTGAATGTAAATGCACTACTAAGCTGGCCGTGGTTAATTACGATCAGCAAATCTTTATTTTGCACATCATGATGGAGTTTTTTAAGAACTTGTTTAGAGGAAGTAATACTGTAGAAGATTCTTTCAGCGCATTGGAGGTTGATATGCATTCACATATACTTCCTGGCTTAGATGATGGTGCAGATAGCCTGGAACGTTCGCTGGAGCTGGTGTTAGCCATGAAAGAACTGGGCTACCGTAAACTCATCATGACGCCACACATTATGAGTGATTTTTACCAGAACACTCCCGATGGAATACGGGAGCGACTGGAACTGTTACGTACCGCAGTAGACGGAACAGGCATAAAAATAGAGCTTGCTTGTGCTGCTGAAAATTACCTGGATGAGGGTTTGCTGCAAAAACTGAATAATGGGGAAGAACTACTAACCTTCGGAGACAACTACCTGCTTTTCGAAACCTCTTTCATGAATGAGCCTCTCAACCTGAAAGAAGCCATCTTCAGGATGCGTGCCAGAGGGTATACTCCTGTGCTGGCTCATCCGGAGCGTTATACTTACTTTTATGGTAAGTTCAATGAATTGGTAGCGTTAAAGGAGCTTGGTGTTCTTTTTCAACCCAATCTAAACTCTTTAGTCGGTTATTATTCAGCAGGTGCAAAAGATATGGCAGAGCGGCTTGTGGATGAAGGGTTGGTTGATTTCCTGGGTTCTGATGCCCATGGCCTCAAACATACTGATTCACTAAAGAAAGTGCTAAAGTGTAAGTATCTGTCTAAGGCATTAGCGTTGCCAGTGCTTAATAGTAAACTTTAAAATCCTCCTAAGTTTAAACTCCTCTTATAATATGATATTTGTAACAGGCGGCAGTGGCCTGATCGGCAGCTTTTTGATTGAAGGGCTTGTGCAGCAGGGGCATTGTGTAAGGGCACTCTACCGGGAGCAGGTGCCTGTTTTGCCTGGGGGCGATCAGGTAGAGTGGCTGGAAGGCGATGTTCTGGACCCTGTTTTGCTGAGAAAAGCTTTACAGGAAGTGCGCTATGTGTTCCATTGCGCAGGGCTTGTTTCTTATGCACCACAAGATGAAGCATTGCTGAAGCAGATAAACATAGAGGGTACAGCCAATATCGTAGATGCCTGTATAGAGGCTGGAGACATTAAACTGTGCCATGTAAGCTCTATTGCAGCAATAGGCCGCTCTAAAGGAGAAAACTTGCTCACCGAGAAGAATAAATGGGATGCAGCTGAAGATCACTCGGCCTATGCCAGCTCAAAATATTGGGGAGAGCTGGAAGTGTGGCGGGGTGTGGCAGAAGGGCTCAGCGCTGTAATCGTAAATCCGTCTGTAGTGTTAGGGCCTGCTGACTGGAGCCGGAGCAGTACACAGTTGTTTAAATACGTTTTTAATGAAAACTCTTTTTACACAGTCGGTAGCGCAAACTTTGTAGATGTCCGGGATGTAGTGGAAGCAATGTTGCGCTTAACTTTTTCGGATATCTCTGGAGAAAGATTTATATTAAATGCCGGACAGCTTTCTTACAAAGAGTTCTTTGAGGAGGCTGCTGCCTGCTTTGGGAAAAAAGCACCCGCTGTTAAAGTGCCTCCGGTAATAGCGGAGGTGGTGTGGCGCCTGGAGCATATGCGTGCCTGGTTTACAGGTGGCCGGCCGCTCATTACAAAAGATACAGCACGAGTAGCAGGAAAGAGCCATTTGTTTCAAAGTGATAAAGTGCAGGAAGCCATTGGTTTACAATTCAGGGCGCTTTCTGATACAATTTCCTGGAGCTGCAGACAGCTTCAGGAGGCAAACAAAGGTGCCTCAAAACCGGCTGTATAGTGCCTGTGACTAAACTATTTGCACGGTTAAAATGTAGTATGACAAAGGCTGTTTATAGCAGCTGGTTGGATATTGGAGATGAAAGAAAACTTTGAAGAACACAGCGAAGAGCTGGAACTGATACAGCGTTTCGAGCAGATGCTCGGAAGTAACGAGACCGTATTTTTCGATCTTAATGATTTTGAGTTTATAATAGACCATTATACCGCTAATTTTGAATATAAAAAGGCTTTAGCCGCATGCGACTCAGCCATTGCCCAATACCCTTTTTCTACAGAGCTTTTAATTGATAAAGCGCAGTTGCTGGCTATGTCCGGCAGCTTTGATGATGCGCTTATGTTAATAAACCAGGTAGCTGATGTGGAGCCGGAGAATCCGGATGTAATGCTGACCAGAGGTATCATTTTCACGCAGCGCGGTGAGTATCGGGATGCTATCGGTTATTTTAAAAAAGCCTTGGCTTTTGCGGAAGATCGGGATGACATTTTCTTCAACATTGGTTTAGCTTACCAAAGCTGGGGTAAGTTAAGCTCAGCTATTAAGTACTATAAAAAGTGTATAGCGCTGAATCTGGAAAACGAAGCAGCCATGCAGGAAATTATCTACTGTATGGATATTACCGGAAGTATGAAAGAGCATCTTTCTTTTTTCCAGGAGTTTGTGGATAATGATCCTTATTCAGATGTAGCATGGTTTAACCTGGGGAATGTATATAATAAAATAGGTGCTTACGATAAGGCTATTGCTGCTTACGACTATGCAACCATTATAAAGCCAAGCTTTGTTACAGCTTACAATAACATGGCTAATGCTTATGTTTTTATAGGCGAGTACAGTAAAGCTATCGAGGCTTTCAATGCTATGATAGAGCATGACACTCCCTCGGCAGAAGTTTACTGCAACATAGGCGAATGCTATGAAAAGTTACAGCACTGGGACCTTGCCAGGCGCTATTACCAAAAGTCCATAGACCTTGATCCGGAAATGGATGAGGCTTGGTTTGGTATAGGCGTTATTCTGGATGCGCAGGGCAAATGGTATGAGGCGGTACATTTTTTTAAGAAAGCTGTTAACCTGTACGACGATAGCCCTGAATACTGGATAGCCCTGGCCGCAGCAGAATATCATGTAGGTCATGTGGTGTCGGCACTGGAAAGCTATGAGCGTGCCGCGGAAATTCAGCCTGGCGATAAAAATATTTATCTTAACTGGTCCATTATACTTTACGAACAAGGTAATTTTGAGGAGGCTATCGATATCATACTGAATGCAATAGAGCTTCAGCCTAAAGAAGCAGAGCTGTATTACAGGGCGTGTGCCTATATGCTTTCGGCAGGAAAATATAGAGAAGCATACAATTATCTGGAAAATGCATTAATTTTGGACTTCGACAAGCACAAGTTGCTGTTTGAGTTCTTTCCAGAACTGGAGTCACAACGTGCTTTATCCAGATTAATTGATCAGTATCGTAAGTAAATTTAAATGAACTACACGCTTAACAACCTCCCGGAACGCGACGCTAAACCACGTGATAAAGGTTATACTATGGCCATGGACAAGGGCCTGAGCATAAGAGAGGTAGAAGACTTACTAGAAGTTGCCGGAGAGTATATAGACATTGTAAAGCTAGGCTGGTCGACCTCATATGTGGTGCCTAACCTAAAAGGAAAGCTGGATGCTTACAGAAGTGCCGGCATACCTGTTTATTTTGGCGGTACGCTGTTCGAGGCTTTTATTGTGCGTGATCAGTTTGATGATTATCGTCGTGTGCTGGATAAGTACGAGATGACATTTGCAGAAGTATCAGATGGTTCTATCGAACTGGATCATGATCAGAAATGCGAATACATCCAAAAACTTGCCGAACAGGTAACAGTGCTTTCAGAAGTTGGATCTAAAGATGCCGAAAAAATAATTCCTCCTTATAAGTGGATTAAGCTTATGCAGGAAGAATTAGATGCCGGTGCTTGGAAAGTGATTGGGGAGGCCCGTGAAGGAGGTAACGTTGGGTTGTTCAGATCAACCGGAGAGGTCAGAAGCGGTCTGGTAGAGGAGATTCTGACTAAAATTCCTTTTGAAAAAATTATTTGGGAGGCTCCACAGAAAGAACAGCAGGTGTGGTTTATTAAACTATTGGGAGCAAATGTTAACCTTGGTAATATTGCGCCGAGTGAGGTTATTCCTTTGGAAACAATCCGTTTAGGCTTGCGTGGTGATACCTTTACACACTTCCTTAATATGGAAAAACCATGTTAGGAATTGGTTAAATATTAATAGATATCAATATAAAACTATAAATTGCCCGTTGGTGTACCCAAACGGGCAATTTTCATTGTGAGTATCGCAGAAGAAGTGTAAACCATTGTTATAGTACATGAAAAACAGATCGCTTAGAGAAAACCTATTGCTATTTGCTAAAGGTGCGGCCATGGGAGCTGCCGATGTAGTGCCGGGTGTATCAGGAGGTACAATTGCCTTTATTACTGGTATTTACGAAGAATTGCTTGGGTCTATACGCTCCGTTAATGGTGAGGCTATAAAGCTGTTGTTGCGCTTTAACCTGGCAGGTTTCTGGCGCCATATCAACGGGAATTTTTTAGTAGTACTGTTGGCTGGCATTGGGTTTTCTGTTGCATCGCTGGCAAGGGTTATTCTATACCTTCTGGAGAATTACCCGGAGATGCTGTGGTCGTTCTTTTTCGGACTGATAGTAGCCTCTGCACTGGTTGTAGGTAAAAACATAACCCGCTGGACTGCTGGTGTAGTGGTGGCCGGCTTAATAGGAGTTGCCCTGGCTTATTATATAACAGTGGCAACTCCTGCACAGACACCGGAAGCACTTCGGTTTATATTTTTATCGGGTGCCATAGCTATCTGC
Organism: Pontibacter silvestris; assembly: GCF_020907275.1. GTDB lineage: Bacteria > Bacteroidota > Bacteroidia > Cytophagales > Hymenobacteraceae > Pontibacter > Pontibacter silvestris. The sequence continues at coordinate 12,387 of NZ_JAJJWI010000011.1, read as the reverse complement.
GCCATGATCTTGCCAGGCATATCGGGTAGCTTTATCCTGGTGTTGTTAGGCAAATATGAATATATACTTGGCGCAGTTAGAGACCTGAGAGCTGAGGTAATAGCTGTGTTCGGTGTGGGCTGCATAACAGGTATCCTTATTTTCTCGCATGTACTTAACTGGATGTTACAGAGGTATCATAACCTTACTGTCGCCTTGCTGACAGGCTTTATGGTGGGGTCGTTAAATAAGGTGTGGCCTTGGAAGAAGACAACAGAAACATACACCGATAGCCATGGTGTGGCAAAACCCCTGTTGCAAGACAATATATTGCCTGGTGATTATACAGCGCTTACGGGGCAAGAGTCTTACTTAACCTATGCCATTATTCTGGCTGTACTAGGCTTTCTGCTGGTTTACCTGGTAGACCGCTTTACAAGCGACAATACAGCAAAAGTTTAAAGAGTGGTAGCATAATAGTAAACCTATAGGCTATTTATATCTTGAAAGCAAGAAGTTAAGCTTAATAGGGGCTTAAGTAATCATTAAAATTAATTAAAGCCAATGCGGAAGTTCGGACTCATAGGAAAGAAACTTGGTCATTCATTCTCTAAAAAGTTCTTTACAGAAAAGTTTGCAAAGGAAGATATAACCGATGCACAGTATGAACTATATGAGTTAGCAGAAATAGATGCACTTAAAGAACTGCTGGCACAGGAGCCGGAACTAATGGGGCTTAATGTAACGGTGCCTTACAAAGAGCAGGTAATACCACTGTTAAATGAATTGGATGAGGCTGCAGCAAGTGTTGGAGCCGTGAATACCATCAGGATCAGCAATGGCAGAACCAAAGGGTACAACACAGACTATATAGGTTTTAAAGAAAGCCTGGAAGAGTTTTATCCGCTGGAAGAAAGAATTAAAGCGTTGGTTTTAGGAACCGGAGGTGCTGCGAAAGCTGTTTGGGCTGCGCTCAAAGCTCTGGACATAAGCTTTACCTGTGTATCTCGCAGCCCAGCTGAGAATGAACTTTCTTACGAGACTCTAACCGCAGAACTGTTACAGGATTATAATCTGATTGTTAATACTACTCCACTGGGTATGTTGCCTAATGTAGATACCGCGCCTCCTCTGCCTTATCATGCGCTTACTGCTAAGCATTACCTGTATGACCTGGTATATAATCCTGAGGAAACTCTGTTCCTTAAAAAAGGTGTAGAAGTAGGAGCAAAAACAGTGAACGGATTGCCAATGCTTTACCGCCAAGCTATAGCTGCCTGGGACATCTGGAACTCATCAGAACAAGCTAATGCATTGCCATAAGGAAAATATTTTAAGTTAGTACATAAGGTGTTCTTGCTATAGTAAGCTAGTGAAATGGCTTTATAATCAGAAATATAGTTTTTATACAGCTTAGCCTTGTGCAACTTTTTACTGTGCTGTTTCCGTAAAAGACGAAAAATTAGTACAAGTTTATTATGGCACAGCTAAACTCAATAAAACAGAAAACGCACGAATTAAATACTGAAGTATATGCACTTTACCTGGCGTACCGTGATAGTCGTGTGAAATGGTATGTGCGGCTGCTATTGGCTGTTGCTATCAGCTATGCTGTTAGCCCTATAGATTTTATTCCGGATTTAACGGCCGTATTTGGTTTTTTAGATGACATTGTAGTGGTCGCTTTAGGTTTAAACATTTCGTACCAGTTGCTTTCAAAAAATGTGCTGGGGCATGCACGGCTGCAAGCCTTTGAAGAAATGAGTGCCTCTGGTGAGCACATTGCTGATGCGTATAAGATTATAGGTTATGTTTGGGCAATTGCTTTTGCTGTGCTGGCACTGGTGTTATATAAGTTTTTGCACATGAGTATGTTCTAATCTAAAACTTATCATACATAGTATTAAAGTTTAAAGGAAAACGTGAAAGCCTCTCATTTGAGAGGCTTTCACGTTTTATGCCTGTAGAAATATGTGCCAAAATCTTATAGCATATTAAATATCTGGAACTTGTTCTGTTGCCTCATAAGCTTATCTCTTTATGTAACTGTTTTATTAACAGAAAAGTAGCCTGATAATATTTTAGTTTTTAGAGGACGTTGATCTAAAACATTCATAGTATTTTCATAAATTAGATATGGCTTTTTGCATTCATTAGAGAAGTATAAAAAGTCTGAATTTTTTAAATCGCTTGCAACCATTGTATCTAAAAAGGAATCATAGTGGTGTGTAAGGCATTAATAGGCAGCGCTTGAAGCTTTTTACTAAACCAAAGTCAGACGAGGAGAAACTCATAGAAGGGTGCATCGCAGGTAAGCGTGAGATGCAACGGCTTCTCTATGACCTCCACAGTAAAAAGATGATGCTAGTCTGCCTACGCTATGCCCCCACTACTTTTGAGGCTGAAGATATTATGCAAGATGCTTTTGTGAAGGTGTTCTCCAATATTCAAAACTTTAAACGGGACTGCCCGTTGGAATTTTGGATACGAAGAATAGTGGTTAACACGGCATTAAAACACTTAAGGAGCAAGCAGTTGCTTACTGTTTCGCACGAAACGGAAGAAGTGACAAATATTAGCTCAAACGATGTGAACCTGACGGGCTACAGTTTAGATGAGCTTCTTAGCATGATTCAAAGCCTGGCACCACGATACCAGATGGTTTTTAATTTATATGCCATTGAGGGCTATAACCACAAAGAAATAGGCGAAATGCTGGGTATTTCTGAGGGAACATCCAAATCGCAGTATTCACGAGCCAGAGCCATACTACAAGGTATGCTTACACGGCAAGATAAAACATATAACGAGCATGTCATCAGCAGCTAACGATAAGCGCGGGCCAAGTGAGGAAGAATTCCAGCGCCGCATGCACGACGCTGAGGCCAAACCTTCTCCGGATCTCTGGGCACGGATTGATCATGAACTTACCGTACAGGAGAGTAAACATTACAAAGGGCGTATGGTGTTGTACAGGCAATTAGCCGCAGCCTGTTTTGTCCTTTTTATACTGGCTGGCGCGCTGTTTACATTTAACTTTAATAACGAGAACATTATTGATGAAACAGTAGCCTCAGTTAAAAATGCAACCATACAGTCGCCACAATCAGATGCTTTGGCCACGGACAGAAAGGCTGAGAACACAACATCCATAGTTTCCATAGAGCCAGATGTTATAGAAAAAGCTTTAGCGGCGCAAGGGATAGAGGTAAATAAAACAGCAAGCGTTACACATGCCTCTGTAGTGCCTGAAGCTACCGAGGCAGCAGAGAGCTTAATGGCGCATACTGCTTTCGATAAGAAGCACAAAAGCAAGTTTGACATAGCAACAGTAGCTGAGGCAGATAACGACAGGGAAGCTGTTTTAAGAAGGGCTTCTGCATTGGCAAAATCAGGTAGTGTAGGTGCAGATGTGGAAGATGTTGCGCTAAAGGCAGGTACAGTATTTAAATCGCTACAGCCTTTCTACCAGACAGCGCGCCAGGCTATGGTTTCCGTATCTGTGCCGTATAAGAATGTAGCAGGTAGCACTAAATCTGTGCAATCGCTGGTGATTAACCCTTCTGTTTTAGATATGATGCCAAAGCAGCGCCATGAGCTAAAAGAGCAGGGTAATACCCCCTCAGAGAACCAACAAAAACAAATAGAAGCGTTGGCACTGGCTTTTAATTCTGATCTGCAAGACAAAGAAAACAAGCAACAGCAAGAATCCAGTAAGGAAAAAAGCCGCTGGAGCTTGGGGTTGGCATATGCTCCATCTTTTTTTAACCAGAACATTGGGGTTGGTAGCCAGTCAGCAGGAAGTATAGTAGCTGATTTAAGCAAGTATAGCCTTGCAGCTCCTGCTCTTTCTATGGCTGATGTAGAGTCTGCCAGAAACATGAGCGAAGCACAGGAGGAGTTTGAGCAGAACACTGATCCTGCGTTCTCTTTTGGGGTTGAATTTAAGACTGGTTTCAACCTGTTTAAGAAAGTGAAGTTACTGGCGGGCCTTGGCTTTACCCAAAACTCCTCCCGCTCAAAGTCAAGTTATATTTTAGAGCAGTTCTCTGTTAAACCAAGCACCAATGAGCGCGTCGCGTTAAATCCGTCTACAGTTTTCCTGCCATCGCTCAATAATAACTTTTCTTCAGACTCAGTAAATGTAGCCAAGACAGATGACTTTGAAGTGCGTTACCGTTACCGCCACCTTACTGTGCCTGTTGGGTTGCAGTATGAAGGCAAAATATCAAAAGACTGGTATTGGTACGCTGCCGGAGGTATGTCTGCTAATTTTCTGATAGAAACTTCAATTCTGGCATCAACAAACGAAGTAAAAAACGTGTCTTACGATTTCGAAGATGAGTCACCATTCCGTAAAGTGCAGTTTTCAGGTAACGTTACAGCCGGTGTTGGTAAGAAAATTACTAACTCCGTTTCGGTAATGGTAGGGCCAGAGTACAGAGGATACCTTAATTCACTTCTCGCTGATCCGGATAAGGCGCTGGCTCCACAAGGCAGGCCGTACACGATAGGTTTGAACATGGCAGTAAACTATATGCTGCAACGATAGGTAAACTAGTAGTACATTATTTACTGGTGTATGCAACCATAGGAGCAGGAAGTGAATCATTAAAATAAAAAAAGGCCAATATGCTCATGCATTAACTAAAAGCAATGAAAACGATGCTTGATTCTCTAGCCGCGTATGCGGAGCTTGCTAAGCTAAACCTATCGGGCTGGTATGTGTTATTGGCCTTTCTATTTTTGTCTGTATTGCTTTCTTAGTGATATATCTTATAAATATTAAAGCAATAACCAGGCTGTTTCTTTTCAGGCTATGAAGAAATTCTCCTGTAATTCTGGTAGTAATGTTGGCTCTTACTTAGATTAGAAATTCTTTGTAGGCTTGGGCGTTAAAGCAGTGCTTACAGATACATATTACTTTACATAAGTAGAGATGGTATTAGCTTAGCATATCATAAGTGTTAATAACTACCATATAGGTAATATTTAAATCCTGAATTTATATAGCGGTGTTACACGCTGATTTAATGCTGACAGTTAAAAGATATTATGAAGAGCTTCCTTTATGCTGTATGTTTTTACGTGTGCCTTGCGCTGTTGTTTGTGGGCTGTGTAGAGGATGAACCGCAACCTTCTTATATAAAGGCAGAGGTGGTAGGCCCTGATTGTGAAAGCGGTTGGTACATACTAAATGTTATTAATAAGAATGATGAGGATGCTGAACAAAGTAGAGGGCGTTACCTGGGGCAGATCCGGTCAGGGTACGTAACTACCAACAGCCTGCCTGCAGCTTACCGCCAAGCTGGCTTACAGATAGAAGTTGCTCTGGAGTTAAATGAAAATGAAAGCCCTAGCTGTGTAACAGTGCATATGATGCATCCTGCTGTTGTCGTTAAGCATATTAACTATGCGCCGGTTCTACAAGATTAACAGGCTTAATATAATCAGTTCGTAATTTGTTGTTTTAGGTTGAATGCCGTAGAGCCTGCTGCACATCAGCAGGCTCTACTTTTGGTGGGTACAAAGCCATAAATTGACAAAAGCTAAACTTACAGGAGCTTTTCGATGTTATAGTTTATCTTTACTTTTTGTAAAATTATCGAATGGATTTTCAGCTAACATCAGAATTTCAACCAACAGGCGACCAGCCAAAGGCTATAACGCAACTTACTGAGGGCATTGTCAATGGTGAGCCGGCGCAGGTGCTTTTAGGGGCAACAGGTACAGGTAAAACCTTTACTATGGCCAACGTTATCAAAAACGTAGGTAAGCCTACGCTGGTGCTTTGCCATAATAAAACACTTGCCGCACAGCTGTACGGAGAGTTTAAACAGTTTTTTCCAAACAATGCCGTAGAGTACTTTATCTCTTACTACGATTACTATCAGCCGGAAGCATATATTGCTTCTTCCGATGTTTTTATTGAGAAGGACTTAGCTATTAACGAAGAGATAGAGAAGCTGCGTTTGCATACTACATCTGCTTTGCTTTCTGGCAGGCGCGATGTGGTTGTGGTAGCTTCTGTCTCTTGTATTTATGGTATTGGTAACCCGGAAGAGTTTGGCAAGAATGTACTGCACCTGGCACCGGGGCAGCGTTATAGCCGAAACAACCTGCTGTACGCGTTTGTACAGATACTGTATAGCCGCACCGAAGCAGAGTTTACGCGAGGTACTTTTCGTGTGAAAGGCGATACCGTGGACATCTATCCGGCCTATGCTGACTTTGCTTACCGCCTTTACTTCTTTGGTGATGAACTGGAGGCGATACATCGCATAGATCCGGCTTCCGGTAAGAAACTTTCAGATGAGAAAGCTGTTACTCTTTACCCGGCTAACCTGTTCGTGACTGGCAAAGAGACCCTTAACCAAGCCATACATGAGATACAGTATGACATGGTAGCACAGCACGAGTACTTCCTGAAAGAGGACAGGCCGACTGAGGCAAAACGTATCAAAGAGCGTACAGAGTTTGACCTGGAAATGATCCGGGAACTGGGTTATTGCTCTGGCATTGAAAACTATTCCCGCTATTTCGACCGTCGTTCCCCTGGGTCTAGACCGTTCTGCCTGCTCGACTATTTTCCTGATGATTTTATGATGGTAATAGACGAAAGCCACGTGACTATACCGCAGGTGCGCGCTATGTGGGGCGGAGACCGCTCACGGAAGGTATCGCTGGTAGAGTATGGTTTCCGTTTGCCGGCGGCCATGGATAACCGACCGCTTACTTTTAACGAGTTTGAAAGCCTGATGCACCAGGTAGTATTTGTAAGTGCCACACCCGGAGATTATGAGATTCAGAAATCAGAGGGAGTTATTGTAGAGCAGATTATCAGGCCAACTGGCTTGCTTGATCCGGAAATTGAGATTCGCCCAAGTACAAATCAGGTAGATGATTTACTGGATGAGATTGATGAGCGTATAAAATCTGGTGACAGAGTGCTGGTGACTACGCTAACAAAGCGTATGTCTGAAGAGCTTGCCAAGTACCTCGAAAGGCTCAATATTAAAGTTAAATACCTGCACTCCGAAGTAAAGTCACTTGACCGTGTAGAAATATTACGGGAACTGCGCCTTGGGCTGATTGATGTGCTGATAGGGGTAAACCTGCTGCGTGAAGGGCTTGATCTGCCGGAAGTAAGCTTAGTGGCTATTCTGGATGCCGATAAAGAAGGTTTTTTGCGCGACCAGCGCTCCCTGATACAGACTATGGGACGTGCTGCTCGTAACGAGCGGGGTAAGGTTATTATGTATGCCGACCGCATGACGGGTTCTATGCAGCGTGCCATAGATGAAACAAATCGCCGCCGTGCCACTCAGATGGCTTACAACGAAGAACATGGTATTACGCCTCGTACGGTGCTTAAGTCAACAGGCGAGATATTTGAGCAAACCTCTGTGGCTGATGCTAAGAAGAAAGAGGTAAAAATGTATACTGGCCCGGAAGATATCTCCATTGCAGCAGAGCCTGTTGTGCAGATCATGAAGAGGGAAGAATTAGAAAAACTGATCAAGAAAACAGAAAAGCAGATGGAAGCAGCCGCCAAAGACTTAGACTTTCTGCAAGCCGCCAAATACCGTGATGAATTAGCTGATCTCAGAAAAATACTGAAGGCGAAGCGGGATTAGTATTTACAAGTTACTTATAGATGAATAAAGAGCCGCAGCTGTTCGCAGTTGCGGCTCCTGTGTTTTTAGCGGAGTCAATTCTTAATTGTTTGATGTGTTAGCACTAACCTACTTATGTTTAGGTGGTTTAAAGAAATCTGCTATATTTGGCTATATGTATGGTAAACATTTGTAAGTTAACACTAACAATGACAGAAGAGCAAATACAGCAATTTTTTCAGCGGATTGATAATTTGCAACCTACTACAAAAGCATTGTTTGGGAGAATGAATGCCAACCAGATGGTTTGCCATTGTACAGACCAAATAAGGATGGCCCTTGGGGCTAAGAAAGCAAAGGTGAGTGAAAAAGTAAACCCTGAAGAAATTTTATTGTTAGCCAAAGCAGGAAAGGCAATTCCAACTCCTGAAGGCTTCGGACAATTGGAAGGAGATGGCACAAACCCAACTGATTTCGACCATGATGTGTGGCTATTAAAAGAACATATCACAGCTTTTTCAGAACTTAAAGATAATTTTGAGTATGCACCTCATCCTTACTTGGGACAACTGGATAAAAAGAACTGGAATAATATGGTAACTTACCATCTTAACCATCATCTAAAGCAGTTTGGTGTTTAAAGAATCTGATGCGTTCAAGTTCAAACCTGCTAAAATCATAGCCTAACATCAACCTAAACTATTCATCAATACAATCTAACATGTTTAAAAAGTTTATCCCTTTTGCCATTCCAGCTATCATTGGTCTGTTTTCGGCTTGTCAATCTTCCAACACAGAAAGTACCTCAACTGAGGGAGAGGCAAGCCCTATTACATCAGAAAGTTACAGGGAATATGTATCGGAACTGGCTTCTGATGAGCTGGAAGGAAGAAAGCCATTCACAAATGGCGAAAAGAAAACACTGGCTTACCTGGAGCAAGAGTTTAGAGCGTTGGGCCTAGAGCCAGGCAATGGCGATAGCTATTTACAGGAGGTGCCGATGGTGGAAATTACTACTTCGCCTGCTCCATCCATGACTGTTACCGGAGCTGAAAACTTCGAACTAAAAGGTCTGGAAGATTATGTTATCTGGGCAAGACGTACAGATGAAACAGTGTCCATTTCGCAGGATGAGCTAGTATTTGCAGGCTTTGGTATTGTAGCACCAGAATATAATTGGAACGACTACGCTGGCCTTAATGTGAAAGATAAGGTAGTGGTGGTGCTGGTCAGCGATCCCGGATTTTATGCAGAAGATTCTACTTTCTTCAAAGGTAAAACCATGACCTACTATGGTCGTTGGACTTATAAATATGAGGAAGCAGCAAGGCGAGGAGCAAAAGGCTGCCTTATTGTGCACGATACAGCTCCGGCTGGCTATGGGTTTGATGTGGTACAGAACAATTGGAACGCTTCTAAGCTGTACCTTGATACTAGAGGGAACGAAACTTATAGATGTGCTATGGAAGGTTGGGTAACGAAGCCTGTGGCTGAGAAACTGTTTGCCGCTGCAGGAATAGATTATCAGACAGCGCTTAATAACGCTACAAAACCAGGCTTTCAGTCAAAATCCATAAACCTGAAAGTTAGCACCAGCATGACGGCCGCTATAAAGTATGATAGGTCTTATAATGCAATTGCTAAAATCACAGGCTCAGAAAGGCCAGATGAAGCTATTATTTATTCTGCCCATTGGGACCACCTTGGCATTGGCAAAGCAGACGAAAAAGGAGACAGTATTTATAACGGTGCCGTAGATAATGCCAGTGGTGTAGCGGCTCTGTTAGAGTTGGCTAAAGCTTTTAAAGCGCAGCCTCAGCAACCGGAGAGAAGCGTAGTGTTTCTTTCTGTTACAGCCGAAGAGCAAGGTTTATGGGGCTCTGCTTACTATGCGGAAAATCCGGTTTTTCCGAAAGAAAAAATAGTGGCAGACATCAACATGGATATGTTTATCCCATCTGGCAAGACGAAAGACATTGTGCTGGTAGGAATGGGACAGTCGGAACTGGAAGACATATTAGCAGAAGAGGCTTCCAAAGTAGGCCGCTATATAGCTGCTGAGGCTACACCGGAAGCCGGCCTGTATTACCGTTCAGATCACTTCAACTTTGCTAAGATTGGAGTTCCGGCAATGTTCACTGCCGCAGGAATAGACGATACAGAAAAAGGGAAAGAATACGGCAAAAAGCTGCAGGAAGATTATGTGGCTAATTACTACCACAAACCAACTGACGAGGTAACAGCTGACTGGAAAACGGAGGGTGCCGTAGAAGACATCAAGCTTTTGTTCAACGTGGGCAAACGCCTTGCTTTCTCAGAAGAGTGGCCAAGCTGGAAGTCGGGCTCAGAATTCAAATCAGTAAGAGAGGCTTATAAAAAGTAAGCCTTAAGTTGGGCTCATTCTCAAAGCTGCTCCTGTTCTTATATAGGAGCAGCTTTTCTTTTGTAGATAAAATGCCTGAGAATAAATATTGCATCCTATATTCGCAATCTTAAAGTGTGATGTATGGCTTTTCCTTTTTCTGATACCTTCCGCTTTCGAAATGGTACACCTGTGGATGCTGAGCTACTGACCGACCTGGGCTGGGTGACATTCGACGAAACCTTTGCTGCATATAATAAACCGGAAGACATGGCAGCTTTCCGGCCTACCATGTACAGCGCTGAACTACAAGCCGCTGAATTAGCTGATCCTGAAACAGAATTCATCATAGCAGAAGTTGAGGGGAAAGCAGTAGCTTATATTAAGCTTACTGCAGGTAATGCTCCGGAAACCATTACAGCGAAGAATCCGCTTCAGATTAGTCGTCTTTACCTATTACAGCAGTGGACAGGCAAAGGTTTAGGCGATATGCTAATGCAGCTAAGCCTGAATATAGCACAGCAGCATAACCATGATGTCGTGTGGCTAACTGTGTGGGAGCACAATACCCGGGCTTACCGCTTCTATCAAAAATATGGTTTCAGAGAGGTAGGAGAACTGGAGTTTATTCTTGGTCAGGATGTGCAGCGAGACCTATATATGCAGCGGGAAATCTATAAATAAGCATTACGCTTGTTTATAGATTTCTTTCAATTTTTATCTTTCTATAACCTGCTTCTAATATCTAGCATTTTATTTGAGCTTCTACACATTCTGGCGTAGGTAAGCAAAAGAAAACATCAGCAAAAATTGTTTCAGTGCAGGCTTATGCACCTCTTAGAAAGTACTCGAGTTTTAGCATTCAATTTTCTAGAGAAAGTCTCAACATTCATTGCCTTAAATGATGCTAATGTTAACTAATTGATCCCTTTCATTATCTCCTTAAGTGACTTTTCTGGTGATGTAGTGATTTAGTAAGAAGAGTAGCTTTTTAGACAATGGGCACTAAACCTGCCTCACTCTCGGAATGGAGCAAGGACAGGTTTTAATGCTTTTTCATAGTTCTATATAGGTAGATAAGGAGTTGTAGCGGAAGCAGTCTTGCTGCTTTGTGAATATAAGAGCCTCCTTACCAGCAAAAGGTTGCATGGGTAAGTCTTTTTTCTTTTTGCTAAAAGCAGTAATAAGCTTTTTCTCATTGGTCCTAAGAGCCTGCTAATAGGTTTGTTTCTTTATGATGGCAGTTTTACAAACATAATTAACAAAAGGATAAAATATCACTGCCTGAATTAGTTACTGATCCTTTGGTAAAATACAGACGTTATAGCGGAATTGCTGCTGATGATTGATCCAGATAATTAAGCTCTTAACAATAAAATTAAGTAGCTCTACTTCTGGTTATAGAGGAATTGAATATTAAAGGTAACTAATATTGAGCGAACATAGTATAGTGTAGACCTAGTTGAGATAGGTATTAGTAATTGTAAGAAATTGATATTAAATTTACTTTTAATTCAATGGTTGTTACACAATCGTTTGTTAGGAAATTGCAATTTTTATTTGCCTTACTAAGATGCCTGTATTTCAGTATTGTAGATAGGTAATGATACGAATTTGTGTTTTTGTTAATTTTTATTAATAGTATGTTAATATTATTGTAATTTTTTAACTAAATAGTATTTATGGACCGGGAAATATTATTTGAAATATATAACGTATTTCTTTAGTCTTGTAAACTTATAATCCAATTTTTGCGTAGTTTAGTGTCATAAAAGATATAAGTTTAATTCACTTAACCAAAAGACACTTTTTTCTGCGACAGACATTGTTGTAGAAAGTAAGGTGCTTTAGTTAAGTCTGTTTTTAATTCTCTGTAACGATATGGAAGCTACAATTTTTAGAGACTAATTTTTTGTTTATGAAGTATGTTCCTGCACCTTCCAATAAATCAGAACGTCTTAAAGGACTGCTTCCATATCAAACATCGGACTCTGGTCGTGTAACTTTTTTTGACATCGTTGTGAGGTTTGCTGCTCACCTTTCCAGTGGTCCTTTTTTGTTTACAACTATAGTTGAGTGGTTTAAAACTAAAGTAGATACAAGATCAAAAAATGTTTCTGGAGAAGCACCTGCTAACGGTGAAACAGTTTTGGAAAGAGAACAGGTTGTTGAAGGTGCTTCAGAAGTTAAATATTTTAGAAAGAACAACTTTTCAGTAAAGGAGTCTGGTATGCAATTTTATGATGGGTTTCCGCTATATAGCTTAAAAGAGAGCGAGTCCGATAACGGAAGCCTAAAGCTAGTTAAGACTGAGAAAGAGCAAAGAGCTGAAGGGCAAAGTGTTAATAAGTTAGAATTCAATAAGCTTGCTAATTCGTCTCTTAAACCAAGTGAGCCCGTGCTTAGTGCTGGGAGTTTATGGCTTGAGAC
>NZ_JAJJWI010000109.1 GCF_020907275.1 Pontibacter silvestris | reverse complement strand
TGTTCAGCTACCGGCACCATTTTGCGTGAGCAGTGGGATAATGTGAAAGACTCTGAGGTATCTGCCTCAAACTTTAATGGGTCCCCCTCCAGCAGCAACATGTTAACTAGCTTTGAGGCAGAATCCAACAAAAGAGACTTCTATGCCGCACGCATCAGCGGCTACATATGTCCACCGCAGACGGGTGACTATACTTTCTGGGTCGCTGGCGACAACAACGCTGAACTTTGGCTAAGCACTGATGATAACCCTAACAACAAAGTAAAGATCGCCTACACCAAAGATTGGACAAATGCCCGCCAGTGGGACAAATATGCCTCGCAGAAGTCTAAGCCTGTAAGGCTGGAGGCTGGCAAACGCTATTATGTGGAGGCTCTGCAGCAGGAAGAATGGGGCGGAGACAACCTAGCTGTAGCATGGCAGATGCCTGATGGTAGCAAGGAAGCTCCTATAGCTGGTAGTCACCTGTCTCCTT
>NZ_JAJJWI010000108.1 GCF_020907275.1 Pontibacter silvestris | reverse complement strand
GCAGTGCCTTCCGAGAGCAGTTGGAAGGCATACCGTTCCGCAATCTCACGCCATATTTGGTTGTCTTTTGCTAATTCAGCTTCCAACGGATGAATGGTGCCATCAAAACCTAAGGTTTCAATACCAAACCAGTCAGCTATGCGCTTCCACAGCCATTTCCAACGAAAATAATCTCCGTTAACCACATTAAAAGCTTCGTTTCGGGCCGCTTCCGTGGTGGCGGCCCACACCAGGTGCTTGGCCAGTACCCGGGCATCGGTCACATCGGAAAGCCCATTCCATTGCGCGTCAGAACCGGGCCAGCGGAAGGGTCTTCCCGTCTCTTTGCAAATAGTGGCATAAACCGCAAGGGTAGTTCCCAGGTTCATCATGTTACCTACTGCTTTGCCAATGACGGTGTGCGGCCGATGAATGCTCCAAGTGAAACTATCCCGGGCAGCGGCAGCATACACCTCATCTTCCTGGGCATAATAAAAGT
>NZ_JAJJWI010000107.1 GCF_020907275.1 Pontibacter silvestris | reverse complement strand
CCGGAAGATCTGGGGCTACCGGCATATTCCCGTTTTGCCGTCTCATGAATCAAAAATGTTTTTTATTTTTGAGACGAGATAATGATACAGACATGAAGATAGGATACGCCCGGGTCTCCACCCAGGACCAGAAACTGGAGCTGCAGACGGATGCCCTCACCCAGCACGGGTGCGAGCAGCTATTCAGGGAGAAGAAGTCGGGCAAGAGCAAAGAGCGCCCGGAGCTGGAGAAGATGATCAGCCAGCTCCGGGCAGGCGACACAGTGGTGGTGTGGAAGCTGGACCGCCTGGGCCGCTCGCTGCGGGACCTGATCGAGCTGGTGTCTGACTTCAAGGAAAGAGGCGTGGAGTTTGTCAGCCTGCAGGATGGCATCAACACGGCCACGCCCACCGGCCGCTTCACCTTCAACATCTTCGCCTCCCTGGCAGAGTTTGAGCGGGAGATCATCCGCGAGCGCACCAAGGCGGGGCTGGAGGC
>NZ_JAJJWI010000106.1 GCF_020907275.1 Pontibacter silvestris | reverse complement strand
CAATTTTAGCCGATGTTACGGCGTTTGCAGCAATAGTTGGAGCAGCGGCTGTTCCGCTTAAGTCTCCTGCCAATTGTACAATACCTTTAGCTGTAGTGGTAGCATCAGAAACTGTAGTACCTGTTCCGGTTGCAGTTGCAGATAATACACCACTTGCATCAATTGCCAGTCCTGAACCCACTTTCACACCACCTAATGTAGTGGCAGTTGCAGCAGGCAAGGTATAATTGTTGGCACTGGCAGCAATTCCATCCAACTTAGTCTTGTCAGCAGCTGTAAACAAACCGGCAGCAGTAGTTGTAGCGGCCGGAAGTGTAGCAGAAGTCCCGGTGCTGCTAGTCACTATTCCTGTGGAAGCAGCTGATGTATAGCCCAAGTTTGTGGCACCGCCAGAAACTGTTGCCCAGGTACCATCTCCTCTTAAAAATGTGGTACTACCAGCTGTACCACTGGCATTGATAGCTCCTACAGGTACCGTATT
>NZ_JAJJWI010000105.1 GCF_020907275.1 Pontibacter silvestris | reverse complement strand
AAACCAGCCTCGCTCTCAGCATAGGCCCGAATATAGTAGGTAGTACCAGGCGTAAGGTTAGTCAACTGATGCGTAAAGCTGCCCAACTCGTAACCGCTCTGTGCTGTACGTTGGCTTTGTGATACGCCAGCCGGATCAAAGTTTGGCTCAGTACTCCACACCAGCCCCCTGGTAGAAATCTGAGATCCGCCGTGGCTGATAATCTCGCCTCCTCCTTCTGCCTCGGTACCAGAGATAACTGAAGCAGCAGCAGTAACGACTGTTGGCGCTACCGGCGGAGCTGTGCGGAATTCGACAACCTGACCATAGGCCGTGCCACCATTGTTGGTTGCATAGGCACGAATGTAATAGGTGGTACTGCCCCATAGCTCTGTAAGCTCTGCTGTAAAGGTTCCAACTCCGGCTCCCACGGGTGTACTCACGTTATCTGCTGTCGTCGGATTGCTGTGTGTGGCCCACACCACACCGTTGCTGCTTACTG
>NZ_JAJJWI010000104.1 GCF_020907275.1 Pontibacter silvestris | reverse complement strand
CGAAAAAAACCATTCACCCAAGCCCGTCAAACTCACTGCGTTCGTCTGACCACCCCCTTTTTTCGCCCCTGTATTTGGTCGCTCAAAAATGTGGTGGTCAGACGCTTCGCTTGACGGGGGGCTTTGCCCCCAAAACGAAACACGTTCACTGGGGTTCACTTGCCATCGCTGGGGCGTGTCATTTCGTTTCGGCTCCCCCTGTTTTTCCCTTTCTTCGCTGGACGCTCATCAGGATAAAAACAAAAAGCCTACCGCCCTCGTTTTACTCGGTTGGTCAAATCGCTTCTTGCCACAAAACAAGTTTGTGACTTTCAGCGATTTCGCATCGTTTTACTTGTCAGTTTGCACGATGTTAAAAACGCACTCAGAAGCCCGCAAAACCGTTCTAAACTTTCAGCGTAGATTTGGGTGTTTTATAGGGTGATCGTGTCTTAAAATCGTTTCGAGGGGCTTTAATGGGGATGAACGGGAGGTTTTTGCTAACTAA
>NZ_JAJJWI010000103.1 GCF_020907275.1 Pontibacter silvestris | reverse complement strand
AGTTGGTGTAGGCGCTGTCGGCGTAAAGGCAGCTGCCCTCTGGCAGGCGGACGTCCATGGCCTCGAAGGCCTTGGCGTCATGCACCCCCCCAACCACAATGAGGTACTCCACGGGCAGTCTGTCAGCGGTGGTGATAACCACTACCTTGAAGCCGTAGAAGTACTCCCGCTTGGAGGCGTTCTAGCCCCTGTAGGCCTCATTTTGCAATAGTCGGCACCTGTTGATGCGGATGTTTCGGCATACGGCCACAGGGAAGCTGTCGATGGTGTACTCGCTCGAGCAGTTGAGCTGCTTGAGGCTCTCGCCCAAGGCCAGAAAGATGGCTGCTATCGTCTGGCTCAGGCGGTGGAGCAGGCGGTTGAAGTTGCTCTTGTGCAGTATGCGGCAGCGGTGGTGAGCCTGCATGTAGCTACGGGCCGTGGTCATGTTGCCGCCGAAGTAGCGTGCTGCAACCAGGGCGGTGGTGATCACCTCAGCATCCGAGAGCTTGCGCTTGGCAGCTGGCTTT
>NZ_JAJJWI010000102.1 GCF_020907275.1 Pontibacter silvestris | reverse complement strand
GTAGTTGAGGTGCAGCAAGATCAACTCGAACACCAACAACGAGTAGTATAGGCAGTATATGAGTGCCTCGTCCTGGCAAGGATTCTAGGCGATATTGAAAAGTCCCGCAGCCTGTGGGACTTTTTCCCTTTTTTCACGCCTATGCATCCAACCCCTCGATGAACTCCCTTAGGGTGACCCGGTGGATGTCAAGTATGCGCAGCAGGCTGGCCATGGTCAGGTTGGCCCCCTTCTCGTGGTGGAAAGGGGGGCTCCGATAACACACATTATGTAAAGCAACTTTCCACTTTAAGCGGGTACCACTGAACATATAGCCTATTATAAGACAAGCCATAACTTTAGAGCAAGCATAATAAATGGTATACTAAATAGCAACAGCTTCTCTTTCCTGCTCTCATATTCCAACTCTTTTAAGATAACTGTAGCTTAGAAGATGGTTTACTGCCTTTAGCCATCTACTTTACAAAATCTAAATCATCTATGTATTTCTTTTAGTTTGGTATTATTTACTATAAATTTGCAATTCGCGAATTGCAAAT
>NZ_JAJJWI010000101.1 GCF_020907275.1 Pontibacter silvestris | reverse complement strand
TTCTATTTACAGGGGAGCTGACATATCTTATTCTTTGGGCGGCTTTGTACCTGTCCTCAAACCTGTAGTATTTTCCATTTTCTCTGTATTCGTAACTCCAACCAACAGGCATTCCTTTAGAATAGTTAGTTTCTTCTTTCAATTGCCCATTCGGGTAGTAAATTTTAAGAGTACCGTCTAAGACACCATCTTTGAGGAAACCTTTTGCCTTTATATTCCCATCTGGATAATATTCAATTCGCTCAGTCAAGCCTGTCCCGCTAACGTATTTTTCTTCGAATTCTCTCTTACCGTTGCAGGCAACCAACAGCAACACAAAAGGCAGAAACCAAAATATCGAATTTAAATTCATCTATTATTTATTCTCTATTGCACATAACTTGTATATAAACGTAGTCTAGTACGTTTAGCCGCCTACCATTTGTCAGCTAAACGTAACTGGACTAACGAATATACTATATATAGTAAACTCACAATAACTGGATCCTCCTGTAAGATTTCCAATCTCATAATACCCCCGTGGCTGTTGCACAACTATTGATA
>NZ_JAJJWI010000100.1 GCF_020907275.1 Pontibacter silvestris | reverse complement strand
CGCTTTGGCTTGTTTCACTTGCTAAGGTGTCTGCTAGGCAGTGTTGGCCGGGGTTGTTTTCCCTTTTTCTCCCGGCACTGTGTGTTTTTTAATAAGGGAAAAGCAACCCGGATGGTTGGGAAGTTTTACACCTTTTAAAAATCAATCCCCAAGTGGCGCTTTAGCCGGAGGCAATGCCGTTAATAGCGGGGTATTAGCGACGTTGCCACAGGCGTCAGGCTCGGGATGGCCTAAAGAAAGACTAACCAATCATTGGCCTCTCTATTGCTGGCAACTTGCTGAAAAAGAGCCACTCGTGCCGAAGCTAGCCCCTTGACTTTGTCAATTCCCGACGCTAACTTCGCCTCACCAAAGTCTTGCCTGGACGCCCCCGTCCGAAAGCGCTGGCTTTCTTCCGGCATCGCCCAGGCAAGACTTCTCTGGCCCAAACTCCATTTATGCCTTTGGCTCTTTTTCTGCAAGTTGCCCGCTTTAGTGGCCTTTGATGCCCTCCAGCCCCTTGAAAGCCTGAAAATCGCGCCACTTTAAAATTAGTAAATTCCCAATCACGGCCAAC
>NZ_JAJJWI010000010.1 GCF_020907275.1 Pontibacter silvestris | reverse complement strand
GTTCTATTTACAGGGGAGCTGACATCTTTATTACCGATATTTTATCATACATTATTTAACTGTTAAAACTACTGTGGTCTATTGCTAACCTGTAAGGTCTTGGTACCTTTGTGTCAAGGTGAATAATAGTTAAAGTTAGATTAGTTTTGAGGGCGCTTGCTTTTAGCAGGCGCTTTCTTTTTGAGCACCCGTAAGCGTTATACTCTCTGCTTCTGAACTAAATCTTATAGATAAAGACGTGTACCTGTAATTAAATCAAAAGATACAGTGATAAATATCATGTACTGTTGTGATAATTTTAAAGAGCTTTGCTCTTTTTAGAACTTATGCAACAGGCACATTATAATAAAGCAATCAAATATTGGCTGCTAAGTGGAGTTTTTCTGATAACAGCTATGGTGGTAATTGGAGGCATTACAAGACTTACTGGCTCAGGATTATCCATTGTGGAATGGAATATAATTTCGGGCTCAATTCCACCCCTGAATGAAGCAGAATGGACAATAGCTTTTGAGAAATACAAGCAGTTTCCTGAATACCAGAAGCTTAATTTCAGTATGTCGCTCTCCGGGTTTAAGCAAATCTTCTGGTGGGAATTTTTACATAGACTACTTGGCCGTATTATAGGGTTAGCCTTTATTTTCCCATTTCTTTTCTTCCTGCTTAAAAAGCAACTTTCTAATCAGCTGTTAAAACGGCTTGTGTTTGTACTCATATTAGGTATAGCCCAGGGGTTGATGGGCTGGATTATGGTAAAAAGTGGGCTTAGTGACAACCCTCATGTGAGTCATTACCGGCTGGCAGCTCACCTGTGCCTGGCGCTTTCGCTAATAGGCGTTATATTGTGGACTATTGCTGACATTGTCTCTGTCGCCCAGCAACAACAGAGATATTCTACAAACAAACTTAACAGTCTTGCTAAAGTTGTGTTGGCCTCTATTGTCTTACAAATTATTCTAGGAGCGTTTGTAGCAGGATTAAAAGCAGGCTTTTACTACAACACATATCCATTAATGAACGGCGAAGTCTTTCCTTCTTACCTGGAAGAGCATATTACTTGGGCTAATTTTTTAGACAAAGGTGCAGTTGTGCAGTTTATTCATCGCTGGGTAGCAATAGTAGTTTTATTTCTGATTTTGCTATTATGGAACAATAGCCGACATTCAGCCATAAGCTCAACATCAAAAAGAATTACACTATTTCTCATGCTTACAGGCTTTCTTCAGGTTGGCTTAGGTATAGCGACCTTGTTATTGGCTGTTCCTGTTGCTTTAGGCGTATTGCACCAGATAGTAGCTGTGGCGTTGTTTTCATTTGCTGTGCTGGCAGTACACCAGCTATCGGTCAATCCGCAAACAAATATTTCTCCAGAAAAGGCTAAAATAGCAGCACAACATCTTAAGTACGCAAATAGCTAGTGCCACTTAATCTCAGTTTATTGTTAAATTTTGTACCCAAGCAAGCTATCGTAGCTTAGTTGTTTAGCCAGTGGTATTTCACTTACTGTTGCATTACATTCGTTTAGGCAATTGGGTAAGCTCTGTGTCTAAGGAGTCTTCCATAAGTTTATAAACTTTTCCAGCACTCGTTTTCCTATTTTATTCAACTCTGTTTCCCTTAAGATGAAATACGACATTTAAGCATCTGCTCATAAGCCTCCATACTCTCGCTTTCTTAGTCCATAATTAGGACTAACATCAACCTATTCCTTCTTACAGGATAAAACTCAAAATATTAACCGAACGTATTCTACTACTCTAGCACCTGCCCAGCTATTTTTTTCGTTTATAGAACCTTAACATATTATGGTAGAGTTTACAACTACTTCTTTTACTGCTCTACCTATTATAAATTATTTTAAAATTTAAAGACATGCCTTCTTTCCTTAAAAGCTAACTGTAGGATCAGGCTTAAGAAACTAAGCGCCTGTACAACTAATTAATGTTTCATTTAATTTGAATACTATGGGTGTAAACTCACAATGTGTAGAAGTCTGGGGAGGAGTCGAGTGTACCTTTAATAGAGTGAAGGATTTGTATTTTGATCAGCTTCAATATGCTGATCATTATTCAAGGCAAAGCGATTTAGAACTGTTTGCCGATCTGGGTATAAAAAAAATCCGTTACCCGGTTATCTGGGAAAAGCATCAGCCAAGATCTAATACTGAAATAGACTGGAGGCTAACAGAAAATAATTTAAATAAACTTAGAGAACTCAATGTTCATCCTATTGCTGGGTTGGTACACCATGGCAGTGGTCCGGTGTATGCTCCAATACATACAGATAAATTTGCAACCGGGCTAGCTTCATATGCTCTTAAAGTGGCTGAAAAATTTCCGTGGCTGGAATATTATACACCTATAAATGAACCACTTACCACTTCCCGATTTTGCGGTCTTTACGGAATCTGGTATCCACACCATAAGGAGAATACAAGCTTTTTAAGGCTTCTGATAAATGAATGTAAAGCCACTGTGTTGGCCATGCAAGCTATACGTACAGTTAATTCCGCTGCAAAACTGGTACAAACTGAGGACTTAGGCAAAACCTACAGTACACCACTGTTGAAATATCAAGCAGATTTCGAAAATGAAAGGCGATGGCTTGGTTTTGACCTTATCAGCGGGAAAATAGACAGCGAACACCCCCTCTGGCCTTACCTGATGTGGTCTGGAATAAAGCCCAAAGAGTTAGCGTTCTTTCAGGAAAATAATTGCCCAATAGACATCTTAGGGTTCAACTACTATCCTACCTCAGAAAGGTTCCTTGATGAGAATCTTGAAAAGTACCCCCTTCACACCCACGGTGGCAACCATAAACACCAGTATGCAGATGTTGAAGCCGTACGGGTAAATATGCAGCAAGAGCATGGGATTTCAGTATTATTACGAGAAGCATGGCATCGTTTTAAAACTCCCATGGCTGTAACCGAGGTACACTTAGGCTGTACCCGGGAGGAGCAGTTAAGGTGGATAAAAGAAATATGGGACAATGCCTGCCAGCTAAAAGAAGAAGGTGTTGATATACGAGCCATAACAGCTTGGGCTATGCTTGGCTCCTACGGCTGGAGCAATTTACTGGCAGATGAGAATCAGAACATAGCTTACGAACCAGGCCTCTTTGACTTACGCTCCGGAAAGCCACGGGCTACTGCTCTCGCTAAATTGATAAAAGGGATTGCCACCGGGCAGCAGTTCCGCCATCCAGTTCTGGAAGAAAAAGGATGGTGGAAGAAGGAAGCGCGTATACTGTACTCTCAAAGCACTGTGTCCAAAGCAAATTATCCTCTTAAAAGTTCGCAGCCACTTTTGATAATTGGTAAAACCGGTACACTTGGCAACGCATTTGCGCGTTTATGTTACCTGAGAGGGATACATTATGAGTTGTTACGAAGAGAGGAACTGGACATAACGGATGAGGCACAGGCAGAAAGCGTTATAGCAGCTAAAAAGCCTTGGGCTGTTGTAAATGCAGCAGGTTATGTAAAGGTAGATGAAGCCGAAACCAACTATAGCGATTGTTACTCAGCGAACACATTGGGCCCCGCAAACCTCGCTCTCTTGGCAAATAAATACCAGTTCAAGCTGCTAACTTTTTCATCAGATCTTGTTTTTAACGGGCAAAAAAAATCTTTTTATACTGAAAGTGATCCTGTCTCAGCGTTAAATGTCTTTGGGAAAACCCAGGAACAAGCAGAAAAGTTAGTAACGGAGCGAGATCCTTCTGCCCTGATTATCAGAACGAGTGCCTTATTTGGTCCATGGGATAGTGATAATTTTGTTATGAAGGTCCTGTCGTCGTTAAAGGAGCAAAAGGTTATTGCTGCAGCAAATGACCTCTATATTTCCCCTACCTATATACCTGATTTAGTACATGCTAGCCTAGACTTGCTATTGGATGGAGAGTGCGGTATCTGGCATTTAGCTAATGTGGGAGAAACTACCTATGCTTCGCTTGCCTCAGAAGTTGCGAGGTTAGCTGGTTTCGATAGTGGACTAGTTGAATCTGTACCGGTTAAACAACTTGGTTATAAAGCTGTTCGCCCCATATACAGTGTGCTTGGCAGTGAGCGGGGTTTGATGTTGCCTTCTTTAGAAGATGCAATAAGCAGACTTTTCATCGAACAGGAAGTCATTGAACAGTCTCCAATATTATCTGTATAAAACTAAAAATTCTTTAGCTACATAAAAAGGTTCAGGTAATTGTTCCAGCCTTGATCTGTAGAAATCACGTTAAAGACTGAAAAGCAATTCAGAATCCGCGACTAATTATTCTTAGCTATGAATCCGACACACCAGAACTTCAACACAACTGAAGGCATTGAAGAAATTAATTCAACAAACGACCAGCAAAACCCGCTACCACGTGCTGTACTCCGCCCTAACACGCACTACCTGCTGGATGGCCAATGGTATTTTGCACCAGACAAAGAAGATCGGGGGCTGCATGAAGCCTGGTATTTAGGACATCGATACGAATATACTGCCCATTGGCCTGGGTCAGTTGAGGCACACATGGCCGCAGCAAAAGGGCAACAGCAGGGCCCTGTGTGGCAGGATAAAGTAATTGTTTGGTATGAGCGGGAATTTGAGAGACCACGGCGGAATACATCATCCCCCTCAATGTTCCAGATTACTTTTGGGGCATGTGGCTACGAAACCCGTGTGTGGCTAAACGGACGGCTCCTGAGTACCATAAATGGGGAAGAAGTTCATTATGGAGAACATACTTCTTTTTCCTATGAAATAAATGAAGAACACCTGCTGCCGGTTAACTACCTCACTGTGCGTATTGAGTCTTCTATGGATGCTGAAATACCAAGAGGAAAGCAGGAGTCGCACGTGTACAAACGTGGTGGTATCTGGTATCAGACTTATACGGGGGCAGTTAGAAGTGTTTGGCTGGAAACTGTAGAGCGTAATCGTTTACGCTCCAGAGTAGGAGTCATTAGTGTGATCGAGGATTCCCTGGTGCGATTTGGCCTTACCACCCGTATCAAAGATCCTGGCTGGTACACCCTTAGGTTAAAAATTTATGAACGCGACAGCAAGCAACCGGAACCTCTTGCTGTCTCAGACTTTCCTTTACGACTACAGGCAGGGCAGAAGAACCAGTTTGTGGTAGTAAATATGCCTGATGCGGAACTATGGTCTCCAGAGAACCCTCACCTTTACCGCCTTATAGCACAATTAACAGACCCTAATGGCTTCACTTCCGAAATAGAAGCACACTTTGGCCTTAGGAAGTTTGAGGCCCGGGGAAGGCACCTTTACCTCAATAATGAGGAAATATACATTGACGGCATTCTATATCAACCAGGCACCGCCACTTATGAGGAAATGCGGCGCCACATGTATGCCATGAAAGAACTTGGTTGCAACCTTGTACGCGTACACATTGCCGGGGTAGACCCTCGTATTTATAACTTGGCTGATGAGATAGGGCTTTTGCTTTGGGTTGAAGTCCCCAGCCCGCACAGTTCCACCCCCAAAAGCAGGGAAAACCACAGGGCTGAGCTGCTTCGCATGCTCACTTTAATTGAAACTAATCCTTCTATTGTCATCTGGAGCCTGTACAACGAAGACTGGGGTGCCCAGGATATTGCCACAAACCCTCAGACACGCCAATATATCATGGATGCCTTCCACTATATGAAGATTAGGTATCCGCAGTTCCTGGTGGTAGACAACGACGGCTGGCAGCATATCTCTTATGAAGGTAAACTTAAGTCTGATATTTTAACAGCCCATCTCTATACGCCTGAACTTGACCGATGGCAGGAACTACTTGACCAATTGACAGAAGGCCAGATGGAAGGAGTAGCAGCTTTTCCGCTGGTAGTTGGGGATCCTTATTTTTACCGAGGGCAGGCACCTTTGATAGTGAGCGAATGGGGTGGCTTCGGCTTCTCAGACTATGGTGGACCACAAGGTTCTGAAGAACGGACAGAACGTATACGGCAATTCAAACAGGAGTTGCGCAAGCGTGCAATTGCGGGAGATATTTATACTCAAGCAACCAACATTGAGGATGAGCGGAATGGAATCATAGACCCACAAACAGGGGAATTATCCGTTCCTGCCGGGTTGCTAAATTCCAGAGAAAACAAGTAAGCTCAACTATAACCATCTTCACTTTTACAGTTTAAAGGTTCAGGTCAGGCTACTATTAATTAATAGTAGCCTGACCTGAACCTTTAAATTATCATTTAATGAATAACTACCTCCTGCTTCTATTTCAGACGAACTGCTACAGCAAGATCTGTAATTACAGGTATCGACTTCAGTCCGAGATATCCCACATCAGTTTGATGATTTACTTACAGAGACTCCAAAGGTTTCCCTTGTAAGGTATCCCGAAGGGTTACAACATAGGTACCTACCGATATGCCCGGAATTTTAATGTCTATAAATATGGTAGCTGCTGTCTGTTCTTTTATGCCTTTTTAGTGACGCTGTCCTTACGCAACAGCCATAAAACAGTCTACTTATCATCAGCACAGGTAAACAGTACACCTCTCCCACCTCATCGTTTCGTGACAAAAGCTAAGCAGTTATTTATAGCTTATAGAGCATCAGGGCACAGCAGCCACTGCGAATGTTTTTTACAGGGATCCGCCGTTTTAATGGTTATAAGGGTGGTGCTTCCATCGAATCCACATCCAGAAGTATCAGTAGCATTTTGATATGATACTTGGCGCACAGCCTGAACATATCATCACAAAGAGCTTTACCATATTAGGTGAGAAGGTACCTGTAAGCCGTTCAAAATAAAGATGCTCGCCCTGTGCGTATTCTATTATGTATTATGAGCCGAAGGCATGTGATGCCATGCGCTGCGAGCCATGCCAGATGTCCTTCTACCTGCTATAGGTTTTCTTCTAAAAAGACCAGCGAAGTCAGGCCATGTAATAGCATCATTCTGCCCTATGGTGTCCAGTTTTCACCTTCCTCAGTTATAAAACAGGGAGTACCTGGTGCTACCTGTATCCAGGACAGACCTTGTTCTATTTTAAAGCTATTTTCTTTGTTCAGTTTAATGGAAGCAGATGTTCTTTTTGTCTTATCCGGAGCAGGTACTTGTTCTTTAGTTATGAGTTTATAAGGTTCGTTTTCTTATTTCTGTTCAATGAATTTTATTTTCGCTGATGTTTGCTTTAACACCGTCCGACGTGACTGCTTGCTTGGTTATTTCAATGTTACTTTTCCCAACACTTTTTCTGGCTTACCTTTGTTCTCAAGCTTTTTAAACAATGTTAAAGCCTGCGCCACTACCTGATCCATATTATAGTACTTATAAGTAGCCAGCCTGCCGACAAAGTGCACACCAGGGGTTTCATCAGCTAGCTTCTTGTACTTTGTGTATACTTCTGCATTTTCCGGGCGTGGTACAGGATAATATGGGTCTCCTTCTGCCTGCGGGTATTCATATACCAGACTTGTTTTAGGATGCACCTGGCCTGTCAGATATTTAAATTCTGTCACGCGAGTGTAAGCATGCTCATTAGGGTAGTTCACTACTGCAGAAGGCAAATGTAGAGGCTTGTCCAGCGTTTCATGCTTAAATTCAAGGGATCGGTAAGGCAGCTTGCCATACCTGAAATCAAAGTACTCATCTACAGGCCCTGAATAGATTATCTCCTTAAAAGGAATTATATCCAAAATCTCATGGTAATCAGTATTAAGCATGATTTTGATATTTGGATGTGCTAGCATCCTTTCAAACATAGCTGTATACCCATGCAAAGGCATAGCCTGGTACGTGTCGGTAAAATAGCGGTCATCGCGGTTTGTCCGGACAGGCACCCGCGAAGTTACCGATTTATCCAGCTCTGAAGGGTCCATACCCCATTGTTTGCGGGTATAGTTGCGAAAGAACTTCTCGTACAACTCACGCCCTACTTTGCTCACTACCACATCCTCAGAGGTACTTATGGGAGAAACTTCTTCTGCAACTGATTTAAAGAAATCATCTACCTGAAAGGACGTAAGGGCCAGGCCGTACAACTTGTTTATAGTATCCAGGTTAATCGGCATTGGCACCTCCTGCCCGTCTACGCTTGCCAGCACCCGATGCTCATAAGGCCTCCACGCTGTAAACTGCGACAGGTAATCAAAAACATCACGTGAATTTGTGTGAAAGATGTGTGGCCCATACCTGTGGACCAGTATCCCATCTTCGTTATAGTGGTCGTAGGCATTGCCTGCTATATGATTTCGCTTATCAATAATAAGCACTTTCTTGTTTAACTGTGAAGCCAGCCGCTCGGCCAGAACGCTACCTGCAAATCCTGCCCCTACTATTAAATAATCAAACATTGTTTACCTTCTGTGTCTCTTATAAACTTTTCTTACTGCTGGACTTTTGATGTGCTGCCTGTGCCAGTAACTCCACCATATCACGCCATGTCTGGTCCCAAGACATGTTAGCCATAAAAGTTTTCACATGCTCTTTCCAAGCATTGTTCTCTTGCTGCAACATAGCTGCCTCAATTGCCTCAACAAACTCCTGGGCAGTACTTGCTATGTGCACCAAGCCCTCCTCCCCATAAGGACGCACTACATCACGTATTGGAGTTGAAACGACTGGTTTTCCCGCAGCAAGGTACTCAGGTGTTTTGGTTGGGCTGATAAAAGCAGTAGATTCATTTATAGCAAAAGGTAAAAGTGCCACCTGCCATCCACTTAAATAAGCAGGCAGTTCCTGGTACGATTTACCTCCAAGGTAATGAATATTGGGGCGCTGCGGAACCGAGGCCGGGTCTATTTTAACAACAGGCCCTACTATGACAATTTGCCATTCTGGTCTAGCATCAGCTAGGGCAGACAACAGATCAAGATCCATACGTTCGTCTATCACACCAAAAAAGCCAAGCCGTGGTGCTGGTATAGAGGCCTGATCTGCTGGTTGCGGCAGTTCCTCCTTTGCCTGTGCAAAATGGGCTTTATCAATGCTGCTCGGGAAAGCATGTACCGCCTGGTGCTGCTGCTTCTTTACTTCATACAGGCTTTGGCCACCCGTAAACACCAAATCAGCTTTTTTATACAGCGCTTGCTCCAACTCTTTTAAGCGTGCCGGTGCAAACTTAAAAGCAGACAGTTCATCCATACAGTCATAAATTGTAAGCAGCGGCTGCAGATGCTCTGTAAAGCTAAGTGCCATTGGTGTATAATACCAAAGTATAGGCTTTACCAGCAATTGGCTTTCGAACATTTCGTCCAGTAAATTACGCTGTATCTGTTCTACTTGCTCTGCCTGAAGCCCATGAGGTAAATATGGTACTGCTATGTGTATGTTCTCTCCCCGAGTAGAAATATCCAGGTATGGTTCCTGCACATCACCATATATAGGTTCTTCCATAAAGAAAAGCCTGCTATAACGGGCGAAGCGGGTGAGCAGGTGCTGAGGGCGTTGGTATACAAAATCCCAGCGTAAGTGTGAAAGGCATACCACGTCAGGCATGCTCTGCAGAAAACTATCGAAGCTTTGGTTTTCTTTTCTTTTACCTTCTTTGGATGATAAACTGCCTCCTCCAACTTTCAATTCTATGTTCCCGATGTTACCTTGTACAAAATGCTCCTGTGTTTCTTTAAACATAAGTCTGCTATAATTAAATGTAAAGTTAGGGGTGCTGTCAAGCTACAGTAGCACTAGCCAGTACAGGAGCTTGATTCAGTTATTACGGTATCAATCAAAAAAAGTCAAATCAGAAGCAGTAAGCGAAGAATAAATTATTCAATTTGACCCTTTTTTTAACTTTTACATGAAATTACATAACCTTATGCTGCAATAATTAGAAACCAAACTTTAATATAAATATTTATTAATATATATGTATATAAGATTAATTGAGTAATATATATTCTCTCCTATGTTACTAAATAAGCTTTATGATTAGCTCAAAACATGCTGGCTTCCAATATCTTACTAATATAATATTTCTACAAATGAAGTTATACCTAGATGAAACATATGTTACTTATATAAAAAAGTCTCCTTTTTATAAGGCTAATAAGGTATTTGTTTTGTATTGTGCCTGTTAAAGGCTTTGCATTATAATTTAAAAAGGAGCCATGAAAACTTTTATCATTGATGATGACCAGTTCAGTTCTTTCCTGACAGAGACCATGCTGAAGATGGAGGACTTCTCAGAGCATGTGGTGACATTCTCTTCTGCTGAGGAAACACTTGACTATCTGACAGAGGACCTAGAGGTAAATGTACCGCAGGTAATGTTCCTGGACCTGAACATGCCTACTATGAGTGGGTGGCAGTTTTTACAGGCACTGAAGCCACTTGAAGATTCTATTTCAAGTAACTGCTCTGTCTTTATTTTAAGCTCTTCTATAGATTCAGCAGAAAAAGAAATGGCTAAATACCATGCAATTGTCAAGGGGTTTATCAGTAAGCCTCTTACAGAAGGTCACCTACACGAAATCAAACAAAATTTAGCGCGGGTTGCTTAATTCTACAGAATACTTCAAAAGCTAATTTGCTTTCCCTGCACCCCTGGATTTACAGGGGTTTTTATAGGATAGTGCTTTCAAAGTACCCTCTCCTTTCTTTCTATTTACCAGGAGAAAAAAAGTAGATGCAAAAAATGAAATATTGTAGCCTAAGCTTAGTAGTTTTTCTCTGTTGAGAAATTTTTCTGTTTGAGCATAAAAGCAGGGCAATTTCTTCTTCGATAGCTGGTTTCCCTTTTAAATTTTAGGGATATTGAAGAAAATAGATGTACCTTTTTTCTCCTCACTTTCTACCCAAGTCTTGCCGCCATGTAATTCCACAATTCTTTTAACGATGGACATACCCAGGCCCGTAGACTTTTGTCCTTTATTACCTGGTCTTCTGGCTTTTGAAAACCGATCAAATAAAAATGGCTGCAAACTTTTAGGAATGCCAATACCATTATCTTTTACGCAAACCAGAACCCGCTCCTTATCCTCTTCCAGTGATACGGTAATTGCGCCTCCCTCTCGGGTAAATTTAACGGCATTAGATATAAGGTTATTAAATACCTGCGTAAACAGCACTTCATCAACCTCTACATAAACAGATTCATTAGCGGATAAAAGCTTAAAACACCTGTCTAAAAGCTTCTCCGAGTGCTTGTACTCATCAAACACATTTTTAATAAGCTGCACAAGATCCAGCCTCTTCCTTGTAAGCTGCATACTGGCAGACTCCAAAAACTCAACGTTAAGGAGCGAATGAATCATATCCAGGTTATTCTTGCAAACCTGGCCAATTAGCCTGGTGTACTCATTTACCTGCTCATTACCCAATGCTTGCACATGCTTCTTCACCTCCTCATTCATAACATTAATCAGGGCAATGGAACCCTTAAGATCATGTGACAGAATCTCAAGCACAGCGCTTTTGCGGGAATTATTTTGTGCCGATAAATGCTCAAGTTCCTTTCTTTTTGTTATATCCTCGACTAATCCTACAATAAAACTTTTCACATTACCCTCGAAGATATAATAGACGAAAAGTGAAAGCCATTTAACAACGTCTTTCTGCAGCAGTATTCTAAACTCAATCTTTTTACTGCTTTCCCCATTCAGAAAATCATGGTAACTTTCTTCTACAAAGCTTCTATCATCTGGGTAGATAGAGCCCCAAAGAGACTCTTCACTATATTCCTTTTTACTTACCTCCCATATTTTCTGGAAATTAGGATTAATAAAATCCACATGCCTTGTTCTAAGATTATAAAGAAAGAAAACCTGGTCTGACTGCATAGCTAGCCGATCCAGTACAGGTAACAGAGTTAGAATATCAGCTGAATTTATTAAGCTTTGTTTGTGCATGGAATTAACCTTCGTGCTTATTCTTGTTAAAAGCCAAATATAATATAATATAATATAATATAAGTATAGAGGTTTTAAGTAAAGAAGTCCTGCCTGATTATTCAGAAGAATCTTGTACTATATTAAATTTAACCATATAGACTCCTTTTAACGCTGTTTATTGCCTGTCTTGCAGGGAAGATGTTATTACGTACATACAGACTAAGTTGCACGATGAGAAAACTTATACATAAGAAGGCTTGCAACGTGTTGAAGAATTTGGACAATATTTAAATGACAGGTACAGACAGCTTTGAATTAATTATAGAGAAAAGCCGATTTACAGAGTGTGCAAATCGGCTTTTACAAACAAAGCCTGTACTAATAGCAGCGGAATATTTTGAATGACTTTTGCCTCAGGAGTTGTGGCAATTAACTGTTAAGGACTGGTTATCATACTTAATTCAGAATAGTCCTTATTTATCATTTTTAATTGAAGGATTTAGCTCTCAAAACTTTTTTCAGCAGATGCAGGGTGTCCTTGCTTATCTGAATTTAACGCCTCCTCAATTTCTCTGTCTGTCGCTCCATTCCAGAACTTCCTGTACTCCTCAGCATTTTTCACCTGCTGTACAGGCTCCAGCTCTGGCGCCACCTTCTTTAAGGTACTTACAAGTGCTTCATACGGCCTGTACCCTACTATCAATAAGCCCGGCTGCCCCGGCTTATTGATAGTCAGCGCGGGGTAACGGCTTATCCTGTGGTAGCGTACCTGCTTCAGGTCCTCCTCAAAAGCCCTTCTGGCAGCCTCACCACTCAGTTCGTGCTCAAACTCTGTTAAATTAAGCAGATCCGGACTTTCCCTGGCAAGCTCCCTTGCTACTTCCAGGAGCACTTCTCTTTGAGATATATCCTTACCATGCAACATAACAGCCTCCCGTACCCGGCGCAGGTACATTTCTGCTGCTTCAGCAGACTGTAATCCCGCACATTTCACGGCGATACAGGATGGATAAGAAGAGACTGGAGGATTATGAAACCAAACCTTGTCCTCTAACGGCATACCACTAAGATGCTTTGCCTCCAGCCAGACAGGCCCCATCTGGATTGGCTTGTTCACGTGGTTCACCGGATCTCTGTAAGTGTTCCAGTTAGGAATAAGCCCCGCCATACGATAGCGCCACCTTATCTTGCCACTGAACTCATAGCGTAGTTTGCGCCACTGGGGCTCAAAGGCCCAGCTCCAACAGCAAAGAGGGTCGGTGTAGACCTGAATCTCCACCAACCCTGCTTCATTTTCTGATTCTTTATTTTGTGTTTTTTTATCTTCTGTCATATCAGCACCCTACGCTAAAGGTCCTTTTGTGGATACGTGCTCCACTGATTCTCCCCTTTAGGAACAGATGATTTAATGTGGCTGCTGCGCTCCTCGCTGATCTGCATGTTGAGTTTATCTGTTTCCTCCATGTTGCGGTTGGTTCCCTGTGGCTCATGGTCTTTTGTCATGCCATTGGTCTCAACCACATGTTTCACAGGATCATCCACATATAACCATTCCTCACCTGTTACCGGTGTTTGCCCCTCGTTCCATGGCCCGCGCACCTCTGCACCATTAGACATGTTAAAGTAAGAGTTGCTGTAGCGTGGGTCGCCCTGGCGCACGCCTGGCGGGAAGTTTGGAGTGATGGTTGCCAACGCTGCCTCAAACATCTGGGCATGTGCCACCTCACGTGTCATCAGGAAGCGAAGCGTCTCCTTCACGTAAGGATCATCTGTAAACTGCATCAGGTACTCGTACACGATCTTTGCACGTGCCTCTGCCGCAATATCAGTGCGCAGGTCCACGGTCAGATCGCCGTTTGCATGGATGTAGGCAGCATTCCACGGCACCCCCTGGCTGTTGGTGAGTGTAGGGCCTCCTCCGCTTAAAGTCAGGAACTGCGGATTCACCATCGCCTCATGTATTATGTTTTCTTTAGCTGCCTTGCCCTTAAGCAACTGCATAATCTCGGATTGGTCAGCCAAATCCTTCAACTCTCCGTTTACCGGGCCCAGCAGCATCTGGATAGTGGCACCCACTATTTCGAGGTGGCTGAACTCTTCTGTGGCAATATCCATGAGCATATCATACTTGTCCGGGTAAGGCTGTCGGGCAGGAAAAGCCTGCACAAAGTAATTCATGGCTGCTGCGAGCTCTCCGTTGGCGCCACCGAACTGCTCCAGCAGCATGCTGGCGAACTTCGGGTCCGGCTTAGATACCCGCGCGTTAAACTGTAATTCCTTTACGTGGTAAAACATTTAGCCTCCTTTTTAAAGTGAAACAATCTTATTACTTTACTTTTAAACGAGCAGCAGCAGCAGAAAGGTTATAACAGTCCCCAGTTCATGTGAACATCCCTGTATTTAATTAGCATTACGTTGAGCCATTATCACACATACAACTACTTGATTATGTGAAGCATTACTTACCAGTGGGGCAAAAAGGATGTCTCACAAAAGCATTAAAAATGCTCAAAGCGGCCTTTGGGCATTTTCATCAGGGCATGTATATTCGAGCAATTTTTGAAGGGGCCGGTGAAATCAACAGAAACAATTCCAATTTCTATAATAACGGGAGTAATAAAAGCAGGAAGCGCAACTTCTGGAGCCTAACTATAACCAATAATATTTTACAGTTATATATTAAACATTGGGCAATACCAGTCATAAGAGACCTGGTATCTTTTTAATGGTTTCTCGAATTAACTTTGCTTCAAAATGCTTGCAGATATTCTTATACTGAAAAAAACTATTGCTCTCTTCCTGCAAGGTTTAGCAGCCTGTACCTGTAGTTTGAGAATTCTGATTCTTTAAATAGACGGTAAATGTAGTACCTAACCCAACAACACTATTGACTTCAATTCGCCCACCAGCGTTCTCCACCATGCGCTTAACCATATAAAGTCCTACACCAGAGCCCTCCACATGATCATGAAAGCGCCTGAACATGGTAAACAATTGCCCTACCTGCTTCTCATTCATACCTGATCCGTTATCCTGTACAGTAAGCACAGCATAACCCTGTTCCTTATGGTATGCTACCTGCACTAGCGGAGAGCGTTCAGGAGAACTATATTTTATTGCATTAGAAATAAGGTTATAGACAATGCTCCTTAAGTTTTTCTCAGAGAAGTGAATAGTTTCACATTTTGTGACATCTATCTCTACCTGTGCATTTGATTTCTGAATCAGCTGCTCCAGGTCCAGTAGCACTTCCTGTACGACCTCCTGAACAATTATTGGTGTTATCTCTTTGTTATTTTCTTTCTGTAGTTTAGTAACATCTGTCAGGTTACCAATCGTTTTCTTGAAGCGTTCCACAGAGCCTTGCATCATATCCAATATTTGCTGCACTTCTGTTCTATCTTCCAGAACAAGAGAAATCTCATCTGAAAGAATTTCCAGTAACCCTTCAATATTGGCGATAGGTGCTTTTAAATCATGTGATGCCGCATAAATAAAGTTGTCCAGGTCTAAGTTAATATGCGTGAGTTGTTGGTTTACTGATAGCAGTTCCTTATTAGCCTCAGCCAATTCTTCTGTCATATTCTGCAGTTCCTGCTCTGACTGCTTTCGTTTCGTGATGTCGTTACAGGAACCTACATATCCGACAAAGGTATCATCCAAATAATGGGGTACACCTTCAGCCAGGCACCAGCGGATGGTTCCATCAACATGAAGTAAGCGAAATTCTGCGTAAAAAGGGGCTCGGGCATAGATATCATTCAAAAGCTTACCTGCAATTCGCTCCCGCTCCTCCTCCAGAATAGAAAGCACCCAGCCATTACCTAAATGAGTTTCAAAAGGCCTGCCCGTCCAGTCAGTCCATGTTTGATTGACATAAATAATAGCTCCATTCTTATCCGTCATCCATAAAGACACAGGAGAAGTATCAGCCAAGCCTTGTAGCAAAGCTTCATTCTGTTCTCCTCTCTTACGGGCCATTACCTGCTCTGTGACGTTGGTTACCTGATGAATGATATAAAGCACTTCACCTTTGTCATTAAGCACAGGCGTATTTAAAGGTAACCAATAGCGAGTTTCAAAACCTCCACCCAATGCTGCAGGGCGCTGCACATCGTAATGCTGTACCAGCATCTCATGAGGTTTACGGGTAGCCAGCACAGTTTGCAGGGAGGCTTTCAAGTTAGCAACGCCATGGGCATCAGGCACTTCGGGGTTATCAGGAAAGACTTCAAATATGTATTTACCTACAATGTGTTCCCTTATAGCAAGTGTTTCCTTCAGGTAAGCATCACTAACGGCCAGGATAATCAACTCTGAAGAGAGGAGCAGGTACAGCTCAGGCAGGTTTTCAAAAATCTTCCTGAAGGCTATGGCTTCGCCATGCGTTTCGTCGGGGGATCTACTTGGCATCAATTATTAAATAAATATAAATAAAGGTGTTGGAATAGAATACGCTTTACCCATTCCCAAGTTCCCGCAATTAGCACCTCAATTTATATATAATGACTTCTAAATTTAATTATTTAAGATAGCATTTTATGGTTTGGCAAGAACATCAACTTTATATCTTTACCCTACAAAAGCAGCATCCTGAGCTTTTCTAGCTAAGAGGTAAATAGCCGCGTTGTCAGAAATGGATAGTCTTAGTGTTACTTTACCACCACACCTGCCTTAAATATTCCTGTGCAGTGAGGAGCTTAAACTAAAGCAGGAGGAAAACCTCTTCAGCCGAATTGGTCCTTACTCCACTTATTGCTATGGGAATTACACCTTAAGATAATTTTCTATAAGATAATTTTCTATCGCCGTAATGGTTTCCAGGGGAGCACTCAGGTTTGGACAATGGCCTGAAGCATTTAAATTAACCAGCGTAGAGCCTTTGAGGATATTATGCATGTATTCTCCCACTTCAGCCGGAGCAATCATATCCTCCGCGCACTGCAGAATCAATGACTTTGTCTGTAGCTCAAGTAAATCCATGCGATTATCAGATAGAAAGGCAACCTGGGCAAAGCGTTTTGCTATTATGGAATCTGTTTTACAGAAGCTGTTAGTTAACTCCTCCCCCAGCGATGGCCTGTCCGGGTTTCCCATAACAAAAGGTGCAAAAGCACTTGACCAGCCTATATAATCAGTTTCCATAAGCTCCAGCATTGCCTGCACTTCGGCTCGTTCAAACCCTCCTGTATAGTCTTCATCGTTGATGTAGCAGGGAGAAGGCCCCACCAGCACAAGTCTCTCAAATCGCTCAGGTTCCTGAATTGCACTTAAAATACCAATCATCGCCCCCACGGAATGGCCTACATATATGGAATCTTTCAGGTTAAGGTGCCTGCATATTTCCAGTATATCCGTCGCGTATCCCTGCAAGGTAGAATATTTAGCTTCATCATAGGCAGAGGCATCAGAATCACCTGCCCCTACATGATCGAGGAGTACAATTATATATTCTTGCTGAAAGGCTGGCGTAATGTACCGCCACATGTTCTGATCACAGCCAAATCCGTGGCCGAAAATCATAGCCTGTTTTCCTTTACCAAAAACTTTTACATTGTTTCTCTTCAATGGGTCCATGCGACACTAACACATAATTAAGTATGACGGGCAAAGATAACCTTGTTGGTGTAACTAATCCAACTTGGCTAAGAATAAAGAAGGTTATTATTAGGGAAACCTTGTTTTACAAGCATACAACTGTTTGCATTAAAAAGTTTAATAAGACAAAAGAATAGTAAATCTACAAAAGGTCCTACTGCTTTAAACTTACTTAATTTTATTCAAAACTAAAAAAGTGTTTTATCATTAGTCGCTCTGGTTTAAAGTAAACTCTATAGCAGGCATATATAATACTCAACAAAATGAATATACTACAGGCTTACTTATAAGTAGCCACTTAAGCAGCGAGTTATCACGCTAACTTAGCTAAAAATACTTTTGAATACAGAGTTTGCTTCCTTATATCACTAAAACTTCTTTCTACTTTGCAGAAGATAAACAGAAGATGCTGTTGTTGGGCTAGTAGAGGTTGTGTTATGCTTTAAAAGACCTTGCTGATTGAAGCCTAATAGTGTTACTAATTTATTTGATTAACTATTTAATCAGATAAAGATCAGCTAAATTGGCTCCCAATGTTGTTAGCATAAACATATG
Source organism: Pontibacter silvestris (assembly GCF_020907275.1). Classification (GTDB taxonomy): domain Bacteria; phylum Bacteroidota; class Bacteroidia; order Cytophagales; family Hymenobacteraceae; genus Pontibacter; species Pontibacter silvestris. The sequence goes on along the minus strand of NZ_JAJJWI010000010.1, from coordinate 161,906 downwards.
CAACAGACATTAATGTAAAGGAATTAAAGAAAATTACGGAAGCGCTAAAAACACCTTCATGCATTGTTATTATTAGCTTTTGCTATATGCCTTCAGGAGGTTTTATTTAGATGTAGTGGCAAAACTATTCTGCGATTACTAATACAAAACTATGTGGAGTAACATTCGAATATGGCTTCAGGGCCACTATAATAAGATAATTAACAGTATTGCATTTTACCCTGCTTTTATTGCTTTGTTGTTTCTTATTTTGTCTTGTTTAGTTATTGCTTTTGACTTTTCAGAAGAAGGCAAAGAAATAAAATCGCAGTTGCATTGGCTCAGCCTGAAAGATGCTTCAACCGCCCGAAGTATTATCTCTGCTATTGTTGCAGGAGTTATTTCGCTGGCCGTGTTTAGTTTCTCAATGGTAATGATAGTACTCAATCAGGCGGCCTCTCAAATGAGTAACCGTGTACTGGATAAGCTGATAGGAAACCGTTTCCAGCAGGTGGTTTTAGGTATTTATATAGGCACTATAGTTTATGCTCTCTTTCTGCTAAGCACGATCAGGGGTATTGATTCCGGCATTTATATACCAGCTCTAAGCACTTATTTACTGATCGCAATTACTGTCTTCGATATTTTCCTGTTTATCTACTTTCTTCATTATATCACCCAATCTGTGAAGTACAAAGTAATTATTCAAAGAATATATGAAGAAACTAAAGCTGCGTTAGAGCGATCGTGTCAACTACAGCAAGAGCCTTCAGAAGCTACCTCACTACAAGGTGATCAGTTCATTTTTGCAACATCATCAGGCATCTACGAGGGTTATAACAAACGTTCACTAATTAAGTTATGCGATGAGAATGACTGTATCCTACAAATTCTGCACACCTCTGGAACATTTGTTTTAGAAGGTTTGCCAGTGTTGCAAGTAAGCAAACAAATACCCGATGAAGTAAAAGAAGCAATACTTAACACAATATATCTGCATAATAATGAATCTGTTGAAGGTAACTTCTTTTATGGCTTCAGACAGCTAATGGAAGTGGCTATTAAAGCTTTAAGCCCCGGCATTAACGATCCGGGAACTGCTATCGAAAGCCTGCGAGCTCTGTTTCAGTTGTTTTCCTACAGGGCGTGTTATTTCCCTGCTAATACCATCAAGAACAAAGAAAATAAGGCACGAATCATTACCAAAGAACTAACCTTTGAAATGATTTTTGCGGACTCAGTATTACCTATCTGGGATTATGGAAAGAATGACAGGTTGGTACAACATGAGTTGCAGCAATTGCTTACACAGCTACAATCCATAGCTCCGCATGCCATTATAGGTAAATTATTACAAGAAACTCAAAAAAGCATTAAACATAATAATGCTCTTTAAGCATTAAAATTACTCCCAAAAAAGAACCAGCACTCACTGACTCTGATGAAACATACTTCTACGCCACACCTAGGTTTCTGCAAAAAGTTACTTTTACTGCTTGTATTGGCATCCTTCACTGGCTGCATCCCCCACACAACCCACACGGCCTCACTCGGGGGCTGCCCTAATGCCCTTACTTCAGGTGAAAAAGTGTTAATAGGTGAGGCTAAAGGTGTAACAGCCAACCAATCTTATAAATTATATGAAAAACTTGCCCCACAGGTAAGCGAGACCGGACTGCTACCATCTTACGTTGTTGAGCAGGACATGTACCTGCGCATGCATGGCATAAAGCCTGACCAGGCTACTGATACCAGTAACCTGGCAAAGATGCAACAGTTAGGATATGGATATTATCTTCAGCTGTCTGTTGGAAACCTCGAGGCAGGATTAGGTTATTATTCAGACAGTGCCGATGAAATAAGACAAATGCAACAATACGAAGGACTACAGAGCCATGCTGATGATACTAAGGCTACCGTACATTTCCAGCTGTATTCCACCCAAACAAGGAATTTAATTTATACCCTCGCCACTACTACAGAAATGTCTGGAATATCCCTCCCAAATAAAGATTACGAGAATGGATACAGAGGCAAAACAACCCTAAATGTCTCTACTGTTCCTTCAGCAGTTAGCAGGGCGTTGCAAAAAGGTACTAAAAAGCTGCTCAAGAACTGTAACTGCTGTCAGTAACTTTTACTTTTGGTTAGAAACAGTTTTTTGGCAGCTTAATTATACTGCATTTTATGCTAGTGCTAGCCAGATAAGCAAAAAAGGCACAGATGGTGCCTTTTTCCTAAAGCCTTTCACTATAAGGTTTTATTTCCTTCTATTCTCTTTATAACTAGGAACTGACTATAGCCCCTGAACACTACTTCTTTGAATTTTGATTTTGAATAGCCCCATAAATAACCGGGCTAAAATACCGCAGGTTCTCAAGGACACATGCCATTCCATAGAACTTATTCGGATCAATTTCTGAATTCTCAGCCATGGCTACTAGTAGAGAGTCCAGTGTCTCTATAAATCTTTTATCAAACTCTTTTTCTGTCATTTCCATATTGTAGTGACGCTTATCCGCAAAGGAGTAACCTTTATTTTAAAAATATAATTTCATAAGAAACTATAAAAGAGACTTTACCCGAAGCAGCAGAAGCCCTATAATTTGCGCCTTGACTTTCAGCCAAACGCTGTTACTTTTATGCTTAAAAAAACCAAATCCTCACAAAGATAAACATATAGTTACCCTTCAAAGCTTTCATTTTCACAAGAAGGAATTACTTCCTATATTAACCACATTTTTATGCTCCTGATGTTGCTGCTGTACTTCTTAAGGAGCATTAAGTTAGTTATTGTCATAGAGTAATTTAAACCTATGAACTAATGCTTAAGCTTTATATTCTCATATTTATTTCGCTCATGACATTATTAAATGCCAAGTGCCAAACAACACCTGTCACAAAAGTAGCGCAGGATGTCTTTGACCTGCATTCCTCATATAAAGAACTATCACTACATAACCGACGGTTTAAACACCAGGACATTGTTCCGCTTTTGCAACAACTAGCCAAGAACCCGCTCTTCCAGGTGCAAACTGTAGGAAAGTCAGTAGAGCAGCGTGATATTTTTTTAGTTAAAGCAGGTACTGGTAAAACCAAGGTTTTACTTTGGTCGCAGATGCATGGCGACGAATCAACGGCTACCATGGCTTTATTTGATTTGTTCAATTTTCTACAGAAGACAGATAAACTGGATGCCATTCGGCAGCAGATTCTGGAGAACACGACCCTTTACATAGTGCCCATGCTCAACCCTGATGGAGCAGAAAGATTTACACGTCGTAACGCTCTGGAAATTGACCTGAACCGAGATGCACTACGGTTACAAAGCCCGGAGGCCCAGTTGCTGAAAAGTCTACGCGACAGCCTAAATCCTGAATTTGGATTTAACCTGCATGACCAAAGTCGTCTCTACACGGTAGGTACAACCTCAAAACCAGCTACCATTTCCTTTCTGGCTCCACCATTTGACCATGCACAAACTGTAGATACTGTTCGGGATAGGGCTATGCGTACCATTGTGGGCATGAACGAAGCTTTGCAGCAATTTATTCCGGGCCAAGTAGGCAAATATTCAGATGAACACGAACCACGTGCATTTGGTGATAATATTCAGAAATGGGGAACCAGTGTCATCCTGATTGAGTCCGGGGGCTATAAAGGAGACCCGGAGAAACAGTACATACGGCAGCTTAATTTTGCTTCCCTCGTTTCAGCACTACACCTTATCGGGGAAAACGGGTACACCAATTACAGCCGGGAAAACTATTACAAAATACCACAAAACGAACGCTACCTGTTTGACCTGGTGGTACGAAATGTTCGCTACCAGGATAATGGGCGTAGCACTCTTTTGGATGTGGGTATTATTCGTGATGAAATAGATGCGCCTCGAGCCAATAGAGACTTTTACTACCGCAGCAGCATACAGGAAATTGGCGATATGAGCGTTTTCTATGGTTACGAAGAAGTAAACGGAGAAAGCCTTTCACTTGTACCAGGGAAGGTTTATCCCGCCCCTTTTAAAGACATAATGGCTCTAACGGCAGCGCGTTCAAAGGAGTTATTAGCGGAGGGCTATACCACAGTTCGGGTGGAAAAGCTATCTGCTAACAACATAGACCCAATAAACCTGCCCCTGAATGTTACCAGAAAATCAAAAAAAGTAAGCCACGATCTTAACTTATACAGCGGGGCAAATTTTGTATTGAAAGATGCCAAGGGCCAGGTTCGTTACGCTATAGTAAATGGTTTTGTGTATGACCTTACAGGTACCAAACCATCACTTTTTCATGGACTGGTACTTTAATAGTGTACCCTCTAGCTATGTAAGCGTAGCATTTTTAAACAGATGAATGGAACCCAAAAATGTTCTGCTATAGTACCACCTTTGATTCAGTAGTACTATAGCAGAACATTTCTTTTCAATCCTCTATATAGTTATCAACTTATATAATTGACAGTTTCAGAAATGAGTTTAGCTTTGTATATTTCAAGCTCATTTCATACCAATCCTTTTCTACATGGTTTTAAATTATCTTTGGGCAGGTTTCTTCCTGATCGCTTTCTGCATAGCTTTGTTTCAGCTTATCTTTTTCCAGAATACCGAAATCTTTCAGAAGCTTGTAGCCAGCACCTTTGATAATGCCAAACTCGGATTTGAAATCTCTCTGGGCTTAACAGGGGTAATGACGCTCTGGCTTGGTTTAATGAATGTAGGCGAACGCGGAGGTATTATTGCTATTTTCGCCCGACTTGTAGGACCTTTCTTTAGCCGTTTATTCCCGGGGATTCCCAAAAACCACCCAGTATTCGGATCAATTCTTATGAATTTCTCCGCTAATTTGTTAGGGCTGGACAATGCTGCAACTCCACTGGGCCTGAAAGCTATGAAGGAAATGCAGGAGTTAAATACCGATAAAGAAACTGCTTCCAATGCCCAGATCATGTTCCTGGTGCTGAACACATCGGGGCTTACCATTATTCCAATAAGCATAATGGTATTCCGGGCACAGCTTGGGGCTGCTGATCCGTCTGATATATTTATTCCAATCCTGCTGGCGACATTTTTCTCTACCATCATAGGCTTGATAGCAGTAGCAATCTACCAGCGTATTAACTTACTAAACCCGGTCATTCTTGCTTACCTGGGAACATTGTTATTGCTAACTGGCGGCCTTATTTACTATTTCAGCACTATTTCTCAAGAGAAGATCAGCGTTATTTCAACGGTTGCCAGTAATGTTATTCTGTTCTCCATCATTATTTCTTTTATTACGCTGGCTTTAATCCGGAAAGTAAATGTATATGAGGCTTTTATTGAAGGGGCAAAAGAGGGCTTCACTGTTGCCATTACCATCATTCCTTACCTGGTGGCCATTCTGGTTGCCATTGGTGTATTCAGAACTTCGGGAGCGTTGGATTTACTGGTAGACGGAATGGGATATGCTTTTGCTGCGCTGGGTGTTAACACAGACTTTGTACCTGCTTTGCCTGTTGCCTTTATGAAACCTTTAAGTGGCAGTGGCGCGCGAGGCATGATGGTGGAAGCCATGAACATGTATGGAGTAGATTCTTTTGTAGGGCGTTTGGCATCAACTATTCAGGGATCCACGGAAACTACATTTTATGTACTAGCCGTTTACTTTGGCTCAGTTGGTGTCCGCAAAACCAGGTATGCACTCACCTGCGGCCTTATAGCTGATCTGGCAGGCGTTGTTGCAGCTATTTTTATTGCTTATCTTTTCTTTCATTAGAAAGAAACTTCATCTAAACTAAAAGAGACTATAAACACTGTAGCTGAGAAGATACTGAAGCAAAATAATTCCGGCTGCCTACCCATCTGACCTGTGGTTGTTGACAGTATCGCCTGCCCAATACTTTTTATAAGCATCCATCACAGTTTCCTTAGATAAGGGCTTCGAAGTAAACTCCTGGACCCCTAGTTCCTTAAAATGCTTAATATCCTCCTTGCTTGAAGCGATAGCTAACAGGAGATATACCACCTCTACCCGTTCCAGAAGACCTTCCTTATTCAATAACTGCATTAACTTCTTGCCATCCATAACAGGCATATGGTGGTCCAGTATAACCAGTTCAGGGCTGTTCGGGTTTGTTTGCCACCTCCTGGTCAGGTAGTCGTAGGCAAGCTGTCCGTCGGTTAACACTTTTACTTCTTCGGCAATCTCCAAACTACTTAAAAGTCTTGCATTCAAAAAATTTGTGGCCTTATCGTCATCAATCAATAAGATCTGTTTTAGTTTTTTCATCTTGAATGATTCTCACATCTTGCAGCCTCCTGTAACGAAGCTATTAAAAGCCAGGTTTTATTTTAGTGCCACACCACCGTTTGCAAACAACCTGATCTATAGTCATATTTTAGCTATGAACTCCTCCCCAGTTAAAGCTTTCTTATAAAAACCTTTAATAAGCCCTATATTCTTATTGCAATTATTATGTTAATTACATTACCTGCCTCAATCTCCCATAACTGCTTTATACAACTAGGCTGAAAAAATACCCCTTAAAAAGCTACTTATCTTACACCTATCAAGGGTACAAAAGCTGGCCAGGCAAATTATACTGTTAAAGGAGACATGACGATCAAAGGAATTAACAACTCTATTTCATTCCCTGCAACTGTTGCTGTAAAAGATGGCGCGGCCATAGCTAAAGGTGCCGCTACTTTGGACAGAACTAAGTTCGGTTTTTTGTTAAAGAACTACAGCTTTCTGGTTTAGTAATTTAAAATGACAGGAATAAGAACAGCCTCTTTCTTTTTGAGAAAAAGGCTAGATTACTTGTTACACAATTAATTAGTAAGACTAATCTTTGACAGGTAAAGAATAAAATAACACTGTTATAGATAACAGTGCTTAAGATCTCTGCCCAACTGTCCAGCCTTTGCGTTTTACGGGATGGCGCTCTGGTCCTGCAATAAGGCTATCGGCTACAGCGCCAGTAGTAAAGGCATAGATTCCTTTGTGCAGTAAATCAATCGCTTGTTCATCTTTAGGCCACGTCCAGGGTGGTGCACCAGCACCAGTCGCATTCTCCAAAGTTTGATCACATAGCAGGCGCAGGTTTGTAAACATAAAAGACCCTACAGGTCCTCCGAAGCCATATTCAGCCATCATCCCTCGTACGACTCCAAGTAAGATGCCTTCTCCCCAGTGCATGGTCCAGTTGAAACCTAACTTTTTAGAATCTGGCTTAGGTGAGCGTCCTAACAGCAGTTCTAAAGTATGGGCCGGTACATAGGAGTTTGGCCGCTTTGTAAGTTTCTGTTCTATTTTCTCTGCCAGAGTCATTGCTGCCACTCCAGCGGCTCCCGCAAATAAACCATAAAGTGCTGCCTTGCCTACCATAGTTTCTTTCTTACCACCCGTTTATAACTATCAGGTTGCCTGTTAACAAACATTAAATGAATTCACTTTACTTAAAACGATCAAATAAAACCGCTATTGGTTTTACGCTTGATTGAGCAGGTGGTTCAGGTAACACTTATTTTAGGCAGCATGCATTATAGCATGGGAATCAGGCAAGGCTATTATTTTGATAGATGCGGCGGCTCAACGCTCACAAAAATATCCTTTTGCCTTACCTAAAGACAAAAGGATATTGCAACATTTCTTAGGCCTCTTCCGGCTCCAGATGGACTTTAGTTTTTTTTAACTGCTTTGCTTTTGCCTGATAAATCACCATCACAAATTTGGCTTTACAGCTACTCTTCTGCTCCAGCACCTCCAAAGCAGTACAAAAGCTCTCGTTTGCCTTTTCCTTCGCCTCCTCCCCTTTTAAGAAATGGTAGTTCTGATATTTGCGCCTATCTGCAGTTTCAAAGCTTTGGGTAAAGTCCCTTACCTCAAGCTCCCGCACATGGCTTGTCTCATTAAGGTATGCTATTTTAAAACCATTCTCACACAATTCCTCAGAAGCTAAAAGGGCCGATTCAAAATCAGCAAAGCCCATGAGAAGATATCCAGTCTTCAAGTCAACAAAATTCATCGTTGTGATTATAATATATTAAGTTTGTTTTATCACAAAGGCATCTCTCCTTTGCTTTAGATTATGTACACCTTATACATTAAAGCGCCTATTTTAGTGCCGTATAAAAGCAATAATTAGCAATTTGTTTACATAATATAGTAATTTATACCGATTCAAACGCCACTTTTCATTGCTGATAAAGCACAAAAGCACCTCAAGGCACCTGTCTGTTTCCTAAACAACGATAAGCTGTTGATGCTGTGTTCTGACATCACCTATGATCAGATAAAGATGAAACTAATGCCTATACTCTAATTCCGAAGGATTGTTTTCAGAAAGAAGCAAAGGTTTGTAAAACACGTGTTACTGAAGGAGAACAAGATACTTTCAGTAAAAACAAAAACCGCTCAAAACATGTTTTGAGCGGTTTAGTTAGCTAACGTCGTTTAACCAATGCTAAATACTTTACACCATAGGCATTCTATTTTGCCTGTAGTTTATCCAGCAGTTCATATCTTGCCCGGTTAAGTTCTGGTTTTGCTACGGTAGTTACATTCAGGTGCATTACCTGCACTTTATCACCTTTGTTAGCTGCTGGCCATGTTGGCAGGCCTTTGCCATTCGGATTTCCAGTCTTTATGAAATTGGCAAAGTAGCTTTGCATCATTTCAGATACCTTATAATCCTCCGGTGTCCAGTCATACACTTTATTATAATCCAGGTTACCCATAGCGTATTCAATTTCGGCAGAATGAACCGCACCACTGGCAGGAGGCATTTTAAAGGCATTTGGGTCTTCTTCTTTCACCACACCACCAGCCAGTCCAGATGAAGCATTTCCCATTTCAGGCACCATTGGTGGGCGTGGGCGGGAAAACAGGTAACGGTAAACAGGTTCATTCGCTGTCTGGCTGTGCAAGTCTATCCACTTCCAGGTGCTGTAGGCTATAAAACGGTCTCCGGCAAGGTCAGTGGCAGCCTGTAATGCTTCTTCATCTGTGGAGGCTGCATAAACTTTCAATACCTCATCAGCTCTCTCTCCATACAACCTTCGCACTGCCTTCTTGTAATTTTCCAGCGTCGGTTTCTCTTGCCCCATCACGTACATATAATTCATTTCCTCAGAATTCCAGCCTGCCAGCAGCGGTACCTTCACCTGCTCCCCTGCGGCAAAAATGGCGGTAGGAGATTGTGGAAAGAAATAACCATCTATGGTTGCCACAAAAGGACCTGCTCCTTGTTTACCTGCTGCCTCTAAAAGCTGCTGCGCAGGTATGGCACGAAGCTCCGCCAAAGTATTTGCCCCAATGCTGCTTGCAAACTTTACCCCGTTCTGCTCGGCAACCGAAAGCGGAACTGGATCTAAGCCCGAATTCACTAAGGCTCCACTCTCCCCGATAGCACGTGCTATCAAACCTTCAGACAAAGGCGTTGCCATTTGCGCACTAACAGAAATAGAGCCAGCAGACTCACCTGCAATAGTCACTTTTGAAGGGTCTCCGCCGAATGCCGCAATGTTCTGCTGTACCCAACGCAGTGCAGCATTCTGGTCCATGTAGCCATAGTTTCCCGATGAACGATAAGGCGATTCTTTCGTCAGCTCAGGATGTGCAAAAAAGCCGAATGCGCCAAGGCGATAATTTACCGTGATAGCCACAATACCTTTCTTAGCCATGCTTTCCCCATCGTATCGGGCTTCAGAACCATCGCCGGCCACAAATCCGCCGCCATAAAAGTACACTAGCACGGGCAGCTTTTCCTTTTCAGATTTAGCAGGCGTCCAGACATTCAGGTACAGGCAGTCTTCGCTCATCCCATCGGACCGGAAACCCATATCCCCGAAAACTGCCAGTTGCATGGCGCGTGGCCCAAATTTTTTGGTGCTGCGTATACCTTGCCAGTTCTTTACAGGCTGAGGTTCCCGCCAACGTAAATCACCAACAGGAGGTGCCGCAAAGGGCACTCCTTTAAAGGAGCGCACACCGCTTTCTTCTAGGGTTCCTTCTACAAGACCATTCGCCGTTTTAGCCTGATTTGAGGCCAGGGTGCCGGAAGTTTTTTTGTTATTCTGAGCATAGGCCACAGGCATAAGCTGCAAGCCAGTTAGCATTATGATTAAGAGAGTTATGATGTGCTGCATATTTTATATTACATGTTTGTAACTGCTTTATTATTATGTTAATTTGACATAATGATAGAAAATAATTTTATCATGTCAAAACAACATAACACGTTTATATCTATATAATGTCTGGGAAAAATATCACCGCTAAACAACCTGCCGGAAAATCTTCTCCTTTCTTATCTGAACTCACGCTGGACTGTGTTATTTTAGGTTTCCATGAGGACCAGTTAAAAGTATTGCTCCTACGCTGGCGAGGCACTCAGGAATGGAGTTTGCCCGGCGGACCTATACGTAAAGAAGAGTCTGTGGATCAGGCAGCCTGCCGCATTTTAAAAGAAAGAACAGGTTTAAAAGACATTTTTCTACAACAGTTCCAACTGTTCGGCGATGTGGAGCGCTATAACCGGAATGAGATTAAAGAAAAGCTTAAGCACCTGGTCGAACCTGAAAAGTGGTTTGAGCGGGCTGTTTCAGTAGGTTATTATGCCTTGGTAGATTATCCCAAAGTGGCACCTACTCCTGATGCCTTTACAGAAGAATGCCAATGGTGGGGCATTGATGAAATACCTAGTTTACTCTTCGACCACAACCACCTTATTAAAATTGCCCTGGAGTCTCTCCGTATTCAGCTAAGCTGGCAACCTATCGGTTATAAGCTGCTTCCGGAACAGTTTACTCTACCGGAACTGCAACGGTTGTACGAAACCATTTTAGGGCGCACACTGGACCCTCGCAACTTCCAGAGGAAAATGCTTGGCCTGGGCATATTATATCGCTTAGAGACACGAAGAAAAGGAGGTGCTCACAAAGCCCCATATCTGTACCGTTTTAATAAGCAGCACTACAAAGCCATGCTAACTAAAGGCAGCCTGTTCTTTAGTTAAGTTTGTCAAAAATCAAAAGAGAGTACTTTGATGTGTTTGTCGAATTAATTTATAATCAACACTTAAACTCCACGTCATCTTTATTAAGTATAAAAGCCCCCTTATAATCCTGCCCCCGTCCGTAGTTAACGCTAAGCTAATATCCTGTACTTTTTGATATAATTTTGATAAAAATTCCGTTACTTTAGGCTGAGAAAAACAAGTTTATCTACAAAGATAGATTTTATAGAAATTTCACCCTTCATTATCCCTGCCAGATCAATAACATGGAAAACATCATTAGTTCGATTAACGACATCGTTTGGAGTAATGCACTTATTATACTTTGCCTTGGTGCAGGGATCTATTTTTCAATAGTAACCCGTTTTCTGCAAGTCAGGTATTTACGTGAAATGATTCGCCTGCTCTTCAATGGCCAGTCATCAGACAAAGGCGTAAGCTCTTTTCAGGCGTTCTCTATAGCCATTGCCGGACGTGTGGGTACAGGTAACATAGCCGGTGTGGCAACAGCCATTGCCATGGGCGGACCGGGTGCAGTATTCTGGATGTGGATGATTGCTTTCCTGGGAAGTGCCTCTGCTTTTATTGAAGCTACCTTAGGCCAGATTTATAAGCAGGTAAAAAACGGAGAATACAGAGGCGGTCCTGCTTATTATATTGAAAAGGGCCTGGGTGTAAAATGGTATGCTGTTGTTTTTGCGATAGCCACCATTATAAGCATGGCTTTGTTTCTGCCAGGCGTACAAAGCAATAGTATTGCTTCCAGCATAAATACAGCCTTTCAGATACCAGTGGCTGTAACGGGAGCTACGATTACCGTCTTGCTGGCACTTATTATTTTCGGAGGTGTAAAGCGTATCGGTAAGGTAGCAGAAATTGCTGTTCCTTTTATGGCAGGGGCATATATCTTAATGACTGTTGTAATTATCGCCATGAATATAACAGAAGTTCCCGATGTCATCAGCCTTATTGTCCGTTCTGCTTTCGACGCAGAACCTGCTTTTGCCGGGGTGTTTGGTATGGCTATCTCCTGGGGAGTGAAAAGAGGCATTTACTCTAATGAAGCAGGCCAGGGAACAGCGCCACATGCGGCAGCTGCGGCAGAAGTCAGCCATCCTGTAAAACAGGGATTGGTACAGGCATTCTCTGTTTATGTAGACACTCTTTTTGTATGTACCGCCACTGCCTTTATGATTTTGTTCACCGGGCAGTATAATGTTGTAAACCCGGAGGGGGGCTTTATTACTGAAAATCTACCTGGTGTAGCCATTGGGCCGGAATATACGCAGCAAGCTGTAAACACTTATTTCCCTTCGCTTGGCAGTGGTTTTGTGGCTGTCTCTTTACTGCTTTTTGCCTTTACGACCATAATGGCTTACTACTATATTGCTGAAACCAACCTAAGCTACCTGAACGCCAAAGGCAATAAAGTTTTGTTATGGTTATTAAGGGCTTTGATACTGGGAGCTACTTTTTATGGTTCTGTTAAAACAGCCGAATCAGCGTGGGTATTAGGCGACATTGGCGTGGGTATAATGGCCTGGCTAAATGTGGTGGCCATTATTCTTCTGCACAAACCAGCTCTTCTTGCACTTAAAGACTACAGCTCTCAGCTTAAAGCAGGAATAGACCCTGTATTTAACGCAAAGAAACTAAACATCAAAAATGCCGGTGAATGGGAAGCTCCTGAGCAGGAAGAATACAAGAAAACGTATGCAGGATAAGCTTTTGAAGCAAAGAATAGCATAAATAAAGAAGGCCCTGAAACATAGTTTCAGGGCCTTCTTTATTTATGCTATATAGGTTAACATTTTAATCAACAGGCGCTAGATACTCCCCTCTTGTTATCATCTCAAACTTTATCTTTGTTAAGGATGAATGGTAATATCAGGTAGCTTAAACCACTCCTCTGCCTCTTTTCTTTTAACGAAATAGTGCATGTCAAATTTTATTGCCTCTTTCCCATTTACCATAATGGCTGCAATGGCCATGTGAGAGTCAAGATCTTCTGGAACAACTATAGCTACTTTTTTCACCCCCAATTCCGAAAGGCGCGGCAATAGTGTTTTGCTGGTCCACCTTTGGTCATCGGGCTGTATCTGGCCAATGTTTAAGGAATTTGCAAGCCAGAATTTCAATCCCTTAGATGCTACCAGGTCCATACAAAATGTAACAGCTTCCCTGTATTGACCAGACGTAAAAGAGCCTGCCCAATTCATTATTAAAGACTCCTTCTCTTCGTCTACTTCAACAGTCAAAAAGGGAAACTCCTTATATATATAGCCCATACAACTTTCACATTTTAATAAAGCATTTACGGAAAGAGATATTTTTTGATAAAGAATATTAAAGGCTTCACCATCGGCACCGCATAATAACCTTTCTTCGGATACTACGAATAACAGGCTATCCTTCCGCATACTATTTACTCAAAAACAAGCATGTGCAAGAAGGGTATTTTATTTAGATTATAAGTTATGCGTGTTTTTTTGCTACCCGGGTTCGGCGAAGATGAATCCATTTTCGATAAAATATATCCACACATTCCAGGAGAAAAAATTTTCCTGAATCCGTGGGTATTACTTGGCAGCCAGCCCAGAACTGAAATAAATGCTCTTCGGTATGCAAGAGAACTAACAAATTGGTATGCTATCAAACAGGAGGATGTTATTATCGGCCACTCAACGGGTGGCTGGGTGGCACTCCATATAAAGCATATACTGAACTGCCCGATTATACAGATATCTTCCTGGACCGAAAGGTATAAAGTAGTTAAACCGGAAACAAAACCAGAGTTAGCGTATTGGCTAACAAAAAAGGGACTGCTGTTTAACCGGCTTACAAAGTACCTCCTGATAAAGAAAAGATACGAAAGCAAGCCCTCTGCTCCCGTCTTCGCCTCTGTGTTTGATAAGCTGATAAAGGGAAACAAAAACAATGTAAACAACCAGTTACGGTTAATCTTTGAGGATGTAAACGAACCAGTAACTGTTGAGCCCGATCTAAGGATACATGCACGCGCGGATAATATCGTACAGGTCCCTGATCAGCCATTTCATGAAGTACCGGGAGATCACTTCTCTCTGTATATCTATCCTGAAAAGGTTTATGTGCCTATTGTAGATTTTTTAGCAAAGTACCAGACTGTAAAGTAATGAAAATTATAAAAATGAAAACTACTCCTCTATCTGCTAAACAAGTAATTAACTCCTAATGTAGCAGCCGAAAATCTTAAAGCATAATTAACGTACTGGGTAACAGTTGCAGGAGGCATGTAAATGGCAGAAAGCTCGTACTTCTTGTTCAATATTATGCCACTACGCAAAGTATAAGCAACCCAAAATGGCTTTATATCAAAGTAATCTTCATATATGGTAGGCTTATATTCATAAGAAACAGAGGGGTTTTCATGTTGCCTGGTATAAGTATTGTCGGATATATGAGAATAGTATATACCAGCTCCAAGGCCAACATAAAGCTTAAAGTTATCCTTGTTGTACAGGTTATAAATTAACTGCGGACCTAAACCTATAGACTGCTGAGAAACTTTATAGGTATAACTTGTCGAGCCGCTACTATAAAAGCTTTCTTTTTTCGCTAAGGTTGAGCTTGCAGTTGCAGCAGTTGCTTCTATCCGAAGCAGCATCTTCTGTACATGCCTGTTCACAAAAATATCTACTCCAGCAGTAATCCGAGGTGAAAAACGCGCAGAGTTTTTATCTACATTGCTCATCGGATGCTTTCCCTCTATCACGGCCACGTTTCTGCTTAAGGCAATACCGGCATAGAATCTTGAGTTTTTTATTTGCTTGTTTGCGGCTGCTATTTCCGAAGTAGTACTACCATTCAATAAGCTTACTATATCATTCAGATCATAGTCTTTGTAGTCAGCTTTTTCAATAGCACGCTTCAGCCCTGGCACCCCATATTTTGCAGCCAGAACTACCAACTGCCCGATATAAATCTTCTGTGTCATTAACTGCGCATGTCCTGAAGCAGAAGAATAGTACCTGCGGTAGTACAGTTCAACAGGCTCGCCTCCGTTGTTCTCCTGCACAAAGTACCTTGTTTTAAGCTTATCCGTGTAAGACAAAAAGTTCATATTTTTTCCTTTCTCACGTAGCTTCAGAAACACCGTCATCGTATCAACTTCGGTAGTACTGGTATGGTTCAGCTCTTCAAGCTTTACGGGGTTCATGGTTACAGGACCTTCGTAGCGTTGGTAAGCTTCCATAGCGTTAATTTCAAAGTAGCTCGCAGTAGTAGCATCAAACACCTGTTTAGCCCCTCCTTCTTCTGCAGGACTGAAGGAGATAGAAGCAGGGTTTTGCACCCACTCCTTATAATCAATAAAGCCGTTAAGAGTGTCACCAGCTGTTGTAACAACATAGCCTGGTTTGTAATTTGATTGAGCTTGTATGCATAGCGGACACAACAAGAGAAGGTTGAATGGTAAAGCTAGCCGCTTCCATGTTTTCATAACTGATGATAATAAAGGATTATAGAAACACAATTATATCTAAAATAAAACAAATATCCCTATATAGTGCTTTTAATTTCCACATGATTTTGGCACCAGCCGATATTTTACTGAATTCAGGCACTCCCTTTTCTTACTGATCAATAAACCTCTACTTTTTAACTTATAGCTATGCTTACTCCTTCTTTTACTTATCCTTTACCCATTTCCAAATAAAAACAACAACCAACCTGCTTCTATAAAAGTAGTACTAGCATAATAAAGGTATGTGCTGTATGAATAAGATGAAGAAAGGGCTATGTAGTTGCTGGCTGTTACTATGCCTGTGTGTTATTCCATTTGGGTGTAGAAACACATCAACAGGCTCAAAAGCAGAGAAAACGGTTACGCTGAGAATACCGAACCACCCACTCCGAAATGAACAAGACCTGGACGTACTACTACAGCAGATTGGAGACGCACGGGTAGTATTGCTTGGAGAAGCATCTCATGGCACCTCAGAATATTACACCTGGCGCTCAGCCATCAGCAAGCGGCTAATTCAGGAGAAAGGATTTGATTTTATAGCTGTAGAGGGCGAATGGGCCGACTCTTACCGGGTGAATGAGTTTATTAAAGGGGATGCAAAAGACAGCGCAGCTGCTGTTGCGTTACTGGAGCAGTACAACAGGTGGCCCACCTGGATGTGGGGGAATTATGAGGTGGCCTCACTGGTAACATGGCTTAACGGGTACAACCAGGGTAAACCCGCCACATCTAAAGCAGGCTTCTTTGGCTTAGATGTGTATTGCCTGTGGGAGTCGATGATCGAACTTATGCCCTACGTAAAGGACGACCCTTCTCTGGTGAAGGCAGCAAGAAAAGTACACCAGTGCTTTCAGCCTTACAGTGCAGATGCCATGCAGTATGCACAGGCTGTAGCCAATGTTTCTGCCAACTGCAGGGCTGAAACAAACCGCCTCTGGAAAGAAATACAGAAACAGAGCAAGGCCGAAGGAATTAGCAAAAGAGAGGCTCAGTTTGTAGCGGAACAGAACGCACTGGTAGCGCTTAACGGTGAGCGCTATTACCGGGCAGCGGCCAGCAGCAACTCTAACTCCTGGAACATCCGGGATCGGCACATGGCCCAAACGCTGAAACGTTTGCTTAACTTTCATGGGCCAGACTCCAAAGCAATTATCTGGCAACATAATACCCACGCAGGCGATGCCCGCTATACCGATATGGCCAGTAGCGGGGAAGTAAACGTAGGGCAACTGGTGCGAAAAGAATACGGTAAGGAAAACGTCTATATTGTTGGTTTTGGCTCTTACAGCGGCTCTGTAATTGCATCCGGAGGTTGGGGCGGACCTATAAAGACAACAGAAATGCCACCTGCCACGCCAGGAAGTTGGGAGCAGATTCTCCATCAGCTAAGCCCAGTTAATAAAATCATCATCTCTAAAGAACTCAGAGAAGAAAAACACCTGAACCAACCTGTGGGCCACCGGGCTATTGGTGTCATATATAACCCTGCGCTGGAATACCTGGGCAATTATGTACCCTCTGTTATACCAAAGCGATACGATGCTTTTCTGTACATAGATAGTACACACGCCCTGCACCCGATCCAGACCATAACTGTCAGAAACGAGCCACCAGACCTCTACCCTTCTGGTACCTAATCTGTGTCTCACTTTATAAAGTATCCAGAAAACCTGTGCAATAGAAAAGGCACAAGCAAATGTCACATAGCTGTAGAGGAATAAAATGTGCATATTTGCGCTACTAACAGATAAAGATGCCATCAATAAACAAGCAGAGAGTTGCCCTTAGCGTTTTCTTCTTTCTTTCCGGATTTAATTTTTCCAGCTGGGCCTCCAGAATACCAACTATTAAAACAAGCTTAGACCTGAATGAAGCAGAACTGGGTACTGTCCTCCTGACGCTGCCGGTCAGTTCCTTGATCGGACTTCCCTTGTCTGGCTGGCTGGTTTCCAAATTAGAAACCAGAGTACCCTTAACAGTGGCCATGATCATAAATGCCGTCTGCCTTTCTTTTATAGGTTTTGCTTCTGATTCTGATACATTCACACTCGTAATTGTGCTGTTCCTGTTTGCTTTAAGCTTAAGGGTGTTTAACATCGCCATGAACACTCAGGCTATTACACTTCAGAAGCAGTTCTCCCGAAAAATAAATGGTTCCTTTCATGGCCTCTGGAGCACGGGCGGCATTATAGGTGTTGGATTCACCACCTTACTTATTTCTTTAAATGTTCCCATTGTACCGCATTTACTAACTGTGTCGGGGCTAACTATTCTTATTGTCTTAGTGTCGTACCGGCACCTGTTACGAAACGACTTATCTGCCTCCGGTAATAAACTTGTTTTGGGAAAGCCAGACCCTTATATCCTTTACTTAGGACTACTGGTATTTTTTGCTGCCGTATGTGAGGGAGGCATGTTCGACTGGAGTGGCATCTACTTTCAGGAAGTAGTGAAGGAGGAGGTGTTTACTGCCGGCTACCTGATTTTTATGTCGTTTATGGCGCTTTCCAGGTTTGTTTCAGATCGCATTATTGATAAAATCGGGATGGGCACCACCTATGTCATGAGTTCTTTACTTATCTTTTCCGGCATTGGCCTGTCTATCCTTTACCCAAGCTTCTGGCCTGCTATGGTTGGTTTCTCACTGGTTGGTTTTGGTACTGCTTCCGTTGTGCCCATGACGTATACCTTAGCCGGTGCTTCTCCGAAATACTCACCCGGCATTGCTATTTCCTTAGTCGGCACATTCGGTATTATCGGAATGCTGGCCGGCCCGCCCATCATCGGCTACCTGGCACATGCTTTCAACCTGAAAGTTTCTTTTATGGCCTTTGCCTTATCCGGTATCATGCTGATTCCAATCTCGCAATTGTTTTTTAAGTTGGAAAGGGGGAAGTTAGTTACCAAAGAGTAAGTTTTGACTCTTAAACAATGGGAGGAGTAATTAAGAACTCTGCTCTGCTATACCTTTCCAGGAACTTTAGCAAGGTGAACAAGTACAACAGCAGCTTTCCGTTTAGATGGCAACAACATTAGACTTTGTTGATACTCAATTGTTATATCAGAAGCAGGAATACATACATTTGAATCCTGTAACTGCAGGTTTAGCAAGAACTTCAACATATACTTTCAGAAGTTCGATTAAAAGCCTGATGCTGCTTTGAAAGAAATACAACAACAATCAATGGAGCGGGTTTTCAGCTCTTATTCCCTATTACAAGGTCTCTGGATTTGCATTCAATCAGCAAAGCCAGAGACCTTTAAACTCCAGATTCTGAGCCACCGATACGCCCAGCCTTAGCGTTTTACTATTGCTGTACCGGCTGCTCTACTTCCTGCGTCAACTGGATGTTGGCGACAAGTTTAATTTCTTCGCCCAGCACTAAACCACCTGTTTTACTTAAAGGGTTATAGGTAAGACCAAACTCCCAACGGCTGATGTTACCGCTTACTTCAAATCCAGCTTTTCTGTTACCGTATTCATCTTCTGCAAAGCCTCCGAATTCAGCCTGCAACTCTACAGGTTTGGTAATGCCTTTGATAGTGAGCATACCGAAGAGACTGTACACTTCGTCATGCATTTTACTAAAATAAGTGGACTGGAAATTGATGTGCGGGTGGTTCTCCGCATCAAAAAAGTCTGCTGACCTCAAGTGGTTATCTCGTGCTTCCACTTTCGTATCAATACTCCTAACATCCAGGGAAAAATGAATTTCGGCATTGTCAAAAGTGTCTCCCTGCACTGTTGCACCTCCTTCAAAGTTATTAAAAGAACCTGTTACTGTAGAAATAACCAGGTGTCTTACTTTAAACTGAACATCTGAATGTAAAGGATCGATTATCCATTTTGTTATTGTCATAGGTTTATAATTTTAATGGTTAGTTAATAAGGTGTTTCAAGGTCGAAAGATAGAATAATTGTACAATTAAATATACATGTTTAGACACCAATATGTTTAACATTTGTATCAACAACAAAAACTATGCCTTGGGTTATGGCAAAATAGCAGAACTTACATCGGGAGCTAAGTTGGTAGAGTATTCCTGATGATCAGTGGAAAGGTAACTTTTTACAGCTATGGCATTTATAAAATGTATCAAAAAGAATAAAATTGTACCTGATTTCCAAAATTTCAGCTATACACATAAACTATACTATAGTTAAGGTTTATGTTTAGGAGGGGCAGGAGTAGTTAGGTGCGGCACTGCCAAACACAACTACTCCACCAGATTCAGGTAATAACTTTACCCTCTCTCCCACTTCACCTCTGGGAATACCACCTCCAGCTGCCTTTTGATCACCCGATAGTTGCCTTTCCAGAAAGTGGCCAGGTCAGAAACCGTGGTGATAGGCTTCAGCTCTGGCGTGAGCAGGTGCAGCTCTACGGTCATTTCGCCTGCATCTACGGTTGGGCTTTGCTCCCAGGCCAGTACATCCTGCAAACGTATCTCCAGCCTGGGCTGCTCCCCGTTTGGTTTATAGTCCAGTTCTATACTAGAGCCATCAGGTAAAGCCAACGCTGCGGGAGCCAGCACGTCCAGCCTCTCCCGCTGTTCTGCATCTAAAAATTTCGCCTCCAGAATCGGCAGCAGTTCCAGGCGCATCAGGTCGTCGGGGTGTTCTATATCTACTAAGTAAGGGCGCAGCCAGTCCCAGTTCGTGAGCAGCAATGTTGGCGTGCTCACGTCGGGCCAGCTTTCCTGTGGCCGCCATTTGCGCAGGCTCAGCACGCGGTTCTGCCACTGCGTTAGCTCCCCGTTAAAGTCCAGGAGGTGTTCGCCTTCCAGTTTAATGGCTTCGGAGATGGCGGGTACGCGGTGCTTCTCATCGGGTGGCGGCAACGGTTTGCTTTGCAGCACAATGCTGCCGATGCGCGTGTCCAGCGAGGCAGTTAGCTCGCCGTCGTTTACGTCCCAATGGTAGGCCTCCTGCTGCTTTACGAGCGGTGCAAGGTCCTTGGGATTGAGCGGCGAGGCCAGGAAAATACGGCCCGGATTATCCTCACCACCGGCGTGCAGGTGCGCAATCGCCAGCCAGGGCTCGTGCGCCAGATCATCCCGGTGACCAGCAGAAGCATACTTGCCGTTTGCCAGCTGGAACTGCGCATTGTTGCCAGGGCGGGCATAAGCAATACGCTCAGGGTAACAGTGCGCCAATAGCACGCCTGTTTCGTACTCGTCGTAGTTGCCGTTCTCAGGCGCTATACTAAAAAGTGTGCGGTACGATTTGGCTACCTTCTCTATCTTACCGAAACGCTTGCCCTTCCCCTGCTCTTGGCGGTAGCGGCGCAGCGCCTGCACCCGCAGGTTTATGTCGATGCCAGCGTTGCGGTCCAGCGGGTCGCGCTCTTCCAGAATAGAAGCAATATCGGTGGCCAGCGCCAGCTGTTCAGTTTCTTCTGCTTTCAGCAGCATGTGGGCGATGCGGGGGTGGCAAGGCAGCGCGTGCATCTTTTTACCGTGCGCCGTAATGCGGCCATGCTCCAGCGCCTGCAACTGGTGCAGCATTTCGGTGGCATATTGCAGGGCAGCACGCGGCGGCGGGTTCAGCCAGGTAAGGCTTCGGATATCCGTAATGCCCCACTGCGCCATGTCCAGCACCAGCGAGGCCAGGTCAGCCTCCAGTATTTCGGGGGTGCGATGCGGGGCCATGCGCTCCTGCGTGGTTTTGCTCCACATGCGGTAAGCGGTGCCCGGGCTCAAACGACCTGCACGGCCTGCTCGTTGGTCGGCGGCGTCTTTGGAGATGCGCACTGTTTCGAGGCGCGACAAACCCGACTTCGGATCGAAGCGGGAGGTTTTGCCGAAGCCCGTATCCACTACAATGGAAATACCTTCTATGGTAAGGCTGGTTTCGGCTATACTTGTTGCCAGCACTACTTTGCGCTTGCCGTTGCGGTCGGGCAGAATGGCGGCCAGTTGCTTATTAAAGGGCAGCATACCGAACAGCGGGTGAATAGCAAAATCGCGGAGCTGCCGCCGCAGGAGTTCCTCCACCTTTCGGATATCGTTCTCGCCTGGCAGGAACACCAGCACATCGCCTGCCTTTTCCTGCACGGCCTGCTGCACCACTTTGACAGTCATTTCGGGCAGCATGCGGTCGTCGGCATCGCCAGTGTAAATCGTCTCCACGGGGTACTGCCGTCCCATACTTTGCGCCACAGGGGCGTTCAGCATTTTCGTAAGCTGGGGCATATCCAAAGTAGCCGACATTACCAGCAGGCGCAGGTCAGAACGCAGCGTGTGCTGTGCCTCCCGACTCAGAGCCATGGCTACATCGGCATGGATGCTACGCTCATGAAACTCATCGAAGATCACGATGCCAATACCTGTCAGGGCACGGTCGCTGTGGATCATGCGCGTCAGGATGCCTTCAGTTACAACCTCGATGCGGGTTTTATCGGAGATGCGGGTCTCGAAGCGGATGCGGTAGCCAACGGTCTGGCCTACCTCCTCGCCCAGCAGCTGTGCCAGGCGCTCGGCAATGGTTTTGGCCGCCAGGCGCCGGGGCTCCAGCATAATGATCTTCTGGTCTTTCAGCCAGGGCTCGTCCAGCAAAGCCAGCGGCAGCAAGGTGCTTTTACCGGCTCCCGGAGGGGCGTTTACGATCAGCGTATTCTGCGCCGCCAGGTGCTCCCTAACGGCAGGTATAATCTCCCGAACGGGTAGGTCTGTGGTAAATGGGTTGAAGGGCAATGTTTGTATTTATTAATTTATATAAGACTTTGTAAAAATAAAGACATTTGTAAATGCATCTATTTGTTTCTCATTCGAAATAGGAATTAAGATATTATGTTATATATTATTATATTTACATTGAAGTATTCTTTTAGAGTTATATGACATTAGATTTAGTAAAGGAACACTTATCTAATAATTTTATAGGTATTCTGGCTGCAAAAAGGTTTTGTTATTTAACGAAACCACCTGTAGATAGCGGTATAGATTATACTGTTAACTATAATATTGCAAGATTAAAAAATGGTAAAACTTCTTATTTTACTGCACCTCACCAAATAGACCTACAATTAAAGGCAACTACTGAAAAAAGTATAAGTGTTGTGGAGGACCATATAATCTACGATCTAAGAGCGAAAAATTACGATGATTTGATTGACCGGAGAGACAATGGTTTCTTTCCACTTATTTTAATATTATTCATACTTCCTGAAGATGAAAATGAATGGGTCAACTGTCTTGAGGACCAATTAGTTTTATGTAGAAGTGCTTATTGGTTTTTGCCTGATTCCACTTATCAAGCAACATCAAATGTAGGAACAAACAGAATTCGTATACCGCTAAGCAATAGACTAGATATTGACTTTTTTGATAAAAAAATAAAAGACTGGATTCCAGAATGGAAGTAAATAATCTTAGTTATAGAATATACATGCTTCTGAAGAAGAACAGGTGGTCATATAAAGGTGAATTTGATAACAAGTTTTTTTATATGAATCCACCTTCAGACACTTCTAATGAACAAAAAATCAAGATTGCATTACCGATAAGTTCTAAGAGTAAAAACTTTTATAGGTATATGAAAGGCATATTAGACTTTCTGTTAGAAACACACCAGAATGATAAAAGGAAAATACTCCATTTGATAACTTTAAATGAAAATTTAAAGCACAGGTTTGATAAAAAATGGATAATTCCCGAGATTAGAAGCCAAATACCAAGCTCAAATAAATTTGATATATATATACCGTTCATTAAGATTTAGAGTTCAGCAGTATTGACATTAGACTCAGATGGCTTCGGCCATCATGAAAGGCGAGTCGCCTTTCTGAGAGGAACCGGTTTTCAAGCCGTTTAGTAAATAAATGTTTGTTTTGCGGAGCAGAAACAAATCATTTATTTACACGCGCTGCGGGGTTTCCTCGCGCGTTGACCTCTCTTTTTTTTTGGCACCGCTGTTCGAACGCAATGTTGATTCGACATTTAGTAATGTTAGCTGCTGAACTCTTTTATGAATTGGGTTAAATATCAAACTAATTTTATCAATAGAGCTAGTGATCGTGGACTTGACGAAGGCACTATAAATTTCTTATTAGCTTATGCTAAAGCTCTATATGATAATGAGCTACCAATAATCTTTGATAAATACCACTTAGCTAACTTAGTAGGATATAAAGTATCGTACTTAGAAAGAGCAACAAAGAATACATCTCGCTTTTATAAAACCTATGAGGTTCCTAAAAAGCAAGGAGGAAAAAGAATAATATCGGAACCACTTCCTAGTTTAAAGCACATTCAGAAATGGATTTTAGTTGAAATACTTAATAAACTGAAACCTAGTAAATATGCAAAGGCGTTTATAAAGCGTAGAAATACAAAATCGAATGCTGTATTCCATAGGAATAAGAATATAGTTCTAACTATAGATATAAAGGATTTCTTCGGATCAATTAAAGCTCCTGCTATAATTGATTTATTTAAGAAGCTTGGATATACAAATCATTTATCTTGTTTATTAGGGGATTTGTGTACTCTTAATGGAAAACTACCACAAGGTGCTTCAACTAGCCCTGCTTTATCAAACCTTATATTTTTTGAAGTTGATAATAAAATTTCAGACTACTGCTCTAGCAATAATATATTTTATTCAAGATATGCAGATGATCTAACTTTCTCTGGCGACTTCAATGTTGGTAAGATGATCACTTTTGTCAGAGAATGTTTTAATGAAGCCAACTTCACTATCAATGAGGAGAAGCTAAGAACAAGAAGACCTCATCAAAGGCAGGAGGTTACCGGTATAGTCGTAAATCAGAAATTACAAGCTCCTAAGGATTATCGCAGACATTTTAGACAAGAAGTTTATTACATTAAGAAGTACGGTCTACAAGGTCATTTAGAATTTATTAAAGAAAAGCGAAATAATTATTTACTTCATCTTATAGGCAAAGGGAATTATATATACTTTCTAAATAAGAATGATATATATGTCAAAGAAAGTTTAATCTTTTTAAAAGAGTTATACTTCAAAATGATGAGGTGAAATCCCACATTAAGAACCCTGCAAATTCCGCTGCTGGCGCGAGCTTGTAGCTCGTGCCTTCTATTTTCCACGCAGCTATACCTTCANAGTTATACTTCAAAATGATGAGGTGAAATCCCACATTAAGAACCCTGCAAATTCCGCTGCTGGCGCGAGCTTGTAGCTCGTGCCTTCTATTTTCCACGCAGCTATACCTTCAGCTAAAATCATAGTACGAGCTACAAGCTCGCACTAGCATTGTAATGTTAGCATTGCATTCTTAGCATCGCAATCCTAGTGTAGCAATTGCACTAGCACAGAAATACGATTAGCAGCTGTTCAAAACCTGTAACGTTCGCATTACAGTATGACTTCGCTGGCGCGAGCTTGTAGCTCGTGCCTTTTACTTTCCACGCAGCTATACCATCAGATAAAGTAACAGTACGAGCTACAAACTCGCACTAGCATAGAAATACCTTCAACGAACGAAAAACAATACTGAACCTAAAGAGCCCTTGCAGCTCGCGCCTTTTAACTTTCCAAGCAGCTATACCTCTAGCGAAAGCAAAGAAATTTCTGTTAGTCATTTTTCCTACTCAACAGCGTTTGCCGAATAATGGAGACACGAGCTGCAAGCTCGCGCCAGCAAGGCCAGCAAGTTTCTTATGCTAGTGCTGGTAAATATAGCTTTGCCAGCCTTATTCTTGAATTTCAGAGATGAAGACAGCTTCTGAACCTGAATGTAGCTTTAGCCAGTATAATCCCACATGAGCCGGAAGTATAAATTTCATAACAAGGAAGGGCTGTACTTTGTAAGCTTTGCGGTGGTGTACTGGATAGATGTGATTACGCGAGAAGAATACTTTGCCATACTTACTGAGAGCCTGGATTACTGCCGCAAAAACAAGGGCATGGAAATCTATGCCTGGTGCATTATACCAAACCACGTGCATCTAATTATCCGGGCCAAGGCCAACAACCCGAGCGTGCTGCTGAAGGAGCTGAAAACCTATACTTCCAAAGCGCTGCAGAAAGCCATTGCCGAAAACCCGCAGGAGAGCCGCAAAGAGTGGATGCTTTGGCTGATGGAGCGGGCTGGCCTGAAGAACAGCAACGTAAAGCACCGCCAGTTCTGGCAACAGCACAACCAGCCCATCGAGCTGTGGAGCGCTGCCGTCATAGACCAGAAAGTCGACTACATTCATAACAACCCCGTTGTGGCTGGTTTTGTGTCGGAGCCGGAGTATTGGAAGTATAGCAGCGCAATTGACTTTAGCGGCGGGAAAGGGGTACTGGAGATTGATGTTGCCTGAACAATGGAGGCACGAGCTGCAAACTCGCGCCAACTTATTAATAGGGTACTTTACTTGCTCCTTATTGTCTTGCATAAAATTACGCCGAAGCACCACCAGATGCTTAGAATTTCGTAACTTTAGAGTATGAACCGAACAGAAACACTCGAAGAGTTTTACAAAACTAAGCTTAACTGGGTGCCCGA
This sequence comes from Pontibacter silvestris, assembly GCF_020907275.1. GTDB lineage: Bacteria > Bacteroidota > Bacteroidia > Cytophagales > Hymenobacteraceae > Pontibacter > Pontibacter silvestris. Next base: position 135,944 of record NZ_JAJJWI010000010.1, on the reverse strand, counting down.
TACTATCCGGAAAGAAATAGGGCATTTCAACGTGTTTAAACTCGATGATTTTGTCGGTTGTCACTCCAAACCTATTCCGTATAGCCGCAAAGACTATTACAAGATCAGTCTGATTATCGGCAGAAACAAAGTACACTATGCCGATAAAGTAGTGGAGATACAAAAACAGGCGCTGTTGTTTGCCAATCCGCAGATTCCGTACAACTGGGAGCAGGTGGATGCGCAACAGTCAGGTTTCTTCTGTGTCTTTACCCCTGCCTTTTTCCATCATTTCGGCAACTTAAACAGCTATACCATGTTTCAGCCTAACGGTACACCTGTATTTGAGCTGACCGATGAACAGGCAGCCAAAATAAAGGCTGTGTTTGAACGTATGTTCGAGGAAATAGACTCTAGCTATACGCACAAGTACGATGCCCTCAGATTACTGGTATTAGAGATCCTGCACCAGACTGCCAGAATGCAACCGGCACAGCAGGCTGAAAAACAGCATACCGATGCGGCACACCGCATATCGGTTTTGTTCCTGGAGTTGCTGGAAAGGCAGTTCCCGATAGAAGATACCCGGCAGCGGGTTGCCCTGCGTTCTGCCTCCGATTTCGCCGATCAGCTTTCGATACATGTAAACCACCTGAGCCGGGCGGTGAGAAAAACCACGCAAAAAACCACTACCGATCTGATTGGCGAGCGCCTGCTACAGGAAGCTAAAATCCTGCTGAAGCACACCGACTGGAACGTGTCTGAAATAGCCTTTGCACTGGGCTTTACCGAAGTAACGCATTTCAATAACTTCTTTAAGAAAAAGCTGCAGCTAAACCCCACGCAGTTCCGGAATGTTAGCATTTCGTAAGGTATGGTTAGCTTTTCGTTACCTGAGGGGCTACTGCCATACTACCTTTGTTCCATCACAAAAAACAAAAACGATGGACACAAAGAAAGTATGGCTTGTTACAGGCGCTTCAAAAGGTTTGGGGCTTACCTTTGTTAAAAAACTACTCGCAACCGGTTACCGTGTAGCGGCTACATCCCGCAACGTGCAGTCGTTGGTGGCAACCGTAGGGGAAGCCTCGGATGTGTTTCTCCCCCTGGAAATGAGCTTAACAGAAGAAGCAAGTGTAAAAGAAGTTATTGCCAGCTGCGTGCGCCACTTCGGGCAACTAGATGTGGTAGTGAACAATGCCGGTTACGGTTTAATTGGTACGCTGGAAGAACTGAGCGACGAAGAAGTGAAGGCAAACTTTGATGTGAATGTATTTGGGTCGCTGCATGTGATCCGGCACGCTACACCTTACCTGCGCCAACAAAAGTCTGGGTACATCTTTAACATTGCTTCTATCGGCGGCTACACAGGAGGCTTCCCCGGCTTTGGCATTTACTGCGCCACCAAGTTTGCCGTAGCAGGTTTTACCGAAGCGCTGGCAGAAGAAATGAAGGCCTTTGGCGTACACGTATCGGTGGTGTATCCGGGTTATTTCCGCACAGATTTCCTGTCGGGCGGCTCTGTAAAAACTGCTGCCACCCCGATAGCGGCCTACGAAAGTGCCCGTGCCGTAGAACAGGCGCATCTGCAGGAGATAAACGGCAACCAGCCAAACGACCCTGAAAGAGCAGCCGAAATTTTGATAGAGCTAAGTGAGCTGCCGGAGCCACCTGTGCATTTGTTCCTGGGCAAGGATGCGTATCAATTCGCTACACAGAAAAACGAGCTTATCCGGCAAACCATGGCAGACTTTGAAGCTTTAGCTACCTCCACTGGGATTGTTAAAAGCTAAGCTCTCGCTGGCGCAAACTTATGGATGTCTGAGAAATGTAGACACCAGCTGCAAGCGTAGCAGCACGAGCTAAAAGTCCGCACTAGCGGAGGCACCTGATCTCATCCTGTGGCACTTTTTTGATATTGACCCAGATAACCCGTTGTTATTCCCTTTTAAGCCGTACACTATAGTATGATAGAAAACAAATTTCCCATAGGGTCTGATGTGTTCGCAAAAGTGAATCCAGACCTAATATTAACTATCCGCCAATACCTGAAACGTATCTATTACTGTACTGTAAAAGGGCAGCCTTCGCAGAAGGACCTAGTTTACTTTGAGCGGGAGTTAGTACCTGTACCGATAAATTAAAAATAAAGCCTCTGCTAAAACAGAGGCTTTTTTACGAATCTTAAACCGTTACCAGGAGCTTAATCTTCGAAGCCTTCCCGTAATCCTTCTAGGTGGGCATAACATACGGGGCTGCTGTTTTCCTTCCGCTCTGCCTTTTCCTTTACCAGTGCATCGTAGTTGTCTGGGGTAGCTAATATCCTGCACTTCGGGTAAAGTACTACGCCCCGCCGGATGATCTTACTATTCACTTCTATCTCCTGCGCATTTACCCCTTCTGCCCCATATACATGAATCGTGAAGAAATGATAGTTCGTTTTTTTCGCGTATCCTTCTGCCGTTATCCTACCGGTTATAGTCCGCTCCCCTATAAAGTCCGATGCCTTTCCTGCTGTATAAGGCGTGTACACCGACTCCGTCCATGCTACTTTACATCCTACTGTCAGATTCATAATCCTGCTATGTGCTTTACTAGCTTTACGTTTAACGTGTCGCAAACTACTAATTTCCTGGCGCACTTCTTTTGGTACGTCCTACACCGTCCGCTGGCGCGCACTTGTAGCCTTATCCTTTCCTACTTACGCAGCTATACCTCCAGCTTGCGCAACAGTACGAGCTATAAGCTTATATTAGCGAAAATAATACACGCGTAAAGCACTTACGCTGGCGGACTCCCATCCTTTCCAAAACCTGTAAGCTGCTGTTCAAAATGCAGTCTGGTACATGAGCAGGAAGCATAAACTATTCGGACTTAATGGCTACAGCAGCACGATAAACAGCAAATCATCTTAAGGCTCATAAATAACTACCCTGAAAAAGCTAAAGCGGCTCATGGCTATTTACCCATTTGTAGCTACTTACAGGTAAGTAGCTATTTCTGGATTTGTAATTCAGAACTCTGGAGAACCCCGATTTGCAATCCGTTTTAAACACACTCAGGCACTTTCGGGTGTACAATCCGAAACCAATTCCTATCTTGTGCACCTGTTTTCAGTGTTAAAAATATAAGGCATTGCGGTACTTCTTCCATATCGGCTACAACGGAGTGAACTACAGAGGCTGGCAGCGCCACCCCTACGGAATAAGTGTGCAGCAAGTGCTGGAAGAGTGCCTGCAGAGAATCCTGAAAGCCCCTGTTGCTATTGTTGGCTGTGGAAGAACTGATGCGGAGGTACATGCCAGCCAGTTCTTTTTCCATCTGGATGTAGAAAAGCCGTGGGAATTCGATATGCTTTTCAGGATGAACAAAGTGTTGCCTCCCGATATTGCCATATTCGATGTTATTCCGATGGAAGGTTTGCCCCACGCCCGGTTCGATGCCGTGCAAAGAAGTTACGACTATTTTATCCATACGTATAAAGACCCGTTCCTGAGCAACGCCAGCTCGCTATACCTTATCCGGAACCTAAACTTGGACGCTATGAAAGCGGCAACGGCCCTGCTCCCCCTTTACAGCGACTACCGCTGTTTTTGTGTTACGCCAGCGGAGCATAACACCACCATCTGCCATGTAACAGCGGCCAGGTGGCTCTCCGACAGCAAAGGCGACAGACTGCGCTTCCAGATTTCGGCGAACAGGTACCTCAGCAGGATGATCAGGGTTATAGTCGGCAAACTCCTCCAGGTAGGAATGGGCACCTTATCTATTGCAGAATTTGAAAGCTACCTGGCCACAGAAAAAGCCCCCAAAGCGCTGACGCCTGCCTATCCGCAAGGGCTCTATCTCTCTAAGGTTACCTACCCTTTCCTGGACCTTCCAGTGCGCAGTTCTTTTGCTGCTGCCCTGCTGCACCAATCGGATTCCTATTGGCAGGCGCTTTGAGCAAATCGTCTTAAGTAGCCCACGCAACCCGCCACCAAGTATCAATTAGTATTTAAAGGCTTCATTATTTAAAAATCTTGAACTTCCATTTCCTGCTACAGGGTAAAACACTTCTGCCAGGTGCACCAACGAAGATTTTTTGTCTGAGCGTTCAGCGAATGGAGGAAGCCCCCTCTGTTATTGTCTTATCAAGTAGAAATTAAGGCCCAGCCGGCGAGGCGAAAAGCCTGCTAAGAATAACGTGCTTCACAAGTTGCAGAGAAGTTTGCAGGTACATATAACAGATTATGCAATGGAAGCTACATCATACAATATACTTATGCGTTATTACCCGAAGTATAAGATGCCACACTCCCAACACTAAAGCGCATCTGCTTCCACTCCTAAAAAGATGTTTACACAACCAATTGCGTCCATCGTTGTATATATTCATTTCAAGATAACTTCTCTTCTAAACCACTTGCATACTATAGGATCTGCCAAAAACAAATTTGACCTGACTGCTTTCCAACTGATAGGAGACCAGTACGATGGGGTCTTCTTTGTTTATGACCTTGATGACAGGAAATTCATTTATCTGAACGAAGCCTTTGAGCCTGTCTGGAAAAGAAGAGTGGACGAGGTTATGGAGCACCCGGCTTCGTTGCTGGATAGTATCCACCCCGAAGACCGTGACCATGTAGTAAAGAATTATGAGAAGCTGCAAGCAGAACGCCTAAAACTACGCATGCAATTCCGGGTGGTGTGGCCTTATACTACTGATAGATGGATTCGGCTGAAAGTGTACCCCTTAGCGCAGAACGGACAAACGAGCTGGGTGGCTGGTATGGCCGAGGATGATTCTTCCCGCATGAAGAACATTTTTAACATGCAGAAGATAAATGCCCGCAAGGATTCTATGCTGGAGATTCTGTCGCATGACCTGCGGGGGCCTATCGGTATTGTACAAGGCCTTGCCGCCGCTATTGAAGAAGACCTGCCAAAGTCAGACGTTAGTCAGAGCCAGAGACATTTACAAATTATTCAGCAGATCTGTCAGCGTAACATTGATCTGATAAGGGATCTGGTTCATCAGGAGTTTCTGGAATCATCTGAGGTAGAGTTAAGCAGAGAGCGACTAGACCTGGTGTGGGAGATTAACAAAGTAATTGCACAGTACCGGAATGCACAGGAAAGCCTGTCTAAAGTTTTTGAACTTACCTCTTCACAGGAGCAGGTATATTGCAAAATAGACAGCATGAAATTCATGCAGGTGATTAACAACCTCATCTCCAATGCCATCAAGTTCACCCCCGACGGCGGTATAATCCGCATACATGTTGAGAAAAAGAGAAGCGAGGTTCTCATTACTGTGCGTGACAACGGCATAGGAATTCCTGAGAAGCACCATCCCTATTTATTCGATAAGTTTACCGAAGCCCGCCGGCCAGGGCTTAAGGGAGAGGAATCTGTGGGACTGGGTAGGTCCATCATTAAAAACATTGTCGAAATGCACAAAGGCAAAATATGGTTTAAAAGTGAAGTAAACAAAGGCTCTTCCTTTTTTATCCAGCTCCCCATCTAGAAGCAAGAAGTTGACAGTAGTGCTTCGTGTGTTCTTTCAAGGCAGTTTCAAGATTGGGTAAGATAAGGTGGCTTGCGCTTAGAAAAGAGCTATCTTTTAAAAAGCTCAAGTTACTTTTTGCTTTCTGTCTTAAAAGCTTCCCCACTCCTATCCCCTCCTCAGAAGAAAATATTTAAGCCTTCGCGTCTTTCTCCTTCTGGGAGTGCCAAGGGGTAGGTTTCCGGCATAAGGTGTTTTACTGATTCGAAGCAACGCAACTTGCGTTAATAATGTAACTCCGGCTGTGTGGCAGGAAGGCTTTAGGATAATTTTCCTTAATTTGTCTCCCGTAAAATCAAAACCCTGTCTCTCCTTAACCTAAACACATGAAACCACTATTGCCTGTCCTTCTCTTCGGCTTGTTCCTTATGCAGGGTTGCACAGCCCCTCCCGATGACTCCGCAGCAACGGAGAACAAGGACATAACTTTGCAGGAATACCACGATAGCTCCAACAGGGCAGATGAACTGAGCGGAGGTGCGCGCATGATTAAGATATCCACCCCTAAAGGTGATTTTAATCTGTGGACGAAGCGGGTAGGCAATAACCCGACGATGAAAGTACTGCTATTACACGGCGGCCCCGGCGGCACACACGAAGCCTTTGAGTGTTTCGACAGCTACCTGCCGACGGAAGGCATTGAGTACTATTACTACGACCAGCTGGGCTCCCATTACAGCGACCAGCCAAACGATACCAGCCTCTGGAGCATACCCCGTTTTGTAGAGGAGGTTGAACAGGTGCGCAAGGCTTTGGGCCTGAACCAGGACAACTTTTACCTGCTGGGGCACTCCTGGGGCGGCATACTGGCGACGGAATACGCTCTAAAGTATCAGGATAACCTGAAAGGCCTGATCATCTCGAACATGGTGTCGAGCGTACCAGCCTATAATACGTATGCCGATGAAGTGCTAGGTCCGCAAATGGACCCGCAGGTACTGGCTGAGGTAAAGCAGATAGAAGCGAAAAACGACTTTACCAACCCCAGGTATATGGAGCTGCTGCTGCCAAACTTTTATACGCAACATGCCCTGCGTATGCCTATAGAGCAGTGGCCAGACCCTGTAAACAGAATGTTTAACCACATGAACCAAACCGTTTACGTGCAGATGCAGGGGCCCAGTGAGTTCGGTATAAGAGGCAATGCCTCGCTCCTGCACTGGGACAGGTCTGCTGATCTTCCGAAGATAAAAGTACCTACCTTGACTATAGGCGGCCAGCACGACACTATGGACCCCGAGCACATGAAATGGATGTCCACGCAGGTACAACAGGGCCGCTACCTCCATTGCCCCGAAGGCAGCCATATGGCGATGTACGACGACCAGAAGACATACTTCACGGGCTTAACCCAGTTTATAAAAGATGTCGATAGCGGCACAATGCAGAAGTAACCTATATATCTTTGATACGAATGCAGGCATGACAGTTAAATGATATGCCTGCTTTTGTTTTGTTTAGAAGTCAGTTTTTAACTCCTTAGAAATAACAACGTGAACATGAAAGATTCGGGAGTAATGTTCTACATTTTGCAAAACCATTTATATCGTTACCTGCCAGGTTAGCATTCAGTTAAGCAGCAGTTTTATCGATAGTAACATTTTAGAAACCAATGGCACTGCTATTAAATTATATCTGAAGCTTAACACAAGATACGAATCAAGGCTATCCAACAGGTTCAGACTGCAGGCTTTAAAATAACTACTAATCCCTCATCTTAAAATTACATTTAAAAAATTATTTGCTTCACACATCCTGCTGTAACCTGCTTCCAAGCGAATACCCTTTGTAAAAATAATCATATTTTAAAAATAAAATCAGTAACAATTTTTATGCATGTTGCACCACTAGGTTTTGACACAGACTTTGCTACTCTAAATTTAAAAAGTACATCGCCTTATCTTTTTAGTGTTTTTGATTAAAAAAACTAAACATTTACGTAAAAATAAACGTTAGTTTCTATATCCAAGTAAAGTTTCAGAAACCTGGAGGTCGTTTACTCTTGGTTATTTACACCAAGTTACACCTCAACAAGATTATATTAATTCTGTGTGCATCTTCTGTTAAAAGATGAATACATTAATATAAAATTGCACTTTTTGGCTAAAATTCTATTAATTTATCCATATATCAGAATTAATAGCTATTTTAGAGATAACTCATTGCTGTATAACGCTTATCATATCATTAAACCATGAAGAACAAGTTTAAGGCCGTTTCAAGTTTTATTTATTTTAGTATCGGAGTATTTATAGTGGGGTGTTCGGCTGAAAGTAAAGTGGTTAATGAGACAAAATCAGAACAGGTACTGCCTGTTACACAAATTATTTCTAAAGACACTGTCCTACAACATCAATACGTGGCCGATATACAGGCCGTGCAAAATGTAGAGCTTCGGGCACGCGTGCCAGGCTTCCTAGAGAAAGTGTATGTGGATGAAGGACAGGAGGTAAAAAAAGGCCAACTGCTCTTCAAGATAAATGACGAAGAATATAAAGAAGAGTTGGCAAAGGCCAGGGCAAATCTGCAAAGTACTCTGGCAGAAGCGAAAGGAATAAAACTGGAAATAGACCGACTACGGATGCTGGTTGAGAAAAACGTAATCTCTAAAACAGAGATTGACGTAGCCCAGGCAAAACTTGATGCCGCAAACTCCAGAATCGGCGCAGCCCGCTCCTCAGTATCCAACGCCGCTATTAAACTGTCCTACACTAGTGTTAAAGCTCCTTTCGATGGCATTATCGACAGGATACCTCAAAGAACAGGAAGCCTGATAGAACAAGGCACTTTACTTACCACCGCCTCCAATATCAGCGCTATTTTCGTTTATTTTAATGTTTCCGAGAACGAATATCTGCAGTATGTAAAAACAGAAGCAGACAACCCCGAAAAGAACAGTAACAAAGTAAGGCTAACACTTGCCGATGGCAGCCCCTACCCTTACGAAGGAAATATTGAGACTGTAGAAAGTGAGTTTAAATCCGGTACAGGTTCCATCGCTTTCCGGGCACGCTTCCCCAATCCTGATAAAACGCTGAAGCACGGTGCTAGTGGTAATATTATACTCTCTAATGCTGTAGAAGATGCAGTACTGGTGCCTCAGAAAGCTGTGTTCGAGATTCAGGATAAGAACTATGTCTTCCTGGTAGACTCTACTAATCAGGTTAAAATGCAAAGCTTTGTTCCCCGCACCCGCTTTTCGTCCTTTTATATAGTGGAATCCGGGCTGAAGCCCGGAGACAGAATTGTGCTGGAAGGCATACAGAGTGTAGAAGCAGGTACGCGTATTACCCCGAAGCATGTGGGCATGGATAGCCTGATTGCCGCCACTCTATAGTTGAAATTTGAAGATGAATGCTTTTAAGACCTTGCTGTAATGTTTGATATTTTTATACGAAGACCCGTACTCTCTCTTGTTATTTCCCTTTTTATTGTCTTGCTGGGAGTACTTGCCTTTTTTACCTTACCTGTAGCCCTGTTCCCCGATATAGCACCACCTACAGTTTCCGTAAGGGCTAAATACCGTGGTGCCAATGCCAGTGTGGTGGCAAACACCGTTACCACTCCGCTCGAAAAAGCCATTAACGGTGTGCCCGGTATGATGTATATGTCTTCTGTATCAAGCAATAGGGGTACCGCTGGCATTAAAGTTTATTTCGAGGCGGGTGTAGACCCTGATCAGGCAGCAGTAGAAGTACAGAACCGTGTAACAACCGTTGTAAGTAACTTACCCGAAGAAGTAATCAAAGCGGGGGTTACAACAGAGAAAGAGGTGGAAGGCCTGCTGCTCTACATTAACGTAATGAGCGAGGACCCCGAACTCGACGAAAAATTCATCTACAACTTTGCCGACCTGAACATACTACAGGAGCTACGGAGAGTGGATGGCGTTGGCTTTGCTGAGATCATGAGTACCAAGGATTACTCCATGCGCGTGTGGCTGAAGCCTGACCGTATGACAGCCTATAAGGTTTCCACCAATGAAGTTATAAATGCAATCCAGAACCAGAACATAGAAGCCGCCCCGGGTCAGACGGGTATCAGCTCCGGTAAAACACCACAAATGCTACAGTATGTGCTGCGCTACACAGGTAAGTTCTTTGAGCCCGGACAGTATGAGAAATTGGTGATAAGAGCCAACGACGACGGCTCTGTGCTGCGGCTAAGCGATGTGGCTGACATTGAGCTCGGTAACCTGAATTATGGCCGTATCTCTAAAACAGATGGCCGCCCAGCCGCCTCGCTCATGATTATTCAGCGGCCAGGTTCCAATGCCAGAGACGTAATTGAAAGGGTAAAGGAACGGATGAAGGTTATAAAAGCCAACTCCTTCCCTCCCGGCATGGATTATAAAGTGACCTACGACGTGTCCCGATTTCTTGATGCCTCTATCGAAAACGTACTGCACACGCTCATAGAGGCCTTCATCCTGGTGTTCATCGTTGTATTTATTTTTCTGCAGGATTTCCGCTCTACACTTATTCCGGCACTTGCCGTGCCAGTGGCTTTGGTTGGTACGCTGTTCGGCATGGAGATGCTGGGCTTTTCGCTTAACCTGCTCACCTTGTTTGCACTGGTATTAGCCATTGGTATAGTAGTGGATAATGCCATCGTGGTGGTTGAGGCGGTGCATGCGAAAATGGAGGAAGAAGGCATGGACCCACGCGAAGCTACTTTTGCTGCCATGCATGAGATCAGCGGGGCCATTCTTGCTATTACCCTGGTCATGTCTGCCGTGTTTATTCCTGTTGCTTTTATGTCAGGTCCTGTAGGTATATTTTACCGTCAGTTCTCACTTACGCTCGCTATTGCCATTGTTATATCAGGTATAAACGCTTTAACGCTTACGCCTGCTCTCTGCGCTATTATGTTGCGTAACACACATCACGAAAAGAAGAAAAAGAACCTGCTACAACGCTTCTTCGGAGGCTTTAACAAAGGCTATAATGCACTTTCCAATAAGTACAGAGGCAGCATCTCTTTCCTGGCAAGCCGCAGGCTTGTTACTGTTGCCATGCTTCTTGTTTTTATTGGCGCCACTTGGGGAATTGCGGCTATCTTACCTACCGGCTTTATTCCGACGGAAGATCAGAGTGTGGTTTATGTAAATGTTACCGCACCTGCGGGAGCGACAGTAGAGCGTACCGAACGCGTGCTGGACGAAATTAACCAGGTTACCGCAGGCTTAACAGAGGTAGAATCCTTTACTTCACTAGCTGGCTATAGCCTTTCTACAGGTTTGTCGGGCGCCTCTTTTGGTATGGCCATGGTTAACCTGAAAGACTGGAGCGAACGGGAGGAACCTATAGAGGAAACTATCCGGAAACTAGAGGCAAGAACAAGGAACATCACGGATGCCCAGATTGATTTCTTTCTTCCTCCTACGGTGCCGGGCTTTGGTAACTCCAGTGGTTTCCAGATGAAAGTGCTGGACCAGACTGGTAGTGGAAACTTACAGAAGATGGACCAGGTAGTAGACCAATTCGTTCAGGCGTTGAAAGAGACTCCTGAGATTAATACTGCTTTTTCTGAATTTGACCCTAATTACCCGCAGTACATGATTCATGTAGACCAGGATATGGCTGCTAAGAACGGGGTAACTATCAACCAGGCCATGAGTACACTCCAAACTCTTGTGGGGGGCTTGTATGTTTCAGACTTTGTACGTTTCGGGCAGATGTATGATGTAATGGTACAGGCAGACCCGAGGTACCGTGCCAAACCCGAAGATGTACTGAAACTACAGGTAAAAAACGAGGACGGTGAAATGGTACCTTATTCTACCTTCATCAGCATGGAGAGAATGTATGGACCAGAGCAGCTTTCCCGCCATAATATGTATACCTCGGCAAAAGTGAAAGGTGGCCCCGCCCCCGGCTATAGTAGCGGTGACGCTATTGCTGCGATAGAGAGAATTGCTGCTGAAACGTTGCCAAGAGGCTACAGCTACGACTGGTATGGTATGACCAGGCAAGAGGTGTCCTCAGGTAGCCAGGCTATTTATATTTTCATTATTTGCCTGGTGTTTGTGTACCTTCTTTTGGCTGCCCAGTATGAGAGTTTTTTACTTCCATTACCGGTTATCTTATCTTTGCCAACAGGTGTATTCGGTGCCTTTCTTGCTTTACACCTGCTCGGGCTTCAGAATAACATTTATGCCCAGGTAGCCCTGATTATGCTGATTGGTTTATTAGGTAAGAATGCCATTCTGATTGTGGAGTTTGCCGTGCAAAGGCGCCAGGAAGGACTTTCGGTATTACAGGCCGCCATGGAAGGCTCTGTGGCAAGGCTGCGCCCTATCCTGATGACTTCTTTTGCCTTTATTGCTGGACTAATACCGCTTTGCATGGCTACAGGTGCAGGTGCTCTGGGTAACAGGTCTATTGGTACAGCGGCAGCCGGAGGTATGTTAATTGGTACCATATTCGGCTTGTTTCTAATTCCTGGCCTGTATGTGCTCTTTGCAAGTATGATCAGTAAGAAGAAAGAAAAACAGAAGAAAACTGAACCTATAACAGAAGAAGTAGAAGTATCCGTTTCCAATAACTAAGTAATCATAATATGTCCTTCCCTAACCCTTTAAATAAACTTTTATGCTTCTTTTTCTTATTGTCGCTGGTTTCCAGCTGTAAAGTTTTTTCTCCTCCGCAGCCTCAGCCGCTGCCTGCGCGGGCAAAAATGCCTGACTCTTTCAATGAAAGCACCGACACTACCAGCCTGGCAGATCTTTCATGGAACAACTTTTTTAATGATGAACACTTAGTCAGCCTTATTGACATAGCGCTACAGAATAACCCTGATCTAATGGGTGCTTATCAACGGATGGAGGTGGCCCGTGCAAATTACGACATTGCCAGGGGAGCAATGTTGCCCTCTCTTGATGCTCGTTTCAGAGCCAGGTCAGGAAATATTTATAACAATTTGCTAAGCGGAACAATCTACGGCGACCGTAATACAGTTACGCAAACCCAGAATCATTTTCTGGGACTGCAAAGCACCTGGGAAATCGATCTTTGGGGAAAGCTGAAGAACCGGAAGAAAGCGGCCTATGTGCGTTTCCTGGCTACAGAAAAAGGACAACAACTATTAACAACAGAACTGATAGCCGAAGTAGCCCGGCTCTATTACGAGTTACTGGGCCTAGACAATGAACTGGAAGCTATTGACAACAACATTGAGTTGCAGGAAACGGCACTGGAGATTATCAAAATACAAAAGATAGGCGGCAGAGCTACAGAACTGGCTGTACAACAATTTCAGGCCCAGTTACTGCGCACTAAAAGTTTAGGGTTTGAGAAGCGGCAACGGATTACGGAGGTCGAGAATCAGCTTAACCTTTTGCTAGGAAGGTATCCACAACCAATAGCAAGAGGTGAATCTATCCTTTTACAGCACTTACCCGATGTAGTTAATGCAGGTGTTCCATCAGACATGCTGCTTCGCAGGCCAGACATACAGCAGGCAGAACTGGAATTACTCGCAGCCAAAGCTGATGTAGAGGCGGCACGGGCAGCTTTTCTTCCTTCGTTCACCATTACGCCTTATGCCGGATTCCATACCCGTAGTTTACCTTCTATATTTAACACACCGGAGTCTTTGGTGTTGGGCTTTTTAGGGGGCGTAACAGCCCCGATCTTCCAGAACAGGGTTATCCGGTCAGACTACAACAAGACTATTGCTCTAAATAAAGAGGCTTTTTATTCTTACCAAAAAAGTATCCTGACAGGATACCAGGAGGTAGTATCTAATCTACAGAAAGTAGAAAACTACAAAAGTGCTTACGCTCTCAGGGAACAGGAGGCAGAAGTATTAACCAACGCCGTCAGCACTTCTAATGATTTGTTTATGGCAGGATATGCGACTTATCTCGAAGTAATCACAGCGCAGGGAAGCGTGCTGGATGCAGAGTTAAGTAAAGCGAATACACGTAAAGAAATATTCTTAGCTCTGATAGATCTCTACCGTTCCCTGGGTGGCGGCTGGAAATAAAACTGGCGAACCCTATGTTGTACATTTACTGTAGCACTGAGACAATACCTTGTACAAAGCTTCTCTTTTCTGCCAGCCAGCGTTAGCAAAATGGTTTTACCAGTTCCGAAAGGTGCTTCCACAATAGAAGGAATAATCACTCTTTAAGTACATACTTTCTGAAAGGGAGATTTACTGGGAATAGTAAAAGGTATGGGTGCTAAAACATAGTTATCTTTCCGAAGATACACAGCAGCCTCAATCTCCACTATTTCCCTATAATGGGAGGTATAACAAAGCAGCTTAATTAAGCTTAGTATAAAGGTTAAGCGGAAAATTGTTTGGGGTTATGGGTATCTACATTCGTTCTCGATGTTCAGCAGCATAAGTAAAAATTCTTGTCAATCATATCTCTCCATCAGAACCACTATTTGTTGTAAGTTTGTAATACGAATTTAAATAGCCACCACGAACAGATAATTGATGAGACTGATTGGAAACATCCTTGATATAAAGCAAAACAGGGAAAACGGGAACAAGGATATAGAACTGCATATCAGCAGGGTAAATTATATCACTCAAAAAAAAGATGGACGTTTTTTTCAGCCTTTCGAATATGAAGATGAGTTGGAAACGCCGCTGGTTATTACTGGCGACCGCCTGGCACGCATAGATTATAAACACCAGGAAGAGGGAGACTTTGAGTTTAAAGTGTACGACCTGGAGGCGGAGGAGTATGTTCTAAATGAGGATAAGCAACTTTCGCTTACCCTAACTTACGATTTTGATGCAGATCTGCACATCCTGACTTCTCTGTACTATGAAATTAATATTTCGAACGAGGAGTTTGAACAGCTAAAGTGGGAGCGTGCACAGGCACGTAAGCAACAGAAAAAGCGCGGCAGACGCTAAATCTGCCGCGATATAGAGAATATTTAAGAACCTTTTTTGCCAAGAAAAATACCGTAGGCTACCAAGCCGGCAGCAGCGGCAAAAACAAGATACTGCTTCTGTTTAACCGGAAGAGTTTTGTAAAAATCAACCCCTTTTTCCGGGTCATTCATAATATCTTTTACTTGTGAAGGTTCCTCTACAAGGTTTTTCAGAGAATTTGTACTGTTGTTTTCCATTGTGTCATTAATTATTAGTTATTTTAAATAGATACGGTACTTGGCCTGTAATAGATATGCTGTTCCAGCTCTAATATCAATAATCTTCACTACTTCAACTATCGCTTTCCAAGTTCACTTAAAATAGCTCTCAGTGATGTAAGTTCAATCCTATTGATCCAGTTGAGGCTATCGTACAGCTAATTATTAATAGCATCCTTTTTTGTACAATGCGACTACCTAAGCTATAAAAAGTAAAGGCCCTGCTTTAAAGCAGGGCCTTTACTTTTTATAGCTCTATTGATTTTAATAATTGCTTTGTCTCTCCGCGCGTGACTCCAGGGCTTTTAACTCATGTTCTGCTGCTTTTAGCCTGTCTTTGGCCGCTTTTTCACGTTCTTCAGCTTCGTCTGTGTATCGTTCTGCCTCTTCTACTTGTCTCTTTAGTTCCTGTATCTCTCTCTGTTGAGCTGCCACAACCGGGTCATTAGAAACGCTGCTATTACCTGAAAAAACAGAGCAACCAACCATAAAAGGAAACAACGCGACCATAGCTCCACTGGCAATTGATTTATATGTAAAAGACTTCATATGTCAAATATTTTGTTTGTTACTATTATACTTTACGGGTATAGTACAATACAGGTTTTTTACTAGCTATATATACCTAATTGTACCTCCAGGCCATCATTCACATGAATTTATTAACTCTGTTGGCAACAGCATAAAAAAAATGATTACCTAATTTGTATTCTACTATTTTTAAGCAAAGAGCCTCAACACATTTTTCAGTATAAAGTACATTTTAAAATTCAAAAGAACATCTTTAAAGCTAAACCTGTAACTAATGCAACTATGGCAAAAGGTGCCAGTCAGAGTAAAAGCACTAAGGTGATTTAGTGCTTTCTGCCCTTATTTAGTTTCTTCTTTACTTTTATCATTACTTTCCCAACGGCTATATAATTTGGCAAAAGGATATCCGGTTAAGCCATGAACAATGGTTGACCCAAATACTATAAGGCTTCCCACAACCCAAACCTCATGCATTCCGGTTTTAGAAAGAGTCAGCGCCATATAATATATAGCCGCAACACCGATTGGGCCAAACCAGCCAACCATTACCAAATCAGCTTTTTTTGGCAACTTTTTAAGGAAAGGGCCTAAAGCAAAAATTACAGGCAAACGCCTGAACAAGAGTACGGCAACAACAATTATAACTGCATTCCAGCCAAGCGCCCACCAGTCAGACCAAGGCAGCACCAAACCAAAAAGCACAAAAATCGGAATAGTG
The DNA here is from genome assembly GCF_020907275.1 of Pontibacter silvestris. Classification (GTDB taxonomy): domain Bacteria; phylum Bacteroidota; class Bacteroidia; order Cytophagales; family Hymenobacteraceae; genus Pontibacter; species Pontibacter silvestris. Next base: position 120,049 of record NZ_JAJJWI010000010.1, on the reverse strand, counting down.
AAAATGCGCTCCAGCGATTCCTGAATTTCTTCCTGTTCCAAATCTTCATCCTTATCCAATACTAAGTTAGCCGCAAAACCAGCGGCAAAAACACCTAAGATGCCATTCGATTTTATTATTTCCAGCAGCCCCAGCACAGTAAACCCCAGCGACAGCGAAAAAGACAGCAGTACGGATTTTGTCATCCAATTGATATTACGGGCTTTTACAAGTAACTTACCTGCTGTGTAGCCAATAAGTACACCAAATAAAATTCCACCGCCAGTTTCCCAAAGTACAGGCTTCAGCAACCATTCCTGCCAGGCTCCTTCTGGCTTCTGAAGCAACAATAAAGGCAGCAACACCAGCGGAAACGCCATGCCATCATTAGCCGCCGATTCAAAAGAAATAGCATGGCGCACCCGGTCTGGTATAAGTTGGCGGGCTGTTTCACCCGACACAACGGTAGAGGAAACTACCGGGTCTGTAGGCGTAATAACAGCACCTATCAGCAGGCAAATCAGCCAATCAAAGCCAAAAACCAGACGCATGAGCAAGGTAGAAAGAGCACACATTCCCAGCATCCCAAAAAAGAGAAGTATTGATTGCAAACGCCAGTGCTTTTCTGCATAGCTTTTGGGAATCCGGAAAGCAGTAGCCATAAGAGCCATACTGATAGTAAGCTGGCAGGCAGCATCCAATATTTTTTCAAATGGTCCCCACTTATGCATGTCGAGCAGATTTAATACTGCCGGCCCCAGTACAATGCCCATAGCCAAGGCTATAATAGGCTCACTTAAAAAAGATCTTTTTATTTTTTTATAAATAAACCCCATTACCAGCACCAAAAAGCTAGTACAGGCTAAGGCTAAAATAAAGTCTTTCATTTGATAATAAATTAAGCAGTATGCAGAATAGTTTACTATATAGGCCTGGTGCAGGTTCTACAATAACAAGGTTGATTAGTCGCCACTGTCATTTTGGAAAGATTTATGAGATGCAGAAGGTGGCTTACCAGAGAATCAGTACAAACCTAAAGCTAATTACAAAACAACAGGCCTTTTAAGCTAGAAGAGTTCAGTTCAAATAAGCTTCGATAGCTCGTTTGTTCGTTTTCGCTGCACATTTTTTTGTATCAAACAGGAATGTTACTCATCTTGCGCATCCAAAATTTTTAAAATAAACTTCTATAATGAAAGTCAAATACACATACCTTGTTGCAGCGTTATGCCTGTTCTGCCTAAGCTGTACTTCATCAAAAAGCAATTTGGATAAAACGAATATATTACCGGCAACTGCTTTGCAGCCTTATGGAAGGTTCATCTTGAATAATGAGCAGAACCTGGAGCTTATCAGTTCAGCAGTACACTTTGGGTTTAGCTTTGAAGGAAGCGAAGCCAGTATTTATGCCTCTATTCCTGATGCTGAAGGTCATAGTTACCTGCAATATGAGTTAGACGGTGAGTATCAGGAAAGAGTTAAGGTATCTGGAAACTCACAGGAACCAATCGTGATAAAAGCACCTACTGATGGCGAACATACGCTATGGGTATATAAAGCTACCGAAGCACACACTGGCCCCATTGTTATAGAAAAAGTAACCGGTGAAAACATAAAATCTATCCAAAAACCTGCTGCTCCAATTATAGAATTTATTGGAAACAGTATTACCTGTGGTGCTGCCGCCGATCCTTCGGAAGTAGCTTGTGGCACCGGGGAATATCATGATCAGCATAATGCCTACATGGCTTATGGCCCCAGAGTAGCCAGAGCATTAGATGCTAATTTTGTATTAAGTTGCGTAAGCGGCATTGGTGCCTACCGTAACTGGAACAGCAACGGCCCTACTATGCCCCAGGTATATGAAAAAACTGACTTTCAGGAGAACAGTGCACAACAATGGGACTTTGGCACATTTACACCTGAAGTAGTAAGTATCGCATTGGGCACTAACGATTTCAGCAATGGCGATGGTATAAAAGAAAGGTTACCTTTTGACAGTGCGAGCTTTGTAAGCAGTTATATAAACTTTGTAAAGCTTGTAAAATCCAAATACCCGGAAGCCCAGATAGCTTTACTAAGCAGCCCGATGCAGAACGGCGACAGCAGAACCAAACTGAAAAACTGCCTGACTGCCATAAAAGAAGAAGTTGATGCAGCTTACCCGTCTGATAAACCAGTAGCTATACACATTTTCCAGCCGATGCAGGCAAGAGGTTGCACAGGGCATCCTAATGTGGAAGATCATGCTATCCTTGCAGAAGAGCTGGTTCCTTTTTTTAAACAGTTGCTTTAACCAAAAGTCTTTTTCTTCTACTTATAGAAACATACTGTCTTCTGCCTGAATTTTATTTAAACTTTGCCAAAGAGGACAGACCACATAACCGAAGCCACTTTCAGGTGCTGAAAGTGGCTTCGGTATTTTTAAAAGTAAGATTACAGAAAGCCTTTATTTTTTAAGTTTCTAAAAATCTTTTTTCCTGTATTCAGAAAGCAGTGTGATGAAGAAAAGCTGACCCGTTTCTGTTGCCACACTAATATGCGTAAACAATCAGCACCGTTGTAGCAGAAGTAACAGAGTCAGTTGAAGACATCTATTACCAGACAATGCGTAGGCTGAAAGAAATGACTAAGTTACTTGGCAATTTAGACAGCCACTTCAAAGAAACTAATCCCCCGGAAGTTGCTGCCTTATGCTTCCGAAAGTTAGAAAGAGCCCAAGTGGTGCAAAGTTGTGGCTTCAAACTGAGTTGCTTAGCGGAAACAAACAGTTCGAGAAAAGAAGCTAAAATAACACCTTTCAGCTTCTTTTAGGTTGTAATGTAGCTGATGCAAAATGATGATGGCTCATTCATTCATCTATTTAAAAATATATTTTCTACCTTTAAGCAGCTATGCTGCCTGAGGTGGAAATCTGAGAGTGGTGTCTAAGGTAAAAATAATGTTTTTGGTAAAAAGGCTGTTATTGACATGTAGCTGAACTAAGCAACATGCCTGGCTTAACCTAGGCGTAGTATCATCGTTCATATAAGGGAAACTTTTAACTGCACCAGGCTGGTCACCTCCGACTAATTAAAGACAAATATGACAAAAGCTGCTTCTTTTACGCCGGAAACACTCAAGCTATTTGAAGCCGTACCAGATTCATACCTGATTTTATCACCTGATCTTACCATTCTTACGGCTAGTACACCTTACCTGAAGGCAACTCTTAGAGAACGTGAAAGCATACAGGGCAAAAATATATTTGAGGCCTATCCCAATAATCCAGCCTTATCTAATTCTGATCCTACAACAAACCTTCGTCATTCCCTGGAGTGGGTACTACAGTATAAACAGCCTCACCAGATAGGGCTGATTCGCTATGATATTACTCAACCAGGGCTACCAGATAGCTTTGAGGAGAAATACTGGAGTTCATCGAATACACCTGTCCTGGATAGTGAAGGGAATATACAATACATCATCCATAAGGTTATTGATGTAACAAAACAATTAAAGACCGAAAATCAGGTAAAGGAATTTGAGCAGCAGCTTGCGCAAGCGCAGGGGCAGCAGGAAATAATTAATGCAGAATTAATAGTTGCCCGAGCTGATGCAGATCGTGAACGGGAAAAATTATATGATGTACTGATGCAGGCTCCGGCCATGATCTGCATTTTTAAAGGACCAAAGCACGTGTTCCAACTTGCTAATCCTCGCTACCAGCAGCTGGTCGGCGACCGCCCTCTGCTGGGTAAACCCATAGCCGAGGCAATGCCTGAGCTGGCTGGGCAGCCTATATTTGAGCTGCTGGACCAGGTGTATACTACCGGAGAAAGTTTTCATGCCCACGAAATGAAGGTGCAGTTAGACCACAACAACTCCGGCGAGTTAGGAGAAAACTACTACAACTTCACCTACCAAGCTACCCGCAATTCTAATGGTATTATAGATGGTATTTTGGTGTTTGCCTACGAAGTGACTGCACAGGTGGAGGCCCGGCAGGAGGTCGAGCAAAGAGAACAAGCGCTGCAAGTGCTCAATGAACAACTGACAGCGGCCAATGAGGAAATAAGAGCTGCTAATGAAGAACTGTCACAAACGCAACTGCAGCTTCAGGCCTTTAATATAGAACTGGAAGAGCGGGTAACAACCCGGACAAAAGAACTACAACTTTCTAAAGCAGAAACAGAAGTGCAGCGAAATCGCCTGCAGAAACTCTTTATGGAAGCTCCCGCTCCAATATGTGTACTGAATGGAGAGGATTTTATATTTGAATTAGTTAACCCTGCTTACCAGCAACTGCTGCCAGGCCGCAGGTTATTAGGCAGTTCTATGTTAGGTGAAGCCTTGTCTGAACTAGCAAGTCAACCCTTTGCCAATATGCTGCGGCACGTTTACCGAACGGGGGAAACAATGGAGAGTAAAGAAGAGCTTATTAGTGTGGCCCGGCATGAAGGAGCGCCTCAGGAAGAACGTTACTTCAATTATATACTACAGGCCCGGCGAAACGAAGAAAAGCAAATTAATGGTATCATAGTTTTTGTCCATGAGGTAACAGAACAGGTTGAGAGCCGGCGCACTGTTGAGCGAAGCGCCAATCAGTTACAACTTATAACTGATGCCTTGCCAGTGCTGATCGGTTATTTAGATAAAGAGGAAAAATATCGTTTTGCAAATAAGGCCTACGAACCTTGGTTTGGACAAAAGCCCCAGGACCTGCTAGGTAAACCTGTTCGCAAAGTGGTTGGGGAAAAAGCATACCAAGGGGTAAAAGGGTACATCAAACAGGCACTCGCTGGAGAAAGGCTTGACTTTGAGAGCAGAATGCCTTACCGGGAGAATTTTGTAAAATATATTCATACTAGTTATGTCCCTGATGTTAAGGAAGGAAATGTAGCAGGATTCTTTACCTTGGTTAACGACATTACTGAACAGGTAGAGGCACGGCAAAAGCTTGAAGAAAGGGAAAAGGAAGCACAAGCTCTTACCATGGAACTGGCTGCGGCCAATGAGGAACTTCGTACGGCGAATGAGGAACTCACCCGCACAAACGTTGACCTGGACAACTTTATTTATACAGCCTCCCACGATCTAAAGGCTCCTATCTTCAACATTGAGGGCCTGATGCAGTTGCTCATTGACTCCCTGCCCTCTCAGGTGCTGGCAGCACATGGGCTGACAGGTGTCACGGGTATGATTAAAGAATCCATTGAGCGCTTCAAACGCACAATTGAACACCTGACAGAAGTAAGTAAACTACAAAAAGAAAATAACCATGACGCTGTACTGGTCGATCTTTCAGAAGTAATACGGGATGTAAGGCTTGATCTTTCTTCTCAACTAAAGGCTGCTGAAGCTGAGCTGGAAGTAAATATAGACACCTGCCCTGGCATTCACTTCTCTGAAAAGAACCTGCGTTCGGTAGTCTACAACTTACTATCCAATGCTATTAAGTATCGCTCTCCCGATCGAAAACTTAAGATACAGATTAATTGCAAATCTGAAGAGAAATATGCCATTATCACCGTCCGCGATAACGGGCTGGGTATGGACTTACGCAGAAGCCAAAAACTTTTTACTATGTTTGGGCGCCTGCACGACCACGTGGAAGGTTCTGGCATTGGCCTCTATATGATTAAGAAGATCGTTGAGAATGCCGATGGCCGTATTGAAGTGGAAAGCCAGGAAGGTATTGGTACTACCTTCAGCGTTTACTTTAAAAACTGAAGCCGGTACGGTAAGCTTGTTAAGTAAAATGTTAACTTTTTAAGCCAGAAACCCAATGACTAAGGTCTTCTATGTCTTAGTTCAATGGGCTTCTGGCTTTTTAGGTTTACTAGCAGAGCAAAGCGCGGAGAAGCATATGTACTTTACTACCTGACACATATTGATTCAGAATCACGCTGGGGCTACTGTAAACCTGCAATATAGCTTAAGGCAACTACACTAATCCTTATTTCGGCGTAACAACACTAGGACTGCAGTGGTTAGAGCAGCACATACAGCTGCTTTTTGCAGTAAACCTTTACGGTTATATTTCCATTCTGCTTTGTAACCTTTTTCTGCAAAAATGTTGGGCACGTAGCCACGTTTCAGGTCATCAATAACTCCTTCCACTACATCTACTCGGTCTGCCATAATCAAAGGTAACCAGTGCGCAAAGCTTCCTTCTCCATAATTGAAAGCATACCGCCTGATTATGCCACTCAGCCCTCGCGGTGGCTTAGATGTCCCAAAAACAGCTGTTATGTTTGGTCTTTCAATAGAATGCAATACTTCAACATCAACAGGTTGCTGTGCAGGCCGTTTCCAACTATAGCCACTATGGTCGTCGTTAGAACGTTTCCTCATCGGGTAAGTAGGGTCGTTCTTAGGGTCAGCATCTACGCCCCATCCTTTAATATGTGAATAGTCTTTTGTTTTATTTTCCATAATAATGCTTTTTATACCTTGGCAGATGGTGGAATAAGAACTGGTTTAATACAGTTGTCCAGCTTATTTGCAAAAATGCGATAAGCATCGGACACTTCTTCTAAAGGAATGTGGTGCGTTATAAGGGCTTTCGGATCAAGAGTACCATTTTGTATATGATCAATAAGCCTTGGTAGCAGACGCTTTACCGATGCCTGGTTTCCACGGATCGTAAGACCTTTGTTCAGGGCATTACCGATAGGAATAAGGTTACCCGTAGGACCATACACACCTACAACAGAGACAACACCTCCTTTTTTGGCTGAGTTAATGGCCCATTGCAGCGCTGTGGCAGAACCTGCCTGCATCAGTGTTTTTCTACCTGTAAATGTTTGCAAAGCACTGCCCGCGGCTTCGGCACCAACCGCATCGATACAAACATCTGCACCCAGCGACTCGGTTGTTTTTTTTATGAATACCACAGGGTCTTCAATCGATTTGAAATTATAAGCCTCGCATTGCGCATACTTCCGCACAAAATCAAGCCGGTACTCCTCCTGATCAAAAACAATAACGCGTCCGGCCCCAAACAACCAGGCACATTTTGCCGCCATAATGCCGATAGGGCCTGCTCCAAATATTGCCACAGTGTCCCCCTTCTGAATGCCACCCATCTCTGCGGCCTGGTAACCAGTTGGCACAACGTCTGTCAGCAAAACAGCATCATCCGGGTGCATCCAATCCGGTAATACTGTAGGGCCAACATTGGCATAAGGCACACGAACGTACTCTGCCTGCCCACCATTATAGCCTCCGGCTATATGCGAATAGCCAAATATACCTCCAACAGCCGTAGCCTGAGGATTTGCTTCATGACAGTTCCCATACAGTTCCTGCTTACAGAAAGTACACTCTCCACAAGCAATATTGAAAGGCACGATCACCTGGTCTCCCACTTTCAGCTTGTGTACATCAGCCCCTATTTCTTCTACTATGCCAATAAACTCATGCCCAAAAGTCTCCCCTACACGGGTATCCGGCACATTGCCATTGTATAAATGCAGATCAGACCCACAGATACAGGAGCGGGTAACCCTCACAATGGCATCCTGCGGATGCAGTATTTCGGGCATAGGTTTATTACGATCGAGGCGGACCCTTTTAGGCCCCCGGTAATCCATTGCTAGCATAAGTATAGTTCCTTCCGGTTAATGTAAGACATATAGTACTATTTTAATGTTCTTCCAGAATGCTGCTTATCAGTGCAATATTCTGAATGATGTATAAGTAAATACTAATCTGCTATTTCAATGTTTCAGTAACTTTTTAAATAACAGGAATTATGAGTTTATACATCCTCCTTTATAATGTTGATGCTGTATAAAATAAGAGCGTTGGAGCAGGAAAAGTAAATACTTATATAAGTTCGGTTTTACAGGAGGTTTTAAAATCAGATCAGCATCATTAATAGTTTATGATTTCCTGCCAAATATTTTATAAAGAACCACCTCCCCTTCAATTATAAGTATGACATTACCGTGCATTAAATGCATGTAAGCCTAAAGAAGTGGATATTCAGCGTTGGGTAAACCTTACCGGCTACGCAGCGTTTTAACATATCTACCAACTTATAGCACAATAAATTATGTAATTATTTTGCGCCCATGTCACACTTTTTCATAGCAACACCTTTTCATCCTGTCAGCAGAAAGTACTTATGGGTGCGTATCAAATGTCTGCAACAGATAAAACAATAACAACTAATTCTTATATAACAACAATGTTCCCTGTACTATGGCAAATAATAAAACACAAAGCCAAAAGAATACTGGTTTTCAGATCAACAGAACAAAGCTCAAAACAGCCACTGCCGCGCAACAGGACCTGCACAACCTGTCTACGCCCGCCAGGCCTGTAGTAGACCCGGCTGATGTAGTGGTACCCGATGGGTATAAGATAGAACCTATAATGGTGGGCCTCTCCTTTCCTACTGATGTCTCCTTTTCAGATGATGGTACTATATTCGTAAGCGAAGGCGGCAGTTCCTGGCCTACCCGCCCCTATATGCCAGCGCGGGTTATCGTGCGACACCCTTCCGGAGATACAGAGGCCATCAGCATGAATGTGCATGCAGGTCCCAGAAGTGTAACATGGCGCGACGGTGAACTTTATATGGCCTTTAAAGGCGGATATCACATGCAAATCGCTAAATACAACCTGAGCACCAGAGAGTTAAAAATACTGATAGACCAAATTCCAAGCGGAGGCTGGCATGAACCGGGAGGACCTGTCTTCGGTCCGGATGGTATGATGTATTTTGGCCACGGCTCTGTTTCGCAACAGGGCGTGGCGCTGCCTGCGGGCTTTACCGTAGACCTTGCCAAGCACCCCAATGCGCACGATGTGCCGGGGCAGGATGTAACACTGACAGGTAATAATGTCAGGAGCCGCGACCCGAGAATGCCTTATCCTTTTATGGTAGATACGGGTGCTTTTAAACCTTTCGGCACATCGGCCAAAAAGGGAGAAGTGATAAAAGGAGAGCTGTTCTGTAACTCAGCAGTGTGGCGCTCCCGCCCTGATGGCTCAGACGTAGAGCTACTGGCCTGGGGCATACGCAACCCCTTTGGCATGGCAATCAGTGACGGAGGTGAATTATATGTAACAGACAATGATTTTGAAGAAAAAGGAGAGCGAGCAATTGCCAATGACCCAGACCGCATCTGGCATATTAAGAACGCTCGAAAGCCATTTGGTTCTATAACAACACCTGACTGGTACGGTTTCCCTGATATTTGTGGTGATGGTTTGCCGGTTAACCACGAGAAGCACCTGCCCAGCCGTGGAACTGCAGCGGAACTGCTACTCGAAAACCCTCCTGAATGGGCAGGTCCGGCCGTCTTTCTGGAGCAGCCACACTCCTGTATGTGCAAAATGGACTTCTCCCGCTCTGATGCCTTTGGTTATAAAGGAGAGCTTTTTGTGGCGGAATGGGGAGCACTGGCACCCCTTAACTCTCCGCGTCCGGAAGACCTGGACCATGGCTTTCGTGTAATTCGGGTGGACGTACAGAAAGGCACAGCAGAGCCTTTTATGCACAACAAAAAGATGGGACCAGCATCCACCTACGGCGGCGGCGGCATTGAGCGGCCTGTTTCCTGTAAGTTCAGCCCCGACGGCAAAAGCTTATATGTGCTGGACTTTGGGGTGGCAAAAGTAACACCTGGCAATATGCTGGCCTTTGCTCATACCGGAGTACTTTGGAAAATATCAAGAAAGGAGGACAACAATGAATAACACTACACAAGCCCCAATAATACTTATTGAACTGGACCAGGAAACCAGAAGCAAGCACCTTGATCGTGCCAAAGCATGGTTCGATAATGTGCTCCTGACACAGGCATCAAACCGGAAGCTGCTGGAAGACACAGTGGAGAAAATAGAGGAACCACATATAAAGCAATATCTAACAGAGATGGTCGAACAGGAGAAAAAGCATGAAGAGAAAGCAAGGGAGCTATTTTCTTTAATAGACAGGGAGCCATCTGATGTACGACAATTACTGGGGGAAGTAATGGGCAAGGCACGGCAGGCCTTAGGTGACTTTATAGCTGTTGCGGGTGGAGCCAAAGGGCCCTGGCAGGACCTGCACCAGGTTTATCTTTCTAATTACAACTCTTTGGGAGCCTTCGCAGTGGCAGAGCAGTTGGGTCTGGCACTAGGCATTCCCCGCATTGCTGAAATTACTTTCGGGGTGATGGCAGAAAAATCGACCAGCCAACTACTTCTACAGGAATGCGTGCTGGAAATGAGTTCCATGTCTATATTATACAAAGAGGATTTTTAAAGTTAGCTGCTGTACGTTGCTCAATAAGAGAGGTATACTGTGATCAGATTCTGTTTCGGTCTGCCTCTCTTTTGGAGCTTACAGTATTATTAACAGGCTTACTACTGCACCTGGTGGAATATTGGGAACCAATACTACTTCTAATTTAAGGTTTTGCAGTTGCTTACATTATCACTATTACAAACATCTGTAATACTAATATTTATACATAATAGTAATAAACCCAAGCTGCTTTCATCTCATAAATTTCCTAAATCTGGCAAAAGACATCAACCCTATAAATTGCACTCCGTTTTATACTTTATAAAGAAAGTATAAATAAAGGCACATGAAAGACACAAGAGGAAGACAAGCAGAAAAACCGAGTGAAATACCTGGGGCTGGATGGAAAGAAGTGATGTTAAGGGTAAAAGATCAGTTAAGTACTGATAACATAAATATAGTTGCTGCAGGTGTAGCATTTTACTTTTTTTTAGCACTTTTCCCTACTATAGCGGCCATCATCTCTATTTACGGGCTATTAACAGAGCCTGCCCAAGTAGAGCAGCAAATGGAGCAACTTACTGCTTTTTTACCACAGGAGGCACATCAGTTACTAACAGATAGGCTGCGTAGCGTAGCGCAAAAGTCTAGTACGACACTGGGCTGGGGAGTGTTATTAAGTATTCTCCTAAGTTTGTGGAGTGCCAACAGCGGCACAAAGTCCTTGTTCGAAGGTATCAATATCGCCTATGACGAACGGAACGACAGAAGTTTCTTTAAGCTAAACGCGCTGACCTTACTTTTTACACTTGGAGGGATTATAATAGGCAGCATCAGCATGGCTTTAGTCGTTGCTTTTCCAGCCATTATAGATAAACTGGGACTACCTGGGGGGGTTACCACAGTTCTCCAACTGGGAAGATGGCTTTTGCTGATTGCAATTATCATGTTGGCTTTAGCGGTTATTTATAAAGTCGCCCCTAACAGAGATAATCCTAAATTTAAGTGGGTAAGTTGGGGATCAGCTGTTGCCACCATTCTATGGGTGATAGGTTCCCTGTTGTTTTCATGGTATGTAAACAACTTTGGTAACTATGGCGAGACTTACGGCCCTGTAGCCTCAGTCATAATCCTGATGCTATGGTTTAACCTTACAAGCTTTATTATCCTGCTGGGAGCAGAAATTAACTCTGAACTGGAACACCAAACAGCTAAAGACACTACTGTAGGTGAAGAAAAGCCTATGGGCAGACGCGGTGGTTACCATGCAGACCATGTGGCAGACGGATCAGATAATCAATAGTAGTGTTACAGAGAGTACATACTCTGAAAACCACCAGGTTAGGGTAGCTCGTAAAAACGCTTAAACCCCATCAATAACTAAAAAGGCTCTTAAACACAACACAAGTGTAGGTTTAAGAGCCTTTTTAATTTATTTTAGATTACGAACTGTATCATCCATAGATATGGACTTTTCTATGCACCAAGCGGGAAGTTAAAAACAAACCTTGTGCCGTCAGGGGTTACGCCATCTATTCGGGCCATTCCGTTTTGAGATGATTCCAGGGCCGAATCAAGCTCAGCGACATTGGCTATTCGCCTGCCATTGACACTGATAATAATAGTTCCTTCCGGAATACCTGCTGCATCCAAAAAGCCGCCACGTTGCAATTCAGTCACTATCACACCTGAATTTAAGCCATAGCGCTCCTTATAAGAATTCGGTATAGGAGCAAAAGAGGCTCCTAGCTTCGTATGTAAACCACTCTCTGAGTTATTGTTACCACTAGTAACAGCGTTAGTCGGCTCTGCCCCTTTCAACGTTACAGTTACTTCATTTTGGTTTTTTCCACGCAGGTAGGTTAGTTCCACTTTGTCTCCAGGTCGATGCCGGGCGATTCTTTCGGAAAACTCTGCTGATGAGTAAACTTCTGCGCCGTCTACGCTCAGGATAATGTCACCTGTTTTTAACCCTGCCGCAGCAGCAGCACTTCCTTGTTGTATACCTGTAATATATACTCCTTTCACTGATGCCGGATCTATGCCCTGTTCTCTTAATATCTGGTCTTCCACCGAAGGAGCCGGGAAGCTTACACCCAGATACCCACGCCGGACTTCTCCATACTCCCGGAAGTCTGCCACCACTTTTTTAGCAAGATTTGCAGGAATAGCAAAACCGTAACCTGCGTAGCTCCCTGTCTGGGAGGCAATGGCAGAGTTAATTCCCACCAGTTGTCCGTTGGCGTTAACCAAAGCACCTCCGCTGTTGCCAGGGTTAATGGCAGCATCCGTCTGGATAAAAGACTCAATAGCCGTTCCAACTGACACCTGTTGTCCATCTAGGTTGCTTTGCTGGCTCGGACGGTTCAGAATGCCAATGCTTCTTCCTTTCGCACTTACTATACCCGCTGTAACAGTGGAATTCAGCGACAAAGGGTAACCTACAGCCAACACCCATTCCCCTATCTGTACATCATCGGAATTTCCCAACTCCACAACCGGCAAATTATTTCCCTCTACTTTTACCAAAGCCAGATCAGTGCTGGGGTCTCTTCCAATCAGTTTCGCATCGAATGAACGCCTGTCAGGTAAAACAACTTCTATCTCAGATGCATTTTCTATAACATGGTTATTGGTAACAATGTAGCCATCTGCCGAAATCAAGACACCTGAGCCGGAAGCCCTAGCTGGCGTGTTCCTTCGGGGAGAGCCATAAAATTCTTCTAAAGGATTGCGGGATCCTGCAGTTGAGGAAGCATAAGTGGTTTTAATATGCACAACAGCAGGAGACACCATGGATGCAGCCCTGACAAAATCAGGATTTCCTGCTGAGGAAGTTGTTTTATTAACATTGCTGGTGAAGCCTAGGCTCTGGTTATTCTCCGGTAATGAATTGCCTAGCATCTTTTTATCTACATACCGGTATCCTGCTATAGCTACAATGGCTGAGATGAGTGCTATCAACAGAATCAAGCCTGCTTTTTTCATAACTTTTAATGGTTTCGTTTTTGTACCTCTACCCCGGCCAGCTCTTAAAGAACCGCTCCTTTCGCTCCCGCTATACAAGATGATGCTCATAATATGTGTAATCTTTGGCTTATCTATTATTATATAGTCTTTGTTTTTTAAACTCAACTCCAGCATTAACCTCTTTCAAGAAAGTTTAAAGAAATATCTGGCGTTACCGGATTAGCAGCATTATATAAGGGAAAAACAGATTATCAGGCGCTCCTGATAGACTTAATACTACGAAGCAGGTTCTTCAATGTTTAAAAGATTCAGCAGTAGCCTTACCCTATTCTCAACAATACTAAAAGCATACTAAATCTTAGAAGCCAATAGCTTAACCAAACTACTTTATATGTATAGTTTGTTATTTACTTGCATAAAGCTGTAGATAAACAGCACCCCACAGGCTTCTTAAATTTTAGCGGGAAATCAACGTGAGCCGAACAGCAGATTTAGGTAAAGATCCTATTTCATCTTTGTTCTTCCATAAGCTTTATCTTTTTAAGGTTGTTCACAGCTGCTATATTAGCTATGCAACCTATTATGGCATTCAATATAGGAGTACAATTACCGCAAAGAGTGTTAGAGATATCCAGGTTCTCCATGCTTTTTTCTTTATTTGTAGGTGATACAGTTTATGTACTTGGGCTCGTGTTTCCTGGTTTTCTGATTAATTTATTTTCTAATCAGGGAGCATCTTGCAAAAGCAAGAGTTGATTAAGAAGTAAGCCTGCTACCTGAGCTATAATCTTGAACTTTATACACAAAAAGTGCTTCCTATTAAAGCAGTTCCACATCTAAAACCAGGACTTTTCGCACCAGCATAAGAGAGGAACAGGAAGCAAAACAGCAACTTACTAGTTCTGCTTAAGTTCTTGTACTGAAGCATTCTCCCGCGACAGTGCGAAATCATCAACTTCTTTTACAGCACCTGGTTGTAAGTCACCTAGCAATGTAGCTCCAATACGTACCCGAAGCAGGCGCAAAGTCGGGAAGCCTACCGCAGCTGTCATTCTGCGCACTTGCCTGAACTTGCCTTCGGATAGAATAATAGAAACCCAACTGGTGGGGCCATGGCGGTCGTCTCTGATTCTGCGGCTACGCTCAGCAAAATCAGGGGGCGTTTGGAGCCTGAATGCTGTACAAGGCTTGGTTTCGTACCACTTCTTTCCTTCCCCTATCACCACCCCTTGCTGCAGGTTTTCAATAGCCTCATCCGTTATCAAGCCATCCACCTGCGCATAATACTCCTTCTCCACTTGCTTACTTCGGACCTGCTCACTCATTTTGCCATCGGTTGTGAGCAGTAACAAACCTTCACTATCTTCATCCAAACGGCCAATAGCCATGGTCCCTTCCGGAAAATAGTGCAGCTCTCCCAGCAGCTTTTTATTTTTATGTTCACACACGAACTGGCTGAGGTAACCGTAAGGTTTATGAATAACAAAATGTCTGTGTGTCATTTTTTGCTTCTTGCTTTTTCTTGCAGCATCTTCATAATGTCGCTACAATAAAAGATGTAAAACCATTTTCAGGCTTTTTAAACTATTCCAGCTTTATTTCCCCGAAAGTAATAGTTTTATTTTATCTGCAACTATCCTTCATGTGCTAATGTTGTCAGCAACTCCGGTTCAATGAACACCTGTTTATAGGCAGGATATTGTTTCTGAATGTTTTGCCGGATTCTGTTGATTGACTCTGCTGTGGTTGCCTGGTTATAATCTCTGCTAAAAACAACAGGTAAAACCAATACAATCTCTTCAGGTGCCAGGTACATCGATAGCGGTGTCAACACTTTTTGTGCAGCAGGATCAGCCTCTACCAAAGCCACAATAGTATCAAGTTCCTTTTGGTCGGCACTCTCTCCCATCAGCAGGCTACGGCTCTCCCGGGCCAGCAATATGGAAATGGAAATCAGGATAAGACCGATAATAATGGAGGCAATACCATCCAGGTAAGGGTTTTGCAACTGGTGCCCCAGGAAAACCCCCAGGAAAGCAACAACAAGCCCCAGCACATCAGCGGCATCTTCAAATAGCACCACAAAGGTGGAAGGATCCTTACTTATTCTCACCGCGCTCCAGAACGGCGTGCTCCCTCTTTGCCTGTTAAACTCCCGCACAGCCGTAATCAGAGATATACCATCAAAAACAATAGCCACCCCTAATACAATGTAGTTCCAGATTGGATTCTGGATAAGCACGGGATGCTGAATATGCATGATTCCTTCATACAAGGAAATGCCACCACCCACGGCAAAAATCAACAGCGACACAATAAAGGCCCAGAAGTACAGCTCTTTGCCATAACCGAAAGGTCGGTTTCTGTCGGCTGGCTTTTGGCTGCGTTTTATGCCAAACAACAGCAGCACTTCGTTACTGGTATCTACCAGAGAGTGGATACCTTCAGAGATCATAGCAGAACTGCCGGTTATACCCGCTGCAATAAACTTTGTGACAGCAATCAGCAGATTTGCCAATAAGGCAGTATAAAGAGGCACTTTAGAGGCAGCCATGTAGTATTATTAAGTTTGTTTAAGCTTTTTCAGTTCTTTCGCGGTACTCTTTAACGCCTGGTCGCTGGGCCGGGTTGACCTTTAAGAAAAGATAAATTGCTCTTAAATCTTAACATTTACTGAATAGGACCTTGTATAACCTCAGGGACCATTGAACATAGACAGCACAGCAGGCCTTGCTCCACGAAAGTGCTTCTCTTCCCTATATCTCAGCGGGATTTAGTACCTCTTCCTGTAAACCATTCCATCGCACTACCAGAGATATGGGCCGGAATTTCATGCACACCGTCAAACTCAACATAATTTACCGCTAAGCCCTGGCGCTTCAATTGTGACGCAATACGCCTGCCACAGGGGTCGATCCGCAACACAGGGTCATTCACTCCATGAGAAATAAAGACAGCAGGCTTTCCTGTATTTTCCAATGTAAAAACAAAGCCCGGAGAGAAGGCAATAAGGTGGGTAAACAGGTCTCCATTAGTTAAACCTAAACATAAGGCATACGAAGCACCATCCGAAAAGCCACCAATGGCTACATGTGCAGGGTCAATAACATACTTTTCAAAAGCAAGTTCCAGAGCCTGTTCTATGAAAATGACATCCGGTCCGAAGGCATCGCTGACAATAATATCCCAAGAGTATTTTCGCGCAGCCGGCGCTATCAGGATAATGTTGTTGGCATCGGCATACTGCCTGAGCAACGACAGCCCCTGCTCGGCTGAGCCACCAGCCCCATGTAACATAACAGCCAAAGCCGCAGGACGGCTGCTGTCATACTCTTTGGGAACGTAGATAAAACCATCCTTTTTATTGTCTAAACTGAGCTGTTCAACCCCTGTTGTAAACTCAGCTTTTGCAGTGTGCTTACCTGGTGGTGTTACAGTTAAGCGTCCTGTTTTGTACTTATCCCTTTCTGTGACCATATCTTCCCTTCCCTATTAAACCAAAATTATTTACAGGAATACGATAAAATAACAACTGCTGCTGAAGCTTTTGGTTACTTTACAAAAAAAAGCTGTCACAGGTAAACTAGCTAATAAATAAGCTTTGCAAAACAGCTTTGAATAATCTCCCTTCAAAAGAAGAGGATATAAGCATGCATTTAATAGGTTAGACAGAAGTAACTACTCTTAGCAGAGTAATCCTTTCTTTATAAAAGCGTTATATTTACAAATATCTTCTACTGTAGCAGCCGGTAGGTAGTATTTTAACTGAATAGCTGCCTGATGATAAGATGAAAAACTGGGCTGGTAATATAGTGTTTAGCACTGAAAATGTGTATTATCCTACATCGCTTGAGGAAGTACAGGGACTGGTAAAGAAACTTGACAAAGTAAAAGGCCTTGGATCCCGCCACTGCTTTAACCGAATTGCAGACAGCAAGTATAATTTTCTTTCGCTAAAAGAGCTGAATAAGGTGGTGGCGCTGGACGCTACGACGCAAACAGTTACTGTAGAGGGTGGCATAAAATATGGGGAACTGTCTCCTTACCTCCACGCAAAAGGCTATGCATTAGCTAACCTTGCCTCGCTTCCCCATATCTCTGTTGCTGGTTCCGTTATTACAGCTACGCATGGCTCAGGTGTTAAAAATGGAAATCTTGCCACTGCTGTATCGGCCCTAGAGATTGTGACAGCCGATGGTGATGTACATATCTTATCAAGAGAAACTGATGGCGGTAGTTTCAATGGGGCTGTTGTTAGTCTGGGCGCTCTTGGCATTATAACAAAAGTAACGCTCGATATTGAGCCTACCTTCATGATGCGGCAATATGTCTATGAAAAGCTACCCCTGTCACAACTACAGGAACACTTCAGAAACATTATGGCTTCAGGGTATAGTGTCAGTCTTTTTACCGATTGGGCAAGTGACTACATAAACGAAGTATGGATAAAGAACCGGCTTGATGAAGGAGTAAACTTTGAAGTACTGCCAGACTTTTATGGAGCAACAGCGGCAATAAGAAATATGCATCCCATTCCGGAATTACCCTCTGAAAATTGTACAGAACAAATGGGAGTTCCTGGCTCCTGGCATGAACGGTTACCGCACTTTAAGATGGGCTTTACACCAAGCAGCGGCACAGAGCTTCAATCTGAGTACTTTGTATCAAGTAATAATGCAGTAGACGCAATCCTTGCTGTAGCACGTTTGGGTAAACTTATAAGCCCCTACCTTTTAACTTCTGAGATACGCACCATTAATGCTGACAATCTTTGGATGAGCCCCTGCTACAAACAATCCTGCGTAGCTATCCACTTTACATGGAAGCAGGACTGGCCTGCCGTGAGTCAGTTATTACCAATAATAGAAAAAGAACTGTCTCCTTATAATGCTAGGCCACATTGGGGAAAGCTATTTACAATGCCTGCAAAAGTGCTTGAAACACGTTATGAAAGGCTGCCAGATTTTAAAAAGCTAATGGCTCAGTATGACCCGCAGGGTAAATTCCGCAACGACTTTATTAATTCGACCATCTTTAGCAACTAATAAGCAAGGTAATTACAATGATCAGGGGAATGTTCGCGAAGATCGCTTAAATAGAACCGTCAAAATAGGAAGCTTCTGAATTAACCTCTTGGCTAGTTTTGATCCTGATTGAAGATGCCAGAACCTGCCACATAAAAAAGGAGCCTGATGCTCCTTTTTTTATAGCAATTGTACTTTCAGATTAATATTTGTCTGATGTATTGGCACTACCAACAGTTTCGAAATGAGTAGCTTGTTTTATAGTCTTCTCTTTCCCATCGGCATCTTCATAAGAACGTTCCTCCACTTCTACTGAAAGGGATTTTCCTTTTAGTTCTTTAGAGTCTACCTCAGCTCCCTCTATACCTACTGCCTTTAAAAAAGAAGCCAGAATAGGTTGCCCCGGTTCGCTCAGGTAGAAGCGCTGGTTCACAAAACCATCTTCATTTTCAAGGCGGCAGTTAATAAAAGGGATCTCCTTTCTTTCGCTTTTACCTTCTTCTACTTCAGTTATGGTTACCATATGCCGGCCTTCCGGTAGAAATGGTTTTTCATTTATATTGAGTTTCATATTATCCTCTTTTTTTACTAACTAGATACGCAAATAAAGATAAAAGTTAACATACCACCTACTAATGCTAAATTATTTAGTATTAGTAGGTGGTAATAACATCCTCCAATCTCTATGGCAAGCGCCTGTTAAATTATTTATTCCTTCTGCTATCTGCCTCCGTGTCTCCTTATGTAAAAACGTTTGTCACCTTATATTAGATACATATACTACACTTCTATAAGACCAGGAGGACATTGTGTAAAATCATCTCTAAAACAGGAAGTATTTTGTTTCTAATTTACCTGCTACTCATGAGCCTTGCATTCTTTCATCAGGGGCGTTTCATTTCCTTTCTACATAAATTGCCACCAAACTACCTGTTTAAATTTAGGCAGGAGTTTGAAGAAGTCTTGATTTCTGTACCCGTTTATGCTAAAACTGGACTCCTGGGGAGAAGCAGCCAGCACCTATACAGATCTTTACTATGACATTTTTCTGTTAGGCTATCGTGGTTTTGGTAAAAGCGAAGGGGGTAATCAGCAGCGAAAAGCAATTTTATGGAGATGTACAGACAGCATACAATGTGCTAAAACAAAAGTATGCCGAAAACCTAACAGTAGTGACAGGACATTCCGTTGGAACAGCCTCAGCCGTCATGCTGGCAGCGAAAAACCAGCCCAGGCAACCTAGTTTCTGCAAACTCCATATTACAATTACAGCCTAAGAGACTTGTGCGAAACCTATATCTTTTTGAGCCTTCCTTTCTGCTAAAATATAAGTTGGAGACTTTCCGTTTCATAGAAAGCACTAAAACTCCTGTCAGAATCTTTCACGAAGACAGGGACGAAGTCATTTATCCGGTATCCATAGAAAAGCTGAAAGTACATCTGAAACAAACGGACAGGGTAACATTACTGGAAGGTCAATGACATAATAGTATGAACAGAAACTCTGCTTATCAAAAGAATTAACAATCCTGCTTTCCAGCAAGAACTAAAGCGTCAGGGGCTTCTTAATTATCTATAAAGGCATATACTTTAAAACAAAAGTCAGGCTTATTTAGTAACAATCTTAAATTAGTGTTTAAACCCATGGAAGGTATCTTCAGAAAAACCGGAAAATCGCCCCACAGTACCTATTCACCCCAAAACGAGCAGGAAGCCTGGATTGCTATTATGCATGCCTGTATAGCCGTTGACGATGATGTTGCCGATGAAGAGCTTGATGAGCTAGCTGAAACATTAGCTGGCAAAGCATTGTTTGAGGGACATGATGTGCTAGCCTACAGTAAGGCAGTCTTTTATACCCATACCCAAATAGGCAGCAAGCGCTTAATTGACTATGCAGTAGATAAAATATCACCTGAAAACCGGGCCACTCTCTTTGCCCAAACCATACAACTGGTACTTGCTGATGGTATTTTAGAAGATAGAGAAAGAGAACTTGTTGGCTACCTCTACTCAGCCCTGGACTTGGATGCAGATTTGGCAAATAAAATAGTTGACGTGATTCTTATTCTGAATAAAGACAACAGCTGATTGTGGTAAAAAGTAACAGCCTCTAGGATAGTCGTAAAAACAATACTTACTCCGAAAGCCTCACTACCACCTTACCCACCGTTTTCCCTTGCTGGAACTGGCGTATCGCTTCATGCATTTCTGCAAAGTTATATACCTGCCCAATATGCTGTGGTTTCAGCTGGAGTGCCTGTAGTTTCTGGAGCATCTGGTGCATCATGTCGGTCTGCTCGTAGAGGTAGATAAGGTTGAAACCCATGAGCGACTTGTTCTGGGTAGGCAAGCGCAGGGGATCTATTTTGGGGCGCTTAAAATATTTCCAGAGGAGCCTGGGGTAGTTAGGCTTATCTCCGTGACTGCTGAAACTAGCGTTACCGTACACGACCATCCGCCCCATTGGGGCCATCGCTTTCCAGCCTTGCATCAGAATTTTACCGCCTATACATTCCATAATCAGGCGGAGCGGGCGGTCACCCAGCGTGTTCTTAAGTTTGTCATAAAAGCTGTCAGCCCGAAGTATGACAGCATCATAGGCTTCTTCCTCCCGCAGAAAATCGACTTTGTTGGCGCGGCCTACGGTGCCAATGGTGTACGCCCCGTATTTTTTGCAGATGCGGTTTGCCAGAATACCGACACCGCCTGCTGCACTGTGTATCAGCACGGTCATGCCCTGCTGCAGATTACCCAGTTCTGTGAGAGCATAAAAAGCCGTCAGCCCCTGCACCAGGAAGCCTGCCCCTTCCTCAAAGCTCCATCCATCAGGTAGCGGAATAATATAGCGATGGTGGCTGTTGATGTGTGATACATAACCACCGAATTTTGTGGCTCCCATCACGCTGTCGCCCACTTTCCATTCCGCAACGTCCGCTCCCACTGCTATTACCTCACCTGAAAACTCCAGGCCAGGAATAAACGAACCTGAGGGAGTGGCACTGTAGAGGCCCTGCATGGCAAATACGTCGGCAAAGTTTAGCCCGATCGCCTTCACCTTCACGCACACTTCATCCGCTTTAGGCGGTTCTAACGCTTCTGTCTGTAGTTGCAGATTTTTTATGGAACCTGCTTTGGGCATGCGGTAAACCTGGCGTTCAAGCATAAGCTATACTTTAATTTTGTTTTTGAATCTGTTCTATGATTTACTCAAGTTAAGTAAAAGCAGGCAAGTACAGAAAGCAATGTATACACTGAGGTTTATCTTGGTAGGGAACATGTAGATTAGTTTGCTGGTGCGAGCTTGCAGCTCGTACCTCCCCTTTATACCAGCTTTAACCAAACTTTGATAACTTAATCATCTGTCATAAATTAACCATATAGAAGTAGTAGGCTGCTCTTAATTATGAAAAGGAACGAGCTGCAAGCTCGCACCAGCCTCAAAACTAAAATCTCAAGATATGCAGCTGTTCCTTATTTCTCCTCACAAGATTAGTTTCAAAGTGCACTTCTACTGCCTTAGTAATTATAAATTAGCTACACATGCAATAGCACCTTCTTGTAAAATACGCCTGCTTTCAACTTACCTCTATATAACGGTTAATCCAAATGTGCTACACTTCCCTCACACGATCAACGAATAACAAATTTCTACTGCTTTCCCTCGTCCATGCGCTTGCGAACGCCGTCATCTACACCTCTTCCTTCTTGCATGGGCTCGTAAAGCGAACCTGGAGTGGGTGGTGCTGGTGGTGCGTTCTCGATCTGGTATTTATGTATAATGTTGCCAGACAGCCATTCGGTGAAGCGCGGGAAATACCGATGGGAAAGCCAGGCTCCCTTTGCCTTCCAGCCCACTGGCAGTTCATTTTTGCGGCGAAGCGAAGCCCGAATAACGGCATTCACTACTTTGCGTGGCGGGTCCATAGCGGCCATGCGTGCGGTGCCGCCACTGTAGTTGGCCGCGTGCCTCCAGAAAGGTGTGTCTACGGCCCAGGGCTCCACAGTAATCACCTCTATGTTCTTATGTCCGTCAAGCCTTAGCTCCTGGTTTAGCGCCTGCCCCAGATTTAGAATTCCGCCCTTGGTAGCGGCATAAGAGGCATAGTAAGCCAACGGATTTACACTTTCGATAGAGCCCATATTAATAAGCCGTCCGTAGCCCTGCGCCCTAAACTGCCGAATGGCGGCTAGCTTCCGTAAATAAAACCCTTCAGGTTAATGTCGACAATGCGTGCCTGGTCCTCCACGGGTATTTCCCAGAAACGCCCGATGCCGCCAACTCCCGCCATATTGATCCACACATCGATTGTGCCGTATTGCTGCACCGCGGCATCAGTCAGCCGTTGCACATCCTCCGGTTTGCTATTGTCCGTAGTCACCACCAGTGCTGTTCCGCCTGCGGCTCTTATGTTACTGGCTACCTCCTCCAGCAGCTCTGTTCTACGCGCGGCTATTACCACGTTGGCGCCGTAAGCTCCCATTTTCTCGGCCACACCACGGCCAAACCCGCTGGAGGCACCCACAATCACCACAGTTTTACGGGCTATCTTACGCTGACCAGACTTCCCTAAATCCCAGGTGGCACAACCGCCTAATCCAAAGCTCAACAGCACAAACAATAAAACAAGTACCTGTGCCCGACCAGCAAGTATAGCAGTTCTGCTCCGGTTGTGCTGGTAAAAAGGCTCACCTGAGTTGCCACCACATGGCATTACCAACCTCTGAGAGGTATTTAAATTATAACCTATACCTGCTTCATTGTTCCTGTTGCGAATTCGTAACGCGGCCTTAAGCTGTTTCAGAGGAGTCATAGTTTGAAATGTAAAAGTGTGCGATTAAATAGAACGCTGCAGTATGATGTACCACAGCTATACATTTCACGGTGTATGGATAAAGAAGTTATACTTAATTATTGAGACAATAGGCTTTTGAGTAAGTACTTTTTGTGAGGCCGGGAAATCAGCAGATAGTTAAAGATAGACAACAGCTTTTTGATTACTATAGAGTATCTGCCAGGAAGGTTTATAAAAGTACCTGATATTATTTGCAAGTTATTTTATACTTTGTAATGCATACCTTGAACGTACGAAAGACAAGCATCAGTTACATTCTATAATCAATAATGAAGCAAAGCCAAAAACTCTGGAGTAGAGAAGAGTTGATATTAGCAGCTAACCTATACTGCAAGCTTCCCTTTGGAAGACTTCATCGAAATAATCCAGAGATTATACATTTAGCCCAACTCATAAATCGAACACCGAGTTCAGTTGCTTATAAATTAGTAAATTTTGCTAGTCTTGATCCTAGTTTACAGTCAAGAGGTATAAAAGGAGCACAAAACACAAGCAAATTGGATAAAGAAATATGGAATGAATTTTATCATAATTGGGACACCCTCTCTTATGAAAGCGAGAAATTAAGAGCTCATTTTGAGCATTCCACTGTTGAAGAGATTAATAATATTAATAATACAGAACTTCCAAGAGAAGGAAAAGTAAGAGAACAGCTCGTAAAAGTTCGTGTTAATCAAAGCTTCTTCAGACGCACGGTTCTTGCTGCCTACAATTCTACCTGTTGTATTACGGGGCTACAAATTTCGTCTCTTTTGATTGCAGGTCATATAAGACCTTGGGGTATAGATGAAAGCAATCGGTTGAATCCAAGCAATGGAATTGCTATCAACTCTTTACATGACAAAGCTTTTGAAGCTGGGCTTCTCACTATTACACCAGACTATAAAATCAAAGTTTCTCCATCATTAAAAGAACAGATAAAAGATAAAGAAATTGTACAGGAATATTTTCTAAAGTATGATCAGAAAGGAATAATTTTACCTTCTAAGTTTTTACCTGATAAAGAGTTTCTAGCATATCATAACAGCGAAAGGTTTATTTCCTGATGATCAACCATAACCTCCTCTCCCACTTCCAGAATATCAACACCTGGAAAAGCAAAGGCATTCGTGCGCCTCACAAGCCGCTGCTGATGCTATTGGCTTTGGGAGAAATACAAAGGGGAAACACGGGTTTTATACCTTACACAAGAATAGAGCCAAAACTGAAGGAGCTTCTCCTGGATTTTGGGCCACACCGCAAAACGCTTTACCCAAACTTTCCTTTCACGAAGCTGGCGAACGATAAGCTCTGGCAGTTTAACAAACCTGAGCTACTGGATACCAGGCAGGATTATAGTTCGAAGTTTCTTCGTGACCATGACCTCCAGGGGAAATTTCCGGATGAAGTGACACAGCAGCTAAAGCAAAACCCTGAGCTGCTACGGAGTGTGGCAGAACAGCTCCTGGAGCAGAACTTTCCTGACACGCTGCACCAGGATATACTCGATGCAGTTGGCCTGAACATCGAGATCAGCAGAGGAAATTCACAACAGAAACAGGTAAAAAAACGAGATCCGCTTTTCAGAGAAAGTATACTGAAGGCCTACGAATACCAATGTGCCGTGTGCGGTTTCGGTGTTTGGCTGAAGCATAAAATTCTGGCACTGGAGGCCGCACATATCATGTGGCACCAGGCGGGCGGACCTGATGTGGAAGTGAACGGCCTGGCCCTCTGCGCCACACATCATAAATTGTTCGATTTAGGCGCATTTACATTAAATGAGGATTTAAGAATGTTGGTTTCTGATGAAGTAAATGGCATTGGAGCTAACGAGTGGCTCCTTCAGTATCATGGTAAGTCTATTAGACCTCCTCAGAAGAAATCTTTTTATCCTAACCCGGCTTTCACCTTTTGGCACGTAAACGAAGTCTTCAAGGGAGGATATAGAGACTTATAATATCCATGCTATTAATAAGCCGGCCTTCAATAACAACTTAAAATACAGTCATCTCTAAGCAGAAAAAAACGTACCTTTAGGTAAAATTAAATATTATACCCATGGGAAAGTCACAAGATTCTAAGAAAGAGGTAAAAAAGAAACCTGCTAAAACCACCAAGGAAAAGCAGGCTGCCAAGCAGGAAAAGAAAAAGAATAAGTACGATTAATAGACTATAATAAATTATGATCGGGTTGAGCGTCAATAGATAAACAAGTGCTTCCACTACAGAAAAAGTAGGTTATAGCTACCATACCATTGCTTGGTTTCTCATAAAAGATCAGCTATAGTAGCCGCTGTACGCACAGCGGCACTAAGTATTACTATAGAAAAATTTTGCTTGCTACGAAGTTAAGAACAGGAGAGTAGCTGAAAGGCTGCAATAGAGCCAGGCAGCTACCAAAAAGCTTTTTCTTAATTCTAAATACTTCTTTATAGCTGCCATTTCTCTCTTCCACATAAATCATTAACATCAACTCACGTAAACTTAAGCTCTGCTTTTAACTGGTTAACCACCATAGGAATTACTTTAGAAACAAGTTGAATATTGGCTGCTATTTCGGAGATGTTTTCTTCAGCTTTGGCACTATTCTCTATCTGCCGGACTACATCCTGCAACTTCACAATATGCATCAGATCGATAGTAGGCTTAAGCTTATGCGCTGCTTCACTTAGTCCTTGCCAGTCCTGCAGCTTGTACTTTAACTGCATATCTGAAACAACAGCAGGAACAGTATCTACAAAAAGTTGTTTAGACCTTTTAATAAAGGCTTCTTTCCCTCTGGACATTTTGTGAATAGTTTTCAGGTCGAACAAGGGCTCCATCTGCTCGTCTTCCTCGCTTACCAAAGCAACATTCCCTTGCTGTAGTTGTAGTGCCCCGGATTTCCTTTTCACATGCCGGGCAATAGTCATAAAAAGCTTCTCTTCTTCAAAAGGCTTTGTGACATAATCATCCATGCCCGTACCCATGTACTTCTCGGCATCACCTTTGATAGCATTGGCTGTAAGAGCAATAATAGGAACATTGGCCTTGAGCTGATCCGGCAATTGCCGGATTTGCTGAGTGGCATCCAAACCATTAAGCTCAGGCATCTGAACATCCATCAGCACCACATCATAATTATTTTTGGAGGCTAAAGCCACAGCTTCTTTACCGTTACAGGCAACGTCTACACTTACTCCCCAGCTGCTCAGGATCGATTCTGCCAGGTAAATATTAATTTCGTTATCCTCTGCCAATAACACACGAATATGACCAAGGCTTTGATAATCGATTTCAGGCTTTTCAGCATTTTCTAGAAGTTCATTGCTCTTAAGGTAAGTGAGGACGAATCGGAAAGCGCTGCCCATCCCCTCCTGGCTGTCTACCCAAATGTTTCCTCCCTGCAGCTCCACCAGGTTCTTACAGATATTAAGTCCTAACCCAGTCCCCCCATACTTCCTTGTAATGCTGGAATAGGCTTGTGTAAACCCTTCAAAAACCGCCTGTTGCTTACCTTCCGGTATACCAATACCGGTGTCGCTCACACTAAATTCCACTGTCACGGCTTCATGGGTGTCTTCAATTATAGTAGCAGACAAGCGCACCGTTCCATCATCCGTAAATTTAAGAGCATTGTTTAACAGGTTAAGCAGAACCTGTTGCAAACGGTAAGGGTCTCCCAAAACAGTCGAATGCACAAACGGCAGGGGCTCCAGCACATAAGCTATTTCTTTCTCTTCAGCCTTGTACATTAGCGTAGTAAAGGCGGCTGTTATTGTTTCTGAAATATTGAATGGAATGTGTTCAATATCGAGCTTACCAGCCTCAATTTTAGCAATGTCAAGGATGTCGTTGATAACAACCAGCAGGTTATCAGATGAGCTTTTTATAATCTTCAGGTAATTCTGCTGCATCTCGTCCAGAGAAGTCTTACCTAATAGGGCTGCCATACCCAGAATACCATTTAAAGGAGTTCTTATCTCATGGCTCATGTTAGCCAGAAAATTCTCTTTAACCCTGGTCGATTCCTCTGCCGCTTCTTTTGCCTGTTTAAGCTCTTCTTCCATCAGCAAGCGTTCCGTCAGGTCATGCCCGATAGCTATAACATAAGGCTCAGCACCACTTTCTTCTACTTTATAACAATAGAAATGCAGGAAACGAGCTTGTTGATCCTTATCTAAAACAGAGAAAACACCATCAAAAGAGACATGCTCCTGCAGATAATCAAGATAACTATCGATAGAAGCTTTCTGCTCAACTGGTAAAAACGCCTTCAATGCTTTACCGATAATTTCCTGTTCTGTATATGCCAGGTTCTTTATGGAGAAAGGGTTTACAGATAATATATTCCCTTTCATGTCATGGCTTAATATATAAGCCTGGCTGTACTTTATCAGATCTTTATACTTCTTCTCACTGATAAGCAGCGCCTCATTAGCTCTCCTTCTTTGTGTAATATCCCGCGTAGAAGACTGCAGTTTAACTACTTGCCCCTTGTCACCAACAATAGGCCTGATGTTAGTCTCTACCCAGATATAAGAACCATCTTTCCTGCGTTTACGGTGCTGTGTAATAAAATTTTCTTTATTACGCAGCACCTTCTCTCGCCTTAACTCATGAATATTTTGCACATCTTCCGGATGTGTTATATCATATGGTGAAGTTCCGATCAGTTCACTCTGAGAATAACCAAATAGCTCCTTAACGGCACTGGACAAATACACGTAAGTTCCGTCTGCTTCATGGAGGCAGATAAGGTCTTTGGAGTTTTCAGATAACAGCCGATACAGCTCTTCTCTTTTCTCCAGCTCTTCTTTCGCCAGCTTTTCTGCAGTAATATCTAAAGACATACCCAGAATATGTGCTGCGCCAGATTCAAGGATGAGAGGCTTTTTAATGGTACGCAGCCATATAACTTCGCCGTTGCTTTTAGTAAGTTTCTCCTCATAACTCTGAGTCTCCATTGTCTGAAGCAACAGCTTATCCGTTTCAGTGAATTCAAACACCTCATCCTCCTGGGTATGGACATCACGATCAGTTTTACCGATGATGTCTTCGGGTGCACGTCCAAAATGCACTGCAAAAGCTTTGTTAACGAAAGTAAACTCGCCTTTCTCGTTCTTAACAAAAACGAGGTTTGAACTGGTGTTCATCACCTGTCTGATAAGCTCATCCTTTTCCCTTATCTGCTTATCACTGGTTTTCTGCTCGGTAATATCACGAACAATTACCAGAACTTTTTCAGCTTCATATTTTTTAATGCGGGCCTCCCTATACCTAAGGCCACAAGCTGTTTCAATAACGTATTCAGCAGAAATAAGAGAGCCAGTATTTAGTGCTTGGTTAATTTTCAGCAGAAGCTCATGTGCTAAGTCTGGAGGCAGCATTTTTTGCAAAGCACTACCAACTATTTTATCCTGTGGTAAAACAGTAGCAACCTGGTTTGAGTTACTCATTTCCAGAAACTCACCATTACGGCTGACAATAAACATTAAGTCAGGAATGGCAGCCAGAATAGCCCGGTTTTTAGCCTCGCTGGCTATAACTTCCTGTTGCACTTTCTTCAGCTCTGTTGTATCCAATCCGTTGGCAATCATAAAGCGAACCTGCCCCTGCTCGTCCAGAAGAGGTTTAATTATACGCAGAAAGTGTAGTGTCTCTCCTTCTCTGCTTAGCAAGGTTTCCTCAAACTCAACCATCTGCTTTTCATGCAGCGCCTTTGCCAGGTGCTGCGCTCTCCGGCCTATAAACTCTGGCGACAGGTTCCGGAAAGCCCCGTACTCCTCCTGGGTCTTTCCAATAATCCACTCTCTTACCTCCTTGTCTTTAAATGCCTTTAAGTTTGCGTACTGGATCCTGAGTTCTTTGTCAAAAACAACTATATCTGAAGGTAAATTATTTAAGATAGTTTCGTAATATCCTTTTTGCTGAGCCAGTTCCTGTTGGTGCAACTTTTGTTCTGTAATATCCCTTGCAGAACCTATTACCTGTTTTACCTCGTTGCCTGCATTACGCTTGTAAACAGACTCACGGCAACGCAACCACCTTATTTCTCCATCTTTGTTCCGTACTCTATATTCTACTTTAACTATTTCACCATTTCCGGCTTTAGACATTTGTTCTTCATGAATCTCCATTTTATAGAGGTCTTCTTCGCACACAATTGAAGCAAAGAAATTACCTCCCATAGCATCTATGTCAGCTTTTGTATAGCCTAAAACACTAAGTACCTGCTCGTTAAGGTATATATTTTTCCCAGCCTCAAAATCATTTATATAAATTATATTGGGAACAGTTCTGACAATGTTATTTACGAAATTCTGACTCTCTGCCAGTGCCAGATCTCTTTTACGAACTTCTGTTAAGTCATGAAAATAGATATTAATATAGCCATCTTCAGGAAAAGGAGAGGTTACTACATGGTAATAGCCACCTTGTATATAAATAACTAAATTGTAGCGATTTATAGCTTCTTCTGGTTTACTAACAGTACGTTGAACCTTTCTTTGTAAAGCAGCCAATTTCTTTGGGGATAATTTTCGAAGTTGTTGTTGAGCAGCCAAGTTAGCAAACAGAATCTCCCCATTATAACTTAACCTTATAAGCGGATTAGGACATTCATCCGTAAGATCAGACTTTATTTTATAATCAGGGTCGGGGTGTTTTACACTTATCTCGCGGTAAAGCCAGGCTGTTCCGTAATGCTCCGGAGCATATTCAACAGGTATTGCCTCACATACTATGGTGTTCCCGTTTTCATGAACAAATTCAAGGTGGAAGTTTTCGTCAGTAGCCTGTGTTATGGCACTGGTCAGAGGGGCAAATGCTACTATATCTAGCTGTGCCAGTAGCGACACATCTTCACCTATATACGCTTGGGATGCATCGGGCAATTGAAACAACTCACCAAAACGTTTATTGACATAAACTACTTTGTTACCGGCATCTGCTATAAGTATGGCATAGCTCAATTTTTCCAGAAAAGCAGTACCAGGGAAACTGAAACAGCCTTGTTCGTCATTAAAGTCCTCACCTCTTCTTTCCTGTAAAAGTTGCTCTGCCTTTACTCTCCTTTTTTGTTCAATTTCCAACTGCTGGCGAAGCAAATATATTTCCTGCTCTACTTCCATAAATACAAATTAAAGTAGTGCAAAAATATACTATTTCATAAAGTAACCTAACCTATATTGTTATATAATTTTACTTTTAATTTTGAGTTACAACACTAAATAAACATTACAATAAGAACAGAGAGACTGACTTTTTGTAACTTCTTAATGATTTACAGCTAACACTTAACCTATCAAATTAAATACAAAAAGTCCAAATTGTTTTTTACCTGTAAGAATCTTGATCATAAAATAAATTCTAAAGGGACATCCTACCCTTAAGCTAAACAATAATTCACTACAATTTTAAATAATTTTTAACTGCAATAATTCACATACACCAACCATAGGGTTAATAAAGGGAGAAAAAACATAGCTCAGGGAATAGGCCTGCAACTGGAGAAGCAGATACTGCTCCCTGGTCCACTAATAACAGAATAACAGCTATTATTGCATATGCTGACTGATGAAGTACACCCGGAGCAATAAATAAACTATCAAATTATTTAAATAGCATGTTCTGCCGGGACTGTGCTTTAAGGTAAAATCAGTAGCTGTTGGTAATGAAGCAAAAAGTTAAACAGCCTTAAGTTCCGGTATAGGAAAACCATTGCACTTAATATGCAACATCACTACCACACGATCAACTGACAACTAATATTTTCATAAACAATTTCACTCAAGCTTCATTCACTATTGCTGAAGGTGTTTAGTATAAATTTAGTATTACAAACTCTCTACTACAGCCAGGAACTAGTTTATCAACAACAGACACGTTATACTATAGCTATAGCTAACCCTATACTTAACTTCGTCCGTACAACTTATTATGCTGGAGTTATCCAGTGGTTGATAAAATGATGTTTCACAAAAGAGAAGGAGAAAAACCATGTCAGATAATAAAGATAATATCAGCAACGAATTGAACACACACGCAGGAGTAAGCGGACAGCAGCCCGGCCAACAAACAGGCCCTGTAGGTGGTAGTGCCGAAAATACGCGCGGAGAGAATAAACCAAGCAGGGAAGGTACAACTGGTGGTGCCAAACCAGGAAAAGCTAGCCCTGATAAAGATACACAGGAAAATGCCACCACTACAACCCGTGGTGCAGATAGCTCTGACAAAGAATTTCGCAATAACCAGCCCAACGCCAGTACACTAAAAGGGCAGAAAAACAACGAAGGCTTAGGCAATGAAAAATAATTGGCCTAGCCACAAATAAATATTAACATATAGCTTTAAAACTACAAAAGACCCGGGTAAAACACTCGGGTCTTTTGATTTTCAGACACAGCATGAGTCCGAAATGTTTCTCTATTTTAGATTATCCAGCACTTTATACATTTTATGTACAACTGCTGAAGAGGAGCCACTATAATTATTAACTAGGAAGGAGAAAATATATTCCTTCCCGTCTTTACTTCTATGGTAGCCACAATACCCTCTTACACCTCTTATAGACCCGCTTTTCATTTTCATGCTATTATAAAGTGGCAGAGCTGTATAGAAACCGTTGAACCAGGCTTGTTTCCGGGCATGCTGCAAAATACTCACCTGCGCATGTGTAGTTACCCTGTTCAATGGCGAAAGGCCGGAGCCATCCACTAGACTTACTTCTGTTTCCGGTATACCTTTTTGCTTCCAAAAGTTTCGAATTAACTCTATCCCTTCGTTAGTAGAACCATTCCCTTTATGTTTTGAGGCCATTGTTTTCAGTAAAGCTTCTCCGTACAGGTTAATACTCTTTTTATTGAACCAGTAAATAATGCTGTCCAGCGGGGGTGACGTTACAGTATGAAAGGTAGTACAGCTACTGATAGGGAAGTTTAGTTTATTTTGTTCCGCCGCTGTTTGCGGAAGCCTTATACCTAAAAGCTTAAGCGTATCTGCTAAGGTGCCTACAAACTGACGAGAAGCAATAGGTACAGCTCCGGAAATCTTAAAGCTGTTTTCGTTGACAGGAATAGTACCTCTGATAACGCCAGTTGCTGCACTTAAAGGAAAATAAATATACGCATTATCACCCGTACCAGCCGCTGCAGAAGTAAGTTCCGACGTTAACGAATAGCCATGCAAGGCCGGTACGGTTTTAACAATGGTAACCGGGTCGCCTATTTGTTTACCTGATTTTAAAAGAACATCGTATTGGTTCTCGCGCCAGTTCAGCTTGGCTGGTCCTGCCCCGTAATAATTGCCTATGTCCTGCCATATCCAGCCATCTGGTACTGTTTCTTCGTCCCAACCTTCATTAACCAGCAGCACTTCATTAAAAGACTTTATTCCTGTTTCCCGGATAGCCTGGCTTAGCTTTTTTAAGACAACACTCTCTTTTGTATCACGCCAGCGCCAACTGCCAAAAGTAGGGTCTCCGCTCGGGAAAATCAGAAGCGACGACTTCTCTTTGTTGTTGAGGTAAGCAAATGTTGTCTCGTACTGGAAATCTGCACCTAATAGCTCATAAGCACTTACACTTGTAATTACTTTCATGGTAGAAGCCGGAGCTAAGCCAATCATTGCGTTTCTGTCAAACACTACATGCCCCGTTTTCGCGTCCACTACATACAAAGAGGCGATGCCATTGCGCAGTTGCGGGTCGTCCTGAAAAGCTTTGAAGGCAGCTGAAAGTTTCTCCGTAACAGTTTGAGAACAGGCCAATGTGTGCACCAAAGTGCACGCTACCATTAAGGTTAATTTTGCTATCAGTTGTTTCATCACCTTAAAGTAAATAATAAATCCAGTGCGAAACCAACCATAGCTTTAAGAGTTGTTCATAAGTTGCTGCTGCCATAAGCTATATAGTTACTGTTAATCATCGGGCTTAAACAGCTTAAGCAATAAAAGGTTAAATGCCCTCTACCATTCCCATTCTTTTCTGGCACATCCCACTAAATTCAACTATTCTTGCAGACTTTTTGTTAAAGAACCAAGCTGGTAAAGTCACAATAAAAGAACATACTTTAACAGAAATAAAACAATCAAAACCGATACTTTATGCAGAGCCTAAGCTCCAAAGAATATAAAAATGAGTTTGTAAGTACATTCGATGGCGATGAAAGTGGTGACTTAAAACCACGGCAAACACCGGGAGTCTTATATAGCAAAGCCATTCCTACGCCTGTGAAGCAACCAACACTGCTGGCTTGGTCAGAAGATCTGGCGAAAGAGTTGGGAATACAAAAACCGACAAACCAGAAGGAGGTTGATATATTGGGTGGGAATCATGTTACAGCTTCCATGCATCCGTACGCGGCCTGCTATGCCGGGCATCAGTTCGGGCATTGGGCAGGCCAGTTAGGTGACGGCAGAGCCATAACATTAGGTGAGTGGGAAACGGCTGCCGGCACAACATGGGAATTCCAGTTAAAAGGTGCAGGCCCTACACCATACTCACGCAGGGCCGATGGCAGGGCAGTACTGAGATCTTCTGTCCGGGAATATCTGATGAGTGAAGCCATGCATTACCTGAGTATTCCTACCACCAGAGCTTTGAGCCTTGTTGCTACCGGTGACCCGGTACTGCGCGATATGTTTTACAATGGAAATGCAGCTTTTGAACCTGGAGCCATTGTAATGCGTGTCGCCCCTAGTCTTTTACGCTTCGGAAACTTTGAAATGCCAGCTGCCAGAAAGGAGACAGAGAACCTCAGAAAGTTGGTTAACTGGACGATAGACCGCTATTATCCACACATACAGGGAGAAGGAGAAGAAAGAGTTCTTGCCTGGTTTAAAGAAGTGGTGGAACGAACAGCCAATTTAATGGTGGAGTGGCTACGGGTAGGTTTTGTACATGGCGTTATGAACACCGATAACATGTCTATTCTGGGCCTTACCATCGACTATGGCCCCTACTCTTTCCTAGATGATTACGACCCTAATTTCACACCTAACACTACCGATTTACCGGGCAGAAGGTATGCTTTCGGAAAGCAGGCTTCCATTGCTTACTGGAACCTGGGTTGCCTGGCAAGCGCAGTTGCCTCGCTTTTACCAGACACCAAAGCTTTAGTGGAAACACTGGAGGCTTACAGCGATGTTTTTGCCAGTAAGTACTTAACCATGATGGGGAATAAGCTGGGGCTTGATCAGGTACAGGCAGCGGACACCGAACTTATAGAGCAATTTGAAAAAGTACTTTCTACTATCAAGCCTGATATGACTATTTTTTACCAGCTTCTCATTGACTTTCCGCTTACCATAGAAAATGAGCAGGATGTTTGGAGCCACTTTCAGGATAGCTTTTATAAAGATACTGAATCTGAAGAAAGAGAAGCTTTCTATAGTTTGATAAAAGCTTATGTAGCGCGAATCAATAAGAATACCTGTTCAAGAGAAGAGTCCAAGAAGCGCATGAGAGCAAGCAACCCACGCTTTATCTTAAGGAACTACCTGCTGTCTCAGGCAATAGAGGAATTGGAAAAAGGTGAAAACAAGCTATTTATTCAGTTGCAGGAGGCTATTAAGGAACCTTACTCCAGCAAGTTTGACGAGTTCTTTGCCAAAAGACCTGAGTGGGCAACAAAAAAAGCTGGTTGCTCTATGCTTTCCTGTAGTTCATAATATGCAGAACATCTGGAGGCTGCTTAAGCACCCTTTTTAATATAAGCTTCATAACTTCGAACTGATCGGGGCTATTTCATGTTTAACAGAAGAACAGGCAAAAACAAACAAAAGAGTCTTAATATTGCCTCTTTTAACACAGGATATCTTTGCTATTTAATGCTTTAAGATAATTTGGTTACTGCATCTACCCCAAACCAATATAAAGCCTCACCCATTTAAAGGCTCCAGCCATCACAGGCTTAAATACAATCATAGAAATAAAGCAGGCTTCAAATTGATAAACTATTATATTTGCATCTTTAGCAAAGTAAAAATCTTAAACTAATCGTCAGTATCACAACTAATCTATGTCTAAACAAAATTCGATAAAAAACATGTCGAACTGGAAAAACCACCTAAGACTACTACTTTTTGGTACCGCTACAGCATTCGGGTTCGAAGCTTCGGCACAGCAAAGCGGCGCAACACCGGCTTCTTTTATAGATAAGAGTAACATGGACCTGACTGTAAAGCCAGGTGATGACTTTTACACTTATGCCAATGGAACCTGGTTAAAAAACAATCCTGTTCCGGCAAAAGAAACCCGTTGGGGAAGCTTTAACCTACTGCGTGATTTCAATATTAATGCAGTTAAAACTATTCTTAATGAAGCCGCTGCAGATACAAAGGCTCCTAAAGGCTCTGTACAAAAACGCGTAGGCGACTTCTATGCCGCCGCTATGGACAGCGCCGCCATTGAAAAGCAGGGATATTATCCTATTAAAGCAGATCTTAAGAGAGTGAAATCTGTTAAGGATATAAACGGTGTATTAAGTGAAGTGGCAAAACTTAGAACTTCTGGTGCTGCATCTCCAATGTTCGGCTTTTATGTAGGCCAGGACCGTAAAGATGTAAACAACATGGTTCCCCAGCTTAGCCAGGGCGGTACTACCTTACCTGACCGCGATTATTACCTGAAAGATGATGCACGTAGCCAGAAAATTCAGGATGCATATAAAACCTACATCACGACACTTTTTTCTTTAACCGGTACTCCGGAAGCAGCAGCTCAGAAGAAGGCAGAGACTATCTTTAACCTTGAGAAGAAGATGGCTGAGGCCCAAATGAGCCGTGTAGAGATGCGTGACCCATACAAGACTTACAATAAATTTGCAATAGCCGATTTCAGCAAAACTACTTCAAACATTGAATGGAAATCGTTGTTGGCTAAAATGAAGGTAAGCGGAGAAGATACAATCCTGGTAAACAACCCTTCATTCTTCAAAGATCTGGATGGCCTGCTGACAAGCACTCCTATTGAAGACTGGCAGACTTACCTTCAGTGGAATGTGCTTAAGTCTTCTGCTCCTTACCTGAGCTCTCCGTTTGTTGATGCGAACTTTGCTTATACTCAAGCTTTGAACGGACAAAAAGTACAAACTCCTCGCTGGCAGCGTATGTCGTCGCTTACTGACCATACGATTGGTGAATTGCTGGGCCAGGTATACGTGAAGAAGTACTTTAAACCTGAGGCGAAGGAAAGAATGCAGGAGCTGATCGGGAACCTGATCAAAGCTTACGAAATCCGCATCAACAACCTTGAGTGGATGAGCGCTACGACCAAAGAGAAAGCACTTGCTAAACTACATGCCTTTACACCTAAAGTAGGTTATCCTGACAAGTGGAAAAACTACGATGGTCTGGAAATCAGCCGTAAGTCTTTCTTCCAGAATGTACGTAATGCCGGCCAGTGGGCTTACAACGACATGGTAGGCCAGCTAGGCAAGCCTGTTGACAGAACTAAGTGGGGAATGACTGCACCAACTGTAAACGCTTATTACAGCCCAGTTATGAACGAGATTGTGTTCCCAGCCGGTATCCTGCAGTTCCCGTTCTTCGACCCTAATGCAGACGACGCCGTCAACTACGGTGGTATCGGAGCTGTTATAGGCCACGAGATTTCTCACGGTTTCGATGATTCAGGTAGCCAGTATGACAAAGATGGTACCTTGCGAAACTGGTGGACAGATGAAGACCAAACCAGGTTTAAGGAAAAAGCACAGGCTCTGGCAACTCAGTATGATGCTTATACCGTTTTAGACACGATTCATGTAAATGGTAAGCTGACGCTTGGCGAGAACATCGGTGACCTAGGCGGACTGAATGCCGCTTACGAAGCTTTTAAAATGACTAAACAAGGTCAGTCTAATGAAAAGATTGATGGCTTCACACCAGATCAGCGTTTCTTCCTTTCTTGGGCACAGGTATGGAGAACTAACATTCTTCCTGAAAGTGCAGCACAACAGATTGTAACAGACCCACACTCTCCGGGTGAGTACAGAACAATTGGTGCACCTGTAAACATGGATGCCTGGTATGAGGCGTTCAATGTACAGCCAGGCGATAAGCTTTATAAAGCACCAGAAGAAAGAATCAGACTCTGGTAATAAAGTCAGCTGAATAGCTACCTTACTTTGGTTTCAAAATGCTGCTCCATCATGTATTGGAGCGGCATTTTTTATTATTAGCATATCCCAAGCAGCTTCATCACCTCTCCTTCTCCCACAGTAAGCCCATCTCTTTTATGAAACATTCTTAATCATATACGCAACTTTATCGTACTCATGATTATAAACTTTTTTGTACTTAACCTAACTTAATATGCAATTTTACTCTACAGCCCAGGAAGATCTCCTTTTTGATGCTGCCCGAAAAGGTGATGTGGATTATTTAACGCAACTCATCGAGAACAAAGCAAATATCAATGTTCAAAATGCCAAAGGTTTCACACCTTTGATTATTGCTTGTTATGATGACCATTTAGAAGCAGCCAAAGCATTAATAAATGCTAATGCCGAAGTAAATGCGCAGGATGCCAGTGGAAACACAGCTTTGATGGGAGTTTGCTTTAAAGGATATCCGGACATAGCCCGTCTTTTGATTGAAAACGGAGCTGATTTAAACTTACAGAACGGTAATGGTGGTACAGCTTTGATGTTTGCAACTTTATTTGGAAGAAATGAACTGGTAAAAATACTCCTGGAGTACAATGCCGATACAACCATTCAGGATGTCCGGGGCCTGACAGCTTATGATCTTGCCATACAACAAGGTAATGAAGAAGCTCTTAAGCTATTGCAACAGCATACGTAGAAGTTTAAGAACGTCGAGTTTTCATGACATCTCATCGCGCGAGGCTCCAGCCTCGCGTCTACTGTTCCTGGGCCTCTGGCTCTTTTAATGTAAAGTTATCAAACAAAGGCACTCCTGCTGCAAATGCTCAACTTTGCAACTATACAATAATAACTTCATCTATAAAATAAATGCACAAGCCTCTTCTTTAAACAAGAGATAGTCTTATCTCCTGTGCTTTCGTACCAAATAGAGAGACAAACAAGAATATATGGCTTCAGCAAAACTTACCGCTAAAGATTTACTTACCCTCGGCTTCCCTTCCGGTAAACCAGTTACTATTGCCCTGCAACTAATAGATACTTATTATACTGATCTGGCCCGTAACCATCAGATAGAGTTACTGCAGGATGTGCTAACTGCACCGGAACAGTATAAGTTACAGGCAACTCTGGGGCCGCTGGCACAAGCCATACTCACACAGAAATCGTCTGGACCTATAGAGCTAAAGCCGGGAAAGCAGAAATTTGCCATCTATGGTGGAGAAAACATTGAAGGAGGTGCTCTTCACCAGATGGAACTGGCCATGCGTTTGCCCATTGCGCAGGCAGGAGCCCTGATGCCAGATGCCCACCAGGGTTACGGGTTACCAATTGGTGGTGTACTGGCAACACATAATGTCGCGATACCATATGGGGTAGGGGTAGACATTGGTTGCCGCATGTGCATGAGCATTTATGATATTCACACTGGTTTTATAGATAAAAACCAAGATAAGCTTAAAAAGATGCTGCTCGATAATACCCGCTTCGGCCACACTTCCTTTAAAAGGCCCATGAACCACCCTGTTATGGATAGACCTGAATTCTCTGAGCTGCCCATTGTGCGGGAAATGAAAGACAGGGCTTATCAGCAATTGGGCACCTCAGGCGGCGGTAACCATTTTGTAGAGTTTGGTACTGTGGAAATACATGATGTCAACAATGACCATGACCTGCCAAAGGGGAAGTACCTGGCAATTCTCTCCCATTCAGGTTCCCGCCGGTTAGGGGCCAACATTGCCGGTTACTATACAAAAGTGGCTATGGATGCCTGCCAACTACCACCTGATGCCAAACACCTGGCTTGGTTAGACCTGGACACGGAGGCCGGGCAAGAATACTGGTTAGCTATGAACCTTGCTGGTGACTACGCCTCTGCCTGTCATCATCAGATACACGAGCGTCTGGCGAATAAACTAACGGAACAACCAATGGCTGTGATTGAGAACCACCACAACTTTGCCTGGAAAGAGAAAGATGCTACCGGCAAAGAGGTTATCGTTCATCGTAAAGGGGCAACACCAGCAGGTAAAGGCGTGATGGGTATTATACCCGGCTCTATGGCCACACCTGGCTTTATAGTACGTGGCAAAGGGGAAGCTGCTTCTATTAATTCCGCCTCGCATGGAGCCGGACGCCTTATGTCCAGAACAGAGGCTAAAAAAACGCTCTCCCTTCCCCAGGTGCGCAAGTACTTGCAGAAAGCTGGGGTAGATGTTCTAGGCTCCGGCCTGGATGAGGCCCCAATGGTTTATAAAGATATCAACAAAGTAATGGCATCACAGCAGGACCTCGTGGAGGTAGTGGGCACTTTCCATCCTAAAATTGTGCGTATGAATGGGGATGAGAAATATATAGAGGTAGATTAAGCCAAAATTAATAAGCAACATATAAACAGAAAGCAGGCTCAGAAAAACAGGAAAAACTAAGCAAGTAACCGAATGCTAAGAACTCAGGTTGATTTTTCCTTATTAAAAAGGTAATTCACCACTACATAGAAGAAGCCAAAAACGTTAGCAGTCGTAGTCGTAATAAGGGCGATTAAAACAGCATCGGAATATATAAGTTTACCCATACCGCCTAAAATTACCACCACAAGGATGCAAAACATCCATATAACTGTTACTCTAAAAATTCTGTCTGCAAAATTTTTCCTGGCTTCGTTGTCGTCTCTTAACCTTTTCAGGCGCTCCTTCTGCAGTTCTCTGTTAAATTCTTCGTTTACAAACTCTACCTCATCAGCAATAGAACCACTTACACTTACAGGTGAAGCAAACTGTTTCCGTATAACTTCCTTTATTTCTGCTGCGGGCTTTACTGCAGAAGTTGCTGCTGACGGCTTAGTTTCACTCATGAACTTTAAGCGGCTAATAAATTTTCAAAATAGTCTTTAATGTCTTTGTTATCAATCGGTACACTTAAAGTGCCTGGCTGGTAGACTCTGGACCAGGGAGAATCCTCGGCATGTGTCCAGTTCGACAAGGCTAACGCACCAATATCTTTTGTTGCTTCCCAGGTATATTCTACAGCATCTTTTGCTTTATCGTCAAGCTCATAAAGTACATTGTCTTTCGGTATGGCAAAACATAGGTCTGTATCTCTTATAGGGCTGCTGCCATATAATTTGAAATCCTGGTAAATATCCGGAACAACAGGCCCGAAACGCCAGGCTTCAAAGTTTTCCTGAATAAGCGGCTCTCCATTATATTTTGCCAGATGATAACCATGAGCAAAGAAAACCATCTTCTGTAACTTCATCTGAGTTACAAACTGGCCGGATTCAATCCCCTTCTTAACAAGGGCATAAGCAATATAAGATGCAGGATATGGCATGTAAATTGTATACTGACTTTATGCAAGTTAGCAAAAGAATTATGATACATAATACAGTGCATCATAATTAAAAGTTTAGGAGATAAGCGAATGTGCTTTTAAGCACTGAAGACATTATAAGCTATTCATTTTAAACCATTTAACTAACGATTAGTAGGAAAAACAAATAGCACTGTGCTATATATATTCAATGATAAATACTACTTTTGCGTTCTTTTAACCAGTATTAAAGTATCCTAATGGAAGTTAACATTACCGAATACATTAACGTTGATTACGATAAAGAGCGACATTTTCTTTATACTTCAATGCACAGAACCATTAGTAGCGAAGAATTAAGGAATACAATATCGTTTGTCGCAAACTTTATCAAAAATGAAAACGTTAAGTACTGGATTGCTGATACCCGCTTATTAAATGGGATTCTGATTAGTGACCAGCTCTGGGTGCTTCGCAAAATAGTGCCTATAGTTATCAAATCTGACTTGCAAAAACTAGCTCAGGTAGGCAACAGTGATATTTTTCACTATATGTCTTTTGAGAATTTGGTACAGCAAGCTTATAAAATGTTTAATACTGGTATTGCCTTTGAGCAGTTTATAACATATGACGCCGCCCTTGACTGGATAGCTCTTCCGGAATAGAAGGATTATAAAGCCTATTCTCTGCCCCAACCTTTTAACAATTGGCTGTAATATAACTTAAGGCAGGCTTTTGTGCTTATTATACAATCCGTCCTGCACACTTCTTTAACTATAGTTTAACGTTTGTCAACAGAAGGCCAAACTTTTAAAAACAGAAGTATTTCAGCAAAGTGAGGCTGAAAGTTTGTTCAGGCTCTTTTTTCATCAAAACATTACTGGTAAAATAGCTTTGCCCTGTAACGCACGAGCCACTGCAAGGGTAAACATAGTTTAAACATCAAAGGACCAGCAATAGCATATCAGCCACAAAACTATAGTATGAGTAAGTTCGACATATTGATCGTAGGAGCAGGGGCTTCGGGGCTAATGGCTGCACGGCATTTAGCTAAAGCAGGTTATAAAGTAGCCGTACTGGAAGCACGCGACCGGACTGGAGGGCGTATCTATACACAGAGAGCAGCAGGTTTTTCTGTGCCTATAGAAGTGGGAGCAGAATTTGTGCATGGTAATTTGCCGGTAACACAGGAAGTTTTCAAAGAAGCAGGTATCTCTTTTTTTGCCATGGAGGGTAAATCTTATCAGGTAAAACATGGGGAACTACAACAATCTGATGAGTTTATAGATAATTACCAGGAGCTGATTAAAAAGCTAAATAAGCTTGAGGAGGATTTGACCTTAGCGGCCTTCCTGGAAAAATATTTTAAGGAAGAACAATACACTGGCTTACGGGAATCTGTTACAAAATTTGCAGAAGGTTACGATGCTGCCAACATACAGCAACTAAGCGCAATGGCCCTGCGGGATGAACTGCAAAGTGGTGGTGCCACCAATTCTTACTTTCCGAAGGGCGGCTACAGCCAAGTATTGGATTTTCTTGCAAATGAAGCACAGGCATCAGGTTGCGTCATTCATCTGTCACTTATAGTGCAGGAAGTACGCTGGCAGGCAGGCCACGTAGAGGTACTTTGCGAGCAAGAACAGTCTTTTACAGCCTCTAAAATATTAATTACAGTACCACTGGGTGTGCTACTTTCAGAGCCTGGCAGCAAAGGACACATCAGGTTTACCCCTGCCCTTCCCGAAAAGTCTGCTGCACTACAAACTTTGGGTTTCGGCCCGGTGATTAAGATTTTACTCGAGTTCAAAACTGCTTTTTGGGATAATGAAAAGAATAAGCAACAAGTTAGCCAGCTACCTGAACTAAGCTTCTTATTTTCAGATGCCACCCCAGCTCCTACCTGGTGGACACACTTTCCCGAAAAAACTCCTTTACTTACAGGATGGATATCTGGTCCTCTGGCAGAAAAGCATAAAGATTTAACAGAAGACGACATTATCACAGAAGCACTGAAATCTCTTGCCTATATCTTTGAAACCGATACCAGCTTTTTGCAAGGGCAGCTTATCGCCAAACAAGTAGTGAACTGGGTGACAGACCCTTTTGCCCGTGGTGCTTATACCTATGCTACCGTAGCGTCAAAAAAAGCCAGAAAGGTACTGACACAGCCGCAGGATAATACCCTCTTTTTTGCTGGTGAAGCCTTATATGAAGGAGAAGCAATGGGTACAGTAGAAGCGGCTCTGGCTAGTGGGCACGAAGCGGCTCAGCAATTGCTTGGTTCAGTTGTTAAAGAAAGATAAGGTTTATTATTAACTTGGGTCGAAGGCATTTATAAGAAGTTAAGCCTTATTATTATTATTATTATTATTATTATTATTATGCCCCTGGTGGAGCAAAGCATAATCAGCAGGTGTGTCTATATCTATGCTGCCCTGGGGAAACGGTATAGAGGCAACAGCATTGGCATGTTTAAAAAGCAGCTTCTTCGCACCCTCCTGCCCTTTTAAGGAAAGTAAATCAGGAAAAAAAGCTTTATCGAAAAACACAGGTGCGCCCAAGGTTTTGTTATAGGCGCAGGCGATAATTCCCTTTCCGGTTGCATAATTAGCTTCTATTAACTTATTCAGTATAGCAGGCTCCACAAAAGGCTGGTCGCATAACATAAGTATAACTCCTGTTACTCCTGCATGCATCTTTTGCAACGCCGAGAGACCAGTTCTTATTGAAGCGCTCATCCCCTCCTGCCATTCGGGGTTTATGATAAGCTGCACAGGCTCCTGAGCTACCTCCGGCCGAACAGCCTCAGCATTAGCTCCCAATACCACAACCACCGGCTTACCGTCTGAATTAAGTGCAACCTGCACAGCATGTTGCAAAAGACTTTTTCCCTGAAACTGTACTTTTTGCTTAGGTTCTCCTAACCTGGTGGATGCTCCTGCCGCCAGTACGATAATACCAATCATATGTGCTTTTGTGTTCCCTACGAAAGAACTACTTGGTTGCCCGGTTTTGATTCGCGTTCATGAATTGT
Source organism: Pontibacter silvestris (assembly GCF_020907275.1). GTDB lineage: Bacteria > Bacteroidota > Bacteroidia > Cytophagales > Hymenobacteraceae > Pontibacter > Pontibacter silvestris. The sequence goes on along the minus strand of NZ_JAJJWI010000010.1, from coordinate 76,580 downwards.
GTCTCGTTTTTCCCGTAAGAAGGTACCTGCCTTTTTAGATAATACCGCTTTGATCTCTGCCATAACTGATAAAGCAATTTCCTCAGATGTCTCTGCGCCTACATCAAGCCCAACAGGTCCATATACACTGGCCAGGTGTTCATTGTTTATCTCCATTCCCTCCTCCTGCAACTCATCTAGCATACGGTTCAGTTTCTTTTTAGGCCCCAATACACCTATGTAAGGAAGCTGTAAAGGCAAAAGCTGCCGTAACATAGCCAGGTCATAGTTATAGTTATGAGTCATAAGTAAGAAAATCGTTTGGTCGTCTTGCCTCACCTGGTCAAGAACTTTATCAGCTTTAGAAACCAACACTTTTCCTGCCAATGGAAAACGCTCTACTGTCGCATAGTTAGCCCGTCCGTCCACTACATTAGTCTCCCAACCCATAACAGCTGCCATTTGAACCAGAGGCATTACATCGTTCCCAGCCCCAATGACAACAAGCGAAACTGGAGGTTTTAAAAATTCTATGAAACCTGTTAGCGGCTGCGCTTGTGTAGCATATTCCTGTATGGCAGAAGCTTTATTCCGCATTACTTTTCGGGCATCTGCTAACAGTTGAGGCTGTAAATCTTTATCAAAACAGGAGCCTGTAAGCTTTTCATTTTCATATAGAAAAAAACAAGTCCCCGGCTGCTTGGCTCTTTTATTCTGCAGGCAAAACAGGGTAACCAGTACACCTGTTTGTCTCTTGCTTAGAAAGAGTTTAAGTAACTGGATCGGATTGTCAGGATCTTCTACATTGATAGGCTCTATTAGAATCTGGATAATACCGTTACAGCCTAAGCCTACTCCTAGCTTGGCATCGTCGTCGTCAGTTGTGTCGTAAGTGACCAGCATAGCCTGTTGCTGCGACATTACCAATCGTGCCTTGCGTAAAGCGTCTCCCTCCAGGCAACCACCACTTATGGCTCCGGTTAATTTACCGTCTTCAGTTACCAGCATACGCGCACCAGGCCTGCGATAAGACGACCCCTTAACATGTACCACTGTTGCCAAGGCCATCTGCTTTCCCTCTTCCTGGGCTACATCAGATGCTCTCACTATATCACTTATTTCTTTCATTCTAAACTTAACTAAACAACTAATATGCTGTTACTTTCGGTTAAAAAAGTATATCCCGGCACCCAATCCGGCAATTATGGCTGCACTTGTTAAGGCTACCCTTCGTTGCTCACCAGGAGAACGCCACCCGCCTTCAATACCTGTTTCAGAGCCAGATGGCTCGAACAGGCTATTATCTGAAACAGGTGCTGTTTTAGCTCTGTGAAAGTAATTTTCCATAATACCTGCCATCAAACGGCGCGTAAGGCCAGGCAACAACTCATACGAAAATCTGAGGAAATTAGCCGATCCCCCTACTGTTACAGCCTCTTTCGGATAAGTTGCCAGCGCAACCATAGCCTCGGCAACACGCTGCGGATCATAAACAGGCGGAATAGGTTTTATTTTTAATCCAATGTAATTTCCGCCATGCTGAAAGCCGGGAGTATCAATAAAAGCAGGAAAGACATCGCATATATGAATATCAGGCCATTTCAGTAACTCTCCGCGCAATGCACCTGAGAAGCCCCGCAAACCAAACTTACTGGCTGCATAAGCTACAGTGTAAGGTTGCGGTACCCAGGCACCTACCGAAATCGTGTTAATCAATATACCATAACCTTGCTCTTTGAAATAGGGTAGCACAGCATAAGCACCATGCATATGCCCCAGCAGGTTTGTCTTTATCACCTGCTCATGTGCCTCCATAGGTGTTTGAGTAAATTCACCCACGGCACCAATACCGGCATTGTTAATCCAGACATCGATCCGGCCTGCCAATTCGTGGGCTGCCTGTGCCAGGTGCTGCACTGCATTTGAGTCTGTAACATCTGTTTTTACAAAAACAGCTTTGGCACCCAAGGCTTCGCATTCTGTCACCACTTCAGCTAAGGCATCATCCCGCCTTGCAGCTAACACAAGAGTAGCACCGCCACGTGCAAATTCTAATGCTGTCGCACGGCCTATACCACTAGATGCCCCAGTCAGGACCACCACTTTTCTATTTAAATGCTTAGTCGTTTTCATAACCTGGTAGATTTAACATTGTTTTTTGCAGGAGAAAGAAGGCTACAGCCTGCAAACAGAGTTCTACAGGCTGTAGCCTTCTTCATTACATTGCTTTGTCTAAAGTAATAGGCAGATCGCGGACACGCTTGCCAGTTGCGTGAAACACAGCATTGGCAATAGCCGGAGCAACACTTACAATACCTATTTCACCCAGGCCTTTCGCTCCGATAGGGTTAACAATATCATCATTTTCTTCTACAAATATCACATCAATGTCATGTACATCGGCATTAACAGGAACGTGATATTTATCGAGGTCGTGATTCATGAACCGGCCCAAGTTATTGTCCATTACTGTTTCTTCTTCCATCGCCATACCTATGCCCCAGACTACACCGCCCAGTATCTGGCTTTTTGCTGTCTTTGGATTCATGATACGACCACCTGCAATAGCACTGACAACACGCGTAACTTTGACGGTTCCTAAATCTTCATCAACTTTTACTTCCACAAAAACTGCTGAGTGAGCATAGCGACCATAGTTACTTTGCCCCTTATCAGGCTCATTTGAAACATCCTCTTCTATTCCTTCAAACCCACCTTGATTGATGATGTCTGTAACAGCAACCCCCTGGGCAGGATTGTTTTTAAGCTTGATTTGGCCATCCGCAAAAATTATATCCTTAAACGTAACACTGGCAAGCGGTGAACCTGGCATTTGCTGAGCCAGCTTTAAAAGCTTTTCACCTACTTTATCACATACAGCTTTTACTGCAGAGCCAACAGAAGAAACTGTCCAGGAGCCACCTTCTAAAGGAGACATCGGCAGAGAAGAGTCACCAAGTTTAAATGTAACATCCTCCAGCGGCATACCAAGTGTATCAGCAGCAATTTGCGTCATAACTGTATAGGTACCTGTACCAATGTCAGCTGTCGCGCAACTAACAGTCAGTTTACCATCGGCAGATAAAACTGCTTTGGCAGCAGCAGGCTTCTGGGTCGCTTCCCAGGCTCCATGAGCCATTCCCCAGCCAATCAGGTTATGGCCCTCCCGCATAGAACGTGGCTCTTTGCTTCGTTTATTCCAGCCAAATTTTTCTGCCCCCTGCCTGTAACATTCGCGCAGTTCTTTGCTGGAAAACGGTTTGTCTTCGTTCTGGTCTCTTTCTGAATAGTTCTTCAGGCGAAACTCCAATGGGTCCATGCCTACTTTATATGCAAGCTCGTCCATTGCGCATTCCAGGGCATATATACCGGTAGCTCCGCCTGGTGCACGCATATCAAGCGGTGTATATACATCCAGAGCCACTAGTTTATGGCTAACTTTAACATTATCACAATGGTAAAGTACGCCCGGCCATATAACAACATTCTCGCTGTAATCTTCAAACTTAGATGTCTCCGCAAAGGCATCATGCATGACAGCCTCTAGTTTACCGTCTGTAGAAGCCCCTAAAGCAAACCGCTGTACTGTTTTAGGGCGATGCCCAAAAGAAAACATTTGCTGGCGTGTCAGCACTACCCTTACTGAACGCTTCAGCTCACGTGCCGCCAGTACTGCTAAAAACAACTGATACTGCGGCCGTAGACCGGAGCCGAATGCTCCCCCTACAAAAGGTGATATAACATGCACCTCCTCCATCGGAAGAGCGAAAGCTTTGGCAATGTACTGCTGGCTATTCTGCACCCCCTGAACTTTATCATAGATAGTCATCTTGCCACCATCTCCCCACACCACTGTAGAAGCATGCATCTCCATAGGGTTGTGGTGTTCGCTTGGATGTGCATATTCTGTTTCGATTTTGACAGCGGCACTAGCCAAAGCTTCGTCCGGATTGCCCCAAGGCTCTGGCGGAGGGTTGGACTTATACTGCTCAGGCACGTAAGCCTTTCCTATGTTAGCTTCAAAATCGGTATCAAACTCCTGCGTTACGTACTCAACTTTTACTAAAGATGCGGCATACCTTGCCAATTCAAAAGTGTCCGCTACCACAAGCGCTATAGGCTGCATGCTAAACTGCACTTCGTTGTCGTACAGCGGACGGAATGGGGAACCCGGAGGCGAGTCTTTATCCTGATAATTTTTATCGCCCCAGATATAACCAGGTCTGTTTTCGTGAGTAAAAACCTGTAACACGCCGTCCAGCTGAAGCGCCTGGCTGGCATCAATGCTCTTTATTCTTCCTTTGGCAATGGCACTGCTTACAACGAAACCATACGTAAGATCAGGTGCACTGAACTCAGCTGCATATTTTGCTTCTCCTGTTACTTTAGCGCGACCATCCACGCGATTGGCCGGTTTTCCTATTTGGTTTGTTATCATGATTTTTCCTCCATTTCTAAGGCTTGTTCTAGGGCACGTACTATAGCGCGTTTTGCAAGCTCTATTTTAAAATCATTGTCTCCGTATCCTTTTGCACCCTCTATGTAAGCTTCGGCTACTTTCCGGAAGTTTTCCCTCGTCGCTTGCCGGCCATTTAACAAAGCTTCTGCTTCAGGCTTTCTCCAGGGCTTATGAGCTACCCCTCCAAGCGCAATACGAGCTTCTTTTATGGTGTCGCCTTCCATATCTAAAGCGGCGGCAACCGATACCAGTGCAAAAGCATACGAAGCACGATCGCGTAGCTTTATATAAGTGTAATGGTCGGCAAAGCCTTTGGCAGGTAAGTCAATTGCTGTAATAATCTCGTCATCTCCCAGGTTACTGTCTATATGTGGCGTATTGCCAGGCAGTCTATGGAACTCAGAAAGCGGAATGGTACGCTCCCCATTAGGGCCTGTAACACGTACAGTGGCTTCGAGCGCGGCAAGAGCCACAGCCATATCGGAAGGATGTGTGGCAATGCAATGTTCGCTGGTACCTAAAATAGCAAGGTCGCGGTTATATCCCTGGATGGCAGAACAGCCTGTTCCAGGTTCACGCTTATTGCAAGGTGTATCCGTATCGTAAAAGTAGTAACAACGGGTGCGCTGCAGTAGATTTCCGCCGTCGGTAGCCATATTGCGCAATTGTGCTGTAGCACCAGCCAGTATGGCATGAGAAAGCAATGGGTAACGCTTCTCTACCTGCTCGTGATAGGCTGTATCGCTGTTAGTTACAAGTGCTCCTAGCCTTAAGCCACCATCATCTGTCTCTTCAATAGTGTCTAAAGCAAGGCGTGTAATATCAACCAAACGACTCGGCCGCATCACCTGTATCTTCATTAAATCGAGTAGGTTAGTGCCACCTGCTATAAACTTTGCTCCTTTATCTGCAGCCACCTGGCTTACAGCATTACCGACATCCTCTGCTCTGGTATAGTTAAAACTTCTCATTGTGCCTGGCTCCTTTCTAATGCTTCCTGAACTACCTTTACAATATTATTATAAGCTCCACAGCGGCAGATATTGCCACTCATCAGATCGCGGATATCGTCCAGTGTTTTGGCTTTGCCTTCATTTACCAGTCCGATTGTAGAGCAAATTTGTCCTGGTGTGCAGTACCCGCACTGGAAAGCATCATGGTCTATAAAAGCTTGTTGCACCGGGTGAAGCTCGCCATCTTTTGCCAGTCCCTCAATGGTCGTAACTTCAGAGCCATCTTTCATAACAGCCAACGTCAGGCAGGAATTAATTCGCTTGCCGTTGAGAAGAACCGTGCAGGCCCCACATTGTCCGTGGTCACATCCTTTCTTTGTGCCAGTGAGGTCCAGATGCTCCCGTAATAAATCGAGTAAAGATGTCCAGGGAGCAACTTCTAAACGATGTTCCACACCATTGATGGTGAGCGTAATAGTGTTTTTAGGAGGTAAAAATGGCGTGTGTTTTTCAGCAGTTTCATTTTGTGGTTTGTCTTTCATGTTAGCTGGTTCAAATGGTTTTGAAGATAAAAGTGAGTAGCTCTGGCCATGGAGCTTTGATAGCTGTACTTTACATTGAGCGGTCCTACTAAATCTGCATCTTTACAAATACCTATTTTAAAAGCTTTGTACTTAAGCAGCTAAATCAGTTGAACTTTATCAGCAAGATCTAGTATTCCTTGAGTCTTACGCAGGCTTAGAAATATATGTTAACAGAGAGACTGTTGTTTTTATAGCTGTTGATTTTTACAGTACTCTATCTACCTGAGAAGAGGGGATGAAGAGTTAAAAGGGAAGGAAATTCTAGCTTAAGCCAAAGTAGTTAAATTATATTTATTACTTTAATTACCTTTTGAGGGTCTGACAACTATTAAAGTTATCCTAGCAGAGTTTGTTTCATAAGGTCACATTAGCTGAGGCTGTAAATAGTTTTGATCTTCTTCAGTAAACAAAAGAGGCTGCCTTAATAAGGCAGCCTCTTTTGTTTACAAACTTTATAGCAAATAGAACTTTATTTCTTAACTGCTTTAGCTGGCTCTTTTACCTGTGATGCATTAGACTCTGCACTTGTCACAAGCATGTTGCCCTCAGCATCCAGCTCCACTAAGTCATAACCAAGCTTTTCTAAACCTGGTTTTATGGTTGCTTTATCTCCAACCAACACAATGTTCATTTTATCTGTTGGCAGGTACTTTTTAGCTATAGCATTAAGTTCTTCTTTGGTTATATGCTGAAGAATCTCATTCTGTTTTTTTAGATAATCTTTATCCAGGTTATAACGCAGCAGGTTGTTCAGGAAAGAAGCTTTCTGAAAAGAGGTTTCATACTTACGGGCATAGCTCTGCCCGATAGCCGTCTTCAGGTAAGCCAGTTCTTCGTCAGAAATGCCTTTTTCTTTCATCAGCTTAATCTCCTTCATAAACTCCACCACTGAGCTGTCTGATGCATTGGCACGCACACCTGCAGCAGCTGTAAACGGACCAACTGTTTCAGAACCGGAGAAGCCAGAGCGGGCACCATAGGTATAGCCCTTACCTTCGCGCAGGTTTTGATTGATACGGCTGCTAAAATCTCCTCCTAATATAAAGTTCATCAAGCCAGCTTTGTAATAATTACCTGTAACGTCATAAGGCAAAGCCATATAGCCAATCCTTATTTCAGTTTGTGCAGCATTCTCTTTGTCTACTAAATATATCTTGGTTTTATCGATGGTAGCAAAGGTAGTATTAGCCGGAATTTCTACAGGCTTCTGAGACCATTTATCCAGGAAAGATAGTTTCGGTAAAATTTCGCTTTGCTCCGTATCTCCCACCACCACTAAACTGGTTACAGACGGCGAGAAATTAGCAGCATAAAACTTCTTCACATCATCTAAGGTAATATGGCTGACACTGGCAGTAGTTCCTACTTCCGGCACGGCCATAATATTCCCCTCACCATAGAGCAGCTTATTATAAACATTATTGGCAATAACTGTTGGCTGCGTGCTTTGGTTAGCAATAGCTTCTAAACGCTGCTTTTTCAAACGGTCAAAGTCTTCCTGGGCAAAGCGAGGGTGCAACATACGCTCCTCTAAAAGCTCCAGCGTAGCATTCAGGTTCTTCACCAGCGACTGTACAGAAACAGTCATTTCATCTTCATCACTATCAAAAGAGATGGAGCTACCTAACTTCTCCAGCTGATTACTGATCTCCTCTGAAGTATAATTTTCAGAGGCCTCGTTAAGCATTTCAGCCGTTAATGATGCAATACCAGCTTTAGAAGGGTCTTTGGCTTCCAGTTTATGTCCCCTTCTGATTGAGAATAACAAGGTTACGGTTGGCACTTCACTATTTTTCGTACCAATCACTTTAATGCCATTATGCAGCTTGTCGGTCCAGAAAGGCGGTACTGTTACCACTGGGTTAGGCCCCAGGGGAGGTTGTTTGCTTCGGTCGAAATTATCTTTGGCTTTCACATAAGTAAGACGTGCATACTGGTCTTCAGGAGCCTGGTAGCCACTCTTATCTATTTTGAAATTATCAGCTTTGGCCACGGCATCAGGCTGGCCTTTGGGCACTACACTCAAGATAACAGCATGTTTGCCTTTAATATACTGGTTGTACACGCGCATCACATCCGCTTTGGTCAAGGCCTGTATTGCCTTTAACTCTTTTGGTAGCTGGTTCGGCTCTCCTGTAAATGTTTGGTGCGCGGCCAACTGGGAAGTTTTACCTGCCACACTGGAAAGCCTGTTTATCAGGTTTGCTTCGTAAGAAGATTTAAAACGGGCCAGGGCATCATCCGTCACGCCATTCTTCTCAAACTCAGCAAAAGACTCCCGCACCTGCTTTTCCATATCAGCAAGCGTCTGGTCCGGGAAAGTCAAGACAGTAACAGCGAATTGCCCTGCCAGTTCTGCACTGTAGTTACTGGCTCTGGCAGTGTTTGCTTTCTGCGTCTTCACCAGGTTCTGGTACAGGATAGCGTTCTTTCCGCCACCCAATATCTCCGATAAGCAATCCAAAGCGACCTCATCTGGATGGTATGCCGGTACAGAAGGATACACCATCTGCAGCATCGGTAAACGGATATTATCCTCATATGAAATGTAACGGTCATTAGGTAGAACAATAGCAGGCAGCTCCATCTTTTCTACTCCAGGTACACGCGGTATAGTACCAAAGTATTTCTCTGCCAGTTTTACTACCTCCTGTGGTTTTATATCGCCTCCCACCGTTAAGGTAGCATTGTTAGGACCGTACCAACGCAGAAAGAATTTCTTTAAGTCTTCTACATTTCCGCGGTTCAGGTCTTCGATATACCCAATAGTAGTCCAGGAATAGGGATGACCATAAGGATATAAAGCCTCCGCTATTTTTTCAGAGGCCAGACCATAGGGGCGGTTGTCGTAGCTCTGGCCTCGTTCATTCTTTACTGTTTCCCGCTGTATTTCGAACTTCTTCTGTGTAACAGCATCAAGTAAAAAGCCCATTCTGTCAGCTTCTACCCAGAGAGCTGTTTCCAGCATGTTGCTCGGAACGGTTTCATAGTAATTTGTGCGGTCACGGTTTGTAGATCCATTAGGTACAGTACCTCCTGCTCCTACTATTATTTTATCTATAGCCCCCTCTGGTACGTTTGTAGAGCCTTCAAACATCATGTGCTCAAAGAAGTGCGCAAAACCTGATTTACCAATTTCTTCCCGGGCGGAACCAACATGGTACGTCATATCCACATGCACCATAGGGTCTGAATGATCCTCGTGCACTACCACGGTCAATCCGTTTGGTAACATATATTTTTGGAAAGGGATAACCAGTTCATTGCCTTTTTTTGCCACTTTCTCTACCAGCTTCGTTTTAGAAGCAGCTTTTTGTGCCTGTAACTGTAGTGGCAATGCAGCCGCTACGGCACAGGCCATAAGTGTTAATTTTATTTTATGCAACATATAAGTTAACTTGTTCTATTGCTAAAGGTAAAAGTACAAACTTTACACAACTACTCTTATTCGCGGGATAATAGATCACCAGTTTGTGTTTGACAGCTTCGTTAAAAACAGACATAAAGCATGTGTAACGCTTAACTGTACATGCTAACACCTGTTATAGCAAATGAATTCATGAAGCCACACTATAAAGCGGCTATAAAGTTTAAAAACCTCTGTGCTTCGGTACCCTTAGAACACTTATTCCTGTAAAGAAATCCGCTGGTACCAGACTCCGCTTTTATCTTTTTCTTTAATTGTATAAGCTATAATCAAATTACCTGCATCCACAGGCATTATAACCGGATGAGTAGCGATAAGAGAATCTGGTGTAAGATGGCTACTACGTACTTGCTTTCCTTCTTTATTCCTTAGTTGCAGGCCGATCCAGTTATAGTAAGAGCTCCCTCGCTGCACCCGCTCATCCCATACAATAGCTAAATCCCCATTCCCGTAACTGGCAATCTGAGGGTGCTTGGCGGATGGAAGGTTGCTTACAGTTTCTCTGGGGGAAAAGCTTTTTCCGTTTTCCAGATGACTGTAAAAAACACCACTTCCACCTCCCATAGTATACCAGGCAAAGTGCATTCCCATGCTGTTTGATGTCATGGTAGGCCCTGTGTGCGGGCAACCGTCAATAGCCCAGTTGTCGGCACTAATGCGCTCTGGCTTAGAAAAGCTTTGCCCATTGTCTGACGATACCAAGTGCATCATATCCCGAATGCTGTCATTTAAGATGCCCCTATAAGCAGCATGTAGCTTACCAGCCTCGTCCACATATAAAGCTGTGCGGCAGCATTGGCAAAGTTGCTGATCAATTACTTTTTCGTTAACAAAGCCCTCTCTGCCCCTGGTGCTTGCATAATATAAAGAAGAACCCTCTTTGTCTGTTTCCTTCCTGGAATCCAGCCAGATAGCGGCTATTTCACCATTTGGCAGCAGCGTCATGTCAAAATAACGCTCATCTATGCTGTTTTCTGCATTCTCAGCCAATTGCTTTGGTTCAGACCAACTCTGGCCTCCATCAAAAGATTGTGTATAAAAGACCAAACCTGCATAACTATTTTCCGGGTTAGGGTTACTTACAGCGAACATAGCCATCATGTCTCCATTGTCTTTGAAAATGATTTTAGAAAGGTTTTCCTCATGCGGATAAATACCTTTGGTTGTCGGAATAGCTTTGGGGGCTTTAAAAGTTTCACCTCCATCTTTAGAGACTGCATAAGTCAGCAGGTACGAGTCAGTGGAATCCTGTGCCTGCACCCAACAAAGCACAATGTTTCCCTCCTTATCATGCGTTAGGTAAGGGCAAATACCACTTTGAACAGGGTTAGAAATTTTTGTAGCAACAGGCTCCTGCTTTGCTGGCTTTGTCTGGCAACCTACTGTCAACACAAAAAGAAAAAAAACAAGTATTGCGGATATTTTTTGCATATTAAAGCTATAAGAACTCTTGTTAAGAGAGAAAAAAGTGTGTTTCAATTCCATAAAAAGATAAATAGGTTATTTCTTTCCGGTAAAGGTGTAGCCTACTCCGACATTAAAGATGCGCGGATTACCCTGTCGATAACTCTTGCCATAGGAGTATTTGTCAACAGTGGTGGCATAAAGCTGATTAGTTACGTTAGTAGCATTCACCCACAGTTCAACTCCATGAAGGGTATAACCAGCGCGGGCATTAAGTAAGTCGTAGCCATTATAATATTCTGTGTTAGCTGCATCCATGTAATATCTGCCGATATGCTGCCATTCCAGACTTAAGCGCAATCCTTTAGCAAAAAGAGGTTTATAGGTAATTTCGGCATTCCCCATAAAACGAGGTGCTGTTGCCATTTCGTTGCCGGCGTAGTCAGCACCTTCCAACTCATAATCCTTAAACCAATGGCGGACATTGGTTCCGCTAATGCGCAACGCAATAGTTTCAGCAGGCACGTATTTAAAGGTGTATTCAATACCTCTGTGATTTGTTCTGCCTGCGTTCTGGTTTTGATAAGAGCCGTCTGGCAACCGTACAGAAATAATTTCATTTCTCCCCTCTAACTGATACACACTTACATCCAGATAGCCCCGGCTTTGGGCAAAGCTGAGCCATCCGCCTGCTTCGTAGTTGGTGTAATTGGAGGGCTTCAGCACCGGCACCTTCACACCTCGGTAAAGATCAGAGATTTGAGGGGGAGCAAAACCAACGCTATAGTTCACATAGGTTCCCTTGTTTCTGCCAAAGTCATAGGTAAGGCCTACCTTTGGCGTAAGGTTCTCGAAGTTGTTCTTCTCGTCAGGGGCACCTGTAAAAGCACTGGGAGCGAGTTTATTATTGAAGTTATAGTCTAACCTGTCGTAGCGGAGCGCTGCTACCACTTTTAATCTTTCCGTTGGGTTAATTTCAAATTGTGTGTAAGCAGCAGTGTTAAGCAAATCAACAGAATAGCTTGTCAGCAGGGAATCTGTTTCAGTATAGCTTGTATATAAACCTGAGGTGTTTCGGTCTACATCTATGAAACGGGCATTATACGTAGCGGGGCTATAATCCAAGCTTATCCCTCCTATTAGCTGTGCTTCCAGAAATGAAAAAGCTTTTCTATGCTGGCTTATCAGACCATAACTTCTAAAAGCATCTTCATTTATCTCTCCTCTTGCTTTTAATGGATTTCCAGCAACACTTTTTATCGCATAAAAAGGATTCTGGGCAATGGCATTATTCCGCAGGAACAGCGTAGTCTGCGTGCTGTTGGCAGCATTCCATTGGTGTTCTAAAGTAGTGCGTAAGCGCAAAGCTTTTACTTTTCGGTAAGTAAAGGTATGCAGGCTGGAATATTCCTTATTGAAAAAGTGAGTACTGTCTATACCGCCTGTCTGTTCTGTTTGATAATCTACGAGTGTAGCAGAAGTAACTAGTTTACTGTTTTCACTGAAGCGATAATCAGCTCTAAGTGTTAAGGCCAGTTTATCAAAATCGCTGTGGCTGATGTAACCATCACGCTGGGCAGCATAGTATCCTCCTACATAAACCCCAAGCTTGCCATAGGTATCAGAGTAGCTAAAATCAGTGCGCTTGTACCCCTGATTGCTCATTTCTGCCTGTAGCCTGGCTACAGGAACCTGTGATGAAGCCTGTGTAATAAAGTTAATGGCTCCTCCAATGGCTTCACTTCCATATAAAGAAGAAGAAGGGCCTCTTATTACTTCTATGGTTTTTAAGGCAGCCATGTTTATCTCAATCAACGCATTGTGGTTAAAGTCACCTGTCGTTCTGATCGGGATTCCATCTTCTAGGTATAAAAAGAGACTGTTATAACCTATGGGCTGCCGAATAGCCATTGTGTGCTGCTCATTCCCAAGATTAACCATATACACGCCACTTACCTTATTCAACAATTGATCAAGAGAAACCGCTTTTGTATCATTTATAACCTGTTTAGAGATAGCGCTAATAGCTACGGGAGCTTCTGTCCGTACTTGTGCTTCCCGGCTGGCAGACACAATTACCTGGTTCAATTGGTTAACTGCAGGCTGTAACTGAACAAGCAGAACACCAGGAGTTACAGGCATCTTAAGAGACTTATAACCTATATAAGAGACAACAACAGAGTCTGAATCGGTTTGCGAGGTTAAGGAGAAGCTACCATCTGAAGCAGTAAGCGTTCCCTGCTCCGGAGCATGCGCCAGCCGTATACTTACGCCTGCCAGTGCTTCCTTTGTTAAAGCATCGACAACTGTACCTTTGCTTGCCATTTGAGCACAGGCACAGTGATGCAGCACCATGAAGAACACGATGCTAAAAAATATTTTTTGCATTATTGGATTTACAGTTTAATAAAGAACATACAGGCACAAGCAGCAGGCTAACTAACCAGCATGTGCAGCAGCATTTTTAATCCGCTTACAAACGGAACATTGAAGTCTTGAATTAAACAGTAAACTGAGGTGGATGAAAAATAGAAACCATTTCCTGACTGGAATGGCTGAAAGGATAAGGGGGGAAAGAGGAATCCGGGACAGCAGGCAACACTGATGGGAGCAGAAATAAAGCTTGGCAATAAAGGTTTATCTCAAACTTTTGTTTCTGGTTACTGTCTGCTGCTTTATTCTCTGCCTGCTCCGCTTTCTTTAGCTTTTTAGCTAAGTAGCATTTACCGTTACAGTGCAGCTCAGGTTTGTTTTTGTTAATGCAGAAAAATTCAATAATATAGTTTCTGTTTGCCTGATAGTCTACCACAATCATCACTTTGCTGAACACCTGTAGCAGCATTACGAACAGAAGCAATATGGTAGCGGCTCTTTTCAAGAATATAATAATGTGTAGCAAAAGTAGCAGCCTGCCTCTTATCTTAAAAGCTTTTAAGCAGATTAGTTACCAAAATCTATAAAGCTTCTGATATTGAGAAGCTGTTACTATGATAAAGTTTAAAAAGGATTAGCACCATAAAGTATAATAAAACCAATTTTATGTGTATATTTAATCCTGCCATAACTCTTTATTCTATAGAGCAGCCATTAGAAATACAACATTCTGTTTCCGTTCCATTAAAAATATTTGTTTGAAGTTGATACTTTAAACTGATTCAGTAAGAAGTAATAAACCTATAAGAAATGTTCAAAAAGGCTATACCTTTTATATAAGACAGAGGAGATAAAAGGTTAATCTCATGCTATTGTAGCGACAATTTCAGCAGATTAACTAACTTTGCTTTGCAAGAGTAAATAAACAGGTATGATTTTATCATTTATTATATTACTAATAAGCTATAAATAGTTTGTATGGCAACCACAGCTGATATTAAAAACGGAGTATGTATGGAGTTCAACAACGACTTATATGTTGTTACAGAATTTCAGCACGTAAAGCCAGGTAAGGGACCTGCTTTCGTCCGTACAAAATTGAAAAACATCAAAACAGGAAAAGTAATAGATAACACTTTTTCTGCAGGCCATAAAATTACGACAGCCCGTGTAGAGCAGCGTCCGCACCAGTACATCTATAAAGACGACCTGGGCTATAACTTTATGGATATGAATACTTTTGAGCAGATTGCCCTGGAGGATAAAATGGTTCCTTTCGCTGACCTGATGAAAGAAGGACAGGAAGTAACAATCCTGTTCCATGCAGAGACAGAAACTCCTCTAACATGTGAGATTCCTCCTTTCGTAGAATTAACAATCACATATACAGAGCCAGGCATTAAAGGCGATACAGCAACTAATGCTTCTAAACCAGCCATTGTTGAGACGGGTGCTACTATCCAGGTACCACTTTTCATTGGACAAGACGAAAAAATAAAAGTAGACACACGTACTTATTCTTACGCAGAAAGAGTAAAATAACACATGAAAGCTAAAGAAATCCAGGAACTCATCGACTTCATCGCCAAATCAGGGCTGAACAAAGTTAACATCGAAACAGAAGAATTTAAGATCTCGGTTAAACGCGAACCAGACCAAAAAGTAAAATATGTTAGTGGACCAGCAGCTCCTGCAGCTTCTGCGCCATCCTCTGTTGCCCCAGCCCCTCAGGCTGCACCGGCAGCAGCTCCGGCAGCGCCAACAGCACCTGCTGCTTCTGAAGAAAGCAACTACGTTACTATTAAAGCTCCTATGATTGGTACATTCTACCGCGCATCTGGCCCTGACACACCTGTTTTTGTTAATGTAGGTGATGAAATAAAGCAAGGCCAGGTGATCTGTATTATTGAAGCCATGAAGCTGTTCAACGAGATAGAGTCTGAAGTATCGGGTAAAGTTGTAAAAGTACTGGTAGATAATGCCTCTCCGGTTGAGTACGACCAGCCGCTGTTCCTGGTAGACCCAAGCTAATTTATTGATTTGAAAATGTGAAGAATTGAAAATGGAGATGGTACTTTGATCGTCTCCATTTTTATGTCATTTCACTGTGTATCTCTACATTTCCAAATCTACAGATCTACAAATCAGAAATTATGTTTAAGAAAATATTAATCGCCAACCGTGGCGAGATCGCATTGCGCATTATCCGCACTTGCAAGGAAATGGGTATAAAAACTGTAGCGGTATACTCAACGGCAGACAAAGAGAGCTTGCATGTGCGCTTTGCTGATGAGGCTGTATGTATTGGCCCTGCCTCAAGTTCACTATCTTATCTCAACATCCCGAATATTATAGCAGCTGCTGAAATTACAAATGCCGATGCTATTCACCCGGGTTACGGCTTTCTTTCAGAGAATGCAGAATTCTCCCGCATCTGCGCTGAAAACAACATTAAATTTATTGGTGCCTCTCCTGAAATGATTAACGCCATGGGCGACAAAGCATCGGCGAAGGCAACCATGAAGAAGGCTGGTGTACCAACCATACCGGGCTCTGACGGATTGTTAGATACGATGGAAGAAGGTGTTAAGCTGGCTAATAAAGTGAAATACCCTGTTATACTAAAAGCGACTGCCGGTGGTGGTGGCCGTGGTATGCGTATCGTAAGAAACGATTCAGAGTTTGAAAAAGCCTGGAACGACGCCCGCACTGAAGCAAAAGCAGCTTTCGGTAACGATGGTATTTACCTGGAGAAGTTTGTAGAAGAACCACGCCATATCGAAATTCAGTTAATAGGTGACCAGCACGGTCATGTAGCGCACCTTTCTGAACGAGACTGCTCTATTCAGCGCCGTCATCAGAAACTGGTGGAAGAAACCCCGTCTCCTTTCATTACAGATGAACTCCGTGATAAAATGGGGCAGGCTGCCATAGCAGGGGCGCAGGCTATTAACTACGAAGGCGTAGGTACTATTGAGTTCCTGGTAGATAAGAACCGTGACTTCTACTTTATGGAGATGAATACCCGTATTCAGGTAGAGCACCCTATTACAGAAGAAGTAGTTGATTATGACCTTATTAAAGAGCAGATTAAGGTTGCAGCAGGACATGAAATCAGTGGTAGGAACTATTACCCTAAAATGCACGCAATTGAGTGCCGTATAAATGCGGAAGATCCTAAAAACGGTTTCCGTCCATCGCCAGGTAAAATCACAAACCTGCATGTACCAGGTGGCCACGGCGTACGGGTTGACTCACATGTTTATTCGGGCTATGCTATTCCGCCAAACTACGACTCTATGATTGCGAAGCTTATTGTAACTGCGCAAACTCGGGAGGAAGCATTAGTTAAAATGAAGCGGGCTTTAAGTGAGTTCGTGATAGAGGGAATCAAAACAACTGTTCCTTTCCACCTGAAGCTGATGGATGACAAAGGCTTCAAAGAAGGTAACTTTACAACTGCTTACCTGGATAACTTTGACTTCAGTGATTTGTAGTTATTCCAAACACATCAAAAGCAAAAGGCTCGCATATATTGCGGGCCTTTTGCTTTTGATTAAAAGATTACGCCTCCCTAATAAAACAAAGAACTTTACCAGCTTTTCCATGATATATCAAAGGATATGGAACACTTGATATTCTTTTAAAACTACTTAGCTACAGAACAACTAATACCTTTCGAACTACAGCAATGTCTCATATAGCACAGCGATAGCTAAGCTTCAGGTAGCTACTGTGAAGTTCCTTATTAATAGATGGCAGCAAACAGTCCCAAGCTAAGGAGTAATGATAAGAGGATGTTTACTATGGCTGGAATCTTTTTCTCTCGAACTTCTTTAAAATCTCGCCTGCCTATATTCCCAGTAAGAACTGCAAGTAGCATAATATTTAGGATGGTCAATGCTTCATTAATGAAGCCCCATAAACTTCTAATTCTTAACGCCATAGCTTTATATTGATAGATCTCCCTTAAAATACGAAATGTAATCCTTCTTCAAAAATCAAATCAATATTTTCTAGATAATGGTTGAGCTATGGTATGTCTTTGATGCACTATAGGTTTTATTGTAAATTTAATTCTTTCTATCGAGCTGTTAAGAAACAGTAAAATAGTCCTCCGAAAACATTAATAATGTTATGGGCTATAATACTGGGTATAATAGCATTGTTTTTGCTCTCAACAATGCTATTGCTGCAACCGTAGGTTAAATATATTACAGTTGTATCAAAGCATTGCTTATACCTCCTAATGAAACAAATAATATATTTTTCCTAAAAAAGATCAAAAAACGGTATTACGCGGTTCTTTTCGATAAACTGTACAAAGGAAATTAGTTAACATAGCATTCCAGTTCCAGTTCAAAATTTTTATTACAGTGTTGGCTTGTTCTAAGGTACTATCACAATCTTACCTGTGGTATGTGCTGTTTGTATCTGTTTAAGCGCCTCAGCAGTATCTTCCAAAGAATAAGTATTACTTACATGTACTATCAGCTTACCTCCATCTGCCAACTTTCTTAAATGATCCAGCTCAGTTGTATTAGGCTCTACAAATACATACTGAAAATCGATTCCTTTATCTAACTCCTGCCCATGATTTAGTATAGACACCAGTTTGCCCGAAGACTTTAGTGCTGATAGGCTTTGCTTTAAGGTTTCACCGCTGGCACAGTCAAAAACCAGATCTACACCATCAGGTAAGATAGCTTTAACGGCATCACCAATATTGGTATCTTTATAGTCAACTGTATAATCAGCACCCAACTCTTTCATAAAGGCATAGTTCTTCTCACTAGCTACCCCTATCACCTGCGCGCCCTTTTCTTTTGCCAGCTGAATAGCTAAACTGCCTACTCCACCGGACGCACCCAATATAAGCACCGTCTGGTTTTGCTGTAGGTTTCCGGCATCGAACAAAGACTGGTAAGCAGTAAGGCCAACCAGAGGAATACCAGCTGCCTCCTCCCATGAAATATTTTGAGGTCTTAAAGAGATATAACTCTCCGGTATAACCACATATTCGGCAAAGGTACCATGTTGTACAACAGCTCTGCGGGCATAGGCATATACTTCATCCCCTACATTAAACCTTCTGGCACTATACCCCCTATCTTCCACCACACCTGCCACATCCCAACCCGGAATAATAGGAAAAGAATAAGGTAAAAAGTCTTTTAGATACCCTTCTCTAACAGCATTGTCAACAGGATTCACACCTGCCGCTTTTATACGAACCAGTACCTCTCCTTCTTTCAGTTCAGGTACATCTATTGTCTGTATCTGTATTTTATCTGTTCCGCCAAACTCCTCATATGTTGCTGCTTTCATTTGTTTTGCCATAGTGTGTGCTAATTTTGTTTATTGTTAAGTAACAGGCATCTTTTACCATAAGAAAGCAGGATTAGTTTTGTAAAACTTTTCACCGTATTAAGACTTTAGAGCAACAGAAACAGCTTTACACATAGCAAACCCTACCGGAACTATAGTTTTCTTCTTTTGTTTTATTATTAATTATGAAATATTTTGTAGAGAAAGGCTCTGTTGTCAGAGAAATATGGGGAAAAGGAGATACAATTCTCTTCATTTTTGCTGGTGCCTCTGCTGAGTTTGCTTTAAACAAGGCTGTCGATTGGCTTTACTTTACAGGCAGGCTTCCTGCTGACCCGCTTGGCAGGTTATTTTCTACTGTAGCTTATGCCCGCCAGATTGTTTTTTCTGAATTGGATGCCGCACATAATGCCATAGACAAAATGGCTGCTATACATGCCGGTGTAGAAGTCAAAAGAGGAAAAGCCATACCAGACTGGGCTTATCGTGATGTGCTATTTATGTTAATCGATTATTCCATCCGGTCTTATGAACTACTGGAAAGTAAGCTTTCTGAAGCAGAAAAGGCAGAGGTATTCCAGGTATTTTACAGAGTAGGTAGCCGCATGGGCTTAAAAGACCTGCCACAAAGTTTTCAGGAATGGCTTGTTAGTCGCAAAAAGCACCTGGAACAGAACCTGCAGCAAAGCACTTACACAGTGGACCTTTATAAGCAGTATAAGAAACACCTCGGTACAGTACGATTCAGGCTGTTACTAGAGGGTCAAATACTTGTAGTGCCTCAGATAGTAAGCCAAATGCTAGACTTAAGGACATTTTCTTTGCTGACTCCTGTACTTGGCTTGTATAAATTAAGTAAAAAGCTAAAAGCGGAATGGTTATTAAAGTCCATAATTTTACCTCCTGCCTATAAAAAAGAGATAAAAGCTTTAGACAGTATACCAACCTGATCAGGTAGTTTGCTTTAAAAGACTCATCTGTTCTTTAGAACAATTTATTAACCTGCACGATATGCTCTTATAGAGCATGTTTTGTTTTAACAGCGACTTAAGTTGAGTTTGGCACCTAACTTATTTACCTAACCTCACCTGTAGTGCATCGTACTTATAGTCAAGACAGGTAACTTAAAGCCACATATCATGCACGGGAAATTAAAGAAAGAGGGGAGTTATGAGCTTTTCATGACCACTCAAGGACATGAAATTCTGACATTGGATAAAAAAGAATGGTATGCCGTGGTTAAAACCAGCCAGGGTCATATTTTAGTTAAGTCCGATTCAGATCATAAAAAAAGTAAAACTGTAGACAAAGGGCAGTATTATTTAGCAGATTTCAACGATGACCCTGAATTTCAGGACATGCCCCATCTCTTCTTAAAAGATACCAAAACAAAATACAAAGAGTTTGTCTTACCACAGGGTTTGCCAACTAGTGGCAAAGACCGTAAAAAAGTTATTGTCACTGATGATAAAGTAAAGAAAGACAAGGTAGAATATCATGTAAAAGGCTCCGGTGATAAAGGAAGCGAAAAGCAGTATCAAGACAACAAAAGCAGCGCTACAAGCAATAAGCAGGACTTGTCTGATCTCACAAAAAAAGACCTTTACGAGAAAGCTAAAAAGCAGCACGTAACTGGGCGCTCCAAAATGAGTAAGAAAGAACTCATCCAGCACCTAAACTAACTCTTATTACTTAGAAGAAATACCACCGTAAGAAGCTCATTTGAAGAAATTGTTATTTTCTAAATAATCAATTTTATTTCTTGATTAAAATGCTTTACAAAGCCCCTCTATGAAAAACAGAGCGAAAGAAATTCTAACCTATTTTGCTTTAATACTAGTTAGTTTAAGCTTCTTCTTTTGGGGGCTTGTACAAGCCAAGTCATTTCTAGCTCCTCTTTCAGTGGCAGGCTTACTGGCAATGGTTGTTCTGCCCGTGGCCCGATGGTTCGAAAGTAAAGGCATAAAACGGGGATGGGCATCTTTGCTAGCTGATGTTGTTATTCTACTGTTTTTCGTGTTGTTTGCAGGTATAATAAGCTTACAGGTCAAAAGTTTTGTGCAGGACTGGCCCAAGATAAAAGATAGAATTGAGCCCAAAATAAGTAACCTGCAACAGTTTGTAGAAGAACAGACTGGTATTACAGCCCAGGAACAGCAGCAGATGCTTTCAAATAAAATTCCAGGAGGAGCTTCCGGGTCAAATAATCAAGGACAAGCCGGTGTTCAGTCTCAGCAACAGGGTAGCTCTATGCTTTCCTCAGCAGGTGGTTATGTAGCTTCCCTGGTCAGCTTTTTAGGAACATTTCTGCTCACCTTCGTCTATATTTTCTTCTTTCTGCTCTACAGGCGCAAATTCAGAAAGTCCATTATTAAAATGGCTCCTGAAGAGAAAAGTGATAGTGTTCATGAAATCATAACTAAGTCGGCCACCATTTCACAAAACTATCTTTTTGGCCGGCTGATTCTGATTATTATTCTTGCTGTTCTATATTCTATAGGATTATTCCTTTCTGGCGTACAAAATGCAGTGCTGATATCAATTCTTGCTTCTGTACTTACGCTGATTCCTTATATCGGCAACATTATTGGTTACTCTCTTGCAGTTGGAATGGCTTTCTTTTCCGGCTCTGGCCTGGCAGGGGCTATAGGCGTAACTGCTACTTTTGCCATTACTCAATTTGTGGAAAGTTATATACTGGAGCCTTATATAGTTGGAAATAAGGTAAACTTAAATCCTGTGTTCACTATTATTGTGGTTGTCTTAGGAGGAGCCTTGTGGGGCATAATCGGGATGCTTATTGCCATTCCGGCTTTAGGAATAGTCAAGGCTGTTTTCGACAATATTCCAGTTTTGAGCGCTTTAGGATATCTTTTTGGTGATGAAGATATTGGAGATGATGATGAAAACGAGGATAGCTTCTTTAAAAAGATAAAGCATTGGGCTATGAACAAATTTAACTCCAGGCAGAAAAGCTAATGAAGACCTGAATAAACAGAAAGTGCTTACAACTTTTTGATCAGAGGGTTGAATGCTTTAGAAACGACCATCACTTTATCACCAGTAGCCATAGTAGCAGCCTCTTCGGCAGTCGCAACTACTTTTATCAGGTTTACCCCAGCCAGTACACTTATAATGTACACCACTCCGTTTTGCTGAATTTTAGTGATGGTGCCTACTAAGCGAAACTTCCCGCTAATGCTATCATCTGAGAAAATGGCATCAGGAGCCCCCACCTGTACGATCTTTCCTTCTTTCAGTACAAACATTCTTTCCGACATCCGCAGTATCTCCGAAACATCGTGGCTCACCAGTATAGTAGTCAGGTTAAAGGTTTGATGCACCTTCAAAATATAGTCCTGCAACCTAGCCCGCATACTCTCATCCAGAGCAGAAAGAGGTTCATCTAGCAACAGAAATTCCGGTTTCTGAACCAGCGCTCTTCCTAATGCCACCCGCTGTCGCTGCCCCCCGGAAAGCGTAGCCGGGTATCGATGCTGCATGTCATTCAGCTCCATCAGCTCTACAACTTCATTTACAGAATCTTTTGGTTGATGTTTTTCCAGAGCAAAAAGCAGGTTCTCCCGCACCGTCATGTTAGGGAAAAGAGCATAATCCTGAAAAACATACCCTAGCTTTCGCTGCTGCGGTTTCAGGTTAGTACCATTTGCTGTATCAAGCCACTTTTTCCCATTTACTTCAACCAGCCCACGCTCCGGTTGCAGCAAGCCTGCCAGCATACGCAGAATAGATGTTTTCCCGGCACCGGACTCACCATAAATGGTCACAAACTCTCCTTGCTTGATCTGTAAAGCCACCTGCAACTGCATTTCTCCACCAGATGAATGCAGTTGCTTCTCTAAGTTAATCCGAATCATTTCCAGAACCTGTTTACATAACCGCCATTAATTAAGTACACCGACAACAGAATACAGAACGTAACAGCAAACAGAATAAGAGAATAAGTATTGGCAAGGCTGTAGTTCATAGATTCTACTTCATCATAAATAGCAATAGAGGCGACCCGTGTTCTGCCAGGTATACTCCCCCCGATCATCAATACCACACCAAACTCACCAATGGTATGCGCAAAAGCCAGTACAACTCCTGTAAGCACAGAACCTTTGATATTGGGAAGCAATACCCTGAAAAGAGTTTCAACTTTGCTCTTGCCAAGGATATAAGAGGCCTCCCGCAGGCTATCGGGTAAGGCGCGTAAACCTGCCTGTACAGGTTGCACCATAAAAGGAAGACTGTATATGACAGATGCCACCACCAGTCCCGCAAAAGAAAAGACCAGTTTTACATGTAACCACTTTTGCAGAAAAGCCCCCAGGAAGTAAGAAGGACTAAAAGCAAGCAGCAAGTAAAAGCCCAGCACTGTAGGAGGCAGGACCAGGGGCATACTTACAATAGCTTCGATAAAAGGCTTAATCTTAAGCTTGCTGTATGCCAGCCAATATGCCAGCGGAACAGAGATCAGCAACAGAATAATGGTGGTGACCAGTGCCAGCTCAAAGGTTAATATCAGCGGGGCCCAATTCATTATTCAGCCAGCATTATTTCGTTTGTTTTCACCATGGCCATCACGACATTAGCTACTTTTAGCTGCAACTGCTCTACCGCGTTTGTGGTGATAATAGACACAACAGGGCCTATGTTGCTTTCCAGTTCCAGTTTACTAAGTAGCTTTCCCTGTTCAATTGCTTTTATAGTGCAGGCTATTTTGTTTTGCAGCGATATGCTATTGTTATTAATGTCTTTCCCGATCAATACTTCGGATTCTTTAAAAAGCACCTGTACTGTATTGCCAACTCTCAGGTATGGGGCAGTGTCAGGCGTATCGATCACAATGGTAGTAAAAGGCGTTTCTCCTACACGTAAACTAATAAGGGACAGGCTTTCTTCTTGTTCAATGGCTGTAATTTCTCCTGTAAAGCTATTCATGTAAACCTGTTCATCCTGTTTAGTTTATGCTGTACCCGTAGCTTTGCAGAATGCTTCGGGCTTTATCTGAAAACAAAAAGGTATAAAACTTTTCTGCTTCAGCCATGCTTTTTCCTTCTTTTTTTAAGATAACCACTCCCTGCTGAATAGGTGCATAGCTTTCCTGGGGTACCTCTATCCATTTCCCTTTACCTTTCAGCTCCGGAGATAAAACTACAGATTTTGCTGTAAAGCCTGCAGCTGCCGTTCCTGAAAGTATAAACTGGTTGGTCTGTGATATACTTTCGCCATACACCAGCTTATCCTTCACCTCTTCATAGAAACCAAGGTATTGTAAAGCTTCCTGAGCTGCTATGCCGTATGGTGCATTTTTAGGGTTGGCAATGGCAATATGCATCACCGCGGCATTGGTGAGCTTTTCAAAACCAGGTTCCCCCTCCTCTTGCAGCATCCAGAGAATCAGTTTTCCATTGGCATACACTTTGGGGGCGGCAGTTGCAAGTCCACTGCGATGCAACTCTTCCGGATACTTCATGTTAGCTGACACAAACACATCGAAAGGAGCTCCTTCCTTTATTTGAGCCGTCAGTTTACCGGAAGAACCTAACACAATCTCCGCAGGAATACCTGTTTCTTCTGTAAAAGTTTTTGTCAGTTCTTCCATAGCAAACTGTACATTGGCAGCAGTTGCTATCATTAATTTCTCTTCTTTTTGTGAATTACACCCTGTAGCAAAAAGCAATATCCAGAATAAGAAGGCGTATAGCACATTCCTCATAATTAATACACAGTTGACTATAGCTTATAGCTTAATCCTATCATTCTTAAACAATGAGACTGACAAAGCGATGAGCAAAAATAAGGAAAGGCTTTTGTTTTAGCTGCAGACCAACCTAACGTTTCTTATGAATACAGTTTAATATCTTACCAGAACATTACTTGCTGATAAATAGATGACGTTCTGCTTCAAGCAGAGCCTGCTTATATATAAAAAAGGAGGCTGCTTATGTTTAGCATAAGCAGTCTCCTTTTAGGTATTTTTATCAGTCTATATTACTGCTGTTCGCAGGCCTCGGCACATTTAAAACAAGCTTCAGCACATGCTTTACAATGTTCAGTTTCATGCTTGTTGCACTCCTCGCCACAGTCTCTGCATATTTTCGCACATTGCTGTAGTATATCTCCTGCGTAACGAGAGTCACGGGAAACATAGTCTAAAGCAGCTTTACAAATGGCAGCACAGTCAAGGTCTAACCTGATACAGTCTACCATCATTTTAATATTATCTTCCTGGAGGCATGAAACAGCACAGTTGTTACAGGCTGCAGCACATTCAGCCAATGTGTTAATCAAATTCTTGTTCATAGTTTTAATTTATTAGTTTGTATGCTATAGTTATACCCGAACCACACTAACTGGTTTTATATAATTTTAGAAGATAATTACATAATTTCACCTATCAGGGCATAAGCAAGCTCCTACCCTTCTGCTTCGTGTTGCCTGTGTATCATGTCCAGCACCAGACCTGACCAGGTAAAATCACGAGCACCATAGCCCTCCCCTGTAAAAGGATTATAGTATTCTCTAAAGCCGCTCCTGGTGATAAGCTTTTTTACACTATGTAACAGCTTCTGTGCCTCCTGCATCTGTCCTTTCTCCAGTAAAAACTGCTGCATAAACCAATTAAATACAACCCAGGTAGGGCCACGCCAAATATAAAGTGACTCTTCCGGGTTAAAAGCAGCATCATTGGTTGAAAGAGAAGGCAAAGGAAAGGGTACATTAAAGCCATCTTTGCTCAACAGATGATGTTCCAGTACGTCATTACACACTTCGTCAGGTATATTCCGAAGTACTATCGGAAAGAAAATGGAAGCTGTTTTTACCCGCAGCTTCTGTTTGCCTTTTCCCCACAAGTCGTAGAAAGCATGATCTTCTTCATCATACATATACTTAAGCATGCTACTGGTACACTGCTCTGCCTTCTTCCTAAATATTTCCTCATCCTTATCTCCCACCACCGCGCAGAGGTTTGCAAGTGCCTCCAGGTTTTGTACAAACAGCGTATTGAAAGCGGCATCTTTCACAATGAACCTGTCTTTCCTGTAGAGCTCCCGCAGGTCGTAGCCCTTAAAGAAGTTGTAGGCATCTATGAGCATTACCTTCAGAAAAAGCCGGGGGCCGGCCTTTCCTTTAAAATTCAATACAGGATCGTAAGAAGCTTTCCAGTCCATGCCAGACTCAAAGGGTGTGATAATAGACAACAGCCCCTCCTGCTCAAAGTCCCGGTTATGGATAAGCCAGCCATAGTAGCATTTTAACTTTGGCAACATTTCATACAGAAAGCCTGTGTCTTGTGAATATTTGTAAATGCGCTCTACAGCCTGTGCTACCAGAGGAGGCTGCACTAAGGCTGACATATGTGGTTTAAAAAGATGTAGCCATGCCTTAGGCTTAAGCTGAAACAAATCTGTAATACGGCCCGGTAACGTACGGTCCCAGTAAAGGATGTTTCCGACAAAACCATCTTCCTTCTGCAGCTTAAACAGTGACCGGATATGCTTCTTAGCCATGTCATGCTCTCCCAGTGCTGTTAGTGTGAACACATGGAAGCAGGTATCCCAGAAAAACTGAAACGGATATGTTTCCGGCGAAGGCTTAGTATAGTGAAAGTTATAGCCTCCCTTCTCCCCTTCAATCATATTGTCGTGCAGCAGCTTGCGTACACGCTGCTTTATCTCATGGTCAGACAATACCTGTTCATCGTTATAATCCGTATCATGCTTAATTTCTTCTTGTTGTGGCATTCCTTCCTGTTCCTTTCCCTTATTTTATATAGTCATCCCAGCCCGCATAACGTTGTGTTTTGGTTCCAAGTGGTAAGGACAGGGCTGCCACTGCCAGGCCTAATACTAATCCTGTAATACTTAGTGATGCTGGGCTATTATTCAGAAACCATGGAGCTACGGCCACAGCTAAGCCAGGCAGAATATTCAGGTAACGCCCTATCCGTAATGGTTCTCCCATACTAATTACTGACACCACTACAATCAGCGATCCGGAAAGGTGGAAAATATCTGCTGCTGTTTCCTGTATTTGCACACCCAAAAGACCAGGAGCAAACACTAAGGCTATCCCCAAAAGCATTGCCACTGTTAAGGTCCACGGAAAACTCATGCCCCAGATGGAGGCAAAAAAAACTTTGGCTGGCTTCTGCGGGAACTTCATCAGTTCAGGTGCTTCGTCTTTTGCATCACTCTCTATAGAGCCACCCTTCCAAAATACTTCCCAGAAGCTCTCGCCCTGCTTCACTTTCTTTTTCATGAACTGCCCCATTGCTATCACCTCGTCTACCTCCAACGGAATCATAGGCAACATTATAGCTGCAGCCAGTATACAGAACGTACACCAGGCACCTACCACCACTGGCTGACTAATTACCAAGAAGATATGCACCAGGCCCAGCGGAATCACAATAATACCGAAAAAAGCTACCATCCAGGGCATTGTACGCCACCGCGTAGGGGCTCCCATCCAACCCATCAAAAACTCAAAAGTATAAGCCATTGCTCCAAGTCCGGCGTCTGATACAGGTAATGAGTGCGACATACTGGAGTTAAGTACCTGCTCACTTTGCCCTCCAAAGAAAGGGTCCCAGACTGTATCGATATAACCTAATTGAAAAGCCGCCAGGTAACGCGATACAATCCACCCTACGAAGCCGGTAACAATCATAATCCATCGTTGCGGCCAACTGGAGGGGTTATAGCTCCAGCCGGGTGGTGTTGAAGGCCCCATTTTCATGTACATAATCATGTTAGGCATACCCGGAATAAGAATGGTAAGCGCAATAATCAACGCCCCTATTAAAGTATCGTTCAGATAAGCAGCTGCCGATGGAGACCACAGTACTAAAGGTGCAAACGTAAGCCATACACCTATAAAACAACAAACCCAGAGGCTAATGGGCCGATTAGGCGTAAGGCCGCGCCACCCGAAAAAGATAAGCAACACTCCACTGATAATGTCGCTCCACTTCATGGCTGAGATGCGCTGGTCCAGCGAGAGCCATACTTCTCTTCCACCAGAAGGCTCTACAATACCTATACCGTAGCTGAACGTCAGCGGCGACATGAGCATCCAAGCTCCCAGCAGCACAATCATCCAGTACACCCACAGCGTCTGCATGTGGTGCATGTGCAGCATCTGCTTACGCATGTCCTCTGACATCATCATGCCACTACCCTTCTCATGTTTATGATCATGCTGTTGATGCTGTTTATCCTGCTGCTCGTCTTCATGCATTTTCTTGTTATGATCCCGCATCTCCTTCTCAGCCATCGGACGGCTTACGCCCCTCATTCCCATGCCACCTTTATTATGTTCGTTCTTATGATCCATTGTGTGTTGCTTTATAAGTACATACATAGATTTTCTCTGCTTCTGCTATACGACATCCTATAACGGAAGATATGTTTCCAACCTTTAAGATTAAAAAAATTTAATGTGGCCTAACGATCAACTACAGGGTTAAGTCAATCGTAATCAATTAGAATTATGTACGCTTTGTACAGTAAATGATACGATAGCAACTTATAAAGTTTGTATTTTAAGGAGGACGAAGCGATGGCTTTAAAAGATATAATCAACAAGGTTAAGAAAGAGATAAAAGTGGTGCAGGGAGAGGACACCAAAGATAAGCTCTTCACTAACGAGAACACTTTTCCGGATGAAGCCACTGCCATTCGGGAGTTTGAAAGGGCTAAGCAAAAGTTGTTTGATGTAAACCTTTGGTCTGACCTGGAAGGTATTACGTCCACATTTCAACTCTACGACCAGCAAGGCCAGAGAACAACAGCTCAGAAGCCGGAAGAGGGATACTATTTTAAAATTATTTTACCGGCCTCCCCTATCGAAAACTGGGTTAGAATAACAGACATCAGAGAAATAGAGAATATGGCGGAATTTGTTGTGCACCCAAGTGAAGAGCCAGTCTCAAACAAAGAAGGGGAAAAAGGCGAAATCAAACATTTCTTCATCAAAGAGGCAAGCAGCACTTTTAGGGTGGAGCGAAAAGGCACAAAACTTATTGGTTCTGAAATTGGCAAAAATGAAGGCATCAATAACCAGGGCGAAGAAGCTGGTGACCGCGCAGCTTTGAACACCATGATATCTGAAGGTGGATGGGCAGGGTTTCAGGACCTGCAATGGGGTAACCTGACTCGTTACTTTGTTCACCTTACTGAGGCTGAATCAGATAGTGAACGTTCTTAGTTAAAGATCATTTTACTTATAAAATACAAAAGCCAAAGAGGTTATTATCTAAATGTATAACTTCTTTGGCTTTATTTATCAGCATGAGGTTTTAATCTCTCCTTTTAAAAAGCTTGACAAGGGGCTTAAGTGATGCAAAATTAATTGCAGCACCAGCTACGCAATAAATACACACCTTCTTCTGCACAGTAGCCATGTTTACCATATACTGCGCTCCACCAATTGCCTGGCCCAATACCACACTGCCAAGTGCCACATCTATTAACCTGGACTGTTTCCTGAACCTTGTGCCTGCCATAGCCAAAAACATAGTGGCAGCATAAGCCCCCAAGCTAATAACGCCATCAGGTAAACCTAGAATAACGGCATCTTTAGCTGAGTTTACTTTCTCTGTATCAAAAACTTTCCCAGGAAGGTCGGGCAGTTTTTTAATGTACCCCATCTGAAAAAGTGAGATTAAGCTAAAATCTACTATACCTATTGCAGCGAGCGCTGCTAACTGCCTGCGATACTGCGTAGCTTCACTTGAATCTTGCCTGATTTGATCTATAACGGAAGTCGTGTTTTTCATATTCTTTTGATTTAGTAAGAGTTTACGCTTATCTGTGTAGCTGAGTTAAGCAGCAACAGTTACAGTTTTATCAAGCACGAACACTTTGATGATAATCAAGAATAACCTTGCTCTATCGCGCTTATGAAAACTCATTATAAACAGCCGGCGTAACTACAGCTGTATACATAAACTGATAACCAATTATTTAAGATCATGGATAAAGATAACAAGCAGCATAAAGAGCGAAAGGGTATAGCTGTTGTAACCGGAGCTTCGGCTGGCCTGGGCCGTGCTATAGCCCGTGCATTTGCCAAAGACGGATACGACGTGGCACTGCTGGCAAGAGGGAAAGATGGCCTGCAAGGTGCCCAAAAAGAGATAGAGAACATGGGCCGTAAAGCAATATACTTTTCGGTAGATGTAGCAGATGGCCAGGCTGTTGACGATGCCGCCTCTCAGATTGAAGAGCAGCTCGGGGAGATAGACGTTTGGGTAAACAATGCGATGAACAGTGTTTTTAGCCCTGTTAAAGAAATGGAACCCGATGATTATAAGCGTGTAACAGAAGTTACTTATTTAGGCCAGGTTTATGGCACCTTAGCAGCTCTGAAGCGTATGCAGCCCCGTGATAAGGGTTCAATTGTTCTGGTTGGCTCTGCCCTCGCCTATAGAGGCATTCCTTTGCAGTCTGCCTACTGCGCTTCTAAACATGCTGTACAGGGCTTTTACGACTCGTTGCGTACTGAGCTTCTCCATGATAAAAGTAATGTTAAAGTGACAATGGTACAGCTACCTGCCATGAACACCACACAGTTTGGCTTTGTAAAATCACGATTGCCTAACAAGCCGCGACCTATGGGCACTATTTACCAACCTGAGGTTGCTGCCGAAGTTATTGTATATGCCGCACATCATAATAGACGGGAGTACAGAGTTGGCTTCTCAACTCTAGAGGCTATCATAGGTAATAAAATAGCTCCGTGGTTTGCAGACTTTGTTCTTTCTAAAAATGGTTATAAAGGGCAGCAAACAGACGAGCCGGAAGATCCTAGCCGCAGAAACAACCTTTATGAACCTCTTCCTGGTGACCATGGTGCTCATGGTAGATTCGACAGCCAAGCAACCTATTCCAGCCCGCAAACCTGGTTAAGCCTTCACCGCGACAAAGTACTGACAGGTGCATTAGCTGTAGGCGGAGCTTTTTTGCTTGGTAGCCTGCTAAAAAAATAGATTAGGTCTAACCAAAATTTTAAAGCCTCATTTAAGCTAGCTGATCTCCAGCTCTAAATGAGGCTTTTTTTATTACGGTGCTGGGTTATAATAATCAGGCCTTATTATTAACCACAAAACTAACCCTATTGGCCAGGCAAGAAAAGCAACCATAATGGCTACCAGTATGCCAGGTCGCCTTCTTTTTTGGGCATCATTATAAGCCCATATAATGCTCCAGATATACAAGAGCAATCCAATAAGGCCAATTATCAAACCTACAATACCTAACCCAAGAAATACTTCTCCTGCCTCTTCCATATGTTTAGTGTCTTTTAAACCAATATTTCATAAAACAATCTTTTTAACGATAGCTAAGTTAAAACGTTAATTTCAGGCAGCTTAGGGTTAATAAGCTGTACATGTAATAATCAGGAACTAGTTTTGATTGATGTATATGTTCGAAAAGAATAAGTGCCAAAACAATTATGTTCTTACTTTGTTTTACGATAATTACTGACTCATTTCCTATAGATATAAAAGAAGCCCGATAAGCATTAGCAGCTTACCAGGCTTCTTTTATATTACTCACTTATCTACTGACTAAAGCTCCTGCGCTTTAAAGCCAGCTTTTTCTACTGTGTCAATTACTTCCTGAGCAGAAAGAGAATCTGTGCTTACAGTCAGTACTTTGTTTTTGTTCGCTGTATCTACATTCCAATCAGTAATTCCTTCTTTCGAGTTAAGAACCGGAGTTACTTGTGCTACACAGCCTCCGCAATTGATATTGGTTTTAAATTCTAACTTTTTCATCTCTTTAATTTATAATATTGATATATTACTTTTGTCCTGTCCTAAATTCTCTGTGCTTTTAATCTTAAGCTGTTTGCCACCACAGATACTGAACTAAGTGCCATAGCAGCTCCGGCAATCATAGGGTCTAACAGGAACCCGTAGAACGGATACAGAACACCAGCGGCAATCGGAATACCGATCAGGTTATAAATAAATGCCCAAAATAGGTTCTGCTTAATGGTCCTAACTGTTTGCCTCGACAGGTTGAGCGCTTTTGGTATTTGCTGCAAATCAGATGAGATCAGCGTCATTTTAGCTACGTCTATCGCAATATCAGATCCTTTGCC
This sequence comes from Pontibacter silvestris, assembly GCF_020907275.1. Taxonomy (GTDB): domain Bacteria; phylum Bacteroidota; class Bacteroidia; order Cytophagales; family Hymenobacteraceae; genus Pontibacter; species Pontibacter silvestris. Next base: position 44,948 of record NZ_JAJJWI010000010.1, on the reverse strand, counting down.
CATGGCTATGCTCACATCGGCCTGAGCTAAGGCATGCGAGTCGTTTATACCATCGCCGATCATGGCCACCGTTCTGCCTTTCTTCTGTAGCTCTTTTACAAAATCAGCTTTATCAGACGGCAGAACCTCTGCCTGGTAATTTATTACACCAACTTGGGTAGCAACACTGGCAGCAGTTTGCTCATTATCACCAGTTAACATATATACTTCTATCCCTTGTTCCTGTAATGTTCTTATGGCGGTGGCTGAACTTGACTTTATCTGATCTGCAATAGCTACCAGAGCAACAGCTTCCTTGTTTTCAGAAAAGAAAATGACTGTTTTAGCTTCTGCACGTAAAATATCAGCCTGCTGTTTCAGCTCTGGGGCTAAAGTAATACCCTCACTTACTAATAGTTTCTGGTTACCCGCCAGGTAAGTAGCATTCTGTAAGGTAGCTTTGACACCTTTCCCTGTCAGGCTGTCGAAACTGTCAAGCTCCAACGACATTACCTGATTCTCTTTCAGGTGGCGTACTACTGCCTCTGCTAATGGGTGCTCTGACTGCAGTTCCAGCGAGAGCAATACAGTTTGCAGATTTTTCTGACGATTACCTACTTTACTAGCCCAAATGATATTTGTTACCTCTGGCTTGCCCTCTGTTATTGTACCTGTCTTATCAAGTATGATGGCATTTACTTTATGTGCCAGCTCCAGGCTCTCTGCGTCTTTTATAAGAATACCATTTTCAGCTCCTTTGCCCACTCCCACCATAATAGCTGTAGGGGTAGCTAAACCTAGCGCACATGGGCAAGCAATAACTAACACTGTTACCAGAGCCAATAACGCCTGTGTTAAGGCACTATCTCCACCAAAAATTATCCAGACAGCAAAACTCAGAATAGCGATAGAGATGACAACAGGTACAAATATGCCTGCCACTTTATCTACCAATTTCTGCACGGGTGCTTTAGACCCCTGCGCCTCCTTTACCATCCGTATGATATGTGCCAGCATAGTTTCGCTACCAACTTTCTCAGCATAGAACCTAAGGCTGCCCTTTTGATTGATAGTACCGGCAAACACCTTATCGCCTTTCTGCTTTTGCACTGGTACAGGCTCGCCTGATATCATTGATTCATCCACAAATGAAGAACCTTGCTGCACTTCACCGTCAACCGGTATTTTCTCACCTGCACGCACCAAAAGTAAATCTCCAGTTCTGACTTCTGCAATTGGTACTTCCCGCTCCTGCGCAACTTCTACCAGCCAAACAGTTTTAGGCTGAAGCCCGATTAGTTTTTTTATGGCTGAAGAGGTATTTGACTTTGCTTTCTCCTCCAGTAGCCTGCCCAGCATAATAAACACAATTACCACTGAAGCAACCTCAAAATACACGTGCGGATGAACTCCTCTTGCATGCCAGAACTCAGGGAACAGCGTATTGAACACACTAAAGGTAAAAGCGATACCTGTACTTAGCGCAACTAAGGTGTCCATATTCGCTTTGCCATGTGTAGCCTGGCGGTAGGCGTTTATAAAAAAGCTGCGGCCAAAGTAGAACAATACTGGTGCACTTAGCCCCATCATAATCCAGTTCCCATAAGGCATGTCCATAAAGAACATCCCGATCAGGAAAACAGGTATGGTTAATATGGCAGCGGCTATCGTTTTCTTTTTAAGTGCTTCATATTGATTATGCTGTACTTCTTCCTGCTTCTCCTGTGCATTTTCCTCATCAATAATAAGGTCATAACCAACCTCCTGCACCTCTTTTTTCAGATCAGCCAGTGACACAACAGCTGGGTCATAACTAACCTGAAGCGTTTGCGTTGCAAAGTTCACAGCTGCGCTTGCTACTCCGGGATGGGCACTCACTGTAGACTCCGCACTGATCGCACAAGAGGCACAGCTCATACCTGTTACAGGCACGGAAGCTTTCCTGAGCTTAGCATCAGCTGGAGTTGATATAGTAATTTTCTTTTCCATAGCTCAAGTTTTTTCTCTTTCTTAATGTTACAAAGGTAACACACAGCTAGTCTCTGACTGTTACACAATTCGGCACAAGAATTACATTTTTTTAAAGGATGACTTGAGAGCTTAGTACCGCATATGAGCAAAAGTTTTTTCCCTTTGTACAAACTCCGCCTGTTTATCCAGCAATTCTCATCCACAGCCTCATAAACCTAAAATTGTTTTGCGGTTTTAAAAAGCTCCAAGTCCGCGAGGACTTTTTTTGCCACTCGGCAATGTGTAGCTGTAGCTGCCCTCGCTCTGCTTAAGCGGCCAATAAAATGGCACCGCAACATTTATAAGGAGGCTTACAGAAAAACTGAGAAGGTTCTTTCCCCGATCATTATAAGAAGCAAAACCCTAAGTAAGAACCTGTTAACTTATGACCTCTATCTTTTAAATACGAGAAATAAGCTCAACTACCTATAACATATAAACATGACGGGATAGTTTCTAAAAAGTAAAAGGCCGGGGTGCCCGGCCTTTATTCAGTTATTTTGTCGATGGTTTTTCGCTTGTCGTCTTTAATCTCTTTAAAGTGGCTTGGTGTTAAACCGGTAACTTTTTTGAATTGATTAGAAAGATGTGCCACACTACTGTAGCCCAACTTGTAGGCAATTTCTTTTAAGCTTAGCTCATTGTATACCAGCAATTCTTTTGCTTTTTCAATGCGCTGCAGAATCAGGTACTTCTCAATGGTTATGCCTTCAAACGAAGAAAAGAGGGAACTGAGGTAGTTATAGTCTGCCCTTACTTTTTCCGAAATGTAATCCGAAGTGTTTACATGCAGATCTGTCTCTTCGCGGTTATGTACCAGTTTAATTATAGCTACTTTTACTTTTTCGATCAACTGTGTTTTACGGTCATCCAGAAGGTCAAAGCCATTGACGCTCATTACCTCCCTTATCTCCTCCATATTCACTGCTTTACCACTGTCAGCTACTTCAGCCTCTCCCAAACCAACACCCAATACCGTATATCCAAGCCGCGAAAGTTCTTCGTCCACTACTTTTTTGCAGCGGTCGCACACCATGTTCTTTATGTATAGCTTTGTGCTTCCCATAGTTGTTATGTAAGTAACAAAATTAAACAGGAGAAGTAGCAAACTTCTTACATATTACCAGAAGATAATTACACAATTTCCAGCAACACCTAATGTATAAAAGCAGAGGTAATAATATATTACTGCTCAACGGCCAGTTGCTCTTCTTCCAAAGTGATCAAATCTTTTAGCAAAGACAATGTAACTGATCCCGGTTTGCCATTACCAATAACGGTTTCATTTACCTGTACTACGGGAAGAATTCTCTTGGTGGTACTGGTCAGAAAAGCTTCTTTAGCCTGGACAATATCATCCAGTGTAATTGTGCCTGTCTTGGCCTTATAGTTCCTACCTGCCAATTTCAGCACATTCTTACGCGTAATACCTAGCAAGACATTATCTGCAGGCGTAACCACGGTATCATCCTGCTTTACGATGAAGAAATTGCAACGTGGAAACTCTGTTACTACCCCACCCAATTGATACAACACATCAGCTGCTCCTCTTTGCCTGATCTGGTTAATAAGCCGGATACCTATGGAATAATTGATAGTTTTGGCATGAGGTATTTCCCGCACATAGTTATGTGTAATAATCCGGATGCCTTTATCTATCAGCTCCTGCCCTGGCAGCACAAGCGGCTGTTGAATCATTATCAGATTCGGCTCTACCGGATCGTAACCGTTAGATGAGTAACCGCCAGTCAGAATCATTTTCATGCCAGACACCTCCAGCTTATTCACCTCTATCAGCTTAAAAATAATGTTTACCAGCTCCTCACGGGAGAAAGGCACCTGCAACTCCATCAACCTGGCTGACTCATAAAACCGATCCAGGTAATCGTTTAAAAAAAGCGGCTGCCCTTGTTGCACTTTAAAGAAGTCGAAAACACCATAGCCTCGCTGAATGGCAAGATCGCTCACATGCAAAAAGGCATGTTGCAGCGGCAGGATCTCCTTATGGATATAGGCAAATAATTGAGGTTTTGTTGCTTGCATAGCATTTCAATTAAAAGCTCCTTACATTAAAAACTATTTTAGTGATAATGTAAGGAGCTTTGATTAGGAAGGAGACTACTTAAGCTGAATTTCTTTCAGCGTTAATAATACCAAATGAGCACCGGATAACCAGTTTCTCATAAGAGGACTTATTATCTGCCTGAACGCCCTGCTCATCCATCTCTCTTATCTTGGTAAGGGCATGCTGTTGAATAGTTAAAAGCGGCAGCTCGATGCGCTGGCGCATCTGAATGGATAGTTGGTTTACAGGTTTATCTTCCATAAGCGTTGCTGCACCTGTCAGGCGCAGCAGGCAGTTCTTCGTACGCTCATACTCCTCATAAATCTGTGTCCATAATTCGCCATACTTGGGATGCTTAGCCAGGAAAGCTGTTAACGGGAAGAAACACTTGTTCATTGCCATTTCACAGTTATCCATCAGGGTTTTAAAGAACAAGGAGTTCTTATAAAGTTGCTGTACACTTTCCCATTTACCAGCTGCTTCCATTTTCTCAATGGCCGTACCTACACCGTAGTAGCCAGGCAGGTTCTGTTTTAACTGGCTCCAGGAACCCACATAAGGTACCGCCCGCAGGTCATTCAGGTTTAGCTTACCAGGCTTGCGTTTAGACGGTCTGCTGCCAATGTTCGCTTCGCCATAGTAGCGTAATGGGCTGGCATAGTTCAGGTACTCCAGAAAATCAGGATTATTTTTAAGAGCGTTGTATGAATCATAGCTTTCCTGCGCCAGGCTTAACAGCACCTCTTCTTCCTCTGGTGTAAGCGTAGCTTCACGGGCGTTGAACAAGGCATTGCTGATGCCCGCATGCATCAACTGCTCAATGTTAAACTTAGCTGCATCCGTTGTTCCAAAGTTTGAGCTAATAGTCTGCCCCTGAATAGTAAGTTGTATCTCTTTATTGGATATATTTCGCCCCATAGAAGCATAGAACTGGTGTGTTCTTCCACCTCCACGTGCTGGAGGACCGCCCCGGCCATCGAAAAAGACCACTTGTATACCGTACTCTTTCGAGATATTACTTAGTTCTTCTTTAGCTTTATAAATACTCCAGTTGGCCATCAGGTAACCACCATCCTTGGTGCCATCTGAAAACCCGAGCATGATCGTCTGAACATTATCTCTCTTCTCCAGGTGATTACGGTAATCTGTATTTTCATACAAAGTTTTCATCACCTCTCTGGCAGCACGAAGGTCATCAATCGTCTCAAACAGAGGCACTATGTCTACTGTCAGACTTTCTTTTTGCCAGCCACTAAGTAGTAGTAACCCAAATGCCTCCATCACATCTAAAGCACTTGTTGTATGACTGATGATGTAACGGTGGCAGCCATGCTCTCCATTGCTCTGCTGAATAGCTTTTATGGCAGCCATACTTTCTATCGTATCACGAAGCAAATCGCTCTCCAATACGGCAGGGTCAACAGTAGTATTTACCTGTAACAGGCTGATTATCTTATCCTGATCGGAAAGACTATTATAATCTTTTGGTAATGCTGATGTTTTTTCTGCAATGGCTTCCAGTGCTTCGGCATGTACTGAGCTGTCCTGACGGATGTCGAGTGTTGCAAAGTACAGGCCAAATAGTTCTACTCTTGTCTGGAGGTTTTCCACCATATCCAGGAACAAGGCATTATGCTCTTCAATAAGAGTTTTCCTGACCTGTGAAAGTGCCTGAAGAATTTCTGCTCTTGAAACATCCAGTTGATGCCCTGGCACAAACAGATTGTTATACAATTTCTGCTCTAAATCAGCTATTATATCCGAAACTCCTTTAAAAGTCAGACGCCGCTTCAGTCTGCGCACATCTAAATAATAAGATTTGAGAGCCGCACCGCGTAATTCATCAGCTACTCTAAGTGTTGTTTCTGCATTCACAAATGGGTTACCATCCCTGTCACCTCCCGGCCAGAAACCAAAACGAATTAAAGGATTGTTGGCACTAACCTCATTTGGAAACTGATTTTTAAGGTAGCCCAAAATTTGTCCGGCTGCCTTATAGAACACGTTTTCCAGGAACCAGATCAGGTTCACAGCCTCATCAAGCGGAGTTGGCTTAACGTTCTTGAAAAAAGGTGTTTTACCCAACTGCCGCAGATAACTATTAATCTGTGCTGTACTACCACCAATGAGCGCCTTAGACAAATCGTTGATAATGCCTAACACCTCACTGGGATAAAACTGTGTAGGGTGCGCCGTCAGTACCAGCCGCACAGAAAAATCTTTTAACTTTTCGGCCAGTTTATCCTGTGCCTGCGAGCGCAGCACTTCCGACTGCAGGTGCTTTAAAGTACCAATGCCATTCATGTCGTAGATGTCGCGGAAAGCTGCATCTTCGAGGGCATCAAATAATACCACCTGTCGTTCTGCATATTGCACAAACCTAAACAAAAGATCAATCTGCTCCTGCTCACTCTGGTAGGACGTGTACTGCTGTGTAAAAGAGTTTATAATCTCAACTGGGCTTTGCTGCTTTGCAAAGCCCTCTTCACAGTGTAGCAGGAAAATGGATAAAAGTACTCCTGTTCTTTCTACTCTATGAAACGGTAGCGCTGTAAATAAACTATTATATAGCTGAAATTTAAGACCTACTTCTTTATTATATGTTTGTATTAAGCTGTTGGTAGAACCATCCATATGTTGTAACTTTTTTATAAAGTACTTCTTAAAGCAAGTATCTGATGTAAAAATCAGCATAATTTACTGCTTTTTATTCGGTTTTCATCAATTAAATTGCTTTTAACCATTGAAACCTGCTATAAAAGTTACAATCAGGAGAGAGGTTTGCTACACTAAAGTCTTAACCTTTTAGCGTTTAACGACAAGGGTTTTCAAGCGCAGTTGTGTCGAATTAAAAAAAGCATTACCTCTCTCCTTTTGTTCTTTCAGGCAATTCATATATTTCAAGCATGATATCTCTTTGCAGGATTAAACAACAAACCTGAAAAAGCCCTTTATGTGGCAGCATCTTATCTATCTAAGGCTGTACACTCGCCACCTTATTTTGCTCGTTTTTGCTATTGTTAACACTCATATGCTGAGCCGGATATAAAAAATGCTGAATGCTATCTTTCAAAAGCTTTAAACTACCATTGGGCAAATTGCTTAGAACAATAAGAGCACTGTGGTCCTTTGGGTTTCGTAACAGGTAAGATGTATAACCATGCCATAAGCCTGCATGATATACCACTGTATCTCCGCTCTCCACTTGGCTAATGCGCCAGCCGAACCCGTAGTCTTCGTCTTTCTTCTTTTTCAGACGGGAACCGGTAAAAGCTTCTTCCAATGTTTCTTTACTAACCAGCTTTTGTGTGTACAGTGCTTGATCCCATTTATATAAATCATCTACGGTAGAATAAACTCCTTTGTCGCCTAACACAGTATCCAGGTAGTCCGGCATTCTTTTTCGTCTGCCACCAGTGTAGCCTGTAGCTACTTTATCTCCCTGGGCAGTGGAATCATTGCTGAAAGTGAACGTGTGCGTCATCTGCAGGGGTTCAAATATGTGCTTTTGCATAAAGGTGGCGAAGGGCACACCAGAAGCATGTGCTACAATAGAGGCCAGCAAGGCATACCCCGTATTGCTATAATCGAAGTGCGTGTTGGGCTGGTAATAAACCTGAGGCTGATACTCCGCCATCAGGTTCAGAACATCCTCGTTTGTAATAGGTATTCTGCGGTCAGGCCAAAGCTCGTCGCTAAAGTATGTGTAGTTCGACAAGCCGGACCGATGAGTGAGCAAAGCTCGTATGGTAATGCCTTTATAGGGGAACGTCGGAATATATTGCTGAACACTATCATCGTAATGGAGTTTACCCTGTTCTTTCAGCATCATAATGGCCATAGCCGTAAATTGTTTTGATACTGAAGCTAGCTGAAAAGCTGTTTGGATGCTTAGGGTATCTTTGCTAGTAAAGTCGGCGTAGCCAAAAGCTCCTTTGTAGATTACCTGATCGTACTTTGTAACCAGTACTGTTCCGTTAAATCCCCTTCTCTTGTGTAAAGATGTAAAAACAGAATCGAGTTGATTACCCAATTGCCTAACACTAGCTGCGGTAAACGAAGCAGGAACAGTCACTTGCTGTCGATCTACTTCCTCATCTAAGAGGTTACGCTCCTCCAGCAATGGATTATAAGTTGAATTGTCTTTTTTTATTTCCTGGCAAGAAAACAGGAGTAAGATTGAAAGCGATACTAAAAAATATATACGCAATAAAGATTGTACTCTAAGAAAAGTCATACCTGAAATTACCAACACCAAAGTCAGCCGCAAAAGTAAATCATAACCTTTAATATAATAGAGTTTAGCTAAGAAAATCTTACTTCAGCGAGAAAGATATTAAGTAAATTAAAAGATATAGGCAAAGTTTATGATCAACCAATATCATAAAGAAACATCATCGCATTTTGTTAACAAACGCTCCGATAAGTTTTATCATTTTTGCTCAAACAGCTTGATAGTATAGTCAAGTAGTTCAGTTCCACCTAAGTTTCCGTGTCCTGGTATAATTATATTTAAATTTGGATATTCTTCTTTCAGTTTTGCGATTGTCATTGGCCAATCAATGGTATTGGCGTCTTGTAAGTTTCCTTTTCCCGCACCTTTTTCTTTGATCAAGCAACCACCAAACAAAACATTTTCATCCGGGAAATAGCCTATCACATTGTCTCTGGTATGTCCTTCTCCCAAAAAAACAGCAAGAACTTTTTTATTACCAATTTTCAGCTCCAGTTTTTTATCAAACTTGTTTTGAGGAACTGTTGAGTTGTTCAACTTAGCGAGTTCTACTGTTAATCTGTTAGCGTAAGAAGGAATTCCATTTTTATGAAACTCCTCCAAACCTCCTAAACAATCTTCATGAAAATGAGTTGGAATGATGGCTTTGATTTTACAATTGAGGTTGTTTTTAACCCAATTAATTAGTTCACGGGAAGTACTATCATCTGGTGGTGTGTCAAAAACAACAGCTTCGTTATTATCAAAAACTATCATACCATTACATGGGACTTTACCAAAATTCTCAGTATCAAGAAATGAAATATGTTGGTAAACATGATCGGCTATTTTCCTAGTTTCAAGAGCTTCGGATTTATAGCTTTTGATTGTTAGCTTTTTGTTGTTCGGATGCAATCCGAACAACAAAAAGCTAACAATCAAAAGCACTGAATATTTCATCATAATATTATTTTGGTTCTCAATTCTGATAGCGATAAGCTAATGTAATTACCTTAATTTTGCTACCATAGCTCTCTATCAGCTTTTATACTGTCCCATTAGCCAATAGCTTAAATATTCTAGGTGGAGCAAAGACTAACCACATGCCTTTTTACAATTACTCTACCCTTGCAGCAAATCCATTTCATCTTTAAGAGCGACTCCCGTTAGCTGCTTTCTTGATGCTTCCTGAATAAGGTAAAATATTTTATCGGCTGCCAAATCGTAAGGCAAACCATGCGGACGAATATTGGAGATGCAGTTCCGGGATTCGTCGGTAAGCCCTGGTTTAGGGGCATAAGTAAAATAAGCTCCCAAACTGTTTGGCGAACTGAGGCCAGGCCGCTCTCCAATTAAAATCAGGGAAAGCTTGGCTTTCAACAGTTGTCCTGTTTCATCACTAACTGCAACTCTGGCCCGCTCTACTATCGTAACGGGTGCTAAAGTAAAGCCTGCTTGTTGTAACTTAGGCAATAGAAAATGTAGCAAAGGAATAGCATGCTCGTTAATGGCAGTGGCAGATAATCCATCAGCTATAATAATAGCAATATCGCACTCATCTGCAGAAAGCGTAGCTAGTTGTTCCCGTGATGAGAAGTTTAGTTTTCTTCCTAAATCCGGTCGCTGGAGGTAGTCCTGCCGATTGTTTGCCTGGCTCTGCACTAAAATGAAAGGCAGATTTAGCAGTTGAAGCTCTTTTGCAATTTTTTCCAGCTGTAGTACTGAGTAAACGGCATCACGGGCATGGGCATGTGCCAGTTTAAAAGCTAACGATTCCTTCAGCGGCACACTTGTTCCGGTTCTGCCTAAGGCAATGCGGGCACTAGTAAATGCTTTCAAAGAACTCCACGGGTCGGCACTGCTATTTTCTAAGTCTGCGAGTTTTGGTAAATGTTCCATAAATGTTGGCACTTATGCTTTATAAGTATTAACTGCTTTCAAAAGCATGTGATTCTTGCGGGAAGGCAAAAGTTGTCCTGCCTTGTCTGTAATCTCCTGCTGCTGCAGCCACATTTCAAATTCAGGGGCAGGTCGTAAGCCTAATACACTTCGCACATATAAAGCATCATGAAAAGACGTAGACTGGTAGTTCAGCATGATGTCGTCAGCCCCGGGAACTCCCATGATATAGTTACAGCCAGCCACGCCCAACAGCGTCAACAGGTTGTCCATATCATCCTGATCAGCTTCGGCATGATTGGTATAGCAGACATCCATGCCCATAGGCAAGCCTAATAGTTTACCACAGAAATGGTCTTCGAGCGCAGCCCGTATAATCTGTTTTCCATCGTATAGATACTCAGGCCCTATAAACCCCACAACCGAGTTTACCAGCAGTGGCTTAAATTTACGTGCTACAGCATAAGCACGGGCTTCGCAGGTCTGCTGATCCACACCATGGTGGGCACCTGCTGAAAGCGAACTTCCCTGCCCTGTTTCAAAGTACATTACATTATTACCAACTGTACCACGTTTCAGGGCTACAGTAGCTTCCCAAGCCTCCTCCAGTAAAGGCAGATTTATACCGAAACTAGCATTGGTGGCTTCCGTTCCTCCTATAGATTGAAAGGTCAGGTCAACAGGAGCATTCTGGCTAACTAATTGTAAAGCAGTTGTCACATGGCAGAGCACACAGGACTGCGTCGGGATATCATACTGCTGCCGGAGCACATCTAACATTTCGAGTGAACTCCGAACAACAGCAGGGTTATCAGTAGCCGGATTAATGCCTATCACAGCATCACCGCTACCATACAGCAGGCCGTCTACAATACTGGCTGCTATGCCACGGGCATCGTCAGCGGGGTGGTTAGGTTGTAAACGGGTAGAAAGATGTCCTTTTAAGCCAATAGTATTTCTAAAACGCGTAACAACCTCACATTTACGGGCAACAGCAATCAGTTCCTGGTTTCGCATCAGTTTTGAGGCAGCAGCTGCCATTTCCGGTGTTATGCCTGCTGCCAAGTTTTGTAAAATCAGAGTATCTGCACTTTCTGATAAGAGCCAATCCCGAAGCTGACCTACGGTAAAGTGGCTGATAGGATCAAAAGAAGCCGCATGATGTGTATCTAAAATAAGGCGTGTTACCTCATCTGATTCATAAGGAATAACAGCTTCGTTCAGAAAGTTTTTCAGGGGAATATCCGCTAGTGTTATTTGCGCCGCTATGCGTTCTTCATAAGTATCAGCAGCTAAGCCAGCCAGCACATCACCAGAACGCAAAGGAGAAGCTTTGGCCAGTACAGTTTTAAGGTCATCAAAACAGTAAGTGTGACTTCGGATAATTTGCCTGTAGCTCATTTCATTAGAATGAATCAGGATGATGAATAAAAGACTCTTTGTTTAAGAACGCAAGAGAAAGCTCCTCATTGGTATAAATTCTTATCATACCTTCTCTAATAACACGTCGTTTGATATCTTTTTCCGATGTTTTCCCAATGCAAGGTAAATACTCAATGTAAATACCAGACCTGAAAAGAAGATTACGCTCAGGAAGGCATTATAGTACATAATAGCCACCAGGCTTACCAGAGATAGAGCTAAAGCGACGGCAGGAAACCAAGGGTAAAACGGTGCTTTGAAAGGCCTTTCCAGGTGAGGCTCTTTTTTTCGCAGAACAAAAAGGCTCAGCAGGCTCATTATATACATCACTACTGCTCCTAATACCGATAGTATAATTACCTGGTCGGTAGTACCCGTGACTAAAGCAAAGCATCCAACCGCTCCGCCAGCAACTAAAGCCCAATGTGGTGTTCTGAACCTTTCATTTACTTTAGACAGAAAGGCGGGCAAATACCCGCTGCGTGCCAGTGCATACACTTGCCGGGAGTACCCTATGATGCACCCATGAAAAGAAGCGATCAAGCCGAATAAACCGATGCTGGCAAAAAACTTTGTCCAGTTGTTTTGCTTCCCTAACGCAATACCCAGTGCTTCCGGTAAAGGATAATCGATGCTACTGAGCCCTTTCCAGTTGGTGATGCCTCCAGTTAAAACCATCACACCTAAAGCCAGAAACACCAAAGTGAGCAGCCCGTAAATATAGCCCTTCGGAATATTACGCTTTGGATCTTTTACCTCTTCTGCTACCATAGCCACTCCCTCAATAGCCAGGTAAAACCAAATGGCAAATGGTAAAGCTGCAAAAACACCCGGCAGTCCAAATGGAATAGGATCAGCTAGAAAGTTATCAGCTTTGAAATGAGGAGCCACTAAACCCATGAAAAGTAAAAGCTCTGCCACCGCCAGTAGAGTTACCACCAGAGAAAACGTGGCTGACTCTTTGATACCTAATGAGTTTATCCCGATAAAGAGAACATAGCATGCTAAGGCTGTATATAAAACAGGAACAGCAGGATAAAGAAAATGCACATAGCTTCCTAAGCCAAAGGCAATGGCAGGTGGTGCAAACAGAAACTCCACTAACGTAGCATAGCCAGAGATAAAGCCTGCCAAAGGACCAAAAGCGCGGTAAGAGTAAGCAAAAGGGCCACCAGCATGCGGAATGGCAGATGTAAGTTCCGTGAAGCTAAAGATGAACGTTACATACATTACAGTGATAAGCAACGTTGCCACCAGAAATCCAACTGTACCTGAAACTGCCCACCCATAATTCCAACCGAAATACTCCCCCGAAATAACCAGGCCTACGGCAATTGCCCACAGGTGAATGGGTTTCAGCACTTTTTTTAATCCGGGTGAATCGGTGACTTTTGTCATGACAATGGAATTTATGTTCTTTTAATTTAGAAATAATTTCCAATACTATAAAAACTTACCCGCTAATAATGCTGATTTTACACCTAAACAGCTTTAACATTAACGTCCAGGCAATGTTAAAGCTCATCATTTAATAAAATTTATTAACTTTCCTGTTCTAACCCAAACAGGATAAAACTATGTACGCACCAGAAGAAACGATGGAAACTATTACTTGGCATCAGTTTGAGCAGACAGACATACGTGTAGGCACCATTGTAGAAGCCAATGATTTTCCGGAAGCTCGTCGCCCAGCTTATAAGCTGCTGGTTGACCTGGGGCCTTTAGGCCTGAAGAAAACAAGTGCCCAAGTTACAAAGCTATACTCCAAAGAAGAACTGGTAGGCAGGCAGGTGCTTTGTGTCACGAATCTTGGCAAGAAGCAGATTGGCAATTTTATGTCAGAGATACTAGTGACGGGTTTTGAAGATGAGAATAAGAATATTGTACTGGCTCAACCTGCTGCTAAAGTCCCCAATGGCAGTAAATTGATTTAAACTTACTTTTTTCTAAGCTGCCGTTCCTCAAACCCTATTTACCTATTATTTTGCAAATTACCTATTTCACCAGGGTAAAGGACCTTTTATTCTGCAGTGCGCTGTGTTCTGTTCCCTTTACTTATTATTCTCAGCAGGGAGAAAAGTTAGGCTCTTCCGCCAAGGCAAAAGGCTTTCGGTTAATTAGCAGGAAAAATGTTTTCACTCTATGTTTTTACATGCTAGCTTAGATAGAAGCTTAGTAAACGAAGCGTTACTGCCTCCTTTTCCAAGCTCCTTACTGCGCAGGAACTACTTCAGGATTTTCCTCCGGGTCAGTATTGCCATTAGCTGCCTTTATCTTTGTCTCTCTCACGCCAAGTGTATCGACTATTGTTTCGTAAAGTTTATCCATAGCCTCGGCATGGTCTAGGTAATAGCTATAACTTTCTTTAAACTGCTGCTCTGAGACATCATACTTAGCCAGAATCTGTTTCTCCTCACGGTTAAATATCATTAGGGCAGTGTCAGGGTAAACAACGGCACGCTCAATCTGAGCTTCGCGGGTATGCACATCAGCTAAAATTTGCACCATTTTCTCCCTTGGCACCATATTTTCAGGCATTTCATCGCTCTGGTTTTTGCAGCCCCAGCATAAAAGGCAAAAAAGTATATAGAAAAGTCTTTTCACGGATGTAAAATACAGGAATAAGTAATAATTTTAAAATCTGACGCTACGGCACAAAGGTATGAAAGAGCTTGTTCAAAAGCTGCGAAAGTACGAGATAAGAATTAGAAAAGCTGTTACCTCGCAAATGCAGGGCGACTTCCACTCTGTGTTTAAAGGTACAGGGCTGGAGTTTGATGATGTACGTGCATACCAGTATGGCGATGATGTGCGTTCTATAGACTGGAACGTATCGGCCAAAGGACATGGTACATTTGTTAAAACCTATCGAGAGGAAAAAGAGCAGTCGGTATTTCTGATGCTAGATGTAAGCGGTTCCCAGACTATCGGCACAGGTAAGCAGCAAAAATTAGATGTAGGCAAAGAGATTTGTGGCGTGCTGGCATTATCAGCAGCTAGGCAGCAAAGCCAAATTGGCATTGTCTGTTTCTCCGATCAAAAGGAAAAATACATAAAGCCTTCTAAAGGCATTGAACAGGCTTATACAATTATAAAAGCGCTGAACGAATTAGAGCCTAAGTCCAGTAAAACAAATCTCGCTTCTGGTATAAAGCTGACCCTGGATATTATCAAAAGGCGAAGCATTATACTGTTGATCTCAGACTTTATTGATGTGAATTATGAAAAGGAACTGTCTACACTTGCCAAGCGGCATGACCTTATTGTAATTCAACTGCTTGATATGCGGGAGCGAAAGCTGCCTGGCTTAGGCATCGTGCCGGTATTGGACAAAGAAACCGGCAAAACGATCTGGCTCAACACCTCTGGCGAGGAGTTTCAGAAAAAGTATTTTGCGCAGTATTCAGAGAACCAGGAAAAGGTCGTTCGCATCTGCCAGAAATACCAAGCTAACTACTTGGCTATACAAACAAATGAAGACTATGTACTGCAACTGGTAAACCTGTTCAGGCTTCGCAACAAGACAACTAAAAAGAGTGCGTAATTATATCCTGTTCATCGTTTTGTGCTTCCTGCCGTGGATGGCATCGGGGCAACAGGTACTTAAACCTTTAGGAAACTTTGGCAAAGACTCCGTTAAACTGGGGGAACTGATAGAGTATAGATTGGTGCATCATCACCCGGCTGCACAGGAGGTTATTTTACCAGACTCCAACTACAGCTTTGCTCCTTTCGAACTGGTAAGCAAATACTTCTATCCTACTGTTACCAAGGCAGGCATTAGTACCGATAGCGCTGTTTATATTTTAAGAACATTTGAAACGCAGGCAGTGCAGTTTTTATCTGTTCCTGTGTATGTGCTGCAGCAGCAAGATACATTAACGGTTTCCTCAGACACAAACCGAATAATACTACATCAGTTGGTAAGCAATGTGCAGGAGCCGCTTTTAGTAAAAGCTCAAACAGGTTTAGTACAGGTAGAAGAGCGCTTTAACTGGCCTTACCTCTTACTATGGATAGTGGCTGGTCTGGCTTTCCTGGCCCTGATATGGTTTATTTTCGGGCAGGCCATCCGGATCAAATACAATTTATACCGGCTGCGTAAGGACCACCTGTACTTTGTCTCCCGCTATGCTTCTCATGTAGACCGTTTTGTAAAATCAGGTTCAGCACAGAGTATGGAGAAAGCCGTAGCGCTCTGGAAAAACTATCTGACAAGGCTGGAGCGAAGCGCCATTAACTCCTTCACCACTAAAGAAATTGTAGAATACTATAACGACGACGAAGAGGTAAATACCTCTCTTAGGCTTTGTGACAGGGCCATATATGGCAACCTGCTCTCAGAAACAGACCCTGAAACAAGAAAAGCCCTGAGCATGTTGCGCCGCTTTGCCAAACGCCGTTATAAAACGCATCGTGAGTTAACAAAAAATGCTAAAAATAAGTGATGGCATGTGGGACTGGCTGAACCTGGAGTGGTTTAGCTATAGCACCCTGATGTCCTTTGACTGGGTCTACCCCTTGGTGCTGTATGCCTTACCGGTCGCACCACTGCTATTTCTGCTTAAGTTTCTGTTTACCCTTAACTCCCGTAACAAGCTAAATGTGGCCATGTTTGAGGGTAGCATAAGGTTTCAGTGGAGCAGCCTGTTTCGTCATATACCCAACGTAATTTTCATTCTCTTTATAATGCTGATTCTTGTAGCACTGGCAAGGCCACAGCGGGTAAACGAACAGGTGGAACAAACAGCAGAAGGAATAGATATTATGCTGGTGTTGGACGTTTCGAGTTCCATGGAGCTGCAGGATTTTAAGCCAAACCGCCTGCATGTTGCTAAAGAAGTTGCTAAAGACTTTATCAAAGGCCGTGTACAGGATAGAATTGGCTTAGTTATTTTTGCAGGGGATGCTTACTCTCTGGCTCCCCTCACTACTGATTACAAGCTATTGCGCGAAAGCATAAACTCTATAGAGTTTGGAATGATACCTAACGACGGAACAGCCATAGGCAGTGCATTGGCCGTAGGCATAAACCGCATGCGAGACTCTAAGGCAAAAAGCAAAGTTATCATACTTATCAGCGACGGAGAAAACACAGCCGGTAATCTGGATCCTGTAATGGCTGCCCGTTTAGCCTATGGCTATAACATAAAACTTTATACCATTGGTATCGGTAAAGACGGGCAGGTACCTTACACTGATGAAACAGGTAAAACAATACTAGTCGAGACTAACCTTGATGAGAGTAGCCTGCGTGAAATAGCTAATATTGGCACAGGAAACTTTTACCGGGCCGATACCAGAGATGCCTTACAGGCTGTTTTCCAGAACATTAATAAATTAGAGAGAACCGAAATCACAGAAAAGCGCTTCCGCGACACCCGCGACTATTACCAGGTATACTTGAAATGGGCTATTTTTCTGCTCTTAATCTGGATGTTCCTGAAAAATACTTTTATAACCAATGTGCTGGAAGACTAATGGAATACTTCTATATGTTTGTAAGGAAAACCAGTTCAGCAGTAAGAAATGGTTCTAAAATATTTTAAATTAAGCTGATAATCAAAAGAAGAATAATTCATAATGTCTATATCGAACAACATCCGCTACTTCGACGAAAAGCTCAAAGCCACTGACTGCCGCCTGGTGGCTGTTTCCAAAACGCATCCTGTAGAGAACATAAAAGAAGCTTATGAAGCTGGTCAGCGCCTGTTCGGAGAGAATAAAGTACAGGAACTCATGGAGAAGTATGAACACCTCCCTCATGATATAAACTGGCACTTAATCGGTCACCTGCAAACAAATAAAGTAAAGTATATAGCCCCTTTTGTAGACACCATTCAGTCAGTAGACAGCCTGAAACTTCTGAAAGAGATAAATAAGCGTTCAGAGCAACTGAACCGTACCTCTCCTATCAACTGCATGCTACAGATTTCTATTGCTGATGAGGATACCAAATTCGGTATGTCATACGACGAGGCTGTAGCGTTGCTTCAGTCTGAAGAGTACCGTAATATGAACTACATCCGAATTACTGGCGTAATGGGAATTGCGACAAACACAGAAGACATCAATAAACTTCGCAAGGAGTTTCGCTACCTACGGGAGTGTTTTGAACAACTAAAAGAGACATTCTTTTTTGCCAATCCTGATTTTCAGGAAATATCCATGGGCATGACATCAGATTGGGAACTAGCCATTGAGGAAGGAAGCACCATGATTAGAGTTGGCAGCGGCATTTTCGGAGCCCGTGACTACAGCAAATAAAGCAGAAAGATGATTTTGCAATCGTCATTTTATGGAATTCGTACCATATTTATAACCTATAAAAACTATTGAAACAATGCAGCAGAAAACAACAGCAAACGAGGACAAGTATCAGACATTTATAGAGCGAGTTGTTGATTCTGGCATTGTGTGGGGTCTATCCCAAGACGATGCCTGGGCAACTTCTAACTCTAATGAGTATGAAGAAACAGAAGTTATTTTATTCTGGTCTGAGGAGGCTGGCGCTGCGGCATGTGCTGAAGATGACTGGGCTGACTACGAAACAGAATCTATTAGCTTGGTAGAGTTTCTGGAAAACTGGTGCGTAGGCATGTATGCCGATAGTCTTCTTCTTGGCCCGGACTGGAATGCAGACCTATTGGGCAGAGAAGTGGAGCCACTAGAAGTAGCCTTGGCTATAGCAGAACAGTTAGAAGCAAAAGGCAAACCCATAGACCTGACCCGGTACGACAACCTGAAAGACTTTAAACAACAGATTTTTGATGCTCTGAATGGAGAAGAAGAATAAGACTTTATTTTCTCCACTTATTTTTAGCTCAGGCCATTGTTAGCAATAGCCTGAGCTTGTAGTTTCCATCGGGTAAAGCATATTATGATGTGCGGTAAAGAAATTGTTAAGATTCTTGATTTGAAAGTCTGCTTAACCTCAAATAACTAATTTTAAGCAATCATGAACAGTTTTAACTATGCACCCTTTTTTGAAGTACTCATTTGCAGCTTTGTTTCTGACAACAGCTTATACTTTTCCTAAAGAAACACCTCTCCCAAAACCTGTGGATTTACCAGCCTTTGATACAGAAGGACACCGTGGTGCCCGGGGCTTGATGCCTGAAAACACAGTTCCTGCTATGCGTAAGGCACTGGAACTAGGTGTTACCACCTTAGAGATGGATGCCCATGTTACAAAAGATGGCCAGGTAATTCTATCGCACGATCCGTACATAAACAGGGCATATTCCCTTACCCCAACAGGCGATGAAATACCTAAGGCTGATAAGGAGAAGTATGTGCTGTACCAGATGAACTACAGTGACATCCAGAAGTTCGATGTTGGTTCTAAACCCTACAATAACTTTCCTCAACAGCAAAAGCTAAAGGCTTATAAGCCCCTTCTGTCGGAGGTAATAGATTCTGCCCAGGCTTATATAAAAGAACATAACCTACCACAGCCTTTTTACAATATCGAAACAAAATCAAAGCCCACCGGCGATGGCAAGTTTCATCCGGCACCAAATGCATATGTGAAACAGGTAATGGATGTAGTAGAACAAAAGAATGTCACTCCCTATGTTATCATTCAGTCGTTCGACCCACGTACACTACAGGAATTACACAAACGCTATCCGGGTATAAAGTCTTCTTTATTGGTTGAGAACACAAACAGTCTGGAAGCTAATCTGCAAAAGCTTGGCTTCACCCCTACAGTTTACAGCCCATACTATAAACTGGTAAATGCAGATCTCCTAAAAAAGTGCCACGACAAAGGGATAAAAGTCGTTCCTTGGACAGTAAACGATCTGGAAGAAATGAAGAGGCTAAAGCAGTTAGGAGTGGATGGAATTATATCTGATTACCCAAACTTGTTTAAAAAGTTATAGGCTTCAAGGCAACGGATGTTGAATTATTAGTTGTGATTGTAATGCCGTTTTAATCTTGGCTGTTGTACCTTTGCTTGTACTTAGGAACATATCATTAATTCATAATAATACTGCCGTGTCTCAAAAAATCATACTTCTTACTGCAAGTTTACTTGGTGCCTTAAGTGTAGTATTCGGAGCATTCGGAGCCCACGCACTCGGACCTTTGTTGCAGGCAAGTGGCCGCATGGAAACCTACGAAACTGCCGTAAAATACCAGATGTACCACACTTTGGCACTGCTGGCTGTAGGGTTGCTTCTTTTTAAAGTGGAACAGCCTGCTTTACAGGTAGCTGCCTGGTGCTTCTTTTTGGGTATTCTTGTTTTTTCAGGCTCACTTTACACCTTATGCATGACTGGTATAACCTGGTTGGGCGCTATAACGCCAATAGGCGGCACTTTGCTGATTGTTGGTTGGGGAGCCTTGTTTTACGCTGTTTCTAAAGCACTATAACTAATAAAAGAGAAGAGCATCTTTATGAAGGATGCTCTTCTCTTTTAAAACCGTGTATTTATTCCTCCATTAACTAAGCCATTAAAACCAAAGCCCATCTCCAAAAAGCCTCCGACTTTTTTGCCTACACGAATACCCACACAATTTACCTGTATTGCCGCTCCTATGCTTTGTGCGTTTGTTCTGCCTTCGTTATAATGTGTATGCAACAAGCTGGCACCAAAACCTAATCCCGAGTACACATCTACATTATCCCGCTTAGCCCAATGATAATCTACTCTGGGAATTAATGTAAAGTACCTGTTACTAAAATCTAAATCTCCACTTTCCTTGAATCGTGCCGAAAAGGTAGTATAAGATCCTGTAACACCTACTGAGATTCTTTTGCCCGCCCCATAATTGTAGCCTAGCATAACAGGACCTGCAGAACTCATATCCTGCCCGGTTCCTAAAAAACTCGATAAAGAAGTTGCCAAAATAGTTACCTATTACCTGTAAAGAAAGCACACCATACCCGGCACAGATCTCATGTTTATGTTCCTCCCCCAGCTTCTGTGAAAAAGCAGTTTGAAAGAAAAAACAAACGATCCCAAGAAATAAGAGTATCTGCTTCTTCATTTTTGTATCTTACTATAGGCTAACCTATTAACCACCTATACTTATATTTAAAATACACAGAAATTAACAAACACCAAATCACTGTATTGCTATAAACATTTTCATAAAACTGGTCGAGTAAACAGGTTGCCATACCTAATAAAGAACAGAAAGCCCTCCGGTCTCTACCGGAGGGCTTTCTGTTCTTTATTAGGTATCTACTTACTAAGCAGCTTATTTATTTGCGCTTGCAGTTGATTTAGCGTTGATGTTTGTTACAATGTACACGTAAGCAGCCCCATCAGCAGCATTAGAGTGAACAGTGATAGCTTTTTTCTGCTGTCCCATTTTACCTGCGCTATTAAATTTAGCAGTCACAAAACCGGTCTTTCCTGGCATTACAGGCTCTTTAGTCCAGTTTGGAGTAGTACAGCCACATGTTACAGACACACGCTCAATTACTAATGGCTGCGTACCAGTATTAGTAAATTTGAAAGTGTGCTCCACAACATCACCCTGGGTGATATCTCCAAAGTTGTGCTCCGATTCTTCAAAAGAAATAGCCGGACCCTCTTTTTTCTGAGTCTGCTCAGTAGCTTGTTTAGGCTGAGTTTGTGCCATAGCACCACCTGCAGCAACGGCAGCAATAGCCATGGATAAGATAAACTTCTTCATAAGGTTATGGTTTTTCAGTTGCTTACGCTAATATACACTTTTTTGATTTAAACGATGCAATATACTAGTTTCGTCTGTCAGCTAACCAATAATTGTGGATTAAAGTTCAGTAAGAACAACTCTTCTGATGAACGTGTTAAAGCTGTGTAGAGCCAACGGGCAAATTCTTCATTTACCATATCATCTTTTAAAAATCCCTGGTCAACAAACACGGCCTGCCACTGCCCGCCCTGTGCTTTATGGCAGGTTAATGCATAGGCAAACTTTACCTGCAGTGCATTCAGGTACGGGTTCTTTTTCAGTTCTTTACTGCGCTCGCGCTTTGTTTTTATATCCTGATAATCCTGCAGCACCTCTTCGTAGAGCTTTTTATTTTGCTCTGTAGGTAAAGCAGGGGCATCTGTATACAAGGTATCCAACATAATCTTCACTTCCTGCTCCTCTGCATCCGGATAATCTACAAATCGTATGCGCACATCAGCAAATCGAAAACCATACATGTCTTCGTAACGGATAATCTTCGTTATTTCTACAAAGTCACCATTTGCCATAAAGCCAATATCAGAATCTTTGGGAAGCCAGAAATAGTTATTACGCACAATCATCAGGTAGTCCCCTACTCCAATCTCATCTTCGGCAAAAAAAATGCTTCTGCGGATGTGCTGGTTATACATATTTGCCACTTTATTAGACCGGCAAATAACAATGCTGTTTTCTACGCCGAACTTGTCATAAGCATAGCGTAAGCCATCTTCCAGCTTCTCACCTGTCATTTTGAAAATATCGCGCCAGCCTTTAGTAAATAATTTTATATCCAGTTGCTGGCTGCCCAGCTGGTTTCGCAGGTTTGTCGCATTCATCAGGATACCTGACTCCTCTGCCTGCCGCATGACCTGCTTCATTTCAATTTCCTGCACATAGCATCGGAAGTTATGCTTCAGGTATCCGGCATCTAGAGAAGGGCTTACTGCCTGGCTCACCGGGGGGAGCTGCGCCGTATCACCTATAAGCAAAAGCTTGTTGTTCTTTTTCTCAAACACATAGCCTAATAAATCCTGCAGCAAGCCGTTTTGCCCAAAGCCACTATCATCTGATATCATAGACGACTCGTCTACTATGTAAATCGTATTATCGAGCTTATTCGGCTGGCGTGTAAAAGAGAGTCCCTCGGAATACGGATTAGCTGTTTGCCGGTATATTTTCTTATGTATAGTTAGTGCAGGCTTGCCACTATAAGACGACATTACTTTAGCTGCCCTGCCCGTAGGTGCCAGCAACACATATTTGTAGCCAAAGCTGTTTAGTATCTTTACTAAAGATGTTACTACCGTTGTTTTACCCGTACCGGCATAGCCTTTCAGCAAAAAGACTTGGCGTTCTTCCTGTTTCTGTGCAATAAAATCATCTAGTTTACTAAAGAGCCTGGCCTGATCTTCGGTAGGTTCAAATGGAAAATTGTTTCTTAAAGCTTCTACAGGACGCACTATTTTGGATTTATAATTAAGGGTTGTGAATTATGTTGTTGAGCTTAACAGATTTTTGCTGAATTCAAGCCAAACAACATTGTATCAACAAAAAAGTAACCATCTTAGCTCCTTCCTGCCATTCATAATTGTGGTGATTATGAATAATATTGTTTCGGTTACAGCTAATCAACCCAACCTTTAACCAAGGAGTTTAGTCAGCTCCTTAAATACAGTAAGCCAGGTTATACTCGAAGGCGTTCAAACTTTCTTCTTCGAAGAAACCTGGCTTACTGTAACAGAAACATCCTCCTTCTCTTTGGAGGCCCCACAGTAATTCAATCAAAAGCTCATAACCTGACAAAGGGTTACTTAGGAGTTATAGTAGCCATTGTAGCAGAAGCTTTTGCTATAAGCTTTGGGTCCTCATCTCCTTTAACAGCATAAATCTCAGCCTCACAGAAGTTAAGCTTCCTACCTCTCTTTATTACATAACCTTTAGCCACAAGTTTATCACCTATGCCAGGTGAAAAATAAGACACTTTTATCTCGGCAGTAACCACATAATGATCTTCCGGCACCACGCTTATGGCGGCAAAACCAGCCACAGTATCAGCCATAGAAGCAATTAAACCGCCATGTGCAGAACCATGGTGCTGCATGTGGCTCTTGTTCAAGTGTAGTTCTATTTCTACTTCGCCATCGCTTATGCTTGTTACGTTAAAGCCTAAAAGCTTTGTGTAGCCCTGGCTTTCGAATTTCTTGCGAACGCTAGTTGCAAAATCAGTAGTTTTATTTTCCATTGTAATCATGGTGCAAAAGTACCACCTATACCCATAGTTCCCAAACATGAACAACTTAAACCCTAACGCTGCCGGTTATGCTCACAAACTTAGAGTGCGCGTGTGCGGCATTTGTATTAAAAATAACAAACTCCTACTGGTACAACATCAGCAAACTGTAAACAACACCGCTTTCTGGGCACCGCCTGGAGGAGGGCTTAACTACGGCGAAAGCATTAAAGATTGCCTGAAGCGGGAGTTTCTTGAAGAAACAAGGCTTGAGATTGATGTTAGCAGGTTTCTGTTCTTAAATGAGTTTATGGAAGAGCCTCTACATGCCGTGGAGATGTTTTTTGAAGTAAGAACAAAAGGAGAAAGAGTGGCAACAGGTTTTGACCCAGAACTACCTCCTGACAATCAACTCATTGAACATGTTCAGTACCTGACACTAGATGAAATAAGGAAAATTGAAAGGCAAAATAAGCATCATATACTACACCACCTCTTCTCGCTGGACGACCTGCTGGGCCTCGACAACAACTTTTTACCCTAGCTGCTATAGTGCTGCCTTTTGCTATAAATTTTATATACTTGCAGAAGTACAGACCAAACTGAAAAAGGAACTGCTATTTAGCTAATTTATACATTGAACACCACCAGCACACACTTCCGGCTTTCACACAAGATTAAAGATGAAGCGTTTAAAATAACGCAGTCTTCTTATTGTAATTTATACCTCACTATTAGCCCCAGGTCTATCCGGATAGCAGTAGTGAATACTGATCGCAATAAATTCGTTGTGCTGGAAGACTATGAACTGCTGTCTGTTTTTACACCACAGCAGATAGCAGAGCAGTTGCAGTTAATAACTGCTGAAAACCCACTATTGCAGGAACAGGGCTGGAATGCTATCCGTGTGTCTTACAGCAATCAGCACTTTACACTGATACCTGAAACGCTTTACGACCCTACCCACAAAACAGACTACCTGCGCCTGCACAGCGACCTTAATATGCAGGAAAACCTGGTGTTTTCGTACAGGCACAACAACCTGGAAGCAGTAAATATTTTTGCTATTGACATGATACTACAGCAAACAGTAGACAACATTTTTCCCGAACGCCCTGTACAATTGGTACACCTTACCAGTGCACTCATTCAAAGCGTGCTACACCAGGCAGGGCGAAAAAATGAGCGTTGCCTTTACGCTTATGTACAACGTAATTATGTTACAATGCTGGTAGTCAGCCAAAGCGGTCTGGAGTTCTGTAATATCTTCCATTATTTAAGCCCGGAGGACTTTATCTACTTCGTGGTGTTTGTTATGCAGGAACAAAAACTAAACCCTGAAACAGAAACAATAACTGTCTGGGGCGATATTACCCATGATTCTTCGCTGTTTAACATTCTGCAAAAATATATCCGGCAGGTGCGTTTCGGCAGGAAACCTGCTGATGTAGCTTACAGCTATAAGTTCGACGACCTGTTCGAGTACCGTTATTTTGAATTATATAGCCTTCATTTTTGCGAATAAACCACATGAAAAGAATTGCCTTGTTCCCAGGCTCCTTCGACCCTTTCACCAACGGCCATCATGATGTGGTTATGCGAGGTGCCAAGCTTTTTGATGAGCTGATCATAGCTGTAGGAAACAACAGCAGTAAACAGCGCTACATTCCTGTAGAGCGCATGGTAGAGATAATCTCTAATTTATTTAAAGATCATCCCACTATAACAGTGCAGTCTTACAAGGGGCTCACAGCTGAGTTTGCACGTGAGACAAACGCTAATTTTTTATTGCGCGGCCTGCGAAACACAACTGACTTTGAGTACGAAAACACTATTGCGCAAGCTAACCGCCATGTGTTTAATAATCTGGAAACAGTTTTCCTGATCACTTCGCCAAGACTCGCAGCTATCAACTCCTCCATCATCAGAGAGATACATAAGTTTGGCGGCAATGTGGATGAGTTTATACCTTTCCCGATTTCAGAGATTGGAGATAGTGTCTTACAATGAAGGCGATGGAAGTGTAAGCCTTCGGCAGCACTTCCATTACCTCCTCAGGTGTCATCCAGCGCACCTCCTCTATAAACTCCTCCGCCTGTGGTTTCATTAAGCTATCGTCGGTGCAGTTCATTACAAACCAGGACGTTCTTTTTAGTATCTTTTTCCCTTTGTAGGCATAAGAGTGCCATGTCTTAGGCAGCTTATCAATAATTTCTACCTGTATATTACACTCCTCCTCTACCTCACGCAAGGCACCACTCTCCACATCTTCTTTCTTTTCAAGCTTTCCTTTTGGCAGGTCCCAGGTGCCAAGGCGGTAAATCATCAATATCTTTCCATCTTTTATCACTAAACCACCGGCTGCCTTTATTATCTTAAACTGATCTTTCAAGTATTCTGTCAGCTTCTGCTTCTTCTCAGTAATGAGCGTAAGTGACTTCAGCTTTTTTAGTTTCTTCACCTCCATCAGCCGCACAAGCCTATCGATAAGTGCATTATCTGCATCTTTGATCAGTACATCCCCTATCAGATCCTTTGAGGTGAACTGCTCGGAAGCCTTCAGAATAAGGTCATACTCATGTTTATAGACCTTCTGACCGGCTTTTTTCAGTATAAGGGGGATATCGTTAATAAAAACGTTCATGTGATTTGGAGCTTTTGATGGAATCAAAATTTTACAAAGCAATAAAGAAATCTGTTTAAAGAAAACAAGGCGACATAAAAACGATGAATATTTATGTAAATTCGCTCATGGATTCTACGAACACAGCACATAAAGTTGCCTCTTATTTGTTAGAAACAGAGGCCGTAAAGTTAAGCCCTGCACAACCGTATAAGTGGAGCTCCGGTTGGAACTCCCCTATTTACTGCGATAACCGCGTAACATTATCTTTCCCGCACATCCGCAGTTACATAAAACAGCAACTGGCAGAGCTTGTTAAGCAGCATTATGCCGAGGCGGATGCCATTGCAGGCGTAGCCACCGCAGGTATTGCACAAGGTGCCCTTGTGGCTGATTTATTAGACATGCCTTTTTTATATGTACGTCCTGAACCTAAGAAGCACGGAATGGGCAATCAGATAGAAGGCCGCATGCAGAAAGGTCAGAAAGTGGTCATGGTGGAAGATCTTATCTCCACTGGTGGCAGTTCTCTGAAAGCCGCTGAAGCAGTAAAAGCTGCCGGAGGCGAGGTAGTGGGCATGGTAGCAATCTTTGCTTATGGCTTTGCCATAGCTGAAGAAAACTTTCGTAATGCAGGAATCCCCCTTTATTGCCTGAGTAATTATAATTCACTGACAGAAGCAGCCGCTGCACAAGGCTACATTCCTGAATCCGCTATGGAAACACTGGCTCAGTGGAGACAATCACCAGACAAATGGGGTCTTTAAAATATAAATTGTGAATTATAAATAGGAGGGGAATAAACATTTTCTAATGTTTATTCCCCTCCTATTTATTCTTTCTTAAAAGATAGAAACTCTTCCAGTTCTTCCGGGTTCTGCCTTGCAGATGTTCTGGTGGTAACCTTATTTAACAGCTGGCAAGGTAGATACAACTAAGGAGCATCACGTAAAAAAAAATACATGCAGCCTTGGAGCGAACAGCATATTGCTTGTTTCTCTGGAATAGTAAAACAGAAGCCATTAGGTAAACTGTAACCATGTTAGCAATGCCAGAACTATCTCTGAAAACTTTACTATTCACGCAATGCTACACTTTTGCAACTCCCTATCTAAAACCAAGTATAGCTTTACACACTTAACCTTTAAACTTAAAATGAAGATTGGCCTCCTTTCCGATACACATAGTTATATAGATGATCAGATACTGCGACTTTTGGAAGACAGCGATGAAATATGGCATATCGGCGACTTTGGCTCTGTGGAAGTATCAGAAAAACTTAGTGAGATAGCGCCATTGCGAGGCGTTTACGGAAACATAGACGGGCAGGATATCCGGCAGCTGTACCCGAAGGTACTCCGCTTTGAGGCAAATGGACTGGACGTTCTGATGACGCACATTGGAGGGTATCCAGGGAAATACCATCCTGATGTAAGAGAGATGATAAAAGAAAACCCACCTCAGCTGTTCTTAACAGGCCACTCTCATATTCTTAAAGTTATAACAGATAAAAGCCTGAACAACCTGTTGCACATAAACCCAGGTGCTGCAGGTAAGCATGGCTTTCATAAGATCAGAACCATGGTAAGATTTGTTATTGATGCGGGGCAGGTGAAGGACCTACAGGTGATAGAGTTAGGCAAAAGAGCATAAAAAAGTGCGCCAAACCCGTAGTCAGGCGCACTCTTGATATCTTTCCAGTAAGCCGCCGCCATTGCTGGAATAGCAGCGGCAGGCAGATGGTCTTACTTATCCGTAATAAGAAATTACTCAGCTGAAGTTTCTTCGCTTTGCCCAGCTGGAGCCTCAGTAGCTCCTACTTTGTTTTTTGGAGCTTCGCCGAATTGTGCTCTCAGCTCATCCATGTCAACATTCTTGATAACTGGTGTAGACAACAGTTGCTTAATTCTAGCTTGCTTGTTGTTAGCTCTTGCTTTATTCCTACGGTCTTTTCTTTTTAATCTAGTAACTCCCATCGTTGCAATAATTAATTTGAACGGCAAAAGTAAGTTATTATTTTTACAAAGTAAAGTGTTTACTGAATCAATTTATATATGCTGATAACAGACCTGCGTAGCGACACCGTTACAAAACCTACTCCAGAAATGAAAGAATACATGTTTGCAGCTATAGTTGGCGACGATGTGTATCAGGAAGACCCAACTGTAAATGCTCTGGAAGCAAAAGCTGCAGCCATGTTTGGGTTAGAGGCTGGCCTCTTCTGCCCTTCCGGCACTATGACGAACCAAATAGCCATTAAAGCCCATACGGAACCTTTAACAGAGGTCATCTGTGACCAGACAGCTCACATTTACCAATATGAAGGAGGTGGCATTGCTTTCAATTCATCTGCCTCAGTAGCTCTTGTACAGGGTGAGCGTGGCAAAATGAAACCTGCTCAGGTTGAGTATTATATTCGCCCACTCAACAACATACATTTTCCTGAGACAAAGCTCGTGGCTTTGGAAAATACATGTAACAAAGGAGGAGGCTCTTTTTATACATTAAATGAAATAGCCGCTATTGCCGAAGTATGTCAGCGTCATAACCTGGCTTTACACCTGGATGGTGCCCGTGTGTTCAATGCATTGGTAGCTGCAAACGAAAATCCTGTGGACTATGGAAAGTACTTCGACAGCATCTCCATCTGCATCTCCAAAGGCTTAGGGGCACCAGTTGGTTCGGTGTTGTTGGGTAGCAGAGAGTTTATATCTAGATCGCGTAGAATACGAAAGGTATTAGGTGGCGGCATGCGCCAGGCAGGGTATCTTGCTGCAGCTTGCAATTATGCTCTAGATAACCATGTGGAGCGTTTACAGGAAGATCATCGTAAAGCGAAGGCCTTTGAAGAAATACTGTTGCAGTCGAATTATGTGGAAAGTGTGTTGCCTGTTGAAACTAACATTGTCATTTTTAAGCTTAACAGCATGTACACAGATGCTGCTTTTGTGCAGGCATTGGCCAATGAAAACATCAGGGCTAGCAGTTTCGGT
The DNA here is from genome assembly GCF_020907275.1 of Pontibacter silvestris. Lineage (GTDB taxonomy): Bacteria > Bacteroidota > Bacteroidia > Cytophagales > Hymenobacteraceae > Pontibacter > Pontibacter silvestris. The sequence goes on along the minus strand of NZ_JAJJWI010000010.1, from coordinate 15,839 downwards.
CCTCAAATGATCCGTTTCGTGACACACCTGGATATAACAGATGAAATGATGAACCATGTTATACAGGTTTTAAAGTCCCTGAACAAGCAAGCTGTTACAGTTTAGCTCTAGTTTAGTAGCATCTTATAGCGCGGATTATAAGTCCGCGCTATTTTTTTGTCCGTTAAGCAACAGTTACATGCATATGTAGCGGAATAAAAGCTAATGGCTTTTACGGATTTTGCTACTATACAACAAGCCACTACTTTTCTAAAGTCATAACTGCTTCAGGTTTGAACTGAGAGCACAAATCATTACTCATCTCTCCTCTTATTTATATAAAAGTACAGAGGCTACACCTCTACCAAAAAGAGCGGAGTAGGTTTAAAAAACCTGCATGCTGTATTATACAACTACACAGCTGAAACAGATTAGTTTCATAAATAGTCACTAAAGCTGAAGCAAGATATGTAAAGCCTGAAACTCTAAAAGTACAGTGGCAAATAACCTAAAGACAAAACATTCCCTTAAGCTATAACGCAAAAATACCAACCACGAGTTTTAAATACCCTCCTGAAAAAAAACACCCTTATCTTATATTTATAACAAAAAATTAAACACACCCTATTGTTTAAATAGGTCAAAACAGTAATTTAGTATAATAATTTCAAAACACCCTTGCAAAAACGGCATGTAATGTTAATTCTACCTTATGAAAAAGATTGAAGCGATCATCAGAACATCCAAATTTGAAGATGTTTATGAAGCATTAACTGAGATTGGTATCCCTTTCATGTCAACTTATGAAGTTAAAGGCTTTGGCCTTGAGCACAGTTCTTCCCAAACTTATCGGGGTGCAACTTATAATGTAGGCTTCATTCCCAGAACCAAGATAGAGTTAGTAGTAACAGAAGATCATGCGAAAGATGTTGTTTCTACCATATTACGGGTTGCCAACACCGGCAAAGTGGGCGATGGTAAAATTTTTATCATGGATGTAGAGTCTGTTATCCGCATCCGCAATGGAGAAGTTGGTGAACTAGCCCTTTAACACCACCAGCATCACCTTAAAACGACTTAATCTAACATCAATCTTTTAACTAAACTTTTAAATCCATGTCACAAGAAATGTTCGTTGTAAACAATGTCTGGATGATGGTTTCCATCTTCCTGGTATTTGTCATGCACTTGGGCTTTGCCACACTGGAAACAGGCCTTACCAGATCAAAGAACACGGTGAACATCCTTTTCAAAAACAGCATGGTTCCTCCTATCGGGCTGATCACCTATACACTATGGGGATTCTCTATGATGTACCCAGGTGAAAGTTTTGCCGGTAGCTTCTTTGGCTTCTCTGGTTTCGGTGTTTCGCTTCCGGAAGGTGGCGAAACCTCAGCCTACAACGAAGGCTATACTTTCTGGACTGACTTTTTATTCCAGGGCATGTTTGCCGCAACAGCAGCAACAATCGTTTCTGGCGCAGTGGCAGAGCGCATGAAGTTGGAAAGCTTCATGATCTTCTCTGTTTTATTTGTTGGCCTTTGTTATCCCATTGTGGGGATGTGGAAATGGGGAGGCGGCTTCCTAAATACGTTAGCAGTTCCTTTCTATGATTTTGCCGGTTCCACCATTGTTCACTCTGTGGGGGGCTGGGGTGCATTGGCAGGCATTTTGTTGCTAGGACCGAGAATTGGTAAATACGTGGACGGCAAAATCAAGCCTATTCCTGGCCACAGCATCCCGCTTGCTACTATAGGTGTTTTCATACTTTGGTTAGGCTGGTTTGGCTTTAACGGTGGATCTGTACTTTCTGCTGATCCAGGCGCTGTATCCAGAGTATTGGTTATGACCAGCCTTGCCGCAGCAGCAGGTGCCATAGGTGGTTGTATTGTATCTCTTTTTATGTTCAGATCAAGCGACATTACGATGGTATTGAACGGTATTCTTGCTGGTCTGGTAGGCATTACTGCAGGTGCTGACCAGATGGGGGTAACAGACTCTGTTGTAATTGGGTTGATAGCTGGTGCACTAGTTGTTTTTGGCGTTGTTATATTTGATCGACTAAAAATTGATGATCCTGTTGGGGCTCTTTCTGTACACTTGTTATGTGGAATCTGGGGCACCCTTGCTGTAGGCCTTTTCGGTACTTTAGCTGGTGTAGATCAGCTTATCAGCCAGCTTATAGGCGTTGGGACAGTAGGTGCTTTCAGCTTTATATTTGCCTTTGTAGTGTGGTATGCCTTAAAAATGACCATGGGTATCCGGGTATCCAGAAAAGAGGAAGTCGAAGGGCTTGACATACATGAGCACAGCATGCATGCCTATCCTGACATTAATGGCTCTGGCTTTGACCTTAGTCAGGAACAAGAAGCAATAATTGCTGAAGAGAGTAAAGTAAAGACTACAGTTTCAAGTTAATTCTCCATAGGTCCACATCTTTGGGATGTATTTATAAAAAACAAGTGGTACTGTATTGCTCCAGTACCACTTGTTTTTTATAAAGATATTGAAACCATAACTGCTCCCTTTCCTTCTGTATAAACAAGGTCTCCTTGTCTATAAACCTGCTTATATTTACCTGATGACATGAATAAAGCCTGTCATCTGCATCAACAATCGCTTTTTCTATCACCAAGGCATTGGCATAAGAATATTGCTATGTTTGCAAGTTTGACTCAGCTAAGGCGGCTCAAGCGCTTAACAAATAGTTTAATGCTCTCATCATACAAAGCAACATCAGCACTTTTTAAATAGGAATGATAACTGACTAATTGGTAATGAAGAGTAGCAGTAGAGGGATATAAGTTACAATACTTGCACATGCCAGCATGCGGCTTTACCTTTGTGGCATGTTCTGGAAACATATCATCGGAATCAGTCCTTCTTTCATCTACCAGATGAGTATTCACCTTTTCCAGAAGCCTGCCTTCATAACATCAGTAATTGGAGTTTTTCCCGCGTTGCAACCTTGTTTATGCACAAAATCAACAGGTCGCAATATTTACAAATACCTTTATGATAGATTCTCTTCTTCCTAAAGCTTAAGCATTGCGTTGCTGTGTATACGATAGTTCGATGAAAGAAACAGTAACTCTTCACTTACATTCTAAAAACCTTACTGAACTTTAATTCCTCAACCTTATGAAATACTTGCTATACTTTTTTTTGTCCTTTGCGCTACTGATACGCTGTAATTCTGGTCCGTCGGAGCAAGAGCAAAAGCAGGAGTTTGAAAACGAGGTAATGCGTGTGCACAATGAATCAATGGCAAAAATGGGTACTATTTACCGCTTGCGACTCAATCTGCGTAAACTTCGTGACACACTGGAAACACAAACAACCGATACAAGTGTTACAAATTTGCTCTCGCAACAGATTAAAGGCTTAAATCAGGCTGACGAAGCTATGATGGGTTGGATGCACCAGTATAAAGCACCTGATACATTACAGCACCAATTAGCTATGCAGTACCTGCAGGAACAACTAAACCTTATTAACCAAGTGAAACTTAAAATGGACAGCACCATTGATGTTGCCCAGACAACGTACCGACAGTATGAACAAAATTAATAAATACAGTTACTTAACACGAATGGCAACAGGAGCCGCAGTTTTTGCAAGCACTGTTCTTATCGGTTGCGGAAACAATAACACAGGAGAGCAGAAACTGCCAATATTAGGAGAGCGTGAGGTAGTAGAACGTGAGGTAAACGGACAGACTGTTGCCGATACTTTATACCCAGAAATACCAGAGTTTGCCTTTGTGGATCAGGATAGCCAGCAAGTCACTAATGAGACATTTGCCGGCAAAATATATGTTACTGACTTCTTTTTCACCACCTGCCCCACTATCTGTCCTAAAATGAAGAGCCAGCTGCTTCGCGTGTATGAACAGTTTGAAGACACACCGCAGGTTATGCTACTCTCACACACCATAGACCCTCAGCACGACTCTGTGGCTGTGCTGAACGAATATGCAGCTCGCTTAGGCGTAAACAGCGATAAATGGCGTTTTGTAACCGGGGAGAAAGACAGCATTTACAGTGTTGCCCAAAAGTACCTGGTATCTGCTATGGAGGACGAAAGTGAAGCCGGAGGCTTTGTACATAGCGGAGCCTTTGTACTGGTAGATGAGAACCGTCATATACGTGGCATTTATGATGGAACAGATGCTGCACAAGTGGATAGACTGATTAATGATATACCCGTGCTACTGCAAGAAGAGAATAATGAGAAGAAATAGATCTATAGCGGTAGTGGCGGGCTTCTTTGCCCTCGCTACCCTTACCCAGTGCTTTACAGAAAAGCAGAACCAAGGCCAAAGACTGTACACGGCTAATTGTGCCAGCTGCCATATGGAAGACGGCACTGGCCTTCGTGGTGTTATTCCTCCCCTGGCCCAATCAGACTATATACAGAAACACCGCACTCAACTGCCTTGCCTAGTCAGACATGGCATTAACCGCCCTATTGTAGTAAATGGCCAGGAGTATAACCAGGAAATGCCTGGTGTTGAAGCACTAAGAGCAGATGAAATGACAAACCTGCTAAACTATATCCAGACGAACTTCGGAAACAGCAATGAGCGTTATACAATGCAACAAGTGGCAGAACTCCTTGATCGTTGCCCCTCGCATTAGTCTACAGCTTTACAACTGAATAATATGTTCTGTATTTATCAAAACTAAATTCTAGTTGATAAAGCTACTATTAAATATATCTGTACCTGCTCCTCTGCTTTAGCAGAAAGAACCTGTTACCTAGTTAAACCTATCCGTAGTGTACATTTGTCATTACAATGTAATGTTAATATTTTGAGTTATGGCAAACCTTGTCGGTAGTTATAGAAGCTATTCATTAACCATCAAACAACACCTATTAACTAAATATTTTCCAAATATTTTACACTATAATTATATACAATTAATATTTATTGTATTTTTAAAACTATACTTTTAATTAATCATGTAAAAAAATCAGAGACATGACAGAGTATCATGGAAGTTATCTTCATATATGGGTTGACGACTCGATAAACTTAATGTACTCTGAATGGTTACGGCGGCCAACCAAAGAAGAATTTAAGGAAGGGGTTAAACTTCTAATTAAATATCTTTACGAATATTCTGTTGAGTTTTGGGTAATGGAGTCTAACAAGCTGGTTGGTATGCCTCTAAACGAACTAAGGCGCGTTATCCGTAAAGTAGCCTCGGTAATTGTACTTTGCGCTTCCTTAAAAAAAATTGCCCGTATTCTTATTAATGACATCAGCAACATTCTTAAGTTCGAGGAAACCATCAATGAATTTAAGGTTATATACCATTCCTCTGTTGAATTCGAATGGTTTAGCTCTTTCAAGGATGCCGTAGATTGGATTGGAAGGGTTAGATGCTAATTATTACATTACCCTGCCTGTTTCACGCTCTTTTCTTTAAAGTACCTGTTGCTTGGTTTTACACGCAGCTTTTCCTATGAAAGTTTTAAACACTTATTAGTAAGAAGATCAGTCTCAGCTTTCGGTAGCAACACTTCACCTTCTGCAGTCGCTTTCTGTTACCATTCCTGGTAAGGGGAGGCAAAACAAACTACTCTTTATAAACTTTATTTTGCCAGCTTCAATTATAACTAAATAAGTAGAAACTGTTTGTTGCCTCTTATATTACAAAAGAAGCTATAGGTTCAGTATAAAGACAAGAAAATGGATTACGGCAATTGTATTATATTTGTCAGAAATAAAATAATACATAATGAATACGGAAAGTAATAACCACTATAAATATAAAGCACTCACTGATCTTGCCAAAGGAGATTTTAAAGCCCTATTATACGACTGCGATGGTACACTCGCTGATAACATGCAAGCTCATAAAGACACTTATGTTAAAGTAGCTTTAGATCGTGGCGTAGAGATTGATCCTGCCATTATAGATGAATTTGCAGGTTTGCCCATTCCAGCTGTGGTGGAAGAAATCAATAAAAGATACAACAGCAACTTTGATCCCATTGAGTTTGAAGCATTAAAATCAGATTTGTTTTACGAAGAGTTTATTGAGAAAACGAAGCCCATTCAGTTCGTAGTAGATCATCTGAAAGCGAATGCAGGAAAGCTAAAAATTGGAGTAGTATCGGGAGGTTCCAGAAAAATGATAAAAAAAACATTAGAGGTGTTAGGTATTGACTCCCTTGTAGAAGCGTTAGTTTGTGCCGGTGAAACACCACAAGGTAAGCCTTATCCTGATCCTTTTTTACGTGCAGCAGAACTACTTGGTGTTGAACCGCCCTCCTGCCTCGTTTTTGAAGATGGTGAGCCAGGTGTAAAAGCTGCTGAGGCAGCCGGTATGAAATGGATACGAATAGATAAGATAACTGCAGCAAACAGTGCTACCAATTAATATTTAATTACTGCTACTCCAGTAAGTAAAACCAATCCGTCCTAAAAAAGTAAAGCCACCTTGTTAGCTAGGTGGCTTTACTTTTTTAGGACGGGTATCGCAAAGGACAAAAGTATTTTCTTCGTCAAAAAGCTATCACTCCATTTCTTCGTCTTTAGTGAGCAGCCCAGCTAATACATTGCTTACGCCCATAGCTAGAAATGTGCAACATGCTTTTTTATTATTTGCAAACCCAAACAGCCATGGGGCACTCAGAGTAAACAAACCAACAGCAACATCACTCATAAGGTGCGCTTTAAAAGGTATTACCTTAACCAACCCCCATTCAGCACGAGTCATAAGGCCGGTAGCTAAAAGGCCGCCACTAAGGGCTCGGCATAAATTAACTGCTGATTTCTCTTGTTTGAAGCCAACTGCTTCCGGTAGTATAGAAATCGCAGGAATATAAGCAAAATCAGCTACACCGTGCATAAGCCGTGAAATAGGTTTTTCCATAATTATGTATGCTCTCTGAGGTGGTACAATCAGCAAGGCATTGTAGAATAATATATTACAAGCCTTTAAAACTGTCTACGCTACATTGAACATTAAGTTATTGGTGTTCAATACTATAAAAATTAAATTAATTTAGGGTTAACACAAAAAAAGCCCCGCATTGCGGAGCTTCTTTCAGATAGATAGTTGTACAAAAATATTTATTCCTTATTTAGACGAAGCATCTCCGCCTTTTTCATCCATTTTAACAACACCAGACTGGCCTTGTGCATTAGTCATATTTACTTCATAAACAACTTTACCTTCTGTGTCACCTTCAGCTGGTGAAACTTTATAAATATCACCTACAGTCCAGTCTTTGTAAACGTCACTTTTAAGAGCAGTTTTAACAGGCTCTGGAAGCTCATCCTGGGCAACTTTTACTTTGTTAGCACCTTCCGCTTTTTGTTCAGTCGGTTGTGTTTGTTGCGTTTGCTCTTGCTGTGTAGTTTGTGCGTTAGCGTCTACTGATGCTACACCTAGTAATGCAATTGCTGCTGCTAAGAATGTTACCTTTTTCATAATTCCTGTTTTATTCATGTTAGTTTGTTTTGATAAGGACTAAGTCATAACTGTGCCAGAAATCTCACAACACTTAATATACTAGCTATCAATAAATTACTAACATCAATCAATTTTACCAAGTGTAGAAATACGTAAAACAATGTGTACGCAGTTCCACACTTCGTAGAACTGTTCTACATAATGCTTAACTGCTTCTGTTGCAAAAAGGCGTCCTCATCATAAGCTATCACAATTAGTACTCAAGAAAGTGGCTGTAGTCTTGAACAGCAAACCAAGTTTAGAAAATCAATCTGTAATTCATCTTACATAATACATCTCCTCATAAAGAAGAATTTATGCTAATGCTTGAAACTGACTGTGCCTGTATTAAACATTTCTTCATATAAAAAAACGCCTTGCAACCAACACGCTGTTTGTGGGGTCTCCTTTATAACAAAGCAATTTTCTAACTCTTAATTCTTATGAAAAAATCTCTAAAAAAGCTTAGTTTAAGTAAATTCACCTTTCTTGTATGCTGCATGCTTTCGTTTTCCCTAACAGGATGCTTGGACAATGACAATGACGTGGATAATGAAGTAACTCCTAGTAGTATAGCTTTTTTCTATCATGGATCTCCTGATGCTCCTGATCTAGATGTGCTATTAGACAGCAAACAGCTCTTCAGCCAAAGCTTTAAGTACACATACCATTCTAACTATGTAAGCATAACGCCCGGAAGCCATCGAATAAAGTTTACTCCTGTGAATGCATCGAATGCTTATATTGATACGGCAATAACTTTTAAAGAGAATGTAGCATACTCTTTCTTTGCAGTAGACAGCCTTGAAAGCATTAGTTTTATGGCAGTAGAAGATAGCCTTGCCTTACCAAGCTCAGGTAAGGCTAACGTACGTCTCATTAACATATCTCCTGACGCACCTGCCGTAGACATTGTTACTACCGAAACAAATAGCTCTCCCTTATTTACCGATCTTGACTTTAAGAACAGTACCCCATTTAAAGAAATAACTTCTGGGAAATATACTTTTAAAGTAAAAGACACAGAAAGTGGTAGTGAGCTTTTATCAGTCTCAGACATTACGTTACAATCCGGAAGAATTTATACATTAATTCTGCGAGGCTTTTCTTCACCTCCTTCCGGAAACACAAACAAACTAAGCTTACAAATTATTACTAATTATTAATTTTGATTTTTTGTTTGTGTAATATCACAAGCCGTCAGAAAAGTATCTCTCAAGATCAAACTTACTAAAGTTACGTGTAACACTTCTACTAAAGAATAGAAGGTTTATAGTTTGATACTTACCACTATTGACGGTCAAAAAACTAACTGCTGAAAACAAAGCCAGCAGTTAGTTTTTTGACCGTCAATAGTGTACATCTCTTCCTAAAGTAAAGTTTAACATCAAAACTAGCTAAAGAGCTCGTTGCAGTTCATTAGAGTTTGTGAAGCTGCTGCCACGTTGCAGGTATTAAAACGTTTGACTTGATTATAATATTTAGACCCTCTACTAAGCATGGCATAATATTCATTTTGAGTAATCTCTGTGATTGAGTTGTCGCAAACTCCAAATGGCGAGCCTAAACTTCTAGTGTCTGCTATTACAAATGCTTCTCCTATGCAAGGAGCTTTAACAGCTATCCAAAGTTCTGCTGTACTACTAAGCTTTATAAGCCTTACTTTAAAAAACAACGGCTGCCTCTTTGTTAGATACTTTAACTCATTTGCCTCCTCCGAACCCGCGGCAGCTAGTAACTTTGTTATGCGGGAGTTGCAGTTCTCCTGTATTGCCGCAGGCTTATCTCTCATGGTTTTTAGTACAAGTATGACATCAGAAGCAAAGCTATTAAAATTAAAAAACATTGATTATCATAAGTAGAATAGCCGATAAAATACGTACTTAACCTCCTTCTAATCGGTTTATGTACTTACTCATATAGAAACCAGTAGCTTTATGAATAGATACCAGAAACGCGTTTACAAAAAAGTTAATCTATGAACAAATCTGAGTTTTGAGGAAGAAAGAATACAGGTTTTATTAAGAAGGAAAAAAGGATTCTGGTTAAGAAAGCAGGGGAACTTTGTCCTCTCTAATGTAACACAAAACGATAGCTTCAGGTATTATGCAGTACGACTTTACTAAGCATTCTATTATACTCTAATAAAGAAATTTCTATAACTGAATTGTCACAAATTTCAAATGGAGTGCCCATGGTTCTGTTATCTGCTATTACAACTGCCTCTCCCATACTACTGGCTTTGATAGCTATCCACAACTCAGCCTGACTATAAACCAATCTTAATTTTATTTTAAAAAAGCGCTTCATTTGGTTTTATATAAGTGCTTTATCTAAAAGATTAATAAGGGAAGTGATTGACACCAATTATATATTATCCATATAGGCAGTTACGCAATTTAATAAGAAGGGTAACAGTTATACAGCAAAATGATATTTATCCTATAATTTGTTAGTGAATTAAGCGCCACTTTTAAGCCTTCCTTCCTGGCGGCTTGAGATATGTATTATAAAGGCAGCAAATCTGATGATAAACTTATGACAGATCGAATTAAGCAAAATCGCAATTTAAACCCGGTACCTGCTAACAACTAACAAAGCCAGGTAGGAAAGAAGCTACCTGGCTTTGTTGCAATCTCTTCTAAAGCGGTTCAGTTAATAATTCTGCTACTTGGAACATTATCCTGTAGACTTAACCAATATAGTGATGCCTAAAGAACCTCTTTAATAAGTACCTAACTGTATATCAGGGACTCTTAAAAACTCAAACAGCGATTAAAAAAGAAGCTTTTTCCTCAATTTTAGATAGTAATGTATGTAGTTCACTCTCTGTTGTAAGAGGGTTCATCAGGGAGACACGCAGGTAAGTTTGCCCACTCAGTACTGTCTGTACAATATAGAACCTTCCCTCCTCCAAAAGAAGCTTCCTGATATTCTGATTCAGCTTATCCTGATTGGCTTCCGCCTTATAGCGAAAACACACAATATTACATTGCGGCTCGTAAGCCAGCTCAAAATTCGGATTTGAACTGAGCAGCCCGGCAAATGTTGTGGTTATGCCGTACAGCTGCTCTATGTTTTCCTTAAAAACGTCTTCACCATAAGTCCTGAAGATAGTGTATACATTTAAAGCTGACATAGCTTTTGTGCATTCAAAGCTGCGCTTCCCCCCGTTGTACCACTCCTCCGACTCCTGTTCCGTCCAGAGATACTGTGCCCGCTGTGAGAATGTCTTGTACGCATCGCCACCATGTTTAAAGATCAGAGCTGTCGACAAAGAAGGTGTCATCATCATTTTGTGGTAATCTACCACCACAGAATCGGCCTTTTCAACTCCTTTAACTAAATGTTTATATTTTGGAGAGAAAGCGGCAGGCGCTCCATGAGCACCATCAATATGAAACCAGATGTTGTGCTGCTGACTAAAGGATGCAATAGCCTCCAGATCATCATAGGAGCCGGTAGAGGTAGTACCAGCACATCCCACAACACAAATCACATGCTTCCCTTCAGAAACTGCCTGCTGGTAACACTGCTCCAACAGGTCTGTACGCATCTGGAATTTCATGTTTACAGGCACCTTGATGATGCCCTCTGATCCCAACCCCATAATTCGAGCGGCCCGATCGATGCAATAATGTGCTTCCTCAGACACAAGAACGGCCAAGCGCTTTCCATCTTCATAACCACTGTTCCACACGTTACTGCCTGCGGCCCTTGCGGCTAGCAAGGCGGTTAAGTTACCCAACGAGCCACCCGATGTTATGAACCCTGATGCTTCCCTGCCAAACCCAAGCTTCATTGCCAGGTACTCTGTCATCACTTTCTCTAACGTATTGCCTACCATGCCCATTTCATAAACTCCCATTCCCTGATTAAGGGCTGCTGTAACGGCAGAGGATAGTATTGTAACAGGCAAAGTAGGTGTGGTCTGATGCCCCATATATCGCTTGCGATGCACTTGTATAGACTTAGCTATTACGTCCTGAAAAAGGTCCAGCGGTTTTGCTAAAGGCTTTTGGAAATCCTCTTGCCAATATGCAAGCTGTTTGTCCGGGTCCAGCCAAGGAATGGCTCTTACGTCCTCTCTATCTGCTGTGGCATCTGCCAAGTAATCTGCTAGCATATCAATCAGCTCATGCCCCTGCCGACGAAAACTTTCTGCTGAATATGCCTGTTCTAGTATATTATCCATGATTTTTTAGTTCTTCACGTGCTATTTACTGCAAAGTAACAAAGACAAATGCTCAATAAACAACAGATTACACTTAATTTCCTATTGTTGATTGTATACAAAGAATGTGCATGCACTACGAAAAGACATTAAATGGAACAGTAACAAGCTGCAGCTGTAGAGTTTAAAAAAAGTTTACTTAATGGCCATGGCCCCTAATGACCCATAGGGCTATTTGTAGTGGTGCTGTGGCAGAGCATCTGCTGAGTTCGACGCCACTGGGTGTTTTACCTAATAACGGGTAACAGGAACCTTAGCAGCCTAACTCCAGGCACTATACCAGTTTCACCTCTTCAGTCACATGAACTTTTGCTTTTGGCAACGCTACCGAAAAAACGCTTCCTTTCCCCTCCTCACTTTCCACTCTTATACTGCCATTGCAGCTTTCAACAAGCTCTTTACAAAGCATTAAACCTAAACCAGTTCCTTTCTCTTCGGAGGTGCCAAGGGTTGTGAAACGTCTGTCTGTAAACAACTTCGATAAATTACCAGAAGATATTCCCCTGCCATCATCACTTACCGTAATGGTTGCTTTTCCATTCTGCTCTTTTAGCTCAACTCTTATTTCTCCTCCTTGATAGGAAAACTTTACTGCATTCATCAGCAGGTTACGCAGTACAAAGTTCAGCCTCTCCTTGTCTGTAAGGGCAGTAGTACCTTCAGTAACTTTATTTACAACCTTTATGCTCTTCTTTTCTGCATAGGACCTGACCTGTTTTATGTTTTCTTCTGTCAGCAGATGAAGACTCACAGGTTCAAATTCCACATATGATTCTTCTAACTGTGCTTTAGCCCATATCAGAACGTTATCGAGCAAACTCATAGCAACATCCATTTCCTTGCCCAACAGCTCAAATATCTGTTTAACCTTACTCTCAGACAAAGCCTTGCTTTGAGCTATGCTCAGAATACCCTTAAAAGAAAAGAAGGGGCCTCTTAGATCGTGAGAGATAATAGAAAACACTTTATTTTTAAAACAGCTATTCTGCTCCAACTGCTCATTCTGTTCCCGCAGCACCACAGCCTGTGAAGAAATCTCATTCTTCTGCTTAATAATTTCATTTTGCTGTACCTGCATCAGGTGGTGAGCCCGCTGCAAATCTGTAAAAGCTGTTTTCTGTCGTTGTCTGCTAACATAAAGTACCACCAGCACCACCAGCATCAGTAGTATGACAGTACCTTCAAGAATTAAAGTATTTTGCTGATGGCTTATCTCAGCTGCTTGTTTTTCTCTTTGAGCCTTCAGGTTTTGATTCTCAAGTTCCTTCTGCTCAGTTTCATATTGGGCTGTTATTTCGGACTCTATTTTCTTACGGCTTTCAGAATTCAATATTTCCTGATGCTGGTTAAAAAGAGTCAGATACTCATAAGCCTGTTCATAATTTTTCATAGAAGCATAAATAGTATGCATCAGTTCAGAGGCTTCTGCAATCTTTTTACTCGATTCTGTTTTCAAAGCCATATTCAAGCTTTGCTTTGCATATTTAAGCGCTTTCTCCTGGTTACCTATAGCTCGATAAATCGTTGCTATTTTACCTAAAGCTGCCATTTTGATCATGTCGTTCTGTACCTCTTCATTCAAACGAACAGACTTAAACAAATACGGCAGTCCATCTTCAGGTTGTCCAAAATACAAAAGCACATTTCCTATATTAAGTAAGCTAACTGCCCTGTTCTTTTTGTCTCCAACCTCCTCTTGCAAACCGACGGCTAATCTGTAGTAATTCAAAGCCTGTCTATAGTCTGTTTTATCTTCATACACGTTCCCCAGATTGTTGTACACATTACTCAGCCTTAGTTTATCATTTACCTTTAATGCTAGCTCAGATGCTATAGTATAGTTCTTTACAGCCCTTGCTGTATCCCGTAGTTTATAATATATGTTTCCCACATTAATATATGCGGAGATCAATGTAGTGGTATCGTTTATCTGCTCACCAATTTTCAGAGCCGTATAATAGCAACCTAAAGCCCGGTCATATTCGCCCATAACTAAGTGTGCCCCGCCCAATATGTTCAAAGCTTTGGCTCTACCATGTGCCAAGCCCGAAGCTTTTGCCAGAGCTTCAGCAGCTTGTCCATACTCTTTGGCTTTTATTGCATCAGAAAGAACATATAGCTTGCTCAGGTTACAATATATCATAACTCTTGCCGAGTCCGTTTTTGCCTTAGGCAACTCTGCCAGCAAGCTATCCACCAGCTTATTTTGCGCCTGAAGCCTGCCAGAAAGAAACAGCAGCAGAAGTAAGATTATTCTCATATAAAAGGATGGAGAAAATGCAGTATTTATAGCAGAACCAAGTACCGAAGTACGGATTTAAATAACCCAAAAGATAAAAATAGGCCCATTTACTTAGTGGAAAAGCACAAATTTAATAAAACAGTAATAGAATCCTATCCTAACATAAATTTTGTTTTATTATTCTGTAATTCAATCAGTAACGTTTAACAAACTGATTTAGCTCAGCTCCTTTATTGCTTTCAAAAATTGCTTTATTATATATATAATTCTATAAATCAGAAGCATCAGCTTAAAAGAGAAGCTTTTAAGGCAGCATGTTATGATAAGAAGAAACTGTGCTCATGATAACCATTGCTTTTACCATATACAACATTGAATATGTGAAATACAGTCTCAAATGCTATTGGATTTGATAACACACCTTTTTTATCAGTATCTACATCAGAATATTGAATATACTAGTTTAGAGGTTTATGAAGCATAGAATTACTTACTTGTATCACTCTTTAGTAGTACGACAGACTCAGTTTAGTAAAGTAGCTACTTATAGCCCTATTCATTGTCCTGCCTAAATGCCTATCATTGTAATACCTGTATATGACTTTCAAGTATAATTTTGTTTATTGAACAGCAAGCGTAAACCTAAAAATATAAGAGAAGTAAGAATACCCTGTGAATAGAATAGCAGAAATATTAGGCAGGTTTGGCCTGACTTTACAAATAGCAAAAACAGCCTTTGCAGCCGCTTTGTCTTGGTCTATAGCAACTAGCCTGTTACACTCAGAATATCCATATTTTGCAGCTGTTGCAGCCATTATAACAGTGCAAGTTACTGTAGCAGATTCCGTAGATAAAGCTACGCAACGCATTATCGGTATTATTGGAGGAGTATTGCTCAGTATGTTGCTGGGGCATTGGTTCAAGATTGGAGCAATCTCAATTTTTTTTATAATACTGATAGGAATGGGGATCTCTAAAGCTCTCCGCATGAACCCCCAAATCATATCCCAGGTTGCTATCAGTTCGCTTTTAGTACTTGCTTTTGGTCAGACCAGAGAAGGTTATGCCTTAGAAAGAATTATTGAAACAATCATAGGTTCTGCCATAGCAGTGTTCATTAACGCTCTAATTATTCCGCAAAATGCCGTACCGGATGTAGAAAAAAACATTCTCACGTTCAGTAACCTTTCTGCTGCTACACTTATAAGTTTAACCACATTGCTGGACTATATGGGAATAGACCGAAAAACGGGCCGATCTGAAGTAGACGCGCTAATCAAAGAAGCTGAAAAGTGCCGTAAGACACTTGATCTGGCTGGGCAAAGTTTAAAGTACAACCCCTTATTAACACACAAACGCGTAAGGCTTAGCCAACTTACCCAAACTATTAAACAACTGGAAAGTATTACGATCCAGATAAGAGGCATTCGCAGAAGTTTGGCTGACCTACAAATTAATCAGTATCTTCAACTAGAGCAAAGGTATGTTCAGCAACTGAAATTAGCTATGGCTGCTACAGCAAAATGTATCGCTGCATATGGCCAAACATCTACTAACGCTTCTGAAGAAAATCAAAATAATCTAAATGAAGCTATCAATCAGGCCCTAATTGAACAAGAGTACTGTTTGAATAATCTGGGCAGTATAACTTCCCTATCAATACTACGGGACATAGGAAGCATTCTCTCCGACCTAGGCCGAATTGTATCAGAGGTTGATAGTCTAAATCCGATTTCAAAAAATACTAAGGCAGATAGTATCTAAATCAATATAGTTGATGAATAATTTTATTACAAGACTGAGACTTTGTTTTAGTAATGCTTCCTATTATTAAAGTTTACTTGCTAACCCTCTTCTTGCTTAGCTGCTTGGGGGGCAGGCTTTGGCCGGTGGGTGGTTGGGGTGGTACAAAAAG
>NZ_JAJJWI010000001.1 GCF_020907275.1 Pontibacter silvestris | reverse complement strand
GTCTGTCCCGGCCCTGTCTCTTTTTTATCCTCTAATGGAATCGACGCAGTTAGCTTTTCAACTTTCCACGTGGACTTACCTTAAATTTCTATCTCAAACAATCTCTCAAAGAACTTGCAGAAGAACATTTTTCTTCTCTTGCACCTCTTGTTACGAGGTCTCAACTATCACCCTCAAATAACTTTCGTTTATTTGGGAGTGCAAATATCAGAACATTTTCCGAATCTACAAAACTTTTTTTTATTTTTTTTCTTAACCCTTCTGATCAAGCACTCTTCCTACTGAATTGGGATGCAAAGGTAAGCATTTTATTTTATTCTGCAAGGAAATACCAAACCTTTTCTCCTTTTTCATTAACACATATTGTGCAAAGTCTGTGCCTATAACTACTAACTAGCTATAAAACAGGCAATAATATCATTAGGTTACCACCTTTCATTTTACCTACTTATGGCACCAAAGCTTAAGCAGGCTCTTGAAGTAGGAGTGCTTTTTACGTAATATGTAAGTTAGACAAACTTAAAACCTGCCTGCAATTACTCTTGTGTAGATTTTTGAGCTACTAGCCTCTCTCTTTTAACAGAACTTTATACATAGAACTGTAATACTGGCTTGGGATAAATAACAATAGTTTACTGGAAAAATTTAAGACAGGTACTATTTTCCAAAAAACGCTTTTACACAACAAGTCTAAGCTTATGGCACAGTAATCGCCCACTTTAACACTTAAACATATCTTCCTGAGTATTTTATATAATCGTGCGTCTGTTCAGGGAGGTATACTCTTTATCTTTACTTAAATTTACATCTACTTCACAATTACCCCTTCTTTAGGAAGATCAAGGTTAAACAGCTTGTTCAACCCTTCCAACAGTGCTTCAGGTTCGCCGCGCTGGCAAGCACCTTTTAATTCAAGAGCCGGCATCTTTACTATTTTGTTCAAAATACTCTTGGTGATGATTTCTATTACCTCCTTCTCTTGTCCATTTAACTTCTTCAGGTACCGTGCTACTTCCTGCTGACGAATTTGCTCCAACTGATTTTTGAACTGCTGAATGGCAGGTGACATTACCATTTCACGAGTCCAGCCTTCAAACTCAACTATAGCCTCGGCTATAATATTTTTTACCTGAGGAATAGCAGCAAAGCGCATTTCAAGCGCCTCTGTAGCTCTGTTACGAATGCTGTCAACATTGTAAACATAAGCATCTGGCAATGTTTCTAATTCATTGTCTATACTTCGTGGCATAGACAGGTCTATAAAGAACTTTGGCCTACTTAGTTTGCGGTTTTCTACTTCTTTTTTGCTGATAAAAAAGCAATCTCCGGGTACTGAAGAGATCACAACATCGGCAAGCTGTATCTGTTGCCACACATTTTCCCAGTATACTGCCTGCGCACCTGTTTTCTTTGCTAGCTCAAGTGCTTTATGGTAGGTTCTGTTGGCAATAATGATATTTTGTAGAGTTGATTTCTGAAAGTTATCACATACGTTAGCCCCGATCTCTCCAACACCAATCATCAATATACGCGGGTTTTCTATATCTCTGGTAAGCTCTTCTACCAACTCCACTGTTGCATAAGATACAGAGGCAGCACCATCACGAAAAGCTGTTTCATTAACTACCTGCTTGTTAGCTGCAAAAATAGTATGCAGCAGTCTGTGCAGGAAAGGGCCAGCCATGTCGGCATCGGCTGTCCACTGGTAGGCTTTCTTTACCTGGTTTAATATCTGCATATCACCTACCACCTGAGACTCCAGCCCTAGTGATACATAAAACAGGTGCTGCACAGCTGCTTCATGTTGAGTTATTCTTTTGAAATAAGGAGCAACTTCTCTTGTCGCGATAAAGCCCTTTTCAACTGCAATCAACTTAATCAGTTGCCGGGAAAGATCAATGTCTGCGGAATAATAGATTTCCATGCGGTTACAGGTGGAAAGGACCAGCACATCATTAGCACTTGTAAACTCCCTGATTTTATCAAGCAGGTTCTTACAAGCTATTTCGTTCAGTGCTACCGCTTCCCGTACTGCAATCGGAACGTCTTTATATGATAAACTAAGTGCTTTAAATCTATTTTGCATTATCTTTCAAATTAAGTAATACAAAATTCAGAAAACATATGGTCAGTAAATATGATAAATATCAGTTCCTGACAGGATCTTTATCACCATATGAATTTAAAAACATTACCAACTGTATCAGCCTGAAGCCTAGTTACGCATACGGCTAAGTTTATCCATATCCAGGATCGTTATTCTGCTTCCCTGGCTATCAATCAATTTTTCATCTTTGAAATCAGCAAGGGTGCGGATTACGGTTTCTTTAGAAGCTCCTACTATGCTGGCAAGATCTTCTCTTGAAATGGTAATCTGCTTCTGGGCTCCCTCCTCGCGCTGATACTGTTTCTCCACAAGCATCAGAGATTCAGCCACACGCTTTCTAACAGAATTATAAGCTAACTTAAGCAGGCGTTCTTCCCTGTCAGCCAGGTTATCAGAAAGTATTTTTATAAACTTACTGGCCACGTCGCGGTTGCGGTGCAGCAGGTTAAAGAAATCATCTTTAGGAATGATGTATACCTCCGACTCCTCCAGAGCCATAGCCGATTCACGATATGTTGTTTCTTCCAGCAGATCAAGATAGCCTATAAAGTCTCCGTCTTTGTATAGGTTAGTAATATATTCCCTCCCATCTTCGTTTGACTTAAAAGCCTTTACCTTGCCTTTATTTAAAAAAAACAGTGCATTGGGTCTGTTCCCCTCCATAAACAGGTACTGCTTTTTCTTAATAGAAGTCAGTCTACGGTTTTCTGAGATCAGCTTCTCCAGTTCTTCGTAGCCCTTTGCTTCCTGAATAAACTCATCCAGCCCCTCTGCATTCTTCTTAAACTCTGACCTTAATATTTCGCTCTTTTTAAGGCGAATCTCAATAGCATCCAATAATTCCACATCGTCAAAGGGCTTAGTAAGATAATCGTCGGCTCCCAGGTTCATTCCTTTGCGGAAGTCCTCTTTCTCAGATTTAGCAGTTAGAAAAATAAAAGGAATACTTGCCGTTACAGGGTTCTTGCTAAGCATGTGCAATACTCCGTAGCCATCCAGCTGCGGCATCATAATGTCACATACAATCAGGTCTGGAAGCTCTTTTTTCGCCAGTTCCACTCCTGCTCTTCCATGCTCTGCCTCTATAACTTTATAGTTTGCTAATGCTAAAATTTCAGATGTGTTCTCCCTTATTTCCTGGTTATCTTCTATAAGAAGTATCTTTTTCATAATTCTGCTGCTGCTGCTGCGTTTGGAATACAGATAGTAAAAGTAGTTCCTTGGTTTAACTCGCTTTTGTATTGAAGTGTTCCTCCCATTATCTCCACATATCTTTTTACAATATTCAGTCCTAAACCAGTACCTTGAATGTTTGTAACATTTTGTGCTCTGAAAAAAGGAGTAAATAAATGCGCCTGATCAGCTTTAGGAATGCCTATACCTTCATCCTGCACCGTAATATTTAGCTCGTTGCCCTGCATTTCTGTTCTTAGAGAAATAGTTTTACCCTCACCTGAATACTTACTACCATTGGAGAGCAGGTTAAGCAGTATATTCTTTAAGAGTTGCTTGTCGAGGTTTATTACTTGATCACTTTCATATTTGTAGTCGATAACCTGCCCCACTTTCAGATAGCCCTGCATCTCATCCACAAGTTCTGTTGCAAACGTGATTAGATTGAATGTGGTCGGAACATTATAAATTTTGCCTTCCTCAATCCTGCTGATAGACAAGAAATCGTTTAAGATAGAAGTAAGGTTGCTAACAGAGGATTTAATGCGCTCTACATGCTTTTGCCTCTTTTCATCGTCTTCTGTTGTCTTATATTTGCCAATAAGCGAAGCCGATGAAAGTACAGTACTAAGAGGAGTCCGGAACTCATGAGAGGCAATTGTTACAAACCGGGACTTTAACTCATGCAGCTCTTTCTCTTTCTGCAGGGCCTTGTGTATTTCCTGCTGTGCTTTGTAGAGGCTCCTGTTAGTGTGCTCTAACTTTTTTATAGCTTCTGCCAACTCCTGCGTGCGCTCTACTACACGCTGCTCCAGTTCAGCATTCAGCTTCTGAATTTCAGCAAGACTTTTGGCGTGCTCTATACTGTAACGGATGGAACGCTCGAGGTCGAA
This sequence comes from Pontibacter silvestris, assembly GCF_020907275.1. Classification (GTDB taxonomy): domain Bacteria; phylum Bacteroidota; class Bacteroidia; order Cytophagales; family Hymenobacteraceae; genus Pontibacter; species Pontibacter silvestris. Next base: position 423,464 of record NZ_JAJJWI010000001.1, on the reverse strand, counting down.
AGGATTGAATGTTCCTTTTACCAGGTAATCCAGTGCTCCGGCCCGCATGGCTTTTTCATCGGTTTCGCGGTCACTCTGGCCTGTCAGAAGTATAAATGGAGCTGTAGTACCTCCCTCTACAGCGGTAGTGATCAGTTCCAGTCCATCATGCACACCTAATCTGAAATCAACAAGATATACATCATACTGGTCCTGCTTAATTAGTTCCAGCGCCTCTGTGAAGGAAGCTGTCCAGTCCAGCAGGAAGCCTCGCCCCGGGATATCATCCATAATATCACGGGTGATTATGTAATCATCCTCGTCATCGTCGATTAATAAAACTTTTGTTTTATCAGACATGAAGTTCAGAGAGTTTAAAAGGGTTTGAAAGTCAGGAAGCTTTAAAAGCAGAAATATGGTAATGGTTATTCACTAACTTTTAAATTATCCAAACTTAGATTATTCAGGGTTTTGGCAGCTCTACAATTTCAAACCAGTATTTGCTTAAGGTTTTCATTACATCTACCAGAGAAGCAAAGGTTACGGGTTTAGTTATAAAAGAGCTAACCCCTAAATCGTAAGTTCTGAGAATATCTTCTTCTGCTTTAGAAGTAGTAAGCACAACCACAGGTATAACCCGAAGGTGCTCATCCTCTTTAATCTCCTTCAAAGCCTCACGGCCATCTTTCTTAGGCATGTTCAGGTCCAGCAAGATCAGGCCTGGCGTCGGGTACTTTTCTTTATCAGAGAACTTGTTGCGGTTGTGCAGGTAGTCCATCAACTCCTCCCCGTTCTCAACAAACTGTATTCCGTTTGTTAACTGGCTTTCCTCCAGAGCCTCTTTTACCAGCATCCTGTCCTCTTCGTCATCGTCGGCTATAAGTATAATAATTGTGCTTCTGTTTCGGCTCATTATTTTCTATTATTTTATTCCTGAAGGTGCTTTTTAGCTAATGTTACAATAAAAGTTGTACCTGCTCCTACTTGGCTATGAGCTGTGATATCTCCTCCGTGCCGGATGGCAATTTTACGACAGATAGCCAAACCTATGCCGGAGCCCTCATACTTCTGTCCCTCCAACCTCTGAAAAATGTTAAATATACGGTCCAGGTACTTTTCGTCGAAGCCAATGCCATTATCCTCCACGTGTATCTCCACTAACTCGTCGCCTGGCGTAGCAGTCAAGTGTGCTTTTAACTGTAACTGTTTTGCAAATATATTAATAACCGGCTTTTCATTTTCTTTACAAAACTTAATAGCATTACTGATCAGGTTCTGGAACAGCTGACGCATTTGTGTAGGATCTGCGTCTACAGTTGGCAAAGGTGTGTGAGAAACAACAGCTCCTTTTTTTTCGATGATGATTTCCAGATCCGACAGTACCTCAAGCAGCACCTTATCGAGGTTTACTTCTACAAAAGGCTTTGATTTGGTAGTTACCCTGGAGAAATCCAGCAGGTCGTTGATCAGGTTCTGCATGCGTGAAGCAGCGTTCAGCATTCGGTCTACATAGTCTTTGCCTTGGCCACTGAGTTTATCATACTCTTTGGTTTTCAGCCTGTCGCCAAATGCCTGAATTTTCCGTAACGGCTCCTGCAGGTCATGCGAAGACACGTAAGCAAAATCCTGTAGTTCCCGGTTACTTCGCTCCAACTCAGAGGCATAACGCCTCAGCCTTTCCTCGCTTAGCTTTTGATAGGTAATATCATGTATAAAGCCAGTGTATACTTTACGGTCTGTCAGCTGTACCTCACTTATGCTCAAGTACAACGGGAATATTTTACCTGTCTTGGTTATGCCAGACACTTCACGGCCAATACCAATAATGTGTTTCTCGCCTGTTACATGATAGTGGTGCATGTAGCTATCATGTGCACTTCTGTCCGGCTCGGGCATCAGTATATCTATTTTCTGCCCTAGCAGCTCGTGCTCTTCATACTCAAATAACTTGGCCGCGGAAGGGTTAACCATTTCAATAACTCCCCTCGTATTAATCGTAATAATACCATCTACAGCCGTCTGTATAATTGAGTTAATCTTACTTTCACTTTCGCGCAGTGCCTCCTCCGTCTTTTTCAGGTCCGTAATATCATGCACAATGCCTGTAAAAATAACTTTGCCCTGTAGTTTTACTTCCGCAATGCTTAAAAAGAAAGGAAAAACTGTGCCGCTTTTTTTCTTGCCAAGCACTTCCCGTCCTTTCCCTATAATCTGCCCCACCCCTGTCTGCCTATACCGCTCAATATAATTATCGTGCAGGCCATGATCCGGTTCCGGCATCAGCATACGCACATTCTGGCCTGTCATTTCCTCCGGCTCATACCCAAAAATGTTGGCAGCAGCCGGATTGACACTTTCCATAATACCGCTGCTGTCAATAGTTATAACACCATCTACAGCAGTTTCAATAATTGCTTTCAGCCGCGACTGACTTTCTATGCTCTTATTCTGATTTTGTGGTGAACCGTTCAATTGCCTTCCTTTTTTATAAAGGTACTTACTCTTGCTAAACTAGGCAAAATGGCATTTACATTTTAACCCATAAACAAGATTTAAAAATTATTTATCTGCTGTTTAATTACAAGCTATCAGACTAATCTTGTAACGGCAGAAACTCCATATAAAAAAGGGAACACGTTATTCCGCAAGTTTTATATCACCAGCTATTTCTAGTATGCAACAGGTTACACAAGTGCAGCAGTTGAACTTTGCTTATTTAATTCTTCTTTTATCAGCTGTAGCAGGTCTTGCTGTAAAGCCAGGCAACGATCCTGTGCATACCACGCATGTAGCTGCAAGGCAACTTCTTCTGGTGTATCATCAGGGTTGTCAGCCTGGTACTTTAATAGCTGTTCCTGAATGGCAGCAGGACGTGGGCCCCAAGTAAAAACCCTTTTTTGGGTATGGAGATCTTTACAGATGAGTTTTGGAATAGCACGGCTGCCGTTGGTAAGACAGCTATCCATCAGTAAAGGATTTTCATCGCGCAGTAATACTGTAAGTTCTATGCCTGGTATAACTGAGGCTATTCTATCAATGGCTGGTAACAATTGTGCGGCATCACCACACCAAGCCTCCGCCAATACAAGCCAATGCCAGTTTGGCTGCAATAGTATTAACTGATTTTCCAGAGCAGGCATAATCGAGAACTGCTTTTCGACCCGATTTATACGCTGCAGGTTTAACTTCGTGTAAGCTACCTTCTGCTCCGATTGCTCTGCTCCGGTTGTTTTACCTTTCTTTACCAGACCTTCTACTAAAGCTTTGTATGCGGTATAAGTTTGCGGGTTTACCAGTTGAATAAGAGATATAGTGCGTGTATTCATAGGTCCAAAACATTTAGGCAAGTCTAAGGCAATATGTTGATCTATAAAATGATAGAAATCATTTCCCTTCGTTTTATGCCTCCAACACCTGAAAAGAGCATTAGTAAGGCATATTTATTACTGTGACAGGTATTACTTGTTTGAAGAAGCCTATACTTCCACCTAATATCTTTTTCTCTAGATTTCAAATTTCCATATGATGTAAGGCATCATTCAATGAAGTTTAAAAGCATACCTTACATCATGTTGTTCAGAGATTGTACACATCAATAACGTTAAAACATATAGCCATGAACACAATACTTGTACCTATCGACTTTTCACAGAATGCAGAATGTAATTTTGTGTATGGACTTGAGCTAGCCAAAGCTGTTAAGGCAAGGCTTGTTCTATTGCACGTGTTTTATCCTATTATGTCACCACCGGCTGCCTATGATGCTACCGACGTAATTTATGCTTTGGAAAAGGGCAAAGCAAAAGAGCTTGAGCTTTTTGCAAGGCAAACAACAGAAGCCATGTCTTCTGATAATAACGATCAGAAGAATACCACAACCACATCTGAAATACAAATTACTTATGTAGCTAAGTTAGGTGTAGCAGATGAACAGATTATAAAAGTAGCCAAAGATTACAATACAGATTTAGTGGTAATGGGAATGCAGGGAGGCGGAGCTGTTTGTCAGACATTGCTAGGAAGCACTACTATTTCTGTTATACAAAGTAGTACTGTTCCGGTACTCGTTCTGCCTAAAGGAAGCCTGTTTAAAGGCTATAAAGCTACTGTGTTTGCTACAAATTTATGCAAGGTAACAGACGGTGCAGTACTGGATATATTGCAGAACCTCATCCAGCCTTTTGATACGATACTTAGTGTTTTGCATCTATACAAAAATGAGAAGCAACAAGCCGTACTTGACACACAGGAGGCAATTGAACTGATAAGCGAACATTTTACAAAGCTGGATTATAAAGTTTATATTCAGCACGCTGAGGATGTTGCAGCAGGCATTCTAGACTATATCCAAAAGCAAAAGGCAGACCTAGTTGCCCTGGTTCCGCAAAAGCATACTTTCTTTGAAAGACTATTAGATAAAAGTATCACAGGAAGAATAACTGCTTTGCCAGTAGTTCCGGTGTTAGCTTTGCCCAACAAGGTTCTTCAAAAAGCTAATCAGCAACAAGAAGTACTTACAGAAGATACTGCTGTCTAACCTTTGCTGTAGAGAAAGGTTTTTGAAGTACTGTTGAATTACAGACTTTAAGCTACCCTTTCGTTCAAAGAACTTGCAAAGCTTACAGGGGGAGACTACAATATATAAACCAATTTTACAGCTACTCCCCGTATGCTTACAAGAATGTTTCAGCTAATTTTCCTGTTGAACTATCAGAAAACAGATGCAACCTTATAAACAGCTGCAGCAGTGCTTCCTTATATACTTTTTGTAAATTTAAAATCCACTAAAAGATAATAAGTAAGTATTATCTTTCCACAAAGATGTTCTGTAGAAGAGCACGATCAGGAGAAAACTTTATCAGACAGGTGCAGCTGATTATAGAACTTATGATGACTATTTGCTTTGTAAGGAAAACTTGGCCTTTTTATCCCTATATTTACACCTGATACTAACCAAACAATAACATGTATACCGGATTACTACATTCACACTCTTACCTGGCATACCTGGTGCTTTTAGGGCTGCTAATTAGCTTTGGCAATGCATTAGCTGGTTTATTCGGCAACAAACCTTTTTCTGATAAAGACAGAAAGCTAAGCCTGCTCGGTCTTATTCCTGCGCACCTGCAATGGGTGATCGGCCTTATCTTATATTTTGTGTCTCCCCGCGGTGCTTCCCTCGCTTCAGGAGCAGCCATGAAAGACTCAGTTTCGAGGCTTTACTTTCTGGAGCACCCTCTTACAATGGTTATCGCCGTTGTGCTGATTACTATCGGATATTCACGTGCCAAGCGTCTACAGATAGATAGCAAGCGTTTCAAAAGCATTGCTATTTTTTATGGACTGGCATTAGTGCTTATCCTTATCCGCATTCCTTGGATTTCATGGCCAGGAAATTAATTCTAAAAACTCCTTTATGCACATTTTACAGTTATTCGTGTAGATAAACTGTAAGAGCTTTATAATATGCTATTGCCATTCCTGGTTTAACAACAAAGGGCATATCAATAGTTGATGTGCCCTTTGTTGTTAGACACTTTTTTCTTTTAGAACATTTATCTTATGTTGTTAAGCTAGGTTATTAAAGAAACAGTTGCTATACTTTTAGCAGTTAGGATACTTCACATCAGCAAACGTTACAATACTTGTCTGCTTTTAACGCAGTTATAGCTTTTACTTTAACAGAACCTGCTTTATTTTTTCCTGTGTAATAGGCTTTAGTATATAATCGTATACTTGGAAAGCTTCAGCCCTGGCACGATCATCAGGGCTGAAAGAAGATGTCAGCAGCACAACTCGTGGCATATGTATGGTACCTTCCTTGTGGAGAAAGTAAAGAACTTCTACAAACTCAAATAAATCTATACCAGGTGTGGCTACATCCAGAAATATTGTGTCAAAGCAGTTTTCCGCCTGACGAGAAACGCAGTTTTTATGTACCCACTCTAATGCCTGGTGAGGACAGTTTGCTATATCAATGTGCTCTGTTACATCCATTTGCCTAAGCAGGCGCTCATTCGTATAACCAGAAACAGGATCATTATCTACTAACAGTATTCTTCCCAAACTTTTCATTACAGGTGTTAAGATAAAACATGATATGTTATACGTATATTAAGTTCTGTTAGTAATAAGATAAGTACCAATACCTGTTTTACCCTAAGCAAAAAAACAACTCTTTTTATATATTAAATTTACAATATAACTACATCCAAAATCTCCCTCTCTTCGTATAAGACAAAAAAAACGGGTATAAGTAGAAAAAACCAGTATTGGTTAGCCTACTTAAGCATTTATTGGGTCCTATTAAACATATATATGATGGAGAAGTTTATGGAGTATATACTCCCTTTTCTAAAAGATGGGTATATTAAGTATTCTACCGCAGACAAAGGGGTACAAACAGTATCAGCTGATTATTTCAGAAAGAATTTCAGAAGGCTTGCCACTCCCATGCTGCAAAGCATAGACCAGTGCACTTACTATTATGAACGTGTAGATGAACCCAACCTTGTGATGCGCTTTATAATTTCAGAAAATGCCTATTCAGCTACGCTTATTTCACAGAAGGACTTATCAGCTGTAAAAACCTACCGACAGGCTATAGCCAGCGAAAACACAGCAAACAATTTAGGAATAATAAGACATGGCTCTCTTTCTTATTCTCTTTAAAACCTTTTAAAACTTAAATATTTTTATATAAGTATATAATGGTAAGTTTTCTTTTTTGCCTTTTGCTTTGACAGGGCTTCAGTAGTGAACGGCTGAAGCCCTGTGTTTTTCTTTATACTTCACTAAGCATTTTTACTCTACAAGCCATTCCAGCGCTTGGTCCTGATCAACAAAGTTCTTAACAGTAAACTTAGTTACTCCCAGCGCTTCTGCCCTTGTCACTACTGACTCTAAAGATAATCTGTGAAAAAGTGAACTTGGCAGTATCCGGGCTAATTTCTTTAGTGGTGTCAGAGACAACAGTTTATAAAATTTAGTTGACATCCATTCTTTCGCTTCAGGGTTGAGAGCGCCCAAGGCTTGCATATAAGCTATTGCTCGTTCCACTTTTGTATCGCAACACACTTCGAACAACTTTGTTCCACCGGTAATCATCTCTCTGTCATTTACATTTCTTAGCCATGTAGCTCTTAGTAGGGTGTTAGCAGCATCTACTTCTATTCTGTAAAAGTCTGACTCGTACTTTATTTCAAATGGCATAAGTTCTGTAGAATTTAAAGGCGACAGACTAAAGGCAAATGTACTAAACATATATATTAGGGTATAATTTATTTATCAGAGCCTTTCTCTCCATAATCCAGCTACACTACTTAATTACTTACTGCCTCTGGTAAAAATAGACCCCACGCAAAATGAAAGCTTTTGCTCCAGAATTATAACCACAATTTTTGTTAAACAATTCCTCCTTTTTCGTTTATTCTAACAATACCTGGCTGACCTTCAGCATTCGTCATGTTTACCTCATAAACAATTTTTCCTTCTGCGTCTCCTTCAGTTGGTAATACTTTATAAATATCTCCTACAGTCCAGTTTTTATACACATCACATTTCAAAGAGGTTTTAACTGGCTCTGGAAGCTCATATTGGCTAACTTTAACTTTATTTTCGTCCTGCATGTTTTGCTCAATTGCCTGTGCCTGTTGAGTTTGCTCTTGCACCTGCTGCGCACTAGCATCAGTTGAAGTTACTCTTAAAAATGCAATTGCTGTGGCTATAAATATTACTTTTTTCATAGTTTGATTCTTAAGTTTTAATTAAGATTATAATATAACTATGCCAAAACTGTTCAAGCCTATATAGCCTTGAATTACAGGAAGCTAAGCAAGTAATCAATTATACAAAGTGTGTGGAAAAATTTAACCTGTGTGTGCCTTTTTCTACATTCTGTAGAAAAAATCCTCAGTAGGAACCACATACATTTTTAAAGAACAGCCACTGGCTTTGTAAGGACACATAATGTAAAAAAGAGTACAAAACCAACTAACAAATTTAGTCATTTGTGTGCAAAACTAACTAAATTAGCACCACCTAATATAATAATGTATCTTTTTATCAGAAGCAGAGTTGTTTAATATTTATGATAAGTAAGACAGCTGCATGATTTAAGATAAGTCGGTATAAAATCACGTTGTTGTATTTGGCCCTTCATAAAAGAATCTAAAGTTAAATGGCAAGTACCTCATCTTTATTTATGCCTGAAGCATTAAGTGACTTTTTCAGAACCAGGCGCAGCTATGCGGAGACAAAACAGGAGATTCTTGAAAAGCTCTTCGAAATATGGTGCAGCACCCAGCTGACTGTTCAACAAGTACAAGTAAAGGAGCCGGTACCCCTGCTGTACCTCGACTTATATGCCGGACCAGCGGAAAGTGACTTAACTGAATGGATTACTTCACCAGCAAAGGTGTTGGAAAGCCTCTACCGTAGTACAGGTAAAAAGCATGATTTAAACGAATCCGTCCGAACTTTTTTCAGTGGGCCCAATAAGGAAATCCTTGATAAGCTGCAACTAGCGCTTAAAAACCTGTCTTATTATACATCGCTAACTCACCCGCCAATGTTGCTACCTGAGCCTACCAGCCAGGAAGTTTTAGAAGAGTATTTTAATGTAGGCTGCCGATCACTTATCTTCACGAACCCTTTCGAGTATAATTACGCACAGGAAATGCTGGTACGTGCTACGGACTTATGGCAGCCAGACCTGTTTATGTTATTTAACCCTGATAATATTAAAAAAGCTTTAACAGGCAGAAAAGCAAGCCCATATTTAACAGAACTCTTTGGTGAGCGGTTTACCCAGATAAAAGCATACTACAAAAAAGAAAAGGACAACGCAAAGCGGCAGGAGTACACCCTAAAGCTCTTTGTTTCCCTGCTTCAAGAAAAAGGCTATCTTACATTTTTGTTCAGGATCAATGAACCAAGTAATGAACATGCGGATCATTACCTGCTGTTTTCTACTTTAGACAAAGCCTGCTATAGGAGCTTTAAAGAAATGGTTTTGCCTTACAGTAATTTTGAGGAGGATGGGGTTCCTATATTTGTAGCTAATAAAAAAGCTCATCATCAGCTTTCTCTGTTTCCTAAAACAAGAATGTACTCCGTTCAAAAACTGATGGAGGATTTGGTAGACAAGGCCAGTCAATATAAGTACAAGGCTGTAGCATATATTTATGAAGAACACAGCGTCAGCACCAACTACATCAGGGAAAACTATCTGTCAGCTTTTGAACAGCTTCAGCAACAAGGAAAAGTAGAACTGAAGAATCCTAAGACTATGCAGATAATCCGGAAGCCTACTCCTGCCTCCATTGTTAAGTTTAATACACTAAGTTAAACCCTATGAGCTTAAAATGTCACTTCCAGAGGCGAGGCAACACGTTTGGCAAAACTAGCCAAATACGCATCCCATTCGGCCAAAGACTTGAACTGCCCACTCTTATCCCAGCCGAAGCCAGCGTAGTACACCAGCCTGTTGTTTCCTGGCTTTGTTATCACGTACAGGTGGCTCTCATCCTTTGCCTCTACCCGGTGATCACGGAACTCCTGCACCACTTCAGGCTCTACCACAATACCTGTTCCAAGATAGGAGTCATCCATCGGCTCCCAATAACGAAACCAACCCTGTTCCTGGTTGCCTTTCACTTCTCCTCTTTTATCATGAAGTGTAATGCCGATGGTCAGGTTCGGCAGCGGCTTATCTGTCTCCAGCACCTCCTCTACTCTAGTCATGTTGCTGCCTAGGTCCAGGCTAATGCGTTTCTTCTCGTTTATCGTGCGGCCGTTGGCATCCCAGGGGGCATAGGTAAGCTCAAAAACGGTGCGGATAGGCCCTTCTGCTATCTTCTTAGAAGAGACAAAGTTCTTGGACACATATAGCGAGTCTACCTCCCATACGCCTATGCCTCCCAAGCCCCTGCTACTGCCTACCAGGTAAGGGTCGTAACCTTCGCCTGTATCTTCATGGTAGGAGCCACTCTTGCTTATATCCTTCTCGTACCACTTGTCCAGCACCGAGTAAGAAACACGCTTGAGCCAAATGTCAGGACCGCTGCCGAAGGCGCCCCCTGGTTCCCCGGCCTCCACCCGCCGCTGCCCCTCAGGGCCATAGACGCGGAAGCCGATGCGGTCATTCTCCCAGGCATAATCATCCACCCGCTCGGGCACCAGTCTTGAGTAGGTGGTTAGTTCGCTCTTTGGCTGCTGCACAGCGCCATCTTCTGCACCTGAAACAACAAAACTTTTCTCTGTCTTTGCCTTGATGTCTGCCTGAAAGAGGATTTCATCAACAGTACCGTCAGCATCAATATCCAGTGCCTGCGTCACCAACAGGCTGTCTGTTTCAGCATCCCGGAGGAGCAGGTTTTCTACTTCAAACTGCTGCACCAGTCCTGCTACCTTCTCCACGGGAATGCTAATGGTCTCTGAGTTGCGGTCCAGGTCCAGGTTGTTTTTTACCGTGAAAGATATCGCATTGTCATTTTGCTGCTGACAGGAACTAAGCAACACAGCGCCAAGCAACAGAAACGCCCATTTACTTTTGGTAAGCTTATCAGGTACCATGCAGAATTTGTTTATGTCTTTTTAGTTGTTTAAAAAAGCTCAGTAATTCTTTTTAAAGGTAACACAGCCTTAAGGTAAGGGTTAGTGTGCTACTGTCTTCTCCAGTTCTTCCAAAGATTTTCCTTTTGTTTCAGGTAAGAACTTGACGACAAAAATTAGATGCAGCACCATAGCCAGCGCAAAGAAGGCAAAAGCAACGGCACCACCATAACTTAATTCAGCCACCACCGGAAATATCCAGGTCATAACGGCGGCCCACAGCCAATGTGTCAGACTCCCTAATGATTGTCCTTTGGCACGAACTGAATTCGGGAAAATCTCAGATAAGAAAACCCATATAACAGCACCTTGCGAGAAAGCAAAACTGGCAATAAAGCCTACAATATAAATCAAAACGGAATACCCAGTGAAGCTCTGCTGATAAAAGGCATTCGCCGTTAAGCTTAAGAACAGAATCATTCCTATGGAGCCTATAATCAGGAGTGTCTTTCTGCCAAGTTTATCAATGACAAGCATAGCCAGAATAGTGAATAGCAAATTAGTTACCCCCACAGCCACAGACTGAAGCAAAGCTGTATCTTCGGCAAGACCAGTCATTGAGAAGATACGCGGGGCATAATACATGATAGCATTGATGCCTGTAAGCTGGTTAAATGTAGCCAGGAGCACTGCACAAATTATGGGAAACCGAAACTTATTGGAGAACAAAGGTTCATCCACACCTGCTCTTTCCAAATCCAAGGAAGCAACTATTTCCTGCATCTCCTGCTCCGGGGCGTTACTTCCCGTAGCTTTCAATACCGCTAAGCCTTCTGCCTCACGTTTCTTCCTTATCAGCCAGCGCGGGCTCTCCGGTATCAGAAAAAGCAAGCCAAAGAAGATAAAAGCGGGTACTGCCTCTACCCCCAACATCCAGCGCCACGTATCTACCTCTATTATTCTGTTAATGATATAATTAGACAGGAATGAAAGCAGGATGCCAAACACTACATTGAACTGGAAGGTAGCCACCAATCGCCCACGTAAATGTGCAGGGGCGATCTCTGAGATATAAGCAGGCCCCAGCACTGAAGAAGCTCCTATACCCAATCCTCCTAAAAAGCGATAGAACAGGAACAGATACCAGGAATTTGTAAACGCGCAACCTATTGCAGACACTCCATAAAACACAGCTAACACAATCAGCATTCTTTTTCGTCCATATTTGTCTCCTGCAGTGCCTGCTACCAACGCGCCAAATATAGTTCCTATTAATGCAATAGCATTGGTGAACCCGTGCCAGAAACCATCTAAACTAAAAAACCGCTTTATAGACTGTTCAGCTCCTGAGATAACCGCTGTATCAAAACCAAAAAGTAGGCCACCCAGCGCAGCAACTACAACAGCAGTTAAAAGTTTTCTGTTCATACAACAAATTTGTCTGCTATGTCTTTATCTAAAAGGTGATAGCTTTATACTAAAGATATCAAAAATATAAATTTTCCCAAAATCCTATTTCCAGGCATTGCTAAAACATAACTTTTCAAGTAATCTTATACACTTTATTTAAGCTAAATAATTTCTGTTTAACCCATGTTTCAAGAATAAATACCTTGCTTTCAATTTTATTCGGAGTGAGTTTTAAATGGTACATCCTTTTCCATGAGAGTCCTGCATCCTGAAAACCTGACAGAAATCTATAAGCTAATCAGGAAATTGTGGGGTTTTCTGATGAGCCTGCCGCCAGCTAACGGTGCTTACTATAAATTGAATTGTGATTACCGAACCATAAACCACATAGTAACCAGGCAAGAATCCTGGAGCAGAATTCAGTACTACAGCAGGATGCACAAGGCAGTATTACATATGTATTGGGAATGGGCAACGACATTATGCATTGGGGTAAAAAGCGAAAAGCAAATAGCTTCAGCTGTTTTGACAATACATAGTACCTGCTTACTTTTTACCTCTAATAACACAGGTTCACTAGCCCTGAGCCATGCAAAGCAAAAGAGAACTCCGGTACTCAAACTCATATATCAGAAGGCCATAGCAGCAAGTTAATTACTGATGAATTATGCATCAGTTTTCATACTGTAAACGCCCACCGCCAAAAAATCATCGAAAATACCAAGACCAGAAGTACCGGAGGTCTTGTGTAATTCACTGTCAGCAATGGGCTGATCTAATATTGCCCCCCTATTCTCAATAAATCTGAGTAAACGCCTCTTGCAGTAACTTCAGCACCAGCACCGGCTCCCTGAATAATGATGGGCTGTGTTCCGTAGCTTTCTGTATATATTTCAAAAATAGAGTCTGCATTACGGATGTTACCCAAAGGTGAGTTCTTGCTTGCTTTTACCAGCGATACTGTCAGTTTATTCTCATCTACTTCCAGGTCACCAACGTAACGCAGCACCTCATCGTCTTGCAGCTTAGACTTGATGTCTGCAAAATAAGCATCTAAAGCCTCTTTGTTTGAAATAAACTCTGAATAATCTTTAATAGCAGCCAAACTTTCAGGAACAAGGCTTTCCACAGATACCTCTTCCAGCTCAGTTCTCAAACCAACTTCCCGGGCAAGAATAATCAGTTTACGCGCAACATCCAGCCCGCTTAAATCTTCTCTCGGGTCTGGCTCTGTAAAGCCTTTGTCTCTGGCTTCTGTCAGCACAGTTGAAAAGCTTTTGTCCTCTACAGAATAGTTATTGAAAATATAGCTTAATGAGCCACTAAAAACACCTCTTATTCTCTCAATTTTATCAGAAGAATTATGTAAGTGCTTAATGGTATCGATCAGTGGCAAACCTGCTCCTACATTTGTTTCATAGTAGAACAGTTTACCTCTTCTTTTTAAATCATTCCGTAAGTTCTCATAGAACGAGTAAGCAATGGAGTTTGCTTTTTTGTTAGAAGCGACAATGTCAAAGCCACTGTTTACAATCTCCGGGTAATGTTCTGTAAGCTCTTGTGATGAGGTGTTATCCGCTATCACAATGTTTTCTAAGCCTGACTCTTTCAGGCGGCTGATGATAGCATTGAAGTTATTTGACTCGCTACTTGCCGCTAGCTTCTCTCTCCAGTTCTTATTCAAACCATCCTCATCAAAAATCGCTTTTTTAGAGTCAGCAACACCTACAATGTTTATTTTCAGGTTCCGACGTTTTACCACATCATCGCCTGTTTCAATAAGCTGGTCCAGCAATTTACCACCGACATTCCCTTTGCCAAAGGCAAACAGGTGAAGTGTTTTGATAGCACCAAAAACCTGGTTGTGAACTACGTTAACAGCTTTCTTCAATGACTTTTTATCAACCACCAGCGAAATGTGCTCTCCATTGATGCTGTTGCTAATCAGGTACATCCAGATTTTGTTTCTCCTTAACCCATAAATAGCTTTTTCGAGAGAATAATTGTGGCGGCCAACAATAGCAATAATGGCCATATCATTATTTATCTGGATGCGGGAAATATCTCTATGCTCCAGTTCCTCTCTGAACTCAGTGTTAAGTACAGTTTCTGTTATCACGGCATCTTCTTTGTTGATTACAAAGCCTATACCTCTTTCGGAGGAAGCCTGAGAGATAAGCCTCACGCTGATATTTTTACTGCTCAGTGCACTAAATATACGGGCATCTATTCCTACTCTACCCAGAAGTCCACGGCCTTCGATGCTTACCAGCGACACGTCTTCGATAGTAGAAACTGCTTTAATGCCTTTTCCAGAGCTTTTCTCATCAATTAATGTTCCCTCTCGCCCGGGAGTAAAGCTGCTGAAAATTTTTAAAGGAATACAGCTTTCCACGAGAGGCAAAATGGTTTTGCCATGCAGTATTCTGGCACCAAAATTAGCCAGTTCGTTTGCCTCTCGATAGCTCAGGTGAGGAATCTTCTGCGCATTTTTCACATATTTAGGACTGGCAGTGTATACACCGTCTATGTCTGTCCAGTTCTGCACTTCCGAAGCCTGAATAAAACTAGCGATTAATGTAGCAGTATAATTGCTGCCATTTCTCCCAAGAGTTATAGTTTTTCCGTTAGAGTCAGAAGCTATAAACCCCGTAATAACCGGTACCTGATGTGCTTTTAATGAACTGAAAAAAGCTTTTGTCTTTTCCTCTGACTTAGAAAAATCAACGGCTACATCATTAAAACTGAAACTCGCGTTTAGCAGCTGACGGGCATCAACAAAAAGAGCTTCTACTCCTTCATTCTTTAATATTTCAACTACTGTTAAAGCACTTAGTATTTCTCCATATGCCAACACCCTGTCTCTCGATCTATCGTTTCCGACACCTATTAGTCTTAGTGCCTGCAGTAGATTCCTAAGTTCATCGTGATATGCTTCTAAATCCAGGCTTATATTTTCGATGTACTGGAAATTAATGAACTCTTTCAGGTCCTGCTCAAATTCATCACCTGCAATAGCTTTTGAGTACAAGCTAAGGAGTAAGTCTGTACTTTGCCCTCTTGCAGAAACAACTATAGCAATGGCATCTGTACTTACCTCCTTTTTTATAATGTCAATTACATTTCTGATAGGCTCGCCATTGCCTAATGATTTTCCACCGAATTTTAAAACCTTCATTATCGCTTCAATAATATTTCCCGCCCAATTTCCTATTTTAACAGACCATTCCCAAATTCTTTCTTGAAGTTGTATAAGGTTAAAGGCTCTGTCAGCTGTTTAACATAGAAGATTTCTGTTTCATTTATCAGTTTATATAGCTCTCTTCTTGAAACATAGTGCAACTGACTCAGGCTCACAACAGGCTCTCTGACTGCTTTGTAAAAAATGATAACATAAGGTATATGAAATTTAACTTTCTGTTTACATATGGTAGATAGGTAATTTGCTATTTTTGGACTTAAACCAATCAGCTATGTTAAAACAACTACAACATCTTGTGCGTCTTTCCCTGTTAGGATTGGCGCTTGTTTCCTGTTCTAAAGAGGACATGCAGCCGAATGCATCTGTGCAGCAAATCAGCACCGTTAGTAAGGTTGCGAACGCCTCTGCTTCGCGCGACAATAATCTGGCGTTAGGCAACCCTAGTAGCGCTGGGGCAAGTTACTCAAACTACCTTATCCAGAAAACACAGTACGCTATGTCTTACAACAACTACCGGGGCACACCTAACTGGATAAGCTGGCACCTGAGCAGCGCCTGGGTGGGCAGTACGCCACGTCAGGATGATTTCAGGGCAGACAATACCCTGCCAAGCAATTTTAATAAAGTGCAATCAAGCGATTATACAGGTAGTGGTTTCGACAGAGGCCACAATTGCCCTTCTGCAGACCGTACAGGCAGTGTAGCTGACAACTCTGCTACCTTTCTGATGTCAAACATGATACCTCAAGCCCCGAACAATAATCAGAAGACATGGGCAGGTCTGGAAAACTATTGCAGAGCTCTTATTGACCAAGGCAATGAACTTTATGTTATTATGGGCAGCTATGGCAAAGGAGGCGACGGTACTAATGGCTACAAAGAAACCTTAGCCGGAGGGAGTGTAACTGTGCCAAACAGAGTATGGAAAGTAGTTGTAGTACTTCCCGTTGGAACCAGCGACGTAAGCCGAATTACAAGCAGCACACGTGTTATTGCCATCGACACGCCAAACTCAAACTCTGTTAATACCTCCTGGGGCAGTTACCGCACTACTGTAGATGCCATTGAGGCAAAAACAGGCTATAACTTATTGTCTAATGTGCCAGCCACCATTCAAAACGCAATCGAAGCCAAGGTTGATAATGGGCCGACGCAATAGACAAGATTTTTTCAACAAAAAGCGCCTCCACTTTGCTATAATGGAGGCGCTTTTTTAATTGCTTAGGTTTCTACTAACAGTGTTTTATAACCTGCAATGTCTCCATTCTCTGCCCTGCCAACAATATAAGCAGTTACACTTACCTCACCGATACGATAAACCTTTACGTCCTGCAAGAGGCTTTTAAGTTTTGTTACCATAGCTCCAAACTGATTTACCTCTTCCTGCTGCGTAATGGCTGCATTTGGCTGTGCTTTCAGCATGTTTCTGAAAAAGTAGTCCAATTCCTCTACTTCTACCTTATTGCTTCCCTCCTGGCTGGCCCATGCAGCAACAGGCATTTCTCCAGCAGAGCTATCAGCATAATAAAATTCGAAAGGAGCGTCTGTCTCACTCATCATCCACAGGCCATCAGCTGCTTTCGTCAGTTCATTTTCCAGTTCTTCTCTTTCCATATCTGTAGCTCCTTAAGAGCAACATGAGCATTCAATATTTTTGATCAGTTAAATTAAACTGATTAGTTAAAGAAAGAGAAATGAAAAGATTAATTTTCTTAGCCTTATTCTAAAACTTTATTCTACTAATCTTCTCTCTCGATCTTATTTTGCTGAAAAGATGATAGTTATCATGTTATTAAGCGATTAATTTCATCCTAAATAAGTAATGGGACAAATTTAGGTTGAATCGTGTTTAGGTTCCATTATGGGAAAGATACGAGTGGTTGAGTTAAATGAAAAGGAGCGAAAAGCTCTTGCAGAAGGTTTTCGCACAGGCAAGAGTCACGCCTTTCGAAAGAACTGCCAGTTGGTACTGTTGAAAAGCGAAGGCCGGGCTTCAAAAGAGGTAGGCGGTATTCTGCAGATCAATGTCGTAACGGTAAACAGTTGGCTTGACCGCTATGAGGCAGAGGGTATAGAAGGGCTGCGGGTAAAGCCGGGCAGAGGCCGTAAACAGGTGCTGGATCCTGAAGCGGATAAAGAGAAAGTTCGACAAGCGGTAGAAAAGGAACGTCAGCGCCTAAAGCAGGCAAAGCTCATTCTAGAGCAAGACTTAGGGAAGCAATTCAGCCTAAAAACATTGAAGCGCTTCTTAAAAAAAGTGGCTGCCGATACAAAAGGATAAGAAAAGCCCCAAAGGGCAAGCCTGACAAGGAGCTTTATGAGGTGCGGAAGCAGGCTTTGGCCCTCTTGGAGCAACAGAGCCAAAGTGAGCACATTTTTCTGAGAATGCAGCACAAGCTATCTGTTCCGCTATAGCGTTGGCCAACTTAACCAGAAGTAAATTGCTTTTGGTTCATGTACTTCCCATGCAGGTATTAACTGCTACCGAAAGTCCAATGTACATTACGCCCATTCCTCTTTTAAAGGAATTTTATTCCAATAAACTTCACGAGCAGGTAAAACAGATTCAGTTAGAAAACGGCTTCAGGTTTGAAGTAGGCGGCTTCTGCGAACATGGACCTTTCAACCAGCTAATAAACGAACTAGTTGTAAGCGAGCAGGTGGATTTAATAGTAATGGGTACCAGAGGAGCAAACTCACTTTTAGACAGTGTATTTGGTACAACTACTGCCTCTTTCATAAAAGCAGCATTATGCCCTGTGTTAGCTGTTCCAGCAGGGACTCGCCTGCTGGGCTTAAAAAAAATAGCGTATGCCTCTGATTTTGCTAATGAAGATGAGATATTTTTAAAACAGCTCTTCCATTTTGCTGCACCATTTGGCTCTGAAATAAACATTGTTAATGTTAACACCGGAGCACACCAGCACCATGCAATAGATGAGCACTTGCTACAGCATATAGCAGGGCAGTACCCGAACAACAGGTTTAGCGTGGCAAAGGTAAAGGCAACTAACGTAGCAGCAGGCCTCAGGACCTTTGTGAACGAAAACAACATAAACTTATTGGCGGTGTCTATACATGAACGTAGTGTTGTGGAAGATTTCTTTCATAAAAGTTTAACAAAGCAACTTGCTCTGAATTTAACTACACCTCTGTTAAGCTTGCCAGAAAAGCCTTATAAACTGCAGAATGTAACGCTATTACAGAGTATAAAGACTATTGTTGATTAAAACATTCTCTCGTTAACTTAAAACACCATAGGGCAATGTTGATGAAACTCCTAATCTTAGGCAGAGAGTAACACAGCCATATGAAACAAACAAAAATGAAGGCTTGGTGTTGGTGCCTGTTATTCATCTTATTAATAGTAGCCAATGACGCCACTTCACAGCAGTAAGTGTTTTCTGTAGATGAGAATACTATGCTTTACACTTCAGATAAATATCAAAAACAGAACCTTTACCAACCTCACTTTCTAGTTCTATTCTCCCATCCCCGTTTTCAACCATTCGCTTTACTATAGCCATTCCTACTCCTGTGCCTTCAATATGGTCGTGTAACCTTTTGAACATACCGAAAACCTTCGCCTGATCTTCCTCTCTTATGCCAAGCCCATTATCCCGCACAGATAAAACAACGAAGGAATCTACAGCAAAGGAAGTAATAGTTATTTCAGGTTTTCTCTCCGGCGACCTGTACTTAATAGCATTTGATACCAAGTTATACATAATGCTACGGAGGTTCTTCCTAGAGTAAACCAGTTCAGGTGCTTTAGAAAAATCTACGGTTATTTCTGCCTCTGATTCTTCTATCAGGCCTTGAATATTGATTTTTACATCCTCCAGTATTTCCTGAAAATAGATTCTATCCTTTGCCTCTGCTTCTGTATACTGAGCTTTTGCTACTTCTGTCAGATCCGATAAAGTAGTCTTAAAACGGCTTACTGCATCATGAATCATTTCCATAATAGGAGCAACTTCTTCGCTCCCATTTATAAACTTTTCTTGCAGGGTTTCCTGCAGTGCTGCCACCAAACCTTCAATGTTATTAATAGGAGCCTTTAGATCGTGAGATGCAGTGTAGATGAAATTATCCAGATCCTTATTGATTCTGGTTAATTCTTTTGTACGTTCTTTTACCCGCTTCTCCAGTTCGTTATTTAGTTCCAGAGCCAGTTTATTGGCTTCTTTAAGCTCTTTTTTCTGAAGATAATATCTTACAAAAGACGATACTTTAGCTTTGGTGATATAGGGGTGTAAAGGCTTAAACAAAAAATCTACAGCACCGGCCTCAAAACCTTCTTCCACATGAGAGGATTGCTCGTCTATCGCCGTCACAAAAATGATAGGAATATCACGCGTTTTTGAGATATTCCGCAGGTAGCGGGCCACTTCATAGCCATTCATATCCGGCATCTGCACATCCAGCAGAATAAGAGCCAACTCTTCTCTCAGAGCAATTTTAAGCGCCTCATCACCGGAGCTTGCAAACAGGTAGGTTATGTTATCCCCTTCCTGTGTAAGTAAACTCTCCAGGCTGATCAGGTTTTCAGGCCTGTCATCCACCAAGAGTATCTTCACCGGGTGAACAGATAGCTCTTGTGGCAGAGCAGGTTTAGTAGAATGATTAATGATCATGCGAGGGAATTTAGAAATTCTTGTATACGCTCTAGTTTCATTATCTTACAATCCGGGACAAGTTCCAAAGCCGATAAAGGCATTGTGCTTACTTCAGCTTCTTCAGGGTCCTGTATAATAGTGATGCCTCCTGCATTTCGGATAGCCTGTAATCCGGAGCTTCCATCTTTGTTGGCCCCGCTCAGAAGAATTCCTATCATATTTTCATCAAATACTTCAACAGCACTGGTAAAGGTTACATCAATAGACGGTCGTGAATAATTCTCAAGTTCTGAAACATCCAGAGAAAAGGTTCTGTCCTTTTCAATCAGAACGTGATAATTAGCCGGAGCGAGGTACACGTGGCATGCTTTTATCTCTTCTTTTTCCTCTATCTCCTCTACCTTTAGCGCCAGCTTTTTCTCATAAATATGCTGCAACTCCCCTTCCATACTTCGTAGCCGATGCAACACCAGCACAATGGGTATTTTATAATTTGCCGGCAACCCTTTCAGAATAGACAAAGAAGCCTGTATTCCGCCCCAGGATCCACCTATCACAATTAGTTCCGGAGTTGCTTCCATTAGCTTGCTTTGCGGTAAATACGGTTATTTTTATCAACAAAGTTGTAGTTCCTGCTGATCTGGGACATCGCCAGAGTTTCTTTCTTCCCTAGGGCTAGATATCCTAATTCAACAAGACTATCATCAAATAATTTAAATACCTTTTCCTGGAGCTCACGGTTAAAATAAATAAGCACGTTGCGGCAAAGTACCAGATGAAACTCATTAAAAGAGGAGTCGGTAGCCAAGTTGTGGGGGTAAAAGACCACATTCTTTATAAGCGAAGAATCAAACTTCATGTTACCATAATTGCTCAGGTAGTAGCTCGAAAATTCTTTCTTCCCTCCCGATGCATAATAACCGGAGGTATAAGCAGCAATGTTAGATGTCGGAAAAATACCCTCTTTCGCCTGCTTCAGCACTTTCTGATTAATGTCAGTGGCATAAATCTTGGTTCTGTCCAGCAGCCCCTCTTCCTGCAATAGTATAGCCAGCGAGAACAATTCTTCACCGGTTGAACAGCCCGCATCCCATATTTTAATAAAAGGGTACGTAGATAACATAGGCAACACGTTATTCCGCAAGGACTGGAAAAAAGAAGGGTCCCGGAACATTTCGGTTACGTTAACAGTGATCTCCTGCAGAAAGCTTTCGAAGTAATAACTATCGTCCAGCACCTTATTTTTCAACTCTGCTACCGTACTTACATTTTTATTGTTCAGGAAACGCTTTACCCGCCGGTACACGGAGGCTCTGGCATACCCACTGAAATCGTACCCGTACTGGCTATAAATATCTTCGATCAATGCCTCCACCTCCTGTTCGAAAAATTCCTCCTTTTCAACTTTCATAAAGCCACACCCGCATTAATGTTAATAGTTTGTCTGTATCCACTGGCTTAGGGATATAGTCCGATGCACCTGCCTTTATGCAGTTTTCACGGTCTCCTTTCATGGCTTTTGCAGTTAAGGCAATAATCGGGAGCTGCGTCAAACGCAGATTTCCCCTTATTTGTTTGATTGCCTCAATCCCATCCATTTCAGGCATCATGATGTCCATCAGCACCATATCAATTCCTTTCTCTTCCTGTAGTTTTTCAATGGCTTCTTTCCCGTCGTAAGCCACAACCACCTCCATACCGTGCAGCTCCAGCAAACTGCTCAGAGAATAAACGTTTCTTACGTCGTCGTCTACCACCAATACTTTCTTGCTATGCAGTACCTCTTCCGGAACATGAAGTTTCATTTTAAAATCTTTGCCCAGCGGAAGTTTCTGGTTTACTTTATGCAGGAACAGCTGTACCTCGTCGAGCAGGCGCAGGTAAGAATATTCATTCTTAATGATGATGGTATTGGCAAACTCTTTCAGCTTAGCTTCCTCCTCCTCGCTTAAATCCTTACCAGAGTAAACAATAATTGGTATATCGGCCTGTCCTTTTTTGGATTTAATGCGCTGCATCCATTCATACCCTTTCATGCCTGGCAGGTTCAGGTCAAGAATTATACAATCTACCCGCTGTTTTGCAAGTTTCTGCTCTGCTTCTTCCGCCGAAAATGCGGAGGAAGATTTCAACCCATGTGCAAGCAGCAGTTCTGCCACGGCCCTGTTTTCTATTTCATTGTCCTCCACTATCAGAATTTTCTCAATTGATTTGTCTGAGCTGCCGGAGATAGAGGAAAAAGCTTTATTGAGCATTTCAAGCGTTACAGGCTTTGGAAGATACTCCTCATTCTCCTGGAAATCGCCGATCACCTCCTTATCGTAAGCTGACATAACATGCACGTTCACATGGCGCAAATCATTGTCTTCCCTGATCTGCTTCAGCACATCCCATCCAGAAATATCAGGCAGGTTTATATCGAGCAGAATAGCATCCGGCTTTTGCTCTGTAGCCAGCTGCAATCCATCGTTACCAGTATATGCCTGATGCACTTTAAAGTTCTTAGCCTGTGCAAAATCAGCAAGAATATCACTAAAACCCTTGTCGTCTTCAATAATAAGAACTGAAGTATCCTGCTTACCATTTGACTCTATTGCTTCAAAAGCCTGACTTACCGAAGTTATTTTATTTTTTTCAGGAGCAGACGGTGCTTTAACAGGGGCTTTTTCTATTTGCTGGGCAGGCACTTGTGGCAGGTAAAGCGTAAAAGTACTGCCTACGCCCTGCTCACTTTCCAGTAGAAGTTCACCGCCTAAAAGAGCCGCCAGTTCTTTATTAATGGTTAGCCCTAAGCCTGTGCCCCCATATTTACGTGTAGTAGAAGAATCTTCCTGCTGAAATGCTTCAAAAACAAGCTCCTGCTTATCCTTAGGAATGCCTATACCGGTATCCCGCACTGCGAAAGCAACAATATCAGCTTGCTCATTAAGCTGTTCCGATCTGAACTTAGGTTTTTGTGTAACCGAGTAAATTGAGAGTTCTACTTCTCCACCCTCTTCTGTAAACTTAATGGCGTTGCTCAAAAAGTTCTTAAGAATCTGCTCCAAACGGAAGCGATCTGTTGTAATTGTATCGAGCCTGCCAGGAGTATAATGCTCGCTGAACCTGATATTTTTTTTGAGAGCTAATTCTCTGAATACAGGCTCCAGCTTAATATCCTCCAGCTTCACCTCGTCCATTTCAAGCTTAATCATGCCAGACTCTATCTTAGATAGATCCAGTATCTCATTAATCAGTTTCAGCAGGTCATTGCCAGATCTATGGATAATCTGAGCATGGTCGATCTGTTTGGTACTTAGGGTCTTGTCAGGATCATCAGACAAAAGCTTAGAAAGAATTAGAATACTATTCAGAGGTGTGCGCAGTTCATGCGACATGTTAGCCAGAAAATCACTCTTATATTTGCTGACTGTCTCTACCTGCTGAATCTTTAGTTCTATGGCCTCTCTGGCATCTTCCAGTGCTTTATTTTTTCCTTCCAGCGCTTCATACTGTTCCTCTAACTGTTGGGCTTTTTCTTCCAGTTCTGAGTTCTTTTCCTGCAGTTCTTCCTGGTTTACCCGTAACTCTTCTTCAGAAGCTTTCAGTTCAGCGTTCAGCTGCCTCAGTTCTTCCTGCTGCGTTTCAAGTTCTTCAGCCTGGTTTTGTGTTTCGTATAGGAGCTCTTGTGTTTGAAGGTGCGCTTTTAACGTATGTACCATTACGGCAATGCGTTCCGAAACTGCCTCAAAAAACTTAAGTTCCAGCTGATCATACCTATGTCGGGCACCAAGCTCTATCGCACCTACTACAGCCGAAGCAAACTGCAGTGGTAAAATTATAATGGTAGACGGATCAATTTCTGCAAGGCCAGTATGAATTTTCATGTGCTCATCTGTAACTCCCTCCAGTACTTTTACCTGTTGCTCGCTAACAGCCTGCCCTATTTTACCTGCCCCCACTTTAAAAGATTCCAGCTCATTAGTGCTGTTCTTAATGCCATAGCTGGCGGCAGGTTCCAGTATTCCACCATCGCTGTTAAAGAACATTATGCCAACCTCTGATTTGGTGTAAGCACATAAAAAGGAAACCACTTTCTCTGCTACAGTTTCCAGTGAGGTGTCTCCGGTAATAAGATTATTCAGCTCCGAAACTCCTGTCAAAATCCAGCTTCTGTTCTCATTTTCTACAGTAAAGCGATGCAGGTTGTCCTTCATGTCTTTCATAGCATAGCTCAAGCTGTCTTCAGGCCCTTGCACCGGTACCTCTACATCATAATTACCTTCTCCAATAGCCTGTGCGACTCTTGTAAGGGAAGCGCTCCTTTTTAAAACACCTCTGAAAGACTCTGCCACTTCACCAATTTCATCCCTACTGTTAATAGGTATGGTCACATCAGTTGCTCCCACCCTGATACGATCTGCAGCAGTTCTTAATGAAGAAAGTGAAGTGGAGATAAGGTTAACAATGTAAAAGGAAAGCAGTGTTGCCAGCACAAGAATTAGCACGAGTGAGCCAATCATCACAACCATGTTCTGCTGCGTCTGGTCTTGCTCCTCATCCAGCTGGCTCCTGATTCTACTAACCAACAGATTCTCTACCCGTGCAAATTCTTCAATGCTGGCTGAAAACCCATTAAAAACAGCAACGGCATTATAAGTCGAAAGGTCAGTCTGCGGATTAATTTGAATGGCATGCATGAGACCTGCTATATCTCTATGATTTGCAGATGATATAATATCCTGCACATCTTTTGCAGCTTCTCTACTCGCATACCTGTTAAAGTCACTTAAGTTCTGATTATATAGATTAAGATAAGATGTGAAACTGGCATAATTCTCGTAAGTGAAGCTGCCTGATTCTATTACATTCATCATCAAACTTCTGATTCTACCTAATTGCACCTTTGCCCCCACTAGATACCTGAAGCTTGAAAGCTTACGCGATAACTCCACATTACTGCTGCCTATCGCATTCTCATCCATTCGGTCCAGCATGCTTTCCAGCAGCATAGAAGAATAATCTCTAAACTCTATAACATTAAGCTGGTTTCGGTCTACATCATTTCTATATTTTTGCAGTTCATTCAGCATCGCAAGATCAGAGAAAGCATGACCGGAACTCTCCAGAAAAGAATCCAATTCTCGTTTTACCACATCTGTCTGCCTACGTAAAGACTGCGCCTCAAGCAGGAATGCTGTATTCCCCTGTGAGGCTGCTAAAATCCTAGCTCTCTCCTTTTGAAAAGCATGAATAAGATCAGATATTTTTTCTGACTCCGTCAGCTGGACTGTTTCCTGTTCAATGCGATTATTCTCTTCTATTTCCCGCCGGACAGTAGAAACAACAAAATAAAAAAGAGGAATTAATAGTAAAACAAGAAGGATTAACAGCTTATCCCTGATTTTCAGATTCTTAATTGAATTCATCTATTGAACTTAAATTCCGGCTTAAATAGTGTTTGAACTTAAACTGCAATTTATATAATCTTTTTTAAATTATCTGCCAGAAAAGATGTGCCTGTTAGTTCATATGAACATATGTTGCCTGTTTATACTAAACTGAACTACTTGCACCTGCTGCGAATATTCGCCTTTATATCAACTTTTAGGCAGTACAGCATCTGAACAAAGACATTATTTAATACACCAAAGTACTTTAAAAGAGCATTAACAGGTTGTTATTACTCTTTTCTTTACTAAAGCAACAATATAAATCAGATATACTACTTCTCTATATAAGTGGCTGTGGCTGCTGCTGATGCTACTGACATCCATTGGATGCCTATTAACGATATAACTGAGGCACAACTGGTTTGATAGCGTACCATTAGCAACCCAACATTATTAGACAGCATGAACTCCTACTCATAAACCATAAATTGAATAATAGTACCACCCATTGGATTTACACTAAAGCAGAAGAGCCTGACAAGTTGTTTGCCTGGCTCTTCTGCTTTAGTAAAATACTCTTTTCAAATCCTCTGCTTAACAGCAACAGTCACTGCCGCACAGGTTATCGCTGCTTGCTTTCTCGAAACATTCACGGCCTTCCTTAAAGGCAAAATAGGCTATTCCTAATGTACCTATGCTATCTATATAGGGTACACCTGTAAGTTCGTAAATACCACTGGCTACCAGCAAAATAACTGACATATAAATGCAAACCCTTGTACAGCCTGCATCTGCTAAAATGGCATCAGAATTAAGTTTATTGCCTACATGCTCTTTAGCATAAACTAAAGCCCACATTACAGCAATAGAAATTACAGATATCACAACACCCCAGAAAGTAGTCTCTGGCTTATGACCGGTCCAGATATTATAAATGCTCGTAATGGTAAGGCCAACTACTAAAGTATAAAAGGCGAAGCCTGTTATGCGCAACGCTGTTCGCTCAAAAGTATCTCTGGTGCTGTTAGCGCTTCGCTGGATTCGCAGCACCATGTGCGCGATGCCTATGCCAGAAATAACCTCTATAAAACTGTCAGCCCCAAACCCAAACAACGAAAGACTCTCGTCCTCATATCCTAAGTAAGTAGAAACCAGACCTTCAATGGTATTATAGCCAATAGTAAACAATGCCAGCCAGAAAGCCGCTTTATATAATTTTACTTTATTGTCTGTATTGATAAATGAGATTGTATCCATAGTATGCTAACAAAACTTAAGGGGAAAAAGTCATATCCTGACACTTTTCTACAAAAAAGACTGCAACTGCTACATTTAAATACGGCCAATGCGGCTTGCTGCTTTATGTGCACGCACTATAACAGATTTAGCTTTATGCCGCCATTGATAACTCTGCCATCCACAGGCGCATAAATCTCGTTGAAGACTGGATTCGTTCTGCTGCCAGTATAGATGCTGTCAAATCTGCTTTGGCGTGTATCAAATATGTTTTCGAAGTTCAAGAACAGAGAAAACTTAGGGAACATTTTCTCCATCATAATGCCACTTATCCAATAGTCCCGTCCTTTGCTACCATCAGAAAGGCGTTGCGGGCTGAAGTAATAAGCCTCCAAACCTATCCGGAAATTATCCTCCTTTTCAAGCATCAGCACATTGTTTACTCTATGCTTAGACGTAAGAGGCATGTCAGTTACAATGCCATTGTAATGTTGCCTGGCATCGGTGTAGGTATAACCGAGGAAAAGTTTCACCCACTCATACCCGAACTTTATGTTCGCCTCCACTCCTTTTGTGTCTACATATCCGTTGGCGTTCTGAAATTCATAGAGGTTATCAGGTCGCAACGTAAGGATCAGAGGGTTGTTCAGGTAAGTATAGAAGAACATCTGGTTAATACTGAAAGTAACTTTATCGCCTATGATGGTACTATAGTTGATGTCAGCATTACCACCAATAGAAGACTCAG
Organism: Pontibacter silvestris; assembly: GCF_020907275.1. Taxonomy (GTDB): domain Bacteria; phylum Bacteroidota; class Bacteroidia; order Cytophagales; family Hymenobacteraceae; genus Pontibacter; species Pontibacter silvestris. The sequence goes on along the minus strand of NZ_JAJJWI010000001.1, from coordinate 396,344 downwards.
CTTCTGTCTCATTAGCATTTAATGGCAGAATGTTTCGGAAAGTGATATTCTCAGCTTCCTGTGTAAAGATAGTAGGTGTCTTATACCCCATACCGCCACCGATACGCGAAGACAGGCGATCGCTTATTCTGAATAATGCTGAAACACGCGGCAGCACAAACAAGCCCTTAGACTCATTTTCGGGCGAAGGTGAAACATAATCCGTACGAAGGCCGGTTTCAAGCACTAACCAATCTACAGGTGTAAAAGTATTTTGGGCAAATGCTCCGACAATGGTATTATCATAATCTCTTGCTCCCATAGCGCCCACATTCTGCTCCGAAAATTTATCTGTCCATAAGTTCGCACCTATTACCCAATCTGATCTGCCTCTGTTCAGGCTGTAGGCTACCTCACTAAAACTGGAAGTTTGCTTCCCTTCAAAGTCATAGTCAGGAACAGCTATTTCTCTGTTGAAAAAGCTAACACTGTTCTTAACATAAATCATTGCCTGGTCAGAAAGCTTATGCTCAAAGTTAAACTGTGTAGAAAACCGCTTTGTTTTGTTTTGCTCAAAGTAGTAACTTTCTTCACTTCCATCTATGTAGCGCAAATCTCCACCTAAGCGGTCTTCTTGTGTTGTGTTTACTCCAAAGTAAAGCTGTGTGCGCTCGTTTGGATAATAGTACAACCTTGGATTAACTGTGTAACGCTCGAATTCGGGAATAGCAGAGAAGCCAATATCGGCAGGATCATACGCTTCATTAGTATTTCTTGCGGCAAATACTGTAACGCCAAGCTTTCCGAACCTTTTGCCATAAAAGCTGCTAAGGTCTAGCCCTGACGCGCTGGTAACGTTCGCCATAAAGCTTAGTTCCCCTTCTTCTGTAGGTTTTTTAGTAATCAGGTTCACAAGGCCCGCTATCGCACCTCCACCGTAAAGTGTAGAGGAACTTCCTTTGATCACTTCCACCTGGTACAGGTTAAGCGGCGGAATCTGCATTATGCTAAGTCCACTGGAAAAACCAGAGTAAAGAGGAAAACCATCCTGTATAATCTGTGTGTAACGCCCGCCCAGCCCTTGAATACGGATATTTGCATTGGCACTGGTAGCAGAGGTCTGCTGCGTCTGAATACCAGTGCTTTCGCTTAAGAGCATTCTGATATCACCTGGTTTCATGTTACCTTTCTCGCCTAACTCTTCCAGCGTAATGGCTTCAATGCGTGTCGGTATGTCATCAATAGTGCGGCTGCTTCTAGTAGTTGAAATAACAACCTCTTCCAGTTCCTCTCCTTCATGCTGCAGCAGCACTATAATTGGTGTTTGCTGAGCAAGCGGAAAAGTAAGTGTATCTAACCTGTCTTCATACCCAACATAACTATACCTGATAACCTGCTGACCATTGGGTATGCCAGCAAGATTAATTTCGCCTTTAGCGTTAGAGCCTGCCCCTATGGTTGTTCCGTTGATAGATGCCGTTGCGCCAATTAATGGCTCTTTTGTTTCACTATCTTTTATGATAGCATTTAACATATTCTGGCTGTACGCCATGGTATTGCTCAGCAAAAGGAGCAATACACAGATGTATTTATTCATTTTTCTAATCTAATGCTATAAAACTTTAAGCGCGGTACAGACTGTACCACATATATGTACAGTGACAATGTCACAACTATGGCATTAGCTTATCTTGGGGGGCTGCCAGATGGGATGGTAGTATTGTGTAAAAGTTCTTTGCTTATAGTGTGCAAAGTAACTGCTTTTAAACAGACGAAATGGCTGAACTGACTCTAAAGAGCTGCTAGAGACGGTAAAACCTACGCAAGTAGCGCAACTGTAGAAAGGGGAGCAAGTGTCAACACCATTATCATGGTTATCTGTCTGCTCAGTCTTAACTTCATTATCACTACAACTACCAGCCATGCAGCAAGGCAAAACCGAGAGTGCAACTACTAATATTATTAATATGATAGTTAAGACTTTCACAGTGCAAAAATACCACTTTCAATTTAAAACTTCAAAGGAAAAGATCTGTAGGTAATTATCTATTCATACAAAGTTGATAGCAGAAACAGCAAGTTCTACTTCAGTAGACAGAAAACTTTCATTGGTTTTAAAGCTTAAGCACTTGTTTGGTGTTTTCTTCTGTTACCAATGATTGGCGGGTTCATACATAAAAAAAGCTCTCTATTAATAGAGAGCTTTTTTTATGTATGAAAGTATAGTTCTTTATTTTAGAGCTTTATCTTAAGGTACCTTGGTTTACATTCTCGGTTGGCATAATCACGGCGTCTATCACATGAATTCTACCGTTAGATGCTTCAATGTCGTTCTTCACCACCTGGGCACCACCTACAGTAGTTACAGAACCATTCAGGCGTCTTTCTACAGGTATATAGCTGTCCTCTGACATTTGAATGCGTGTATTATCCTCTAGTTGTGCTGATGATACATCTGAAGGCAACACATGAGCCTGCAGTACCCGGTAAAGCAGGGCTTTATTTTCAGGCATCAGAAAAGATTCAAGCTTTTCTTCAGGTATTTTGCTGAATGCCTCGTTGGTTGGGGCAAAAAGAGTTAGTTTGTCTACACGCTGCAGGTCATCGACCATGTCAGCTTGCTCAATTAACTTTACGAAAGTGGAAAGATTAGGCGAAGATTTAATCAGCGACATAACATCATACTGCTCAGTATCGTCGATATCTTCAAACATATCGCCGACTTCAACAAGGTTGTCCATTGTCAGCGCTGTGACAGACAAAGTCGCAACCGGAACCACTGCCTGCTCTTCTACTACCAACACATCTACATCGTCTCTATTGGTATCCGAGGCGTTCCCGGCCATAGTAGCAGTTTCACTCATAGATGTACCACCCATGGCAGTTGTTCCTAAATTTTCATTTGAACTAGCGCAGCCATACATAGTGAACGCAGCCAGCACCATGGCTGCCAAGGGGTTTAAAATTATCTTTTTCATAGCTTTTTATCAGTTTAATTTAAAACAATACAAGAAGTAAATATTTCTTCTTACTATATTTAACTGATTAAATGCAAAGTTGTTACACTATTGTTGTTTTTACATACTTAGCTCTTAAAATAGGAAGCATAACTTTTTGGCAGCTCTTTAATGCTTTTGATTTTAACATCTTTATAATACACTTCTGCTGCTTCGCTTTGTAGTTGAATTTTTCCTCTAGTAAGAGGTACTGGCTTGCCATTATCCATGTAGCGGGAATTTTGAAGAACCATTACAACATGTCCGTTTACGATATGCAGGCTCTTGTCTCGGAAGCAAACTAATTCAATTTCTGTCCATTCTCCTTCCGGGCTTTCATGGTCTTCGCTACGCAGGCAAAAACCTTCTGTGTCCGTTCCTGCACCAAGAGCAAGAAAAGGCCTTCTGGTACTTGCTACTGTATTCATATTTCCTTCTGGTATGAAAGCACGCACATCTATGGCTGAAGAAGCAATTGTCCAGTAGTCCCCCATGTGACCCTCCATTATCTGGAACTCCTGTGAAAGCATCCATGCACGCCAATAGTCTTTTCCGCACGCACCAATCGAATGATATAGCACGCCAGAATCCTTTAACTTATCAGTTCTTGGCACCCACTTTTTGTCTCCCCATTTTACTTTAAGTTTCAAATGGTAATTTTCAAATTCCTGCTTTGTAAAAACACATCCGTATATTTCACCACTTATCTTCAAGACTGGTTCGCCGTTTTCCTCCATCACAGTGAATACATTATTGGTGTTCTTGTTGTACCCGATAGGTTCTATCGGCCTCCCATCCTCCTCTTTGGGCATTTCTCCGTTATAACTGTCAGTATGTCGGTAGCTCAGGTACATCTCCCAATTTGATAGGTCTCTGTCAAGCAAAGGCACCCATTCTTCTCTCTTATAAAAAGAACTCAAGCAAAACATTAGGCACAGTACAGAAGCACTGGTTATATAGCCTATTATAACTTTAGGTGTAATTTTCATATGGATCATTAGGTTAAAACTAAACAGTATGTAAGCATCTCCACCTTAAACAGAAGGATGTAGTACTGACTCGTATTTGATCAATTTTGCCAGTAAACAGATAATCAGTCTCAAAAGTAAAAAAAGGAATTTGCTGCACTGTTGTACAAATCCATTGTTTTATGGTAGGTCTGCATATTTATTTGTACTTTCATTCTATGAGGCGCTACATTCAATATGAACCCTTCAATATTTACTTGTTCGACACGAGCAAATGGCAGCACCCTGTTCATAAGCATAGCTATTTTGAAATTATATTCATCAGGAGCGGACGAGGCCTTCATGTGATAAACGACAATACTATTCTATACACAGCTGGCGATGTGTTTTTGCTCGGTCCAGAAGATTATCATTATTTTGACATTCAGGACCATACTACCTTCTGCTATATTCGGTTTACAGAGGTTTATATAAAAGATGAGGTAAAACTACGTGCTGCTGACTGGACACAGGCAATAGAATATCTTCTAAACTCCCCCTATCAGTGCAATGGGTCTATCGTTACCGATACTAAAGAGAAGGAACACCTAGACCGTTTACTTTCTGTGCTGCTTTATGAATATAGCCATCGTGGAGAGGGCTCCTGCGAACACATCATGTGTAGCATTATGAAAGCTATGCTTGGCATTCTGTCAAAAAACATGGTACGGCAGAAGCTAGTTGAAAGAGATAAAACAAAACACTCCCGGCTTATCGAGGACATTATGCTGTACATTAGCCAGCATATTTATGAACCTGATGCTTTGCGTTTAGAGCGACTGGTGGAAAAGTTTAATTACTCTGCTAGTTACCTGAGCATTTTTTTTAAGAAGCAAACTGGTGAACCTTTGCAGCAATATATTTTAAAGTATAAGCTTAAGATGATTGAGAGCCGCCTGCAGTTAAGTGAAACAAGCATCGCTCAGACTGCTTATGATTTTGGTTTTGCGGATGGGAGCCACCTTAATAAGCTGTTTAAGAAGTACTATGGTGTTGCCCCTGGTGCTTACAGAGTTAGTAAAACTATTCATAAAACGAAATAAGATTTCCGGAATGCTTTCTGATTAAGAATAATTTTAAGCTCAGGTAAATACACTTTATCCACTAACAGTTCTAGCCTAGATATAGGCAGACTGTATTATACTGCATTCAGACAGGGGGAGCGTATTTAGTCATCTTCTTTCAAAGATTCTATAGCCATTCAATGAATTTTCAATGCAATCTATTTATCTATGCGGCTTAAGTTGTACTTGCTATCCTGGCTTTACTGATAAAGTTACCATCAACCCCATTAATTTTAGCTTCAATTGTCTTTTCCATTGCAAGATACAGACTATCTGTCTTTTGAACACCCTTCACGTAAGCAACATATACACCATAAATTATCGCTTTCAGCACAGTATCAAAAGTTAATTTCATAATCGTATATGGGAGCATGAATAACAAAAAGAGGTATAACAGCTTCTGTTTTTTATCTATAATTATTGATTTCAGCTATTATTATGACTCTATTTACAATTACTTAATATGGCCTGATTCTTGTCGAGCCTCACCATAAAACAAAACCAGCTCTGAGAATTACTGGAGTTGGCATTTATAACAAACTGACCCGAATAAAGTAAAAGCCCAGGTGGCTTTGGTTAATTGTTGGTATCAAGAAAGAACATGAGGCGTACGCTGTTAAAGATCATCAGACTATTAGTTTACGGAGTTATTTCACCTGTTGTGAAGCTGTTAAAAGTACAGCTGCATCAATTTTATCTGAGTCAGAAACCAAAGCTTACCCTTTCATATTGGCACCACAAATGGTCAATGTTCCGGCAGTTTAGCTGGAAAGAAGCAAACGTTACTGACTTTATGAAAATCTTTAGACTAGCTTATAAGTTTGGCTTGTGGTTGCTTCTGTTTCTTGTTATTTTCTATGGAGCAATATATATCGGGGCGCTGGGACACATTCCGTCCCGAAACGAGTTAAAATCAAACATCACGAATACAGCCTCAGAAGTTTATTCTGCTGACAGTGTTCTACTAGGTCGTTATTACATTCAGGACCGGACGAATATAAAATTTGACGACATAGCTACTCCTGCCATCAGTGCTCTTATAGCCACAGAAGATGTGCGGTTCTATGAACACGAAGGCGTCGATGTCAAAAGCTTGTTTCGGGTACTGGTAAAATCGATTCTGTTGCAGGATGAAAGCTCTGGCGGCGGCAGTACATTAAGTCAGCAGCTTGCCAAGAACCTGTACCCTCGCAAAGATTACTGGTTTTGGGATATGCCGGTAAACAAGATGCGTGAGATGATTATAGCACGTAAGCTGGAAGGCATTTACTCTAAAGAAGAGATATTGGAGCTATACCTGAACACAGTGCCAATGGGTGGAAACCTTTACGGCATTGAGCGGGCATCACATCGCTTTTTTAACACCTCAGCTGATTCTCTTAAAACGGAAGAAGCAGCTGTACTTATTGGGATGCTGAAAGCGACTACCACCTATAACCCTCGTCTGAACCTGGAGCGTTCGAAACAGCGGCGTAATGTGGTGCTTAGCCAAATGGCCAAGTACGGCTATATTGCTCCGGCAGAAGCTGACTCACTTAAGCAGTTACCTTTAACCTTACACTACCGCTATACGACACACAACGATGGAATAGCGCCTTATTTCCGGGAACAGCTACGCCAGGAACTAGTTAGGTGGTCTGCCTCAAAACGCAAAAGAAACGGCGACCATTATAACCTGTACACAGACGGGCTAAAGATTTACACAACTATCGATGCCAAAATGCAGGTGCATGCTGAGCGTGCCTTGCATCGTAGAATGGCATCACTGCAAAAACAATTCGATGCGCATTGGAAAGGCCGCACTCCGTGGGGAAATGATATTAGTGTCGTAAAGAATGCTGTATTCCGATCTGACAGGTATAAAAAGCTGAAAGCTGAAGGCATGTCTGAAGAGGAGATTGTAGAAGTTTTTAAGCAGCCTGTACCTATGAATGTGTTCAGCTGGAGTGGAAACACAAAAAAGTCAATGAGTCCACTTGATTCTGTCGCTTACTACCAACGCTTTTTGAACGCAGGCTTGCTCTCCGTAGAACCCGAAACTGGGTATGTCAAAGCCTGGGTAGGAGGCATTGACCATCATTTCTTTCAGTACGACCACATAAAATCGCGGCGACAGGTAGGCTCTATTTTTAAACCAATTGTGTATGCGGCTGCCCTGGAAAAAGGTATTGCACCCTGCACTTTTTTCCCAAATGAGCTTAAGACTTATCCTGAATACGATAATTGGTCGCCACATAATGCAACTGAACAGTATGGAGGAGAATACTCTATGCGTGGCGCACTTGCCCATTCTGTAAATACTGTTTCGGCTCAGCTTATAATGCAGGCTGGTGTAGACAAAACAGTAGCTTTAGCACACAGAATCGGGATTCAAAGCGATTTACCTGCTGTACCATCGCTGGCTCTAGGTACAGCTGACCTGTCATTATTTGAAATGGTAAGTGCTTATTCATCTTTTGCCAACAATGGCAGGCATGCTACACCTGTATACATCAAAACGATCACAGACAGTAATGGTAAAGTATTATTGCAACATGCCCCAGGTAAAGATGCAAGACGTGTATTGTCTAAGAAAAATGCTGCTATTATGCTGCAGCTAATGCAGAGCGTTGTGGAAGAAGGAAGTGGCAGGCGGCTGCGCTCAGAATTTGGATTGGCGATGGACATTGCCGGCAAAACAGGCACTACGCAAGATCAGGCAGATGGCTGGTTTATTGGCATTACTCCTAATCTGGTAACAGGCGTTTGGGTAGGTGCAGAAAGCCCTAAAGTACGTTTCAGAACCCTTGCATTAGGACAGGGTTCTAACACTGCTTTACCTGTCTGGGGCGAATTCATGAAGCGGGTGTCTCAGGATAAAGCCTTTGCAGAGCTGCGGAGAAGTAAATTTCAGCCATTACCGGCCAACCTGCAGGCCAGCTTATCCTGTGAGTCGTTCCGGACAGGGCCTCCGCCAAAAGAAAACTTTTTTGACCGGCTCTTAGACAACGTTACCGAAAAGGCGGTTCAAACTTATGAAGAGTGGAAAGAGAAGCTGAGGAAACGTAAACCAAGAAAAAAGAACAGGTAGTAATAGATAAACTACTAAGACTTTACTAATCACTTTTTAAATGAACGGAGAAACAAACCTTGCTATTCTTTTAAACCAGATGACACCCGAACTAAATGAGGGAGAATATGTTTTCTGTCAGGTCTCAAATTCAATCAGTTTTGATACTGCTGATGCAATTTGTCAGTTCAGAGAAAAAGAAGGTTTAACAGCAATACTTCCAAGGCAAGTGGCTGACAAATTACAACTGAAATATTCCTTTATCGCCTCCTGGATTACTCTTACAGTTCATTCCTCATTAGAGGCAGTCGGACTTACTGCGGCTTTCTCCAATGCTTTGGCTGAAGCGGGCATAAGCTGTAATGTTATTGCAGCCTTTTATCATGACCACATTTTTGTATCAACTAAGGATTCACAAAAAGCAATGCAGGTATTAAAAGCTCTAACTGAGAAACATTAAGCCAAAGGCTCTACAGCCAACTGGCAATAATGGAGTGAAAAACAGATAATTGAGGTTGCTAATAACAAACAGGTTGTAGTTTCTCTTTTTAAACTGAAGCCAAATGTCTTCTACTCTTGCAAAAGTTACACTTGCAGTGGTTAAATTAAGCAGTTGTTGAGAACGCGGATGTTATACATTTCAATGTATAACTTTTACTTTTACCTAAAAGCTTTATTTAGTAAGAATTATTACTTAAGAACGCCTCCTAAATAGGCCCAGGTAATCATCTCGTTCGGGTGCTTCCGATCCAACTTGTTTAACATATTCTGGAGGCTAACTTCTACTGCTTTTTCTGTTACACCAAAGACTTCACCTATCTGCTTATTTGTAAGCCCATCTGCCAAAAGCATTATAATTTCACATTCCTGTTCATTAAGAAGTTTCTCATTACGATTCATAAACCGGGCAGTTTAAGGCCATATTTCCTTTACCAGAATCAAATATCGACATATCCTAATAAACGAACAATACCTACTTCTTGGTATTTCCTTACGTAAAATAACTGTCCAATTTGATAAATCTTTTACAAAGGAATCAACCCTAAAACAAAACTACCTAAAGCAAGCGACCTCTCATCACGAAGCAACTATTATTTTAATTTTTAGCAACATATTAGTATCAACGTAAAACCACTAAGTTTTTCGACAAAGGCGCGTTTAACTCTTTACAAAGACTAATAAAAATATTCAATACTATTTCTTTACCGAAAGAACTTTTAGCTCTTCATCAATGCGTTGGTTCCATTGTTGTTGCGCCACCTGGTTAATACCATGCTGCGTTTCTTCGTCATACTGTTCCTGCAGGTGGTTCATCTCCCGAAAAGATTCAATATATTCATACTGGATGATACTGTTGTAGTCTGCAACGGTTAAGTTTTCAGGCTGTATTTTTTTTCGGAACCTCTCCGCAACCAGTTTGGCTATATCAAAATGTCGCTGCTCATGATTAAGCCCATAAGCATCTTTGGCATTTGCCTTCACCCAGGAAGAATGCTGTAGTACATACACCTTTAAGGTCAGATTTAAATGTATGATGCCATTGATAACCTCAGTTTCACCTTCGTATGCAAAACTAGGAAAAACGGCCGCTGCATAACGACCGGCCCTTGGTGCAGCACGAAAATCATCCCAGACAAGTGGTCTGTTCAGGGCATAAAAAACAGTGTCATTCACTGGATTCATAGCATAATCAGTAAAACTTACTTTTATACCTTTAGCCAGTTTTGGGTTGCTGTTCGCTTCATGGTCCATCCAGGTGTTCAGGTACTTTAGGGCCTCTACCAATGACTGCCGGAGTGACGGCTCTACAACTGTATTATGGCTGGCAGGGCGGTTATAACGGGCACCTCCTTTGTACTCCAGCAGAGGAATTCTTTCTCCATCGCCCTGCAAATCAAAGGCCATAGCTACTATTACCTTACCATCTACACGCCCTTTGTCACCAACTGTTTCTGTAACACGGCATTCTTTTAAGCGCACTACCACAGGGCGCAGCTTCACATTGCGGGGCGTTCCCTGCCAGATAAACTGACGGATAGCTGTTAAGCCTCCCCCTTGTAAATCAACAGAACGTGTTTTAACAGATTGAGCAGCACCAACAGCATCTGGAAACAACCAGGCTACAGCTGTCCGGTTTTCACGTTCATCAATAACTTCAGAAATATAATATTCTTTCGGAGTAAAAGGCATCTGCTCTGCCAAGAGCGTGATAGGCTCATTATCTGCCACTGGCTGTCCGGCCGCAAAAAATAGCACTATCAGAAAAATAGCAGAACCCCAAAGGCTTACCTTTCCCCATAAAGCAGGCTTGTTTACCTGCACATGCTGTTTACCTAAAAGCTTATTTATCATTAAAATTAAAGTAGAGAGTAGTATTAGAGACACTAACCATGGCTTATGATGTATAAGCAATCCACTATTATGCCTCCCCAAGTAGATGAACACTAACAGATTTGTTTTTGGTTCGCTACCAAGAATTATAATAGTAGACTAAATATCCCTCCGAAAGCTAAATTAACACAGCTGCTCTTTTACTGTCTGCAGCAGTTGCTACAGAAACTACTCCACTAGACATAGTTGCTTTTACCCTCTTTTACAGCAAACGTCAAAAGAGCCGTTACTTTTAAATTTGTCTTGCTTAAATTAGAGGCTTATTAAAACCTATGATGAAAAAGATTGCTTGTTCTCTCTTCCTGTTCGCAGGAACATTTTTTTCAGCGATGGGGCAAAATGAACCCTCATGGCTGCGTTATCCTTCCCTATCTCCAGATGGAAAAACAATTGTATTCACCTACAAAGGAGATTTGTACTCTGTTCCTGCAACTGGTGGTAATGCTTACCCCCTGACATTGCACGAAGCTCACGATTTTATGCCTGTCTGGAGCCACGATGGCAAGTCTGTTGTTTTCGCCAGTGATCGCTATGGTAATTTCGACTTGTTCAAAATTCCGGCTACAGGTGGAGAAGCACAACGGCTGACTTACCATTCGGCCAATGAGTATCCGTATGAGTTCAGCCCGGACGATAAAACTGTTTACTTCGGGTCTACCAGAATGGATGCAGCCAGCAACAGGCAGTTCCCTACTGGCTCTATGCCTGAGCTTTATAAGGTAGCTGTTACAGGTGGCCAGGTGCAACAGGTGTTAACCACACCAGCTGAAGATATTAAGTTCAGCAAAAATGGCCAGGTAATGCTCTATCACGACAAGAAAGGCGGAGAAAACCAGTGGCGCAAGCATCATGTTTCTTCTGTTACCCGCGACATCTGGATGTATGACACTCAAAGCGGGAAGCACACCAAACTGACTAGCTATGCCGGTGAAGATCGCAATCCTGTTTTTGCTGATAACGAGAAAACCATTTATTACCTGGGTGAAACCAGCGGCACATTTAACGTGCACAAAATGTCAGCCGATAATCCGGCAGCAGCTACACAGGTAACATCTTTTACCAAACATCCGGTTCGCTTCTTAAGCGCCTCAAATAATGGCACCCTTTGCTTTAGCTATGATGGGCAGCTCTATACCAAACAACCTTCTGGTGAAGCTCAAAAAGTAAATATCCGTATAGCTGCTGATGTCAAATCTAACAACAACCAGATCATTTCTGTAGGCAGTGGTGTCCGTGATATGGCTGTATCTCCGAATGGCAAAGAGGTGGCCTTTGTTTTCCGTGGTGAGGTGTTTGTAAGTGCTGTGGAAGGCAGTATGACTAAAAGAATCACTAACACACCGGAGCAAGAGCGTACCGTTAGCTTCTCCCCAGACGGAAAATCTTTATTGTATGCCAGCGAAAGAGGCAAGGGCTGGAAAATCTATCAAACAGATATAGTCCGCAAAGAAGAGCCTTACTTTTATACTTCTACGGTGTTGAAGGAAACAGCTATTATAGATAACGAAAACCAAAACTACCAGCCGCAGTACTCTCCAGACGGCAAAGAAATAGCATTTATTGAAAACAGGGCAACCTTAAAGGTTTATAATGTAGCCAGCAAGCAGGTTCGTACACTTCTCACCACAAATGAACTGTTTTCGATGCGCGACAACGACCAGTACTTTACCTGGAGCCCCGACAACAAGTGGCTTTTGTTTGAATATTCTGAACCTGGCTTTGCCAATGGTGAAGTAGGCATTATTGCGGCAGATGGGAAAAGCAAAAAGATAAACCTTACCCAGAGCGGCTTTCAGGATTTTGCACCCAAATGGATGATGGATGGCAAAATAATGATCTGGAGCAGTACTCGCGATGGCATGCGTAGCCAGGCTAACAGTGGTGGTGCACAGGCTGATGTTTATGCGATGTTTTTCACACAGGATGCTTTCGATAAGTTTCACTTGAGTGAAGAAGAGTACACGCTTTTAAAGGAGCAGGAAGAGAAAGCTGAAAAAGAAAAGAAAGAACAGCTTGAAAAACATAAAGACAAAAAGAAAAAAGATAAGAAAGAGGAAAAGCCAGCTACAGAGTTAGTGAAAATTGACTGGGAAGGGCTAGACACCAGAAAAGAAAAACTGACGCTTCATTCTTCTAACCTATCAGACGCTTTAGTGTCTAAAGACGGTGAGACACTGTACTACCTGGCTAAGTTCGAAAAAGGCTATAACTTATGGAGCACCAACCTCCGCACCAAAGAAACAAAGATTGCAGTTACGCTTAATGCCCAGGGAGCCAGCATGGCATGGGATAAAGAGCAAAAGAATATTTTCTTATCAACAGGTGGTAAAATAATTAAACTGGACCCTGAAAAAGGGAAGCAGGAACCTGTTAAAATTAATGGTGAAATGCACCTTGACATAGCTGCTGAAAGAGCTTTTATGTTTGACCATGTATGGCAACGTACAAAACAAACATTCTACACAGCAGGTTATCATGGCGCTAAGTGGGACGAGTTGAAAACAGATTATGAAAAGTATCTCCCGCACATCGGCAACAACTATGAGTTTTCTGAAATGTTAAGTGAGTTATTAGGAGAATTGAATGTTTCTCACTCAGGTTCCAGCTACTATGGCAACTCCGAAAATAGCGATGCCACAGCTTCTCTAGGTGCTTTTTATGATCAGACTTACACAGGCAGTGGCTTAAAAATAGAGGAGATAATAGCAGGAGGTCCGTTAACGAAGGCTGGTTTAAATCTCAAAGAGGGAATGGTTATCGAAAAAATTGATGGAGAAGCGATTACACCGGACAAAGATTATGCTCAGTTCCTAAACCGTAAAGCAGATAAAAACACACTCCTGACAGTTTATGACCCTTCTGCTAAAAGCAGGAGAGAAGTTATTGTGAAGCCGGTTTCTACAGCAGATGAAAACACACTGCTATACAAGCGTTGGGTTCGCCGTAATGCCAATGAAGTAGATCGCCTGAGTAACGGCCAGTTGGGTTACGTACACATTCCTGGCATGAACGACCCAAGCTACCGTACTGTTTACGAAGAAGTAATGGGTAAGTACGCCAACAGAAAAGGTATGGTTGTAGACACCCGAAACAACGGAGGCGGTGACCTGGTAGCAGACCTTGCCATGTTCCTGAGTGGCAAGAAGTTCTTGGATTATACCACAGATACTCGTTCTAACGGTACAGAGCCTTTCTTCCGCTGGACCAAGCCAAGCATTGCCCTTGCTAACGAAGCAAATTACAGCGACGGCCATTGTTTTGCCTTCAGCTATATGGACCTGAAACTGGGGAAACTCGTCGGCATGCCAGTACCAGGCACCTGTACTTTTGCCGGCTGGGAAGTACTGCAGGACAACAGCGTTCGTTGGGGCGTTCCACCATTAGGCGTGAAAGACGTGCAAGGTCATTACCTGGAAAACCTGCAGACACAACCAGACATTGTGGTGATGAATGAATACGAGCAGGTAAGTAAAGGAAAAGATCAACAGTTAGAAACAGCCGTTAAAGAGTTATTGAAAGAGGTAGAATAGCAGCTTTTTCATATTCCTATCCGAGGCCTCCTGAGTTTACACTCAGGAGGCTTTTTTTGCTCCAGTGATCTCCTAAAACCCAAAACCACCCCTAGGCTGGCATCAAAGAAGCTAATCAACAAAAACGATTTTAACATTTGGGCGGTATAATATTACGTGTAATAGTAAAACAGCAAAGTTAAAACTGGTATTGTGTGTTTGGTTATAGCTATCAAAAATTCATCTAAAGGAGCAAGAACCATCACAAAAAACGGCTCAACTATATGAGAACATTTATTACAGGTGCTACAGGGTATATAGGAGAACAACTAGCTACAAAACTAGCCTCAGATAACCATCATGTTGTTGCATTGGTAAGGTCACCTGAAAAAGCCGGAAGTTTAGCTGCAGCCGGAGTAGAATGTGTAACAGGGGACTTGCATGATCAAGAGGCCATAGAAAACGGCATGAAAGGGTGTGATACGGTTTTTCATCTCGCGGCATATGCAAGCGTTTGGCCTGAAGATGAAGAAGTCTTCAGAAAAACAAATGTGCTGGGTACCAAAACCATACTGGATGCAGCCATTAAAAATGGTGTAAAAAAAGTAGTGGTCACCTCTACTGCTGGTGTTTACGGACCATCAGATTCTGCAATTTCGGCAGTAGATGAAAACACTACCCGCTCCTGCCCTTATTTCGCTGCCTATGAGGCAACAAAAGCCAAGGCTGAAGCATTAGCCAAAGAGTATGCTAAAAATGGGCTTCATGTTGTAATTGTAAACCCCGCCAGAGTATACGGACCAGGCAGACGCAGTGAGAGTAATGCCATCAATAAACTTGCACAGCTATACCTCGAAAACAAATGGCACTACATTCCTGGAAGCGGCAAAAGCACAGGCAGCTACTGTTATATAGATGATGTGGTGGACGGGCACATAAAAGCATTGGAACAGGGCCGTAGCGGAGAGGTATATTTATTTGGAGGAGAAAATGCTTCATATGACAGGTTCTTTCACCTGTTGCAGAAGCTCTCCGGCAAACAAAAGAAACTCTATCGTATCCCTGTCAACCTTTTGGTTACGGCAAGCCGCCTGATGGTTTTCTGGGCACGTACCACTAATACAAAACCATTGATTACGCCCAACTGGGTAAAGAAGTACATGTACAACTGGAGTGTATCAAGCCAGAAAGCAGTACATGAGCTAAACTATACGATTACACCTTTAGAAGAAGGTTTGAAAAGAACGTTAAATCATTTAAAATATGAGTATAGATAAGAACTACACTTTAATAACCGGTGCCAGTGCAGGAATAGGTAAAGCAATGGCGGAGGAGTGCGCTAGAAGGTTGCAGAACCTTATCCTGGTTGCCTTGCCTGGTACTGGTTTAGAGACTGTAGGAGATTTTCTCGGAAGTAAATATAAGGTTGATGTAAAGACCTTAGAATTGAATCTTGTAAAGCCACATGCCATTTCTTATTTATATGATTGGTGCCAGCAGCAAAACCTTAGAATTAACATTTTGATTAATAATGCCGGTACCGGAAACTACAGTTCATTTGTATCTACTTCGTTAGAGCAATACCAGAAAATGATACACCTGAACTCTGCAACAGTTGTATCTTTAACTAAAATGTTTGTTCCTAAACTTATGGAGCATTCGAAGTCTTATATTTTAAATGTTGGTAGCTTTGTTTCGTTGATGTCTGTACCTTATAAAAGTGTCTACTCCGCTACCAAAAGTTTTGTGCTAGCCTTTTCCAGAGCCTTACAAAGCGAACTGCAACAGCATGGGGTCTATGTAAGCTGCATTTGCCCTGGCCCTACCAGTACAGAAACTGTTATAAAGCGAAACAAATCTTTAGGCCGTAAATCAGACATATTGATGCAAACACCTGGCCAAGTAGCCAAACTAGCTATTGATGGTCTTTTAAAGAAAAAGGGATTGATCATTCCGGGGTGGAAAAACAAAGTTATCCTCAGGCTTGGCCCTCTTTTACCTTTCAGGCTCAGAAGCTATATCCTCGAAAGTATATTCAAATCTGGAATACAAAAGCAATCTGAGGAAGAGACCGGCTCTGTCAATTTGCGAACTTCTGAAGAAGAAAAGAAATGTCTCCCTCCTTTTATAGGAATCAGGTCTTATAGTAACTATATGTTTAAGAAAAACTTCTCTGAGGTAGCATAAGACAGAAGATTGATTCCAGGAGGTGTTATAAACCAAAGTAGCTTTATTATCTCGCTAGTATGAAAAGATAAATATTTAGTGCAGTATTTATTAATCTATATTTTGATTTTGGCAATGTAAAGATCATGCAGAGAATACTTGAATTAAGACACTGCAAGAATAATACAAAGCATTTTTTGCCATT
Source organism: Pontibacter silvestris (assembly GCF_020907275.1). Classification (GTDB taxonomy): domain Bacteria; phylum Bacteroidota; class Bacteroidia; order Cytophagales; family Hymenobacteraceae; genus Pontibacter; species Pontibacter silvestris. The sequence goes on along the minus strand of NZ_JAJJWI010000001.1, from coordinate 379,978 downwards.
TTTATAAAATTACTACCTTAAAATAAGTTTATTTTAACAAATATTTCATTTGATTAAATAAGTAAAAATTAATCTTTGTTAATATGTTTGGGTCTTATACATTTGCACCCTCTACAAACAATGTAGGGTGTTGAAATTGGCAGACAAGCCCTCCTATCTCGAGGGTGGAGGTTCTAGTACAAAGCAAGCTATTGCCTAACTACTCCGTGGAGGTTCGAGTCCTTCCCCTACAGCAGAAAAGTCCCTCTAGTAACTTAGAGGGACTTTTGCTTTTATCCCTAAAATACATCCAACAATAAAAGCTTGTTGAAAAGAAGACAAGTAATAAAACTATTCCATCTATCCTTTGCAATAAGCCTTACATATCTGTAACTGCGTTTAAAATACTATAACCTAGGTAATAAAGGTGGCTATACAAACCCATACCCGGCATATGCAATACTTAAACTCATGAACAAATGTTTATATTTAACATAATAAACAAACTTTAAACATTTAATAATTCCTCCTCCTATTGTTTAGCTATTCTTAAATAAGCAACTTGAGCAAAACAAAAAGAATTGATGTTGTTAGCACACCCTCCTGCCCCTGAAGTAATGTCCGTACTATCTCATGATCCGGTACTGACCCATATAATAGCCAATGGTAAATCGTTGAAATCAGCTAAATCAGAAGACCTGTACTTTAAACTGCTCAGTTCTATAGTGTCGCAACAACTCTCTACTAAGGTAGCGGCTACCATTTTCAGAAGGTTTTTAGAGTTGTTCCCTGAACAGTATCCTTACCCAGACCTTGTGCTGTCTGCACCTAACGAGACACTACGTGGGGCAGGTTTATCTTTCCAGAAGATTGGTTACTTACGAAATGTTGCCATGTTTGCAGCCAAGGGCAACCTTAACCACGCCATCATTGATGCTTTGGAAGACGAAGAACTTATAAAGCACCTGACACAAATTAAGGGAGTAGGTCGCTGGACAGTTGAGATGCTACTGATGTTTGCCTTAGAACGACCTGATGTGCTACCTGTAGATGATGTCGGAATACAAAATGCAATGAAAAGACATTATGGTTTAACAGAAACTGGCAAAGCATTACGTGTTCGAATGGCTGAAATCGGCGAAAGCTGGAGACCTTACAGAACAATAGCCTGTAAATACCTATGGCAGTCTTTGGATAACGAGCCGAAGTAAACAGTATTACAGCTTAAACAAATTTACCCTGTATGGCAAGATATTAAAAATGATAAAACGGTTTCAAAAATCTTCTATCCAAGAAAGGACTAAACTATAAATTTGACGCAGTATAATGCATTTACTACGACACAATTTGTAGCAACCTCCTCTCTATGTAATTAATCTTTTTACTTCACCTTAGCCCGCTTCACCAGGTAAGAATACAGTACCTTATCAAAAGGCTCACTGATATCAACCGGCACAAAATCTATTTTATACTGTCCGCATTTCAGCAGTAGATCACGCTTATAATTTTCGACAGCAGCGCGGTAGTGCTCTTTTACCTGAGAAGGCTGTAATTTTATCTCCTGCCCTGTTTCAACATCCACAAACACATAAGGCTGCTCGGCAAAATCAAATTCTTCCTCTGTTTTGCGGTCCATTACATGGAAAATAATCACCTCGTGGTTCTGGTGCTTCAGGTGTTGCAGGGCGGCAAAAATTTCATCGCTGTCTTCGTGGCGGCTCAGCATATCGCTAAAAATAATCACCAAAGAGCGCTTAGGTATCTGCTGGGCAATTTGGTTTACCACTACTGTTACATTGGTGTCTTTGCCTACAGGCTTGGCTTCCAGCTGCTTTTGCAAAATAAGCAAGAGCGTGTGCAAATGTGAGGACGTAGAACGAACAGGAGTTTGCAGCTCAATTCTATCAGAAAAAGTAACCAAGCCTACGGCATCTCTTTGCTTACGAAGCAGCGTAGCCAGGGCAGCAGCACAAAGAGCGCTAAAAGTAATTTTGCCGTGGCTATCGGTTGGGTAATACATAGAGGGGGATACATCCAGGAGCAGATGGCATCTAAGATTAGTCTCTTCCTCGTAACGTTTTACAAAAAGCTTATCAGTTCTTGCAAACACTTTCCAGTCGATGTGACGGGTGGTTTCACCACTGTTATACAGGCGGTGCTCTGAAAACTCTACCGAAAAGCCATGATACGGCGACTGGTGCAGGCCAGTAATAAAGCCCTCTACCAATTGCTTCGCCAGAAACTCCATGTTTTCGAATTTCTTAACATCAGCAAGGGTAAGAGGCTTTTTCATAAGAGAGGTTTTATTTTGTAGTAGCTGCTTTTGAAACGGCCAAAGGCGAAACTTGTTGCCCTGCGTTTTCCTCATTTATGATTTCCAACCTAACCTTTCCTATTCCATCCCGCACCATATCTATTTTCCTGGCAGCAGCCTTTGAAAGATCAATGATATGGTAACGACTACGGGCCATACGGTCGTTAATCTTAACGATGACACTTTTACCGTTTTTGTGGTTGGTTACCCGCACGCGTGTATTGAAAGGAAGCGTTGCATGCGCAGCTGTAAGCTGGGTTTTATCGTAGCGCTCACCGCTTGATGTCCGGTGGCCTTGCATACGATCGGAGTAAAAAGAAGCCTTACCCTCAGTTAAATAAGTGCTTTTAACGTTGAAAAACGAAAGGAGCAATACTAGTATAATTGAACATATATTCATGCTATACTATGTTGGTTCGTACACAAATATAGTAAGAAGAAAAAATATTCAAATTTTAAATTCAAAAACTTTTATATATCGGATCAATATGTTACTTTTATGTTCATAAAGTTGAATTTAACGTCTATTTAAACGGTGGAAGAGAACAACGAAAAAGCAGAGATTTATTCCCAAAGAGTAAGAGCAGGGAAGAGAACGTATTTCTTTGATGTGAAGTCAACTCGCTCTAATGACTATTATGTGACCATCACAGAGAGTAAGAGAAAGTTCAAAGACGAGAGCTTCTCCTATGAAAAACACAAGATTTTCTTATATAAAGAAGATTTTGCAAAATTTGTCGAGGCTCTACAGGGAACAATTGATCACGTTAAATCTGAACTTCTTACAGAAGAGGCACTTGCCACGCTAGAAGCACAGGTAGAACCAGAACCAGCAGCTTCATTTGACGAAGAACTTAAGTGGGAGTAGTTATTAAACTACTTCTCTTTTGAAAATAACTAGCTTATGGTATCCTCCATAAGCTTTTTTTATTTTGTACAAACCTTAGTTTCTCAAGGTTAAAACCTCTATTCCCTGTGCAGGGTATATTTCAAATAACTTATCAGCTATTTGTTATTGCGGTCAGTTTAAATGTATAATTCCAGTATTTTATACAGACTTAAATACACTCTGCTATCACGTGTATTGCCGCATAACCAGCCTTTCATTTATAAAATACCCGATAACAAGTTAGTTATAGTTTGTAGCAAAGCCTAAAGAGTATAAATGACGCTGCACACGTAGTTAAATTGTTGTATATTTGCGGCTGATTTTACTATAATTCAGAAATTAATGGGACTCAGATGCGGAATTGTAGGGCTGCCAAATGTAGGTAAGTCTACTTTATTTAACGCTATTTCTAACGCCAAGGCAGAATCTGCCAACTATCCATTTTGTACCATAGAACCAAACGTGGGGGTTATTACTGTACCTGACGAACGCCTGCAAATATTAGAAGAACTGGTTCATCCTGAACGTGTACTACCTACTGTAATTGAGTTTGTTGATATTGCAGGTTTAGTACAAGGTGCCAGCAAAGGCGAAGGTCTGGGTAATAAATTCCTGGCAAATATTCGTGAAGTAGATGCCATTATTCACGTAATACGTTGTTTTGAAGACCCTAATATTGTGCATGTTGCCGGCAAAGTAGACCCAATCTCTGACAAAGAAATTATTGATACTGAACTGCAACTAAAAGACCTTGAGTCTGTTGACAAAAAAATACAGAAAGTAATTCGTTCAGCAAAGTCCGGTGACGCAAAAGCTAAAAAAGAGCTGGCTAGCCTGGAAAAGTATAAAGCACACCTGGAGGCTGGCTTAAACGTCAGAAGCCTAGACACTACTGAAGAAGACAAAGAAGCTGTAGACGATCTGAAGTTACTGACAGAAAAGCCTGTTATATATGCTGCTAACGTAGATGAGGACGCTGTAAACACCGGCAATAAATTTTCCGACGCCCTAACTGAGTACGTAAAGAACGAAAATGCGCAGGTAGTACTTATCAGCGCTTCAATTGAAGCACAGATTGCAGAGCTAACGGACCCTGAGGAAAAAGAGATGTTCCTGTCAGAGTACGGCCTGCAGGAATCTGGTTTAAATAAATTGATTAGGGCTTCTTACGAACTGCTTGACCTTATTACATACTTTACAGCTGGCGTGAAAGAAGTACGCGCCTGGACAATTGGCAAAGGTTGGAAAGCTCCGCAGGCAGCCGGTGTCATCCATTCTGACTTTGAGAAAGGTTTTATCCGTGCAGAGGTAATCAAACTAAAAGATTACCAGGAACACAAGTCTGAAGCTAAGATTAAAGAAGCAGGCAAAATGGCTGTGGAGGGTAAAGACTATGTGGTACAGGATGGCGACATTATGCACTTCCGCTTTAATGTATAGTTTTTCATAAACCTGCAATAAAAAAGGAGAGTAGCTTTGGTCTGCTCTCCTTTTTTATTGCAGTATATCCTTTCTTGTAAATTAGTAACCTAACCCCTGGCTTCAGGAGTAGTTATAACTTTCATTAAGATAGCAAGGCTCACTCCACTCCTATCTTTGCGCCTGATTATCGGCAACAAAGTCAGCTCACTTAAAATTTACTTATACCCCCTGCACCAGCCAATACCACACAGCCAGTGTCAGAAACGAAACTGGTATGCCAAAACCAATCATCATGTTAGCCAGGCGAGGTTTTAAACCATAAGTGGCAGCTACAATAGAAGGCGTAATCATGGGAGCCATCGCTGCTTCTAACACACAAACCTGTACTACCTCTCCCCTGGCTTTAAACACCCACACATACAGCCCATAAATTATGGCCGGGGAAATAATTAACTGGTAAGCCAACCCCAAAGTAAGAAAGCCCCAATGCTTACTCCGCTTTTCAATACGCAACTGCATTCCAACTGATACCAAAGCCAAAGGGGTAACGGTGGTTCCTAATCGTTGAAATACATCATTTAAATCATCAGAGAAATGTAAACCAGCTATGTTCATAGCTAACCCCACAATAAAGGCAACTAGCGGTGGAAAAGTAAACACCTTTTTCAAAATAGCTTGGGCACTTGCCTTACCTCTAGAAAAGGAAGCTGCCACCGCTATGCCTAAAGTAGAAAGCACAAGAAATGAACCCGGTTGATCTATGATAATTGAGGTTCTCAGGCCCACGTTACCATAAAGTGCCTCCATAACCGGAAAACCAATAAATGATGTATTTCCAAGTCCTGCCATTAGAATAAGGCAGCCAGTAAGCTTCCGGGACCAGCTGTAGATCTTTCCCAAGCTCCAGAAAATAAGGGCTGAACCGGCAAAGCAAATCCAGGCTACACCTATCGGAAGAAAAAGCGTTTGGTCAAGCTTTATTTCTGGTATAAAGTTTAAAGCCAGTGCTGGCAGCGATATATATATAATAAACTGGTTCAGCACCAAAGGGGTATTAGAAGGAAAATCCCGCACATGACGAAGCAGAACGCCTATCGCCAAACACAGAAACAGCAATATAAAACTACTCATAACTAACCTTTAAATTAGAACGACCAAAAGTAAGTAGCTTCAATACAGTATCAATGTTGTTTGAACAATAGAATTTGCATCAGATCAGCTTAATACAGCAAAACCAGAGAAAGAGGTTTCTCTGGTTTTGCTGTATGTTTAAGGGTATAGGCATTACCTCTTATACTTAAAGTTCCAAATGCTTCGAATAAGCAACTTCCTTTAAAACACAAACCTTACTTGCTTACTACCTGGTTCTTATTTTGAGTAGCTGACAAAGAGATCTTTGAACATCTTAATCTGGAACTCTGGAGAAAAGCCATTCTGAACTCCTTCCTCTATGTCTTTATTCATTTGCTCATAGGTTAAGCCAAACTCCTCCCCTATATTAACCTTTAGCTCATGAAAGGTATAATCTGACATAAAAGGCGTACGCAATACCTCAAAAACACGATCAATTTCTTTTCTGTACTTAATTGCTGACATATTGTTGAAAAGTAAAAGGTTACTAACTCTATGATAAGAAATTAAAATCTGTTTTCATAACTTTTCAGGAACTTTCACACTTAAATCATCAGCTTAAAGTCCTAAGGATGCACTTTTGAACTTTAGCTGCAAAACACTACTTACATCTGCCAGGGAAGGCTAAGCTATAGTAAGAAACAAATGCATTAACGTACCTCTTGCAGTAGTTTTAACTTAGCTAATTGCTTTACCATATTCTGCCTTTGGTACCAATCATTGCTAACAAGCTCTACTTCATGTACTAATGCTGTACCAAAGTCATGGTCTCTGTATTTCTCTAACACCTCATTAAAAACCTTGCTATTAGTTGGCAACTCCTTAAACCTAAGCACAGTGCTATGTGCCGTTACAATTGTATACCGTGTGTCCATTGTCTGCTGAAGGCCTGAATCTTTAAAAGCAACTCTCAACTCGTCTCTCAGTTCTTGAAGGGAATCACCATTAGGGAAGCCTTGAACCATAATGCAGGACGGAGAAGCGGTAATGCCACTAAAGTGCACCTGGAAGGCTGCAAGCTTAGCCGTAATGCTTTGTATTAAGGATACATACTCCTCGACCTTAATCATGTTAAGGTGGAAACCAGCATAACAGGAAATAAAAGACATAACAGTAATGTGCAGGTCTGATGCAGGATAAAAATACTGCCCAGGCTCATGCAGCTTTAGCTTATCCAGAAACTTCAGAATATTTTCTTTTACTTCCGGAGATAGTCGGGCTAATAATGTAACACCATATCTGGTATCATCTTTTACATCAATTAATGGATCCAGCTCATAAGCTCCTTCTTCAAACAAATTAAAAGATGTATCCCACATCTTCTTATAGTGGTCGTGAAGATCAATTTTAGCGGTCATGCTGATGATGTCTTATTCAGACGAAAAGGTACGATTAACCTTGTGTCAGGTCTTTTTCCATTTTTACATAAGCCATTCCGCCTTTTGTAAAGGTTTTATTGGTTTTCTGCAAGCCAAACCTCTTATAAAAACCAGCCTTATCCGCACGCGCGTTACACCACAAAGTCTTTACAGTTAGTTCAGAAGCAACAGCTATAACATGTTTCAATAAGACAGAACCGCAACCTTGTCCTTGCTTAGCTGTTAATGTGGCAAACTTTCTAAACTGTGCTTCTTCACCCTTTACAAACAAAGAGACAACTGAAGTTAAAACGTCATTCAGGAACAGCCCATAATGTAGCCCTGTATCATCCTCCTCAAGCTTTACATAAGCAGTGTCCTTTTCTGGCCACATAACGCTTCTTCTCAATTCTAGTGTATCTTCTCCTTTTATTATTTTAATATGAATTTCAGGCAGACTCAAAGCTTTATTTTAAATGTGTGGTTCCATAAATATCACAATTATTCTGCATAAATAAAATAACAAAAAGAATAAAGCCTTAGCTAACTGATAAGCAGTAGCTAAGGCTTTACATATTATAAAATTTTAATTAGTCGCTGACTAACAACTACCAGGACTTACCCGAACAGGTTGTTGGTAAACTCCACTTTAATGTTTGACTGAAAATTAGAGATAGTCTTGAAAATCTCTTTCAGCGTTACCTGCTCAATTTTGGTCAAGCTCCTGATGTCAATATAATTATCTGGCTCTGATTTATCATTTATGATCTGGCTGGCCTGTTTCTGCAAGCGCAGACTCATCAGGTAATAATATGACTGCATAAGTTCATTATATTCCCTGTCAGTAAACACTCCTTTATCTTTTAAAGCCTCTAAACGTTCTCCTGTATTGGTTTTAAAAATCCTGTTCTTAAGGGCATAAGCTCTGACAAGATCCACTATAGGTGTCATGGCTTTTTTTATGTTGATCACCTGCTGTGTTCCCTTGGTAAAGGTTCTTATGTTGTTAAAGAAAGTCAAAGGTGGCTCGTACTGCAAAGCATTGTTTCCCATGTGGAATAGAAATCTGTTCAAAGGCTTTTGCAACTCCTCATCCATAAATTCCTTCAACTCATCCATAATAGACACTTCGCCATAGATGTAACGGCAGTCGAAGAAGGTAGAGAAATTCATAACAGTTTCCGGCACAGACTGCCGCATCCAACTTTCATAATTACGTTTCCAATGCGACAGGGAATGTGTCCATTTAGGGTTCTTTGCCATAAAACCACCTGTGCAAAAGCTAAAACCAACATGGTTAAGCCTTTCTGAAACCATATCAGCAAACTTAAGGAAATACTCCCTTACCAGTTCCCGCTGTTCGTTTGCTTTGTCTTCGTAAATAATGGCGTTATCCTGGTCTGTTTTAAGCGTTTGCTCTTTTCGTCCCTCACTACCAAGCACCATGTACACAAATTTAGCAGGAGGTGCACCCACTTCATCAATTACGCTTTCTATTACCTTCAGGGCAATAGTATCAGACACAGTGGTTATGACCTGATTTACAATTTCGGCCTTTACTCCGCGGGTAAGTAACTGCGTTACTATATCAGGCACCTTTTGCCATTTCTTTTTAAGCTCTTCTACAGAACGGGCCAACTTTACCGACTGTATAAACACAAACGGAGACTGTGCCTGCTCGCTTAGCAGTTTGTTACGGCTGATAACCCCTACATATTGTCCGGCTTCCTCAATAAGCAAATAGCGTGTCTTTGTCTGGAACATCAGCAAGATGGCTTCATACACGTAAGCCTGCGTATCGATAGACACAATGGGGTTGTCCATTATACTAATGATAGGTTGCTGTACATCCACTTGCCTTGCCACTACATTGTCCCGGATTGTGATATCTGAGAGGTAACCTATAATCTTTTCCGCTTCATCTTTCACAAACAGGCAACTGGTCTTTTGTTCAGCCATTACCTTGGCAGCTTCATAAATAGGTGTTTCGCTTGTACAGGACACAATATCACGATATTCCAAGCTTTCAATTTTCCTGGAGTACATCTGCTCAGAGGCAATGTAATTTTCCTCCATCGTCGTAATTGGGCGTTTCACAAAATGCGCATACTCATCGTTCAGCATCCGTTTACCGAACTCACCAGTAAAGAAGTGGAAGAATTCTTCATTCGCCTGACAAAGTGCCCTAAAATCCCTTCTGTGCAAAAAATATACGAGCGTGTCTTTTTTGGCTATAACTGTACGGAGCGATTTCTTTCTGTTAAGAAGCACAGACAGCCCCCCATAGCAGTAACCTGTTTTATGGTGTTCTATCACTCTTTTATTCTGCTCACTATCATAAAAGAATGCTTCATACTCTCCCTCTACAATAATGTCTATCCCTCTCATTTTAGTAACCTCCTGGTGATAGATGAAAGTCTCTTTTGAATAACGAACTTCCTGTAACAAGTCAACTACCCCTAACAGCACATCATCTGATAGTACATGAAATGGCTTTACCGTTTTAAGAAATGCCAGTTTATCTTTCATAGCCAGTTAATAACTAATAAAGTACAAATTAAAAACAATAATATAATTGAAACACCACAGCCTAATTTATGCTCCGTCTTTTCTTCTTCCTCTTTAGATAATTGCTGCAGTTCTATCTGGTTGTCATCAATGTCGCCCTTCTCTAGTAACCTAAAGAAGCATTTTGCGGTTGCTTTTGCATCTACTAAAGCATCGTGCTGCTGCTCCAGCGGAATACCAAAAAGCCTTTCGTATAAATCGCCTAACCTTAAAAACTTCTGGTATGGATTAAAAACATAATTGGCTGTAGCCTTCATAGTACAAAATGTAGGAAGCTCTTTAATAGGGTTTTGCATGCCTGCCCTGTAAAAGTCAGCTCCCAGCATATGAAAATCCAGTAGCATAAAATGCCCTACAACCATAGGCTTGTATTGAAGTAGATCCTCTGACAGACGCGCCATAACAACATTTCTGTCTTCACCATTCTTCAGAAGGAAGTCATGTGTAATGCCGTGTATCTTTCTGGAGGCAGCTTCGATCTTGAAGTCTTTGTCTTTGATGAAGTGATTTTCCGTCTTAACCTCCTGCCCCTCTTTTGTGTAGATCGTCCAGGCTACCTGAACAGAGTTAGGCCAGTTACCTTCTTCAGAATAAGGCTTGTTCCATTCTTTAGGTAATCCAGTGGTCTCGGTATCTATAAACAACAAATAGTCTCTCACAGCCTGAAAATACCGATTAAATTTATCGAATAGAAAATACTGGAATTATATTTTTAATGTGTATACGCACGAATCCCGACCTTGGCGTTCAGGTGCGTTAGCTAACAGCCTGTTTTAATTTTAGTTGGATGTTTTTGTATGAAATTTATCTTGACTATCGCCCCTTGCTATTTAAGTGTACGTTACCTACTTGTTCAGCTAGAGTCTATACTAGTGAAGTTATAACAAAGTCTACCTGCCCCTTTCCTTTTTCTATATAATTAATGGACTCCATGTCTTCTATAAAGCCTTGGAGAAACATTGCTTGATTGTTTTAATGCAGCTACTATCAATTTTTAAACCCAGGCAAGCTACGTCTGAGTTAAATGTATGGGCAAGTTCAGTATAGTCTATAGATATAAATCAGCTACATTGTTTTCAGGAAAAAAGCCACTATTGCAACTGCCCGTAAGCAGTAAGCATAAAAAGTTATAGGTTTTAATTAACTCTATATCATCTGAGGGCCAATATATTGATAAATAGTTCATATTTTTAGGCAATAATATTATATAACACAACAAAACATTATATCTTTTAAATAAGTAATGTAACATTTACTTTGAACACATAGATTCTGTTTTCACAACTTTGTAAGAATGAAATATATTAGCTCTAGAATCGGCCTTGCAGGCGATAGATATCGCTCCAAGGAAATCAATGCAGCAGATCTTACAGGTGTATTAACTATTAACATCATTTCTTAGCTTAGAATACCTCCTAAGCATATGCATATCATGAGTTTACTTAAGCATTCTTTAAACAAATTGAAGTTAGCTAAATGGGGCTGCGTAATATTATTTTTAAGTTCTGCTTGCCAAAAGACTGACAAGGAAATAGGAGAAATACTTAAAGACCCAACTCCCTACACACTTGTTTATCCAGCTACATTAGCACCACCTACAGTACCAGCCGATAATCCTTTAACCGAAGAAGGAGTTAAGCTAGGGCGGATTCTATTTTATGAAAAAAAGCTATCGGCAAAGGGTAATATTTCATGCGGCTCCTGCCATATACAAAAATTCGCTTTCTCAAGTGGTACAGCCTTAAGTGAAGGTACAGACGGATTAAAAGGCACCCGCAATACTATGCACCTTGCTAATATAGCCTGGGATAGCAATTTAACCTGGGATGGATCGGCTAAAACGTTGGAAGAGCAAGCCCGCATTCCGATAACCAATCACCTGGAAATGAACACTTCTTTAGATCAGGTCGCAGCTAAGTTACAGCAAACAGATGCCTACCCTAAGTTGTTTATGGATGCTTTTAAGTCTCCGGTCGTCACTCCGGAAAACATTCAGAAAGCTATTGCACAGTTTGAAAGAACGCTGATTTCCTCTAATTCAAGGTTAGATCGGTATCTGAGAAATCAAGCTACTTTAACGGCAGAAGAACTGGAAGGTATGAAACTCTTCATGACGACTCCTGTACCCGAGCAAGGTATACGAGGTGGCAACTGCGTTACCTGCCATACCGGAGCGTTGTCGGGGCATAAATTTACGAATATTGGCTTAGAGGAGCATATTACAGACAAAGGCTTAGGTCTGGTAACGGGAAACATCACAGATAATGGTAAGTTCAAAGTACCCTCCTTACAGAATATAGCTTTAACCGCACCGTACATGCATGATGGCCGCTTTAAAACATTAGAAGAAGTCTTAGATTTTTACAACGAACATGTCCAGGTAAACAGCCCCAACATAGATACTATTATGCTACAAACATCAAATGAGGTTAATGGCAAGACGCTAAAGCTGACAGAGACTGAAAAAGCGAAAATAATTAAGTTCCTGTTTACTTTCACCGACTCGTCTTTTGTCAACGACACCCGTTATTCCCCGATAGACCTCGAATAAACTTCTTCTGGCTTATTACTCCATACATAGTAACTTTATGAAGTTTCTGTGTTTTACCACCAACATATAACTACATGGAGAAACATGGTTGCCATGTGTGATTATAGGAGATTCCATAGGCAGATAAACACTCTTCTAAGTGCTAAAGAAAGGGTACTGAGGGTGAATAATCAACTTGTTATGAATATTAATGCTGAAATTCATAAAAAGTTAAAATAAGACCATACGCTAATATTTTTATGGCATATACAGTAGTAATATTAGAGGATACTGTAATAAATCTATTACTGCAGCATAAACAAATGCTCATCCCTAAAAGCTATTTATCATAAATAACCAAGGAAATCCTAAAACTTATAAGCAGGCACCTACAGCTAGTTTCATACTAGAAAAGAATATTATAAGCTCATTAACTTGTATTTAAGTAAATGTATAAAAGCAGCAAGCTTGATAGTATGGCTGCGTTTACAGAACATTGTTCCTTTCATGAAGCTTTCCATCAGACACGACATGAGCTGGGTCTTCAAAAAAACATCTAAAGAGAGTTCTGCAGTATTTTTGGCACTGTATTTAGTATATTAATAATAGGATGCACCTTAATTAATAAAACGGTATGGAAACGATAAAGAAAATATGGATCAGCTGCTTAATTGCTTTGTTGGCTATCAGCATTGTTCTTCCTGAAAAAGCAAAAGCTCAGGTAGGAGTCAGTATCTCTTATCAGACTTTTTACGATGAGCTCTCTCCGTATGGTCGATGGATAAACTATCCTAATCAGGGATATGTATGGATACCAGATGCCGGACCTGACTTTCAACCCTATGCTACAAACGGGCATTGGGTGGTAACTGAGTATGGCAATACATGGGTTTCTGATTATGATTGGGGCTGGGCTCCATTCCACTATGGGCGCTGGCTGTACGATGACTTGTATGGATGGGTGTGGGTACCGGGAACAGAATGGGGACCAGCATGGGTTAGCTGGCGTTCTGGTGGTGGATATTATGGCTGGGCACCCTTAGGACCTGGGGTTAATATTAGTGTTAACATTAACATTCCTATAAGACATTGGGTGTTTGTACCTCAGATGTACATTACCAGCCCTAGAGTTTACACCTACTGTGTACCAGGAACACGTGTTATAAATGTGTACCGAAAAAGCAACTTTATTAGAAACGAGTACAGACACAACAATCATGTGTATGCTTATGGCCCCCGCCGTGATGAGATAGAGCGTGTAACAAGAAGTAGAGTACAAGTACATAGAGTTGATAATATGGACAGGCCCGGCCGCTATGATGTAAGAGGGGGAGCCGTGAGAGTATATAGGCCAGACGTTGCTGATAACAGGCATAACACGGGACGCCCTGAACGTATTGCAAGTGCTAATACAGCCGGCAACAGAATAGGTACCTCTTCAGAAAACAGAAGCAGGCCTGATAGCAGAACGACTGCTACTTACAGCAGAGATCGTGCTATAAGAAGTAACACTAGTGTGCGTAAATCTGAAGGATTAAGCAGAACTGAAAACGTGACAATAAATCGTAGTGCTAACCCTACTACACAACGTCAGGAGTATCAGCGAGCGGAAAAGACGGAGTTTGGTAGAACCAGCAGAGGAGAAGCAATAAGAAGCAGGTCTACACAACAACCTACTTATGAACGGTCTCAGCAACAAAGATCTCAACTTAACAGAGAATCCGTACCTAACCAACAGCGTACGCAAAGAGAAGTGCAAACACAAAGGTCTCAGACCAAACAGAGAGAAGCCAGCACTGTAAGGTCACAAAGGTCGCAGCAAAGAAGCGAAAGACAACAGACCCAACAAAGAAACTCTTCCCGCACCGAAAGAAGTAGTAGCCACGAAAGAGACTAAGGCTGTTATAATATAATCAGATAAGAAGGAAAGCAGTACCTCGTTTGAGGTACTGCTTTCTATTATTGCAGCTGTGCTTAAGCTAAATAGCCTTTGCTTTCTCTTTTAGCCAGTTTAGCTCGCTTTCACTTAAATGTGGCCCGAGCTTCTCCACAACCTGTTGGTTATAGTTATTCAGCCAATTGATATGATGATCCTCCAGTAATTCTTTTTTAACCGGGGCAGTATCTATAAGGGCAACCGTCAGATGTTCAAAAGTGTAGAACTCACCGAATTCATTTACCTCATCCTCTACCGTCAGCACCAGGTTTTCGATGCGAATACCATAGCGGTCAGGGCGATAAATTCCAGGTTCCACCGAACTGATCATGCCTAACTCTATATCAACTGGAGTTGGTGTAGGATTGAACACATGCGGCCCTTCGTGTACGTTAAGAAAAAAGCCAACTCCATGGCCCGTACCATGACCGTAGTTGCGGGCATAATCCCAAAGAGGTTTACGCGTAATAGCATCAATTTGGTAGCCCCTAGTGCCTTTTGGAAAATGAGCCGTAGAGCCATCAATCATTCCTTTCAGCACTAAAGTATAGTCTGTCTTTTCTTCCTCCGTCAGGTTACCTAACGATACCACTCGGGTGATATCAGTTGTACCGGTTTGGTACTGCCCACCGGAATCCAGCAGGAAAAGCCCATCTGCTTTAAGGGCTACATTACTTTTTTCTGTGGCTCTGTAATGCGGCAAAGCTCCATGTGCTTTGTAACCTGCTATGGTATCAAAACTAGGGCCAACGAAGCCTTCCTGTGCTGCTCTGAACTGGTATAGCTGTTCCTCCGCCGATAATTCTGTTATTTCAGTATTACCAACATTCTCTTCCAACCATTTAAAGAACCGGGTTACAGCTACACCATCTTTCACCATTGTTTCACGGGTGTGAGCTACTTCTACCTCATTTTTAATAGCTTTAAAGAAGGTAGTTGGGTTGGTATTCTGAATTACACCAACAGAAGTTGGCAGCTGCTTATATAAAGCAAAGCAATTCCGCTTCGGATCTATAAAAATAGTTGAGGCAGCCGGAAGATTAGCCAGAGCTCGTTCAATTAAGTCATAAGGTTGTAGCTCTACGCCCGCCTCCTGTAACTGCATTCTATCTGATTCACTTAATTTAGTTCCATCAACAAAAAGCAAGGCTTTATCCTGGCTGATTAAAGCAAAATTAAGCACAACCGGATTGCACTTCACATCACTCCCACGCAGGTTAAAAAGCCATGCAAGATCATCTAATGAAGAGATCAGATTATAATCAGCTCTGTACTTTTTCAATGACTGACGCAGCCTCGTAAGTTTACTTGAAAGAGACTCTCCTACTATGTTTTTCCCTACTAAAAAAGCTGGTGCAGTTGGTAAAGAAGGTCTGTCTTGCCAGATCGGCTCCAGGTAATCTTTATCGCTTATGACTTCGGTACCTAAAGGCAGCAACTGCTGTTCTAATAACTGCGCCAACTGAACAGATATCAATTTAGCATCAAAAGCTACCACAGCCCCATTATCTAAGCGCTCAGCCAGCCACTGTATATATTCAGGAGCATTCTGCACGTTCAGTTTCACCAGTTCAAAACCTGTATCTGTTAACTGTTCTTTTGCCTGTACAAAATAACGGGCATCTGTCCAGAGACCGGCAAAGTCTTCTGTTATCACCAAGGTACCCGCTGAGCCTGTAAAACCAGACGCAAAATTAATGCATTTGTATCTATCAGGCACATATTCACTAATATGTGGGTCCGCTGAAGGGATAATGTAAGCACTCACACCTTCCCCTTTCATTTGGGCTCGTATGGCTTCTAATCTTTCTTTATAGGTCATATCATTGTTTTCTGGTCAAAGTGGCAAATTAAAGAAAGATCAGGAGAAATGCCCAAAACGTAGTGCTATAGCACAATTCAAAGGCATATTTAAAACTTCTACGCACTTACCTAACCTTCAGATAATATATACAAAATACAATTTATATAAAATTTTAATTAATTATAGTTAAAATAAATAAAGTTAAATTTAAAACACTAAAAACCCTGTTATATTAAACCACAAACACATTTTAATTGTATAACATGAAAATATTTCCTATTCCAGTATCCTGATAAAAGCAAAAACCATAACTTTACGACCGGCTTAAATCTTTAAATAATTCACATGCCCATAAATACTATAAATGATAAACCTATTGCCACAGCAGGAGAGCATGTGCAATTCGAAAAAGTGTGCAACTTAACATACCTTAAAAAGATGTCGAGCGGCAATAAGGACTTTGTGCAAGAGATTATCAAGTTATATTTAAAACAAGCACCAGTAGAACTAGCCAAGTTACAGAAGGCAATAACTACTGACGACCAGGAAGCTGTAAAAGTTATAGCACATAAACTAAAGTCTTCAGCCTCTATGCTTGGAGCAGACAGTATTGTCTTGCGGCTTAAAAGATTGGAAGCCTTAACTGTATCAGAAGCTGCAGATACTGAAAGGGTACAACTTTATAACGAGCTTGAAGCACTTAACAAACAGGCTACAGAAGAAGAACTACTGCCACTCATAATCCATACATAAAGTAGCAGTTCCATATTAACATTACTTAATCATAAAACACTATGAAGATCCTTGTTGTTGAAGATGATGAAATGGTTCTACGTGCGTTAGAATTCAGGATGAAAAAGGATGGCTATGAAGTTGCTGCGGCCAGAACAGGTAAGGAAGCTTTGGGAATGCTGAAATCTGACACTTTTTCTTTGGTTATCACAGATCTGATGCTACCTTTTGTAACTGGCATGGAGGTATTGTCTTATATAAAATCTTCTCTCCCAAACCTACCAGTTATCGTGCTTTCCGGTGCCGATGAAGAAGGAACCATAATGGACGCTTTTAAATTGGGAGCTGATGATTTTATAGCCAAACCTTTTAGCCCCGGTGAACTGACCTTACGGGTTAAGCGGCTTTTAATTCGCAATACTTCATTATAAGATTATGTCCCGAAAGTGGCGCATAGGGGCTCTAAGCCTTATAATAACCCTCCATATTATTACAAAAAAAGCTTTTGCTCAACATATAGCGCCTGTCGATTCACTTTTTAAACAAGCACAGGAGTTAGCTAAAGCTGGCAAATATAAAAATAGTCGTAAGCTGGCTCGCCAGGTTATAAGCATAGTACCACAGCATACCGATGCGGTTCTTCTTATTGGCAGAACCTTCGCCTGGCAGAATATGTCCGATTCTGCAAAGGCAACACTTTTACCCCTTATACAACAGGCTCCTCCAAACCAGGAGGCTCTGCTGGTATTAGCTGATGCAGAACTTTGGGCGGGAGAACCTGAACAGTCTTTACAGTTTGCAGAGACTGGCCAGAAAGCTTTCCCTGCCTCCCCCTTTTTTCTGCTTGCTAAAGCACGCGCATTACACCACTTGAAAAGGTATAAAGAAGCAACAGAAGTAGTAAGAGCTATCCCAGAAGAACAGCCTCAGTATGAAGCTGCCTTAACACTGCTTGAAAAAATAATAGATGCCAGCATGGTTAACCGCCTGAGGGTAGTGCACCAGAGTACAGTTTTTATGGAAAGTATGTCTCCCTGGCATCTAAGTTCTATAGAATATACCCGCCTTGCTCCTAAAGCTAAGTTTCTGGCTCGGGCAAGTTATGCACAAAGGTATTCGAAGCAAAGTATACAAGGTGAGTTGGAGACATACCCTCAGCTAACTAAAAATACATATGTTTACTTAAATGCTGGCTTTTCAGACAATAAGCTTTTCCCGACTTACCGTGCAGGAGCTGAAGTTTACCAGGTACTTCCTTTCAAAATAGAGGCTTCGCTTGGTGCAAGAACGCTCTTTTTCCCATCCGAAACGGTCGTGTTATATACAGGATATTTAGGTAAGTATTTTCAAAAGCAATGGTTATCATTCCGGCCTTACTTTCAAAAGCAACAGGATGGCTGGCAAACCACTGGTATTGTACAGTTAAGGCAATACCTGAAGCATGAGGATGAATATTTAACACTAACCCTGGCAAAAGGCTCCACTCCTTATAACCTAGTTGGTTTTGAGGAGATAAGCAGGTTAGATGCTGCCCGCGTTGGCATGGAAGGTCAATTCCGCTTAGGAAAGAGCTACTTAGCAGGTGGAACACTTATGTATGAGCAGGAAGAGTATGAATCGGATGCGTCTCATAACCGCATTACGATGGGCTTGTCTTTCCAGGTTAAATTTTAGTGTGTATGGGTAAATTCTACAAACTCCTAAACATTTTCGCAGGATTGCCTGAAACAGTAGATATGATTCTGCATATTTCACTTAGCTTTTTCGCTGTTACCTTTGTGGTCTTTCTCTTCATCATTTTCAGCAGAATAAAAGAAGGAATGCAGTTAAAGCGGCAAAAATGGCTTGAAAGGGAGTCTCAGGAATTCATTACTTCCTTTCTTTTTGATGAAGAATGGACTGGGGAGCGTACAGCCCTGTTTAGAGCTAAAACTCTTACGACTACCTCAAGCCGCCAGATTTTCCTGGAAAACCTGATCCGTATGCACAAGAACATCATCGGAGAATCTTCCAATAAGCTCAGTGTTCTGTATCAGGACCTGGGGCTATATCAGCATTCAAAACAGAAGCTGTACTCAGACTCCTGGGATGTTATTGCCACAGGTATAAGCGAATTAGCCGAAATGGGAATGCGGCAGGACACTGAACTTATCCGTTCATTCATTAAACAGTCAAATACAATTCTAAGGTCAGAGGCACTGGTCGCTTTGGTAAAACTGGAGAAAGATGTTCCTTTTTCTTTTCTGAATGAACTATCAGAACCACTATCAGGATGGCAGCAAATGCAACTGGCTAAAGCAAGTCATAAAGCTCATTTTGTTTTACTGCCAGAGTTCAAACAGTGGCTAACTAATCACGAAGAAAGCATTGTTGTTTTCAGTACCCGCATGGTTGTACAACATGCACAGCATAAAGCTATTCCAAGTTTAATAAAACTATTGCAACATCCTTCAGCAGAGGTTCGGAAAGAGGTAATTATAGCACTGCGGCAATTAGAAGCTTCTGAAGCCACCGAAAGCCTTATTGGCATCTACCCTGCTGAAACAAAAGAAAACAAGCTGCACATACTTAAAGCTCTTCCTATCATCACATTGGATGATACATTTGAATTTTACGAAACAGTACTGCGCGATAGCGACAAAAGTTTACAGATTGCAGCTGCCAGAGCTCTTATCAAAAGCGGAGGAACAGACTTTTTATTTAACATAAAAAATGACCTTCAACACGCACTACAGTCTGTAGCTGCCTTTGTACTTGACCCTAGAATATAGCATGCACTTACAAGATATTATACAGACACTAGCCAATCTCTTTAGTTACCTGGTCATGTTTTATGTTATCGGTATCTACTCCAGCTATTTTATACTAGGGCTTATCTCGGCCATAGCCATGGCTGATTATAAAAAGAAGAACAGCTTTGTTGACTATCGTTCAATACTTTCCTCAAAGTTTGCGCCCTCAGTTTCGCTTATCGCACCTGCCTATAATGAGTCTCTGACCATAGTAGAAAATGTCCGTTCACTGCTAACGCTGCACTACAACAACTATGAGGTTATTATCATAAACGATGGCAGTAAAGACAACACTATGCAGTTGCTCATAGAGGCTTATGAACTTGAAAAAGTAGACTTCATCTTAAGTGAGCATGTAGTAACTAAACCTGTAAGAGGCATTTATAAAGCAAAAAATCCTGCTTATCATAAGCTGGTAGTAGTCGATAAGGAGAATGGCGGGAAGGCAGATGCTCTGAATGTTGGTATTAATGTTTCAGTAAATAAACTAATTGCCTGTATTGATGTTGATTGTGTTCTGGAACACGATTCATTGCTAAAGCTGGTAAAGCCTTTTATGGAAGAAGACAGGAAGGTAATAGCAACTGGAGGCGTAATACGCATTGCCAACTCCTGCGTGGTAGAAGACGGGCGCCTGACACACGTTCACGTACCTGACAAATTCATAGCACGGGTACAGGTGCTGGAGTACTTCAGGGCATTCTTGATGGGACGCATGGCTTGGGCACACATGGATGCGTTGTTACTCATTTCAGGCGCGTTTGGCATGTTTGATAAGGAAACTGTAATAAAAGCAGGCGGTTATAATCATAACACGGTTGGCGAAGATATGGAGCTACTGGTAAGAATGCGGCGACTCATGTACGAGGAGCAAACTCCTTGTAAAGTAGCTTTTATACCTGACCCGCTTTGCTGGACAGAAGCTCCTCAAACCTGGAACATTTTAAAAAGACAGCGTAACCGCTGGACAAGAGGAACAGCTGAAACCCTGATGCTACACCGGAAAATGATTCTGAACAAACGCTATGGAATACTGGGTTTGGTGAGCCTTCCGCTGTGGGTGCTTTTCGAGTGGTTTGCTCCACTTTTCGAATTTTTTGGAATGCTTTTTTTCATGTGCATGGCCATTGCAGGATATGCAAACTGGCTCTACTTCTTTTCTTTTTTTAGCCTGATATACAGCTTTGCAATCATGAATTCGCTGTTTGCCATACTTTTTGAAGAATTGTCTTACAAACAGTACAAGCGCCTGACTCACATGTTAAAGCTAATTGGCACAGCTTTACTTGAGCCTATCCTCTATCACCCTGTAACAGTTTGGGCAGCAGTAAAAGGAAACTATGATTTAATTACCGGCAAGAAAAGCTGGGGGGAGATGACTAGAACAGGTTTTGTTCAGAAAGGGAAATAATAAAACCAACGGCCTTGCATCTTAAAACAACTTAAGATTACATTACCATTAAGTCAAATACAGTAACAAACTCTTTTCATGGTTACCTGACTACTTTTTTTTAAGACAACTGTTATTCCTGTTGCCCAATTTACTTTGTCAGAAATAGCTACTCTCGTATTCATAAAAATTTCTGAACACTCATTTCAAGTATAAAAACCATAAAGTAAATAACATTCAATCAAACATCAAAAACTGATATTAATGACACGAGAGTTGGCTACATAGTAGCCTGCAACAAAAAACAGAACTATGAATTGTTACTTTCAGCCTTTGCCAAACAAGCTACTAAGTGGAAACCCATCTGGCAAAATAGCTAACATCCTTAAGGTTTGCTTACTGTAAAGCTTAAAACAATCTTGTGACTTTTGATCTTTTTAACAGCTAAACATATATTGTATTAAAACCACATACAACGAATGTTACAATTTTAATAAATTAATAAGATTAATTTTATACACAACTTTTTTAACAAAAAATACGTAGCATATTTGCTCAAGTTTTAATTTATATCCCTATATTGTACCTATATATAGTTATCAAGCTTATGGAGTACAATATAATCATAGCCCCCACCCTTGAAAGTTTAGCTGTAGAAGTTTCCGGCTTTTTACCTAAGGGCTGGAAATTAAAAGGAGGTATTTTAGAGCACAATGATGGTTATGCTCAGCAGTTAATACGTAACCCATCAGAAAGCATTAGAAGCCAGGCTCGTAAACCAGTTGTGGCTACAAAGCCCAAACGCACTAAGTGGATTGAATAAGTAAGTATATCTTTAAATTTTAACTTTAGCCATTAAAGCCACTGCCTAAGCACATAATGTACTTAGGCAGTGGCTTTGATTTTTTAAATTTGAAAGTCCATCGCTGCTTAACTAACTTAACTAAGGTGTGTTTCTTTTACCTACGCCATTTTCTACCAACCTATCCCCTTTGTCATTCACAGTTTGGCTTTACTGTTAGAAATAGCGTTGACAATTATGATAGCTGTTGCTACTAAGCTGTTTATTTAACCCTTCTTTGTCTTTTTATCAACAACTTAAATTAAGTGCGGGTAAAGCTTTACAGTTTCAACTTGCTCTCGTCGCGTAAAAGGGGAGGCTAAAGCACCAGAACCTGTTCCCATAGGCAGCTGTTATACAAATTAACCCGGCTGACATAAACAACCTTTGATATAGCATAAAGCAGTTTTGTTAGCAACATCAGCACTAAAACACGCCTGTTTGACTCTTACAACGACATTCCTATAACTAAGTATCTATATATCTTGTGCAAATAGTATACTAAAATATGAATCCTTTTCAAATCAACAGCAGTAAAAGCAAGCAACAAAATCAAAAAAAGATTTGGATACCACTCTTTATTCAATCATATATGCTGAAAAAGTTTTTTTACCTGGTTTTATTTATCACAGTATCTTCTTGCGTATCAAACAAAGACCTAATATATCTACAAAATCAAAAGCTGTCTAAATTAACGCCAACAAACGTTGCCACAGCAGACTTTGTATATAAAATAAAACCAAGTGACGTGCTGTCTGTAAAAGTACAAAGCATTCAGCCCGAGATAACCAATATCTTTAACATTACTATTGGTCAGGCCGGTACGGTTCAGTCAGACCCAGGTAACCTTTACCTTTCCGGTTATGTAGTAGATGAAAATGGCTTTATTAATCTGCCCACTGTTGGCAAAGTAAAAGTTACAGGTTACACCGTAAATGAGGCACAACGCGTAGTACAGAAAGAAGTTGATAAGTACATCAGAAATGCAAACGTGATTGTGAAACTTACCAGCTTTAGGGTAACCGTATTAGGCGATGTCAATCGCCCGGGGCAGTACTACATCTTTAATGCAAAAGCTACCATACTGGAAGGCCTTGCTTTGGCTGGAGACCTTTCTGAATCAGGCAGCAGAAAGAATGTTAAGCTCATCCGCCAGACAGAAGGAGGCTCTGAAGTTGTGCTGATCGACCTGACTGATCCTGACCTGATGCAGTCAGAGTATTATTATTTACTGCCTAATGACGCGTTATACGTACAACCACAGACGGCTTACATAAAGAGAAACAACCTTACATTGCTTGGTGTAGTATTTTCTGGTATAACAACAGTTGTCTTGCTTTACAATGCATTCAAATAAGTGACATGAAGAGGAATAAGAGAGAGAAAGAGATTGACCTGAAGAGCTGGCTCTTTAAGTTCAGGAATAAGTGGTATTATTTTGCTTTGTCATTAGTAATACTCTTAGGCTTAGCTTTTCTATATGTTAAAACAACTACACCTCTTTACCAGGTTAAGTCAACCTTAAAGCTTGGTGATAAAAACACTGGTTCTAAAGAGGCACAGGAACTATTGTCTTTGCTAGGAACACAGGAGCAAGGAGTAACGGTAGAAGATGAGGTAGGTGTGTTAAAGTCTAAGACAATGCTGTATAACACCATTAACAGCCTGGACTTTGATGTATCATATTACCATATAAAAGATAACTGGATAAATACCTTTGGCAATCTGGTTGTGGAGGAGCAATATGAAAACACGCCTTATAAAGTAGTGCTTGACTCAACTTCAAATCAAATTGTTAATCAGCCTATCTACATAACAATGCTGCCTAACGGCAAGTACAGGTTTACGCTTACAGCCGAAGATGCTTCTATATACAACTTCGATAACCGGCGCGTTGTAAACATGCTGCCTATTGTTGAGCTGGATAGAGAAATGGAATTTGGAGAAAAGTACAATGATGGCAGCCTGAGCTTTACGATCTACAAAAACGACTCTACGGCAGCTTCTCCTGCAGCCAGCGCTGGTACATCTTATTTCAAAATTAACGACCCTACATCTCTTGTTACTTCTTATCAGAAAAGGCTTGAAGTAGTTCCTATTGGTAAAGATTCACGCATTCTGGATTTGCACCTCCAGAGCCCGGTGCCTAATAAGGACATTAAGTTTCTGGATGCTCTGGCAAAGCAGTTCAAAGCCCATGACCTGAACCAGAAGAATGAAACCGGCAAAAAGACCCTGGCTTTTATAGAAGAACAATTAGGCACTATAGCTGATTCGCTTGAGAAGAGTGAAGAGGCACTCACCTCCTACCGTTCTTCGCAGAACATTACAGATGTTGCTGTACAGTCCAGCACTGGTTTACAGAAACTAAACGACCTGGAAGCTGAGAGAGCTAAGCTCATGGTCAACAAGAAATACTATAGCAGTATTCTAAGCGGAGTTCGGAATGACAATGATTTAAGTAACATATCGTCTCCTCCTTCGGCTGAAAGCAGCCCTATTCTCAGCAGCCTTATTATGAAACTAACTGAGCTGCAAAGAGAGAAGGCCGGATACAGCATAAGCGCTACTGACGCTAACCCTGTAATCAAGGTAATGAACGAGGAGATCAGAAACACTAAGAATGCTCTATTAGAAAACATATCCAATACCATAAAGTCTATTAATATATCTCTTGCTGAGGTAGACACCAGAATAGCCACTGTAAGAACAGCATTGAACGCTTTACCGGAAAATGAACGCCGGTTGCAAAGCCTGAGAGGCAAGAGTGCTTTTAACGACAAAAACTATGCTTTCCTGTTAGAGAAACGCACTGAAGCATCTATTACATTAGCGACAAATGCATCAGACATAGAAGTTGTGGACCAGGCTCATTTGTCAGACACTAAACCTGTAAACTCTAAAGCAAGCGGCATTTTCGCTCTGTCTTTCTTAGTAGGCCTGATACTACCTGCAGGACTTATTATACTATCTGACAAAGCTGATGACACGATAAAAGGTAAAGATGAATTGAAAGCAATTACCAGTATACCTTTCTTAGGTGTTGTAGCCCATAACCCGGATAAAGACGATAAACTGGTGATGCTGCATAATAACAGGTCAGCTATTGCAGAATCGTTCAGGTCTGTCAGAATAAACTTTCAGTACCTCTCTTCCAGTACAGGAAGTAAGGTGGTAGGTATAACATCCTCCATTTCCGGGGAAGGAAAAACATTTTGCTCCGTGAATCTTAGCTTGGAATTAGCTTCTGCCGGAAGAAAAGTAATATTAATAGAGACAGACTTACGTAAGCCTACTTTTAGCAATTACTTTAATATTAATAATGAGATTGGCTTATCGAACTATATTACTGACGATATAAACCTGCGCGATGCCATACAACCCAGTGAGCATCCTAACCTCGATATAATATCATCAGGACCTATACCGGCAAATGCCATTGAGGTGCTGGAAATGCCGCGCATGCGAGAACTTGTGCATTTACTGCGTGAGCAGTACGACTATGTTATATTAGATACACCACCTGTTGGTTTCGTGTCAGAGTATTTCATTATGATGAAATACACCGATGCTACTATTTATGTAGTACGACAGCAATACACACAGAAGAACCTGTTGCAGCCAATCAACGAGCTCTATGAAGATGGTAAGATACAGAATATCTCGATGATTATAAATGACGTTAATTATAGCAAAACGTACGAATACGGCTACAAAACCAAAGCAAAGGGTTATTACGTATAGCTCTTGTTTCTACTAAATAGTTATTACTGGCAGTGCTCAATAACTGGAGTCATATAGCTCTCTTAAAGCACTACCAGTTTCATTCTTATGCCTGGGGCCTAAGGAGGATGATCACCTAAATATATAATGAGTCAGAACCTTACCTCTAAAACAGTAAATGGCTTAAAATGGAGTT
The DNA here is from genome assembly GCF_020907275.1 of Pontibacter silvestris. GTDB lineage: Bacteria > Bacteroidota > Bacteroidia > Cytophagales > Hymenobacteraceae > Pontibacter > Pontibacter silvestris. The sequence continues at coordinate 354,373 of NZ_JAJJWI010000001.1, read as the reverse complement.
CTGCCGCAACGGCTACAAACTCTCTGATGCAGATAGGTTATACAGCCGTAATGGCTCGTTTGCTGGACCCTGCAGCGTTTGGTTTGGTTGCCCTGGCTGGTGTAGTTTTAAGATTTGCCGCTTATTTTGCACAAATGGGTATGGGGCAGGCCTTAATTCAGAAAAAGGAGCTTGTTAAAGAAGATATCCGTTCTGCATTTACCTCTTCTCTGTTGCTTGGTGTTATTTTCCTGGGGCTTGTCTGGCTACTGGCTCCCTTTGCCACGCTTATTTTTGATAACAAAGGAGTAGTGCCAGTAGTAAGAGTAATGGCTTTTTCTTTCCTCATCACAGGTCTTTCTACCACCTCCGTTAGCTTGCTACGTCGCAACATGCAGTTCAAGTCAATAGCTATCATAGAGATAATTGCTTATGTGGTGGCTTATATAGGTGTGGGGGTTAGCCTAGGCTACCTGGGGTATGGCGTATGGAGCCTTGTCTATGCCAGCCTTACTTCAGCAGCCATTATAACGGTTTTGTCATACCTCGTAGTGCGGCACAATGTCATCTTTCTCTTTAGCTGGAAACACTATAAACCCTTTTTCGAGTTTGGCAGTAAGATATCTTTTATTTCATTCCTGGAGTTTCTGGCTTCAAACCTGGATACCATTATTATAGGTCGATTGCTTGGGCCTGCTTTGCTGGGTATCTATAACAGAGCCTTTATGCTAATCAGTTTGCCAATTAACTATTTAGCTAACAGCATATCAAAGGTTCTTTTTCCTGCCTTTAGCAAGTTACAAGGGGAGGTTGGGAAGCTAAAAAATATTTACCTGTCTACTGTCTCGCTAGTAGGCTTTATTATTATCCCTGCCTGTGCAGGTGTATGTGTGGCCGCTGATACCATTGTGCACGTACTATTAGGCGATGATTGGTTAGCGGCTATACCCGTACTGCAAATTCTGGCACTTTCTGTTCCTTTAAGCTTCCTTGCCCACTTTGGTGGAATTCTATGCGACGCCACAGGAACTCTGAAGCATAAGATTTACCTACAGATGGGCACCTTAGCTCTATTACCAGTTTTATTTTATCTGCTTTACGGCTACGGGTTACCAGGCATTGCCTTTGCCATCTTACTAACTACCGTAGTTAAACAACTCGCCTACATAATTGTAACAAAGTACATATTACATTTCAGCTTAAAGGAAGCTCTTTCCATGTACATCCCGGGCTTGTTTTCAGCTATAATTACGGGTGTCGCCATTTTTATTGTAGAAGCCCCCCTACATGCCATTGATGCTCCAAAATTACTGATGCTGCTGATAGACATAGCCATTGGGGCCATAACACTGTTCCTGTCGCTTTTCCTTAGCCCTAACAATAAGCTTAAGAAAGAAATTGGGAACAGGCTGGAGAGTGCTTTCCCGATCGGCAAAGAGGTTACTTCTTTTAAAGACAAAATTATATCCCGCTCCATTCAGATTTTAACATAAAAGCAGCAGCTACATTGTACAGGTAGTAGTGTTCTTCCTCAAGAGAAGCTAAGGCAAATCAGCTGATATTAACAGGTTATTAATAAAGTTTATTACTTGAGTATTGCGATTTTTTTCACTAAATAAGTGTATTTAAATACAACCATATTTTAAGAAAAAAGTAAAAACTCGAGGATAAGTTAACTAACATATGCTATGTTTAATATACATCCTCTTAAGGTAAATGTCTATAACCTGAAACAGGTTCCTGTTTCAGGTTATAGACATTTACCTTAACAATTTACCCAAGCGCTAAAAATATATAAGCAAGAGATTAACTTTGGTAAAAGCAACTCTCTCCAGTACACCTGTGGCTACCAATAACTACATCTGTCTCCTTTCAAACTTAATGTAATTAAAGTTCTACTTCGTGCAATTTTATGTATTCATATTATACTCATGTTGCTTATGTAGAACTCACCTAAAGTAGCAGCCATTAACGCTGTGTTATTATAATTCAGTAAACCTGATCTATGGAACAACAAACTACGCAAAAGAAGAAAAAGACAGTTTATCAGAAACTAGATGTTTTCCCGGTTTTTCATAAATACCATAAAAAATATCAGAAATTGCGGCAATTGGTTACACTAAAATGTGTTTCTTATATCCTTTTAAAAGAGAAGAAAATTAGCCTGCCCCAATACTCTAAAAAGATTCTCTTTTATCCGGAACTTCCGGGACCAGGTCATATTATACGATCAGTTTGTCAAGTTCTTGGTTATACTATCACCAATGATCCTACAGACAATTATGAGTTCATTATTAGCTACGAAGACAAGACAACCAGGAAACCTTCTCCTGTATTGGATACCCTGAGCCTTACCTATAAAATGCTTAACAGCAAATGTATGGACATTAGCAAGGAAAAGGTTGACAAGGTTCATGAAGCTTGCTACGGCTATAGCACAATAGTAGATCCTTTTACATATAAAGGGGTTTGTGTAGAAAAGAGCAGCAAGAATGGCACTCATGATGGTATTGTTGTTCAATGCCCTATCAAAGAAAAGAAGCCAGGAAAGTTTTACCAGCGCGTAATTAATAATCAAGTTAATGAGCAGGAAGTTGAAGATATACGCGTACCCGTTTATGGTGATATCATTCCCTTTGCCTTCGTAAAATACAGGTCTGTTTCTACCAGGTTTTCTACCTTTAACAGAATGGTTAAGTTGGTAAAGCCTGAAGAGGTACTTTCTCCGGCAGAGGTAAAACAAATTCTGAAATTTTGCCGCAGCATGGGCATCGATTTTGGAGAACTCGATATATTAAGAGACCGAGATGACAATAAACTATATATTGTAGATGCGAACCCTACTCCCGGAGGGCTTCCCAGCAGTGGTATAACCCGCCTACAGGGGCTTAATTGTATTTATTTGCTTGCAGAGGCATTCAGTAAGTCCTTCCTAAGAAAAGTTCCTGCCGAAAGAGTAAACACTGTAGCACCTCTAGTTACTGAAGTGCATGCAGCAGTTAAACAAGCATAAGGTATCTGTGTTATCAAAATCATTGCTATTAATCAGGACAGTAAACACCTGCATTATAAAACATTCATACATAAAATATAAAGAAGCTCCTCACATCTAATTTTTAGCAATAGGTAATTTAACCTGTAGTTACAAAGGAAAACCAAACTTATATATTTCTATATACCTGATTAATTCTAAACTATGGGTCTTATATAACGTAGAAAGAGTATCTGTTTCAGGTAGATATTCTTTTGCGTACCGTCATGCCTATTCTTAAAAATACATCTTTTCTTGCAGGCTATAGCAGGACCAGAAGATCTGTATCTTTTTTTGAATATGCTTTAGTAAAATCCTTTATTAACCAATGCAGCCACAGCTTACTAAAAAGATAGGAATTGCAAGCCCTATACAAATCAGCAGCCTTGCAAAACATCTTGATAATCTTTCTCCTGAACATTTAACACTGGGATTAGGAGGTACAGCTGTTAACACGATCATTAATGGCCTTATAGATAATGGTGTGTCTGTTTCGGTTTATACCCTAGACCAGACAAAAGAAATAACCAAACCCCTGGTACTGAGAGGCCCACAACTGACAGTTTATATTGGCACTTACCGGCCTAAAGGCAGGCACCGTATGCTGGACTTTTTCAGATATGAGGCCAAACAAATTCAAGGCTTTATTGAGCAAGACAAACCAGATATTGTAAATGCACACTGGTCTTATGAGTTTGCCTTAGGTGCCATCTGGTCTAAATACCCACACCTGATAACATTTCGTGATACTGCTTCTGAGATATTGCGGCTGCACAAGGACCCTTACCGGCTGGTCCGGTTCTTCTTAGACCTACAGGTAAAAAAAACCGGCTCTAATTTTAATGTAAACTCTGTTTACCTGCAACAAAAGCTTCAATCACCTAGACTGGAGCTACCAGTTATTCCAAATCCTGTTAATGAGGCTTACCTGGCAGAGCAAAGCAAGCACCACCCTACAGGTACAGTTAAAATTGTTGCCGTACTTAACGGCTGGAGCAAAAGGAAAAATGCCACCAAAGCTTTACAAGCCTTCAAGCTTTTGCGACAGGAGTTCGGAGACAAGGTAATGTTTGATATTTATGGACCTGGTTATGCAGAAAAATCTGAAGCGCAGAAATGGGCACAGCAGAACAACTGCGTGAATGGCGTAAGGTTTATGGGTTCTCTTGAGCATACAGAGTTGATGGATAGCGTAAAAGACTATGATATTTTATTGCATCCGGCCATTGAGGAATCCTTTGGCAATACTTTACTCGAAGGCTTAGCACTGGGATTGCCTGTAGTGGCTGGTGAGAGCAGTGGAGCTGTGCCCTGGGTATTAAACTTCGGCAAAAATGGACTTCTGGTGAATGTAACAGATGAACATGAGATATATAAGGCGCTAAAGAAGCTAATAACCAATTCTGTATTGTATGAAGCGCTCAGCCAAGAAGGTATCCATTATGTTAAAGAGAGGTTTACATCAAAAATGATAGCAGCCTCTTACCTAAGCCTTTATGATAAAATAATAAAACAAAGTCATTCAAATGGCTCAATTCAGAAAAATAAATCTAAAAAAGTACCGTATAACAGCCCGTCCTAACAACAAAGAGAAAAGTAAATCTTAAGCAAGGAAGTAAAGCCTTATACTAAACACATAAAAGCTTTACAGATACAGCATGCTTAATTTACCATTTCATGCTATGAAACATATAACAACTTCCTGAAGATTTATAACGAAATTACTATATTATGAAGAAAGTGCTGCACATTCTTGGTCATTTAAGATATAGTGGCGCTGAGGTAATGCTAGCCCTGGCAGCGCCTTATTTTAGAGAACAGGGTTTAGACACCCATATTCTGAGTATTGGCGAAGAGAAAGACTATGCTCCGGTTCTTGAAGAACGAGGTTACACGCTACATCATATCCAGGGAACTAAAACACTGTCTTACTTTATAAAGCTATATAAGTTTCTGAAAGAACAGAGGTACGATGTTGTACACATACACCCAGAATCAGTTTCTTTCTGGCATGCTCTTACCATAAAGCTTGCAGGGAGTAAAAGCATCGTAAGAACAGTTCATAACGTTTTCCAATACCAGGGTTTTTTACGTTTCGTAAGGGCCTTTCAACGAATAGTAGCCAGAAAGTTCCTGAGTGTAAAGTTTTTTTCCATCGGCCCCTCAGTTGAGGAGTTTGAGCGAAAACACCTTTTTAACGAAACAGTTGTTATCCCCAACTGGATAGACATGAACAGGTTTATGCCGGCTAAAGATGAGCAGGAAATTCTTGTTAACCGGCAAAAGTTAGGAATAGGAAGTGATGCTTTGGTATTAGTGTCTGTAGGAGCTTCTACAGAAGTAAAGAACCAGAGAGACATTATCACAGCAACGGCAAACCTCCTCAAGCAACGTAAAGACATATATTATATACATGTTGGTGATGGGCCTTTACAACCAGAACTAAAAGCCTATACAGCTGAACTTGGTATTTCAGACAAAGTTTATTTTGTAGGCCAGACCAGGCAAGTGCGGGAGATATTGATAGCCAGTGATATTTTTGTAATGCCATCCCGGTTTGAGGGACTGGGAAACTCTTTACTGGAAGCACTAAGTTGTGCTGTTCCGGCTGTCGTTTATAATGTTTATGGTTTAAAAGATCTGGTTGAAAATAAAAAGAATGGTTACATCGTAGAGCAAGACCCTACTCTTCTGGAAAATGCTATTGCCAAGCTGGCTGATGATAAGCAAATGCGTAAAAAGATGGGTAAAGAAGCAAGGCAAAAGGTGCTCAGAGACTATGACATGAAAAAGTCAATTGATAAAATGCTGGTCTATTATTAGCCATTGGCCACAGGAGAAATAGCTAACACCATACCTGCTCTTGATCTTTGCTTTGTCTGTTTGTTGTGTGCCTGTAGAAGGTTATTTTTTTGAAGCACTTCTCTCCTATTGTTAGTAGTGGTAACTCCTGAACTACAAGTTGCTCTTCATTAGCACCAGGAGCCTCTGCACCTATAGGTTTACAGATAATTACCAAAAAGCACAATAACCCTGTATAAAAGGGCTCGTATAAATTCCTATATAAAGCGACTTTAATATAGCTCAAAACAAAGTCATGAGGTCATAAAAGCAGCTATCGAGATAGTATAAATTACATTGTTCCTTTACTGCTCTAAAAAAGTTAAAGGTGTTATGTAGTTTTAGTAACACGAATTTATAATGAAGATAACCTACGGGAACCTAAGTGTTTCAACGCGCAACTTCTACATAATTGCTATTTTCCTGCTTTTCCTGACAGATAACCTCTTTTATTATTTACTAGTAGGCGATCAGGGACCGGAGGCAGGCCCTCCTGCTATTGACCCCGAAAAGTACCTTGCCATTATAGCACTAATAGTGCCAATACTCCGGTTTAATACCTACAGCCCTTTTATGCGTGCTTGGCTCGCAGTTATTTACCTGTACTTTTTGGCGCTGGTTATTGAGTCTTACTTAAACTTCGGGTCTTTTTTAATTTATCCGCACGTGTTTGCCAAAATCATGACACTGTGCCTGATCTTTATGTTCTTCTCTTTTTTTACAGAACCAGAAGACAAGCAGGCAAAGAACATCATGTACCTTATTGTGGCGGCTTTTTTTTTACATATACTTCTTTTTAAACGTGATGCCATCAGTTTTGCAGCCTTTGTAAGCACAGAACGTGCTATTTCGGCAGAGGCTACTTATTTAGTATCCTTGCCTTGCCTGTTTTTCTTTATCAGGTATCTAACCAAAGAACACCTGCTAGATCTTGCTTTCTTCTTTGTACTGTTTGGTTTTATACTTTTTTTACAACACCGCACCGTATGGGTAACGACAACTATAACCCTGGTATTAAGCTTCATTTTCCTGAAACTTAAAAGTAAAGCCAGGCCTTCTGTTACTTCAATCTCGTTACTCGTACTTGTGCCTGTTGTCATAGGTATTGCGGCTTCAACATTCATTTTTGTGGAGAAGCCAGAAATCCTAGACCAGTTTGCAAAAAGATTTTCTGATATAGAAAACGTAGAGGCTGAAGGCAGCACTAGTAGCTGGCGATTGCTGCAATTTGAATCTTACCTGCCATACATAAAAGACAATATTGTTTTTGGCATGCGGCTACAAGGCTTTGAGCTTCCTATACAGTTCTTTAACCCTGAAGCAGGTACGGCTTATTTTGAAGCTGGCACAGGACATCACTTCCACAGTTTTTATGTAGACCGGCTTTTCTACTTTGGAGTTTGCGGTTTGATAATCGCTGTGGTGCCTGCCATTTATGTTATTGCGCTTTTCCTGAAAAAGCCTTACCTCAGCACCCCAGAAATTGCACTGCTTGTTTTTATGATCAGTGGGTTTGTTTTTGGCTTATCGTATAACTGGCCTTTTTATTATTATGGGTTAATAGGGTTAGCAATGGGCTTTGCAGAAAGAGCACCGGAAGAAGAATTTGAAGAGTTTGAGGTTACCGAAGAAACAGATGCCTCCGACGAAACTACGCCACAGGTGTTTTCTCAGGTGCCATGGTAAAAGTTATTCAAGCTAACGATTTAATAAGTATTATGATTTTTATAGTAATACCAGTATTCAACAGAAAAGAGCTAACCAAAGCATGCCTTGTATCGCTATACAACCAAAGCAGTCCTAACTTTAAGGCAATAGTTGTAGACGATGGCTCAACAGACGGGACTGACGAAATGCTTGCGCAGGAGTTTCCGGAAGTAACTGTTTTAAAGGGTGACGGCAATTTGTTCTGGACAGCTTCTGTGAATATGGGTATTAAAGAAGCCTTAGCACAAGGAGCCCAATATGTACTTACCTTAAACAATGATGTTGTTGCTGACATACATTATCTTGAAAGCATGCAGCATCATTTAAAAGATACCAGCAAGGCTCTGATAGGTTCTTTTGCCATAAACTACAAAACCAAAGAACCAGACTATGGTGGAGCCATTATTGATTGGCGGTGGAATAAAACTACCTATCTTTTAGATGTACTTCCGAAGGAGCAACATTATGGCCTGCACCGGGTTAATCATTTCCCTGGCAGAGGCTTATTGATTCCGGCAGAAGTGTTCCAGAAAATCGGTCTCTTTGATGAGGTAAGCTTTCCGCATTACTATGCCGACTACGACTTCACCCACAGAGCCGACAAAGCTGGCTTCCCTGTTTTCTGTAGCTTTGATGCCAAACTCTTTACCTACCCTGAAGAAAGCGGAGATCGCCAGAACAGAAGGAAGAAAACCCTAAAGAACTACTACAACCATTTATTCGGCATTAAAGGCGGAGGCAATCTTGTAAATTTCACTAAATACACCTTACGGCACTGCCCACCTCAGTATATGCCCACTTTTCTGACACTAGGATATGTCAGGCGGCTGGGCGGGTACTTCTTGAAATAAGTAAGTAGTTACTCCAAACTGCGGCAAATTTTACATCATGTTAAAAGCAGATTAACAGGAAAAAAATAAACCCTACTGTTCATTTCCGTATGCCTAAATAGGCAGTTAATAAAAGCAGGCAGTCACTTTTAATCAGACTTAACTTTTGAAAAGTTTTCAATTGCTGTTTTACACTAAAGCCATTATGTTCGCGATTTTCAAGCTACCTTAACAGTACATTTTTTGTTTTCAACAAACTTAAACATGATAAGAATGATCTTTTTATTATTGCTTTTATTGTGTTTTTGTAACCAAAAAGAGAACAGACAGGGAAGTGATAAAACAGCAGAACAGCAAACAAATGCTATACATATAGCTGATACAGTTCACTTTAAAAAGCCAGATGGATATTTAGGCTTGCACTACACAAGAGATGAACTTGCAGTATGGCGGCAACGAGCTAAGAAAGGCCCTTATAAGAGTTTCGGTGATGCAGGAATAAATACACCGGGTGACTGGGATCGCATTCAGAAACAGGCAGATCAGTTTCTTCTTAATCCCTCAGCAGAGGTTTGGGAGGGACCGGAAGGGCAAGGGAAAAGCCCTATGACTGTAGGTATTAAATTACGCGATGCTGCTTTCGTATATCTTATCAAGCAGGACACTATTTACAGTAATGCCGTACGCAAAGCATTACTATCGTCAGCTTCGAAACAGGGAAACAACCCTTCTAGCTGGCCCAGGTTTGGAGATACCAATGGCTGGGGTACAGCAGAATGGCTCACCCGACTCCTTTTTGCCTACGATTATACTAAGGAAACTATCCCAACTTCAGATCGGGAAACTCTGGAAGATTGGTTCAGGAAAGCTGCTACAGTTATGGCTAACAACGTTCACGATGATATATACCAGAACTTCCCGGGCAGGCTTTCCGGTGACTATAGCCACTTAGGTTCTGTGGCAGAATCCGGAGAAACAAAAAGTACCTACACGCATATTAACCCCGATGGCAGCAAAGGCAACATGGTACCAAGGCTGTCTATCTGGCACAATAATCGCCGTTCACAACAAATACTCTTTGCAGGGCTTACAGGTGTTTTCCTCAACGACCCAAACCTGATACACCATGCTAAAACATATTATAAGGAGTTCTTCAGGTACAGTGTTTTTCCGGACGGAACGCAGGGTGAATACTACCGAAACGAACCGGACTATCCTCAGAAAGGCACTATTTATACTACAGTTTCCATGCAGGCCATGGCAGCTCTGGCAGACGTAATGGCCAGAGTTGGTGATACAGAGCTGTACAATTACTCTACTTCAGAGGGCATGCACGGTACAGAAGGAGGCAAGAAAAGCCTTCGTATGGCTTTTGAAAGTTACCTTCACCTAGTCGATGGCTCAAAAAAGATCTATGCTATTTCAGTTAAACCAGAACACCTTATTAATAACACTAGCACCAGCAAAAAACAGCATTGGGTTCACGACATTTATGCAGCAGTGCCTAATTTATACTGGCAAAGTTCCTATATACAGCATGTATATACTCGTAAGGCCTCCGGTACAGTTTCATATCCCAAGCCAGGTGGAAATATTAAGTTAGCTTCGGCAGGTCCTATCGCTGTGCCCTGGGGGGGGACAGCTGCTCTTTACCCAGGTGTGTTATTTATGTTCGGACAGATGGAGGGGAAAGTATGGCCTTATCCAGAGAGTAATCCTCACAAGAAATTAAGCTCTAATTAAAAAAGCTTTCTATAATGGGGCCTAACAAGATGAACTTTATCAGTATTTTATAACAGTCTCGTTAGCTTATATTTTTGAACTTAAGGTATCCGCATAAGTATTCGTTCGAATAACTTTTTTACCTCCTATCCCTTTTTCAACTAAGTCTGTCCTCTCTCTCCTAAAATAAGTCGTTAGTAGTCACTCTAACATTAATGTATAGAATCTCTCAAGAACGAGAAAACTTCTACTCCTGAATATACTCCCTTTACTATAATACTTACTTCCTTAACACAGAATCATCTTCTTTAAAAATATATTATCCCTACATTGTTGAACATTATATAGGGATGTACTATTACATAGGTTTTGTATAGACTTTGTTCTTGCGCAATTTCACCACCTGCACATTAGCTGTACTTACTGCTAAGCCTAATTTATTTAAATTGAATTATTCCAACCAACAAATTAACACCCGTTCTTTACTATTATACTTTTACTGTAAACACAGAATCAAAACCTCCCTTCAAATCTACTTTTCAAATAGCATTAAAATTACTCAGCTAATTAACCTACCCTCGTCAATACAAAGCATCGGTACAATTAATAATCTAAACTTTTTATTAAAAATACTGTATATATTAGGTTTAAAATATTTATAATTATTAACAAGCAATTACATAACATTCACCTTAACAAAGCATTCCTTTACTTAAAGTTCTCTCTTAATACCGCGTTTTAATCACCAAAAGCAATTACACTTCCAAAATAATGTTCTATTTTGCGTCACCAAAGAATGTAGAACTACGGATAATTTACAAATATGTTATATAAATTATCAAAGAATATAAAGGCAAAACATTTCAACTACATTTTTTTGCATACTTTTGAGTCAACTTTATTTTTAACATAAACAAAATATAACGTTTATGAGAAAACAACTTTTAGCCATAAGTTTATTTCTTATTACAATCTTCAACCTAAACGCACAAACGCGTCTGGGACTACATTATACCAAAGAGGAGCTATCAATATGGCGGCAGCGAGCTAGCAAAGGTCCCTACAAGAGCTTTGGTGATGCCGGGCGTAACAGCCCAGGAGATTGGGATCGTATTAAACAGAATGCAGACGCGTTTCTTTCTAAGCCTAACGACGAAGTATGGGAAGGCCCTGAGGTGAACGATGGAGTACATCAACCTCACCAACAAGGGATCAAGCTTCGTGATGCAGCCTTTGTGTATCTTATTACTCAAGACAACAAATACAGCGAAGCAGTACGCAAAGTTTTACTACAGACAGCAGCAAAAAGAGGGAATAACATAGCTTCATGGGGCTATTTTGGCGATACTAACGGCTGGATATCTGCTGAGTGGCTAACCCGCCTGCTCTTCGCTTATGATTATATTAAAGAGACAGTCCCTACCACAGACCGCCAGACACTGGATAACTGGTTTCGCCAGTCGGCCACAGCAATGGCAAACAATGTTCACAGCGACTTGGGGAAGAACTTTCCGAACCGCCTTTCCGGCAACTACAGCGTTACAGGCTCAGTAGCAAAGGCTGGTAGCATGAAGTCTGAATATACACATATTAACGCCAATGGCAGTAAGGGTAATAGAGTATCTAACCTCGCCATCTGGTATAACAACCGCCGTTCTCAACAGATTCTTATAGCAGGCCTTACTGGTGTATTTCTTAATGATGCGAACCTGAAAAATCATGCAAAAACGTATGTAAAAGAGTGGCTGAAGTACAGTGTATACCCTGACGGAACCCAAGGTGAATATGCTCGTAACGAAAGTGGCTATCCTCAAAAAGGGGCGAATTATACCACTGTCACACTACAGGCCATGGCCGCTCTGGCAGACGTAATGGCCAGAACTGGTGACACAGAACTGTATAATTACTCTACCTCAGAGGGTATGCACGGTACAGAAGGAGGCAAGAAAAGCCTTCGTATGGCTTTTGAGACCTATCTTAGCCAGGTGGATGGTTCTGTAAAACGTTATGCTATTTCTGTCAAATCCAACAACATTATCAACCACATCAGCAAAGATAAAAAACTGCACTGGGTAAAAGACATTGCAGCCGCTGTACCGAACAACTACTGGAAAAGTTCTTATATCAGAGGCGTTTATACCCGTTCTGGTTCGGGCTCTGTAGCTTATCCTGGACCTGGCGAAAAACCATCATTGGCATCAGAAGGCCCAATTGCATGCCCTTGGGGGGGAACCGGAGCCATATACCCGGGTATCTTGTTCATGTTCGGACAAATGGATGGCAAAACATGGCCATATAGCGGCAGTTATTCAGACACACCAGCGGCAAACGCTGCTCCCACAGTTAGTGCAGGTACCGATATAGCTATACAGCTACCAACCAACACTGCCAAACTACAAGGATCTGCCAAAGACAGTGATGGTTCTATAGCCTCCTACTCCTGGTCTAAAGTTAGCGGTCCGACAGCAAACTTAAGCGGCGACAACAGTGCTGTGCTTACAGCGTCCAGTTTGGTAGAAGGAGAATATGTTTTTAAACTTACTGTTAAAGACAATACTGGGGCTACAGCATCTGATGAAGTTGCTTTAACAGTAGCAGCAGCAGAACTCAGTATAAAATCGCCATCAGCAGGAAGCACAAACAGCAGCAATACGCAGGGTAACATTATATGGGAAATCTGGAAAAACATTAAAGGAGAAGAAATCTCATCTATCCCCCTAAATAAAACTCCTGATGAAACAAAAACATTAACAAGCTTCGCAACTCCAAGCAATACCGAAAACTTCTATGGTAGCCGAATAAGAGGCTATATCACAGCTCCTGCCACTGGTAACTATACCTTTTGGGCTGCCGGTGATAACTCAGTTGAGGTATGGTTAAGTACTGACGAGAGCACTAGCTATTCACAACAGATCATTTCCTTTAAAGGCTATACTGAAGCCCGACAGTGGGATAAATACAGTGAGCAGAAGTCCAAGAAAGTTAAACTGGAGGCAGGCAAGCGCTATTATGTTGAGGTATTACACAAAGAAGATTGGGGAGGCGACCATGTGGCACTTGGCTGGGAATTACCAGACGGAACAAAGGAAAGGCCAATAGCAGGAAACAGGCTGTCTGCTTATAGTAGTGAAGCTTCTACAGCCTCCACCCCTACAGCAGCAATACAATCTGCCTCGGTTACTGGCAGTATTAACTGGGAAGTCTGGAAGAATGTTTCTGGTGAGAAGATATCTTCAATTCCATTAACTAAAAGCCCGGACGCTGTAACAGCTCTAAAAAGCTTTTCAAGCCCTAGCAATACCGGAGACAACTATGGTAGCCGAATAAGAGGTTACATCACAGCTCCTGCCACTGGCAACTATACCTTCTGGGCTTCTGGTGATAACTCAGTTGAGGTATGGTTAAGCACAAACGAGAGTACCAGCAATAAACAGCAAATTATCGCATTTAACGGTTTTACTAATGCAGAACAATGGGATAAGTATGCCGGGCAAAAGTCTAATAAGATCAAGCTAGAAGCTGGCAAGCAGTACTATGTTGAGGTACTGCACAAAGAATCAGCAGGAGGCGACCATGTGGCACTCGGCTGGCAATTGGCAGACGGCACTTACGAGCGTCCTATTGCAGGAAACAGGCTGTCGCCATATGGAACAAGCAATACCCTGGCTCTTACAGCTGAGGCTAACTCTAACCTTACAGCAGATGTAGAAGAAGCTACCGTTTACCCTAACCCATTCAGCGATAGAATTGCCATTGTTCTTCCTGAAGGCACTGCAGATGTGTCAGCCGTTAACATAAAAAACCAGACAGGTAAAGAAGTTTACAAGATGTCTCAAGCTATGCCGACTAATCAGAGAATAGATATTGACTTATCGTATCTTAATCTTCAGAACGGGCTTTATTACCTGACATTGGTTTATGCAGACGGAAGCCAAAAAGTAGTAAAGTTAATTAAACAGTAGTACATACGTAAAAACACAAAAAGCCTGGCTCATGGAGCCAGGCTTTTTGTGTTTTATTAGCGGTTATATTCAGTATTAAAAGATTGAAGGATTGCTTTATCAAGCTATCAGCAACAAAGCCACATCATTAGCTTACCGTAGTAGTTGACTTAATATTCTTTTACTTCTGAATATTTAATCTATACGAGTATATTTTTGGACTTACTTAATCCGGCACTGGATAAACACTTTTATATTACGCTGAGAGGGTCAGTACCTTAACAGAACACTTTCATGTAAAAAGCCTTCTGCACCCGGAACTTAATATGCTAGATATAGTATATTAAAACAACATTAAAAATACTCCGAAGTACTTCAAATGTTAAAGAATGTAACCTTCTCTTATTTCATGAATAGAGAAAAAATTAATATAAAATAAACCAGCCACAGAGGCTTGCGTTTACTAGCTGTTTCTAAATGTACTGTCATGATAAATAAGAATTTACTAAAACTGAAAAGAAAGGTAAAAGATGTAATAAGGCGAACCATACGACATAACTACCATTTAAAGCCCTGTGGCTTCTACCGTACATCTAAAGAATACATTGACAATACATACTTTAAAGAATCTGTATATACAGAAATTACTCCTGAAGAAACTACATACCTGCCGTTACCGGAGGAATTGTTCAACACGCTGAACGATTATGCCAACCCGGATGCAAAATCAAACAGCAGGAAAAATACGCTGGTCAGTAAAACAAAAAACACAATGCTTAGTCTCCCTAAGGGGCGTTTGTATACTAATAACATAGATTGCATAGCCGTAATAGGACCTGACAACAAGCTTATAGCAGATGTATCTTTCCAGTTCAGCGAAGTTCGTGTTACAGAGCCGTATGAGAATAAAGTATTCGAGCTTTCCTACTTCGATAAGCCTACTTACTACCCAGGTATTGCCTTTAGTATGCTATCAGGCGGAGGGGCTGCCGTTAACTATGCACACTGGTTTGTTGATGCTTTTCCTCGCTTACATCTTTTAAAAGAGAGTGGCCTTTTTGATAAGGTAAATTGGTTTATAGTTCCTGCTTACAAATACGACTACCATATTGACTCTTTAAAAATGCTGGGTATAGAAGCAGATAAAATAGTTGTTGCAGATAACTACACACACCTACAGGCAGACACTTTAATTGTGACCTCACACCCTAGAGGCCTTCGTAATGTAACCGCACCTAAGTGGATCACCGACTTCCACAGAAACACATTTCTTCCTGCAAAAGGGAAAAGCAATAAGTCAGCAAAGCGTATCTATATTAGCAGACAGGACTCTTCTTTACGGAAAGTAACCAACGAGGAAGAGGTAATCGAGATGCTTAGCAAATATGGCTTTGAAACCTATGTGCTCAGCAAGCTGTCTTTTCAGGAAAAGATAGATCTTTTCTCCTCTGCAGATGTTATTGTAGCCACTATGGGAGCTGGTTCTTTTAACTATGCTTTTGCTAACAAAGAGACTACTATTATAGAAATGTTTTCTCAGAGCTTTGTACAGCATCTCTATTATAGTCTTGCTCATGCGGCTGGCGTTACTTATCATCCCATCATATTTAAGGCAGAAAAAGTAGCCCAGAGGTTTAAAGACGGCCATGTAGACGATATAACAGTAGATATAAAAGAGCTTGAACGCTTAGTACACCGTGTTATTACACAAGAGAGTGCAAAAGAGGAACCAAATTTACTGAACACAATTTAGGCTTAGAGATCATATAAGCTATACCCTTACATGAGCAAGAAAGTAGTTATCATCCAGAAAATTTTACCTCATTACCGTATTGACTTCTTTAACAGACTTAAAAACGCTCTTCAGAAATACCAGGTAGACCTGCATTTAATCTATGGCAAAAGCAGCAACCAGGATGCCTTGAAGTCTGATGAAGTGGAACTGGACTGGGCTACGTATGTGCCTAACAAAGTATTTAAGATAAACACAAAGGAGCTTTACTGGCAGCCTTGCTATAAATTCTTGACAGGAGCAGATTTAGTTATTGCTGAACAGGCCAACAAGCTCCTTATTAACTATTTGCTCTCTTTTCAGCGTTTAACCACTTCCAGAAAATTTGCTTTTTGGGGCCACGGCCTAAACAGGCAGGATGATCCTTCTTCGCCTGCTAACCGCTTTAAATCATTTTTCCTATCTCAGTGTGACTGGTGGTTTGCCTACACTGAAAGCGTGAAACAATTTCTGATATCAAACTCATCCTTTCCAGAAGAAAGAATTACCACCGTTCAAAATGCCATAGACACAACCGCACTTTTAAAGGCTTATGCTGAACAATCTCCTCAAAATGCGCTTAATACAAAAGAAGAATTAGGCATAAATTCTGAGCATGTTGCCATTTACTGCGGCGGAATTTATAAAGAGAAAAGAATTGATTTTGTGATAGAAGCATGTGATATCATCAAAACTAAAATACATGACTTTCACCTGATTGTTATTGGGTCCGGGGCTGATGCAGCTATAGTGAAAGAGGCAGCGCGTAGTCGCCCATGGATTCATTACCTAGGCCCTAAATTTGATAATGAAAAAGTTAAGTACTTTAAAATTTCTACAGCGTTTTTAATGCCTGGTTTGGTAGGGTTAGCCGTACTAGATGCATTTGCCTTACAAACACCAATGGTAACGACAGACTTTCCATTTCACAGCCCGGAAATTGAGTACCTGGAACATGAGGCAAACGGCCTTATCACAAAAAACAATTTGGATGATTATGCCTTTAATGTGGTTTCCCTTCTTTTAGATAATGATCAACACAGCAAGCTGGTAGCAGGATGTAAGAAGGCAGCAGAAAAATATACACTAAATCAGATGGTGAATAATTTTACAGAAGGAATACTCAGGTGCCTTGCAATAGAAACTGCAGCTATTGACTCTCTTCCTGTTAAAACAGCACAACTGTAACCAACAGTTTATCCTAAAAGACAATATTAGCAAGTATAACGTTATATTCTATCTTCATACTGCATCAATCAAAATGCATCAATTTTAATTCTGTCTTTTATATAGCCAACTTTGTAGAATAGCCTGCTGACTCTTCTGAATCTGAGCCAATAACATCATGATAGACAGCCATTAATAGTTCATAATTTCCTTCACGCGTATATTTTCTTTCAAATGTTTTACGAGCTTGCTTGTACAAGAATCTCTGACTTTCATCTATATCAGGATTAAACGTTTTTAAAGCATCAGCAAGTGAGTCAGAATCGCCAAGTCTGAAATGAATGCCGTTCACATTATTTTCGACAATTTCATTTATATTATCAATGTCCGATGCTATTACAGGTGTGCCTGTAGAAAATGCTTCCAGTATTGTAATTGGCATTCCTTCGTACCATACCGAAGGAAATATTAAACCTTTACTCTTCTTTAGCATTTCTGTAATAAACGAGCTGTTCTGAAAGCCACAATACTCCACATCATCATATTTAGCAGCATACTCCTGCACAAGTTCTTCTAAGGGCCCTGTTCCAATAATTTTAAGTTTGAAAGGAAATCTATCTCTGGCTTTAAGTAAAACATCTATACCTTTTTCCTGAGACAACCTTCCTACAAAAACAAAATAATCTTCTCTGTCATTAGGTAAGGTATAGCCATTATCAGGAACACAATTTGGTTTAACAGCAATTTGGTCACTTTTTAGGCCCAGACTTGAATTATGCAGCTTACGTTTAGCAAAATTGTTTAACACAATATAGCGCGTTACTTTCTTTCTCCAGGTTCCTGCAAGTTTATGAAAGGATGTCATACAAGTTAAGTGTGCTGTCTGCATTGCTGACCCTCCATAACACCCGTGTATAATACCATCAACAGGAAACTTACTGTGGATGCACTTCTCACATACTTTGCCATCGCGCAATAGCAACGCACCTGCACATATCATTCTGAAGTTGTGAACAGTAAGCACAACTGGTATATGATGTTTGTGTGCTACATAAAAAACAGCAGGAGAAGCTATGTAAAAGAAGTTATGTACATGAATAATCTGTGGCCGGAACTCCTGAATTTCTTTCTCTAAAGCAACAGCAGAATCTGAGTTATAAAACAACTTATAAGATAACTTAATGGTTGTAATAAGAGATGAGTCTATCACATCATTATCAAAAATCAGAGTACGCACCTTATGGCCATGCTCCCGAAGAAGGCCTGTCTCTGTCTCAAAACAACTATCTTCCCCTCCCCTGATTTTATACTTATTATGTATGACTAAGATGCGCATGTGTACTGTTAAAATCGCTGTTCAAAAGCCTTATTCCTTGGCTGATATTTACAAGTTATTTAGAACAGGTGTCCGTATTTTGTAAAGGAATGACAACTAAAACCTAATTATAGCTATAGTCAAAGTCTTCCATATTAGCATATCAGCCTATACGCTTAAACTTTAATAACGGACAATATTATTTAGGTTTGATTGTCTGGTTATGAACTTAAAAACCTTGCGCATTCACCCAGAGAGGAGCCAGACAATAATTGCAGTAACTAAACTCATCTGCTAAAAGTTTTGCTTATTTAAAGTTTTCGTGTTGTCAATAACATAGCATAAATACCTATCACCCTTCTAAATAGAACCTGAATAAGCAGTACTTCATTACTGAACTCTTATAAGATTATTTCTTTCAAAAACGGATGTTCATGTCTATGAACACCTGATTATAATATACAAATAGTTATATATTATACTGTTTTAACTTTTAACATTGAATATTTTTATCTATTCTTTTACAAAAATTGTTTGTTTATCACTATTTATTTATAGTTTTAGAAATACAATTGAAGAATACTTCACCCTGAAGTACCTCAATTAAATCAAACAAACTATTTCTAATTTTAAAAAGTTGTAACGTTTAATCGCGCTTATGAAATCACGCTACAAATCTAAAGTCCTTTATGGGCTAATGTTCTCTCTTACAGCGAGCTTTGGCTGTAGTACAGTAGAACAGGAGGTAACACCAACAGCCAGCCTTAGCCAGAGCATTGAAAGCGCTGTGCAGGATGGCTCCCTGAACCCTGCTGTAAAATTAAAAGGGAACAACTACATTGTTATTTCATCTTCTAACAGCCTCCCTTCTGACCTAAAAGGTCAGCTGAAATCTATAAAAGGTGAATTGACCAGCAGCATGGACAAAGTAGGTATCGCTACTGTTACCTCTACTGACCCTGAGTTCGCCACCAAAGCAGGTAAAATAAAAGGTGTCAGCTCTGTTATCCGCGATGTAGAAGTGCAGTGGTACAACCCGGCTGATGAAAAGGTAGTGGAGATAGAAGCCATTTATGGAAACCCTCCTTACAGCGGTGACAACGATCGCTATTTTGATTTGCAGTGGGGGCATGATGCTGTTAATGCTCCTGAAGCATGGAATGCAGGTGCTCGCGGCAAAGGTGTTCGTGTAGCAGTTCTGGATAGTGGCTTTGACCTTGACCACCTCGATTTAGCTCCTAATATTGATTTGGCTGCCAGTGCTAACTTTGTACCTGACGAAGTATTAGAATACAGACTTTCAGATGTTGGTAGCCACGGTACACATACAGCTGGTACTATTGCCGCTGCCGACAATGGTATAGGCATTATTGGTGTAGCTCCTGAAGCACAGCTTATTCTAGTAAAAGTTTTACGTGACTCTGGTTCAGGTTCTTTTTCCTGGATGATGCAAGGTATCTTACATGCCGTGGAACAAGGTGCTGACGTTATTAACATGAGCTTAGGTGCTGCCCTTCCACGTAACGGTAAATATTTAGATGACAATGGCACACCAGATGACACTTCCGATGACTTTATTGTAAATGACACCAAGGCTACACAAGAGTTAATCAATGCTATTAGCAAAGTAACCACCTATGCCACACAGCAAGGTGTTACTATTATTGCTTCAGCTGGTAACGATGCCAACAATGGTAACAAAGACAAGTCTTTGGTTCATATTCCAGCTGGTGCACCAAATGTAATCTCTATTTCAGCGACTGCGCCTCAAGGCTGGGCTTTGAACCCATTAACGGCTAATCTTGATTACCTGGCTTCTTATTCTAACTATGGCACATCTGATATTGATTTTGCTGCTCCGGGTGGAGATTATTCTTATCCAGGTAACGAAATAGTTACTATTGGAGGAGTTACGCAGTATGCTTACGTTTTTGATTATGTGTTCAGTTCTGGCAGTAATCTTGATCCAACAAGATCTTCTTACTATTGGTCAGTGGGCACAAGTATGGCCGCACCACATGCAACAGGTGTAGCCGCTTTGATTATTGGCCAAAATGGAGGACAGATGGCCCCAGCTAGAGTTGAGGCTGCCATGCGTGCCTCAGCTGACGACTTAGGCAAATCAGGCCGTGACCCATATTACGGACATGGCCGCTTAAATGCGCTTAAAGCTGTTACAGCCATTCAATAAACCGCAATTTCTCCTTTTATACAAAAGGCTGCCCTATCTGGGCAGCCTTTTGCTTTCCTGTCATTCCCGGGCCTTTTCAACCTCTGTTTTTAATGGTTCCTCTAAATGTTGGCCTGCCGGCTTATCTCCCTTATCAATAGCTGAGGCAAGGCTTTCAGAGAATTTGGCAGCTACCTTTGGTGTAAGTGTAACTATTTCAGGGTCTGTAACTGCTTCAAATACAACTGGCCTGTCTGCCTGTAAAGCCTTCTCCCATGCAGCCTCTACCTGCTCAGGATGATCAACACGAATACCGATCAAGCCCAGAGACTCTGCATATTGCGCATAGTTAAAATCAGGCAACACCTGTGACGCATCAAACTTTGGTTCCCCCTCCATTAGTCGCTGCTCCCAGGTAACGAAATTAAGGTCCTGGTTATTTAACACGACAATAATAAGGCGTGGATCGCTCCACTGTTGCCAATACTTTTTAATGGTGATGAGTTCTTCATTCCCATTCATCTGCATAGCGCCATCTCCGGCAAAACCTATTACCAGACGTTCAGGATAAGCAAATTTAGCTGCTATCGCATAAGGCACAGCGCAACCCATAGTTGCCAAGGTTCCTGAAACAGAAAACTGCATGCCATCGCGCATCCTTATATGTTGTGCCATCCAACTGGAGGTGGAACCAGAGTCCGACATTAGAATACAATTATCAGGTAACTTAGGAGAAAGCTTTTCAAAAACCAGCCGTGGGTTCAAAGGATTTGCTTCCTTGCTTGCCAACTCTTCTACCTGTTTCCACCATTCTTTAATGTTACGCTCAATCTTTTCCCTCCAAGAACGGTCTTCCTTCCTTTTTAGCAAAGGAATCAATGCCCGCAACGTCTCAGCACTGTCACCTGTCAGTGGCACCTCCATAGGATAGCGGATACTAAGCATGCGGCCGTCAATATCAATCTGAACCCCTCTAGCCTGCCCTTCCTGTGGCAGAAACTCGGCATAAGGGAAGCTGGAGCCAATCATAAGCAACGTATCACACTCAGTCATCATCGCATGCGTGGCATCAGTACCAAAAAAGCCTATGGCTCCCGTTACAAAAGGAAGTTCATCGGGTAAGGCAGCTTTTCCTAAATAAGCTTTTGCTACACCAGTACCCAATATATCAGCAACCTGTGATACTTCTTCAGCTGCTTTCATAGCCCCTGCTCCTATCAGAATCGCTACCTTCTTTCCGGCATTCAATACTTCAGCAGCTCTTTGCAGGTCTTCATCGCGCGGAATAATACGAGGTTCTGAATAGCCAATACCGGAGTGAACTGTTTGATGTTTGTGAGGAGGATCCTGATACTCCAGCTCCTGTACATCGTTCGGAATAATAACACAGGTAACAGTACGCTGTGCTTTGGCTATGCGTATGGCTCTGTCTACCAGGTGGCGCACCTGACTGGCATCCATAGCCATCTGCACATATTCCCCTGCCACATCTTTAAACAAAGACATCAAGTCCACCTCCTGCTGCGCATGTCCTCCCAAAGCAGTTCTGGCTTTTTGCCCCACAATGGCCACCACCGGCTGATGGTCCAGCTTTGCATCGTACAACCCATTGAGCAAATGAATGGCTCCCGGACCAGAAGTGGCAAAGCAGACGCCTACTTCCCCTGTAAATTTTGCATGCGCACAAGCCATCATAGAGGCCATCTCCTCGTGGCGCACCTGTATAAACTCCAGCAGGCCATCAGCTCTATTCATCGCCCCCATAATGCCGTTTATACCGTCTCCAGGGTAACCGAATATTCGCTTAATACCCCACTTTGATAACCTTTCAACTATAAAATCACTTACTTTCTGCTCCATGAGTTAGAATTTCTTAAAAGATAAATAACTGCCTCTCTTCAAGCAAGGTAAACACTATGGCCTGATCTCCTTAAATATTAGAAGCAAGCCATACTGTACTGAACATCAATCAGTAAACCTTAAAAGATACGACAGCATCAGGATAATGTTGAAATACCGTGGGTTCTAAAGAACTCCAGATATTATGTCTCCTAAAGAAACACTTCCTTCTCCTTAGACAGTTAGAACTGCAAGAGGTGCTTTGTATTAAACTTAAGCTCTAACTAAATAAGTAATTATTGGCATGTTAAGATATCTTTGCAGTTCTAACTAATTTATTGACAATTAACTTCGTTAAAATCACCTGTGAAAAAGCTTCTATTAATTGCCTTTCAGCTTGTCTTAATTTCTTTTGAAGTGGCTTTTGCGCATAATGGCTCAATAAAAGGGGGCGTGTTTGGTAAAGCAGATAATGCACCACTGGCAGGAGCCACGGTGGTAATAGCAGGTACCCAGAAAGCCACTACTACTGATGTGTTCGGAACTTACACATTTACAGAGCTCCCGGAAGGAAAGTATGAAATTCGGGTATCTTATCTTGGTTACAAATCTGCTATACAAACAGTAGAAGTAAAAGACAGCGAAACCACATTGGTAGCCACCCAACTGGAACACGGTGAATTTAATTTATCAGAAGTAGCCATAACAACTAACCAGGAAAAACCACTTAGCACTATCAGTGCTGTTGATATTAACCTGCGCCCGATTCAGAACTCTCAGGAGGTCTTACGTATTGTACCCGGCCTTTTTATAGCACAACATGCCGGAGGAGGTAAAGCAGAGCAGATATTTCTACGAGGTTTTGACATAGACCATGGTACAGACATCAACATTTCAGTTGATGGCATGCCTGTTAACATGGTATCGCATGCGCATGGGCAAGGCTACGCTGACCTGCACTTTCTGATACCAGAAACTATAGAGAATGTAGATTTTGGTAAAGGTGTTTATAAGGCAGATAAAGGGAACTTTGCAACAGCAGGTTATGTGGATTTTAATACCCGTTCCAGCCTTAGCAACAGCAGTTTAAAACTGGAGGCGGGTCGCTTTGACACGTACAGGGCTGTAGGCATGTTCGATTTATTAGGTGATGCAGCAAAACAAAAGCAACAAAATGCTTACCTGGCGACAGAATATATGTTTACAAACGGCTATTTCGACTCTCCTCAAAATTTTAACCGTCTCAACCTTTACGGTCATTATCAAGGTGTGTTAAATGGCAATAAGATACTGACTGCTTCTGTTTCCACTTTCCGTAGTAAATGGGATGCTTCCGGGCAGATTCCGGTACGAGCAATAGAAACAGACCTTATCAGCCGGTTCGGTTCTATAGACAATACAGAAGGCGGCAGCACCTCGCGCCAGAATATAAACCTGCATTTACAGACTTTGCTGGACAATGGAGCAATACTGGAGAACCAGGTCTACCTTATTAATTATGATTTTGAGTTGTATTCTAACTTCACTTTTTTCCTGAACGACAGCACCAATGGCGACCAAATACGACAGAAGGAAAGCAGGAACATTTTTGGCTACAAAGGCTCTTACAGCAAAGAGCTAACCTTGTTTAACAAACCACTCCGCAGTGAGGCAGGCTTAGGGTTGCGCTACGACATAGTGCAGGACTCAGAACTATCCCGTACAAAAGGTAGGCAAGTTACACTATCTAACGTTACAAAAGGAGACATAGAAGAACTGAATGCGTTTGCTTACTTAAGCGAGACACTGGAGCTTTCATCTAAACTGACTCTAAATGCAGCTCTGCGCTTCGACCAGTTCCAGTTTGACTATATAAGCCATCTGGCAGAGGATTCTACCTTTAACAGGCAAACAGCTGCACAGAACAGAGTAAGCCCTAAGCTAAACGTTTACTACACCTATTCCCCTACGTTACAGTTCTATGTCAGCACCGGTATGGGCTTCCATTCTAACGACACAAGAGTGTCGGTAGTAGCTGATAAGGATGAAATTTTACCGGCAGCCTATGGCACAGACATTGGCTTTATATATAAGCCATTCCCTAACCTGATTCTGCAAACAGCGCTTTGGGCACTGGACCTGGACCAGGAATTTGTATACGTAGGCGACGAGGGCATTGTGGAGCCATCTGGTAAAACACGCCGCTATGGATTGGATGTATCAGCAAGATACCAGTTGCACAACTATATTTTTGCAGATGCAGATGTAAGCTTAGCTAAACCAAGATCAAGAGAAGAGGATGAAGGAGAAAATTATATTCCGCTCGCCCCTACTTTTACCAGTACAGGAGGTATCACGTACCGCAATAACAAAGGCTTAAACGGAAGCCTGCGCTATCGCTATTTAAAAGACCGTCCAGCAAACGAAGACAATAGCCTGACAGCTGAAGGTTACTTCCTGCTGGATGCTGTGGCAGGTTATACCATCCGTAACTTAGAGTTTAAACTGACAGCAGAAAACCTGCTAAACAGCAACTGGAGAGAAGCCCAGTTTGAAACAGAGTCAAGATTAAGAACAGAAACAGAATCTGTTACAGAAATACATTTTACCCCAGGAACACCCTTCTTTTTAAAAGCAGGTATAACCTATTCTTTTTAGACTTTCGGAAGTCTGACCGGATTAAATCAGCTGAGAGCAACATCATAAAAAAAGCCCTGAAATTACTTTCAGGGCTTTTACTTTTTAAGGATTAGTAGACCACATACCAGCTTCTTTGATAAAAATACGGCGGTTGAGTTTTAATTGGGAAATGATAAACTCAGCTAAGTCCTCAGGCTGCATTACTTTTTCAGGGTTGCCGTCTGTTAACTTGTTGCTATAGGCAAGTTCAGTAGCCACTGTGCTTGGAGTAAGTGCACTTACGCGAATGTTGTGCTTCCGAACCTCCTGCATCAGAGATTCCGTTAAGCCCATCACGGCAAACTTAGAGGCACTATAAGCACTTGTTACAGCAGCACCACGCTGACCAGCTGTTGAGGAAATATTAATGATATCTCCTGTCTGGCGCTCAATCATTTCTGGCAATACAGCTCTGGTGACGTAGTAAACGCCCATCAGGTTTACTTTAATGATATTCTCCCATTCTGCCGGCTCCAGTTCCAGGAACTTGCCAAAACTGCCTATTCCTGCATTGTTAATCAGAATATCAATGGCACCTAAGTCACTTTTAACTTTTTCTACCGCTGCGTTTACACCTTCCATATCAGCGACGTTGGCTGTGGCGAAAGAGGCTTTTACTCCAATAACTTCTATTTCTGAAGCAACTTCTTCTAACTGGCTGGCAGTACGTGCCAAAAGGCCGACATTAACTCCTTCATTGGCAAGCGCTATGGCAATAGCACGGCCTATACCTTTTCCGGCACCCGTTACTATGGCATTCTTTCCTCTTAATGATTCCATATCTATTTTTATTTGTAATGATAACTTATGTTAATACATGCAAATATAAAACAAAAGAGTGTAAACAGTCAGAACAGACTAGGAAGCGATAGCTTCTGTTGTTTTACAGATATCCTGGCTAACCTTCAGCATAAAAGTTAACTGCTCCTTTAGCAGGACATCATCTTCGTTCAAAGCAGCTTTTTCTGGCACCTCATACTCTGAAAAAGAGACATCCTGGAAAGGCTCCTGAGGTGCTGCTACAGCTAAGCGTTTCAACCCCTCCTGTAGTGCTGCAATACTTCGCCTGACCTGGCCTGCATATTCAGCCGGATAAATCTGGGCATCCTTTGCCAGCAAGGCAGAAGCAGCAGACGCAATATTCGATGATAGTATATGATTCAGCACTAAAAAATTATAAATAGATTCCCCGAACCGCTGCTTTCTTTTTGGCTCAGAAATCATTCGCTGGAAAGCAGCCGAAAGGTTAGCAGAACTTACATATACATCTTTTCTAGCCAACTTGTATTCAGTTGCACCTACCCTTTTACCTAAAAAGCTCTCTGCTAGTTTTTGAAGATAATTTATATTGGCACGAATCATTTCCTGCATAAAAACATTCAGTTTATCCGACTCCCAGTTAGGGAATATTAAATAACTGGCCGTAAAGGCAATAACACAGCCAATTAACGTATCCACGATGCGCTCCTGAGCAACGGTAAAGTTTGACCCTCCCAAAAAACCAAAAATGATCAGAATAAAAGGTGTCATAAAAATGACACTAATTACATAATTTATGCGCTGGAAGCTGAAAGTGCCTATCATAAATATCACCAGCAACATAAACTGCGCCACCTTGTCTTCTATAACCGCCAGCATTAAGACACCTATTCCCCCTCCTATTATAGTACCGACCAGGCGCTGATAGTTTCGTAGTTTGGTAAGGCTAAAGGCAGGCTTCAGAATAACAATAATAGTAAGCAAAACCCAATAGCTATGGTGCCCTAAAGCAACTGATTTGGTAAGAATAAAACCTAAGAGGCACACAAATGCCACCCGTAGCGAATGCCTGAATATCCCTGATTCAGGAGTCAGATTATCAATAAACTTTTTGAAGTCATAATCCTGAAACGCCACAAACCTAGTGTACTCCAACTCTTCGCCAGCACTTGCCACTACACTGCGTGACTTTGCATCAAAATAGCTTTGTATGGCTTTGAGCCGCTGTGCCATACTACGAATGTTAACCAGAATCCTCTTCAGCACCAGGCTGCTTACCTCTAAGTTACCTGCCTGTATTTTATCAAATTCGATTCGAAGCAACTCAATCTCCTTATTCAGGTCAAGTTTAGGAGTAAAACGAGTATTCGACTGAATAGCCCAGCCTATATCATTCAGTTCATCAGCAACAAGCCTTATCAGCCGGCCAACATGCTCTAATACACCCGTTTTTCCCAATGACTCCCTCATGGCAGCATAATCATACTGTATGGCTGCGATCTGCTCATAGAGGTCAACAACATCCACAAAAGTTAGTACCAGCATACGCCCCTGCACCGTAGACTCCTTCATCATTAATCTACTCTTAATCAACAGTTCCCTAACAGCATCCTGTTTCTCGCTAACAACAATCTGCTGCAGCACCACTTTACGATAGTCTTCATCAAGATCTGTTATAGGGCTGTAAAACTCGGCCTTAAGCTTTAGGAACTTAGCCACCTCACGAATACACTCTCCTAAAGCATGCTGCGCCGGGCGATAAGGCAAAATATGGGAGAAGAGCATACTCAGCAACAAATACCATACACCTCCCGCTGCCAGTAAGCCTCCAAATACCCATATGTTCTCAGGATGAAGGCCCATTACCAGAATCATGACCAGCAGTGCGGCAGTTCCCACCACAGCAGCCCGGTTGCCATACACGGTAAACATGGAAAAGAAAAAGCAGAACAACAGGATCTCCAAGCCCATTGTAAAGTTATGCAACCTGGCAACCCCTGTTACCAGAGCTACTAAAAAAACGATCAGGACACATAGCAGTACACCATTACGCTTATGCTTTACAGGTCCGGGCACATCTGTCAGGCTGGCGCAAAGAGCTCCAATAGAAATAGGAAAGCCTGTTTGCAGTTGTCCGAACTGGGTAAGGATTAGGGCAGGCAAAAGAACTCCTATTGTCGTGCGTACACCGTCTGCGAAATACTCACTGAAAAGAAAATGCTTACTTGTCCGGATCAGTTTATCCATTTTAAAACGTTAGGGTGCGAATATACCTTTCGTGGTTGAGATTTCCATCAGAAGGGTATTAACGAATAATGAAAAGCTTTATCTGATTAACTAAGTACTTGTTCCGTAAATTTCAGTTCAATCTTTGTCCGCTTTAACAGCTATTCTGTCCGTTTTAACAAATTGACCCCTTATTATACAGATGTACTGCAAGCTTTTCATGGATGAGTGAAATCCATTGGTAATTTATATTCGTACAGCCATCTGTACCCTAAACTATTAAAGTTATCGCATCTGCAAAACATATCGGACTCATCTTTCTGAAAGTGCTAATGTGGCTATTACTGGCAATAGTCGGATTAGTGATACTTATTGTTATTGCCCTGCAATTTCAACCAGTACAGAACTTTTTAGCACAGAAAGGCGCCTCTTATCTTTCTAATACACTGAACACACGTGTAGAAATAGGAGGTTTTACTACTAACTGGCGCAACACACTTGTGTTGAAAAATGTGTATGTTGAAGACCAGCAACAGGACACCTTATGGTACAGCGAGTACCTGGGTGCTGACTTACGGATCTGGTCTTTGATCAGTGGGGAGGTAAATGTAGGTGAAGTAAATCTTGAGCATGCAACAGCTAATATTCACATCAGACCCGACAGCTCTACAAACTATGACTTCATTACAGAAGCTTTTGCCTCCGACACTGCTGCTGCACAACCTGCAGATACAGCATCGTCCAGTATGGCTATAAGTGTAGGGGAAGTCAACCTGGAAGATATTTATGTTAACTTCAGAGATGAAGCAGGCGGCAACCTGGTTCGTGGCCGGGTAGGGCAGTTAACCACTACCATGGATGAAATAGACCTGGATGCACAGCGCTACATTGTCGATGAAATTGAGTTAAGCAACACTGGCCTGAACTACGTTCAAGCCAAGCTACCTCCACCTGATACTACCGAAAGTGAACCGCTGGAAATGGAGTTTGGAATTAGTAGAGTAGCATTAAATAATATTGATTTAAGCTATGTAAGCCAGCCAGCAGAGCAGCGCATTGAGTTAAAGCTGGGGCAATCTGAACTGACAGCTGATAATATTGACATTCCCAATGCCAAAGTAAATCTTAACACATTCGAGCTGCACAACACTTCTGTTGTTTATGCCCAGGAAAGCAGCAAACCAATTGACTCTCTTGCAGTAAACCCAGCCCGCACAGAGGAAGAACTGGATGAGTCTGTAGAAACATCACAAGGGCAGCCAATGGACTGGGTAATAGGTTTAAATAACATGAATGTCAGTGGTCTGCAAATTATTTTTGATAACTTCAACATGCCAGCGCAGTCGCAAGGCATGGACTTTAACCACATAAGGTTTGATAGCGTCGAAGTTAAGGCAGGGGACATCTTGTACAGCCAGAACCGTATGGGGCTTAACATCGACCAGTTCAGAATGGTAGAAAAAAGCGGTTTCCGTTTAGAGAACCTACAGGCAGCCATAACTGTAGATTCTACCAGTGCCCGCATTGCTGATCTTGACCTTCGTACCGGTAACAGCCGACTGACAAACGAGTTGGCAGCAACATACCCATCCTTAGATGCTGTTGCTGATAATCCGGAGCAGGTGGCCGTGGATTTAAATATTGCCGACAGCTATATTGGCATGCAGGACCTGAAATATTTTGCACCAGACCTGGTTAGCGACCCCTCGTTCAGAGCTGTTGCTAACTCTACAATAAGGTTAGAAGGGCAAGCCGAAGGGCAGCTGGATAATATTACCATACCTCGTTTCCAGGCAGCAGGATTAAAAGGCACTGTAGTAGACATTAGCGGCAATGTTCGCAATGCGATGAATCCTGACCAGCTGTTCATGAATCTGGATATTAACCGCTTCGCTACCACCCGAACAGATATACAAGCGTTGTTACCACCGGGCACTTTACCGCCTGATATCCGAATTCCTGGCAACATTAGCATGACTGGTAACTTCCGGGGTGGCATGACTGAATTTGATGCCCAAGCCGATCTTCGCAGCTCTGCCGGGAACATTTATGCTGTCGTAGATATGGATCAGGACACGGAAGCGTTCAAAGCTACTATCCGGACCGGCAGGTTTGACCTTAGCCAGGTAACTGCACCTGAATTAGGACTTGGTGTTATGGCACTGGAAGTTAATGCCAATGGCCGTGGACTGACACCTGAAACCATGCGTGCGGAAGCTCAAGCCCATATTCAGGAGTTCAACTATAACAATTATACCTATAATGATATTGATGTTAATGCCAATATCAATCAGAACCTATACACAGTAACGGCCACAGCAGAAGATGAAAATCTTGCTTTTGATCTGAACGGTGATTTTAACATGCGCAACAGCGAGCAACCTGCTTATGCCTTTAACCTTGATCTGGAGGGAGCCAACCTGCAGGCATTAAACCTTTATTCAGAAGAACTCCGGCTACAAGGCCAGGTAGCAGGTAACTTTACAGGTGCTGATGCCAGTTCAATCAGTGGTACACTGGAAATGAACGAGTTTATTGTCCAGCATAGCGGGCAAACCATACCAGTAGACTCGCTAGTACTTGCAGTTGACCAATCTGGACCAGGTGCCGAAGTAACACTTAACTCTAACCTGTTAGCGGCTGACATGCGCTTTGCCAATAGCTTTGATACTTTACCAACCGCGTTACAGAAATATTTCTCTAACTATTTAGATCTGCAGCCTGACCCTCCTTACCCAACTGATGTTAACCTAGGAGATTTTGTATTTGAAATGGAGCTACTCCGACCAAGCGTGGTTACATCTTTTGTTCCCGGCTTAGAGAATTTTCAACCAGCAGGACCTATTACAGGCAACTACAATAGCAGCAGTCAGCAACTGGCGGTGCATGCTAACTTCAGCAACATCACCTACACCGACTATGCTTTACAGGACCTTGCGTTTCAGATAAGAGGTAACAGAGAAGAACTTGGCTATAGCCTGGAACTTGACAGACTTGTGTCTCCATCTTTCAGAGCAAACAATATTTCTTTATCGGGTGCAGCCGGCGAGGATGCCTTAACAGTAAGATTGGCAATGGCAGGAGACTCATCTGCCAGCCAAGAACAGTTTGTACTGGGAGGTACGCTAAATAGCATCGGCAATGGTTTCCGATTTTCCTTCAATCCTGACCAGTTGGTTATCAACGGCGACCAATGGACAGTACCTCAGGACAATTACCTGCAGTTTGGCGGAAATGTATTATATGCAAACAATATCCGGTTACAGCGTAACAATAGCTTCCTGCTTCTTAACAGCACAGGTGAGCTCTCCCCTACCGCACCACTCCAGGTACAGTTCGGCGATTTTGATATAGGCTACCTGTTGGAGACATTCCAGCCATCGCAGGACAGCGTTAATTTAGTAGACGGTACCATTAACGGCGAAGCTACATTAGAGAACCTGATGGCAGGAACGCTTTCCTTTACTTCAGACCTTACTATTACAGAATTAGCTTATATGGGAACACCTGTAGGCACAATAGGTTTAGAAGCAAACAGCTCTGGCAACAACCGCTATAACATTGATGCCTCCCTATCAGGTAACGGAAACCAGGTGCTGATAAATGGCTTTTACGAAGCGCAGCCTAACGCCAATTTACTTAACCTGGATGCCAACATTAACAGCTTGGCCTTAGCCTCACTGCAAGGGTTTACCCAGGGCATGGTAGAAGATATGGATGGCAGTGCTAATGGCAGGCTGCGCATTACAGGTACCTTAGATGATCCAAACATCATTGGTGACCTTAACTTTAATCAGGCGCAGTTTAACGTTAGCATGTTAAACTCCATCTATCGCCTGGAAGATGAGCGCCTGGCTTTCACCGAACAGGGTATCAATTTCCCTAACTTTACCTTAACAGATACATTAGGTAATGACTTGGTAGTAAGTGGTAATGTACTGACACAGGATTATACAGATTATAGCTTTGATCTGAATATTACCACAGATCAGTTCCTTGCCATGAACTCCACTTCCCAGGACAACGACTTGTTCTACGGCACGGTACTGCTTGCTGCTGATGCATCTATTACCGGTAATATGACACAGCCTGTAGTGGAAGTAGACGTAAGTGTGTTGGAGGGCTCAGAGTTTACGGCTGTGGTGCCTGCTGATGAGGCAGGCGCGGCAGAAAGAGAGGGCATTGTAGAGTTTGTAAACCTGAATGAATCTCTTTCGGCAATTACAGGAGGCCAGGAAGAAGAAGATTCAACTCAAACGACAGGCTTTGTTGGGGCAGATATTGAAGCGCAGGTAAGAGTAACTGACGAAACGCCTATCACTATTATTATAGACCCGACAACAGGTGATAATTTAGTAGTGCGTGGCACAGCAGATCCTCTCTACGTGGGTATTACCCCTAGCGGTCAGATAAACATGACAGGGCGCTATGAAATTACAGATGGTAGGTATAGCATGGATTTTTACGATCTGGCATCGCGAGAGTTAGATATTGCCGAAGGCAGCTACATTGCCTGGACCGGAGACCCATTACAGGCTGACCTGAATATAACAGCTATTTATCGGGTTGAAACAGCCCCTACTGAGTTAGTTGCGTCACAAATTGGAGGAGACACACAGGACCCATCACTAAGAAACGATGTTCCTTTTGAAGTACTTGTCGAAGTTGGAGGTGAAATTTTAAGCTTAGATATAGACTTTGATATTCAGCTACCGGAAGAGCAGCGTGGAAACGTAGGAGAACAAGTTACAGCCAGTCTTGCCAGTTTACGTCAGGATGACTCGCAGCTCAACAAGCAGGTGTTTGCTTTACTGGTGTTAGGACGTTTTCTGGCACCTGATCCACTGCAAAGTGCTGGAGGTGGAGGCATTGCCAGTGCTGCCCGTAACAGTTTAAGCCAGGTAATGACAGACCAGCTGAACCAACTTACCAATAAATATGCAGGAGGTTTGGGCCTAGAGTTAGGCGTAAACTCTTATGAGGATTACTCTTCCGGATCTGCCGAGGGTCGCACAGACCTTAATGTAGCTTTAAACCAGCAGTTCCTAAACGATCGCCTTACCGTACGTGTCGGCAGTGATATAGGCCTGGAAGGACAAAGTGAATCGACCAACTCTATGAGTGGTTTCGGCGGAGACATTTCTGTAGAATATTCTCTGACAGAAGATGGCCGCTTACGCCTGCGGGGTTTCCAGCGAAACCAGTACGAAGGTTTTCTGCAGGGAGATGTTCGGGCAACAGGTCTGTCACTCATATTCGTTCGGGATTACAACAATTTCTCTGACCTTTTCAGAAGCCTTGAAGGCCGCAAGGAAAGAGAAGCCGAGCGCCGTAAAGAAAAGGCGACAAGCAACAACAGTTCAAAATAACACAGAGACAAAAGCACTTTTATGATACCAGTAATATCTCGTAGGCACTTGCTGAGCTACCGTACCCTATTATTTCTTTTCGTAGTTATAATATTATCGGGTTGTAGCAGTACTAAAACAGTACCTGAGGGAGATGCTCTGTTTGCAGGATATGATATAAAGGTAAAGAATGAGGAAGACAGCAGTAACAGAGAATTAGGAACTGACTTAGATGGCCCTGTAAGGCCAAAGCCCAATGCATCTATACTAGGCCTAAAGCCCAAATTGTGGATTTATAATGCTTTCTACACAGAAAAGGAAAAAGGCCTGAAGCACTGGATACAAACAAAACTTGGCGAACCTCCTGTGCTACTCTCAGAAGTAGATACCAGTTCGATTAATGACATTATGCGAAACCAATTGCTCAACAAAGGTTACTTCAATAATTCTGTAGAAAGTACAACAACCATTGAAAAGAAGAAAGCCAATATTGAATGGACCACTTCTGTAAGTGAGCCCTACCGCATCAGAAAAGTAGAATATACACTCAATGACTCTTTGCCCGTACACCAGGCTATTCGTGCTACAAGCTCAGAGTCATTACTTATTCCGGGTGAGCCATATGATCTGTCTACTATGACAGCGGAGCGGGTAAGAATTGATGGAGAGCTTAAGGAAAAAGGATATTACTATTTCAGCCCTGAAAATCTTATTTTTAGTGTAGATACTACTGCGGGTAACAGGCAGGCTGATGTACTGCTACGGGTAAAAAGAGATGCCCCTTCCCAGGCTTTACAACCTTATACCTTAGATGATATTTATATATTCGCCAACTATTTTCTTGGCGATAGCTTATCTACCAGTGATACCATTGATGTTAGAGGCTACCACTATGTACCTAACGAAGACTATGTAAAAGCCAAGCATCTGCTAAGAGGCGTTTTTCTGCGGCAAGACAGCCTTTATACCCGGAGTGATCAGCTTCTTACTGTGAACCGCCTGATGGGCCTGCCTGCCTATAAGTTCGTGAACGTTCAGTTTGAAGATGATACCGCCAGCAACAATCAGTTAGACGCATTTATATACCTTACGCCGGCCATGAAAAAGTCTTTGCGGGCCGAAGCCAGAATGGTAAGTAAAACAAACGGTTTTGCAGGGCCAGGCATAACAGCCTCTTTCCGGAACCGCAATACTTTCAGAGGCTCAGAACAGCTTAATGTAGAGTTAACGGGTAGTTTTGAAAATCAGATAGGCGGTAACAGAACATCCGGTGAGGATACTAATTCAGAAACTGACACTAATAACAACGGCTTAACATCTTATGAGTTGGGAGTGCAAACAACACTGACTTTCCCACGCATTATGTCTCCCTTCCATTTACCGAACCTGCGAACGGAGTTTGTTCCTAAAACAAGAATTGGCCTTGGCTTTAATTTTCTGAACAGAGTGCAGTATTTCCAGATGAACTCCTTTAATGCTACTTATGCCTATAATTGGCGGCCTAAAAAGACACTGACTTTTGATGTAACGCCTATTAACCTGCAATATGTGCAGCTGGCTAATACTACTCCTGAGTTTGATGCCCTTTTAGCTGACAGGCCTTATTTACAGCGCAGCTTTGAAAATCAGTTTATCATCGGCTCTATCTATCAGGCAACATTTAGCACGCAGGTGTATGAGGACCATACGCATCAGTTTTATAATAGCACAACCCTAGATCTTTCAGGCAATGTTGTGAATGCATTATATTCTCTGTTTGGCTCTGAAGCGCCACAGGAGGATTACCCCCGAACACTACTCGGACAACGATACTCGCAGTATACCCGCATAGACAATGACTTCCGCTATTACCTGAACATTGGTGAAGAAAGCCAGATTGCTACCCGCTTTATAGCTGGTGTAGGCTTCCCTTATGGTAACTCCAGTGTAATGCCTTATGTAAAGCAGTTTGCCATTGGTGGCCCCAACAGTATCAGAGCCTTTCGTGCACGAAGCATTGGTCCGGGCTCCTATGACTTCTATGCGAATCAAACAGATAACAATCTATCTTACTTCGACCAGACCGGTGACATAAAACTGGAAGCAAACATAGAGTATCGCTTCCCGATAGTAGGCTTTTTTAAAGGAGCCTTGTTTGTGGATGCCGGTAATGTGTGGCTCATTAAAGATACCTACACCGAAACTGGTGAAGTAGAAAAGCCGGGAGGTAAGTTTGAATTTAACAATTTCACTAAAGAGTTAGCCGTTGGTACTGGCTTTGGCTTGCGTGTAGATGTAGAATTCTTCGTCCTACGCTTTGACTTTGGTATACCTGTGCAGGTACCTTATCTGCCGGAGGGCCAACGCAATGTCTTAAACGACTTTAAATTTGGCTTTAGCGGAGAAAACAGCATGACTCTTAACATCGCTATTGGCTATCCTTTTTAATAATGACGTCAGATACAGCTCACAAAAGTTTAGATATTAAAGAAAGGCCTTAGCTCAGGAAAGTTTATAACATGCTTCAAATCAACGCTGTTCACCACATTGCTATTATCTGCTCCGACTATGGAAGGTCTAAAGCATTCTATACAGATGTGCTGGGTTTAACTGTTATCAGAGAAATTCATAGAGAAGAGAGGCAGTCTTATAAGCTCGACCTTGCCTTGAACGGAGAATATCTTATTGAGCTGTTTTCCTTTCCTACTCCACCAGAGCGGGTAAGCAGGCCCGAAGCAACAGGCCTAAGACATCTTGCTTTTGAAGTAAACAAATTAGATGCAGCAGTTGAGGCTTTAACAGCTAAG
Source organism: Pontibacter silvestris (assembly GCF_020907275.1). Taxonomy (GTDB): domain Bacteria; phylum Bacteroidota; class Bacteroidia; order Cytophagales; family Hymenobacteraceae; genus Pontibacter; species Pontibacter silvestris. The sequence continues at coordinate 318,283 of NZ_JAJJWI010000001.1, read as the reverse complement.
AATGTTTCGGTAGAACCTATCCGAACAGACAAAACAACAGGTAAGCGCTTTACCTTTTTTGTCGACCCTGATGATCTGCCTATAGAGTTATATGAACTTTAGTAGATAAACATAAAACATATAAGGCACCAAATTAATATTAAATACCACAGCTTTCACACATCATAACAAGGTGTTAAACGCACACCTTTTAGCATATTGCCTGTTTTTTTCTGTTATGCCTGTTGGTAAAATCATAGTGGTACTACATATCTACTATAAAAAAAGTATTTATCAGATTTCTCCTATTACGGTCTCTCTATCTGGTAAATACCTCTTGCAGCTATAGTAGTTATAAGGGTTAACTTCATCTTTTACGCTGTAAGAGCAATGTAATCTCAATATTACAGGTAACTTTCAAAATAAGATAACTTCTTTGTTATCTTAGGCCTTTCTGATTCCTCTTTTCGTATACGCTGCTCCTTATGCTCATCCACATGCTCGTCTCTGGATATCCAGAATTTAAAGTCATCCTTACTCTCCCACTTAGAAACCAGCACATATTCAACTGTTTCAGAATGCTCACGTTTCCATACTTCAAAAGATACTAACCCCTTCGCATTTTGGCTCTTCTCATAATCCTTCTGTGTTTTGGCTTCCAGCACCGCCTCGTTAGGTTTATCAATTTCAAAACTGGCATTAACTATATAAAAGCTCATTTTGTACTTCTTAATTTAATATTGATTTAACCGACAAAAACACCATGTTAATTTCAAAGAAAACACTTTGCCTTAAGAAAAACGACTCCTATAGAAAACCTGGCTAAACTTGCCAGGTTTTACTGTTCTAACTGTTAGCGTCCGAAATCATCCTGCACTCGAACAATGTCTTCTTCATCAGAAGGATTGTCAACATCGGTATGCTGCCATATTTCTGAAAGTACACCCCAGTCATCAAGACCTACTAAACGGTGACGTTCTCCCTGCTTTAATGTAATCAGTTCACCAGGTGTAAATATCTTTACTTCCCCCTCTTCGTCTGTATCGCTGGTAACTACACCAACATTTCCTTTAACCACCCTCCAGATTTCGGCACGACGGTGGTGATACTGCCAGGACAAGCGCTTTTGTGGTGCAACAATTAAAATTTTAGGGCTTAGTTTACCAGAAATCTTTAACTGGTTTACATCCATGCCATCAAAATAAATATTGGCAAACTGCTGTGCCTGATCTTCATTGATTACAAAAAAACCACCCCATGGGCGAGTCTGGTCTTGTTTATCAATACTGAACCCTTGTTCCTTTAATGTCTTCTCTGTTTCTTCAAAAACCTTTAGCTTCTGGCTATCAATGCTCATAGTTTGAATTAAGATTTATAAAAATTTTAACAACAAAACTTTCTGTTTAATTATGTAAATATGCACATTATATTTCATTTGCCATATTCTATGAATAAGGGTTGAGTAAATTAAATACCTCGAAAACTACTTTGGCCTTACATCATAAATATTTCAGAAATTTAGTTCTTATTTTTTTGAACCAAGAGAACTATGCTTACATTTGCAGTGTTCTAACTACAGATAAGGAACAGCAAAAAATGACATTAACAGATAAACAGAAAGCACTGATAGAAAAGATAGGCATTTTTCATGAACAGTCAGGCATGCAGCCTGCAGCTGCGCGTGTAATGGGCCTGCTTTTTGTAGCAGATAAACCAGCGCTGGCTTTTGATGAAATAACCGATGCGTTAGGCATCAGCAAGAGTGCCACCAGCAATTCGATCAACCTGCTCATCCAAACAGACCAGATTGATTATACCACCTTCCCTGGCGACCGCAAAAGGTACTTCAGGCTGAAAATTTCGAACTGGCGTGATGGCTTTTCGAAGCGCATAGAACAGATGACAAGCTTTAAAGAGCTGCTACGGGAGGTACTAGAAGAGAAAAAGAGTGAAAACACTACCTCCAATTGCAGTGACCTGGAGGAAGTAATTGGCTTTTTAGATTACCTGCACCAGGAGCTTCCGAAGTTGCTGGATAGATGGGAGAAAAGCAGAGCTTAATTTTTACTCAGATAGTTCATTAATTTCAGAACAAACTGCATAAACAAAACTAAAAAACTTAAGACCATTCTAGCTTAAAAAGAAAGAAACATGTCTAACAAAAAGAAACAACAAAACCGCTGGCGTGGCTGGACAATCCCAGTCCTTCTTTCATGCTTTTTAAGCATGCCTGCCATAGCACAGGATAACACGGCAGTTTTTTCCATAAAAGATTGCATAGAGTACGCCAGGCAGAACAACAGCAACATAAAAGTTGCCCGCTACGACGAGGATATTGCACAGAAACAGATAAACGAGATTAAAGGCAGCGGCCTGCCGCAGGCTAACATCACAGGCGGTTTTGTAGATAACTTAAAGCTGCCACAGCTGGTATTAGCTGGAAACGCTTTTCCTGGAGCAGGTTCCGGTGGGGACAACGATGGCGAAGACACAGGAGCAACGGCTATTACATTGGGCCAGAAGTATAACTCCTCGCTGACAGGAGAAGTGACACAGATGGTCTTTAATCCGTCTTTCTGGGTAGGCTTAAAGGCAGCCAAGCAGTCTACGCAGCTCTACCAGCAAACAACGCAACAGGTAACCGAAGAAACTGCTTACGATATTGCCAATGCTTACAACCAGGTAATTGTAGTAGACAAGCAACTGGCTCTACTGCGCAGCAACCTCAATAATACAAATAAGATTCTTCAGACAACAGAGCTGCAGTTCGAGAACGGTGTAGCTAAAAAAGTAGACGTAAATCGTTTACGTGTGAATGCCAGTAACTTAGCTTCACAACTACGCCAGGCAGAGCTCAATAAGGAACAGGCCCTAAATGGCCTCAAATACCAGATGGGCATGCCACTGAACCAGCCTATCTTACTAAGCGATACTACCCTTAACTACTCAGCAGACATGAGTGCCGTTGTGCTGGAGAATGTGGCCGATAACTTGCAGGAAAACAGGATTGAATATCAGATTCTGCAAACTAATTTAGAGCTTCAGAAGCTGGATAGGAAAAACATTGCGGCAGGCTACCTGCCAACTATTTCAGGCTACGCAAACTATGGTTATACAGGCCAGGGAGCAAATTTTGGTTTTTTCGCAACCGAGAACAATGGCTGGATAGACTATACAACTTCCTCTATTGGTCTGCGTCTGAACATACCTGTATTTGACGGTCTGCAGCGAAACGCCCGCATTCAGCAATCAAGAATCAGGGCAAGACAGTTAGAGGAGCAAATAAACCTGACGACTCAGGGCATTAACCTAGAAGTTTCGAATGCCATGACGCAGTACCGCAACACGCTGCAGCGCATAGAGGCCGAGCAGCAGAATGTGGGCTTGGCACAGGAGGTGTATGAAGTAACGCAATTGGAGTTCAGGGAAGGCGTTGGTTCTTCTACAGATGTGGTAGAGGCTGAGACTTCTCTAAGAACAGCGCAGAATACTTACATCAACACACTGCTTGATTTGTATACAGCCCGCCTGAACCTGGAAAGAGCCAAAGGCAGCCTGATAACTTATATTAACTCAAAATAATAAAGAAATATCCAACCCAAATGAAAAGAATTATCATCATTGTCGTTATCGTCGGATTACTTGGCTTGGTTGCTCTCCGCTTGTTCAGCAACAAAAAGGAAATTGATGCCAATAACCAGATTGTTGATAACACCAACACAACCGTAGCCGTAAGCGTGGCCCCTGTTGAGAGCCGCATCAGCGAGCGCAACCTGGCCATGGTCGGAACGGTGGTCCCAAACAAAGAAATTAATGTGCTGTCGGAAGTACAGGGGCAAATCACCAGCCTAAACGTGGCACTGGGTGACTTTGTAAGAAAAGGAAGCGTGATAGCCAGAATCGACGACCAGATCAGAGCATTAGGTGTTGCCAATGCAGAGCAGTCGCTGGCCGATGCCCGCCAGAACTACGAGCGTTACACCAACCTGTACAACGGTGGCGCCGCTACTAAAGCGCAGCTAGACCAGTATACGTTGGCATACGAAAACGCTCAGAACCAACTGAAGCAGGCTCGCAAAGAGCTTTCTAACACCACCATTACAGCTCCTATCAGCGGTTACGTTACCCAGAAACCAGTAGAGACAGGTGCTTTCGCCAACATCGGCACACCTGTTGCCACGCTGGTGGATGTATCGCAGCTAAAGGTGCAGCTAAGCGTACCGGAGCGTAATGTGTACGCTCTGAACGAAGGTGACCCTGTTACCATCACCACCTCGGTTTACCCAGGCGTGAAGTTCAACGGAAAGATTACCTTTATCAGTGCCCGTGGCGACGAAGCGCATAACTATCCGATTGAGATCGCGATTCAGAACCAGGACAAAAACCCGCTGAAAGCAGGTACTTACGTAGACATCACCTTCAACAAAAAGAATGAAGTACCTACCCTGCAGATTCCGCGCGAGGCGCTGGTGGGAAGTATAAAAGATGCCCGTGTGTATGTGGTGAACAGCAATAACATGGCTGTAGTTAGAAACATAACCATAGGTGCTGACAACGGTACTTCCCTGGAAGTGCTGGAAGGCCTGCAAGAAGGAGACCGCGTGGTAACAACAGGTCAGATTAACCTGACCGACAGCACTAGAGTGCAAGTTGTATCAGCCCAAAGACAATAATAGCGGCAGGCCTTAACAGCCTGCGAAAACAAAATTAAGGAAAAGAAGAAATGTCAATAACCGAATTATCCATTAAACGCCCTGCACTGATCATCGTGATTTTTACGGTGCTGGGCATTTTGGGGATCATCAGTTATAACCAACTGAGTTATAACCTGCTCCCCAAATTTGATGCGCCTGTGATGACGGTGGCCACCATTTACCCTGGTGCCGCCGCCGGTGAGGTGGAGACATCCGTTACCAAGAAAGTGGAAGATGCGCTCTCCTCGCTCGAGAACCTGGACAAAATCCAGTCTACCTCGCAGGAAGGGGTTTCTATTGTAATTGTAAGGCTGAAACAGGATGCCGACATAAACCAGTCGGTGCAGGATGCCCAGCAGAAGGTAAATGGCATTCTGGCTACCCTGCCCGATGATGTGGACGCGCCGACGATCAGCAAGTTCTCTACCGACGACTTGCCTATACTTCGCCTGGGCGTAACTTCCGACATGAAGCCTACAGAGTTTTACAAGCTTATAGAGGACCGTATACAGCCTGCTTTGGCCAAAGCCGAAGGTGTGGGCCAGATCCAGATCATCGGCGGTGACCAGCGTGAGATACAGGTAAATGTAGACCCCGAGAGGCTGCGGGCTTACAACCTGTCCATCAACCAGGTAATGCAAACGGTTATCAGCGCCAACCAGGATTTCCCTACGGGTAAGGTAGAAAACACAAACCAGCAGTATAGCCTGCGTGTGGCGGCTAAATTTACGTCGCTGGACCAGATCAACAACCTGGTGGTTTCTTACCAGCCAAACGGCAGCCGCATAACAGTAGGTGACGTGGCCGAGGTAGTAGACGGTGTGGCCGAGCGCACTACCCTTAACCGTATCAACGGACGTTCTTCCATCGGTCTTAGCATCCAGAAACAGACAGACGCAAACGCCGTGGAGGTAAGCCGCTTGGTGAAAGTACAGATTGCCGAGATTGAGCGGATGTATGCAGATCAGAACCTGAAGTTCAGCATTGCCAGTGACAGCTCTGTCTATACGCTGGCCTCAGCCGATGCCGTAATGCACGACTTAATGCTGGCTGTGGTAATCGTAGCCTTTGTGATGCTGATCTTCCTGCACAGCTTAAGAAGCTCCCTGATCGTGATGGTGGCTCTGCCAACCTCAATGATCTCAACTTTTATATTGATGTACGTGGCAGGCTTCTCGCTGAACCTGATGACGCTGATGGCGCTCTCGCTGGTGGTGGGTATCCTGGTGGATGACTCGATTGTGGTACTGGAAAATATTTACCGCCACATGGAAATGGGCAAAGATAAACGTACCGCAGCCCTGGAAGGTCGTAACGAGATCGGCTTTACGGCCATGGCGATTACCTTGGTGGACGTGGTAGTGTTCCTGCCGCTCTCGCTGGTGCCTGGCCTTATCGGTAACATCGTGCGCGAGTTCTCGCTGGTGATCGTATTCTCTACGCTGATGAGTTTGTTCGTGTCCTTTACCATCACACCGATGCTGGCCTCACGTTTCGGCAAGCTCGATCACTTTACCAAAAACACGCTTTGGGGCCGCATCTCGCTTGGCTTCGAGAGCTGGTTCAAAGGCTTGCAGGATAGCTACGGCAACATCCTGAAATGGAGCCTGAGCCACCGCTGGGTAGTTTATTTAGCAGTTGTGGTCTTGTTTATCGGTTCCGTAGCGCTTGTTCCTGCTGGCTTTATCGGTAGTGAGTTTACTGCGCAGAGCGACCAGGGCGAGTTGGTAGTACAGTTGGAGATGGAGCCGCAAACTACGCTTTACCAGAATAACCAAATAACGGCCCAGGTAGAGAAGATGATTATGGAGCACCCTGAAGTGGAAAAAGTGTTCAGTAACGTTGGTTACGGTAGCTCACAGATGTCTGGTACTTCCACCAACTATCTCTCTGAGATTACCGTGATTCTGGTGGATAAAACCGAAAGAGCCGTTGGTATAGACGAGTTTGGTGATCAGTTGAAGGACGAGATCCAGAAACTACCTGGTGTAAAGGCAAAAGCTGCCCCTACCGGTATTACAGGTAACGCCAACAACGCGCCTATCCAAATTATACTTAAAGGTGCTGAGCTGGAAAACGTACAGCAGGCGGCTAACACGGTGCTGAATGTAACGAAAGGTGTAGCCGGCACTACCGATGTAGAGTTCTCGATAGAGGACCCACGCCCAGAGCTGCAGGTGCACATCGACCGTGAGCGTATGGCTGCCTTAGGCCTGAACGTGGCCGATGTGGGAAGCACCCTGCGCACAGCCTTCAGCGGCAACGACGACTCCAAGTACCGCGAAGGCGGCTACGAGTATGACATCAACGTTTCGCTGGACCGTTTCAACCGCTCTAACCTGGAGGATGTAAGCAACCTGACCTTTATGAACAACCAGGGTCAACTGGTTACGCTGAGCCAATTTGCAACGGTAACGCAGGAACTGGGAGCCAGTAAGCTGGAGCGTAACGACCGTATGACGTCTATCTCTGTGAATGCACAGGTGGTAGGCCGGCCAGTGGGTACCGTAGGTGCCGAGATTCAGCAGGCGATGGCCAGCAAAGATTTGCCGAACGGTGTGACGATTGAGTACGGTGGCCAGTTGGAGCAGCAAGGCGATGCCTTCGGTAGCTTAGGGCTGGCTATGTTAATAGCAGTAATATTCGTGTACCTGATTATGGTGGCGCTGTACGACTCGTTTATCTATCCGTTTATCGTACTGTTCTCGCTGCCTGTGGCCCTCATCGGTGCTCTGCTTGCCCTGGCGCTGGCTTTCGAGAACCTGAGTATCTTCTCCATGATCGGTATGATCATGCTGATGGGTCTGGTGGCTAAAAACGCGATCCTGCTGGTAGACTTTACGAACAACCTGAAAGCAGAGGGCATGCCAGTGCGTGAGGCCTTGATCGAAGCGGGCCGCGAGCGTCTGCGCCCGATCCTGATGACAACGCTGGCGATGGTGTTCGGTATGCTTCCGATTGCCTTAGCCTCCGGTGCCGGTGCCGAAACAAAGAACGGTCTGGCCTGGGTAATCATCGGTGGTCTTACTTCCTCGCTATTACTGACGCTGGTACTGGTGCCTTCGGTTTACCTGACAGTGGAGAATGCGATTGGTAAGATCAAGACACGCTTCGGCAAGAAAACTGATGATTTATCACCGTCTTTCAACACGCCAGCTCATGTGATAGCTGAAAGAAATCAAGAGTAAGCTTTAGCTAATAACTAAAGATGACAAACCGGGTAAATTGCTTTAGAAGCAGTTTACCCGGTTTGTTATAAAATAGTTAATACACTTTCAGGCGGTCTTCCTATAGCAGCCTTGTCACCTTTCACCACAATAGGCCTTTCAATCAGCATTGGGTTCGCAGCCATAATATCAATTCACTCTTCATCTGTAAAGCTTTTGCCTTTATAAGTTTCCTTATAAAGCTTCTCCCCTTTCCGCAGTAGTTGTTCTGGCTTTATGTTCAGCTTTTGCAAAATGCTTTTTAACTCATCAGCAGTAGGTGTTTCTTTTAAATACTCTATTACCTCTACTTCCTGCCCTGAGTTCTTTAGCAGTTCCAGTGTCTGACGACTTTTGCTGCACATTTTATTATGATAGATCTTAAGCATGCTCTTCCATATTTGTTGGTTAAAAATATGAAGGATAAGTTTAGTTTCAAAAGTAGATAAGCTTAACTGAAATTTGACATCTTATATGCAACCATATATTATCCTTCTGGATCATTGAATTGTTTCAACTAAATCCACCAAAACAGTATTACTATGAAAAAGACTTTATTGCCGACAGCCTTGCTGTTTCTTTTGCTTCCGGCCATAGCACAGGCACAAGATGAAGAAATTCAGACATTAGGTGGCAAAGCAAATATTACCGGAGCCTATGGTGCTGTAAGTAATAAGTTCTCTAGCATTAACGGCGACTTTGCTAATTTAGTAGGAGGTTATGGGGGCATACTGCTTAACAAAACTTACTTGCTCGGCTTGGGTGGCTACGTAACAGTAAATCCTGTTTATGAAAACATTGCCCCCTTAACAAGAAAGAAAAATGAACTGGTATACTTCGGTATAATGAATGAATATACCTTGCGCCCCAGCAGACTGATACATTTAAGCTTTAGTGCTCTGGCTGGCGCAGCGCTTTGGATAGCTCAGGAACAAACCAGAGAAACAATTAACAATGACTACTGGAACTGGGGCATGACAGAAAGAGCCAAAGGATATGTAGTAGTGGACCCTGGCGTAGAAGTAAACATCAACATCCTTAAAAACCTGAAAATAGCAGGAGGTGTATCTTATAGAGGCATTTTAGGTAATGACACACATAATGCAAGCGAATTTGCCGCTCAGGTTACCGTTAAAGCAGGTAAACTTTACTAATAAACAATGCTCCTGATGCTTGTACTAAGCATCAGGAGCATTGTTTTAAATTATAAATATATTAAACCTCCAGAATATAAAAAGGATACTCATACCCTTGCTGCTCCAGGATTGGTTTAGAAACGTTAAAGACTTTTACACCTTTAGATGTTTCTCCTTCGAGAGTACCAATGTGGGCGTGGCCATGAAAAACAGCCTCTACTTCCCTTCTATTGATTGGTTCTGCCAAACGTGACGAACCCAGGAACGGAAAAATCTGTTCCGGCTCTCCTACCACTGTTGCTTTTATAGGCGCATAATGCAGCAGCACTACTTTCTTAATATCAACGTGTTCGCTGTCGAGGCGCGCAAGGGCTCCATCCAGTTTAAGCGATTCGTCTACTGCTTCCTGTACAAACTCTTTCATCTTCTGCTCGCCAAACATGCCCAGCATAGCTTTATCAAAGCCTCCACCAAAACCTTTTACACCGGCAAACCCTACATTACCAATCACTACACTGTCACCATCCAGCATGTTTATGTTCTCCTGCAGCAATAGCTGTCTAATATCCCCCTGCTGCTCGCGTTCATAATCATGATTACCGAGTACGGCTACAACAGGTATAGAGCAGGATTTAAGTTCTTTAGCAAGCACTTCAGCTTCAGTAGCCCTTCCTGTATCGGTCAGGTCGCCACATAATAGCAGCACGTCTGCTTTCTGCGAAACTTCTCTGAAAAACTCTTCCCATTTCCCCTGATCGGCTTCGCGCACATGTATGTCACCGACAGCGGCTATTCTTGTTTTAGTTGTGTTGTCTTTTGTATTTGCCATTCTTTAAACTGATCTGATGGTTACTACCTTATAGTCCCAATCTGTAATATCGTTTGCATATTGTGTCTGGTCTATCAAAGGACCACGGCATATTTTTTCTAAAGGTATTGGCATATCGTACTGTTCCTGAGCACGATTTATCATTTCATCAAACAGCCACTTCGGAACTATATCCCGCTCTGATGGGTATACAAACTGGAACTGCAGTACCTGTGCCAACAGAAGATGCCAATGTTGCTCCATGTGCATCCAAAGCTTTTTCCAATCAAAGTGTTTACCGCAGCGCAACCAAACGTGGTTAATGTCTGCACCATCGTATCGTTCTCTGTTCTGCACATAAAGCTTAGACCAAACCAATTCTTCGGCAGGAATGAGCAGCACCTTTGAGCCAAAAATCTCACCTTTTGTAGCACGCTCAAACCAAGTGTCGTCTACAATGCAGTGGTTACCGGGGTTGTTAAAAATCAGGTCGACAAAGTGTTCTCCCTTTTTTGCTTTGGCTAACCAGCGAGCATCAGTAAACTCTGTCTCATAGCCGTTTTCAGCAAAGTGTTTCAAAATGCGCGGACAGTCTCCTCCTCTGCAAAACACATCCAAGTCTTTTGTATCACGAATAATACCCGTGTACTGCCTTAGGGCAAAACCACCGCCAACCATGAAATCATCTTTGCTGTTGATTAATACTTTTAAAGCATCACTGTAAAACTCATGGGCAGCCTGCTTATTATTATCATCTTGAATATCTATTACTTTTGTCATAACTCATCTATATCAGTCTCTCTTGCACCCTGAGCTTGAATGATTGCTGGTTACCTTAAAAGCTAAAGCTTTAGCAGCAACAACTTTTTGTACTACTCTAACCCAAAGGGTGTAAGTACATTTACTTATTTGAGCCAACTTGGGTTATATATAATTGGTTTATGAGCTGCAAAAGCTAGTAAAAAGGCGTTGCCGCAGCTTATGGACCTAAAGTAAAAATTGCAATATAAACAGGCTATATCAAGCATCAGTAGCTTGTAAGTACCGTAGAAGAGCAGGAATTTACCATGGCAAATTTTCATTGTGAGGAAGATTTGTTCAGCAAAAACAGTTAATCCAATTTTAGCCAACCACTGTTATCACACTTCGTTTACATAAGTAGAGATTAACTTATAATGATCACATTCAAACTTAAAGCTATGAACAGAAACGATTCAGATCGCTACGGAAACAACAAGGGCAGGTATCAGTCACGACGTTCGGAACAATACCGCCATCCGGAAAGAGACAGAGGCAATGACTTTAGAAAAGGCAGTGACTTTAGCTTTGATGATTATGGTTCATCAGCACGTGGTGGTTATGGAAACGAAAGTTATGGCGGCACTTTTGGCAACCAAGGCAACGAAATGGGCGGCTCCAGAAATGTAAGTAATTACGGCTTACATGATACTTCCAGCACGTCGAACAACTATGGCAACATGGGCAGTTATGGCGGAGCACAGGGGTTTGGTTCTTCCAGAGCTGGTTTGCCGTCACAGCGGGACTATGATTCTGATGTCAACTACAATTTTGACAGCGGCATGGGCTCACCCAGATCTGCCCGTGAACATCACTATAGCCCAGCCGGGCACCGTGCCTATGGCAACGAAAGAGACAGCGATCAGTACAACCGTGGCCGGGGCTCCGACATGGGACTAAGCTCAAACTCAAACAACAGAGACCTTTACGGAAACGACACATCCAGAAGATTCCAGGGCAGTGACCAGGGAAGATATGACTACAACCGTGACGATTTTGACTCTCCAAACTATGGTGGCTCCGAGGGTAAATATATGGGCAGCGGTTACGACCGCCATATACCTCGTGGACAATATGGCTCAAGAGACGGCAACTACGGATCAATTGGCGGATACGATGGCAGAAGAGACCATTACCGGTACAACGAGAGGTATAGGGAGCCTTATGGCGTGAGGAATGACTCAAGTGAAGGTTATAGATATAGATCCGGCTCTTCGGACAATGATTACATTCCTAGCCGAAATCGCAATCGCAGCCTCGACCATGATTATAAAAGAGAGCGTGACTTTGACAGAGACTATTAAACTACAAGTTAACATAAACCTGTAATACTTTTAAAGCTGTCATTTCTAATATTTTTAGAAATGACAGCTTTTTTATAGCTTCTCTTTAATACAAACACTTCTTAACTCGCGCATACTGCCGTAGAACACATTACAATCTACAATGCCTTCTATACCATCCACAGCACCGGCATCAGTATGCTGCCAGAAAGCCAGCTTTACAGTATCATTTCGCTCCAGCCGTGGCTTAGGCACCTTATAATGCGCAATCCATAGGTGGTAATCATCAAAATAACCTTGCAGGTTGTCTACATAAAATTTGTAATTGGTGTAGATAATAGGCTTTGCGCCATAGGCCTCCTCAACCAATGCTAACCATACCTGCAAGTCTTCCCGAAGCTTTTTTTTAGACTTCAGCCCCTTTACCTCCACATCCAGTACAGGAGGCAGGTCTCCGGGTTCCAGGGGTACTGTAGCTATAAAATGCTCTGCCTGCTTTTCTGGTTTTACATGAGGTCTGTAAAAATGATAAGCTCCTCTTATGATGCCAGCCTCACGCGCATTCTGCCAATTCTGCATGAAGTTCTTATCTCTTAAAGATTTTCCTTCTGTTGCTTTTAGAAAAGCAAAGGCAACTTCATTTAATCGTACTTTTTCCCAGTCAATGTCCCGCTGGTAATGCGATACATCTATACCATACACGCTGTAGCCTTCTGGCCAGATAGGCTTTTTCTTCTCTACAAAGATCTCAAAATAAAGCACAAACAGCACCAGCCCCACAAAACCAGCCAGTCCAACCCAGAACAAGACGGGAGACTGTTGCTTCTTTGGTTCTTTCCGCTTATTTCGCTTAACAGGTGCTTTAGCTGTTTTCATTTTAACCTCCAGTACAAAAGTAAAATTTTGGACTTTAATTCACCTCTACTCCCCCCATAAAAGATTCAGCACGTTTAACCTCTTATAAAAAAGACATTACTTTATAGAACTCATGCACTTGCTCGTTTAGCAAAATTCCTACAATCATCGTAAAAGTTACTATCCTGTAACACCAACCTTCAGCATCAAACCAGCTACAAGCCACCTTAAAAATTTGGTAAAAATGAGCAATAGTAAAGAAAGATTATATCAGCACGTGCAAAAGCTTACATCTATAAAACCATTCAGGAACTATCAGAACATGGATTCTTTGAATGAAGCAGCAACTTATATTAAAGAAGAGTTCTCAAAGCTTAATTGTTTAGTTATAGAACAACCATTTGAAGTAAGTGGCAAAACATACAAAAATATTATAGCCACTTTTAATGGTGCAGAAAGTAATGAACGGATTGTAGTTGGGGCACATTATGATGTTTGCGGAGACCAGCCCGGTGCCGATGACAATGCCAGTGGCATAGCTGGTTTATTGGAAACAGCACGACTCCTGGACGAGCAAAATCCTGAACTACATTACCAAATAGATTTTGTGGCTTTTTGTCCGGAGGAACCTCCTTTTTTCGCCACTGAGAACATGGGTAGCGCAGTGCATGCCAGATACCTTCACGAACAAAGCGTAAAAGTAAAGGCAATGGTTTGTTTCGAGATGATTGGCTATTTTTCAGATGAACCAAACTCACAAAGATTTCCGCACGATGAACTGAAGCAATATTACCCTCACACTGGTAATTTTATAGCGGTAGTAGGCAACCAGGAGCAGAAGGCATTTACAGAGCAGGTACGGGACCTGATGCGCCAACATACTACCATTGATGTGCAATCGGTTAATCTTCCTGCTGGTTTTGGCCTGGTTGGTCTATCAGATCATCGTAACTACTGGAAGTACGGCATCAACGCCATCATGATTAACGACTCATCGTTTCTCCGCAACCCACACTACCACCGGAACAGTGACACTATAGATACTTTAGATTTTGACCAGATGGAAGCAGTGGTTAAAGGAGCCTACGCAGCCATTATCAGATTATAAAACCACCCGCACAAGTACTTCATTACCAATGCGGGTGATTAAACTATTATCGGCAATAAACCCTCTGTTCCTAAAGCTTTCGTTAAACGCAAAAAGAGCATTGGTTGACTGCTGCTTTAACTATAGGCAGCAGAAAGAATCGTCTAGTAAACTTTCATCTCATTCATCGGTACTCCCGACAGGTGCTCCAGGCGTTCACCTTCTAAGGTCATGTAGCCTTTCATCAGGTCAGCTGTAAGACAAGAATGAACAGGCAGGAAAAACATCAGGTCACCAATATGGTATTTCTCGAACTGCTCTCTGCTAGCACGTACAATGCCATGCTCCTGCGAAAGAGAAACCAGCTCCAATCCTTCAACAGGCGAAGACCATCCGCTATTTGTCAGCTCTACACCTACCCCATAGTTTGCATTGCCATTCTCTAACATTAAAACATCTTTAGAAAAATGTACACTGCCACCGTAAATAATTATTTCATTTCGGCGTGGGTGCTTGGCTACTACAGGGCAAGCCATACAAACTGCTACGTCATCATAAGAGCATGAACCAATTCGCTGCTGCGTAATGTCATAAAAGACAAAGTTGCCTGGCCTGATCTCATCTACACCGGAAAGGTTTTCCAATATACTACAGGATGGGGTATCACCTATGGAAAGCTGTATGTGAGGGAAACGGCTCTTGTAACGGTTCTTAAGCAATTGCAGCAGGTAAACACTTGTATTATGTATGGTTTGTATAGCTGCCGTATCAGATTGCTTATAAGTGTGTCCATCATGTGCCAGAAATCCTTCAAAACGCAGCATCTTGCAGTTCTCAAAGAACTCAATCAGCCTATCAAGGTCAACATGGTTATGTGGCAGAATTCCTGTTCTACGATAGCCTGTATCGGCCTTAATCCAAATCTTTACCGGATGGCTTAACCCTTCCTCCAGCGCTTCTACTGTTTCCAGATTAACGGCTATTAAGTGCAATTTTACACGGGAAGCCAATTCATTAATCACATCCATTTCCAGTACATTAGCAGGAAAGGCCACCATAATGTCTTTCCAGCCGTGGTTAGCAAAGTAACGTGCCATTTGCACAGAAGACACCGTAATTGCTTCCACGCCAAGATCACGGAACCATTCCCCTACCTGCGCTGACTGATGTGTTTTAAAATGCGGTCGTAGCTGTATTTTATTTCTGTCTGCCTTTTCAACCATTCTACGGATGTTGCTGAGGCATTTATTTTTATCTAATAATAAAGTAGGTATCGTAATTCTCATATATTAATTAAAAACCCAGATAAACCAATTCTTGTGAAGTTATAAATCTTTCGTCAGATAAACACGCCTAACTACTATATTAAGGTGATGAATATCATTTTCTGTGCAATTCCTATTTGCGACTTTTGTTCTGTGCAAAGTTTAAAATCCTTGCCAGTTGAGTTTGAACAAAAAAGATTATGATATGGTTGCGCCTGTTACCTCCACCCCTGCCGAACTATTAGCTAAATATGATGTTCCATCGCCACGATATACCAGTTATCCTACTGTTCCCTTTTGGGATGACAAACCGCTGACACAAGAGCGTTGGTTACGACATGTAAAACATTGCTTTCAGAAGACAAACCAGAAAGAGGGCATTAGCTTATACCTTCACCTGCCATTTTGCGAGCAACTTTGTACGTACTGTGGCTGCAATAAGCGTATTACTAAAAACCATACGGTAGAAGAACCCTATATAGAGGCACTACTACAGGAGTGGGACATATACCTGGCTTCTTTTGGTAATATACCCCGAATAACAGAGTTACATTTAGGTGGCGGCACTCCTACTTTTTTTAGTGCCACCAACCTGAAAAAACTGTTAGAGAAACTATTGGAGAAAGCAGAGCTAACTCCAGAAGCCTCCTTAAGCATGGAAGTTCACCCCAATGCCACTAACAACGAACAGCTACAGGTGCTGTACGACCTTGGTTTCAGAAGACTTAGCGTTGGCATACAAGATTTTGATCCGTGTGTGCAGTTTATCATTAACAGGATTCAGACATTTGAGCAGACAAAAGCTGTTTTTGATGCTGCCCGAGCCATAGGATATACGTCTATAAACGCTGACATTATTTATGGTTTACCACAGCAGACTTCGGAATGCGTAAGCCAGACAATTGCACTCGTGAAGCAACTACACCCGGAACGCATTGCCTTCTATAGTTATGCACATACCCCCTGGAAGAGCAAAGGACAACGCCGCTACAACGAAAATGACCTGCCCAGCCCTGCTGAGAAAAGAGGCTTATACGAACTTGGCAGAAACCTACTTGAAGAAGCCGGGTATGTAGAAATAGGATTAGATCACTTTGCTCTGCCAGAAGATGAGCTATGTCTGGCAGTAAAGCGAGGAACTCTGCACCGCAATTTTATGGGCTACACACCACAGCGCACTGAACTATTAATTGGTTTAGGAGCTTCCAGCATATCAGACACAGGCACTGCTTTTATGCAAAACATAAAGGAAGTCGAAGCATACGAAGCAGCTGTTTTAGCTGGTCAGTTGCCTTTGTTTAAAGGGCATGAGTTGAACTCTGAAGACTGGGTAATACGCCAGCATATATTAAACCTGATGTGTCGCATGGAAACCACATGGAGCTTCCAGAACCAATCCTTTTTTACTGATGCTCTTGTGCGGTTGCAGCCTTTAGCTGAAGATGGTCTTGTAGAGTACAGCCAAAAGCATGTAAGAGTGTTGCCTGCCGGCAGGCCGTTTCTGCGCAATATCGCCATGTGCTTCGACACTAAACTTTGGAATGCTAAACCTGCCACACCAGTTTTCAGTAAATCTGTATAAAAAGACATGTTTTAAAGAGGCCGCAGTTACTATCCATGCCAAAGGATAAGTACTGCGGCTTTCTTTTTGGCAGGCTATCAACAGGAACAAATCCTTAATTAAACCATTTAATACCGTTACCTTTGCAGAAGCAAATAATTCTCTGAAAAAGATGAGCTTCTTTTACATTAAAGCTTTACATATCATATTTGTGGTGACTTGGTTTGCAGGCCTTTTCTATATTGTGCGTTTGTTTATATATTATGCCGAAGCTGCTGAAAAGTCTGAGCCGGAACGCTCCATATTGTTCAAACAATTTAGCCTAATGCAGAAACGCCTATGGTATGGTATTACCTGGCCTTCCGCTGTGCTTACACTTATTTTCGGACTGACTATACTGCACCTGTATGGCTCCATCCCTTCCTGGCTTGTCTGGAAACTTTGCTTTGTTGTGGGGTTATACGTTTACCATTTCCTGTGCCACCATATTTTTAAGCAACAACAGCAGGGCGTTATTAAATACAACTCTACCCAATTACGCATCTGGAACGAGGTGGCTACGCTCTTTCTGATTAGTATTGTTTTTCTGGTAGTTCTAAAAAGTTCCTTGAGTATGCTTTGGGGAATAATCGGGCTTATCCTGTTCTCTGCTATGCTGATGCTGGCGATTAGGATTTATAAGCGGTTGCGCGAACCTGGCGAAAGAGGTTAAGCAAGCGGCAATTTTATGTACATCTGCAAGAGTTCTGCATATTTTGTACCTTTGATAAAACCACACACTTATGAACCAACCAGCACTGAAGCAAAACGAGAGAGAACTAATAAAACTAATCCGCTTTTTTAGCAAAAGAGCCGGACAGCTAATGCAAACAGGAGAGCTAAGTGCAGAACACTCACAATTAACGGAAGCCTGCCAGAACCTGGAGACACAGCTTTATAACCATGCCAACAACCGGTCAGCCATTTTAGATAAACGGGAGCGGCTAGAGAATATTATTGATGATAATGCCGCTTGCCCAAAATGTACTAAAGCAGACATGCTGAAACGCACTGGAAGCACTACCACAGAACACGGCTGGAAAATTAACACGTATAAGTGCCGTCGCTGCAATACCTCTTTTACCTGGAATAAGCCCAATAACCCCTGGCACATGGTAGAGTTTCTGGAGATGTATATAGCGGAATTACAACAAAGCCTTCTTACAGAAGAAAACGCAGAGCTACGCAAACATGTTGAAGCTGCAATTGTGCAGCTAAATGATAGCTTAAATCGTTTACGCCCTGTACTGGAAATCTCTAATGAAGAAGTAGTGGCTCTTCATCAAAAGGAGCAGGAAATGGATAAGCTTATTCATCAATTTAAAAATTACCTGCAGATCGAGAAGATCAAGATCAATAATCACTATGAGTATCCTGATTCAGCTCAGGAATAGAGAGTGGAATGGTAGAAGAAAATGGCTTTGCTTATGGTGTTGTGGCTACTGCTTATCCAGCTACAAAAAACACCTTAGTAATATTCGCCTATTTTATGCCTTTTATCCAGAAGAAAAAACTTGAGTGCCTGCCGCCGAGGCAAATATTCATAAAAGGCTAAAGCCGATGCTAGAGAAACCTTCTTAACCTACTTTCATCATCAACACCTTTTAAGAGCAGCTTAAGTTAGAGCAACAGATCTTATTCTCTAGACTCATAAAGTTGGCCTGCAAAGTCTGCATGAGCTTTATCTTTCTCTGAAACCAGCTGAGGCTCCAACGGCCATTCGATTCTAAAAGCAGGGTCGTTCCAGCGGATGCCCTGTTCAGCACCAGGTGTATAGAACTCTGAAACCTGGTAAGTTACTTCTGTGTTATCTTCTAAAGTCAGATAGCCGTGAGCAAAGCCTTCAGGAACGTATAGCATGCGGTAATTATCTGCGGTTAACTTTACCCCCAGCCACTGCTTGTATGAGTCAGAACTAACACGTAAATCTATAATAACATCAAATATAGCTCCTCTGGTACAGCGCACCAGCTTACTTTCTTCATGGGGCTTCACTTGATAGTGCATCCCTCTCAACGTACCTTTCTTTGGGTTGAAAGATACATTTGTTTGCAATACCCGGTCAGCAAGACCATGCTCCGTCATTTCGTTCTGGCACCAGGCTCTGGCAAAGAACCCTCGCTCGTCTTCTATTTTTTTTAACTCAATTATGTATGCTCCTTTTAACTTTGTCTCTGTAAAAATCATACAAGCTGTAATTACTTTATGGGTATCGTTATAGCTGAAATGCAGGTAATAGTAATACTGCTACTGATTCAGACGTTATTTGTTAGCAGGTAACTACATAAATAATAGCAATGGCTAAGAGCTCAAAACTTTTCTTGTGACGTTCAGCCATTCCATCTGTTTATGCTGTAATATATTATGCAGAAGTATCTCCAACTACTGAAGCTGGTAAGTCAGCTAAGGTATAACGGAAGTCGAACAGGCGCTTGCTTTGCAGTAAGTCTTTATTTTCTTTGAACTCTGGCCATGCGGTTAGCAGTACCAGGTCGTCTGCCTGCTCCACAATATCTTCTAAAGAACCTACATACTTAATTGGGAAGTTATACATCTTATCAAAAATCTCATTAGCCATAGGGTCATAGGCAACAATATTTGTATAGCCTTTCGCCAGCAGCTTTTCAATGATAAACTTACTAGGTGTTAGACGAACATCATCTGAACCGCTTTTAAAGGCAAGGCCAAGTATAGCTATGGTGTTTTCTTTTGGAACAACAGCTGCAATTTTTTCTGCTACAAAGTCCTTTATCTCTTCATTAATCTTCAGGTTTCCTTCCAGCACTTTTGGCTCAAAGCCATGGTCTTTCGCAATGCTGTTGAGGGCAGCTGTATCTTTGGGTAAACAGTAACCGCCATAGCCACAGCCAGGGTATACATAACTTGCCATGGCGGCAGGTGTACCATACCAGCGCTTATCCTGGTGCAGTATCTTAAAAGCTGTCGGCACATCAATATCTCCAATATGATCGGCGATCATAGCCATCTCGTTAGAGAAACTGATCAGCGTAGACAACAGCGTGTTGGAAAGGTACTTGATAAACTCTGCAGAATTATAACTCACATAATGCACAGGAGCATTAAAAGGGATGTAAACCTGGTTCAGAATCTCTTTGGAGTCTTCATCTTCCACTCCTATTACCACCCTGTCTGGATTCATGAAGTCGTTCCAGGCATGGCCTTCGCGTAAAAATTCCGGGTTAGATGCTAAACCTATGGGCTTGTTGTAAGCTCTGTTCATCTCCTCTACAAAAGGCTTTACTTTTTTTGAGATAGTAGACGGAGGAACTGTAGACTTGGTAACAATAACTTTAAACTCCCCCTCGCTTGCTTTAAAAACACTTTCTACGGCGCTAAAAATATAAGACAAATTAGCACTTCCGTCTTCGTTACTTGGTGTGCCCACACATATAATTACTGCTTTGCTATTATTTACGGCTTCTTCAAGCGGAGCGTCCACAACAAAGTTATTGCCTAATTCCTCCCTCAACGCCTCGTCCAGGTGTGGTTCGTAAAAAGGGATGTTATAGTTGCTGATACTGTCAACTCTTTGTTTGTCGAGATCAATTCCATATACTTTAAAGCCTTTCTTACTAAAGCCTAAGGCTGTTGTAAGGCCCACAAAACCAAGTCCGAGTACTGTTATCATACTATACTAATTTACCTCTGTTTATATGTAAAAACTCTAAAAAGCGGGCAATGCCATCTTCTACATGCACCGACGGGTTATAGTCCAGCAACTGCTTAGCTTTGCTGATATCAGGGCAGCGTCTGTTAGGGTTATGCGTTAGGTATTCTTTGTCTTCCGGTTCCTGGAAAGTTATTTGCCCGCTATAGCCCCATATTTCGTTTCCTTTCCTATTAAATATCTCTGCAAACTCCCGCACCGAAAGCTCAGGTTTGTCCATACCTATGTTGAACACATCAAACTTTCCATGCAGCATCACCTTCAGGTAACCAGTAATGGCATCTGAAATATAGCAGAAAGTACGGGTGGGTGTGCCGTCAGAGAAAATTTCAAGGTCGCGCCCCTCCACAATAGCTTTGGCAAAGTCAGCAGGCAGCCGTTTGTCGTTTATGTTCATACCTGGGCCATAGTTATTAAATGGCCGGGCTACCCCAATTGGCATCTTGTGCTTTTGTGCAAACAGATAGCAAAGTGTCTCTCCAAAACGTTTAGCTTCGTCGTAACAGGCACGTGGACCAATAGTGGCTACATTACCTCGATAATCTTCTTTTGTAGGAATGAACTCAGGAAACGGATCTCCATATATTTCGCTACTGGAGAAGAACAGAAATGCTTTTACAGATTTTTCAGCATAAAAATCAAGCAGACGACGCAGACCGGTTATGTTCGCATCTACGGTTTCAATAGGGTAAATACGATAAAAAGTGGGCGATGCAATAGACGCCAAATGTAGGACCACGTCAGCCTCAGCAGCACCTGAAATATCTGCTACATCATCTGTTATAACGTTAAACTCATGTAAAGAAAAAACCTCCGGGTTACTACCTATCAGGTCATCCAGCCAGTCTTTCGTACCTGTCAGAAAGTTCTCCAGGGCTATTACTTTCTTTAACTGTAACTCCTCGGCAAATGCAGCAAAGAAGTGCATAAAGTAATAGCCCAGAAATCCTCCACAACCTGTGATCAGCACTGTGGAATTTCTAAGTTTATCTTTTTCTGCGGCTGAAAGGTTCTGAAAAATGTTTTCCATGTCTTCCTGCAAAACCTTATTAGTCTTTTTAGCCGCAACAGTATTCTCCATAGATATAGGTTATTCGTTCTTTATAATCTCTTTCCTGACGCTATGCTGGCACGTTCTCCTTATAGTGTTCAGGGAAAAAAGTTTTTAGCTGTTCTTTGTACAGGCGCTGTACCAAATTTTCCTCTGGTAGCTCTACATCATCAAAAGTAATTACATGGTCCCGTGGAAGATCGCGCTTGACAACTGCACCCTCAGCCAGCCCAACAGGAAGCAGGTTCTCCTGACGAGCTGTTGGCGCATTTTCACACTGCCCGTAATAATCGTATCCGCCAATGCCATTCAGCTTCTTGCCGGCTTTCAGTTCTGTTTTAGCCATGGTGATAACCTCTACCACAGGACCAGCAATAGGAGCCATGATAATGTCATTGAAAAGCACCATTCTGGCAATAGAATGTGGAATCTCGAAGTAAATAAGGTGGTATGGTGTATAGAAACTATAAAGAGGCCCCTCTCCCAGCTTACCATAGTTAAGGTAATGTTTTGTTTTAGGATCGGTGGTGGTGGCATATACAAAAACGCCTGGCCCAGGTTTAGGCCCCACTACATAGTCAACAATGCCTCCCAAGCGCTCCAGTTCTTCGGCATCGTACATAGTCACCATGTCATCAATGTGCCCTTTGTAATGATAACCAAGCATGCCGCGTTTAGCAACTCCCATTCCGGTAGCATTTGCCACACATGCCTGCTCAATAGATATCTTAGTTCCGTCTGCAAAGGAAGTTACCATTTCTGGTGTCAGGTGCCATTGCGCTGCAAAACCTGCCTGCGTTGTTGGGTTACGGTAAAAGTCCTGCAGCCCTTTAATATTTCCGCACAGCACAGGCTTCAGACCTATGCTTTTTACAAAACGGTAAAGATTCATGATAACGCCCGGCTGATCGCCATCGCAGCCGCTTAGCATAACACCAGCTTTATCGGCATATACCTTTAAGATAGGTCCAAGTGTGGCATCAACTTCCGGGTTAAACATAAGCACATGTTTCCCATTCTCAAATGCTTTCAGAATCAGGTTAGCTGCATATTCTATAGTACCTGTAGCTTCAACTAATATATCAAGTCCGTTTACCTCACACAGTAGTTCTGCATTAGTTGTTACAGCATAGCCTCCTTTATCCAGGCAATGCTGCAATGCTTCTAAATCCTCACATACTTCCGCTTTGGTATCAGTGTACTCATAAGCATCAATCGCTTTGCTTAAAGTTCTGTTAGCTATTACAGCCACCTCCATGCCTGGTGTGTATCGCATGATTTGGTTAACCATACCTTGTGCCATCTCGCCGGCACCAAACACGCCAACACGAATAGGGTTTCCTTCCCGCTCACGGGCTTGTAAATAGTTATCGACTATAATCATAATGTAAAAGTCTAGTTAACAGCCTCGGATAATACTTTATGCCAAACATTCCATGGTGCTTTTCCGCTTTGCCAAAGTTCTTCCAGCACATTCTTATCCCGCAGGGTATCCATTGGCTGCCAGAAACCTGTATGCCGATAGGCAGATAGCTCTCCTTCCTCAGCCAGCATTTCCATTGGCTTACGTTCCCAAACGGTACTATCATCTTCTATATAATCCATGACACCCGGTTCTAAAACAAAGAAGCCTCCGTTAATCCAGGGCATATCGCCACCCTCGGGCTTTTCCTTAAACTGGTTTACTTGTTTTGCTTCAGCAGATAGTGTGAATGCTCCAAAACGACCAGGTTGCTGTACAGCAGTAAGAGTAGCCAACGTGCCTTGTTGCTTATGAAATGCTATAGCTTCGGTTATATTCACATCACTTACTCCATCTCCATAAGTCAGGCAAAAGGTCTCGTCGCCTATGTACTTTCTTACCCGTTTCAAACGTCCGCCTGTCATAGTGCTTTCGCCGGTGTCTACAAGCGTTACTTTCCAAGATTCTGTATGGTTCTTATGTACTTCCATACTGTTCTTGCGCATATCAAAAGTTACATCGGAATTGTAAAGGCAGTAGTTGGCGAAATATTCTTTTATAATGTGTCCTTTATATCCACAGCAGATAATAAATTCATTTATACCGTGATAGGAATATATTTTCATTATATGCCATAAGATAGGCTTTCCTCCTATTTCTACCATTGGCTTTGGTCTTACACCACTTTCTTCGCTTATCCTGGTGCCAAAACCACCAGCAAGTAAAACTGCTTTCATAAGAAACGGGTTGGGGTAACATTCAATAATTTAATGCTAGCAATAGCTTACATTCTGTCAGCTACTGAGTAAATACGCGAATCAATATATTTTGATTTAACATATTTATTTTTTTGACACTTAATAAAGTCTGGCCTCAGGTAAAACAGAAGAACAAAAGATTAAAGACAGTAAAACCAAATAACTCAACCAACATATCATTCAGGTAGTTGTTACAGGCCAAGCTTCTATCAAAATCTGATATACTGTTACTGTTTAATTAGATTTAAAACTGTGCAACAAGCCAAAGTTGGGAAGCTAAGAGACCTCATAATGAACAGCCTGCTTCTCCTTACAAAATGAAAATACAAAAGCACCAGATAAAGGACACTAACTAAATTGTGTCTGATGAGTATCTTTCAAAGAAAGAACCCAGAACTTTAAGCACTGTCTATTAGCTCTAATGATATAATTTTAGACTACTAAATAATCTGATTCTGATTCATCAGATACAGCCTAATACAAGAGTTATTCCGGAAGGAGCTTATTACTTTTGTTGGTTTTATGTTGCAGTAATAGCTTCAATACTAATAGGATAAACATACTATTGGTGATCAGGTAGCGCTTCCACAGGCGACGAGGCTCCAGCCACAATCTATAAGTCCACTCCAAAGACAAGTTCCTAGCCCATTTAGGCAATCTTTTTTCCAGTCCTGCATACGTCATAAAGGCCTGCCCTACCCCTAACATACAGGCGTTTACCTTATCTTTATGCTCCTGCATCCATCGCTCCTGTTTAGGGCAGCCCAATGCCACAAATATAAGGTCGGGTTTAGCCTCATTTATCATATTTATGATAGCTGTATCTTCTATATGAGACAGCTTACGGAACGGCGGAGAAAACGAACCAGCTATTTTTAAAGCAGGAAATTCTTCTTTAGCCTTCGAGACTAAAGTATTTAACACGTCATCTGTGGAGCCATAAAAAAAAACAGACTTACCTCTGTTAGCAGCTTCCTTCAATAAACGGGGCAACATGTCCATGCCCGCCACCCTGTCCTGCGACTGCCCGTAAAGCATATGTATCAACTTAGAGACTGGGCCTCCATCGGGCGTAGCTACATCAGCCTCATTAAGTAACTTGTTAAACTCTTTATCATGATAAGCTTCCATCAGCATATGTACATTGGCAAAGCATACATAAGATGAAGGCTTATTTTCGGAAAGCCAGAATATATGATTTACAAATTCATCAAAAGTACCGACCGATATTAAAGATGTTAAGACCTTATACTTCTGTTTTAATGGTGGTTCTTGTTGTAATGTGGGCTCAGGTATGTTAGTAAGCATTTTTCTCTCCTTTGATCATATTCCAAACTGTCAGAAAGATAATTTTGATATCCATCATAAAACTCCAGTTTTCCATATACTGCACATCATACTCTACACGCTTTTCCATTAGTCGCATGTCTTTTGTTTCTCCACGAAAACCACTCACCTGTGCATACCCTGTAATACCTGGCGTTACAAAATGACGCATATTATATTTCGATATAAGTTTAGAATAGTGTTCCAGCTGTGATACCAGATTCGGACGCGGACCAACCACAGACATATCTCCTAAAAGGACATTGAAAAATTGCGGCAACTCATCAAGACTTGTCTTTCTAAGGAACGCTCCTACTTTAGTTATGCGTGGATCATTTAAAGTAGCCTGTAACTCAGTACTGTTGTTTACAGACATTGTCCGGAATTTGTAACACAAAAAAAGCTTGTTTTTCTTTCCGGGGCGTAGCTGTCTGAAAAAAACAGGCCCTTTAGACTCCAGCTTGATAAGCAATGCTATTACAGGGAAAACTATTGGAAACACTAACAGAATAACAGCCAGCGAAAAGGCAATGTCGAACACCCTCTTAGCTATACGATTAGGCACATGCACAAGCGGCTCCTTACGTACACTTATGATAGGCATATTGTGGTAAAAGTACATGTTCACTTCTTTCTGTACAAGACCACTAAAATCAGGCACTATTCTAAAGTAAATAAAGCTTTCGTCAGCAAAATTCGTGAGTTCTTCTATATGTTTTCTGTTATTTAATGGAAGTGTGTAATAAATTTCATCAATATTGTTTTGCAGGCAATACTCTTTTAAATCAGACAAAGAACCTTTCACTTGGTTGTAACAGAGGCTTTCTTCATCAGGATCATCATCAAAAAAACCCATAAACTTGTTGCCAGGGTTATCATCTCCTTCAAAAGTATGCAGCAAAGACAGGGCCGTCTGGCCTGTACCTACAATTACGTACCGGGAGTAAGCCATGTCGGACTTTGTAAAGAAGCGGTTCAGTTGAAACAGAAGAAGCCGGCTTGTACCAATAAGAAGAGCTGCGGAAATGTAGGTGTAGAGTAACAACAAGCGGGAAAGCTGCTCCAGGTTAAAAACAACAATGCAACTTGCCAGTAGAAAAGCATGCAATATAAAGGCATTGATTACATTTGCCAGTTTCTTTTCTATTGAGAAAAAACCATCTACTCTAAAAATAAAATTCTTAAACCCGGATACTATCCACCAAAAAATAGCAAACAGTATAAAGAATACATTGTACTGGTAACCCATTAATAAATCACCGTACCGGAAGTAGTTAGATATTTTAAAAGCAAAAGCAATCAAAGTAATATCTAACACCAAAAGGATAACTCTATTTAAACTATAGTAATGTCGGTACCTACTCATGGCGCATATATAACTAACTTAACTACTTGCCCCTCAAGTCTCCTGTTTATGGCTGACAACTCAACAACAAATAATTGTTATTTTCAATAAAAACAGAACAAAGTATTACTAAACCACCCTGTGAACCTCTTTTATCAGAAGCTTAATAACCTTTATTCAAAACGAAACTGGTTGCTGTTTAAAATCCTAGATAATCTTATTTCCATTATCCTTGGTAGCTATCCACAAATACGACCAAATCCAGATAATGTTTATCATTATTCATATATACCAAAAGCAAATATTCTGGCATGACCGCTAATACTAACAACTACAGTAAATCATTCAGCCTAAATCTTTAATAGTACCTCATCTTCAATTAAAATATAAATAATATTATTTATATATAGAATAAAACCTTTATATGCTATATATAAAGGTTTTATGCTATACCCCAGCCGCAGTTTATTATATAATATTTAAAGTTATTTTTTTGATTTTTCAGACTCGGTTTTCACTGAATAAAATTGTAATTATTTATTTATTCTTAACATTAAATAGAAAATATATAACAAAAGGATTAAATCAAGTTCTTATTACTTTATTAAAGCTAATACTTATATGTTAAATCCAATTACAAAACACTAATCAAGATATTTTAAAATGATAATATTAACTTTATCATATACTTAACTATGAACTTTTTAAACAGAAAAAACTTTTGCATTTCTAGCCATATTACTAGATTAGCAGAAAATATACCACATGAAGGCTGAACATAAAATTGTTAACTCAAGAATAATATTTAATATAGCAAATTTCACATGGCAGTTTAATCCACATAGATAAATACAAAATATGGATAAACTTTATACACCACAGTCATTGCATTTAATTTTGACAGATTAGTTGCCAATTTTAGTTCATAAATAGAACTAAACAATTTAAGCAAAACATATTATATATAAATATAAGTATATAAATATTGCATAGTAATTAAAACCCGCACAGATTAGCTGTCCCAGATGCTCTTATGTGCAACCTTTACTGCTGAAGCCGTTCAAGGCTTCAGCATTTTTACCATAACATAAAGACTTTATATTAAAACAAACTTTTACAGCTTTTAACCATGCAGCCAATATTAAAAGGCATTTTGTTAGTACTGCTCATTTTGTTCTGTGGGCTTAATAGCAGAAATGTGTACGCTCAGGCGTTAAGTACTGAGGACTGTGATGATGTGGATGCCAATATCATAAACACAAACTTAACAAAGAACTTCATCTATTGTAATTACAGTAGCAGTGGTGTTATTTCTGTTAGATTTGATTTTGAGAATACCTCTAGTACGAAAGATACAAATCTAAGCTATCATATTAGTTGGGGAGACGGCAATGAAAACACCTATGGGCCAGAATTCAGCAATGTAAGCCATGTCTACGAAACAGATGTAGCAACCTCCTTTGAGTTGGTGCTTACAGTTACAGGAGCATCGGGCTGTAAAGAAGTTAAAAAGGAAACAGTTTATATTGGCAGCAACCCCAATGTGTTGGTAGACGTCGGCGGTAGTTCTTATTTATGTGCGCCTGCTACTTATAAATTTACCGTTAAGGGCTTCAAAAAGAACCCGCCCAACACGCTTTATACTTTCACCATCAATGATGGCTCCGAAACTATTACACGCACACACCAGGAATTACTGCAAGATTCTGTTTTAGAACATACTTTTACACAAGCTTCAACGTCTGGCGGCTTTTCTGTAACTGGTGTAGCATCTAATAATTGTAGCAGTTCAGAAAGTACCTGGAAAGGTATTAGAGTGACCGAAGGCCCTAAGGCAGAAATAGGATTAACCAGCAGGAGTAGTTACTGTGTTAATCAGGAAATTATTCTGGAGGATAACTCTACAGATGGCTTGGATGGTAATGGCAATACGATGCCTTACACTGCCAGTTGGGAAATAACACCTGAAACAGGCTGGAATATTACTACGAGCTCAGAAGGAGCCAAAATCATTTTTACCCAGCCCGGAGATTACACTGTGGTGCTTACTGCATCTCCTGACGATCCTAATACAAATTGCCAGGCCAGCTCTGCAGACATGTCCTTTAAAATTGTAGCTCCTCCGGTAGCTGATTTTACACTGCAACCCTCTCCAACAACTAATTGCATCAATAATACGGTAAGCGTTCTAAACACCTCTACCGGGGAAGATGTCTTCTGGAATTGGGCGGTAACAGACTTAGATGGTCAACCTGTAAGCAATTGGGGCAACATGGCAGGTGGCGACGAAACTTCAAAAGAGCCAGTATTTAACTTTACTAAACCCGGCCAGTATAACATTACCCTTACAGCCAATAATGGCTGCGAACCAAGTACTAAAACAGAAACTATCACCATAAAAGGTAAGCCTATAGTTACTTTCCCAACGGCAGATCAATCCTATTGTGAATCACAGATAGTAAACTTTAGTGTTAATAACGACATGAAGCATCATCCACAGTATGATGCTCAGTTTGGCAACATCAGTTCTTATACATGGGAAGTGAATGTGATTTCCGGGCAAGGAGATTATTCCTTTGATAATGGCACTGACAGAAATTCTAAATACCCTGTTATCAACTTCAAGACGCCTGCTGTTTATAAAGTCTTGGTGTATGCCACAAACGAATGTGGTGTAACCTCTGAGGCTGGTGTACAAACCATAACGATCAATCCGCTACCTGATTTACAGATAGAAGCTCCAATAACTACTATCTGCGAAACGGAGAGCATCAGGTTAAAAGCTACCGGTGCTGATACGTATACATGGGAACCTGCTCCAGGCTTATTCACCACCGACATAGATGCTGAGGTAATAGTTGCTCCAACAGAAACGACCACCTACACCGTTACAGGTACCAATACTACAACAGGTTGTATTAGTACCCAATCTGTAACCGTGGTAGTAAATCCTTTACCTACAGTTACTGTTAAAAACTCTGCTGCAGAGATCTGTTTTGAGCAAGGCACAGCGACACTTATAGCATCAGGTGCAGATACTTATACATGGTCACCTGCTACTGGACTAAGTGCCACAGAAGGCAATAGTGTAACAGCATCTCCTAAAGAAACAACCATTTATACTGTAACAGGCTATAACTCAGAAACCACATGTAGCAACACAGCAACTGTTACTGTTACTGTAAACCCTCTACCGGTTGTTAATGCTGGCCCGGATATGATTGTATGTGACAACCCTACGCCAATACAGTTAAAAGGCAGTAGTCCTGCAGGCGGTACATGGAGTGGAGAGCATGTTAGTGCCGATGGCTACTTTGTTCCTGATGGGCACGGCTTCTTTGTTCTAAGGTATACTTACACTGACGCCAAAGGCTGCACTAACTTCGATGAGAAGACAATAGAGGTAAGGGATGCTTTTGAAGCCAATGCAGGAGTTGACAGAGAGGTATGCCTTAACAGTGGCAACATTAATCTGTATGGAACTCCTGTAGGTGGTTCGTGGAGCGGGTCTGAGTATGTGTCAGAAGCCGGAACTTTTACCCCAAGTAAGGCAGGAACTTATACGCTTACCTACACTTACTATACTGGCTCCTGCTCCACTACAGATGAGATGCAGGTAACAGTAAAGCCTCTTCCTGAAGCACCCGTAGTAAACGGCAACACCAATATCTGCTATAACAGCACAACCACATTAAGTGTAAACACAACAAATTTAGTTAAGTGGTACAGCGTAGCAAGCGGTGGCTTGCCTTTACCAACTAACGAAACAAATAAATACACCACTTCACCGCTTACTAAATCTACCTATTTCTACGCTGAGGTTACAGGCGAGAATGGCTGCGTAGGACCCCGAACACAAGTAATCGTAACTGTTAGGCCGCTAATACCTGCTCCTATAGTAGAGCCATATAGTATGTGCGGGCCAGGAGAGGCTGTGTTAGTGGCAGAAGGAATGTCCCCAAATGGTACAGAACCTATCTATAACTGGTACGACAGCGACGGTAATTTACAGTTTACAGGTAAAACATTTACTCCTTCTCTAACAGCCAGTGGCACTTACACTTACTATGCTGAAAGCGAAATTGATGATTGCGTAAGCCCTCGTACGGAGGTTAAGGTAACGGTTTACCCTGCCCTTGATAATAACACTATCGCTGTCACCGATAATGCTACCACCATATGTTATAACCAGGCACCAAACAAACTCATCGGCTCTGGGCCAACACCTAATGGTGGAAATGGCAGGTACACCTACAGATGGGAGTCTAAATCAGAAGAGGCTAACAGTGTATATACATTAGTGTACAGAGCAACTGACCCTTCTTATCAACCAGGCTCTCTTACCAAAAGCACATGGTTCAGAAGAGTTGTTATGTCTGCAGGTTGCGAGTTAGCATCAGAACCAATATTGATAACTGTACTACCCGAAATCTCCAACAATTACATAAATAACGTTCCAACAATTTGTGAAGGAGACGTACCAGCAACTATCACAGGTGAAATACCAGAGGGAGGCGAAGGCCCTGATTCTTACAAGTACACCTGGGAAATCAGTACAGACAATGGTGTTAGCTTTACCGCTGCTCCAGGCGATAACACCAAATATGATTATACAGCTCCTGCACCCTTAACTATTCCAACCTTGTAC
Organism: Pontibacter silvestris; assembly: GCF_020907275.1. Lineage (GTDB taxonomy): Bacteria > Bacteroidota > Bacteroidia > Cytophagales > Hymenobacteraceae > Pontibacter > Pontibacter silvestris. The sequence continues at coordinate 287,294 of NZ_JAJJWI010000001.1, read as the reverse complement.
AGGCGCTCTGTTACATCAGGAGCATGTCTTAACAACTTAAGTAATGTTGTCAGAGTCAATGTTCTTCCTAAGATAGAGAACAACACCATCAGTATGGTTAATAATACTGTTTGTTATGGAGGACGACCCGGTTTAATTTCAGGTGTCAAACCATCAGGTGGCAATAACAGCTATACTTATTTGTGGGAGTATAGTGAAGATGGTGTTAACTATAAAGTAGCCCCTGCACCTAATACGAACATAACTTATGCTCCATACGAATTAACAAAAACTACATTATTCCGTCGTAAAGCAATATCCGGAGAATGTTATGACCTTTCGGATCCAGTAGAAGTTGTTGTGCATGATTTAATAGCTAATAATACCATTACTGCCAGCCAGGCTATTTGTACCAACACAGCTCCAGAAGAACTTATTGGCTCAGACGTAACTGGTGGCACAGGCTCTTATGACTTTGTTTGGGAGTACTCTACTACAAACACACCTGGGTCATTCATACCAGTGGCTACTGGCGGCAGAGGTAAGCATTACAAGCCGGGGGCATTAAAAGAGACCACTTACTTCAGACGCTCAGTTACCTCCGGTGCATGCGCCGAACCTTCTAATGTGGTTGAGATTTTAGTTTATCCGGAAATAACACGAAACACCATTACGCTATCTCAGAATATTTATTACGGACAGATTCCTGCTCCGTTATCAGGCTCAGTTCCTGCAGGAGGAAGAAGTGAAAATTATACTTACCTCTGGGAGTACAGTGAGGACGGCACTAACTTTACTCCTGCCGCAGACCCAAATACAGGTAAAAATTATGCTCCAGAAGCTTTAACAAAAGATACTTGGTACAGACGTATTGTTTACTCTGGTGGATGTGAAAACATATCTAACCTTGTAAAAATTACTATAACTCCGCCAATAGCAAATAACCTCATACAAGCAGACCAGATTATATGCTATAATAACCGACCAGCTACCATTACTGGCAATGCTCCGACTGGTGGTTATGGCGACTATGAATACCTGTGGCAAGCAAGTATTCAGGGGCCTGGCAGAGGCTGGGTAACAGCAGCAGGAATAAGCAATGACAAGGACTATACTCCACAAGCTTTAACACAGACGACATGGTTCAGACGCCTTGTTATTTCTAACACCCGAACAGATGAGAGTGCAGCTGTTATGATTACTGTAAACGCAGTGTTAACTAATAATGAAATAAGCACAAGCCAGACAATCTGTTATGATACAGCGCCAGCTACCTTAACAGGAACAGTACCTAGGGGAGGAAGCGGAGATTATAACTATTTGTGGGAATACAGCATCGAAGGGCCCAACAGTGGCTATACCATTGCACCCGGAGCAAACAACAGGAAAGATTATAACCCGAGGGAGCTCGTACAGAACACTTGGTTCAGACGAATAGCCACCTCAGAATCGTGCGAAGAACTGATAAGTAATACGGTTATGATAACTGTTACACCTCTTCCAGCAGCACCAGTTGTACATGATGCATCTATTTGCGGAGGCAATGCGGCAACCCTTACAGCTGCAGGCACAGGAGGCAGAATAGAATGGTACGCAGGCGCGTCCGGGGGAACTCCAATAAATGTTGGCAGCACCTTCACAACACCTGCACTTTACCACACTACTACCTATTATGTGCAGGAAGTACACTCATGCGTTAGCCCACGCATAGAGGTAACAGTAAATGTGGTGGAAGTTACGGCAAATGCCGGCCCTGATATAACTATTATCGAAGGTAGAAAAGCAGAACTTTACGCCACAGGAGGAATAAGCTATTCCTGGTCTCCGGCAATAAGCCTTAATAACCCGAATATAGCCAACCCGGTAGCTACACCTGAAAAGACTACTACTTATATTGTGACAGTTAAAACAGAAGAAGGGTGTGTTTTCACAGATGAAGTTACAGTTACTGTGCTGCCTTTAGTATCGGTGCCAAACACTTTTACTCCAAACCGGGACGGCATAAATGATATATGGATGATAGAAAACATCTCAAAGTACCCTAACTGTAAAGTGCAGGTATTTAACCAGTGGGGTAATCAGGTATTTATATCCGATGGTTATCAAGCCCCTTGGGATGGTAGTCAGAATGGTCAGGAACTGCCTCTGGCAACCTACTATTACATTATCCAACTAGACAAAGATGAGAAGCCAATAACAGGCAGTATAACAATTGTGAAGTAACTAAACATCTATGAACAAACTTCTAGCTTTTGTAACCGTGCTTTTACTGTCTGGCCAGGTGCTTGCACAGCAAAAGCCACAATACACGCAGTATACGCTTAACAACTACCTCCTGAACCCTGCCATTTCCGGTATAGAGGATTACGTGGACCTGAAACTGGGAACACGCCAACAATGGTCAGGCTTAGAAGGCGCACCGGTTTCCTATTATGCTACTATTCATACCCCTATCAATAAGGATATGACCAGCACATACAGCAGGAAACAAGCAGGAGGAAAATCAAATGAGATCAGCAACAAAAGCACAAATGTTTACCGCCGGGTAAAAGCGCACCATGGTGTGGGCGGCATGCTTATGACAACCAAAACTGGTCCTTTAAAGCGTAGTAGCGCCAATGTTAGCTATGCTTATCATTTACCAGTTTCCCGTACCACACGAGTCTCTGCAGGCATAGCACCTGGAGTTATTCAGTACAGCCTGGACCAGAACTATGTCAAAACAGGAAACCCAATGATAGATGACCCGGCTATTGTAGATGGCCGCGTGAATGAACTAAAGTTTAATCTGGATTTGGGTTTGTGGCTTTATTCCCAGAATTACTATTTAGGTGTAGCAGGATCACAATTAGTCCCTAGCAAACGACAGTACATAGATACAGGCTCGCCAGAATATAATAATGCTGAACTACAGAAACATTATTTTGTTACAGGAGGTTACCGCCTGGATGTAATGTACAATTTAACGGTTATACCATCTGTCATGATTAAAATGGCGCAGCCTAGCCCCGCTTCAGTAGATGCCACTGTTAAAGCACTTTATGCAGAAAGGCTGTGGGCAGGCATATCATACAGACACAAAGAATCTTTTGCAGCTATGGCAGGCATAAATGTGAGCCACTTAATGGACATAGCCTATTCTTACGATGCCAGCACATCACCTTTAGGTGTTGGGCATGCTGGTAGCCATGAGGTTGTACTTGGGTTTAAGTTACGCAATTCGAAGAAAGTAATATGCCCTAGTTGGGCCTGGTAATCTAATTATCAAATAAAAGCAGTGAGGGAAGGTTTAACAACCTTCCCTCACTGCTTTTATAGCACTTAATATCGGTTATGTGTTCATTTTTTATTAAGTTGATGTGGTTGAAATTACTAATCATATAACGCATGACCTTTATAAGAATTTGGGCTTTTACATTAGGCTTCTGCTTTCTAGGCTTTGCCGCAGTACAGTATAATGACCCGGATGCGCTCGCCTGGATAATAGTATATGCAATAGCAGCACTTTTAAGTTTTGCTGCAGCATTTAATAAAATTAACAAAGTAGTATTGTATGCAGCTTGCATTATATATGCCGCCGGAGCCTTCTACTGCTGGCCTGAACATTTTGAGGGAGTTTCTGATAGTATGCGTGACGCGACAACAGGATATCTTATTAAGAATGTTGAAGAAGGGCGGGAAGCGTTAGGCTTAACAATATGCAGTTTGGCTATGTTAAGCTATGGATTATTAATAACCTTTACTAATAAGCAAAACAGACCAATTATAAATGAAGGTGCTTAATTTAAAGGTTACAACTATTATCAGGTTAAAGCTGTTCAGCTTTAAAACCTACTTTCTCAACGGTGCCTTTTATAGTTTCAGCCTCCAGCATGTTTGCCATAACTTCTTAAAGCTTATCCAGGTTCTCAGTGTTTACTTTCGAGCCCTCTGCCCCATCGAATTTGTTTGAAGAAAGTATCTCTGCTTTAACACAACCACCGCAGTTTATGATGGATTAAAATCTGAGTATTGCCTTTATTCCCTTAGGTTTACAACCATAAAACTTATTTTTTAAGCTTTATGCCCTCTCCTAACTAAATGTGCAGCAACTAAGACATATAGCCAGATTCAGCTGATTCTAACCAGCTACATTAGCTGTATATAAAATCAGGTTTATCTATAGAAGCAGGAACCTTAAGCTTTTCCCATAGTCTCTCATGCTGAAAAAAATCATCCTAAAAAAACATTACAGCATGACTTATCTTTCGTAGCATGATCAATATAAAAGGAACCTTAGCTAGCAGGCTCATCTTGTTATTAAAATAATTATATAATTACTTTAAATAATATCTTATACTAAACAAAGTTTCTTGTGTTAAGGTTATGTTATCAGATTTTTAACAAAATAAGATATATATTTTAACACCTATATTCTGTCCGTTCGAAATAAAATAATTAATTTAAAGCCTGAAAGTGAGTTTTTAATTTCAAAATCATTTTTAGGCATTAATATATTAAGTACTTTTGCACAAACGCTTAAACCTTAAAGCTTAAGCATTTAAGCAATACTTTCACTAAGACACAGCACAACTAAACAAACTTAAGATATGGTTTGCTGAATAAGCAGCTGTATTATTAAAATTAAAAATGAACTTTAGTAATAGCAAAATAGGCTTTATAAATTGTCCTGATATTGTTGGCAGAAGTTTTTCTTTTGTTTTGATTGGTTTAGCCACAATATTAACTATTACCAGTATATACTCCTTTTACAACATCAATACAACAAAAGAAAAATACAAAAATATATCAAATTCGCTCCTAAGTCTGCAGTTGTTAGCCGATTCTCAGCATAATTTAGCCGTAACACATCAAGAATTACTGGCTCAACTTGCTATAACAAATCCTTCTGCTAAAACTATATATCATAGAAAGACAGATAGTAGTACAAATACATTAAAAAAGCTCCCAGTGCTATTAAAAGGCATAATAAGCAGAGACTTACTTGCCCAGCTCAATGCCAATAAAAAAGTATATTTTGAAGTTGCCGATAGTTTAAAAAAACTACATGCACAGCATAAGACTCAGGAAGCTGTTACCTACAGTGAAATGAATCTAGAACCTGCCTACCAGGCTTACCAGTATCTTCTTTCCGATCTTTATAACAAAGTACACCTGTATGCGCAGGGAAAAGATAAAGCTACTGTTACTTCTATTAATGAAATGGCTAAGCACCAGGCACTCTTATTATGCTTAGCTTTTATAACAGCAGGTATAGCTACGGTATTTTATAAGCGGGTATCTAAGCAATCAAGACAAAAAAGCCTTTCCCTAAGCGAAGTGGTTGACGAGAAACAGCTACTTGATAACAGTTTACTGAAAAGCAAACACCAGTATCAGATGCTTTTTGATAAGAACCCAATTCCAATGTGGGTTTTTGACCAGAATAGTTATAAATTCCTACAGGTTAATGAAGCTGCACAAAGAGAGTATGGCTATTCTCAAGAAGAGTTTCTTCAAAAAACCATATTAGAAATACGCCCGGAAAGCGATACCGACGAAGTCATTAAAAGGCTATCAGAAATTGGCAAAGAAAACTTTGCCTCTAGCGTACGTCGCCATAAGCGGAAAAATGGCAGCATTTTTTATGCTGAGGTCAGTTCTCATGCTCTACCACCTGAAGGCAACACCCAGCCACGACTTGTAGCCGCAGTTAATATACACGAGCGTGTACAAGCCTTAGAAGAGATTAATAAGCGGGAGAAACAGTTAAAAGAAGTCAGCTCCAGTATACCAGGTATCGTTTATCAGTTCAAGCTTAGTAAGCGGAAAGAATATGCTTTTACCTTCATCAGCGAAGGGATTAACAAACTGACAGATGTTTCTCCTGATGCAATATATCAGGCTCCTGAGTTACTCTTGCAATATATACACCCTGAAGACTTAGCCCTGGTAAAAGAAAGTGTTGAATGTTCTTATAAGAACCTGACCCCATGGGAGCTTGAATTTAGGGTAAATCATCCTAGCACAAAAAAAAGCATGTGGCTACGGGGACACAGTATTCCTACCTATGGGGAAGATGAAGAGGTTACATGGAATGGCACCTTCATTAATATTACCAAGCTTAAAGAAGCACAAGTGAAGCTAATAGAAAGTGAAGCCAGCCTTCACGCTTTGCTTAACAGTTCTCCTCAGGCTATTTTTTCTCTAGATCAGGAACTGAATATTACAATGTTCAATGCTGTGGCTGCCAAGGAAATAAAGAAATTCTTCTTAAAGGATTTAGCTACAGGTCAAAACTTTCTTGATTTTATAGTCCCTGAGAAAAAAGCATGTGTGACAGATTCTCATGCACGAGCACTGAAAGGTAGAACGGTGAAGTTTGAAGAAGCCGTAAATGACTTTTTCTATGAGATAATATTCAGACCAGTACTTAACAAAAATGCTGAAGTACTAGCTGTTTCTATCATTCTAAGGGATATATCAGAACATAGAAATGCCATTAAAACTATAAAGCAGAATGAGGCACAACTCGCTAGAGCACAGGAGTTGGCCAAAATGGGCAACTTTGAGTACAATGCTTTAACAGATACCCTCACCTGGTCTGATGGGGTTTATAAAGTTTTCCAGGTAACAAAAGAAACATTTACCCCTACCTTACATAGCTTTAAACAACGTATACACCCTGAAGACAGAGATACTCTGCAGCAAGAAATTAACAGGGTGTTTTCTCAAAAGCTAATTTCTAATATAGAATATTGCATTCTGCTCCAGAACGGATCAACCAGGCATGTTTATCAAATAACAGAACCTACCCTCGATGCAAATAACAACATAATTAAAATATCAGGGTCAATACAGGACATAACTGAACGTAAGCTGGCTGAACGTGAAATAACTGAAGCTAAGAACTTACTGCAGTCGACTATAGAAAACGTTCCTGAGGTTATTTTCTCCTTTGACACGTCGCTTAATATAACTTATGTTAGCCCTCAATCAGTAGAAATAACAGGTTATAACGAAAACGACTACAGAAATAATGCAGGGCTTTGGTTGGAAACCATGTACCCCGCGGATAGAGATAAATTTCTAAACCATGTAGTACCAAACCTGCTGACAGGAAAAAGGCAGCAGCAGGAAGTTCGTAAAATTGGCCGCACAGGAGAAATGAAGTGGTTACTGCTACGCATCTCTCCCATGAAGAACGAGAAAGGAAAAATTATCCGGTTTGATGCGTCAGCCTCTGATATGACCCAATACAAAATTGCTGAGGCGAAACGAAATGAGCTAACCGAACAACTAATACGCCAGAACCAGAACCTGCAACAGTTTGCCTATATTGTTTCTCATAACCTGAGAGCTCCAATAGCAAACATTCTAGGCTTAACGTCTATTTATGACCGGGCAAAGGCAGAAGCTCCTATGAACCAGCGCGTAATTGACGGGTTGGTAAAATCTGCACAGCTTCTTGACACGACAATACAGGATCTAAACGATATCCTCTCTATCAGAAATGAAGAGAACCTTGTTAAAGAAGAGATTGCCTTTGAAGATGTGCTCAAAGATGTACTGGAGAGTATTTCAGAGAAAGTAAAAGATATAGATGCTTCTATTGAATACAACTTCAAACTGGCTCCGACTGTTGTTAGTGTGCGAAGCTATGTGTATAGTATTATCCAGAACTTAGTTACAAATGCAATAAAATATAGATCATCTAATAGAAAACTGCATTTGAACTTAAATACAACAAAAGATAGTGACTATATTTGCCTCCGCATTAGTGACAATGGTTGTGGCATAAATTTAGCCAAGGAAAAAGATAAAATTTTTGGACTCTACAAACGCTTCCATTCCAATACCAGCGGCAAAGGTATTGGACTTCACCTGGTAAAGACACAGGCAGAAATGCTTGGAGGCAGAGTCGAGGTTGAAAGTGAGGTTAATGTAGGTACAACTTTTAAAGTTTATATAAAAGCATAGCTTAGTAAATGGGTTCCTTAAGAAGAGTAGTATTGATTGATGATGATCAGATTAATAATTTCGTTTGCGAGACTATTATTAAAAATAATAATTTTGCAAACGAAGTTTTAAGCTTTGAGTGGGCAGAAGATGCCGTAGCTTTTCTTTCAAAAGTATCACAAGAAACCCCTGAAAATTTTCCTGATTTGATATTTCTTGACATAAACATGCCAGGCATGGATGGGTGGTCTTTTATTGATGAGTATCGAAAACTACCGGAAGAAATAACAAATAAATGCTGTTTGTTTATGCTTTCGTCAGCTGTAGACAGAAAGGATGTTATTACAGCTAAGAATATGCAGGAAGTAAAAGATTTCTTTTCAAAACCACTTTCTCCTGAAATTTTGGATTTTATAAAAGATGAATTTATTAGCGAGTAGTAGTATACCATTAGCTTCTATATACCCAGTCTACAGTATTTAACCCTGTCTCAGATAACATAAGATATAAATTTTAAGCCCTGCAGTCTGTAACTTCAAAGCAAAACGCTTTAGCATGTAAGGAGGAAAAAGAAGAAGGTTGCTGAAAAATTTCAGTAACCTTCTTCTTTTTTATAAATAATAGTTAGCGTCTGCTAAAATCTGCATCGCTCGATTTCTCCTCATCCTCACCTAGAGGTTGATCACCACGCCGTATTCCAGATACACTATCGTCCATGGCTGTATCGCTTCCCTCGTACTCATAACCTGGGCCCTGAGCAAACGACTCAACACTGCTATGGTCATTATCACCATAACCTGTAGTTTCATTGCCACCAATGTGGAGGTTCTCCAACTTATCTTTTTGTCCAGCTCTCTCTTGTTCACCACCAGGTCCGATGTTACGTTTTGCTGAAGGGTCTGGTGTGTTGCCCATCGACATACGCTCGTTATAATCGTCGTTATTAGTCTTTGTGCTAGTTGGTTCTATTTTTTTATTTTTATCTTCTTCACGATTTTCCATAGTCAGTTTGTTTTAAAGTTATAGTATTTGTATACGCTAAGGCATGGGACATGTTGTAAACAAAAGAATGCTGTTTAACATGCATACATTAACTTACAGAATCCAAGATATGTTGTACCTGAATATGAATCCCTAATACAACTAGTGCTCGCTTTTGTAAGAACTTTCCAAAATACAGGAAGTAGTTGGCACCTCTCTTGCTTCTGTTTTGTTAACTTTAAAACCAAATAAACAGAGCGACAAATGAAATTATCAAAAGTTTATGACCCAAAGGAGATGAACTCCTACCAGTTTGTAGCTGCAACAGGCTTAGTTATGACTATCGTAGCCCATATTATTCTGGCTTTGGTAGGCAAAACAGTACAAACCTTTGAAGCGTTGTACATTTGTTGGGCTGTTTTTTTCACCTTAGGCACTATTGCTAACTTCAATTCCAAGCCTGACGACCATAGCCATCATCACCATCATTAATCAATATATTTTAGTTCTACTTTAGGAATTTCAACAGTGCCTGATGAAACTTATCTGTGGCCTCTAGATGAGGTATATGACCTACATTTTTTAGTTCTACAAGCTTCGCATTAGGTATAGCACCTGCAGTCTGCTGCCCGAGTAGGGGATATTGCCCATGCTGCTCCAGCTTCTGCTTGTCTTTTATGTAGCCTTTGCCCACTATTGTTCTGTCTGCCTGCCCAATTATCAACAGTGCAGGCACTTTAATCTGGCTAAATTCATACACAACTGGCTGTTGGTAAATCATAGCATAGGTTAGTGCCGAGGACTTTGCCACTTTAGGGTAATCCGGGCTTTGCAGCTGGGCAGATGGTACTCTTACCCACTCGTCATAAGACGGCTTCCAGGATGTGTAGTAGCTTTTGTGGTAGTTGCGTGTAGATTCTTCTGTTCGCTTCATTTCGGTTTGGTACAGCTCTTCCAGATTCTTGTAGGGTACAAAGAGCCTGTAGTCTTCCAGCCCGATAGGGTTCTCTAATACCAGTTTTGAAGTCATTTCAGGATACATGAGCGTAAACCGTGTCGCCAGCATACCTCCCATAGAGTGGCCAAGCACTACTACCTGTTTTACTCCCAGGTATTGCAGTAAATCATGCGTGTTTTGTGCCAACTCATGAAAGTTATAATATATAGCAGGCTTATCTGACTTTCCAAAGCCAATCTGGTCAGGCACTATCACACGAAACCCGTTATCTGACAAGAACTTTATTGTCTGCCTGAAATAAGCACCAAAAAAGTTCTTCCCGTGTAATAACATTATTGTCTGTGGGTTTTGTACTTGTTTGGAAGGAGCCACATCCATATACGCCATCTGATACTTCTCCCCTTCCACACCTACACTTACAGGCAGCTTTTTCACTTCATGAGGGTACTCATAACCGTCGAGTGTGGCATTGTAGGTTTGCTGCTGGGCCTGCACAAAATTTATAATGAGCAGTTGCAACGCTACAACTACATAAACTTTACATGAATTTATTATTCTCATCGTTTTTAATTTTTAGCTATTCTTACTTTAACAGTTTTAGATAGGTTTTAAGCAATATCAGCTATTAGATGTAGATGCCGTTGTATCAGGGCCAACTGTTATGTAAAAATCTATTTCAGATGGCGCTGTAATAACATTAGGTTTGTTGATTGGCACCTGAGAATCAACAAATCCTGTAACCACCACAATTACTACACACAAGAGTGGAAAGTGATCTATTATGGAAGTACAATTTACTGCCTGTGGTAGTATTGAGCAGTAGCAGATAGCTTCTGACTAGCATGCTGATAAAAAAACTCTTTCAAAAAGTCATAAATCAGTTTTGTTAGAAGCAGGTAATCTTGCACCTTAATCTACCCTGATATTACTGTTAAAGAATATCATCATCTGCGATAAAACCTTTAACTAATAAAAAAAGCCAGCCACTGTACTATTCCAGGGCTGGCTTTCCATCACCATAAACATTATAATAAAAATATTTTAGAATGAATAACCGATGGAAGCTTTAACAACACGATTGTAAGTTTCAAAACTTCCATTGGCATCAATTGGGCTTAAACCTAAGTCGTAGCCAGCACTAACATTAAAACCATTAGTAAAACGGTATCCAAGGCCACCACTTACAGCAAAATCAACCTCACGAAAACCACTGTTCATATCAAACTCTTGGTTAAGGGCATTAAATCCTAAAGCTCCCGCTTTTGCTTCTACTTTGTTCGACACCAAGTACGAAATCTGCGGCCCGGCATAAATGTTAAATCCATTTCCCACATATAGTCTGGCTAGCACAGGCAGATCTATGTATTCGGCTTTGTTGGTGATGGTTACATTAGCATTCAAAAAATCAAGTCCATCCACAGGCATCTTACCTGTTAGCTTAGTTCCTTTTTGCGAATACTGCAGCCCTGGTTCAATCTCAAACCCTGGCGCTACAGGTATGCTTACATAACCTCCTACATGAAAGCCTTCCCGCATACTACTGCTTACAGATCCTTCAGATAAACCAATAAGACCCTGCGCACTGTTCATTGTTTCGCCTTGCCAATCTGCCAGGTTAACACCTGCTCTTATTCCGAAATGCACCGGCTGTTGCTGCGCATTTACTTTAGTGGTTGCAAAACCCAGCACCACTATTGCTATTAGTAAGAATAACTTTTTCATCCCACATAAATTTAAAAATCACACATTCATTACTTTAAGCTGCGCAGCTTACTTAAGCAAATGGAAAAACCGTGCCAGAAATGAACTTATTTCAAATACTAAATTATCCCCAAAGTATAGTTAACTGATTATCAACATTATATTAAAAAGACTTCTCTAATACAAACTCAACACTTGATCATCATAACATTTTTATAGCTCATAATTTTCCTACCTTTGCGGCCTCTAAAGCATAACAATTATGAGTGAAAAAACACAGGTACGCTTAAAACAGCTAGCAGTACATAGGGTTGGCAATAAAGCGAAAGATGAAGGGGTGATTGTAGCCAAAGAGCTTGTAAACCTGCAAGATGAGCAACTGACAGACCTGCTACTTAACTATTTTCTGACGCCGTTTAAGCAGGAAGAATTCTTTAGATTTACACATACCTCTGACTTAGCTTTAAACGAGATGTTTGCCTATGCTACTCTCATATTTAATGAACCTGCTAAGTTTTACGAGTACTCGGTGCACATTCTGAACCACCTGTATGAGCAGTCTGATCACCCTAAGGTAAAAAGCGGGGAACTTTATGTGGTTCATTTTTCCGGTTCTGTTATGGAAGCAGAAATAGTAGATGCAATTGGCATCTTCAAGTCTGAGAACAAAGACACGTTTTTAACATTTCAGGACAGCAATGACGACCTTAATGTGAATTACCACTTTGGTGTTAACCTTAAAAGCGTTGATAAAGGCTGTATGATTTATAATACAGAGGCTGAAGATGGCTACCGAGTAAAGCTGATAGATGCCAATAGTACAGATGCTGTTTTCTGGAAGGATGACTTTCTTGGCGTTGCCGAAATAAAGGACACCAACTTTAACACTAAAACTTACCTTAACTTATGCAAAGACTTTTCGGAAGAGATTTTCGCGAAAAGCGAAAGCAAAAAAGAACAGGTAGATTTTATCAGCCGCTCCGTTGACTATTTTTCTAAGAATGACACCTTTGACCTCGAAGATTTTACCAGCAGCGTAATTGAAGAACCTGAGTCAGCCGAGCGTTTTAAAAACTACAGCCAGAACTTTGCGGAGGAACGAGACATTGAAGGCTTTCATAATTTTGCTATCAACAAGAATACAGTGCGTAGCATGAAGCGTAAATTCAGGAACTTTATCAAACTTGATACACAGATTGAAATTAAGTTCAGTGGCTATAACCCGGAACAAAGCGAGCAATATGTAGAGCGTGGCTTTGATGAGGAACGTGGCATGCACTTTTATAAGGTGTTTTTCTACAACGAATCATGATTTAATTAAAGAACTATACCCACAGCGACATTGTTTGTAAAACAATCAGATTGAAATAGGCTTTGGGTACAAAACTTGCACCTAAACAGAGAAGGAAACAATTTCTTAAACATGAAGAAGATAACCGTAGCTATATTTTTTGCTTTAGCCACTACAGCTACTTTTGCACAGGCACCAAAGATACAGCAAGGCTTACAGACAACTGCCCCGGCAGAAAAGACTCTGGAGCAAAGAGCAAAAGAAATTACAGTTGGTATGGCTAAAAATTTACGCCTTACTCCTGAGCAAACAGCCAAAGTAGGAGCTGTAAACCTGAGTAGTATGCAATCAGCTGAAGACGCGCAGAAGAAGTACAAAGCTGACCCAGCTAAAATAGTGCAACAGATGGATATTATAAATTATACACGCCTGTCTCAGTTAAAAGATATACTAACACCACAGCAGTTTACCCAATACCAGAGCCGGCGTGAAGAAAAAATGGGTGTGCCTCGTGAGGCCCGAAGTAATCCTGCAGCCAGGCAACAGAGCTCAGCTTATCAGGAATATTAAATCAGTAGAAGCATGGTTAAGGCCATGCTTTTTTGTTATTCTGCTTACTAACTGTTATTCCATAGCTTAGAAGATTATGTTATTTGTGCCTACACCGTTAGCCTGGCAGCATTAACAGAAAGCCTGATGCAATAAAACCAGTGCTGTTAATAGGTGCTACTGCCCGAGCTTTGTATTTTTGCCTTGTAAATCATAATGGTATGCAAATCAGAAAAAAAGTAAAGGTCACGCTGCCTGCACAAGCCTCACGCTTTGCCGCACTGGATATATTTGTAAAAGCAGCAGAAAAAGAAAACTGGACAGAACAGGAAATTCAATCGGTAATAGACGAGATAGTAGAGGCCGAAAATGATAAAGAAGGGCTAGAGATACTGAAAGATTATAGCTTGTAAAAGTAAAGCACAGCACCTAAACTTACTGGTGCTGTGCTTTATAGCCTAGGCCTGCGCACCCGCTTCAGGCTGAAGTAGTAGTTCTTCCTGGTATTGCTGTAATACATTAATTATAAAATCAATATGCTCCTTTAGCTCTACACCAAATAGTTCGGCACCAAGACGTACTTCTTCACGATCAACGGAAGCGGCAAAACTTTTCTGCTTAAGCTTCTTTATCACTGATTTAGCTTCCAAGCCCTCCAGCCGCTGTGGCCGTACCTGTGCACAGGCCACCACAAATCCTGTCAACTCATCGCAGGCAAGCAGCCCTTTGTCTAACAAGGTATCATAAGAAACACCCCATTTTGTGTAATGTGCTGATATGGCATGTGCAATTTCCTCTTCGCCACGCTCCCGCATCATATTTACAATAATGTTGGGGTGCTGCTCCGGATACTCCTGGTAATCGGCATCATGCAGCAGGCCAGTAACAGCCCACTTATCAGCATCTTCGCCAAACTTGTTAGCATACGCCTCCATTACCAGCTCCACAGTTCGTGCGTGGCGTAATAAGCTTTCGCTGGTGGTCATCTGCTGTAATATGGCTTTAGCTTCTTCTCGTGTCATAGTCTTGATAGTTTAAATATCTAAAATACTCATTTTACCTTTACTGCCAAAGCCTTTGTAGTACCTGTTCTAGTCTGTACTGTACTTACTCATAACAGACAAAGAAACAGGGCAACCTTGCGTGCTCCCCTGCACCACAAAACTGCCCTGTTTCTTTTTGCCCTGATAATATTACATCTTAGCAATATTAACCTTTTTCCAAAACCCCATTACGTCATCGTCGCTACCCACCAATATATCAATTCTATTCTTAATCCGTCGGTTCATCACATCCCGGACAATATACAGACCATCCAGTTTATCAGATATACCTGTCACTAATAAAGAATCTCCATAGTCTATTTCACCCCCCCACCGGCTGTGTAAATCTCTTGAAACAGCTATCCAGCGATGTTTACCCGGATTTCGTTTACTGATTTTAGAACCGTCTGCTGTTATAAAAGGTGTTCCATCGGTCTGGCCAGGAACCGGGTAATAAACAGAGGCCGAAACGGTTAGGGCCTGCTGCGGCTCATCTTCTTTCACTACTTCTTTGTCTTCTTCAATAGAATGGTGAGCTAATCTAATTGGCCAGTCTAGCTCGCTTTGTTCAATTTTAGGAGAGGGGGATTCAGCCTTTAATAGGGAAAATTCTTCAGCCAGAGCTACCAATACGGAGAATACTACTGCTAGTAATTTGTACCTAAACATAAGCAATCCTTTTCGTGGAACATCAATTTCATTAATTACAAACACGCTTTAACGTCTTAAATTCTTAATGGTTATGCAATGTACCCTTAAGGCATCTTTAGGCTATTTTTTCTTACTGAATCTCAACCATATACTTTTAATTAAATTCAATATTGTTAATGTTATAGCTACTGAAGTCATAGCTACTTTTAAGGCGTACTTTTTAGGCTGAAGGAATCAGAAAAAGTGGATTTAATGTCAAACTTCTTTCGTGAAACATTAATAAAAGAGCAGTATTAATTTGGTACAAAACAAGCATCCTATTGCACAACGAAGGCAATAAAAAAGGCTAGCTGAATGTCTCAGCTAGCCTTTTTTATTGCTTTAATATTTAATTACTTTTTTGTTTGTACTGTTGTTAATATCTCCTGCACAGCACGCTCCAGCTGCGGGTCTTTATTTTCTAACCTATCTTTAAAAGTATTTTTCACATAGATATCCGGCATTACTCCTTCTTTTTCTATGTTCCTGCCATCTAAAGTATAGCACCCCCAAGACGGAAGACGGAAATAAGAACCATCTACCAATTGCTTGCCAGATGTAAAAATAATCCAGCGGTAAGTATCGGTGCCTACAATTTTACCCAGCCCCATTTGCTTGAAGCCTGTAGCCGTCATTTCTCCATCGCTAAGTGTTTGCTCGTTCATCAACAGTACTATTTGGCTGGCAGCTGGTGTAAAGTTAGGCTGGCTGGTGAGTGTACCTCCGCGATACTTCCACTGCAGGTAGGGCTTCTGAGCCAGGAATCGCAACACATCGTCATGTACATTACCACCCGTATTATAGCGCAGGTCTAATATTAACCCATCCCGCTGATAGCCCTCTGAGGTCATTTCGATCAGGAACTGCTCCAGTGCATCGGTACTCATGTTTTTCATGTGTACATAAGCTATCTTCTTACCGGAAGCATTATCTACATACTTCTGGTTTTCTTCTACCCATTCGTCGTAAAGATTCTCTTTTTGGCTGCTGGAAGCCTCCGGATGTACTTTTACAGTAAAAGGTTTACCATTCCGCTCAAAAGTAAGCTCTGTTTCATCCAGCAACGAAGGCTTCGCAAAGTAGTATTCCCTGTTCATGGCTTTATCCACCGGATGCCCGTCGACTTTCACAAGTATGTCACCGGCCTTTACATCCTTATCCATTACATCGAGAGCGCCTCTGTGTACGACAGCCTTTACTTGGTAAGGGCTGCCTTCTTCGAATAGTAGACCTGTAGCCAATGTGCGGGAACTGTAATATGGCTTTTCTTCTGATCCGCTTGAAGAGAAGCCCATGTGTGAGGAGTTTAGCTCGCCCAGCATGTCGTTGAGCAACAGACGAAGATCGGTACGGTTACTAATGTATGGCAACAACCTAGCATACGATTCTTTCTTCTTTTTCCAATTAACACCGTGGAAGTTATCGTCATAAAAGTTTTCCTCTACCCCAGCCCAAACTTCGTAGAACATCTGGTTAAATTCATCTTTCAGATTTTTTCTGAAAGAATGCGCTATATCAATCTTTTCTACCTTACTCCCATCTAGATTCAGCGTATTTATATTGCCGTCGACCAGCATATAATAAGTACCATCAGCACTAGCCAGTTCTATAGAGCGCGTACTAGCCCCTTCTATTTTTTCTGTTTTAGGCTTCTCAAAAGGGCTTGTCATCAGTTTCCAGATGTTGTACTTGCCATTACCATGGTCCGAAGCAAAGAGCACAGTAGTTTTATCGTCTTTCTGCAACACGTAAGGGTTGTATTGGGAACCAAAGTTCTCCCCTATTTGCTCCCAACGGTTTTGCAGGTCTTCGAATTCAACTTTAACAACAGACGCTTCAGACTTCTTCTCCTCTGTTTTTACTTTCTTGCCTTTACCCTTACTGTCGTCTGCCTTTTCTTCTGGTTTAAATAGTTCATCAAACTTATCAGACCTGTAGGGCTTGTCTGTTTTATTCAGGGCCAAGCGGTAAAGATCCGGGTCTTTCATACCATACGGATAGCTTGGGCTGGTACGGTCAGTGGTAAAGTAAATGTAATTCCCGCATGGCGACCAGAACGGATCTGACTCCGTAACACCCGTATTAGTTAAATTGTAGGTTTTGTTGCTTGCCAGATGATGAATGAAAATATCCTGTTCGAAATTTCTGTGTGCAGTATACATAACATATTGCCCATCCGGAGAAAATGAAGGATTAGAATTCTGAATAGCCCAGATTTCATCTTCGGCAATAGTCTTTGTTTTAAGAGTAGTAAGATCAATAAGTTTTACCTGATTCCGACCGCTATAGTACACGCCTTGGCTTCTACCTTTGTTCAGCACCAGGTTACGGTTGTTCTTCAGTTCTTCTGTCAGCTGTTTTGCCGAAGTACTTCCATCGGCTGATATTATAAACCAGTTGAGATAGCCATGAATGGTCTGGCTGTAGATAATGCGTTTATTATCGGCCAACCATTTTACTTCGCTTACCCGCTCTGCCGGATTTGTCTGTAACTGACGTACAAACTCACCTTTAGCGTCGGAGACAAACAGCACTCCCCTCGACACAAAAGCCAGCTTTTTATTATCAGGTGATACATCAAAATGGCTAATGTTACCTGCTGTTTTAAAGTCTTTCTCTTTTTCTAAAGTATTATTATTAAGAACATTCGCCTTTACCTTTTGCGCCTGCCCAGAAGCTACATCATAAATATACAGCTGGTAATCTTTCTCAAACACTATCTTTTCGCCGTTGGCACTTACTGAAGGCCACTTAACTGATGTGTCAAAGCTGGTCAGCTGCGTCTTTTTACCGTCTTTGAAAGTATAAAGGTTATACTCCCCGTTGGCTTCATCAGAAACAAAATAAAACTTTCCTTTTCCGTCTATGGTTACCCAGAAATCTTTTCCTTCATAATCAGTATAACGCTTATATTCCCCGGTTTTCAGGTTATAAGACTGCACGTCCGGGTTATATGCACCTTTATAGCCTTTACGTTGGGCAAAGGTTTTACTTTCCCATGTTTCATCAAAGAAAATTTCTCCGCTGCTTGGGTGCTCAGCCACATTGTGTACCGTATGGAAGTAGTGCTGAAACATGCGCTGCGGAGTACCTCCTTCGCGGTTTACTTTATAGGCAGAGAAGCGGTTGGCACGGTCAGAGGTAAAATAGATCGTCTTGGAGTCCCAGCTCCAGGATTCTACCTGGTCAGCACCTTCATGAAAAGTAAGCTGCTTTATACTACCACCTCCCATTGGCATTACGTACACATCTTCGTTACCATATTGAGAGGAAGTAAAGGCTACCCATTTACCATTCGGCGAAATACGTGGCCGTGACTCATAGCCTTCCATTCCGGTAAGGCGGTTTGCTGCTCCACCACCGGAAGCAATCTGCCAGAGATCACCTTCATAACTAAAAATGATGTTTTTTGCATCGGGAGTAATAGTTGGGTTGGTAGCAAAATATACTTCCTGTTGCTGCCCCCATACAACAGAAGTACTAACTCCCAATAACAATGAGAGTAAAGCTTTCTTTTTCATAAAGTAGAAATACTGTGTTAGGATATCTAATTAGCACAATATTCTTATGTTCTGCAAGTCACTCATTATTTTTGATATACTTATCGTACACAATATAACCTATAAATATCGCCAGGCTGACGGCAGACACCCATATCAAGCCTGTTTTAAGTCGCTCATTATTTTCACCCAGCCATGCCAACAGAATAGCCAGAGGAGTAATACCAGACAGAGTCGCCAAAATAAACCGCCAGTAATTCATACCTGCCAGACCGGCCACAAAACTAACAGCATCATTAGAGAGAAAAGGAGAAACACGTGCAATAACAATGGCCCATATACCGTACTCTTTCATAAAGTCGGATACTTTATGCTCTGCCTTTGGGCCTATCAGTTTTTGCACGCCAGCCTCTCCGACACCTCGCCCAATAAAATACCCTATAGTAGAAGCAACTAGCACAGCACTTACTGCTATAACAGCTCCCCAAACAGGGCCATAAGCAATAATAGCCACCAGCATTAGCAGTACTACGTTTATGACCAGCAGGAACATCTGCGCAACCATTGCTAAAATAATAAAAAAAGGCCCCCAAAAACCAAACTTCCCTACCCACTCCGAAATGCGTTGCTCATCGCCACTAGTCAAAACCTCCCAACCTTCTTTTATAGTGTTCTGGAAACTTGGGAATAAAAAGTATGCGGCAATAAGTGCTGCTATAAGTAGTCCCGTTATAATCAGGGGCCACCTGCTTTCCTTTGTTTCCTGCCCCTGTTGTTCACCTTGCTGAACTTTCCCTGTATGATTATCGGCCATGGGTTTTCTTCATATTTTCTTCTTCTTAGTAGACGTTGAAGCTTTTTTATTGGTTGGGATAAAGAGCCCGTAATCGTTTGGATTTAAATTATAGTGATAATGCTTTTGTTCTTCCTTATCTGATGAAATTATATAGTTGATCTTAAAGTAGCTGTACTGTTCACCTAAGGTACTGCTCCTATGTTGCTCTATCTCATCCAGCGCTTCAATTTGTTGCCCCTCTGTACCAGTTTCTCCATAAACAACAGCAGCTATAAAGCCTGCTACCAAACCTGCTATATGTCCCTCCCACGACACACCTTCATCATTCGGAAAAAGTCCGTAAAATAGTCCACTGTATAAAAACAGCACTGCAAACGACACCGCCATGGCTCCTCTGTTCCTTCTGATAAAACCGTTAAACAGTAAATAGCCTGCCAGACCATACACCACACCACTTGCCCCAATGTGGTAAGCCTGCCGCCCGATAAGCCAGGTCAGGAACCCGCTTAACAGGTACACCAGTACAATTACCCGCAGTGCCACCCGCCTGTGCAGAAAGAGAATAAAGCCAGAAAGCAACACCAATGGAAAGGTATTGGACAACAGGTGCAACAAGCCACTATGAATAAGCGGCCCTAAAAACACACCCACTATGCCATAAAAGTTTCTGGGCAGCACTCCCAGCCAAACCAGGTTAGCATCTGTCAGGTAAGAAAGCAGGGCAATTAGCCAGAGCAGGGCTACAAACAGTAAACCAGGGAAAAAACTATATCCAAAATGGTTCTTCTCTTCCGCTAAAGACTCGCTTTTTTTATTGTAGGGTGTCAGGTGCATGAACGTTAATATGAATCTGCAATTGATATGAAAGATGAAACTATATATTAAATGAACAATTAACTTTTTTGTATGCTTTCATAACACAGAAGCTTTAAAGCTTTTTTTCCTCTGGTGACTAATTAACTTAAGTTACGATTTACAAAAGCAGGATAAGTATAACATGCAGTTTACCCACCCTGCCATCTCCGAGGAGGGAGCAGGGGTGGGTTCAATTTCAACATAGCAAATAAATCGCAACTTGAGTTAATAAACTAACACACCATTAACAGAAAGAGCGTATAAACTCTGAATTACTTAAAGAATATATGGCTCAGTGGCATTCCTTATATAGCATACTTATAACCTTATTTGGCATCGGCCCCACAGCCAAGCTACGTGTGCACAATTTAATGGTAGTGCTTCTACCAATATTGCTCGTGTCTTGTGAGGGTTCTGATGCACAGCAAAGGAGTTATAAAGACAATACGGATACCTTAAAGCAGATGATCCGTGAACCTTATGCCCGTCCGACTAACATTATCAGCGCCCTCGAAACTTCATCTCCCTGGGTAGACTCTGTTTTTAATACACTTACAGTTGATGAGCGTATTGCACAATTGATTGTTATTGAAGCTTTTTCGAATAAAGGACCGAAATATGAGGCAGATGTAATGCACCTGGTAAAGAAATACAAGGTGGGTGGCATCATCTTTTTTCAGGGGGGGCCTGTGAGGCAGGCTATCTTAACCAATCAATACCAAGCTGCTTCTAAAGTTCCTTTGTTAATTTCTATGGATGCCGAAACAGGAGTAGGCATGCGCCTTGACAGTACCATACAGTACCCTTACCAGCAAATGCTAGGTGCTATCGCAGATAATGGCCTGATTTATAGAATGGGAACTGAAGTAGCCTCAGAGTTTAAGCGGTTAGGAATGCATGTAAATTTTGCTCCGGTAGCAGACATCAACAACAATCCTGACAACCCGATTATCAGCTATCGGTCATTTGGAGAAAACCGCTTGGATGTGACCGCTAAAAGCCTGGCCTATATGCGAGGCATGCAGGAAAATGGTATTATGGCTGTAGCAAAACATTTTCCAGGACATGGCGACACAGACATTGATTCACATTACGACCTGCCTGTTATCCCATTCTCCCGCCATCGTCTGGACTCTCTTGAGTTGTACCCTTTCCAGGAATTAATTGAGTACGGTGTTGGAGGCATTATGGTAGCCCACATGCATATACCACAATTAGACTCAACAGAAAACCTCCCTTCTACCCTCTCCAAACCCATTGTTACTGGGTTGCTTAAACACCAGCTAAAGTTTAAGGGACTCATTTTTACAGATGCCATGGTTATGAAAGGTGTTACAAAATTCTTTTCCCCGGGTGAGGCAGAAGCACGTGCCCTGATGGCTGGAAACGATATAGTAGAGCGTTTGAATAGCGTACCCAGAGCCATTAAGGCCGTAAAAGCAGCCATTGCAAAAGGAGAGCTAAAGCAGGAAGAAATTGACCGCCGTTGTAAAAGAGTGCTTGCCGCTAAGCAGTGGCTGGGGCTGGATAATTACAAACCTATTGATCTGCAGAACCTGCACCAGGATTTAAAAACTTCACGTGCAGACAGTACCAACACAGCACTTGCAGAAGCTGCACTTACGCTCCTGCGTAATAAAAAGAACATGTTGCCTCTTAGACAGCAAAAAAGTAAGTCAGTCGCAACAGTATCTTTTGGTGCCAGGCGCCCTACACTTTTTCAACGGCAAGTGAAAGAAACAGTACAAACTACTGACTTTGTTATTTCACGTAAGGCAAAAGCTAAAGAAGCCCGGAAGCTCTGGAGTAAACTCCAGCGCTACGATGTCGTGATAGTCGCGTTGTATGGTCCTGGCTCCTCTAGCCCGAGCAATCATTTAGGTTACTCAAAAGACGCTGCTGCACTTGTAAGCAAGCTGGCTCATTCCAACAAAGCTATCATCACCTTATTTGATAACGCCTATACATTAAACCAGTTCAAAGGCATAGAAAACAGCAGAGGGTTGTTACTTGCCTATCAGTCGCACTACCATGCACAGGTAGCCGCAGCTAAACTGCTTTTTGGCGGCATACCGGCCCGGGGTAAATTACCTGTAACGGTAAACGAACATTTCCGATATGGAGATGGCATCAGTAAAGATAAACCCATCATTCATTCGGCTCTAAACTCACTGTAAAGTATCCTGTGGTATTGCTTTCCGTAAGAAAGGCTAGGATAACAAATCCACTTTAAGATAAACAACATGGATACTTTAAATAAAGCTCTAAAATTTACATTTGCCAGTTGCTTTGCCTTACTTCTTCTTAGTTGTGAGGGTAACCGGGAAATAAGCGATAACAATGAAATAACAGTAGATGCTGACACTTCAGAAGATACTGCCCGCGTTGTTAAGACTGGTGAGACAACCGAAGAGAAATTGGAAGAATTCCGGGGATGGCTTAATACACAGGCTGCCAAAGGGGACACAGCCATTAGGAGTGAGTGGCCGGAAGTAAAAGATAAACTGCGGCAACGAAATGCAGAGTTAGAGCAAAACTTTGAAAACTTATCGGCCCAATCGAAGCAGGAGTTCAGAAATCTTCAGAACAGATATGAAGAGTGGGAAGAGCGACAAGACCAGCGCCAACAGCAACCGTTAGATTCTGATGTGGCTACTCAGTGGCAGGACCAATTACTTGGCGAATATGATGAAATTGATAACATTACGCCAAACAATATTCGCGAAGCCTATCTTACTTTTATGGGAGTGGTACGCACCAAACGCCGCAATTGGTCTCAGAACGACTGGGACTATGTAGACCACATTTACTCTAAGCTTAACCAGCGCCGTCGCCAGATAGAAGATCAGATTGGCACCAGAGATAACCTGAAGATACGCTCTCTTCAGGCAGAATATCTAACATTGGAGAGTGCAGCAGATGCCGGAAGTTTAGCCAGTGGTGTTAGTGATGACAACTAAATCTAAAACAACAAAAGCTGGCATTTGCTACCAGCTTTTGTTGTTTTAGATTATTCGCAGAGTCATTTCTTGTGTAACCTCGCCCACTGCTGGGCAATAATAGTTTTTGCATCCTGGAACACCTCCTGCTGTAGTTCACCAGCCGAAAACCTTACAATCTCGATTTGTTCGTTTTCATGCGGATTCCCACCACCTTCCGAACGCTGCTCTGAAACTTCGGCATAATAAAGCTCTACGTGCTCTGTACTACCACCCGGCGAAGAGTAAAAAGTATGCAGATGCTCCAGCTTGTCAACATGATAACCAATCTCCTCCTCAATCTCTCTTCTGATACTTTCTTCGGGTTGTTCACCTTCGTCTACCATGCCAGCTACAATCTCTATCATTTCTGCTTCCGGCCCGATACGAAACTGTTTTGCCAGAATGTACTGCTCCTGCACGGTATCATATACAAGAGCTGAAACAGCATGTCCCCTATCAAACTGTTCACGTGTAAAGGTATTACCCTGCTGCTCTACAGTCAGTTCGTATATTTTAAAGTAACCATCGTAGGCTTTCTCTCTCTTTTTAATTTCCATAGTTAAATCTGTCACCTGTTTTTAAGGCGACATTGAATTTACAAAAAATATAGATAGTTGTTTATATCAAAACTCGTTGTTTTGCTTCGCAGCTTTTTGCGTGCGCTTCGTTAACGGCGACATCGAAAGCGGAGATTCGCTCTGATAGCCTTTTGCCCTGTCTTTACCAATGCCTCCCTCACCTGGCAGCACCATGTTTACCAGCCCTAAAATTTCGGTCATAAGCTCAGGAGACAAGTTGTGCAACATAGCACCCAGTTTAGCAGGCAACGTCGTTATTACTTCTGCATCACCATGTCGCAAAGCATTTAAGATACTTTTTGCTGACGACTCGGCAGTGGTTGATGTGAGCGGGTTGGAGCCCATCAGTTTAAACAAAGCATATTCTTCTTTATGATGCCCTTTTACAAGCGCCTGCCGCGGGCTTCCTGTTTGCATCAGTCCTGGATTAGCGGTAGTAACAGTTATATTATACTCTTTAAGTTCAGCCCGCAACCCTTCTGACAAGCCTACCAAAGCAAATTTGTTGGCACTGTAAGGTACCAGGTGCGGCACACTAATTTTCCCCCCAATAGATGCAATATTTAAAATGCGTCCTTCGCCTCTGTCCTTCATCCCTGGCAATACGGCCAGGGTAGTATAAACAGGTGCCCAGTAATAAATATCATTCGCCTCTTTAAATTCTTTGGTCGTCATTTCCGTTACGGGCCCTGCGTGTATAACACCTGCATTATTGACCAACACATCTATCTGGCCAAACTCATTCAGTATGCTTTTAACCATAGCGTTTACTTCCTGCTCTACAGTTACATCACAGACTTGCACCATCACATCAGCACCATTATCTGCCAGTTCCTTGCGGGCTCTTTCAAGTTCCTCATTATTCCGGGCACATAGCACCAGCCTCGCTCCCTCCTCTGCCAACTGCCTGGCCATCACCAAACCAAGTCCACGGGACCCGCCTGTTATCAGCACTACCTTTCCTTTAAAATTGTAGGCATTCAACTTTCTGCTAATAGCTCTTGCAGCCAACAATGCTCCGGCTCCGGCAGCTAAATACCATAGTTTGTTTGTGTCTTTTGCTTTTTTCATAGTCATAGAAATTAACAGCCGTTACAGCTACTTCCTCTACGACACTAGAAAGCAGTAGTTAAATAAAAATAATACAGGTTATTATCTGCCATGTCTTTTCCCGGAAAAAAGCGGATTCTTTACAACTGGAGTATAGAGTACTTTAACAGCAGCAACTCCATACCCATCGTTACGCATAATGCTTGTGTTCCTCATATCCTGAACCGTATTATCCAGATAATCAGTAGAGGTAAAGTGATAAATAAGCTCTCCGGCAATACTTATTTTGTCTGAAAAACGGAAGCGTAAGCCACCTCCAACTGGTACAACAGCCGCCAGTGCGGGATATTTGCGGGCCGGATCATATTTGGTTTGTGACTCATCAAGCTCTCCCTCCCCAGGGTAAGAAGTAGGCGTGTAATGTATAAAACCTACTCCGGCCTTTACATAGGGTACTATAAAACGCTTTCGTAAAGACCTGTACCCGCCTGAGCCAACATAACTGTCAATAAGATTAACATCTACTGTACCCGTAACAGCTACAGCTTCCGTTTCGAATGACATACTATAAGTTCTAGCTCCAAACTTCACATTATCCAGGCTTGCACTTACACTTACGTATGGCGATATTTTATAAAGAGCTCCTAAACCCAGGTAGCGGCCAGGCTTGCTACAGCGCCAGTTACAAAAGTCGCTTACTGCAGTAGAAACACCTCCACCTGCTACAATTACTAATCCTTTTTCCGGTGTTTTACTAATACCGCTTTTTCTGATAAAAGAAGGCTGTCCCTTTGCCTTCTCAGCAAGAGTTATCAGACATAAGAAAAACAGGACCAGGCAGTAAAGATTCTTATTCATACACAAGTAAAGAAGCAGACAATACTACAACATTTTTCACGAAACAGGAGACGAAAGCCCACAGAAATAGCTTTTACCAGATATTAAACGTTAATGCTCTTGTAATGGTCTGTAAAATAGAATATTCTTTCCTTCTTCTTTCTTGAAGCTTGTAGCGAATCAGGTTCTTTGCAGCCTAAGGATAAAATATGTTAAGTTGAAGCGTTTCTTCTTGCTCCCTCTTAGATTTCTTGCCTCTGCTGTTAACTGCATTTATAAACCTTAACTCTAGCCTTGGTAGTAACATAAAGATAATTTAACGTTTGCTTCATGTTCTCCTAACAGTCCATCTATAGGTTTGTAAAAAATATGAAGAAAGTTTTATATTTATCTTGCTACACTGCCTAAAGCATCAGCTTTGCACAATGCATTGTTGCGAGTGTTGAGGTAATGGCCACTTGCCCGGACGGTTTCCCATACCAGGCGATACAGGTTTGCTCGTAAACACTTCTATTTCAGTCGCAAAGCTTCTAAATTAACTAATTTAGTACTAATTATGCACCTCTTCTACCATCTGATTTACAAGGCTCACTTTTGGCTCCTATTTTCCACCCTGTACTTACTAATTACTAACACAGAGGCCCAGACCAAAGATTATAAAGCGGAATATGCCAAAGGGTACAGAGGTGGGTACATTAAGAGGCTGGAATCAGTGGATGGGGCACTGGAGTTTGCCTTAGTCGGTGATTGGGGGCGTGGCGGAGAGTATTACCAGAGAAATATGGCTACGCAGTTAGCCAAAGCTGTTACAGGTGTTAATGCCAGTTTTATAGTTTCTACGGGAGACAATATTTACCCCAATGGCGTAGCCAGTATACACGACCCTTTGTGGAATTTGTCGTTTGAAAACCTTTTTTATCAGTACCCTTTGCATCGCAGTTGGTATGCCGTATTAGGTAACCATGATTATCATGGGAATGCCCAGGCTCAGGTAGATTATACCAACATTAGCCAGCGCTGGAACATGCCGGCCAGGTACTACTCCTTTAAGAAAAAAGTGGGCAAAGACGCTGAGGCTTTATTTGTTTTTCTGGACACAAATACTTTTGATGGCAACGCTTACCAGTCTTCCTATGGGCAGGAACTGGTGCAGCAGGACAGCACAACTCAGAAGCGTTGGCTGGAGCAGGTTTTATCCGATACCAGTTCAACTGTGAAATGGAAAATAGTCATAGGACATCACCCGCTGTATACTGCCGGGAACAGAGCCCTTGATAAACCAGTTATGCGTAATTCTCTTGAGCCTGTTTTAGAAAAGTATAAAGTTGATATGTACCTATCGGGGCATGAGCATCATTTGCAATATTATCATCCCAAAGAAAAGCACACCCACCACTTTATTTCAGGAGCAGGCTCTGAGGCAAATGAAAGCTTGAAGCCTCGCGGACCACATGATTTCTTTGCTCCCATTCAGGGTTTTATGACATTCTCTATATCAAGTGATTCAGTTCTGATGCAGGCTGTCAATAGAAAAGGAAAGGTGCTCAAGAAAGTTCAGATCAGTAAAGCAAACAAAACAACTCCTGATGTTTAAGCAGCTACTACATACAGTACTTACAGATAAAACTTTTACTTATGAAAATCAGATTGCTTCTTAGTGTAATGTTTTGCACCACCCTCTTTGTTGATGCAACAGCACAAATGAAAATTACATCCTCCCAAAAGCATAAAGGCGTTAAAAAAGAAACCATTAGCAAAAGCATACCTCTAAACCAGATCCAGGTTATTGGCTCGCACAACAGTTACAAACAACCTATTGATGCTCCTTTATTTGAAATGCTTAAGCAATCGGACTCTACCCTGGCCAGGCACATAGAGTACAGCCACATAAGCTTATCCAATCAGTTATCATTAGGGCTAAGGAACCTTGAAATAGACGTTTACGCTGATGCAGAGGGAGGTAAATATGCTCATCCGAAAGGACTGGAATGGGAGAAAGGTCACAAAGAAGTACCTCCTTATGACCCGGAAGGGCTTATGACTAAGCCAGGCTTTAAGGTTTTCCATATCCAAGATATTGACTTTAGAAGTAGTAACTTAACCTTTGAAAAATGCCTGCAGGAACTAAAGGCATGGTCAGAAGCAAACAAAGACCATACACCTGTATTTATCACTTTAGAAGCGAAAGATAATGTTATAAACAGACAAGGCTTTACCGTACCGGAACAGTTTACTGCTAATGTATTTGATCAGCTAGATAAAGCGCTTATCGAAAACCTAGGAAAGGAACATCTTATTACTCCTGATGATGTCAGAGGAAGTTATAAAACACTGGAAGGCGCTGTACTGAACGGCAACTGGCCAAGCCTGGAAAAGGCAAAAGGCAAGTTTATTTTTGTTCTGGATGATGCTGGAGCGAAAAGAGAAACTTATATACAAGGTCACCCATCCTTACAAGGGCGTGTACTGTTTGCAAATGCAGAACCAGGCACTCCCGAGGCTGCTTTTCTGATATTGAATGACCCGGTGAAAGATCAAAATAAGATTCAGCAGCTGGTCAAGAAGGGTTACCTTATAAGAACCCGGGCAGATGCAGATACTAAGGAGGCCCGCAGCAATGATATGAGTAAGTTTGAGGCAGCTTGTCAGTCAGGAGCCCAGATTATTACCACAGACTATTATGCTCCCAGCACACATTTTAAGTCCGACTATTCAGTAAGTTTTAGTGGGAAAAAGTACTTCAGAGTTAATCCATTATTCACAGCTCAATAGTCTGTCGCCTGCTATAAGCTCCTAAGATTTTTTAAAAGTGAACGCTGATTTTGTAAGCCATTAACAATTAGGTTAAAGCTTATAAAATCAGCGTTCACTTATTATAGGCTGTCCTGCTTTACATCCACCAGTTTCAGGAAGTCAATCACTAGTGAGGCTGCATCAGGATAAAAGGCTTGGTTAACTTGTACAAACTCATCAGTCGGCTTATGGTAGTGTGGGTGATCTTCTACACCAAAATAAACAAAGGGAATATCTCGCTTATGAAACTGGTAATGGTCCGACTGGGAGGTCCAGTCGTCGTGCCCTTGCTCTGGCAGGTCGTGCCCCAGCACCAGCTTTGCCTCTGCCCGTGGTGCCACCTGCTCCAGGTAAGGTTTCAGCTGCGGATAATGATACGCTCCACTGGCATAGAGTTCACCTTTGTCATTAATGCTCAGCATATCCATATTAACATTCAACAGCATATTCTTAAGCGGAACCGGAGGGTTCTCCAGGAAAGCATCGGCTCCACGCAGACCAAGTTCTTCCCCGTCTAAGGCTACAAAAATTAGTGTGTGTACTGGCTTATGCCTTTTAAAGTAAGAGGCAGCAGCTAACAATGCTCCAACTCCCGAAGCATTATCATCGGCTCCGTTGTAAGTTTCGCCATCACGTTCCCCAACATGGTCGTAGTGGGCCGTTATCACAATGGCCTTAGTTGTTTTACCAGCAATGTAGCCTATCAGGTTAGTGGCCTGATCTACAACAACTTTCTTAGACTCAAGCCGGAAGTGTTGCTTATAATCACCATTATAGGGTTTGAGCCCAATCTGCTTAAAACGCTGCACAATATAATCCTGAGACATTTTATTACCAGTGCTCCCGCTCAGCCTACCTCCCATAGAATCGGCAGAAAGTATTTTGATATCCTTTAATATTTGCTGCTTATCCAGTACAGGCTTTTGTGCCAGGCTTAACAAGGGCAGCAACAGCATTAATAAAAAAGAAAAACTTATTTTCATTCTATCTTTATAAAACACTAAAATAAGTAAGCTGTATCAGTAACGTCTCTACATTTTAGCTATAGCTTAGCAGCCTAAGCCCTGACACAGCTTTAAATTTACAAAAGAATAATAAAAAGAAAGCCAAACTTGCATCTGGCTTTCTTTTTATTATTCTTTAATATTGATGAACCTGGGTATTTCTAAAGGACCAACAGAGGTAGCTATAGTTGGCTTAATCTGTAAAGTGACTTTTGGCCGCTGCCCCTCTTCTTTGTTCAGCATAGTTGCCAGCCTGAGCAGATTATTTAAACTGGCTCCTCCGCTTTCTTCAGAGAAAGTAACAGGAGTTTTTACAGTGATAGTATTAAGCCCATCATGCAGTTCAACCGGCTCACTAACCAATCCGCTTAATGTTTGCTGATCATCCAGCAACAGTTGCCACTTGAGTTGTGTAACCGTCATGGTTCGGTCTTTACTGCTTTCATCTAAACTTACATTAAGGCCTAAAGTAGAGGTAGCGTTCAGCTTATTATCTGAAAAAGCAGAAATAAGCGCTGCAGCCTCGCCAAAGGAAAAGTCTTTGCTATTCTTTATTTCCAGTAAATTAATACCATTTACGCGTACTTCATCCAGGCTTTCCAGAGAGTAATCAGCTTCTTTGAAAGCCTCTATATCATTTTTGGTACTACATGCCACACTGAACATCAAAAGCATGAACACTATCACGTAATTTTGCAATCTTCTTGTCATTAACTTAAAAATATATTTTAACTCTTAATAACTTTACCGGAGCCAGACACATCTGAAATTATATCAGGCTCACCTTTATAATAAACTTTACCGCTACCGCTTATTTCTACTTCCAGGTCTTCTTCAACCGCTACTTCGGCACTGCCAGACCCAGAAATATCTACTTCTGCGGCATTAGTCTGTAAGTCATAAGCTCTTACTTTACCGGAACCAGACAAGCCTAGCTCCAGCTCATTGGTGATGCCTGCTAACAAAATTGAACCGGAACCGCTGGTACGGGCTGATATGTTGTTAGCGGCTATCCGGGCCACTATTTCACCAGAGCCTGACACACGAGCCTTAAAATCATCTGCTCTGAAGCTATCCTGCAGTTCCACTAAACCGGAACCGCTTACTGCTGCATATTCCAGTTCCGGCATAGTAATATATACTTTAACTGTTTTATGGTCACTAACACAGCCATTAAAGCCTACCTGAAACACCTCATCATTATCAATCTCAGTCTCCAACAGGTCCAGAATATTAGCTTGCCCTTCCAGCTCAACCCGCTGTTCATTTCCCCGCTGAATGTACACTTCTGTGCTACCACTAACACTTACTCCTGTAAAAGTATCTAAATTCAGGTTCCGGGTTACCACATCTCCTTCGCCTTGAACACAATTTATACCAAAGTTACAGGAAGTAAACAGCATGCCTGACACTACCGAGGCAAGAGAAAGATTTAATAATTTCATAGTCCTGGGGTTTATCTGATTTAACTTAATAAAGCAAGTTAGAAAAATATAATAATCGGACTATTAAAAAAGGCTACACCTATAAGAAATTATAAGTGTAGCCGTATCTGACAATGCATGTTACAGCTTAGGTAAAATACCCAACCCGTTGCCCTTTCTTATTAACGACAGCACCTCTCTCAGAAACGAATAATGTCTGCATTACATTGCTTTGAAAATAATAAGGATAATCAGGGTCATTTGTACGGGCCAGTTTACCTATCACTTTTATTCCCTTATCAGTTACATGAACCAGTTGAAGGCGTGTGGTAACGTAAAACTCTTCGTTTGGCGCATTAGAGAAATGTACCTTTGTTAATATATAACGGCTATCAACACGGCTGCTTGCTGTTCTTCTTTGCTGCGCAATGGCAGGCCTTTGCTGTGTTGGCCTCGTGGCAATTGCTGTCTGGTCAGGCTGAGGGGCTTTGGCACTGGCTACCAGCTGGTCATTTGCGCTGCGCCAGCCTTTGCTAATGGCTGCTAAGCGGTAGTTTCTGCCTGGGTGGGTAGAAGATGTTTCTTCTTCAGATAGTAAATTGATAGCTGCCTGTGCCTCGGCAAGACTGGCACCAAGTTTACGCAATACAAACCCAGAAAACTCATCAGCCTCTAGCTCATCTGCCGGATTGCTTCCTCCTCTGGCAAGCGTATGTCCGTTCAGGTGGTGCCCAATTTCATGTGCAATGATGCTTACTCCGCCCCAGTCGGTATGCACTGCGTTATTGATTTCGGACAGGAAGCGTTCGTTATAAAGAATATAACGTTTGCCATTATACACTACAGCAGCAGCATTGTCTATATCAGCAGCACGAAGTTCAAAGCGGGCCTTCAGGCCAACTACGTTAATAATCTCCTGCACAATGTCGCGTGCACCTGTTGTGGCTACATCAGAAGATGGAGTCCTAGTATCGGTAACTAAGCCATCAGCAGAAGCTAAGGCTGGCACAAGTGCTATGCCCAGCATCAATATAAGTTTGTTCAAATAAGTTGTCATGTATTCTAAGTATCAGATTTCAGCTCTAGCAAAACGAAAATTGTGATGCCTACGGTATGTGTTTAATAGCAAGTTTTTTGCCAAAAATTTTAAGCTGTATCACTATTCCGTCATAATGCTGATAAGGGCTGCTTTTTTTAGGTATGACAGACTCTATAACTGCCTTATTTCACTAGCTAACATTACTTGATGAAGCATTTACTACTTGCACTAAAGCAGCTAACGAGTTCTTATCTGTTAAAGCTCCTGTAACTGCCTTAGGTTAATGTTCTTGAAAACAAACTAACCTTAAAACAAATGCCACATCCGTTACAGGAATTCCTGCACTCTCGCAGGTCCTTTCTAATGAAAGCAGGGCAAAGTGCCGCTGCAGCAAGCCTGACCACTATGTTACCTATTGTTACAGCATCCGATTCTATGGCACAAGGGCAGGCACAGCTTAACCAACAGGATACGTTACCGCCAGATAAGAAGCTCGGGTGGCCTTTGGTTGGTTTGGGAGCATTTGCCACAGAACAGCTTATTCCAGCGTTTCCGCTTTGCAAAAAATCTAAACTGGTTGCTTTGGTAAGTGGCGACGCAGCTAAAGCGAAGCGCATTGCTAACGAACAGGGTATTCCGGAAAAGAACATCTACAACTATCAGAATTACGACAGCATCAAAAATACCCTGATGTTGACGTGATTTATATTGTGCTACCAAACAGCATGCATGCAGAGTACACCCTTAGAGGTGCTCAGGCTGGAAAACATATTATGTGTGAAAAGCCTATGGCTACTTCTGTAGAAGATTGCCAGCAAATGATAGTTGCCTGTAAAAAACCGACAAAAAGCTAATGATTGCTTACCGGGCACAATACGAACCGTACAACCTGAAATCTATAGAAATGGCACGGAACGGAGAACTAGGCAAACTGCAGTTTGTAACCTCCGACCATGGCCGCATTCTTAACCCGGAAATGCCAAAGGATAAATGGAGAACTCAAAAAAGAATGGCAGGAGGAGGCTCTTTAATGGATATGGGTATTTACAGCCTTCAGGCAGCACGCTACATTACCGGCGAAAAACCAACAGAAGTACAGGCTATGATTTATTCTGACCCTACTGATCCTCGTTTTAAATAAGTAGAACAAAATGTAAGCTTTATGCTCCGCTTCCCGAGTGGTGCAATGGCTAACTGCACCTCCAGCTATAACACTCACAATGTAAAACGCTTCCGGGCATTCGGAGATAAAGGCTGGCTGGACTTAGATCCTGCTACCGAATATTATGAACACGAGATGAAAGTAAGCAAGGATAACAATATTCAAACTAAAAAGATAAAAGAAGAGAGCCAGTTTGCAAATGAGATAGACCATCTGTCTGAATGTATCATGGAGAACAAAAATCCTAAAATCACTGGTGAAGAGGGGCTACAGGATGTGCGCCTGACGATGGCTATTTATGAGTCAGCAGAAGCATATCTGAAGCTTGTCGGTGAACATTTTACTGGTCTGAAAGCTTTAGCAAAACAGCGGCTTTGGACATTTGCAGCACAGGGAGTTAAAAAGGCTTAAAAAATACTAACAAATGTTTGGATGTAATAAAAAAACCTATTACCTTAGTGTCAGAAGTTAGTAATAAAGCAAGTGCAATAATTGGTTAGGTTAGATTTTTTAGGTGATTTTAAGCCGGGGCTCTGAAGGTGTGCCTCGGCTTTTTCCTTTAGCAGGTATTATCACTACAAAGCCAAATAGCATTTAGCAACCTATGTTAAGTAAAATTTGCTACACCAAATTACGGTTTTAGTAAGGCTTTACTATTTTAGCAGTTAAAACTGTAGCCATGCTCATTACTTTTGTCCTTCTTTACCTGCTTCTGAATATTGGGATCGGATTCTGGGCCTCACGCCGTGTACATAATACACAGGACTTTTTACTGGCTGGTCGTAAGCTACCATTCTACATTTCCACAGCTGTGGTATTTGCCACCTGGTTTGGCTCCGAAACTCTTATGGGTGCTTCCTCTGAGTTTGCAGAACATGGCTTGCTAGGTGTAATTGAAGATCCTTTTGGGGCTGCGCTGTGCCTCGTGCTGGTAGGTTTGTTTTTTGCCAAAAAACTGTACCGCCTCAACCTGTTAACGATGGGTGATTACTACCGCATACGCTATAACCGCACTACGGAACTAATTGCAGCCTTTTTTATGGTGATATCTTATTTTGGCTGGATTGCCGCACAAATGGTGGCACTGGGTATTGTGATGAACCAGGTACTTAGCCTCGATACCAAAACCGGTATATTGGTCGGAAGCTGCATTGTTGTCGGCTATACTTATCTGGGAGGTATGTGGTCAGTTTCTGTTACAGATTTTTTGCAGACGGTTATGATTATCGGAGGCCTGATCCTTATAACTTATAACATTACGCAGGAAGTACCTTTACAAACCATTACAGCCACACTGCCTGACAACTTTTTCCGGTTTGTTCCTCAACACCATAGCTATAGCAACTGGCTCAATTACATTGCTATGTGGATTACTATCGGACTAGGCTCTATACCGCAGCAGGATGTTTTCCAGCGGGTAATGTCTGCAAAGTCAGAGCGTATAGCGGTTGCCTCTTCTATCAGCGCAGGATTTCTGTACCTCACGGTGGCTTTTTTGCCACTTGTACTGGCACTTTATGCCAAAGTTCTTCACCCTGATTTACTTGAGCAGGATGCACAGTTACTTGTGCCGGGCCTGATTTTGAATTATGCCTCGCCATGGGTTAAAGCCCTGTTCTTTGGTGCTCTTATTTCTGCCATAATAAGTACAGCAAGCGGAGGTATTCTGGCTCCTGCCTCCATTCTTAGTGAGAACCTGGTGCGTCCGCTCCTGAAAAAGCAGATTAATGATAAACAGCTACTACTCCTGTCTCGCCTGAGTGTGCTGGTAGTGGCACTGGTATCGTTGGGAATGGCTATGATGAGAAGTAATATTTATGAACTCGTAAGCGAGTCTTCCGCTCTTAGCCTAGTAAGTTTGTTTGTACCATTAGTAGCTGGAATGTTTTGGAAGAAGCCTAATGCTGCAGGTGCTGTAGGCTCTATGTTAGCAGGTATGGGGGGATGGCTTATAGCTCTAAATTTAAGTACCGAAATAAACCCTTTGCTTTATGGTTTGGCCGGAAGTGTAGCAGGCTTGCTTACGGGGCAGATTTTATTTCGTGAAACCTCCTCTAAAACAGTGCAATTTTCTTTTTCAAAAAATAACTAATCAAAGATATATAGATTTAAAACATTATTTTACTAAAAACACTTTTGTACAATTTTAAATTGCACTAATTTTAACGCCTAAACCTGTAGGTGCTAAGTAAAATTAAATGCATTTAACTATTAAAAATCTTGTGGTTCACCTCAGCTCAGCTGAAACAACCGTAAGCCATGACCCTGAACTGCAAATATTGCACCTTACATCAAGAGGTAATATTTCAAGCAGCCTTTATAGGTTAGGCCTGACAACAGCATTACAGGTTACTCAAAAGGAAAACCTACATTATTGGATAACTGATAATTTAGAAGCCGCTTATATATCTCCAACAGATCAAGATTGGTTTAATGAGGTTATAGCTCCTGCCCTGGCTAACTCTACAGATTTAAAGAAAATGGCGTTAATAGAGCCTAAAGATGTATATAACAGGATGATATTAGAGGAAATGATAGAAATGTTCATGCATACGTTTCCCTTTCCGATGCAATTTTTTAATGATGTTCCCAGCGCCATTGAGTGGTTCCATGATAGCAACTCCTTACTCCTTTTGTAAATGAACCTTTCTTCTCGACACGCAACTACCTAGCGAAGCCCATTTGACAACACTTATACTAACAGTAAGCCATAGCGAACTTATTCATATATTATACTTTTGATCCACACCACTAGCTCGGCTAAAATACTATTGGATATTTACCTTTTCCAGTCATACAAACCCACATTAACCTTAACAATATTATATAAAACAGTTTTAGTCATTTCCACCTATAATATCATTATATCATTACAAACTCCCCAGCTATTAATAATAGTTCTTTAGGTTATAGATTTTAGACTTTTTATTGTGTTTCTCCATTACTAACCGCCACCTCTGCCGGCTTCATTACAGTAATAAAACTTGGTGATTCAATGTTACCTACGGGCGTTTGTACAGTAGGCTTAATCTGGAAGGTTACATGCTGCCTGATATCTCTCTGCTGACCTATAAGTGTTATAAGCCTTGACAGTCCTGTATAATTTGGCTGCCCATCATTTTCTGTTAACTGCACAGGAGTGTTGAATGGAACAGTGTTTAACCCATCCTGCAGTACAATATCTCTGTTAATAGTTCCTGTCAGAGCTTCTTCTCCATTTACAAGCAGCAGCCACTTAAGTTTTGTTAATGTCAGGGCTCGCTCTTCTGTCTGATCCTGCAAATCAACGTACAGAGCCATAACAGCGCTTACTTGCAAACTGTTATTTGTTATAGCATTAAGCAGACTATCCTGCTCATTATAAGACAGATTTCGCTTCGTCTGCAAACGGTCCTCCAGATCTATGCCGTTCAATTTTACATCCTCTACCCCTTGTAAACTATAGTTTGCCTCCGTAAACGCTTTGATATCCTGTGCCTGCTTACATGAGAAAAGCAAAACAGTCATCGTTAGCAAAGCTGTAAAAATTGATATCTTCTTCATATTTCTTTCTTATCACCAACACCTTTCAACAAAATACGAACCAATGAGGCAGAAATGTTCCCGAATGTTACGCCTCCTACTCCAACATAGAGCAATAAAACAATAACGCCAGGCATAAGTATTATACCTGGCGTTATTTAGAGACAATAATAATGGTTAAGGAGTGAAAACTACACGCATACAGTTATCTGTTTTCTTTTTAAACATTTTATAACCCTCTGGTCCCTGATCCAGGCTCCATTTATGTGTAAGCATGTACGATGGATCTACCTCACCAGCCGCTACTCTGTCCAAGAGTTGCGGTATATATTTCTGCGCATACATCTGCCCCATTTTAAAAGTAAGTGCTTTGTTCATAGCCGCTCCCATCGGGAATTTATCAATCAGGCCTCCATATACACCCACAATAGACACTGTACCACCTTTACGACACGCCATAATAGCCTGTCGCAGCACAGCCGGACGACCAGTCTGCATGCGTACAGCCTGTTTCGCCCTGTCGTACACCTGCTCTACTCCTGTTGTATGCGCCTCCATACCTACAGCATCAATACAACGGTCTGGCCCACGACCTCCAGTCATCTCTTTCAGCGCTTCCAGCACATCCACTTTTTCATAGTTTAATACTTCTGCTTTTGCGTGTACTCTAGCTTTTTCTAAGCGGTCATCGAATCTATCGATGGCTATTACCCGCTCTGCCCCTAACAGGTAAGCACTTTGCATGGCCATCTGACCTACACCACCGGCACCCCATACTACTACCGTGTCGCCACGCTCTATGCCACACATATCGGCTGCCATAAAACCAGTAGGAAAAGCATCTGAAGTGAACACGGCGGCTTCATCTTTTACGCCCTCCGGCACTTTAAAAGAACCATGATCGGCATAAGGCACCCTAATATATTCGGCATGACTTCCAGCGTAACCTCCAAATGCATGAGAGTATCCAAAAATACCAGCTCCGGCATGGCCGTAAGCTTTCTCTAATATCTCAGGATTTGTATTAGAGTTATCACACAACGACCATTGATCTGTTTGGCAGAACTCGCAACCACCGCAGCCTAGCACTGAGCCCACTACTACGCGGTCACCTTTCTTTAGTTTCTTTACACCGGGGCCTATCTCCACCACTTCGCCCATAAACTCGTGCCCGATAATATCACCCTCTTTCATGGTAGGAACATAGCCATCCAACAGGTGCAAATCTGAACCACACACAGACGACATGGTAACACGAACAATCGCATCGCCTGGGTTGAGTATAGACGGGTCCGGAACCCGCTCTACATTCAGTTCATTGATGCCATTCCAGCATAATGCTTTCATAGTTTATTTCTTAATAGGGTTAAAAAATGATTATCTCACGCTAGGCTAGGCTTTATGCTCTCCCAGATGGTTGTCCTTCTATAGTCGAGATTTCGCCTGTTTCCATTAACCGTTTGAAACGGCGCAGATCTTCTTTTACTATCTGCTTGAACACAGGGTTTAGCAGCTTAGCTACCCCTCCTCCCACAGCGCCAGCTGGTGGACGGTAAGAAATAGTGGCCTGTACAACAGTACCTCTATTTGCTGGAGCATCCATAAAGCGGACCTCTCCTGCGTTGTCGATATCTGAACCAGGTAAAGACCGCCAGGCCAGCAGCGTATTTTTCTCTTCCTGAATAATGTCAGCATCCCATTCTACAGTACCAATACCTTTGGGCATACGGGCAATCCAATGAGAGTGCTTAGGTCCCATCTGGCGCACGTCCTGTAGATGTTGCATAAAGTTTGGCAGGTTTTCCAGCTGTCGCCAGTACTGGTACAACTCATTGCGAGGCTTAAGTATAGTAAGGCTTCGGGTTATTTCAATAGCAATACTTTCATTTTCAGCAGTATTAAGGCCAATAGCCCCACTTACTGGGCAGTACCCTGTAGCCCCTCTAAACAACAATGATCCACCTACAGCAGCCATCGCTAAACCTAATGTGTTAGGTTTTCTAAGACCATAGTAGGTTAACAAAGCACCACCAACAGCTGAAATTATGCGCTCGGTATTTCCAACATTTATTTGACTGGAGCCTGTAATTGGCGGTGAAATGTGAGCCGTATCAAACTGCTCAGAGAATGTTGAGTTGTATGTATCCATAAATAAAAGTTTCTTCTTGGATACGTATAACTTTGTACACGATGTTACTACACTGGCAATATTAAACAGTTAATTTGTGTTTTTAGCTAAAAATCAGCCAACAAGCGCATTGCTCAAACTTGATTAGGTTCTTCTTTATTTACAAATTGCTATTAACAGTCAAATAGGAACGGCCTGAAGTTGCTATTCTTTTCTTGTATTTTATAGAGAGTTGAAAATTAAAAGAGATATTCGGGCCTGTAACTTACTCGATGTGATGCAATCAGGGTTTTAGCTTAAATCTGAAGTACTTCAAACTGTTCGGATCTCACATTTGCCATCTACATTGTGCTCCCAAACATATTCACCTTGCCTGCAATAAGTAGATAGTTATTGATACTTCATAAATCGAATCGGTATACTGCTTACGTTAACTTTGGCCCCTTTCTGAATGAGGGGGCCAACAGAACGAGCAAAATCCTGCAGCCAAACTCTGTAAAGGTAAAGGCTAATAGAGTTACCTTTAAGATATCAGAAATACAGGGTTCTTCTTATTTGGCTAATCAAGAACTTACGTTTTAGGTACACGGCCCATGACTTTTATTGTACAACTCATGCTTAGCTCATTTTGCCCTTTCGATAAGCTTTATTAATGTGTATGCACAAAAAAGCACTTACAAGCTAAAGCTTATAAGTGCTTTTTTCAGTGATCCAGTTTGGACTAGAACCTATAAGCAACATAGAACATAGTAAATCATAAAAGCCTCTTATTTGGCCTAAATAAAGGGTTCTTACTTTAACACAAGAAACATAAGACAACAAAATACAGCATAAAACTTGACCTATAACTTGACCCATATTACCTTTCAGAAAAAATTAAAAGCAAAGGAATGGCAACCACAAAACTTATCATCCGAGAAAATAAACCAAACAAAAAGGGGGAGTGTATAATCTATGTTCGTTACACCCATGACCAGAAATCTATCCAAGTAAGTACAGGTGAAAAAATACTGCCTAACTATTGGGATGCAGAGAATGAGAAAGTAAAAAGATCTTTTCGTGGTTACACTACTCTTAACAGTGCTATTGAAGCTAAAGAGGATGAAGTTAAAGAGATTGCCAATATTGCTAAATCTATAGGTATTGATCCTACTGTAGAGTACATCAGAGAAAAAATAAGTGAATCTAAGGCACCTATCAGTAAAAAAGAACCTGACTTTTATGCCCTGTATAAACAGTGGGTGGAAGAAAATAAGGGGAGAAAAGTCGCAGGCTTTCTAGCTCAGCAGTTGAGTACTTTAAACCTTATAGAAGAGTTTGAAAAAGAGAAAGGCTACAAGATAACTCTTGATAGGATAGACATGGCATTTTACAATAAGTTTACAACCTGGCTAATGGTAGAAAAAGAGCGAACCGCAAACACAGTAGGAAAGCACATCAAGCACATCAAAGCCTTCTTAAACCATTTAACGCATCTTGGTATTAACCAAAACCTCGCATTTAAGAGCAAGAGCTTTAAAAGGCTTAATACAAAAACAGATATTATTTACCTTACACGCCAAGAGCTAGATAAACTATTTGAATTTGACCTTTCAAAGGATAAAAGGCTGGAACGTATTAGAGATATCTTTATATTTGAGTGTGCAACAGGGCTAAGGTATTCTGACATAGAAAACCTGAAACCAGAGAACATAAAAAAAGATCATATCGAGTTTACTACAATAAAGACCAGAGACAAGCTAATTATTCCTTTAAGTAAATATGCTAAGCATGTTTTAGCTAAGTATGATGGGCAACTGCCGGAAACCATCACAAATCAGAAAATGAATAAAGCTTTGAAAGATCTAGGAGAACATTGCGGCATTGATAGTACAGAGCAAAGGGTTACCCATGTTGGCAGCAAACGAGTCGAGATGAGCATTCCAAAATATCAACTTTTAACCACTCATTGCGCAAGAAGGACTTTTATCACACAGAGTCTAGAGCGCGGACTTAGACCAGAGGTTATAATGAAGATAACAGGACATAAAGATCTTGCGACAATGATGAGATATGTTAAAATTACCCAAGATGTAGTGAAAACTGAAATGCTTAAGGCTTGGGATTAAATAATATTATATTATATGTTTTTTTGGGAGATGTGGTATCTGGATTTATCTGGATCAGGGGAATCAAAAAGTATTGTATTAGACCAGTCTTACGTTAGCGAGTTTAAGTATAAACATGATGAATTTTTAACACTAGACTCTATTTCTGAGAAGTTAGAATTTTATGATGACAACAGACACCTTTTTGAATTTCCCTATAATGAATTTATTGTAAGAGACTACTTTAACATACAATATACCTTCAGCTTTAAGCCCGCTCCTCACTTTTTAGAAATCCACATTTACAATCCCTGGTTCATTGAACGCAGCATAGAGTATCTATCCCACATGAGTTACATAACAACTGGTATACCTTTTCATTCATGTGAACAACTCTGGGAAAATTTTATAGAGACAAAAGACAGCCTACCCTTGCTTAAGAAGTTTATTAAGCGTGAAAAGAAAAGGCTCAAAGCACTATGTGAAGTGCATGCTCCTGGCAGGTTTGAATACTGGTATGAATATAAAATTATTGACGCAAAGGTTCTGGGGCCTCGACACGAGTTAACCAAAGACTACTGGAAAGAGCTCTTTGTTAAAGAACTAGTAGATTATATTATAAAGCTTGAAAAGTATAACCAAGAAGATAAGAATAGCATATCAGCAGTAGAACCTCAGACTGCTAAAATTCAAAGGAGCTTTACCACTTCTTCTGAAGAATTTAACGCCAAGACTAATTCAACTGTAAATAATGACTTAACCTTCCTTCAATTATTCCGAAACAATCAGGAAAACGTAGACAAGTTTATTAGTATTCTAATTAAGCATGAGTATTTAACTCCTGAAGCTAAATGGAATTATGAGCTATATAAGCCTGGGTATCTAATACCAATTATTGATCACATTGAGAATGAAGGTATTATAAAGAACATTGGTAACAAAACTCAGATTAGCAGAATATTTAACCTGCAACTTAATATGGATATGTCATCTAGAAACTACAGTAAAACAAAAAAGACAATAACAATCGATTTGAACCTTTTAAAAGATTTAGAAGGCCTAAAGAGGTAAGCTACGACCTAAATTTGTTCCGATTGGTTCCTATCGGAACAACCTACAATCAATGAAATAATAAAGGTCTTTCTTGCTGAAAATTTCAACCACTTAATATTTTCAGCAATGACAAACCTATTATTAACACCAGTTCCATTAAATGAACTCGCCCTGATAATGCGGCAAGAGTTCGAAACAGCCTATCGTAAAATCTTAAAGGAAACGCCCACAGCTCCCGCTGTACCTCTAAAAGAATTCTTTACTGAGCCCGAGTCTCGAGAATTCCTTGGTGGTATCAGCCGCTCTCTCTTCCATAAGTTGAAGAAGGAAGAAAAGTTTAACACCTATCATTGTGGTGAAGGCCGCTGCCTTTATAGCCGCGAAGAACTCATTTTGTATATCAAAACTAACAAACCATCTGCTAAACAACAATAGCAGATAGTTTGTCAAACATACTTTATAAAAAATGAATCATCCCTTTTCTTCAACTTTAAAATTAACTTCCATGAACTTATTAGAACAGCAAGTAATGGATATGTATGATGCAGGACACTCATATCGCGAAATATCAAATCTACTGAACATATCCCTTTCAAAGGTCCAACGCATTATCCAAAAGCGTAAGGCTTCATCCATTTACGTCGATACAAATGATGATACACCATGCGATGACACACCTGATACAGTTATTGAATCAACCCTTGATACACTGAATGATACAGGCGATTCAGCTCATAAAACAGCTACTGATACACTCTCTGATACAGCCAATCATATTAAAATGAGACAGAACAGCAGTGAAAAAGGACATGTATCGGCTAAAAGAAGCTATTCACTTGCTGAAGTAAGAATCATGATGATGCAGTCAACTCTTTTGAAAGAAGAAATACATGATTATGTCTCAGAAGTATTGGATTTGCATTCCGGTGACACGTCAATTAAGGTCACAACCTACAGTTTCTATTTAAGAAGAGCCAAACGACTGATACAGTCAGCGCAACTATTAGCTGTTCAGCTTCAGGAAGACAAAGAAAACTATCCAGCTATCAAGTTGCTGCAAGAGATAAAGTCAACAATACAAAACATTCTCTCCAACGAGAAGAAATATCTAGATAACGATGGGCAGGTTTGGTTAGACATTGATGAACAGGATACCGATACGTGGCAGGATTATTTAGATGCTGACTTCTATCAACCCATAATATAGCAAGTATGGAAACAGATGTAAAGCAGAAGAATGGTACAGTAGTTGCCATGGCAACAAACAAAAGTGACAATGCTTATACTATTACAGTAAACGTATCACCAGGAACAGATTTAAATACCCCTATTCCGTCCCAACCTTGGAACGAAATAGGCCTTAAAGCTAACAAAAGGTTTCCAAATGAAGTTTATGAAAACCTTCCCGAACTACAGAGGCTGCTTTGTCAGAAAATAATTGACACCAATGAACGAGAAGTGCTTTTTGTAGGACTTTTGGGTGTTGTTAGCGGAATTCTCCCCAATGTCTGCGGCTACTACGGTGGTAAGCTGCTGCAGCCTAACCTATTTACTTATACACTCGGGCCTTACGGTGAGGGTAAAAGCGGTCTAATGTGGGCCAGAAAGATCGCAGAACCCATACATAAGGAGAAGCATGAGATGGCAAAGGAGCTAAGGAAAGCTCATAGAGACGAAATGGCACGCTACAAGAAAGAGTTTAAGCTTTTCGAGCAGGGTAAACTAGATAAAATGCCAGAACAGCCAGAGCAGCCGCCTCATTTAAAACTTTACATTCCCTCTAATATTGGAAAAACAGGTATGTTACAGCTCTTAGAGGAAAACCAAGGCAGGGGCATTCTTTTTGAAACAGAAGCTGATACACTTGCGGATGCCATAAAGCAGGACCATGGCGGATTCTCAGATGTATTGCGGCAGTCTTTTGGGCACGAGCCAATTAGTTTCTTTAGGCGCACTAACAATGAGGATGTTGAGATTCTATCTCCTGCTCTTTCCGTTGTTTTGTCTAGTACACATGATCAACTCCTGAAACTTATACCGACCATCGAAAATGGCTTGTTCAGCAGATTTCTGTACTACGAGTTTGACTCTACGCCTGAATTCAACGATGTGTTTGACAAGAGCAAGAATGGCTACAGTAGGTACTTCTCTGAAATGGGCTTACACTTCAAAGAGCTCTACGACAAGTTAACAGCCCTAAGCAGTCCATTTTTTTTTGAGCTGCAGCCGCACCAGGAGAAGAAGTTTCTCAAAGTTTTTTCGGAACAGAAAAGTGAGATGCGTGAATACATCAGCTCAAGCTTGGGAGGCACCGTTAATAGGATGGCGATGATCTGCTTCAGGATAGCAATGCAGCTAAGCATATGCAGAGCCTTTGAAAAAGGGTACTTACCACTTGAATTGGTTTGCTCCGATCAGGATTTTGAAAATGCACTAAGGATCAGCAGCACCTTTTCAAAACACACTATAGCTGTATACGACAAACTTCCCAAAGCTAGGAGCATAGTGTCTGAACAAAGCATTGACAAGGATGCAGTTAAGTTGGAGCAGAAACGCCAGTGCCTTGAGTTGTACGATAAGGGAGTGAAGAGCGTCAGAGAAATATCCACCATTGTTTTTGGATCTGAAGGGCCAAAGTCTACTGTACACCGATGGATAAAGGGCTTATAAACCACAATTTGTGTCCTGTCCCAGAAGTGGGACGGGACAGGGCACGTAATTCTGTACTAGATGTAAAGGTGAGCTGCTTTGCCAGCTACACCACACCAACTAACTCAGTTTCTATTAACCTGCTCACTTGGCTCTCATCAGCCAAGTACAGATTAGAAGTTGAAAAGATTAGAGCTACTGAGGATAAAAGCATCCGTGATAGCCTAAAGAGCAGGCTTCCTGCCATCACTCCTAGTGGCATATTCTCCGCTAGAAATGAAAAAAGTTTGATTAAGCACAGTGGCTTGATCCAATTTGACATAGATCTGAAGGAGAACCGACAAATAGGTAACTTTTACGAACTGAAGC
The DNA here is from genome assembly GCF_020907275.1 of Pontibacter silvestris. Classification (GTDB taxonomy): domain Bacteria; phylum Bacteroidota; class Bacteroidia; order Cytophagales; family Hymenobacteraceae; genus Pontibacter; species Pontibacter silvestris. The sequence continues at coordinate 242,337 of NZ_JAJJWI010000001.1, read as the reverse complement.
AGCAGCTAAGCAACATCCCCAATGTTGCCTACTGTGGTCTCTCTGTTTCTGGCCAGGGCTTTTGGGGGCTTATTCCGATAGCCTTTACTGATAAACATAAGGAGCATTTCAGAGCGCTTAGGAAAGCTTTCCTGCAGATGGGCATAATAGTAGACGAGAAACCGAAGAATGTAGCAAGCTTGAGGGGATATAGCTTTGACCCTGAACCTTATTTTAATCATCAGGCTATTATGTTTAAGCTAAATGAGGCACCGTTGAAGCAAAAGGGTAACTCCTACTCCAACCTTAAAACTTTAAAAAGCTTTACTTCATCAATTAAGGATAAAGTAGAGGCTTGCATTGCCGAGATAGAGCGCACAGGAGTTGACATTACCTCCTCTTACGCTGCCTGGTTTGAAATTGGCTGCAGTTTAGCTTCTGAATTTGGGGAGAATGCCAGAGGCTATTTTCACCAGATAAGTCAATACCATCCTGAATATTCTTATACTAAAACAGATATGCAGTTTAATCGATGTTTAAAAGGAGGCTACAACTTTTCAATTGGTACTTTTTTCATGCATTGCAACAATCTGTAAAAGTTGGAAACATGGTAAAAGTCTTTTATTTTCCTTACAACTACAGCATATAAATTGCTAATTCTAACATACTTTACAACCACTTTCACATTTTATCAAGTGCTAATGCTTCAAAAGTAAATACTATTGTTGTAAATGACATTTTATAAATTATATTTTATTTTCTATATTTAGCTAATTAACTTTAGCTGTTCATATAAGCCACAAGCTCATACTTGAAAACAAACAATTATTTTTGATGCTAGGACAAGTTAACTTTCCCTTAGGCTGTGTTTATAAAAGCGGAAGAGAAGATGAGCCACTTAATTTTTTTGTTGAAGCACTACCTAAAAGTAAATCTTTTGATCTCCTATTAGGATATTTTAGCTTTTCTGCAGTCAATGTTCTCGCTCTTGGTTTTGCCCATTTTATTGCAAATGGAGGCAAAATGAGAATGGTGATCAATGATGTGCTTTCCATTCAAGATAAAGAGACTATAATAGATGGACAGAACAAACAGCTTCATTTAATTAAAGACTACAGCAATGACTTTAATGCTTTAAAGGAGAGTCTTAGTGGATATGGTGAACATTTCTTCAATTGCCTTTCATGGTTGATTGCAAAAGATAGAATAGAAATTGTTGCAATCAGACCCAAAGGAGGAAATGGTATTTCTCATTACAAATCAGGCTCCTTTTCTGACGGAGTAGATAAAATTCACTTTACAGGTTCATGTAATTTTACTGCAAAAGCACTTCTTGAAAACCTTGAAGAAATCACAATAAGGAGATCTTGGATTTCAAATTCTGATAAAGAATATGTTGATGTCTGTGATGATGAGTTTAATACTTTGATACATGGAAAAGCCGATTATGTAGAGTATGTAGATGCTTCTGAAATTAAAGGAATCATTCGTGACCAATATGGAGATAAGGACTTAGAAGAGCTACTAATTGAGGAGGAAAAGCTACTTAAATTAAAAAAGAGCAAGGTGAACAATAATCTGAAACTACAGAATCTACTGGGAGAACTAGAGATTAGCTACGACAACCTTAAAAATGAACCCAGGTTTCCTTTTGCTGAAGGGCCAAGAGATTATCAAAAGGAGGCTTATGATAATTGGGTAAAAAACAACTACCAAGGCGTTTTTGCAATGGCTACGGGTACAGGGAAAACAATTACTTCCCTCAATTGCCTTTTGCAGGAGTACCAGAAAGGGGAGGAACAGGTATATCACGCATTGATCCTTGTTCCCACCATTACTCTAGTTAATCAATGGGAGGAAGAAGCCAAGGAGTTTAATTTTAAAGAAACTATTAAAGTTTCCTCCAAGTATTCATGGGAGAAAGAACTAGCGACTGCATTATCTACATCCAAAAGAATTCCTACTTCTTTTATCGTTATAGCTACTTATGCTTCCTTCATTAAAACTAAATTCAGTAAGTATTTAAAAGACTTTCCAACTGATACAGTTTTCATTGCTGACGAGGCGCATAACATAGGCTCTCCTTCGATATTAGCAAACCTTTCCTTAATCCATTTTACAAAACGAATAGGATTATCTGCTACTCCTAAAAGGGTATATGATCCTTCAGGTACAGCAGCTATGTCTGCCTTCTTTAATGATGAAGAGCCTTTCACCTATTCGTTTACAATGGAGAGAGCTATTGATGAAGGTATACTCTGCAAATATTTTTACCATCCTCATCTTGTGAAATTAACAAAGGATGAAATGGAAAAATATATTGAAATAACTAAAAAATTAGCAAAGTTCTATAGTGCTGATAAGGGAGTTTTAGAGTCAAATGATATAGTGGAGAAACTGCTTTTACAGCGCAAAAGAATTGTTCATAAAGCAGACAATAAGCTTGACTTAACAACAAGCATACTAAAAGAAAGATTTTCAAAAGAGAAAAGCCTAAAATTTACTTTTGTGTATGTTCCAGAAGGCAGCAAGGAGGATATCTATGAAGCAGATACTGGCAGTGATGAAGATGTTCAGATTATAAAAATGTATACCAGAGAGATAGCTAAAATTGATGACTCTCTTATGGTTAATCAGTTTATTAGTGGAATGGCAGATAGGAATGAAATTCTTGAGCAGTTCAAAGAAGGTAAAATACATGTAGTTGCTTCTATGAAATGTTTAGATGAAGGAGTAGACATTCCAAGAGCAGAACACGCCATCTTTTGTTCAAGTACAGGAAATCCACGGCAGTTTATTCAAAGAAGAGGTCGTATTCTTAGAAGACACCGAGATAAGGATTATGCAGTTATTCATGATTTAGTAGTAATCCCAAGTATTACATCTGGCAATACATCGGATACTTTTAGAGTAGAAAGGAGCCTTGTAAAAAAAGAGCTAGAAAGAGTAATGTATTTTGCCTCTCTATCCTTAAACCCTTACGAAACAGAAGAAGTGCTCAAAAAAATATGTGAGCACTATGATCTAAATATTTATACCATTTTTGCAGAATTAAAAGCATCATGACAAAAGAGGAAGTACTGAGGTCTTTTTTAGCAGATCCATTATTCATTGAACAATGTATCCTGAAGCCTGGAGAGGCAGATAAGATAAGATGGAGTGATGACAAGAATAACGACTTTATTAAAGTGATTAAAATTGCCATCGAAGGTGAGGTTTCGAAAGAATCAAAAACAGTTACAGCAAGAAAAATAAATCAACTTTTGGGATAGCATTTATGATTTTACAGAGTATTGAGTTGAATAACTTTATGTGTTACTACGGTGAAAACAAGTTTGTCTTTACCGAGGGCATAAATGTTATCATAGGAGACAATGGTTATGGAAAATCTAAACTTTATGACGCATTTTACTGGGTCATGTACGATAGATGCTTCGATACTTCAAAAAAAGAATTTAGGCAGACAAGTCATCTTAAAAGGTTGATAGTTTCTGATAAAGCTTGTAAAGAAGTCGTTGATGGTTCAGTTACTACATATGTTAAGCTTACTTTTCACGATCAAATTAAAGACAGTGTTTATATAATCGAAAGGTCTTACAAAATTCACAAGAATGGCGATGAAATTAGAGAAGATAAGGATAGCCTGCAAACTATCTATAAGAAAGATCTAGCCTATTTGAATGCTAGAGAAGTAGATGATCCTTTTCAAATTGATCAAATCAAAAACCTTATACTTCCAGAAAACATTAAACCATATATGTGGTTTCAGGGGGAGCAGGTTGAGTCTATTATTGATTTTAATAAGCAAGACACGTTAACACAGGCTATCAATGTACTTTCTAACATAAGTAGATTTGATGACATCAAAGAGTTGGCAACCAGCCTTAACGATAATGCAGCTGCTGAATTAAACAGAAAAGTTCGATCCTTAAGTAAAGATAAAGGAAAGAGTGAACAGCTTGAGTTAGATAGGCAAACCCTAATCGAGCGGACTAAGGGATTACAGGTTCAAGAGTTACAATTAAAAGATAGCTTAGCTAAAGCTGAAGAAAATTCAGAATTACTTATCAACAAGCTAGAAGAGGCTCAAAAGATACGACAGTTAGAGGAGAAGAGGAAGAATATTGAAAAACAGCTATTAGAAGTTATTGCTGAGCTTGACCAAGAACATACTTCGCTTCATAAGAAAATGTTTACCAATAAATGGGTATTGAAGGGATGTGAACATTTATTTGAAGATTATAGCAAAAAGTATTCAGACTATGATTTCAACAAGCTGAAGAAGAAAGCTGAATTACAGGCTAGAATTGATGCAGAAAACGCTGTTTTGGCTGAATTACAAACGCGGCTACCTATCGATGTGCCTGAGCCTATTTATGTAGAGAGGATGTTGGAAGATGAACATTGCCTTGTTTGTGACAGAGAGGCAAAAAAAGGATCCGAAGCCTGGAATAAGATCAATGAATTACTTACAAGACAAACTGCTAAACTACAAACACTCAGTCCTGAAGATATTAGTACACATAATTTTAGTGGAGACTTTAAGAAGCTATATCAAAATGGCTTAGGGCTGCAATACAGTATTGGCAATGTTGATAAGGATATTGCAGATACATTTAAACGTCAAAGAAGAATTAACAATAAGAGAAAAAATTTACATACAGAATTAGTAGCAATTGAAAGCCAGATTCAGAATCTTATTTCTGAATCTGGTATAGGTATAAACGAAGCTAAAGACTTGCTTAGTAGTTACACTATTCAAAACGACTACGCTAAGAGCTATCAAAGACAAGTTTCTGATTTAGAAAACAAAATCAGAAACAATCATGAGAAGCTAAAGACTATTGATGAGCAACTTAATTCTCTAGTAACAGGAGAGATTCCTAGATCTTTACTTAGTAAGGTTGAGGTTTTGAAGGATTTCGAACATGTAGCAACAGCTACCAGAAATAGAGTATTCAGTCAGTTAGTCAAGATGCTAGAGGTTGAAGCGAATCACCATTATAATGATATGACTCAAAGCAATTTATCTGCTAGGGGCATCATTAAGTTGAAAGAGTTAAGTAATGGTAACTTTATGCCAGAACTTGTCGACAGTGATGGTAACGTTCTCCTCCAGTTAAATACTGGTAACATTATTCTTATCAAATTAGCCACTATAATGGCTATCATATCTGCTAGACAGGGGAGCAGGGCAACAGATTTATACACGTTAATTACTGATGCTCCAATGTCCGTTTTTGGTGAAGATTACACCATTGGATTCTGTAAAACAGTCAGCAAAGTTTATAGGCAAAGCATTATTATGAGCAAAGAGTTTTACAGGAATGAGAACCTAAGAAATGAACTTTTAAATAACCCTGAAATTACAGTTGGAAGAGTTTATATGATTACTCCATCTATACCTGAAACAGAGCGATCAAATCGCGAAAGCTTAACAACAAACATCAAAGCATTAAATTAAAATGGAGTTTCTGAAGCGAATAAAAGATAGAGCGCCAGAATATGATGCCTCTTTTGAAGAGATAATATTAGACTTCACCTTAGAGCAAGGTGGCAAGATGGGTACGTCTACAGAAGCTGATAAATGGACTAAAGGCAAATACTTCTCTACGAAGTATGAAATATATATGTATGCTGCGTTGCTAGGGCTTAAAACAAACTATTCTCTACCCATTTCTTATGGAACAGAAAAGAAGAAGTTTATAGAAATGCGTTCTTGGCAGCCAATGGAAATTACAGATTTTGTTATCATGGCTGTTCTTGCTAAATCAGATATTGACTTTAACGAACTTGAAAACTTAGAAGAAAAGGAAATCGAAAAGAAGCTTACTGAAATGAAGTCCATTTTAGAAAGCTATGCTAATGGTGGCTTTGATATGATTAGAGCAAAGAGGGATGCAGATCCTGCATTCTTTTTGCAAAATGAAAATTGTTTTCTTGATTTTTTGGAGCAATAAGCTTCTTGAAATATTACCCCCTATTAGTACTACTCAACATAATATTAATAGGGGGTAATAAAACTGAAAATACGATTCTACTGTATCAATACTATGGGAAGTAATTATGCAAAAGAATAGTATAATCTAATAAAACCTATCTATGCAGCATAGTATCTTTGGGCTATTGGTTCCAATTGCTTTTTAACAGTTGGTAGGTCTAAGCGATTTTCTTTAGACTGAAGTAGCATCCCTCGAAGGAGATTAAATAAATCATGATCATCCAACAAAAAATCTGATAGATCTAGTTGCCCAACTGGAATCCTCCCAACAAAAATATACCAGAATAATTTTCCTAGTTGGAAAACATCAGATTTTTCATCTATCAAAGAATTTGAGGATTCTTGATAATTAGAAGTTTTCTTTTTCCTTTCAGCATAATATTTATTCATCACCTCAGGTGATTCCCACCCAAATGCTCCAATCCTATTACCATATTCATTAAGAGTATCATTCTCTCTATGCCTAATCAAACCTAAATCCCCTACTTTACATTGCCCCCCACAAATTAACATGTTGTCATGTTTGATGTCACGATGGTAAATTCCAATTTTATGCAAATCCTCTATACCACGGAGTATTTCTTTACAGAGAACGATCTTTTGTTGTGTTCCTATCTCGTTTTCTGATAGATGATTAGTTAAATCATTACTTGCATATTCCATGGTATAGTAATGATAGGATTTTGTATCAATTATTATAGTACCAGATGAGTGTATTTGAATAACTCCTCTAGACTTAGCCGACTTAGCTTTCTTTAGAGCAGCAATTTCCCGTAAAAATCTTTTGCGCAGAATAGAATCTCTCTTCTCTTCAATAGGATAATTACATACTTTTAAAACTAGTGTATACTCATCAACTTCTCTAATGTCAGGATCAAGTAATAAGAATACATTAGAATGACCACCTTTATTACCTGGAGAGGTTAAATTAAGGTATTGTAACTCATAATCTACGCCTTCGAGCGCTATATAATTTTCATAGACATCATCTGATAATATTATCTGCCTACCTTCAAAATGTAAATCTTGTGATGTTACTATAGTTGACATAGGAAGATTAAATTATTGTTCATTAATAACTTTGAGTTTATCAATGTCGAAAACACAGAGGTCATACTTATTTACAACACTGTTCTTTGTTAGCTCAAAAAAATCTATTATATCCTTTTGTGTTTTGCTAATGTCACCATTGTCACCTAATAAAATTTCTGATACTATTCTTAAACGGTTTTTTCTTGCATCTTTTGAATTTGATTGAGTTACGCAATTTCTAGCATACTCTCTAAGTGGGGGGCAAGTGCTTGCAGATGGAGAAACTTTAGGAGCAAGTTCTAAGAGAACTGAATATAAATACGTGAAGGCTTCTAGGCTTAAAGTTCTATTTTCATGTATAAAATTAAATAAAGTAAAAAAGTCATTCCTTTGTCTAAATCTCGTTTTATTAAGCTTACAAATATCATTGAAGCTAGCTATTATCTTTATAGTCTCTGCAAATTTTTCCTTAGTCGTGTTATACTGCTCTTCCGTTATATCTTTTTCATAATAATGATCAACAGCATCTTTTTTATCATAAAGCTCATTCTTAAGCAAATATGCAGTCAATTCTGAAACTAAGTCAACATCATTCATTCTGTTTGATGCTGTTTCTGTAAACAAGTTTAAACCTTTGAAGGTTGAATTACTAGCTAACTCTTCATTTAAACTCAAATATTTCGTTTCATAAAACTCTGCCTTATTAAGCTCAGGTTTGTTCATTTTAAGGCCAGTTTTATTGACCTTAGCATAAAAATCTTCGATAGATTCATGTTCTGATATATCAGAAATGATTGTAACTGTAAGTTTGTATTTGTAGAATGCTTTCTCTTGTTCTTGTTCTTCAGCGTTTAGCTGCTTAGAAAAATAATTAGAGCCAAAATAACCTAAAATAGTGCGAATTCTTTGTTGTCCATCGACCACCTCTAGTTTATCGGTACTAATTTCGTACATAAAAAGATTAGGTAAAGGATAGCCTAATAAAATTGATCTAATTAAATCATCTTGATCTTTTTTTGACCAAATAAAATTTCTTTGATAAGGTGGACTCAATACCAACTTTTTTTGTTGGTGTTTCTCAATGAGTTCTTCTATCGTCCATTCTGTAGTAAAATATTTCATTTTGTTACCTTATTGTACATGAACTACATCTATGATAAATTGCATCTAACTATAAATTAAATGAAACAAGCTGCACAACCTTCACCTTCAGAATCATCCAAAATATCTAAAAGGTACTGTGATTTAATTGGTGTAGCTTGCTCTTGACGTTTGATGTAATCTTCCTTTATTTGTTTTATTCTTTCTGGCCTAATCAACTCTGAAAGACTTTCTTTTTGGTTCCAATTATAGCCATCCTTCTCATACTCTACTGCTTTTTGATATAGCTCTGGATGCTGCTCATAAAGCCAAACCCATTCAATTTTTTGCTGAAAGAAACAGAAATAACAGCCAGAGCGACTACGAGAATATTGCCCTTTTTTGCCTCCTTCTTCGAAATCTACTTTTTTATAGTACGATGGCACACCTACACCACTTTCTTCTAAAATTCTGAAGACATCATCACGTACTATCACATCTTCATTATCAAGCAGAGGAAAATCGCTTTCCTTTGCTAAAGGGTAACTAGTTGTTTTTAAGAATTCAAATATGAGATAATTTGTCTCCTTAACTCCCTGATTAAGTAATTCTGAAAGCTTACTTTGTTGATTGTATTTAGGAGTAACCTCTTTTGCAAGGACATCTATGAAATCAGCCTTTTTCTTTCCTAAATATACAGTATCAGTAAGTGCAACAGCTTTCTCTAAATCAAAATTTAAGAATTTTAATACAACATCTTCACTCCAAATATTTTGGCGATAAGGGAAAATCGACTGGATATTTGTACGTCTTGAAATATACCCCTCACGATCTTCGTCACCACGAATTCCTACATAAGAAACTACAAGATCTTCTCCAACATACTTCTCAAAAGGCTCCAGCTTAAGCTTCTTCGTACACCAACGCGACATAGACGAAGGTAAATAACCACCGTACGATTGCAAAAAATGGTCGAAAGGATCTAAATGACTTCCTTCTGCACCCTTTAATATTTGAATTGGTTTACCCAGATATATTTTTAGATTCTCAATCAACTGATATGTTTCATCAAGCTCTTTACCTGTATCACTTGTGTAGTACTCTATATCAAGGTTAGGGTACTTATCTTTCATATAAATAGCTAAAGCTGCGCTATCCTTACCCCCTGATATCCCTAATACATGTCTTATTTTAGCCATTCTGAATCAATTCTTTAAGTAGTTTAGCTAAAGCAGCGATATTGACTCTTGAGTCACTTGACAACGATTTCTCAAATGTCTTCTTTACCTCATTTATCTCTGATGCTTTATCCTTTGGTAATCTAACTAAACTCTTCTTTATTCCATCAACAAAAGTACTGAACTGGATACCTAAAACTTCTTCCTTATCGTCATTTATGTCTTGTTTAGAAATTTCTGTAAGGCTATCCAGTTCTAAGATCAGAGATCCAAACTTGTTATAGAGCTGCATCTCTTCCTTATCGCTTATAGTATCAAGAGGTTTGCCTATTATTGCTTGACACAAAGATTCTAACCAAGCTTTCCTTTCATCTATTTCTGAGCCTAAACGTTGGACAAAAGTTTTTTGATAGCCGACTAACATATGTTTCTTTAACTTCTTGAACCTCTTTTGTAGTTGCTCTTTATATTCTATAAAAGAAAGGCTGTCACCAATAATCTCGCTTTGTATGTACTCCTCAATCCTATTTAATAACCGATCATAGCTTGTTCTTAACTCTGTAATAGCCTCTTGTAACTTTGGAACATATTGATTTAGTGAAGAAGCATTCTCCTGGAGTTGCTGTGTTGACACGCCAAGAGCTGCTGGAAAAGCAACAAAGAAGGTTTCTTCAGGGTCTTTCGATTTAATGATAGCTTCTCGAATAGCTAAAGCCTCTTTTGTTAATCTGTTCGTATTCTTAGAGTACTCTGGGAGTTGCCTATAGAAAACAAGGAAAGGCTTGATTGTTTCAATAAACGCCTGATTTGAAAATATTTCTCTTGTCTCTTGGTTAAGGAGTACTCTGTAGCTATTGAATAGGTCTAGTTTTACTCCTTCTAAATCAAAAGCTTTAATCCAATAATCTTGAGGGTCTTTAGAAATGAGTTCTAAAGTTTGTTCTGTAAGTTCAGGTATATATCCATCCTTGCCAAACAAGGCAAAATCATGTCTCTTTAAGAACAAGAATACTGGGATCCACACGGAAATTAAGCCTTCCTTCAACTTAAAAGGCCTTCTTCCTAATCCTTCGGCAAATCTCTTTAGATTTGTCTTTTCTTTCTTTGCTTCCTCTAGGAAACTAAGACTGTGATCCCAAACGCCTTTGAAGGAAGACTCAGCAGCAATGCTAATTTCTTCCCCTCCGATTTCTAGACCATTAACCTTTAATAGTGTAATGTAAATAGTTTTCTCAGGCGGAAACTTGCCTGGAGCAAAAGCTAAATCTATATTGTTATGATGTTGTACTAGAGCTTCAAAAAGGTTTTTCTTAGCTGAATGTATAGCAGTAGAAACTTTATGCTTGTTTACTAGCTCATTCTTAAAAATAGGTGCCTTTTTATATACTTCCTCACATATATCTGATAGTAATGAGTTGAACAGCTTCTTGGAGTTTCGTCTAACTTTTTGACCACCCCAATACCAAATTATATCTGAGCTCTTACTATATAGATTATCAACCAAGTAATGGTTTAGAAGCTTCTTCTGATGTTCAATGATACCACTTAACTCTCGCTTCGCCACTCTATCACCTTCGTTATCTTCTAGCACCTTTTTACTCTTCTCAATATCTAGTAGTAGCTTCTTTATATCAGCTGAGTTTTGATAATAAGCGTACAGAATAGCCTCTTTTTGGCTCTCTGAAACTTTTTGAAGCTCATCAATGCTTAGGGATTCATTGAATATAAGATTGATGAAACCATCTACTTCTCCTTTTGGCTGGGTATCAATAGGAGAATCAGATATAACAAATTCAAAAGCTCTCGGAGTACCTTTTTTATAAGATTCAGCTTTAGCTAGAACAGGTGGTAATGAGATATACTTTTCTAATGCTGACTTTATATTTTTGATATCACTTACTTTTCCAACTGCTTCCTTCATTGCAGCTTGGATATCAAGATCAGTACCCTCAAAAAGAATATACCTTTGGCTATAATTGCGGAAGAATATGATCTTCTTTGTTTCTAGATTCTTTAGAAGGTCATCAGCATTTGGAATTCCTAAGCTTAAGGATGCATAGCTTGTCCAGAAGTTTCTGTCCAAAACTGCACCAGAGGCAGCAAATACATTTACTAAACCAATAGCTTTAATTAACTTTATATAAGCTGCTAAGTCAGTTGTTAACTCTCTCTCTACAATCTCTAAAGAAGACTTTATTGAAGCCCAAGCTGCAAAGTCATCATTAAACCTAGACGTTAAGTACGAATAGAAATTAAAATGTAAGTAGTCATACACATTAGCTAGATTGTAGAAAGGATCTTGTGCTGTCCTATGGTGTGCAAGGCTCGTATGGTCCGTACTTTCAAGAAAAGAAAACAAGGACCTCTCATTTTGTCCATAACGCTGTAGCGCAAGTGTTAGCACATTAGCTGATATTAAATCCAAAGGATATACCTTGGAATTTAATTCTTTACTAAAGCCTTCATTATAGCTAAAGGCTTTCGATTCTAAAAAGAGATCAAAAGAGTGTGTAAGGCTATTCTGATTAGTGTTAGTCTTTCTTGCTTCAGTTATGTGCTCAGAAGCTAAGTACAGCAACTGCTCAACAGGCTCATTGAAAGTCACATCTCTGAACCTTCCTTTAACTTTTGTCCACTCCTGCCTTTGCGAATCAGATAGTGCATATCCATAACTTTCAAAGCTTTGGTGAATCGTTGTTATGAGCACAAAGTTGTACTTAGTGTCATTTGCAAGTTCAGCAAGCTGTTGAATAAAGTAAAGCTCTCGCTCTGGCTTATTTTGCGCAGCATATTCAAGAAGTTTACCGAATTCGTCAATCACAATAAACAGCAACGGCTGACTACCTAAGCTTTTGTAGAAGCTAACTAACTCCGTAAGAATGTTATCAGTAACATCTGTATCAACAGTTATGTCTAGCTGATTAGCAAAGGTCTCAATAATGCTCTTGTAAGAACCTACAATTTTGAGTGTCCCAAAGTTCTGATCCTTTATGAAGGGCACACTAAAGTAAGGCTTAGTGCCCTTCAAGCTTAGCTCAAGTGCAAGAAGAAATGAAGACTTACCTGTGCCGTAAGAACCAATTAAATTAAATGAACGAACTCCATTTCTAAAGTCCTCAATAATTTGGCTTACTGTACGCTTTGTGTTAGGTGTAGGTATATATGTAACTTCTCTATCAATATCACGAATGATATTGATAGAGGGGGTGTAATTATTTCTCATAATAAGAAGTAAGCATTTCTATCGGATCAACTTTTCTCTTGAACTGTAATTCTTTGATACCTGCGTGATCAGTATAGATGATGTCTGAAGGGTATTTTTCTTGAGCTTCCTGTATTTTTGACACAAGGCCAGCTCGGCTCAACGCAAATACGTTTCCAGGACTATTAAAATCATTCTCAAGCGCTGGTAAGCTTATAGAAGTGCTGTAATTAGAGTTATCAAGTATAGAGTAAAGTAAAATTTCTACGGGTAAACTCTCTCTCTCTCTGTTATTAATGAAAAGGAGCTGTCTTGTCTTCTTCCTCGTTTTATCAGAATCGGAGCTTTCTTCTCTTTGTACAGTACCTACCAAGTGCAAGTCAGTAAGTATACCTATAAAACTATCATCAAAATTTTTATAATCTTCTGCAGAAGACACATACATCTTCTTGAAGATATCAAAGTCACTTTGGATTGTATTAGAGTTAAAATTGAGACCAGGAATCACATCTGATTTTCTCTTGATGAAAGCTTCATAGTTATCAGAGTTAAATTCCTGCCTTTCCTTTCTAAACTCATTAAATATCAAAGAATAGGTAGAAGCGAAATTTGTCTTAACTAAAAGGTAGTGTAATAGCCAAAGACTGGCATCGTCTTCCAAGTACTCATCAAACCCCTTATCATTCAATAAAAGCTCTCCAACTTCCGTTATTTGGTCTTTAGCGTCTGTTATACCAAAAGCCTTAAGCCAAAATCGAATAGAGGCAACCATGTTTTTACCAACTCCTAAATCTATTACAGCATCCTCATCTGTAAAAGATTTGTTAAGTTGTAAGTAATCATACCCTTTCTTAAGCCATAGATGCCTGCACTGAAATTTCTCGTGTCCTGAAAAGGTGTATTTTATTTGTGGGTCTCGCTCTAGTATCATAATAAATTAAAACATCATAAAATCTGCGATGCTTTCAAACGTGCTTAACAAAGATAGCAAACCTATATCTTTGTGCCCACATATATTAAGGAATTAGGACTACTGCACCCTTAAAAAATTATTGATGGCACTCGACAACTAATTCATAATCAAAAGCCACTTTGTACTTCCATTTAAGATAAACTAGTATTCAATAGTAAAGAATTGGTGTGGCACATTCTCTGCAGCTACCAGTAAACATCTATAATATACAAGCCTTCCATCTAATATATACATCTCGAAGTTGATTATATATGATTTCAGTTCCTTAGGCTTAAGTGAGAGATACTATACCGAGAAAAGGAATAAAAGAAAGCTAAAGAACTGAGCTGTAATTAGAGAATTAAAAAACAAGCTAAAAAGTAGTCTACCTTAGTGATGAATCTAATTAAGACACCTCCTACTTAAGAGTTTCAAAGGCGAGCAAATTTTATTGAGAATATCTGTTTAGGTTAAATCTTACATCACCATCCCAATAGAAACTCTTATTTCTCAAATTGTTTGCGAATAAAAAAGCGTCTATACTCTGAATAAATAGTGTGGGCACTTAAATATCAATGTGGCCCACTTAGGGTAGAATCAGGCACCTAATGATTATGAATCAGCAGTTGCGCTACTATACCCTTATCCTTACTGCTAATATCTAAATCTTTTCAAACCTAAACTTGACCTATAACTTGACCTAACAAAAAAAGCACCTGTAAATATTTGATTTACAGGTGCTTTTTTTGTTAAATGTGATCCCGTTTGGATTCGAACCAAAGACCTACTGCTTAGAAGGCAGTTGCTCTATCCAGCTGAGCTACGAGACCAGTGTTTGTGGGAAAGTAGTGAACTTCCTATAAACAAAAAATTTCGGAATTACTTCCGAAATTTTTAAGTCGGGGTGGCAGGATTCGAACCTACGACCTCCACATCCCAAATGTGGCGCGATACCGGGCTACGCTACACCCCGAACTTTGCTTTTAACCAGTTAACTTTAAAAGTTTAGTGGTTAATTGCGGTGCAAAACTAAGTGAAGTTTTTTAGAAATCCAAAATGTTTTTCTAAATATTTCCACTTGCGGAGAGAGGGGGATTCGAACCCCCGGTACCCTTACGAGTACGGCAGTTTAGCAAACTGCTGGTTTCAGCCACTCACCCATCTCTCCGTGGTACTTTCTGCTAAAGTGATGCAAACATATAACATTTGTTTGAACTAAACAACACTAATACTTAAATTTTGTGCATTCAACGCCTATTCTATCCCTGATATTAGCTTAACAAGAACATAAACTCCTGATTCTATTAAGCTTCCTCTTCCAAGGTGTTTTCTAAAAAAAAATTAAGTTTTATATGTTATCAGTTAAAAGTACTTTAAGCGTTATTGCTTGACAATATTACACAAACGTTGCTGTATCAGCATCTGTATTTAGGCAATTGTAAAGCAGCCTTTAGTATATTTGCAAGCTGCAACACAAATTATATTTGCAGACTTTTTTAAATCCATGACCTGGTACCAAAACATTACACTACTTGAAATTCTTTTTGGAACGCTGTTCCTAGGACTTTATGTGGGGTATTTATTACGAGTAAGGCGAGTCGCAAAATTTTTCCGGCAGTACCCGCACAGCATTTGGATTAAGTTTATCATACGCCACCTGTATGTTGTGCTTATCCTTATCTCTATACTGGGGCCATCGTTTGGCGCTATGAAAAAGGAAATAAAAACAATAGGCAAAGATTTATACATTGCTGTAGACCTCTCTAGGTCTATGGACGCAATCGATGTACAACCATCAAGACTTGTTAAAGCACAGCATGAAATGTTGCGTCTTATCAGTAGGTTCAACTCCGATCGTATTGGTCTGCTTATATTTTCTGACGAAGCTTTTATCCAAAGCCCCTTAACCTATGACCAAAACGCACTGGAACTTTACATACAGACACTGAGAACAAGCCTCCTCCCCTATTCCGGCACTAACTACGCCCCAGTATTACAGCTTGTACAGGAGAAGTTTAATGTAAACACCTATCCGGAGCAGGAAGAGCAGAAAGCACATGTGCTGGTACTTATAAGCGATGGCGAGGATTTCGGAGAAGCTACAGAAGTGATGGCAGAACGCTTAAGAGAATCAAACATTCGTGTGTTTACCTTAGGTATTGGAACAGCAGAAGGAAGCCGAATACCTATCAGGCAAGATTTTAAAAGAGACAACGATGGTAAACCAGTTATTACAAAGCTAAACCCAGAGCCTCTTGTTCGCTTAGCAGAGCTTACAGGTGGAAAGTACTTTGAGGTAACAGACCGGATTAGTGAAGTTAGTAGCCTGATCAATGCCATAAATAACATTGAGGGTGAACTACGGGAAAGCAAAACAATAGACGTAACAGCTAACAAGTATGTATATCCGCTTGCACTGGCTCTTCTTCTTATTGTGTTGGATGTGTTGCTAACAATTAAAATCATCCGGATATGAGGCTTTTGCTCTATATCTTGTTTCTGGTCAGCTTGCTTAATGGAGGCTTACAAACGATATCAAGAACAAATCGCTTCACCAAAGAGGCCGCTGCTGCCTATGCTCAACAAGACTACATTAAGTCAATCACAGCTTATGACTATTTACTAAACGACTTAGAGGTTGAGGATGACCAGATCCGGCTCAACTTAGCTCACTCATATTACAGAGCAGGCATGTTAACCAAGGCACAGGAACAGTACCGTTTATTAGCAGATAATCCTTCCCGTTACCTCCACTCAGTTGTTCACCTACAGCTTGGGAATATAGCTACTTCACAAAATAAATTTAAGCACGCAACAGCTTTATACAAACAGGCACTGGAGTCTGATCCTTCAAACGAAAGTGCCCGTTATAATTTTGAGCTGCTCAAAAAATACCTGCAATTACACCCTGAGCAGGCTGAAGATGTCGGACAGGACAAGTTACCTGAGAATCAAGAATCAAACCAAGAAGATAGCCAACAGGCTCCCCCGCCAGTTAAAGAGAATTTAGAGCCTCAGCCAAAGAAAAAGCCTGATGACAAGGGTACAGAACAGGAAGAGATGGATAAGCCTCAATCAGACCCAAATGGTCAGAATCAGAAAAGCGGTGGTAGTTCACTGCAAGTCCCGGATCAGGATGGTCAACCGGTAGAGCAGGAAAGAGAGGGGGCTGCAGGAAGAAACCCAGGAGACACTCAGGGCCAGAACCTGAACAGCACTTACGATCAGCAGCAGCAAACTCGTGGCAGCAGTCGGGAGTACCTACCAGAGGATGAACAACGGGCACAAACGCAACGTACACGGCTGCAACAAATGAATATTAGTCCCGAAAGGGCAAAACTATTACTGGATGCCATGCGAGATGCCGAACTTCAGTACATACAGCAACTGCCAAAAAAAGCGACCCGTAAGCCTGATAAGTCTAAACCTGACTGGTAATCAGCAAAAGCTCATAAAGAGGTAACACCGTTTTAAGGTGTCGCCGCCAGTAGAAATCACCCTATACTTAATTACTGTACAGCATGCACGGTTTTATTTTTTTACAATTCAAGAAGTTTATTCAGCAGGAAAAAGGACTTCAGGCTTGGCACTCTTTAATACAAAACTCTAACGTTTCACGAGGTCAGTTTGCGGCTACAGAAATATACCCAGATGAAGATTTAAAGGCGCTGGTTAATACCGCCGCAACCACATGGAATATACCTGTTAGTACACTCCTGGAACAACTTGGTTCTTTTTTAGTACCTGATTTAATTGATATTTACCAGTTGTACATTAATCCCACATGGCGCACGCTCGACCTGGTTGAGCAGACAGAGAATTCTATGCATCGGGCAGTACGCGTAAGCGCACCAGAGGCTACACCACCTGTGTTACATGTCACCCGCATCAATGCCACTAAACTTATTATAGATTACCATTCCCAACGCCGAATGGCACAACTGGCTATTGGTATCATAAAAGGGGTCTCCACTTATTACAATGAGGCAGATAAGATAAGCATTCTTATGCAGGAGTACAGCGGCGGTGATCGTGTACAAATTGAAGTTAACTATACACCATAAAAAGCTTCTGATTATTTAGAAAAGTGTGTCTTACAAAGATAGCTCAGGGAAAAGCATGCAATATAAAGAACTGGAAATGGAAACAGAAGAACATTATCAAAAGCTTGAAATGCTTTACCATTCAGCCAATATTCAGGAGTTTTATAGTGACAGCAAAATACATGTGGCACATGAAAAAGCTGAGATCCTGTTACCAATTGAACCAAAATTTTTTCATGGATCGCAGGCTATACATGGCTCTGTGTACTTTAAACTACTTGATGATGCCGCATACTTTGCTGTTGCGTCTTTAGTGAAGGATGTGTTTATTGTAACATCTTCTTTTCAGATTAACCTGATACGGCCTGTGGATAGAGGTAATTTGAAAGCTATAGGTACCGTACGTTCTAAAGCGAGGAATCTTTTTGTAGCAGAAGCTACCTTGTACAGTGATAAAGGAAAAGAAGTAGCTTTTGGAACGGGCCAGTTTATGAAAACACCAAAAGCTTTAACAGAACTGGAAGGTTATTCATAAGTTATCCTGTTCACAAAAATAAGTTCTAAGTAACAATAAAGGCTTTAAACAAAAATTTATAGCCATGTACTGTTATTAGTGCATGGCTATAAACGTAATTATGAAAATAATACTTGAGAGCTAAATTATTTAAGCAGTTGCTGCCATAGCATTTGAACTGGTTTGATATGTCAGATTAGCGCTTAATTCAGAATAAAGCTTTTTAGCTTTAACACGCAATGAGAAACTATCAAATGTATTTCTGAATACCTCAAAATTTACCCCTTCAATAATACCATTGACTCCTGATCTTTTTAGTGCAGTAGCTAATATTTCATCTTTAATAAAAAAGCTTCGGATCACAAGCCCCTCCCTTACAAAAGAGCACTCCAGTTGATTTCCATAGTCCTTCATTAATAAGATGCTGCTGTTCATTAAGCCATCGCGGAGTTTGTCAAGTTCGTTCATAAGTAATTTAGACTATTAGCTACACAAAAATTTATATTCAGATATTATAAATGCATTATACTTGTTTCATTTACCAATTTTAGGCAAAACGTGAAGTAGAATAAAGAAGAACCCTATTAATCGTTAGTTTCTGTTATATTAATGTACAAAACAAATTATTAGTTTCCTAAACTTCAATAAAATATAATTTAAATTTGTAACAATTGTCTTTATATAAGATAACAATTATCTTCTGTTACAAACTAGGCCTTCAATTATAATATAAATCAGCACTCTATACTACAAGTTATTATTTCACAAGAAATTAGAGTTTGCTATATGCTTTTGTCAAGCCTGGTCTCCCTTTTTAACACAATACGCTTCAACTAAATCGTCTAATAAAAGGCAACTTTAACATCAATAACTATAACTACTTCTTATACGAAGGCACTCAATTTTTGTTAGTAAAACTGTGCAATTTTTGGTGATGCCAATAAAAAAATAATTCAGTGTACTTATGACAGTTTAGTAGGCAAAATTGCCATCTCTCTATAAATAACATGGAACAGGAAGCTCCCCCTCTGAACACTGTTGAGCTATAAACAGCTGCATTTTGCAAAAAAAGTATATAGTAATAATAAGGCGGCGAGGCCATTAAGAGCTTTTAGAACACCCTTTGTTATATACACGCATCAGACATAACACACATATTATCAAATAGTAAAAACATAGCAAGCATAGACTACATTACCCTTTCCTTCATTAAGCTATTATAGAATTAGTACAGCTAAGACTTCTTTAATCAGCTAATTAATATTCATACAAAACAAAAAGGGGAGCAGACTTTCATCAGCTCCCCTTTCCAAAAAGTCTCAGATTATTTATTCCGTTGCTTCGCCTGCCACATCTGGTTTAACAGACCAAAGCCATCGCCATCCCCCTGCTGCGGGTTCACCGTAAACATTACATAATTACCGTTGTTTGAAATTTCAGAGTTCCTCACACCTTTCCAGCTATCGTAGACATCGTGCGTGAGCGGCTTTTTAGCAGCTGCCTGCTGCCAGTAATAGTCGTTTCATTATAAAGTAAGTTAGGTTGCTTAGAAATTACTGATTATAAACGCCCGAGGTAACCAGAGCATAATTAGATTTATATATGCAAAAGGTTTATTTTCCAAAAAAACCTGGAAGAAAGATGCTCATAAAAGCAAGCCGCATAAAACTTGAACAACAGAGCCAACTGAAACTCGAATTAATTGCAAACAATAATCAATCTTTTGCTCTTTTGACACTCCAGTTCACCTAACAATCGTTTTGCTTTTGCACTCAATTCTCCTAATTTCACATAACTAACAAAGTATATAAGGTATTATGCAAATAAAAGAAGTCTATATTATTTCGGCAGTTCGCACACCAATTGGCAGTTTCGGAGGAGCTTTAGCCAGCCTTTCTGCTACACAGCTAGGTGCAACAGCCATAAAAGGTACTGTCAAAAAAGCAGGAATAGATAAAGCCCTAGTGCAGGAAGTAATCATGGGTAATGTTCTTTCTGCCAATCTGGGGCAGGCTCCTGCCCGGCAGGCAGCTGTCTTGGCAGGACTTGGCCATGAAGTGGAATGCACTACTGTAAACAAAGTATGTGCCTCAGGTGCAAAAGCTGTTATGTTTGCGGCACAAGCTATTATGCTGGGTCATAAAGACATAATAGTGGCTGGTGGCATGGAGAGTATGTCTAACGTGCCGTTTTACCTGGACAAAGCACGCTGGGGCGGTAAGCTGGGGCATGGGCAAATGACAGATGGCTTATTAAAAGACGGCCTGTGGGATGTATACAACGATTTCCATATGGGTAACGCTGCTGAAAACACTGCCCGTGAAATGAAAATTACCCGCGAAATGCAGGACGAGTACGCGACAGCCTCTTATAAGAAAGTAGCAGAAGCCGCCGAAGCAGGTTACTTGAAAGATGAAATTGTACCGGTGGAGGTCCCGCAACGTGGCAAAAAACCTATGCTGGTTACGGAAGATGAAGAATACAGGAAAGTAAACTTTGAAAAGATGGCTGGCTTACGCCCTGTATTTGATAAAGCCGGCACGGTAACAGCTGCCAATGCCTCAACACTTAATGATGGTGCCGCAGCCATTCTGCTTATGAGTAAAGAAAAAGCGGAAGAACTTGGTGTAAAGCCTATTGCTAAAATACGTGGCTTCGCCGATGCAGAACAGGATCCCATCTGGTTCACAACAACGCCATCGCTGGCTATACCAAAGGCACTTAAAAACGCAGGTGTTGACGCGACAGAAGTAGACTATTACGAAATTAACGAAGCCTTTTCGGTCGTGTCCATAGCTAATAACCAAAAACTAGGTCTGGAGGGACATAATGTAAACGTTTATGGTGGAGCTGTATCTTTAGGACATCCTTTAGGTGCCTCAGGTGCCCGTATTTTGGTTACGCTCTGCAACGTCTTGGACAAAAAAGGTGGCAGAATTGGCGTTACAGGTATATGCAATGGCGGCGGCGGTGCATCATCCATCGTGATAGAGAAAATGTAATCTTACTTGCGGCATATATTTTGCATAAAGCCTTACGTTATCACACGTAGGGCTTCTTTATTTTAGAGCAGGGGCAGGATAGTTTAATGGAAAAGTGAATTACTTACATTTTCTTAACACGAACTTAATTAACAGATAATGATAAACTTCCATATTTGGGTATGGAAGAACTAATCTTGACTTATTGTAGTTTGATAGGACTGATTGTCCTTGGCATGCTAGGCATGTTACTGTGTGCTGATGATAAAAGCGAATTTGGTAGAAACACATTATCATCTGTAGATAAATGGATGATGGCAGGCAGTATGATGGTAGGAATCATGATCATTCACATGAACCTGCTTACACTGCCATCCCGCTCCCATGATTTAAGCTTTATTGCAGGATTGTCAGGCTTTGCTTTTTTAGTCATCTTATTGACCACCTATACTTGCTGGACCATATTGTTCAGCAGAAAAGATGTTCAGGCTAAAGAAAAAGTTATAAGAATAGCAAAGTCTGATGACAGAACTTCCTGGTGGCATGTCTACATCAAGCAAAAAGACATGCCAAGTAAAGTTGGTCATAGTGGTCCGAAAGGTAAAATAGTGAAGCAGCCTTAGCACCAAAGTCGGGGTTTCTCTTTTGCTTTAGGGTTTTTAAACAGTTATAAAAAGGAAGCAGCAGTTAAGCTTACCCGGTTTACTTTAGTATGAATAAATTTCTTTCAGCATTGTTGGTGTTAGGCCTAATACAAACAGTGGCCTTTGCACAAAAAAAAGTTATCACTTATCACGACGAGAGTAAAACTTCAATCAAAGAAGTATACTACATCACTCCCGATTCAGCCATTGTGGGCTTCTATAAGCGCTATTATCCTACTGGTGAACAGGAAGCTCTAGCTAAATTTGTAGAAGGTAAAAAGGATAGCATCTTCACAGAATTTTATCCTAATGGAAATCCTAAAATGCAGCTAACATATGTTAAGGATGTAAAGCAGGGACCTTTTAAAGCTTATCTCCCTAATGGAAGATTACTTCAGGAAGGTAGCTTTGAGGATAATCAGCAAAGCAACTTATTCAGAACCTTTTATGAAGATGGCACGATAAAGAAAGAGGCTGAATTTGTAAATGGCTTTCCGGAAGGGCTCGTCAAAGATTATTACAAAAACGGGAAACTTAAGTCTGAAATTAACTACAAAAACAGCAAGCAAAACGGGCTTGCCAAAACCTACTTCCCTAACAGGCAGCTAGAAACGGAAGCAACCTATCGTAATGGTATGTTAGAGGGTTCTTACAAAACCTACTTCGACAATGGCCAACTTGAAACTGAAGTAACAAATGTTGCCGGGCAAAAAAATGGTTCTTTTAAAAGTTACTACCGCAACGGCAGTTTAAGCACTGAAGGAAGTTTCATAGCTGGAAAAATGCATGGACCATCTAGATCTTATTATGAAAGTGGTAAAACCCGTAGCCAAATAACATATAAGAATGGTGAGATTAGTGGCTTGGCTCAATATTTTGCAGAAGATGGTAAACTGACAAAAGAGATAAACTCCAGCAACAATGGCGCAGATAGTAAGATAACACTTTACTACTCCTCTGGAAACATTCAGGCTGAGGAGCTGTACAAAGACAAGCAGAAGCATGGCAACTGGAAATCTTATTTTGATGCACCAGGCAAAAAAGTAGAGATAACTGAAACATATGCAGCAGATAAACTAACTGGAGATCGGTTCTCATACTATGAGAATGGTCAGGTAAAAGAGAGGCAAAAATATGAAAGCGGAAAGGTTATAGCACCCAGCTACATTTACTATCCATCAGGCAAAACCAAGTCCGAAACAAACTACAAAGACGGTCTCCGCTTTGGAACTTACAAACAGTACTTTGAAAACGGCAAAACGGAAGTTATAGGTCAGTATAGAAATAACCGTGAAACAGGCGAATGGAAGTATTATAGTGAAGAAGGAAAAGTAACCCAAACTGTTACGTACCGCAATGGCGAGATTATAGAAGGGAAAGCTAAATAAACATTCTTCTTTCAGTTCAGGTGAAGCATCTGTGCCTTTATGGCATAGATGCTTTTTTTATTAAGTAGTACTCCTAACTCCCGCTGTATTGAGCAAGCATACTGAGTTAACAGAAGCAATAATATGTTATTAATTAAATTTCCTCTTTTTTCAGCAATCAAGCAAAAGAACTTACCTTTACACTCTGTACTGCTACAAAATAGATGTATCTGCAATAACACATCAAACATAATTGTTCATATACATGAGTAAACTAACAATAAAAAGCTTCGAAGAACTTGCGCAATATGAAGGAGCTGAAATGGGGTTTTCAGAGTATCATACTATCACACAGGATCAAATAAACCAATTTGCCGATGCTACACTAGATCACCAGTGGATACATTTAGATACAGAAAGGGCTAAAACTGAATCTCCCTTTAAAAGCACAATTGCTCATGGTTATCTTACAGTATCGCTTCTTCCATATCTGTGGGGACAGATTGTATCTATAGAAAACCTGAAGATGCAGGTAAATTATGAGATAGAAAGCCTGCGGTTTAACCAGGCTGTAACTGTAGATAGTCAGGTAAGACTTCGGGTAAAACTCCTTTCCTTAAAAGATCTTAGAGGAATTGCCAAAGCACAACTAGAGGTAACTATGGAAATTAAAGACAATAAGAAACCTGCATTTACGGGTGTTATTACTTTTCTGTATCACTTTAACTCCTAATAGAATTGAACTACCTATCATTAGAAATCCTTTATTTCACCTATAAGGGCGTTCTTCTGGCTTAAAAGATAAAGCAGATGCCATGAAGCATCTGCTTTATCTTTTCTTTCTTACTTGTATCTAGATCTTTGTAACTATCTTTCTTCTGAGCTATACTCAGCAACTGGTTCTTCTGCCTTTTGGGTTTGCAGTGGTTCCCGAAGTTCTACATTACCAGGGATAAACAACATTGCTACCCCATAATTATAGATATAATGAAGTAAGGCATAGATAAAGACAGTTACTCCTACCATTTCCATCAACTCTTCCAAACAGTAAAGCAACTGATTGTAAATGTGGTTTAAGCCATATAATTTAAAAAAGTATCCTTCAAACAGCTCAAGTCCAATAGCCCCACCCACAAAAAGAAAAGCTGATAGTATAAATAGATTCCTGGTAAAAGCTGGTAGCGTTATAACAAATTTAAACAAATAAGCAGCCACAGCCAAAAAGAAAAGGAAGTAAGGTACTACCCATGCCCAATGTAATAGGCCATCCAAGTCATTCTTCAACAAAGGCCTCACAAGATTTGAACTTGCTTCATGTATTTGTACACTTTCATCTAAGGCCAGGAAAGAAAAGATGAGCCCCAATACAAGCCATTCTTTTTTCCCTTTACGATTAAATTTAAGCTTGGTCGGTGCATAAATAGAGTATAAAAGTATGCTGGCAAAAAACAAAAGAAGTGATGAAAAAAAGGATGGAAGATTATTCTCCCCATTAAAATTGAAAAACTTATCTAGTAAACGGGCTTGCCAAGCATTTTCAGGCATATTATACTGTACTACAATGTTAATAATATTAAATATTAACAGCAATAATACTATTACAGAAAGGTACTTTACAATCTTTACTGGATTAATAGCAACTTTATATACATTATCAGTATCTAAAAAACTTTTCATACATTTTTTTTCACAATTTGTGATTAAGGCAAAGTAACTGCTTTAATCATATTATTACCAAATTATAACCAATTTGTTGTCAAAACATCTATATAAAATATATTCCATTGAATTAAACTATTTCTATCCTCTAACCATATCATTTATTTCTGCAACATTTACCCTATCAAATTCTCAATGCTAACCTTTTAAAATCATCTTTATTAAAAATCACCATTATAAACAGGAGAAACAGTTCACTTGCAGGTTTAACATTAACCCCGTTTTAATTTAGTTCTTATGGCACCGGTTCTACCGAAAAGAGCCAGAACAAAGCGTCTATTGATAATGCTTATAATGACTTTACGCTATAAGAAATAACTATTGATGAACCCCTGCAAAAGATGCAGAAGGGGAGCTTGCAGCCAGATCAATCACCAAAATGTACCTAAAGCACCTTTAAGCCATAGCCAAAGATGGCTCAAAGGTAAACTCTTTCATAGAAGTAAATCCCAATACTTTAAGCATAGCTGATGCTATGGATAAAGAACGGCATTCTTGTAAAGTAAGAGGGCTCTTATATGGCATTCCGGTACTGATAAAGGATAATATTGATACGGCAGATAATATGCGAACTTCAGATCTACCAGGTCAGCAAGTGGGTGGTTTTGTTCTCAACAAATTCACAAAACAATTTTTCCACAGAGAAGGTACAACAGCAGAAGCAGTTAGCTATTTATCCACCACTTCCCAAGGATTTATGTATTTTTAATTCCTAAATCTTCAAATTACCTTCGCATTCTAAATTACTAGTACCATGACGCAAAACGGACAAAACAAAGACATCCGCAACGACTGGAGTCTGGAAGAAATAAAGGCAATTTATAATAAGCCGGTATTGGAATTAATTGTAGAAGCGGCAAACATCCATAAGCAATATCAGGCTACTGGCGAGGTGCAGGTCTGTACTTTATTATCTGTTAAAACAGGAGGTTGCCCTGAAGATTGCGCTTATTGTCCGCAGGCGGCACGTTACCATACTGGTGTTGACGCTCACAAGCTACTAAGCCAGGAACAGGTGCTGGCATCAGCACGACGTGCGAAAGAAGGTGGCTCTACTCGCTTTTGCATGGGTGCTGCATGGCGTGAGGTACGCGATAACCGCGACTTCGACCGTGTATTAGACATGGTAAAAGGAGTAAATGACATGGGTTTGGAAGTTTGCTGTACATTAGGCATGGTAAACGAGTATCAGGCACAAAAGCTTAAAGAGGCGGGCTTATATGCCTATAACCATAATCTGGATACCTCAGAAGAAAACTACGCCAGCATCATTACCACCCGCACTTACGAAGACCGTCTTCAAACCATTGACCACGTTCGTGAGGCTGGTATATCTGTTTGTTCAGGAGGCATTATAGGTTTAGGTGAAACAGACGAAGACCGTATTGGCATGCTTTTTACCCTTTCTAATATGGTACAGCACCCGGAATCGGTGCCAGTAAATGCATTGGTGCCTGTTAAAGGTACTCCACTGGAAAACCAGCCACGGGTATCGGTGTGGGAAATGGTGCGCATGATTGCCACTGCCCGTATCCTGATGCCAAAGTCAATGGTGCGTTTGTCAGCAGGCCGGGAGCAGATGAGCGTAACGGAGCAGGCGCTTTGCTTTTTAGCCGGAGCTAACTCTATCTTCACAGGAGAAAAACTACTTACAACGCCTAACCCTGATTTTGACGCTGATAAAGCTATGTTCAACCTGTTAGGGCTTACACCAAGGAAATCGTTTAAAGAAGAAAAACAGTCAGAAACAGTAGTTGCTTAAAACCCAGACATAGCTTGAATATGAGGCTTTACTTTGTCTAGGTAATAATATCTATAGTATCCTATGGATCTGAATAAGAGACTACAGCAAAAGCTGGCAGAACGAGCAGCACAGGGCAATCTGCGGCAGCTTAGGACCACAGCTAACCTTGTAGACTTTTGCTCCAACGACTACCTTGGCCTTGCCAGGTCAACTAAGCTGCGTGACCTGATAAAAGCGGAAGAACAGCGCTACAATTATTTACCTTCGGGAGCAACCGGCTCCCGGCTTTTGTCTGGGAACCATTTGCTGTTTGAGGAGTTGGAAAAAACAGTAGCGACCTTTCATCAAACTGAAGCTGCACTACTTTTTAACTCTGGTTATACAGCTAATGTTGGGCTTCTGTCGGCCCTGCCACAGCGGGGCGATACAATATTTTACGACGAAGCCAGCCATGCCTCCATGAAAGATGGCATGCGCCTTAGCTTCGCTAAAACATACGCATTCCGACACAATAGTGTGCAGGACCTGCGGCAAAAGCTAAAGTTTGCAACCGGGCAGGTGTACGTAGTAATAGAGTCGGTATATTCTATGGATGGCGATAAAGCGCCCTTGCAGGAACTGGCACAGGTTTGCCAGGAGCACCAGGCAGCTCTTATTGTAGATGAAGCTCATGCCGTAGGATTGTATGGAGAGCAGGGAGAGGGTTTAACGGTTGCACTTGGTTTGCAGAACCAGGTGTTTGCACAGATCATTACCTATGGTAAAGCCATGGGAGGCCACGGAGCAGCTGTGGCCGGATCAGGTATCTTGAAAGCATATTTGATTAACTATAGCCGTGCCTTCATCTATACAACAGCCTTGCCTACGCATGCTCTGGTTGCTTTAAAAAGTGCATATGCTTTGCTACCTGAAATGCAAAAGGAACGGGAAAAGGTAAAGACACTGGCAACGAAACTACACGAGCAGTTAAACAATATAAGTGGCATCTGCTGCAGACCAGAGGATAGTATTATTTTATCTGTTTTTCTGCCAGACATAAAGCAGTTGAAAACAATGGCTGCCAATTTGCAAAATAAAGGATATGATGTACGTCCTGTCATGAGCCCGACGGTGCCAGAAGGCAAAGAAAGACTCCGCTTAATAGTACACGCATTTAATACAGAAAAAGAAATTGATGGTCTCGTGAAGACTATAGCTCAAGGTACATGAAACGATATTTTGTTACAGGCATAGGAACGGACGTTGGCAAAACAGTTGCCGCAGCCATACTTACCGAAGCCTTAAACGCTGATTACTGGAAGCCCGTGCAGGCGGGAGGACTTGATTTCACTGATACAGATACAGTGCAGAGCTTGGTCTCTAACCCTGTGTCTGTTTTTCACCCGGAAGCATACCGCCTGAAAATGGCTGCTTCCCCTCATAAAGCCGCCGCCGCCGAAGGTATTGAGATTGACATCAAAGCCATGCAACTGCCACAAACCCAAAATAACCTTATTGTGGAGGGTGCCGGTGGTTTAATGGTTCCTCTTAATAAGCGTTCTTTAGTAATTGACCTTGTACAGCAACTGGGCCTGGAAGTAGTGCTAGTTTCCAGAAACTACCTTGGCAGCATTAACCATACCTTACTTACAGCAGAAGTATTACGCTACCGCAAAATACCTGTGGCAGGTATCATATTTAATGGTGAAGAAAACGCTACTTCAGAAGACTTTATTATCAAATATACTGGCCTGCGTCGTTTACCGTCCATTCGCCAGGAAGCTGATTTCTGTAAAGACACTGTAGCCGAATACGCCAAAGAATTTACATCTTATTTATAAGTAGACATCAAGACATTAGATTACAGACGCTAGAATATTAATATTAAAAAGGGAACAAGTAAAACATATGATTAAGGGATTCCTAGTTAGTATCAAGACAAAATAAGCTAAACCCAAACTTGATATCTATTTAAGCATGTAATTAACAGTATATTAATTCCAATATAGCTTAAAGTCTTATGTGTTAATACTTTTGTCCTTTCACTTATAAACAGTTAGCATGAACTTAGCATCTAGTATCTAGTGCCTACCATCTAACTTCTAATAACTGACAATGAATTTAGCCGAACGCGACAACAATATTATCTGGCATCCTTACACGCAGATGAAAACAGCTGCACTGCCTGTGCCCATTGTGCGTGGAGAAGGAGCACTTTTGTTTACAGAGGATGGCAAAACTATTATTGATGCAGTTTCATCCTGGTGGGTGAATCTGTATGGGCATGCCCACCCTCATATTGCCCGGAAAGTAGCAGAGCAACTGCAAACGCTGGAGCATGTAATATTTGCCGGTTTTACTCATCCTGCCGCTGTCACGCTGGCAGAAAACCTGCTAAAGGTTTTACCGGAAGGCCAAAATAGAGTATTTTATTCTGATAATGGCTCTACCGCTGTTGAAGTAGCCCTGAAAATGGCAATTCAGTACTGGGACAACACAGGTAATCCTAAACATAAAATTGTTGCTTTTCGTGATAGTTACCACGGCGATACATTTGGAGCCATGTCGGTTAGCAGCCGCAGTGCTTTTACGGCTCCATTCTGGTCTTACCTTTTTGACGTAGAATTTATCGATGTGCCTGTTCCGGGTAAAGAGGCGCAAGCAGTAGAGCAATTACAGCAGATAGCACAGCAACAGGATATAGCAGCTTTTATCTATGAACCACTGGTGCTAGGCACAGCCGGGATGGTGATGTATAGACCAGAAGTACTGGACCAGTTACTTTCCATCTGCCATGCAAACAACATTTTAACTATAGCCGATGAAGTAATGACTGGTTTTGGCCGCACAGGCCGTACATTTGCCAGCCATTACCTGCAGCAAAAGCCAGATATAGTTTGCCTTTCCAAAGGCTTGACAGGTGGTACTATGGCTTTAGGTGTAACAACCTGCAATGAACAAATCTATACTGCTTTTCTGCATGACGATAAAGCCAAAACATTTTTCCACGGCCATAGTTATACAGCCAACCCAGTAGCCTGCGCCGCCGGACTGGCCAGTTTTGACCTGCTACAGCAGGAAGAAACACAGCAGAATATAGCTCGCATCACAGCACAACACGCAGCTTTTGCACAGCAGGTAGAACAGCTGCCTCATGTGCAGGAAGTAAGGCAACAAGGTACTATTATAGCTATTGAGTTCGAGGCAGGAGGCACTTCATATTTTAGTAGCCTTCGTGATAAACTATATAATTTTGCCCTGGATAAAGATGTTCTACTGCGACCTTTAGGAAACATCATTTACATTATACCCCCTTACTGCATTACAGACCAACAACTACAGCAGGTGTATGAGGTAATAACAGGTATGCATGACTTGGTAGCTGAAGCCAGATCAGCAGAATAGGTATTGTTTTGGGAAACGACAACCAACAAATAGTAATCAGGGGAACAGGCATAATTTCCCCTCTTGGTTTTAATGAAGCAAGTATTGGAGCAGCTTATAAAGCTGGCAAACCGGCTTTTTCTACTGTAACACATCAAGGCCAGCGTATACCTGCTGCCCTCCTCTCCCCTGCTGCCAGGCTACTTTTACAGGAGCTTTTACAGCAGAACCCAGTTTACAGGCAGTTAGACTGCTCTGTGCTAATGGCTATTTACGCAGCTAGGCAAGCTTGCCAACAGGCTGGTTGGCTGCCCTCTGACGAAGATCGCCCCCTGTCCGATGATTTAGCTGTTAATATCGGTTCCTCTCGTGGAGCTACAGGTTTATTTGAGCAGCATTATGAGGCTTATCAGCAAGAGCAACTTTCTTCCAACGCCTCCCCTACTACTACCTTAGGTAACTTGTCTAGCTGGGTAGCACACGCAGTAAACGCTGGAGGTGGGCAAATCAGCCACTCCATGACTTGCAGCACTGCCCTGATGGCGATAGCAAATGGCGCAGCCTGGCTTAAAGCAGGTATGGCACAACGTTTTCTGGCTGGCGGCACAGAAGCGCCTCTGACAGATTTTACCATTGCTCAAATGAAAGCAGTTGGTATTTACTCCAAACTCTACGAAAATGCTTTTCCATGTCAGCCTTACGCCCTTGTAAAGCAGAATACATTTGTGCTTGGCGAAGGAGCTGCTGTGTTTGCTTTGGAACAGGTTCTCAGACATCAGCTAAAGTCGGGTGACATTGTAGTAGAAGCAATAGGAATGGGGTTTGAAAAAATATCCAGCAAAACCGGAATCAGTCCTGATGGTACTAATTTCCAGAAGTCGATGCGGCATGCTATTTCACAACTACCCACTGAAGATAAAACCATAGACCTTATTATCACCCACACACCTGGCACCTATGCCGGAGACAAAGCTGAATTAGCTGCTATAAAAACTGTTTTTGCTGATGCTGTTCCCGCCATCACCACAAATAAATGGCTTATCGGCCACACACTTGGAGCTTCCGGGGCTTTAAGTTTACAGTATGCTATCAATGTTTTAAAAGAGCAAGACTTCCCTTTTCTTCCCTATCCTTCAGCTGTTAAAGCATCATCTATTACCTCTATAAAACGTGTACTTATTAATGCCGCCGGATTTGGTGGCAATGCTTCATCAGTCATTATAACTATAATATAGTTATATACATATAATTATATTATTAAAATTAAAAAACAGCCCCCCTAACTGATTATCATCTTTATAAATAATAACCAATTTTATACTCACAACCCTCTCTATCAACATCTTATAGTTCATCAAATATAAAAAAGCTTATACAGCTAATTCTCACGCTGACATTATCTAACATTAATTTGTACATTCTTAGTTGCATATTTGAAGATTGGTGATTATACTAGTATAAATATAAATTTCCTCATACTTAATAGTAAGCAATACGTATAGCTTGCTGTAAGCTTTCTTTGTTACTCCAAGTCCTCATTTAGTATGAAAAAATCTTTACCACAGTTTTTAGCTGTACTTATTGCAACTGCACTTGTTTTAATAGTACAGTTCCCATCTCAGGCCCAAACCCCAGGCCTTATCTACCGTCCGGCTACTTCCGGGGGCAACAGTGTTCTAGACCCAAACGGTGACGGCTATGTTTCTACAACAACAGCAGGATGGATAGCAGGCACAAGAGACGAAGGTGTAGGCTACAGCGAAATTCCATACCGCTCTTTTCCAGCATTAGCCAATGAACCTGTTGGTGACTTAACAACAGGGACTTCCGGTGGACATACAGATCTGGCCCCACCACCGACATATCAAGGTTCTACAGGCTCTCCTATCTCAGCTTACTTTGATGGACGAAACCTGATGTTTCGGGTTAGGCTCGGGGGTGCATCTACTGCGTCTAAAGGGTACAGCATCATGATAGATTCAAATAATCAATTTGGCAACTTAGTAGAAGACGGCAATGCTGCCACCACACCTAATCCAGGCTTTGAGTTTGAAGTGGTACTGGCTTCTAATTTTGATGTAAGCATATATGATCATAGGAACAAACCTGCTGGTGGAACAAAAGCATGGGCCGGATCAGCCAGTCAGTATTCCCAAAAAGCTGTAGCAGCATCTACCTCTGGAGACAACACAGACTATTTTTACGATTTCTATGTCCCTCTTTCTGCTTTCCCTACAAACGGAACTGATTTAATAGACGCCTCTACTGCCCTTCGTATGTCAGGCGTAACCATTACCAGTGCCCAAAGCGGTATTAGCGGAACAGTATCAGATGTGGGTGGTGTGAACTTTGCATCTTACGGATACAGTAAACAAGAAGCATGGGCCGATGTTATCAACTCCTTTCCGCTTACAAGCCTGAACCAGTTACAGACTGGAAGTTTTTCTATGATTCAAGCCTTTGCACCAGTAGTAAATAGTAACATATTAGCTAACAGTACTTCCATATCAGGCACATCTGTAGAGGCTTCTGGTTCAACTATAACAGTATATAGAACTACAGACGAAACAAGTACAGCAATAGGTACAACAACTGTAAACGCTGATGGCACCTGGACTTTATCCGGTATCTCTGGTAGCTTACTGACCGAAGGAAACGTTATCACAGCTACAGTAAGGCCTCCAAACAAAACAGAGTCTCCTCTGTCTGCTCCGGTTACTGTTACTTCCGGAATATGTACAAGTACACCAGCCCCACGGCTTACTGGTATTACTGGGAATACTTCCGGAAGCCGATATCTTACTGTCATACCAAGTATTAGTGGTAACCAGATTATTACAGTTTATAATTTAACAGCAAACACCACTCAAACAACACCTGTATTAAACTTAACGGCTGGCACTTCTTTTCCTGCAGCAGCAGCTAGCACAAACCCAGCGGTACTTCTAGTTGCTCAGTCAAGTAATTATGTTGTTACTACTACCCCTACAGATGCTGCAGGTAACCCTATAGGCTGTCCTTCTCTGAGGTCAAACCAATTATGCTATTCCAGTGAAGATAACTTTACGCTGAACCGACATACAGTAACTATCACAGGAGTTACCTTCGATGGGGTTACCAACAGCAATATTAATACTACTAGCACTACTGAAGTGCCCGCAAACCTTAGTTCCATAACAGTTTCATTAAACTTTGGGACATCAACACAAGCGGGAAATCTGGTACTTTACAGAAATGGAACTGC
The DNA here is from genome assembly GCF_020907275.1 of Pontibacter silvestris. Lineage (GTDB taxonomy): Bacteria > Bacteroidota > Bacteroidia > Cytophagales > Hymenobacteraceae > Pontibacter > Pontibacter silvestris. The sequence goes on along the minus strand of NZ_JAJJWI010000001.1, from coordinate 209,294 downwards.
CACTAACATCACAGTCCCTTACACTCTTGGTACAAACTCACAAACCATAAATGTTTCAGGTTTATCACCTGATTTAACAGCAGGAGACATACTTAGTGTCAGAACAGTTCAAACCAGTGGTTGTGCTGGCGCATCAACACCATCAAACTTTTTAGCCATACAGGATGTCTCCTCTACACCAACCATCAATCCATTAAACTGCGGTTTCGTAACCAGCGTCTCCGGTACTTCTTCTGAACCAACGGGAACAGTAATACAATTTTATACAGCCGGTACAACAGGACAGCGAGACGGAGCAGTTTTAACTCTGAGTGGCAATACTACACCTGTTACAGCCATTGTTACCTCCCAAGGCACATGGACTGCCGATCTATCCGGTATTGGTGGAAATGGCGTAGCAGCAGGAATCCCTATTAGTGCAAGGGCAAAAGCACCGGGCAAAGTGCAAAGCCTTAATTCTGAACCTGTAACTGCTTCTGCCGCACCGCAAGGTTCGCCAATTATAAATGGGGCTGTAGTTGAGGGAACTACCGAAATAACAGGAACAGCACCGGCAGGCACATTGGTAACACTTTATATTGAAGGAACACCTTTTACTCCTGTAACCACCGACCAAAGCGGAAACTGGACAGTAGAGGGTTTGTCTCCTTTAGAAGTTTTTGCAGGAGCCTCCATAACGGCAACTTACAGCGCTCCAGATGATGATGAGGATAACGAACAAGAAAATCAATGTGAAAGCGCTCAGGCAACAGCTGTAGTTGTAACCTGTAATGCCCCATCAACAGCACCAACTGTAACTCCAACAGCCCTTACTATTTGTAGTGGTAGTACTGCAGAAGTAGTGGTAGGTGCCTCAGAACAAGGTGTTTCTTACAGGCTGCTAAGCGTTAATGGCACTACAGAAACACCTACAGGTAGCTCTGTGTTGGGTACAGGGGGCAACATAACTTTAACATCAGACATTATAACTGATGCCACCACATTAAGAGTTAGAGCCAGAAGAATAAGCGGCACAGCTTGCGATGCCATATTAGCCGGTAGCGTATCTGTTGCTGTCAGTTCAGTTCCTGATAACAATTATACTCTCAGTATTGACAACTCATCTGGCTGTGCAGAAGCAAGCCCTACCATTACAGTAAGCGGAACTCAGCCTGGTTTTTCTTACCAGCTCATAGACAATGAAACTAAAGAGCCTGTACTCTTAGCCTCTGGAGGCACAGATGCTATAGCAGGAACAGGCGGTGATTTAGAATTCACAGTTGCATCAGCAGGTACCACCACCACCTATAGCCTGTTTATACTAGACACCTCTCAGGCAACTAACTGCCCCGTAGAAAATGTAAATACAGTAACTTACACTGTTGAAGGACCACAAACAGATCAGTCTGTTTCTATAAATACTAATCGTATCTGCGCAGGAAACGAGGCTACCATTTCTATTGTGACAAATGCTGATGGCCATACTTATCAAGTATTCAGCGCTCCTGATAATACTCCGGTAGGTGATTCATTTATCGGCCAAGGACAGAGACAAGAAATAAAAGTGAGTCCTACAGCCACAACAACTTATTATGTTCAGATTTCTGGTGCGGGATGTACTGCCAACATTTTAAACCGTGTTGTGTTGGAAGTTAGTTCTTCAAGTGCTGATGTTATAGCAGGAGAAAACCAGACATTATGTGGCAACAGTGTTACTTTACAAGGTAGCGACCCGGCTCCTGGTACTGGCTTATGGACAATAGAAAGCCCTGAGGATGATCCAAGCATTATTATTGCAGACCCTACAAATCCGAATACTACTGTTACAGGTTTGTCTTCAGGAACTTATGTATTTATCTGGACAGTGACTACAAATTGTGATGGCTCTGACACCCAAGTAAGTGCCAGTACAACTGTTCTTGTAAATTGCCCGGCTGTTTATAATGTTGCTCCTCCGAAATACCAGGTTCAATATCAGGTTAATGACATACTAGCATCTGTAGAAGATCCGGATGGAAATATTGGTGGAGCTGTTTTAGCAGCTAACAGTAACCCTCTTCCTTGGGGAACAGAGCTACTAAACGATGGTACCATAATAGTGTCTAACCCTGCTTTACTTGTAGCTGGCACATATAATTTCAGCATTACCACCACTGACGAAATAGGTGGAACTACAACCTCTTCCATTTTTATCCAGATTTATGGAGAAGTGCCCACCACCGGTGTATTCCCTGTCGAACTTGTTTACTTTACAGCCATAGTTCAGCAACAGTCAGTGTTGTTGCAGTGGGAAACAGCTTCAGAAGAGAATAACAAAGAATTTATAGTAGAGCGAAGTGCAGATGCAAAGATGTTTGAGAGTATTGGTACTGTAAAAGGAAATGGCACAACAAACCAGCTAATCAAATACAGCTTTACTGATAAGAACCTATTGTCTGGCATTGTTTATTACCGACTGAAGCAGATAGACTATGATGGCGCTTATGAGTACAGCAAGGTTATTGCTGTTAGCAGCCAGGGCATTACCCATAAGCAACAGCTACAGGTGTACCCTAACCCTGCTACCACTAAACTAAATGTTATCATAACCTCAAAAGTAACAGGGCCGGCTACTGTACAGCTTTTTGATTTGCAAGGCAAGTTAGTTTCCAGTAAAGACATCGAACTTAAAGAAGGAGTTAACGAACTGGAACAGTCGCTGCAAAGCTTAAGCACAGGAATCTATATCTTAAGACTTATTGGAGAAAACATGGAAGAGACTGTTAAAGTGATGAAAACGCAATAATAACAGCATAAGAAGCTTAAAAAGAGGCTGGCCAACAGGTCAGCCTCTTTTTTTGTAAAACAAGTAGCTAAAGCCCTAAGAAAGGATGTTTACTTTTTGCTAACTTTGCTGTATAACAATTTTTCATCTTTTATAATATTAAATGAAGATATTGAAGTTCGGTGGCACCTCTGTAGGGTCAGCCGAGAGGATGAAGGCTGTTGTTAATTTGATTAACAACGAAGAGCCTAAAATTGTAGTGCTGTCTGCTATGTCGGGTACTACAAACACTTTGGTGCAAATTGCTGAGAAGCTGTACCAGAACGAGAACCAAGAAGCAAACGAGATCATCAGCTCATTACACGATAAATATAAACAGGTAGTAGAAACACTCTACACCTCTGACGAAAAGAAGAAGCTGGCTTATGAACTGCTAAATGAACACTTTGACTATCTGAAAGCTTTTACCCAGGATCTGTTTACAGTACATGAAGAACGTGCTGTACTGGCTCAGGGAGAATTGCTGTCTACGGCGCTATTCCAGCTTTTTCTGGAAGAGCAAGGTATAAACTCTGTGTTGTTGCCTGCACTCAACTTCATGAAGATTGATGAAAACGAAGAGCCTGATGCAGCCTACATTGCCGAACATCTGAAAAAGGAACTGGAAAAATACCCTGGTGTTAACCTTTTCATAACGCAAGGCTATATCTGCCGTAACACCTTTGGCGAAATCGATAATCTGAAGCGTGGTGGTTCCGACTACTCTGCCTCGTTGATCGGTGCTGCTGCCGATGCTACTGAAATCCAAATATGGACAGATATTGACGGGATGCACAATAATGACCCGCGTGTAGTAAAGAATACCCACCCTATTGCAGAGCTTTCTTTTGATGAAGCAGCTGAGCTAGCTTATTTTGGTGCTAAGATTCTGCACCCGAGCAGTGTGCTCCCCGCCAAACAGAAGAACATACCCGTGCGCCTGCTAAACACCATGCAACCTGAGGCGAAAGGAACTACTATTCTTTCTGAAAGTGAGGGAGGTAAAATAAAAGCGGTGGCGGCAAAAGATGGTATCACAGCTATCAAAATAAAGTCAAGCCGAATGCTGCTTGCTTATGGCTTCCTGCGCAGCGTGTTTGAAGTATTTGAGAGATACAAAACACCAATTGACATGATCACTACCTCAGAAGTTGCCGTTTCGCTTACAATTGACAACAATAAGGCACTGAATGAAATATTAGCAGAACTGGCAGAGTTTGGCCAGGTGGAGGTAGACCAGGATCAGACGATAGTTTGTGTAGTAGGTGATTTTATTTCACAGCGCAGTGCTGCCAACCTTAAAATATTTGAATCACTGCAGCAAATTCCGATCCGCATGATTTCTTATGGTGGCAGCAAAAACAACATCAGCGTGTTAATTGACTCAGCAAATAAAACAAAGGCTCTAACAAAGCTGAATGAAGGTATTTTTGAAAGAGACATAACGAATGCTTAAAGAGAACTTACAGGAGTTGCATCAACAAACAACTCCTTTCTATGTATACGACATGAACCTGCTTCGGCAGACACTTCAAACAGCAAAGAAAGAAGCAGATAAGTATGATTATCATGTACATTATGCCTTTAAGGCGAATGTAAACGCTCCAATTCTTAGCGAGGTGCTTAAGAATGGCTTCGGTGCTGACTGCGTAAGTGGTAATGAGATAAAGGCTGCCATAGAAAATGGATTTTCTCCGGAAGATGTGGTTTTTGCCGGAGTAGGTAAGTCTGATGCAGAAATTAATTTTGCGTTAGACCAAAACATCTTCTGCTTTAACTGCGAGTCCAGCCATGAACTGGAGATACTTAACGAGCTTGCTGAGAAAAAGAACAAAACAGCTCGTATAGCTTTGCGTATCAACCCAAACGTAAATGCCAACACGCATAAGTACATTACCACTGGCCTGGAGGAGAATAAATTCGGTATCAACTCATGGGAGATTGATAATGTTCTGGAATTACTTCAGACGCTGAAACATATTGAGCTCATAGGCATTCACTTTCATATCGGCTCACAAATCACAGACCTGACAGTGTTTAAGAACCTTTGCACGCGTGTGAACGAGTTTCAGGAGTGGTTTACCTCTCATAACATTAAACTACAGCACCTGAATGTAGGTGGTGGTTTAGGGGTGGATTATTACCATCCTGAGGAGAATGCTATACCTGATTTTGCTGCTTACTTTGGCCTGTTTAATCAGTTCCTGGAGTTAAGACCCGGGCAGCAGGTTCATTTTGAATTGGGCAGATCCCTGGTTGCGCAAAGCGGTACGTTAATCTCCAAAGTACTCTACATCAAGAAGGGCATAACCACAAACTTTGCCATTCTTGATGCTGGTATGACGGAGCTGATCAGACCCGCACTTTACCAGTCTTACCATAAAATAGAAAACCTGACCAGCGATAAGGCAGCAGTAAAGTATGATGTGGTAGGCCCTATCTGTGAGTCTTCGGATTGCTTTGGGAAAGCAGTAGAGTTACCCGAAACTAACCGCGGTGATCTAGTTGCTTTAAGAACAGCAGGAGCTTATGGCGAGGTAATGGCCTCGAACTACAACCTTCGCGAAAAAGCAAAGGCTTTGTATATTTAATATCAGGCCTTCTTTGTTCGTGTATAGCAAAGGAAAATTAATCAAACAAAAAGCCCCGCCTCTAAAAAGAAAGGCGGGGCTCTTTGTTTGATATAGTATCTTTTTTTACATGTTAGTCATAACTTTCAAGTTTAAAGAGTTTCAACTTAAAACCTATAGAGAAACTACGAAATCAGGTTCAGCTTTTATAATGCCTGCTTCATTTTTTAGAGTGTTAGCTATATCTAAAGCGTTACCTATCGAGCTTTTATCTACTTTTACAAGATAAGTATCAGCACCTATAGGCTTTAATACATTTAGCTTGTAGGTTACTGCCAGCTTTTTCAGGTTATCATACTCACCTGGTTTTATTGTAACAGTTGCTTCATTGCTAACACCCAATAACTGCAGACTTCCGTTTACATCTGACAAAAAGTATGGAGCGGCATACGTTATTTTAGAGTCCTTTGCCAAGTCTTTCAATGCTTTCTCTACTTGTTTGCAGTTCATACCATCCACCAAGTTTAACTCGTACAACATAGCAGAACTAGTGCTTTGTTGCCCTTTAATACCTTCTAAAAAACTGTAGGCATCAATTAGTTCTTGCTGTTGCTCATAAGTTACACCATCGGCAAAGGAAACAAGTATCTGTTTTGTATAAACAGAGCCTAAACTTTTCTGGTCGGCTCCCTTAAAGTAGCTGTAGCTAACACAAGCGCTTCCGTCCATTATCCTATCGCCATCAGTAGGTTGGAAACGCACATTTTTTATAGGAGAAGCCGTTTCTTGCCTGCAAGAGCTAAAAGCAAATGCTACAAGTAATAAGGAGAGGAATGGTATAGATATTCTTTTCATTTTCGTACAAATTAAAATCACTGAACTGAGTATGTTTTGTACGAACAAGAACCAAGAATAGCTACGATTATTACCAAAATTAATTTTACTATTTAATGACACGGCATTTTAACCTTCATTAAATCCAGTTTATCAAGCTATAATTATAATATAATCTCTTGTATTTCTAAATAATTGATAATAAACCAATTAATATTAAATAAGCTTACACATATTAAGATAGTGCAAGACTTAAGAAAAATTCCTTCAAATAAAAATGCTCTGCCTTCTGATATTTAGGACTATTCTACAGCAAACGACAGCCTGTTCCTGATCAGCTATAACTTGCAGCACATTGCCAAGCTTTACATGGTCTGGCAAACATGCAACAAATGCTCTGGCTTTTCAAGTACATTTTCTTGTTACTTCAAGTGTAATACTTAGAATATCAGTGCACTATACAAGCCAAGCTATTAAATCATTCACAAAAGAATCTGTTCTTGCCATGTTAACTCTACAAAACTGATGCATCAGCACGTTAACAAGCCTTAACTAAAGTAGCATTTTCAGAAAGAACAAAACCTGTATTCCTTAGCCTATGATAGCATAGCTTCTTCAAGCACCAATAACATCAGTCTTTCAATGCTCCTCTAGTTAACACTTACCACCATTAACTACACTTCTACTGTTTCTTCTTTATAAAATTTTTCAATAGCACGTGTTATTTGGCTTGTCTCTACCAAAAAGCCATCGTGACCATGATTCGAATGTATAAGGGCAAGCGTAGAATCAGGCACGTGCTCATGCAGCAACTCCTGCTCCTCTATCGGGAAGAGCAGATCGGAGTCTACACCTATAAAAAGGCTCTTCGCCTGTATATGAGCCAAGGCTTTCTGCACTCCACCACGGTCGCGCCCCACATTGTGCGAATCCATTGCTTTTGATAGCAACCAATAAGTATAGGCATTAAAACGCTTTGCCAGCTTTTCACCCTGATATACCTGATATGAGGCGGCTCTGTAATCGTCGGTAATGCTGTTGCCTGGCTCCTGCTGCGACTGATTATAGCAAGCGTAGTGCCGATATGAAAGCATAGCGATAGCACGTGCTGTTTTCAAACCCTCCAAGCCAGCTTTTTCAGTATCTGTAGCCCAGGTTGGGTCCTGCCGGATGGCCATACGTTGAGTTTCATTAAAGGCAATACCCCAAGGTGAGTGGCGGGCATTAGATGCCACATGTATTAAACGCTGAAACACTGTTGGCTTTTGTATTGCCCATTCAAGTGCATGCTGTCCTCCCAAAGAAGCTCCTATCAGAGTATGAATCTCCTCAAGTCCTACATTCTGGCGCAACAGGTCAAAAGCGGCTACTATATCACGATTAGTCAGCTGCGGGAAATCATGGAAATAGGCTTTACCAGTAACAGGATTAACAGATAAAGGACCTGTAGAGCCGTAGCATCCACCTAAAACATTGGCACAGACAATAAACCAATCTTTAGGGTCATACAATTTACCTTCACCGAAAATGTCTCCCCACCAGTCTGAAAAATCTGAATTCCCGGTAAGGGCATGGCACACCCAGATAACGTTATCACGGTTGCTATTTAAGCGGCCAATAGTGGTATAGCTTAGCTGGAATTCCGGCAACTTAGCCCCTGACTCCAGTACAAACTCATTCTTATATTTAAATATATGATGCTCTGGCATTGGTATTCTTACTATTTAATGGAGGCTTCTGCTTCTTTTACTTTAGCAAAAGCCTGTTCAAAGTCTGATTTAATGTCGCCCAGGTATTCTATTCCAACAGATACCCTTAATTGTGTTGGCTCCACACCTGCACTTAGCTGTGCCTGCTCTGAGAGTTGTTGGTGCGTAGTAGAAGCCGGGTGAATAATAAGTGTTTTCGCATCGCCTACATTAGCCAGATGGCTTACCAACTGAAGGTTGTTCACAAATCTTTCTGCTTCCTGTTTATCACCTTTCAAGCTGAAAGAAAGTACACCGCCAAAGCCACGCTTCAGGTACTTTTTAGCAAGACTATGGTATTTGCTACTCTCCAGGCCCGGATAGTTCACTGTTGCTACCTGCTCATGTTGCTCCAGCCACTTTGCCAGTTCCAGCGCATTTTGCACTGTTCTTTCCACACGCAGCGAAAGTGTTTCCAACCCCTGAAGCAACAGGAAGGAATTGAAAGGGCTTATAGCCGGCCCAAAGTCACGAAGGCCTTCCACACGTGCCCTGATAGAGAAAGCAATGTTGCCAAAAGGCCCATCTGTTCCAAAAGTTTCCCAGAAGTTAAGGCCGTGGTAACCTTCTGATGGTTCAGAGAACTGTGGAAACTTACCATTTCCCCAGTTAAAGTTACCGCCATCTACTATTACTCCTCCAATACTTGTACCATGGCCACCAATCCACTTAGTTGCTGAAGCTACAACTACACTAGCCCCATGTTCCAGCGGGCGGAACAGGTAACCGCCAGCGCCAAAAGTGTTATCCACTACCAATGGGATACCGTATTGCTTAGCGAGGGCAGCGACTGCTTCAAAGTCAGGAATGTTAAAACGAGGATTACCGATGGTTTCAACATAAATTGCTTTTGTATGCGCATCAATCAGTTTCTCATAACTTTCAATCTCATCATCTTCTGCAAACCGTGCTTCAATGCCAAGCCTTTTAAAAGAAACTTTAAACTGGTTATAGCTTCCGCCATACAGGTTGCTGGTAGAAACAAAATTATCGCCTGCCTGTAATATATTACTTAAAGCAATGAACTGCGCAGCCTGCCCCGATGCAACAGCAACGGCAGCCACACCACCCTCTAATGCAGCCATACGCTTCTCAAATACATCCGTAGTCGGGTTCATAATACGGGTATAAATGTTACCAAACTCTTTCAGGGCAAACAAATTAGCTCCTTGTTCTGCATTTTTGAAAACATAAGAAGAAGTCTGGTAGATAGGAACAGCTCTGGATTGTGTAGTAGGATCTACCTCCTGGCCTGCATGTAGTTGTAATGTATCGAAGTGTAAGGTATTATTAGACATATTGCTTCTGATTTGATAAGTCTGGAAAATTATTGGACAATAGGTTTATCAAGGAGGCTGCCAACTGTAACTGCTTTGCTGGCTCTGATGATAAAGAATGTATTGTAAGCGTATTAACTACTTAGCAACGAAAGCAGCCACGCATGCACATGAGTGTGCGGATAAAACCAGAATTACCCTTATAAGAGTTGGCGAATGACGGCAGATGGGCTGCCGATAATGAAATAACTGATAGTTGTGCTTGTGTGATTCCCTTTTTCATTTTCTTATCAATTTATATTCTTCCGCTATTACGGAATCAGGAATTAGCACCTTTACCTCGTTGGTAGGTTGCTAGAGTTTCACCGAGCCTGTCTCTCCACTCTTCTTTATAAATCAACATCCTTATAAGGGATATTTGACTTGATATCGCAATGTTAAGCGATTTTTATTTCATACGCAAATTTCTACTTCTTTTGTTGCTGCAGTTATTAAAAAATGCTTTCAGAAGTAAGCTGTAGCTATCATATTACTACTACAACTTATGATCAAGTATTATCATGAAACTATTTCCTTCTAAAAGCTAATTCATGCAGAGCTGTCAGACGTGATACTATCAGGTTATTTCTTGGCCAGACATATTAAACCCACAGAGGCCTTCGTTACTTATACCATGTTCTTTAAACAACAAATAAAAATTCTATATATTATGCAAACTATAGACTGTTTAGTATAAAACTTTAAACCCCTCTTATAGTATAAGAGCAACATTACAGACAGCACAAGTTTCTTAGGTTATTTGAGACAATAAATGAACTGACTTTTAAAATATTTCTTGCCCTCTAAAATATACTTAACTTTGCTTGCTTATAACTCAACTGAATTAATGGAGGCTATAAAAGAAACAAATTTCTCCTTCCCTGGCCAGACTGGCTTTTACAGAGGTAAAGTACGCGATGTGTATTACTTTGAGGATAAACTGGCTGTAGTCGCCACGGATCGCATTTCTGCTTTCGATGTGGTGCTTCCCCGTGCTATACCTTATAAAGGACAAGTGCTTAACCAAATAGCAAGCCTTAACCTAAAAGCTACGGCAGACATTGTACAAAACTGGGTAATAGCAATACCAGACCCCAACATAACTATTGGCCACCGCTGCGAACCATTTAGAGTGGAAATGGTTATACGTGGCTATCTGGCCGGGCATGCCTGGCGAGAGTACAAAGCAGGTAAGCGTACTCTATGCGGGGTAACGCTACCAGAAGGGCTACGTGAAAATGACAAATTACCTGAGCCAATTATTACGCCAACTACCAAAGCTGACCAAGGGCATGACGAGGATATTTCCAGAGAAGAAATTCTGGACAAAGGCCTTGTATCTGAGCAGGACTATGCTAACTTAGAAAACTATACCAGGGCGTTGTTTGCTCGTGGCACAGAGCTGGCTAAACAACGGGGTCTGATTCTGGTTGATACAAAGTATGAGTTTGGTAAGTTAAATGGACAGATTTATTTGATTGATGAAATCCACACGCCTGACTCATCACGATATTTTTACAGTGACGGCTATGATAAGCGCCAGTCTGCAGGAGAACCGCAAAAGCAGCTTTCGAAAGAATTTGTGCGGCAATGGCTGATTGAAAATGGCTTTCAGGGTAAAGAAGGCCAGTCTGTACCAGAAATGACAGACGAAGTAGTTAGTAAAATTTCGGAGCGGTACATAGAACTTTTTGAGGCTGTAACAGGACAGCAATTTGAAAAAGAAAGCTATGATAATGCACTCCAACGGATTGAACGACACGTAAAAGATAACAATTTTTAACATTAAAACTTACATAAGTAAGGAGATTTTGGTACATTCGCATTTAAATCCTTATTGGTAGATCTATGAAGTACACGATTGATAAGAAAGAAAACTATACAATAATCACGATAGATGAGAAAAAGCTAGATACTTCAATTGCGCCAGATCTTAAGTCTGAGTTCGTGAAGTTGAATGCCGAAGGGATCAACAACCTGATTCTGGATATGTCTAATGTAAAATACACAGACTCATCCGGCCTTAGCTCTATTCTTATTGCAAACAGGTTATGCAACTCTTCCAGTGGTTTGTTAATTATGACAGGTCTGCAAGATCATGTAATGAAATTAATAACCATCTCTAAATTAGAGTCTGTCCTTAATATTCTGCCTACAGTAGAAGAAGCCATTGACCGTGTATTTCTGCACGAGATTGAGCAGGACTTAACTAACAAAGAAGACTAAGCCCAGCTGCCGCCCGTGGAATTCGAACTCAGGATACTAGGAAGTTCGTCCGCCACTCCTACGGCAAACAGGCATCATACTTCTCAGGTATTAACTATCGGCAATCAGTATCATTTAATTGATTGCGGAGAAGGAACGCAGATGCAGCTGATGCAATATAAGATAAAGCATCAGCGCATCTGCAATATTTATATAAGCCACCTCCACGGCGACCATTATTTCGGGCTTGCAGGTCTTCTGTCTACGATGCACCTACAAAACCGCCAAATGCCTCTGCATTTATTTGGCCCTCCCGGCCTTTCTGAAATTTTAAGCCTGCAGTTTAAGTATTCTGGCACAAACCTGTGCTTTAAGCTTATTTTTCATGAGCTTGATACTTACGCCTATCAGCAGATTTTTGAAGATAAGGACATTACGGTGCATACTATACCTATGCAGCATCGGGTGCCCTGCTGCGGTTTTCTTTTTCGTGAAAAACCAAAGCCCCGCCCGCTGATCAAAGAAAAGCTCCCTTCCTTTTTAACGCCACCCCAACTCATAAACCTGAAATGGGGACAGGATATTAAGAACGAACAGGGTAACATACTAGTACAAAACACTGATGTAACCTTAGAGCCAAAGCGTAGTCGTAGCTATGCTTATTGTGCTGATAGTCGTTTTAAACCTGACCTTATTTCTTACCTACACAAGGTAGATTTGCTGTACCACGAAGCTACCTTTACTGACGACCTACGGGAGCGAGCAGCTTATACTTTTCATAGCACTGCCCGCCAGGCCGCAGAAATGGCCGCTGCCGCTCAGGTACATCGTCTTATACTTGGGCACTTCTCTGTCCGGTACAAAGACTTAACTCCTTTGTTAACAGAGGCTAAAGAGCTATTTATAGAGGTAGAACTAGCTACAGAAGGGAGTATTTTTAGTGTAGAAGAGTAAGGTGCTTGATCTCATCTTCAAAAGACACAAATAGCTATGTCAGTAAAACCCAAGTTAAAAGATACGTTTTACCTCACTCTGCTTTGAGTAAATGTTCATAAAAATGACAAAGTACATCTGGTGCCCGTAAAAGTGTTTTAGCAGAAAGTCAAATACAGTAATAAAACGATGATAGCGAAAGTACTTATACTACCTGGTTTAGGAAGCTCTGGTCCCGAGCACTGGCAAAGCCTATGGGAAGCAAGAAACCCCATGTTCAAGCGAGTAGAGCAGGAAAACTGGGATGCACCAAACTGCAAAGATTGGGTCAGGAAGCTACAAGAAGAAGTGCAGCAGTTTACAGAAGACATTGTTTTGGTTGCACATAGCCTTGCTTGTATAACAGTTGTTCATTGGGCTAGGCAGTATCCGCGTTCAATAAAAGGCGTACTGTTGGTTGCCCCTCCCGATGTAGAAAGAGAAGACTTTCCGAACGAGGTAACAGGTTTTTCACCAATACCCTTAGTAAAACTACCTTTCAAATCAGTTGTGGTTGCAAGCACAAACGATGAATATGTAAGCATAGAAAGAGCCAGGTTCTTTTCTGAGAACTGGGGCAGTGAGTTTATCAACGTAGGTGCCTTAGGGCATATCAATTCTGCCTCAGGCCTTAGTGATTGGAAAGAAGGACAGGAACTACTGCAAAAGCTTCTTTGAATAGCCCTAAGTTTATTAAACAATGTTAGTACGACGGTTGCTTTATCAAAGCTTTAGCTGGCTATCAGGTGTAGCAAGCCACTTTTTATCAACTCAAAACTTATACATGTTGCTGTCGGAGCCAAAGAAGTAAAATATTAGTATCTTGCTATTATCTTTTAAAGCAACCTAGGAAAAATGGATATAACCTCTACGCTAACTAAAAAGCGTACGAATCTGTTTCTGATATTAAGCGGTATCTTTATCTCTAACGCTCTGCTTGCTGAGCTTATCGGGGTTAAAATATTTTCTGGCGAAGCTGTTTTTGGGCTTCCGGGTGCTCAACTAGGCATTCTGGGTTCCAAGTTAGATTTTAACTTAACAGCTGGTGTCATTATATGGCCTGTAGTGTTTATCACCACTGATATCATTAATGAATATTTTGGGAAAGAAGGCGTAAAAAAAATAAGTATCATTACTGTCGCACTTATTCTTTATGCTTTCCTGGTGATTACTATTGTAACAGGTCTGCCTCCAGCACAATTCTGGCTCCATGTAAATAGCACTGACCCGCAAGGAAACCCTTTTAATATTGACTATGCTTTTAACAGCATCTACCGGCAGGGTTTAGGCATTATTATAGGTTCAGTGGCCGCATTTCTTATTTCGCAGTTCCTCGATGCCACTGTGTTTCATTGGCTGCGCCGCTTTACAGGCAACAAAAAAATATGGCTTCGCGCAACAGGTTCAACACTCGTTTCTCAGCTAATAGACAGCATTGTTGTACTTATTATTGCTTTCTACCTTTTTGGTAACTGGCCACTTATACAGGTGCTTTCAACAGCTATATTAAACTACATTTACAAATTTATTGTAGCCATTGTTCTTACGCCACTGCTTTATCTCGCACATTATCTTATTGATAAGTATCTTGGTGAAGTGCAATCGAAAGAGTTGCTAGAAGAAGCTGCGACACAAGATTAAGCATCCTGAAACCCTAATATTAATTATATACAGCAGCTGGGCAGCATCCAGCTGTTTTTTTATTCGTAATTTCTTAAATAAAATTTTATTCATAAGCTTTTCCGCTTACCTTTGCAGCCCTGATAAAAAAACAATGCCTGCACATTTAGCACATACACAGATTTTTATTACAGGCTACGAGCTACACGACTTCTAGGAGTTGCTTCATTCCCGTGTTTTTGGAGGTCCATCAGACCTCTGTTAATTCCATTTTCCCGTCACTTTTTATTTTACAGGGACAAATTATGTTCAAAGGGATCGTTTTGGTTTTTCTTGGAGCATGCAGCTTCGGTGTTCTTTCTACTTTTGTTAAACTAGCATATAAAGAAGGCTTTACCTTGGGAGAAGTTACTGGATCTCAGGTATTTTTTGGGTTGGTTATTCTTTGGGTACTTGTGTTGTTGCGGCAGCTATTCGCTGCGAAAAGCAACAGCACAACGCTCAAGGAAAAAATAAAGCTGGCTGCTATGGGTACTAGTACAGGCCTGGTTAGTATTTTCTATTACAAGTGCGTACAAACAGTGCCTGCTTCCATTGCCATACTGCTACTCATGCAGTTCACCTGGATCAGTTTACTGTTTGATGCCATCATACACAGAAAAGCGCCAAGTAAGGTACAAATTGGCACTGTCATTTTAGTACTTCTAGGCACAGCTATGGCTGGCCGTTTGCTATCTGGCTCCATACCGGACTTCAATTGGGCCGGCATTGGTTATGGCTTTCTGGCTGCCTTTAGTTATTCTTTTTTTTTGATGATAAACGGTTCGTATGGCAACAACATGCATCCTACCACAAAGAGTGCATTAATATTAACCGGAGCAGGATTATTGGTCCTCAGTATTTTTCCTCCAGATTTTCTCATAAACGGGGCTTTAACAAAAGGGCTTCTAAAATGGGGGCTGTTGTTATCTCTGTTTGGAACAGTAATACCTCCCCTGTTCTATGCCTATGGTATACCTCGCGTAGGGCTTGGGCTTGGGGCCATTATTAGTGCTGCGGAGCTTCCGGTAGCTGTACTTATGTCTAGCTTTGTACTTCAGGAGGAGGTGTTGTTTGTACAGTGGGCAGGAGTTGTACTTATTATAGCTGCCATTATGTTGTCTAACCTGCATTCGCTACAACATAAAAGGCAAATGCAAGCTCATGTAGTAGAACAACAGTAGTTTTTTCGTTAGTTAATAAATAGTTATTTCAGTATGTTAGTTGATTTTTTAATGGGCAGATGGGCTACTATCTGCCCATTTTTGTTTCCTACTATTAACATCAGACAAGCTTACCTTAAGTTCCTGGCCTCTCTTTTTGTTTAGCTCACATACGCAAACAGTTCTTTAACCTGAAAATCCTGAACAAGTAAAATAAAACTATCTTTTAGCGGTTTAAGTTAGAGAGATTAGCCGTAATAGGCTTTAGAATAACAATAGATATTTAAACAAAACATGATCAATATTTTAGCTGTTGCCCTACTTTCAGTAGTGACGCATATACCTGATACAGATTTAAACTCAAACATATTTACTACTTCAAGCAGAGCTATAGAGACGCAACCGCTTAACCAAGCTAAACCAGTGGCTGTAACAACAGGAACCTATGTTGGTGTTATTCCTTGTGCTGATTGTGAGGGTATAAGAATGGAGCTTATCTTAAACAAAGACAAGACCTTCAGCCTGAAGCAAACCTATAAAGGAGAAGCAAAAGGGAAAAATAACCTGGAGGTGAAAGGAAAATGGTTTGCAGCAAAAGGAAACAGCCAGAATCCTAGTGCGGTTATCATTCAGCTTATTCCGGCAGGCAATCATGATCCTGCTTATTTCAGACAGGTAAGTAAAACAAGAATCAAAATGCTGGACAGGCAGCAAAACGAGATCAAAAGCAAACAAAATTACACCTTAGAAAAGCAAGGCTAATAAGTAAGCTAGCAATAACAAAGTTTAACTAGGCAAATTTCCGGCATTTTGCGTTATTTTTGCGCCTGAACACAAATATACTGTATATGGCACGTTACCTTACCGGAATCCAAAGCACGGGCAGACCTCACCTGGGCAACCTGCTGGGGGCTATTATCCCTGCTGTGGAGCTGTCTAAAACCTCTGATCAGGAAGCATTATTCTTTATTGCTGATATGCATTCGCTTACAACCATCCGCGATGCGGAGGTACTGCGACATAATACATACTCAGTTGCTGCAGCCTGGCTTGCCTTTGGTTTCGACACTGATAAGCACGTTTTTTACCGTCAGTCTGATGTACCAATGGTAACAGAACTAACCTGGTACCTGAGCTGCTTTGCGCCTTACCCAATGCTGGCTAATGCACATTCTTTCAAAGATAAGTCGAGCCGACGTGGCCTGTCCGATGTTAATGCAGGCTTATTTACCTATCCTGTACTAATGGCCGCAGACATATTAATGTATGATGCCAATGTTGTACCTGTAGGCAAAGACCAGATTCAGCACCTGGAAATTACCCGCGATATCGCCAGCTCCTTCAACCACATTTATGGGGAAACATTTGTTTTGCCAGAAGCAAAAACTGATGAAACCGTAATGACGGTGCCTGGTATCAACGGCGAAAAAATGAGCAAGTCGTATGGCAATATTATTGACATCTTTGAGGCTGACAAACCACTTCGCAAAACCATTATGAGTATCATCTCGGACAGCACCCCGCTGGAGGCTCCTAAAGACCCTGATAATGATACGACGTTTAAATTGTACAGCTTGTTTGCCTCCCCTGATCAAGTGGCCACTATGCGACAAAATTACTTAAATGGAGGCTACGGTTACGGGCATGCCAAGCAGGAGCTGTTTGAGCTTATCAAAACCAAATACGCAAAAGAGAGAGAACTCTTTAATTACTATATGTCTAACTTAGCAGAAGTAGACAAGAAACTACATTTAGGTGCTGAAAAAGCCAAAGCAATTGCAACGCCGGTTTTACAGCGCGTGCGCCAGAAGTTAGGTTACTAAAATTAGTGCAAAAGCAAGAGCGGCCACTATACTCCAGTGGCCGCTCTTGCTTTTGCACTAGTATAAATTTTTATCTTATCTTGATGCTTCGCTCTCAGACAGAGCCGGAAAGCGTGCTGGTGCTTTCCGGTGCTTTGTACCTTGCTCATATGAGTAAGTATACTTAATTAGTGTCGGTTCATCAAAAGGCCTTCCCAGAAACTGCAGCCCAGCCGGTAAGTTATCATAAGTAAAACCCATAGGCACAGTAAAAGCAGGCTGCCCTGTATGTGGCGCAATAAGTTGGCTGTTGTCTCCTTTGTAGCCTTCAAAGTCTCCCACTTTGGCTGGAGGATTGTTCCAGGTAGGGTAAACAACAGCTCCTAATTTATATCTATCCATTACCTCTACCATAGCCTTTCTGAAAGCAATTCGTTTAGGATCTGAGTAAGCATCGGAGCAGGCATGAAAACCAGCTTCTGCACTGTTCTCATGGTTCAGGTGGTACTTTAGGTTCTCTTCTATGTAAGGAGCATATTTACCGGAAGAAACAATTTCCTGCAGGTTCTTCACTGGCACATTCTCTCCCAAAGATGCCAGATACTCATTTACATCATGCTGAAACACGGAGCACCACTGGTCCGAACTTAAACTGTCGAAGTTTGCTATTTCTATGGGGTCTACAATTTCGGCACCTAAGTTTCTCAAATCCACAATTGCCTGCTCAAACAGCGCTTTAACCTGCGGGTCTGGGTTCTTTTCACTTAAGACTCTAAGTACTCCTATACGGGCACCTTTTAATCCGTCTTTGTACAGGAACTGACGGTAACTGGAAGGCACTTTGCCCTCGCTGTGTTTGGTAAGCGGATCAGCAGGATCATACCCGGCAATTACCTCTAATATCTTAGTCGCGTCTTCTACCGTTCTGGCCATTGGCCCTCCTACATCGTTGCGGAGATACAGCGGCGCTATACCTGCCCTGCTGGTTAATCCTAATGTAGAACGAAAACCAACAAGCGCATTATGAGAAGATGGGCCCCTGATGGAGTTACCAGTGTCTGTTCCAAGACCTACAGTACCGAAATTAGCTGCTACGGCAGCAGCTGTACCTCCACTGGAGCCAGCCGGAACATGGTTCAGGTTGTAAGGGTTCAAGGTTTCGCCTGCAATGGAACTGATAGTTACCATAGGGCTGAAAGCCCACTCCGCCATGTTAGACTTAGCCAACACGATAGCTCCTGCTTCCTTCAGTACCCTAACCTGGTAAGCATCATCTGATGGCTCAAAGCCTTTCAGGGCCAGGGAACCAGCTGTGGTCTGTAAGCCTTTTGTATTATAGTTATCTTTAACAATAACAGGTATACAATGCAGTTTCCGCAGCTTTTGGGAGCTGGCATATTCTGCGTCCAGTTGCTTGGCTATAGTAAGTGCCTCCGGATTGGTAACTACAATAGCGTTGAGCTTACTTGGCTGATCATATTTTTCAATACGTTCCAGATAGGCTGTCACTAACTGTTCGCAATTGCAGTTTCCTTCTTCAAAAGCCTGATGAATACTGGCTATGGTAGCCTCCATAAGTTTAAAATCTTTCGCGGAGGCCGTTTCCGTGGTTTTGGGGCTGCAACTGTTAATCAGGCAAAAGGCAATGAGCAGGTAAAAGGTTAAGACAAATCTTTGGGGCATAGGTTAGAAGTTAATTTAGGTTAATAGTTAGGCTGTAATTATGTCCTTATTTTTCAGAGATTAATGTTCGGCAGCGTAGCCATTATTATCCAGCACTGCTGACATTCTGTGCTTACTTTGAGTTTGCCTGAAACACTCTTAGTAGATTGCCTCCAAGGATTTTATTGATATCTTGCTTACTGTACCCTCTGGCAACGAATTCTCTGGTGATAACAGGCAAATCTTCTACACCATCCAGTTGTTGCGGAGCTGACGTAATCCCATCAAAATCTGACCCTAAACCTACATAATCAACACCTACCAGATTTATGATATACTCCAGGTGGTCCATCAGCAGTGATAAAGGAGGACGCACATCTTTTGCCTCTTCCGGATACTCTTCTTCCATCCACTCCCATATCTGAATACTGGATTTATTTTGCTGATTTAAGGAATCGATCTCTGTCTGATGCTTTTGAATAAACTGATCAAGGCGATCATTAAAATTACAGTCCAGGAACCCGGAATAGAAGTTAAGCTGAATGACACCACCATTTTTGGCAACGGCTTTTATCTGGTCATCTTTCAGGTTTCGGAAGTGAGAGCAGATATTATACACACAGCTATGTGAAACGAGCACAGGCTTAGAAGTAGTGTTAATGGCATCCCAGAAGGTCTGCTCCCCCACATGACTAAGATCTACCATCATACCTAAGTCATTCATGCGCTGCACTACCTGCTTGCCAAAGTCGTTTAAGCCTTTTTCTGGGTTTGGTACTGTGCCTTGTGCCTCGTCCATGGCAGAAGATGCCCAGGAGGTGGAATTATTCCAGGTTAAGGTCATGTACCTGACCCCACGACTGTACAGACTATCCAAGTATTTAAGATTATGTTCTATCATGTGTCCACCTTCTACACCAACCAGGCTTGCCAGCCTTTTCTGCTTTACAGCAGCATTAAGCTCAGCCGGAGTTCTGACTTTCATCATTTTGCCCGGGTTTCGAGCAATAATGGCATCCAGAGAATCTATCTGTTCATTGGCAAATTTAAAGGCAGTATCCTCTCCGTAGCTCTCATCACACCAGACAGAAAAAAACTGAACATCCACTCCACCCTCTTTAAACCTTGCCAGGTCTGAGTGAGTTTTACCTCTAAGATCGTCTTCTATTTTCAGGCCTTCCAGTACAGAGATAAGCACGTCGTTATGAGTGTCTACCACAACAGCATTCTGGTGCAGTTTTTTGTACGACTGGGCACTAACCAAATGACTCGTAAAAAGAGAAATTGAAAAAAGGGCACTCGTGATTAGTAATTTTGGACTTTCCATTAATTAATTAGTTGAGGTGAATATACTACAGCAAACTGCTGCAGAATAAAACTAAGTAAGAAACAGAAAGTAATATAGCTATTAGAAGTTAATTCTCCTAAGGCTTCCGCTGCAGTTGACTCTTTCTCAACAGCAAAGGCGACACTATTAAACTTATAAGTCCGGCAGAGATAGATGTGATGAGCAGATCCCGGTGTTCATGCAGGTCTAAACTTGTTTTAAGCCTGAAAACAAGAACTACTAACGCCACTAAAGCTACCGTAACCCAGTACTTAAGCATTTTGCCATAACTGTTTTGCCTTACTGTTTCATCTTTAGGCAGCAGCATAATAGCATAAAAAACAATTAAAGCTCCTATAAATGATCCTCCAAACTGCATCAGGTTATAAATTGCAACCCAACGGTGCCCTATTGGCACTCGGGCTTTCAAAAAAGGTAGCCATCTAACGAAAGCGCCATGTGAGTGGGTAAAACTATCGAGGGCAATGTGTGATACAGCACCAATAATAATAGAAATAATAATAATGAAATAGTGTTTCCTGAAATGGCTTCGCCAATCAACATTCTTAAACCTATCGAGCCTCTTCTTTAAAAAGCCAGGCAGATTATCTATCAGGACATCCCGTACTATTATATGAAACACAAAAGAAAGCACAATGCCCAATGGCAGGTTAAACCAGAAAATACTTTGCCATGTGTGGCTGTTGGTATTATGAGCGCCCATCCTAATAAACTTCTCAAAGTCAGGTGCCATACTACCAATTATTAAACCTGTCATAGAAAACCATCCTTTAGGCAGGTAGTTTAAAGGTAACACAACAGCTGGATGTGAAAATGTAAATGGCATTTATCTGGTTTTATCTTAAATAACAGTTATAACAATAAGTAAGCTTGTTTTATAAAAGGCGCAGCTCTTAAAAGATACGCTCTTCAGGTTAAGAGAACTGTAGTTCCTGATGAGCCTAAACAGACTTAATTTTACTTGCTCTTAATGCCCCCATATACCCCTAAAAGATTCCTTGCCGACAGGAAGTGCTTTCAGGTTTTCAATCAGCATAACAGAACGATCTATGCGCAACTGACAGCTTTTAACGGAAGAAACATATTGAATGATATACCTTTGCTTACCCGGTGCCAATTTTTTAAAACGCCTCCTCCCCTCGTCGTCCTGCTCCAGCAACTCTGCCAGTTCCTCAGGCATTTCTACGCCAAACTCGCTGTTATCTTTCTCCAGTAACACCTCAACTTCATCTCCACTCCTGGCTTTCAACTGCTTCATCCGCTTATTGTTGATGCTGATATAAGCCATACCGCCTCCCAAAGCAACCAATCCACATGGAAACGTAAGCGTACTATTGACAGTGCATAGCAACCTTACCTTAAATTTGCCACTTAATTGCTGCACTACTTCCTGCGGAATCTCCAGGTAATGTACTCCAAGCAGATGCTCTAGGCGGTTGATGCATGTACGAAACTGAACTATTGATGACGGAGGCATAACTTTAAATTTACATCAAGTTTATAACTGAACACTTTAACTAAGGCAGGCTTGAACGCTTCCAATACTAGTCCTTGACTTCTCTCCCAATATCATAATACACAAAACATTACTCATCTAATATAAGTATTTCTACCATTTACACCCATACGTAACAAGAACAGGGCAGCAAACTTCTTAGCTAATAACAAAGCCGCACCTACCTCTGCTACTGCATTGGAAAGTGCGGCTTATAAAAGCCCTCACTTAAAAAGTTAAGACAAAAAATCAGTTGTAGATAAAACTATTATTCTGCTGTCCAGAGTACACGCTGCTGGTCTCCGATAAGTACGACAAAGCGGGCAGGGTTTGCTATTAACACCAGGCGCATTTCCACATTCGGAAATTCATCTGATTCTATCCAAACGCCTTCTTTCTCACCACTTGGCGTTACAGCAGATCCATCCAGAGAACTAGTCAGGTAAGCAGTTGGTAACAGAATATCAGCATCAGAACGCAGTTTACCATGTACGTCCTCCAGCGCATCTTCTAAATAGTCACCATAATCATCGTTGAAATCGTCTTCCAGATCATGCAGTTCCTCCTCAATGTCATCGTAACGTTCATCGTTGTAATCAAGGGCATTCAGTTCTTCTTTCTTCTTTATGATTGCGACTAAAGCGTTATTTAAGGCAGTTGCGTCCATAGATTTTGCGTTGTTTTTTTACAAAGTTGAAACTATGCCCTAGCAATTGCAAGTAAACAAAAGATAATTTACAGAACAGGGGCAATTTATAGCCTCCGGGCAACACCGCAGCGTAACGCTAAAACTATAATTAATAACATTTTATGCTTATGTAGCTTAAGTATATTTTAGTAGTCGCTCTACCAGTGAAAACTTTCAGCCTCTCTGGTTGCTTAAGTTTAAGCAACATTATTAGCCGTTTTTAAGTACTCCTTTGCATCTGTTGCCTAAGGCTGGCTTTTCAGGTAATTTAATCTAAAAATATTGTATTACGCCATGTAATATTAAGCTAAAATGCTTTATTTTGATTTTAATATATTTACAAGAACTCTTATAATTGTTATAGGCAACATAAGAAACAGCGTAACTAATTACTGCTCTTGTAGCACTATCACTAAGGGAAATATAAAACACTATGATTGAGACTAGTATACGTCAAAAAATTGACTCGTGGCTATCAGGCAACTATGATGAAGCCACCAAAGCTGAAATCAGAGAGCTGCTTGATAAAAATGAAGATGATGCTCTTGCAGATGCTTTTTACAAAGATTTAGAGTTTGGAACGGGTGGCTTGCGTGGCATTATGGGTGCAGGCAGCAACCGTATGAACCGTTATACATTGGGTATGGCCACACAAGGCCTTTGCAACTACCTGAAGCAAAACTTCCCTGACCAGCAGATAAAAGTGGCTATAGCCCACGACAGCCGTAACAATTCAGATAAGTTTGCCCGCGTAACAGCAGATATTTTCTCTGCAAACGATATTAAAGTTTACCTTTTTGAAGCACTTCGCCCAACTCCAGAATTGTCTTTTGCTATCCGCCACCTGGGTTGCCAAAGCGGAGTAGTGATAACAGCATCACATAACCCCAAAGAATATAACGGCTACAAAGCTTACTGGAACGACGGTGGACAGGTTGTTGCTCCTCACGATAAAAATATCATAGCAGAGGTAAATAAGATCACTTCTATAGATGATGTTAAATTCGAGGCTAAGCCGGAGAATATAGAAATGGTTAGTGAGGAAGTGGATAATGCTTACCTCGAAAGGGTACAGAGCTTGTCTATCTCACAGGATGCTATCAAGCGTCAGCAGGACCTTAAGGTTGTTTACACTCCGATTCACGGTACAGGTATTACATTGGTACCAAAGGTACTAGAGCGTTTCGGCTTTAAGAATATTCATGTTGTAGCAGAACAGGCTGAGCCAAATGGTAACTTCCCGACGGTTGTATACCCAAACCCGGAGGAGAAAGAGGCAATGACTTTAGCCATGAAAAAAGCAGAGGAGCTGGATGCAGACCTCGTACTGGCTACTGACCCTGACTCTGACCGAGTGGGTATTGCCGTTAAAAACCTGAAAGGTGAGTTTGTCTTACTGAATGGTAACCAGACTGGTTCTTTACTTATTAATTACCTACTTCAGGCTTGGCAGAAAGCTGACAAGCTGACGGGCAAAGAATATGTGGTAAAAACAATTGTTACGACTGACCTGATTAAGAAGATTGCTGATAGCTACAATGTCAAAATGTACGAGACCTTAACCGGTTTTAAATATATTGCTGCTATTATTCGTGAGCTGGAAGGCAAGGAAACCTACATTGGTGGTGGAGAGGAGAGCTACGGTTACTTGGCAGGTGACTTTGTACGCGATAAAGATGCCATCTCGTCCTGCGCCTTGATTGCTGAAATGGCTGCCGTGGCAAAAGACAATGGTCAGAGCCTGTATGAAATGATGGTGGAAATGTACAGCAAATACGGCTTCTACAAAGAAGAATTAGTGTCTATCACTAAAAAAGGTATGCGTGGTGCCGAAGAGATTCAGCAAATGATGTCTGAAATGCGCAGTAACCCACCTCAGACATTGGCTGGTTCTAAAGTAGCAGTTGTGAGTGACTACAAATTCAGCACGCGTAAAAACCTGCAAACCGGCGAGGAGAGCAAATTAGACCTGGAAAGCTCCAACGTGTTGCAATACCTAACTGAAGACGGCAGCAAAATTTCAGCGCGTCCTTCAGGTACAGAACCAAAGATTAAGTTCTACATCAGCGTGAATGAACCTCTTTCTTCAAAAGAAGATTTTGACGCCACTGAGCAAAAACTAAAACAGAAAATTGATCAGATTTTAGGCGAGCTTAAGCTAAAATAAGTCCTGCTTATTGAGCAATTAAAAGGCTAAACTGCCGGAGATTTTCCACCCGCAGTTTAGCCTTTTTGTTTTTATTTAACCTTTACCTGTCTATTTAACTATAAAAGAGATCAGATTATGCTGTACATCTTTAGAAAGGCAGCTTACTTTTGCAGACAACATAATACAGAATGTAATAATGAATGAATTATTCTCAAGCATAAGCAATGTTATTCAAAACAGGAGAACTGTAAAGCCGCCCCAGATGAATGGGCAGCACATTCCGGATGAGCAGGTAAAACAACTGCTGGAACTTGCAGACTGGGCACCAACGCATGGCTACACAGAGCCTTGGCGCTTTAAAGTTTATGCTGGTGACAAGGTAAAAGATTTCTGTCTGGCACATGCCGAGCTGTATAAGCAGAATTCGAATCCGGAAAAGTTCCTGGAAGTAAACTATGAAAAACTCCTACACATGGGTGATGCAACCTCACACCTGATTGTAGCCATTATGCAGCGTGGCAGCTTGCCTAAAATTCCTGTGCTGGAAGAGATAGCAGCTACCTCCTGTGCTGTTCAGAACTTGCTATTAGGCGCTACAGCCATGGGCTTAGCTAGCTATTGGGGCTCTGGCGGTATGGCTTACCATCCTGCCATGAAAGAATACCTTAATCTACAGGAAGAGGACCTCGTGTTGGGTATTCTATACCTGGGCTATACTGATAAACCCGTACCCGAAGGTAAACGCACTGTACCTCTGGAGGAAAAGGTGGAGTGGGTTTCGTAGTTTTAGCATTATCAACAACACAAAAAGAAAGAGCCACTGCTAGTTTGCAGCGGCTCTTCAACCTTTGGCGTCGGTTGCTTATATCTATATAAACTACTCTTAAAAAGGAGGTTCTTCGTCAAAGTTTGAGGTAGGAAAGCCTCCTCCACCATTGCTGCCACCGTCGTTCATGCGGCTACCTAAGCGAATAGCACCAGGGACATCATCATCAAAGTTACTGTTTGGCAAAGGATTGAAGCCGCCCATGGCATCGCCTCCAAAGTCACCATCCAGGTTGGTAAACTTGGTGTACTTGCCAATAAACTTCAGTTGCACGTTTTCCAGTGAACCGTTACGGTGCTTCGCTATAATAACCTCTCCTACTCCGGCTGTTGGGTTACCCATTTCGTCTTCTGTGATGCCATAATACTCCGGGCGGTACAGGAAGAGTACCATGTCCGCATCCTGCTCTATGGAACCAGATTCTCGAAGGTCAGACAGCTGTGGTCGCTTATCACCACCACGGGTTTCCACGGCACGGCTTAACTGTGACAGCGCAATAACGGGTACATTAAGCTCTTTTGCCAGCATTTTTAAGGCACGTGAAATAGAGGCAATTTCCTGCTCCCTGTTTCCTCCGCCTTTGCCCTCGGCATTACCGCTCATCAACTGCAGGTAGTCAATAATAATCATCTGGATATCATACTGAGCTTTCAGGCGGCGGCACTTCGTACGCAACTCACGAATAGAAAGACCAGGTGTATCGTCAATAAAGATAGGCGCTTCAGTTAATTTAGATATCTTATGATTCAGCTGTGCCCACTCATATTCCTCTAAGCTACCTTTCTTAATCTTCTCTGACTCCAACTCTGCTTCAGAAGATATCAAACGATTTACAAGCTGCAGCGAAGACATCTCCAGCGAGAAGATAGCGACACCTTTTCTAAAGTCAACAGCGGCATTCCGCATACAGGAAAGCACAAAGGCTGTTTTACCCATCGCAGGCCGGGCAGCCAGGATAACTAAGTCAGACTTTTGCCAGCCAGAAGTTACACGATCCAGTGCCGTAAGGCCACTTGGCACGCCCGTTAAACCATCTGCCTGCTTGCGCTTTTCTTCCAGCTCCTGCAGGGCCTGGTGCATAAGAGAACGCATGTCGTCGAAGTTTTTCCGGATGTTAGACTCCGATACTTCATATAGCTTTGCCTCTGTTTTATCGAGCAGTTCAAACACGTCTGTCGTATCTTCAAACGCATTGGCAAGCACTTCTGAGGAAATTGAAATCAGATCACGCTTTATAGAGTTCTCTGTAATGATACGTGCGTGATACTCAATGTTAGCCGCAGAGTTAACGCGTGTTGTAAGCTGCGTTACATAATAAGCTCCACCAGCCAGCTCAAGTTCGCCCTGCTTACGCAACTCGTTCGTAACCGTCAGAATATCAATCGGTTCCGACTTATCAAACAGGGCAATAATGGCTTTAAAAATACGCTGGTGCGCCTCTTTATAAAAACTCTGAGGGCGCAGGATATCAATAACAGTGGTTAATGCATCTTTTTCCAGCATTAGAGCGCCTAGCACAGCCTCTTCCAAATCAAGTGCCTGCGGCGGTTTTTTACCCAGCTCCGAAACTACAGGTGCTTTTTTATTCCACCCGTTATTACGGTTTGTCGCTGGCCGCACGTTCATTTTCATTTCCTCCATAGCACAAATTTAATACACAAAGGCTCCGAATCAATCCACAATTCATCAAGAGTAATCCACAAAATCAAGAAGATATCCACATATTAGCGTATAGCTATTTTAATTTAGGGAAGGAATTTTAAATTTGCTGGCTTGCTAACCATCTTAGCACTGAATATGGAGAAGAAGGAATTACAGTACATCCACCTGATTGCCATCGGTGGAAGCATTATGCACAACCTTGCACTGGCGCTGCACGACAAAGGGCTGAAAATTACCGGCTCTGACGATGAAATTTTTGAACCTGCTAAAAGCAGACTGGCTGCTGCCGGCCTGCTTCCTGAAAAGGAAGGCTGGTTTCCTGAAAAACTGGACACCAGTCCCGATGCAGTTATTCTTGGAATGCATGCCCGTGTAGATAACCCGGAACTGGCAAGGGCACAAGAGCTTAATATTCCGATCTATTCTTTTCCGGAGTTCATATATGAACAGAGTAAAGACAAACAACGCATTGTAATTGGCGGAAGTCATGGTAAAACAACCATAACCTCAATTATTATGCACGTGCTCCGGCACCAGGGCCGCCTTTTCGATTATGCTGTTGGTGCACAACTGGAAGGCTTCGACCGCATGGTAAAACTAACAGACAAGGCGCCTATTATTATTATTGAAGGGGATGAATATCTGTCTGACCCTATTAAGCGAATCCCTAAATTCCACCTGTACAACCACCACATTGGGGTAATAAGCGGTATTAGTTGGGACCACATGAACGTATTTCCTGACCCTAAGATTTACCTGGATCAGTTCCGTATTTTTGCGGAAATGACACCTAAAGCAGGAACGCTTATTTACAACCAGGATGACGAGCAGGTACAACTGGTAAGTGTGCCGCGCAACCCGTCTGACATTGCTTATATTGGTTATACCGTACACGAACATTCTATCAGAAACGGCAAAACCATACTCCACACAAAAAAGGACGGAGACATAGAAATACAGCTTTTTGGCGAGCATAACCTGCGTAATATTAGTGCTGCCAAAGAAGTTTGTAAAAAAATCGGCATAAAAGGACATGACTTTTACGAGGCATTAAAAAGCTTTAAAGGTGCAGCAAAGCGGCTGGAGAAAATAGCAGAAAGTGAAGACAGTATTATTTTCCGTGATTTTGCCCACGCGCCTTCTAAAGTTAAAGCTACAACAGAGGCTGTAAAGAAACAGTATCCGAAGCGGGAACTAGTTGCCTGTATAGAATTACATACCTTCAGCAGCCTGAACAAGAACTTTATTCCTCAATACGCTAATGCTCTGGATGCAGCAGATGAGCCCATTGTTTATTTCAACCCTAAAACCATAGAGCACAAGCGCATGGAAATGCTGACAGAAGAAGAACTGAAAGCAGCTTTCCAGAACCCGCGCCTGAAAGTATTCACGGACTCGCAAGCGCTGCAGAAACATCTTGCAGCTTATAACTGGCAAAGCACAAACCTGCTGCTTATGAGCTCAGGCAATTACAATAACATTAACATAGAGGCGCTCACTCAAGCGGTTCTGTAACAGAAACTATCCTTATTATGAAGCTGAACCTGAAACGCCCTATTGTTTTCTTCGACCTGGAAACCACTGGCACCGACATCTGCAAAGACCGCATTGTAGAAATAAGTGTACTCAAGATTAAGCCTGACGGAGAAGAAATTCTAAAAACAAGAAAAGTTAATCCCACTATTCCTATTCCCCTGGAATCAAGCCTTATTCATAAGATATATGATGAGGATGTAAAAGACAGTCCTACTTTTCAGCAAATCGCTAAAGACCTGGAGCAATTTCTGAAGGGCTGTGATTTGGGAGGATACAACCTGGTGCGTTTTGACATTCCGCTGCTGGCAGAAGAGTTTTTACGTGTAGGAATTGATTTTGACCTGGACAACCGCCATGTGGTAGATGTTTGCCGTGTATTTCACATGATGGAGCAACGCACACTGTCTGCTGCCTATAAGTTCTACTGCGATAAGAAGCTGGATAACGCTCATAGCGCCGAGGCTGATACTGTAGCCACGTATCATATTCTGATGTCGCAACTGGACCGCTACCAGAACACTCCTCTGGAGGTTACAGAGGGTGTGGAAGAATATCCTATAAAAAATGATATGGCTGAGCTACATAAGTTCACGTTTCAGAAATCAGCTGATTTATCAGGCAGAATTACTTATAACAATACAGGACAGGAAATCTTTAATTTTGGCAAATATAAAAATGTGCCTGTAGAGGAAGTGCTACAAAAAGAACCAAGCTACTACGACTGGATGATGAAGAGCGAATTCCCGCTTTACACCAAGAAGATACTGACCAGAATCAGGTTGCGTGGCATGCAGGTTTCGTAACACCTGTGTTCGGTGCAGTATTTTTGCAGTAAGGTTTATTTTTTCCTTACATGGTTACTTTTCCTATCAAATTAAAAAGAGCGGCTTTCAGATTAATACCGGAAACCGCTCTTTTTAATTTAGCTCTAAACTGTCAGGTAGTGTGGCTAATCTTTTCTTGTATTCCGAAGCTCCACTCCTTGCAGCAGGTTATTAGTCTGGCTAACTGTATGTCTACAATTCGTACCCGCCTCACGGCTGGAGCACTCACAACCAATAATTTTGTTACCTGAAAAAGTAAAATAGCAAAAGTTACAATCTATTGCAGCCTCACAAATATGCTTTTCCCCCTTACTACTGAGGTATAAACTATTATCAGAAGACACATCCAATTCGAGCGCCATAGATTTAAAAGCACCATTTAGTATCCCTAATCCTACCAGATAATAGGCAGGCTCATCTTCCTTGCTCTCCTGCACTTTGTTTATCATTACCTTGTCTACTACTGTGCCATCTCCGAACTCACGGATAAATGGTTGTAGCAACTCCTGGCGTGGCGCTATATAATCTATACTATCAAATACCACCTGGGCCAGCAACTTCCCGTCATAAGGTTCTTCTTCTATAACCTCCTCTCCTTCTGCCTGAGCTTCGCTTTCCTCTGAAAAAGCCTCGCGGCCTGAACAGGCACTTCCGACGCAAGCAAATAGAAGCAAAAGAATAGAAAGTTTTAGTACAGACAGAAGCCTGTTATAAGTTGGGGTGTTATCTGACATATGGCTTTAGCTATTAATTTCCATTATAGTATTTCAGGGCCTCTGACATGTAATTCTGCAGATCTCTCTGGCGCGTTTCAGGGCTAGGGTGCGTTGACAGAAACTCAGGAGTTCCGGCACCACCAGCCTGCTGCTCCATACGTTGCCAGAAAGGTACGGCAGCTTGCGGATCGTAACCTGCCATAGCCATAAAGACGAGCCCCAGCTTATCTGCCTCTGATTCTTGTTGGCGGCTATACTTTAGCAACAAGCCTTGTGAGCCTACGCCATAGATGGCATAAACCAAACTCTGCGCTGTTGATGGATTTGTTCCTGCCAAAGTAGACAGGGTTTGGCTACCAAACTGTTGCGCCAGTTGCTGGCTCATACGTTCGTTACCATGTTTGGCAATAGCGTGCGCAACCTCGTGCCCCATTACCACAGCAAGACCCGTCTCATTTTGCGCCACTGGCAGAATACCACTATAGACTACTGTTTTACCTCCAGCCATGGCAAAAGCGTTTATCTGGTCGTCCTGCACCAAATTAAATTCCCACTCAAACCCGGCCAGCTCATCAGACAAATTATTCTGCGCCATGTATCGCTCCACGGCATCTTTTATCCTTACTCCAACACGTTTAACCATGGCTGTAGCCTGGGCATCATTTGAAATCTTGCTCTCACTTATAAACTCATTATAGGCAGCATAGCTTTGCTGTTGCATCTCTGCATCAGACACCAGGTTAAACTGCCTGCGACCTGTTATAGGCACTGTTGTACAGGCCACCATCATTAAAACGGCTATTGAAAAAGTAATAATCTTCTTGTACATAATTTTAAGGTTTAAAGTTAACGGTGAAAATTAATTCAAAATTTGAACCAATTTTCTGAAAACTGAACATCATTTGTTGCTAAAATGAAAAAAATAGCTATTCCTATACGTATTGTTTCAGGCTTGATAATCTGAAAATCAAAAAATATGATGCCTAAAAATTTCTGCTATGTATACGACTGCAGCTATGTCAAAAGTTATAAACTGTCTTCATTATAATATTTTATTGATACTGCTGTTACATACACCATAGAAGCTTCAACAGTTAAATGCAATAGCATGTTTTCTCAAAAGCATATATCTATCATGTTGCTTATCATTGTTTTGTTTGAGGCCCATCTTAGCATACATAGTGAGGAGAAAGATGACAGATTTTACCATCAATTCGGCTACAAATGCTAACTTTTTTCTGCACAAACCAATAGAAAGCCTATTTTTGAACTTTAGAACAAAACATAAACAAACTACTATATGAAGATATTAGCCATTGGGCGAAACTATGCTGCACATATTGCAGAGTTACAAAATGAAGTACCCGATGAACCTGTCATTTTTTTTAAACCTGATACAGCTGTTTTGCGCAATAACGAGCCTTTTTACTATCCGGACTTTAGCCAGGACATTCATCACGAGATAGAACTGATTCTGCGCATCAGCAAAGAAGGCAAAAGCATTGACAAGAAGTTTGCCCACAAGTACTATGATGCCATAGGTTTAGGTGTAGATTTCACAGCACGCGACATTCAAGCTAAAGCAAAAGCAAAAGGGCTTCCCTGGACACTGGCCAAAGGCTTTAACGGCTCTGCCCCTGTTTCAGAGTTTCTTCCGCTGGACCTGTTCCCTGACCTGCAGAACATCAGCTTTAAGCTGGATGTGAACGGAGAGACAAGGCAGCAAGGCAATACTAAAATGATGCTGAACACATTTGATGACATTATTGCTTACATCTCACGCTTTATCACACTTAAAAAAGGAGATATTATTTTTACAGGCACGCCAGAAGGTGTAAGCCCTGTGCAGATTGGAGACAGATTAGAAGGGTATGTGGAAGACAAAAAACTGCTGGACTTTGAAATTAAATAAACGCTTATCACTATTCGTACTTAGTGCTTTTACCTCGCTGAGCCTTGCCGCACAGCAAACACCTACGCCAGGTTATTTTATGTTCCCGATTAAGCCCGGTGAACGAAACTACTTATCAGGCTCCATGGGCGAAATACGTTCTAACCACTTTCATGGAGGTCTGGACATTAAAACAGATCAACGAATAGGGCTAGATGTTCATGCAGCAGCCGACGGCTATATTTCGAGGGTAAAGCAGTCTACTTATGGCTACGGCAACATTATCTATGTTACGCACCCTAATGGGTTAACAACGACTTATGCGCACCTTTCGGCTTATTACGAGCCACTGGCAAACTACATGCTACAGCAGCAGTATGAGAAACAGACATTTGAGCTGGAGCTTTTCCCGGAGCCCAGTATGTTCCCTGTAAAAAAAGGCGATGTCATAGCCTTGTCAGGTAACACTGGTGGTTCAGGTGGCCCACACCTGCACTTCGAAATTCGTGACGATAAAGATAAGCTGTACAACCCGCTCCGCTACAAGTTCTCTGAAATTATAGACACCACTCCTCCTGATATATTCAGCTTAGGAATTCAGACGCTCAATATACACGGCCGTGTAAACAACGAATTTGGCCGTGCTGAATTTACACCTGTTAAAAAAGGCAACAGCTACATAATTGCCGACACCGTTTATGCGCATGGCTTACTGGGGTTAGAACTCCAGACAACAGACAGGTACGATGGAGCCTCCAACAGAAACGGAACGCAGGAAGTAACACTATATGCCAACAACAAGCCTGCTTACCACCATCTGATAGAGGCAGTACCATTTGAACTGTCCCGGCAGGTGTCGCAGCACATAAACTACGAGATGTATAAGCGCCGTGGCCGTACCTTTCAGAAAGCTTTTGTAGACGATGGAAACGACCTGCCTCTTTACAACACCAATGCCCGGCAAGGTAAGCTGAGTATTAAACCAGACTCTGTTTACCAGATTCGTATAGAGGCGAAAGACTCTTATGATAATACCTCTACACTTAGCTTTATAATAAAAGGGCAAAAGCCTGCCTTTACCAAAACGTTGGCTAAAAGCGTAAAACAGCCACAGTTAGGATTTGAGCTAGTGGGCAACGTATTACAGGTAAATGCAACCGACACCAGCAGCACACCCCGCAATGTAGAGTTGTTTCTGGGGGATAAGCGTTATGACCTGGTGCCAAGTTATACCAAGAACTCAACCTCTGTGTGCCTTTACGATTTGCGTGCCGGAGTGCCAGATTCAATCAGCTTCTGTGGCATAAGCAGAAACATACCTGAGTTTGATGCAGTAATTCCTTCAGGCAAGGAAATCAGTTATTCTAACAGCTTTCTGCATGCGCTCTTTTCAAAAGAGTCGCTTTATGACACACTATATTTCCAAACAAAGAAAGAGGGTGATGTGTATACTATAGGAGACTATTTTACACCACTACTTAAGGCCATTAAAGTTACTATAGCACCAGAAACACCTATAACAGACAAGTCTAAAGCTGCAGTATACTTTTTAGGAAACAATGGCAGAGGCCGTGGGTATCAGGGCGGCACATGGAACGGGAACCGAATTACCTTTACAACCCGCAATATGGGTAAGTTCAGAGTATTAGAAGACGTTAAAGCGCCTACTATAAGGCTATTAAGTAAGAGTAAAGATCAGATTAAATTCCGTATCGGCGATGACCTGTCTGGTATCAATTCTTTTAATGCTTACATAAACGGGCAGTGGCTGCTGATGAAGTACGAACATAAAACAGCTACTATTTACTCTGAAAAAATCAATAAAAATATATCTTTGTCAGGTGAGGTTGTTCTGAAAGTAAAAGATAACGCAGGCAACGAAGCCACCTATACCACAACTATTTAGATACTCAATGGAATTAAAAATTGGCGACCAAGCCCCGGATTTTGAAAGCAAAGACCAAAATAGTAATATTATTAAGTTGTCTGACTACAGAGGCAAAAAAGTAATATTATACTTCTACCCCAAAGACAATACTTCTGGCTGTACGGCACAGGCTTGCAACCTCCGCGATAACTATAGCGATATCAAACAAGAGGGTTATGAAGTAATTGGAGTGAGCACCGACGATGAGAAATCTCACCAGAAATTTATCAGCAAATATGAATTGCCTTTTACTCTTGTTGCTGACACAGACAAGAAAATTGTGGAGCAATATGGTGTATGGCAGGAGAAATCTATGTATGGCCGTAAGTATATGGGCACCATGCGTTATACGTTTGTGATTGATGAAAATGGTGTTATTCAGGACATCATTACAAAGGTAAAAACCAAAGAACACGCTGTACAAATACTGGGTAAATAACAGGCTCCGGTGCATTCAGCTAGGATATTATCATAATATTTGTATATTTGACAATTATAAATTCATAAACCTTAATTAAAAGAAGTGAATCCACACAACAAGAGTATCGATGAGCTAAAGCAGGTTGCGGCGCAGGTGCGGCGTGATATCGTGCGCATGGTGCATGCCGTTAACTCCGGACACCCAGGCGGTTCCTTAGGATGTACTGATTATTTTGTATCGCTGTATTTCCGTGCAATGAATTACAGTACAGACTTTGACATGAATGGCGTTGGTGAAGACCTATTCTTCCTGTCTAATGGTCACATTTCCCCTGTATTCTATAGCACCCTGGCGCGAGCAGGCTTCTTTGATGTGAAAGAGCTGGCCACATTCCGAAAAATCAATTCCAGAGTACAAGGTCACCCTGCAACAGAGGAAGGTTTACCTGGTATTCGTGTTGCTTCCGGCTCACTTGGCCAGGGTTTATCTGTGGCTATCGGAGCTGCTCAGGCCAAAAAGCTAAACAATGACGACAGCCTTGTTTATGTACTGATGGGAGACGGAGAACTTGAAGAGGGCCAGATTTGGGAAGCTACAATGTATGCCGCTGGTAAAAAAGTAGATAATCTTATTGCCACTATAGACAGAAACGGCCAGCAAATTGATGGCTCTACAGAAGAAGTAATGCCATTAGGAGATTTGAGAGCTAAGTTTGAAGCTTTCGGGTGGCATGTATTAGAAGCTGATGGTAATAACTTTGAGACTTTGCTACCTGCGCTGGATGAAGCCAAGGGAGCCACTGGTAAGGGTAAACCTGTTATGATATTAATGGATACCCAAATGGGATATGGCGTGGACTTTATGATGGGCTCTCATAAATGGCATGGCGTGGCTCCTAACGATGAACAGCTGAAAGTCGCACTTCAGCAACTGTCCGTAAATATAGCTGCTGATTATTAATATATTAGAACTATCTTTCAGTGTTCTTTAAATTATGGCTGAAAGTATAGTTTATTCAACAATCGTACAGGCAGCCATGACATACTGGCACAGAACGTTTGCTACACTTTGCTTTTTAGTGGCATTTTCAGTAACTGTACCTGTGCTTGCACAGGAAAAAAAACCACAGCAGACCACCCGCATTTTGTTTTTACTTGATGCCTCCGGTAGTATGCTGGCAAAGTGGGAAAGCAGTGACCGTATGGAGATTGCCAAAAGCTTGCTAGCTAACCTGGTTGATTCACTGCAGAGTTACGAAAAAGTAGAGGTCGCACTGCGGGTGTACGGCCATCAGTTTGGGCGTGAACGCAACGACTGCAAAGACACGAAGTTAGAAGTGCCCTTTGCAGCAAATAATGCTGAGCCGGTTAAGAAGAAACTGCTGCAGATTATGCCACGTGGCAATACTCCGATTACTTACTCGCTACAGCAGACGGCTGGCGACTTTCCGGAAGACAAACAGGCACGGAATGTAGTTATTTTGATTACAGATGGCTTAGAGTCTTGTGGTGGTGACCCTTGTGCTACCTCGCTGGCACTACAGAAAAAACGTATTTTTCTGCGCCCTTTTGTTATAGGCATAGGCATTGACCCCAAGTATGAACAGCAACTTAGCTGCATTGGTCAGTACTTTAATGCCGCAGATGTACAGACATTCCAGAATGTACTTTCTGAAATAGTAGCACAGGCCTTAACACCTACCTCTGTTTCAGTTGAGTTGGTGGATGAACAGGGCAAGCCAGTGGAGAGTAATGTAAACATGACATTTCTAAATGCACTTACCAATGCACCTGAGTACAACTATGTGCATTACTTGGATGCTCAGGGTAAGTCAGATGTGCTTGATGTGGATGCTTTGCTGTCTTATGATCTGGTAGTAAACACCACACCACCGGTTGTGGAGCCTAAGCTTCCTATTACCCCTGGTAAGCACAATGTCATTAAAGTTAAAGCACCACAAGGAGAACTACACTTGCGCCAGGATGGTCCATCGCCTTACGGACAGTTAATAGCTATTGTCCGGCAGCATGGCTCTGAAACGACCTTAACTGCACAGCAATTTGGCAGCAGGCACAAGTACCTAGCCGGAAAGTATGATTTAGAGATTTTAACTTTGCCTCGCATCTTTGAAAAAGGTGTTGAAATTAAACAAGGGCAGACAAATACGATTACTATACCACCTCCAGGTCAGTTGTCGGTGCCCTCACAAATACAGGGCTACGGCAGCGTTTACCTACTGGAGAATGAAGGTAATCAGCGTTGGGTAACGAACCTGCCTGAACAAAGCAATGGAGTAGTAATGGCACTGCAGCCAGGAAAGTACAGATTGGTTTACCGCATGAAAACAGCCCAGGCGAGTAAATTTACTGATGTGCAGGATTTTACCATCAGATCGGGCGCAACAACAACTGTAAAAATTTTCAATAGATAATGAAAGAATATACTTATACAGAGAAAAAAGACACACGTTCTGGTTTCGGGGCTGGCTTACTAGAGCTTGGCCGTACTAACCCTAATGTAGTAGCCCTTTGTGCTGACCTGGTAGGGTCACTTAAAATGGGAGATTTTATCAAAGAAAACCCTGATCGCTTTTTCCAGATAGGTATTGCAGAAGCCAATATGATGGGCATAGCTGCCGGATTAACTATCGGCGGCAAAATTCCTTTCACAGGTACTTTTGCTAACTTCTCTACAGGTCGTGTTTATGACCAAATCCGTCAGTCTATTGCCTACTCTGGCAAAAATGTAAAAATATGTGCTTCTCACGCAGGCCTTACTTTAGGTGAAGACGGCGCTACACACCAGATATTGGAAGATATCGGTTTGATGAAAATGCTTCCGCATATGACAGTTATTAACACATGCGACTATAACCAGACGAAGGCAGCTACTATTGCTATTGCTGACTACGAAGGTCCGGTTTACCTGCGCTTTGGCCGTCCTGTTATCCCTGTCTTTACTCCAGCCGATCAGGAATTTGTAGTGGGTAAAGCAGTTATGCTGAACGAAGGTACTGATGTAAGTATTTTTGCTACAGGCCACTTGGTTTGGAAGGCTATACTAGCAGGAAAAATACTAGAAGAAAAAGGTATCAGTGCAGAAATCATCAATATTCACACTATTAAGCCTTTAGATGAAGAAGCTATCTTAAAATCAGTAGCTAAAACTAAATGTGTAGTATCTTGCGAAGAGCATAACCGCCTTGGTGGTATGGGCGATAGCATTGCACAGTTACTCATTAAAAATACTCCACTCCCAATGGAATATGTAGCTGTAGACGACACCTTTGGTGAGTCAGGAACTCCTGACCAACTGATGGAGAAATATGGCCTGACAGAAAATGATATTGTTGCAGCAGCAGAGCGTGCCATTGCCAGAAAACAACAATAGAAAAGCAAGGTTTACGTTTGTTAGTAAAAAGAGAGGATGGAACTCCAGTTTGGTTTCATCCTCTCTTTTTTATTAATAAATTACACCGTGCTAAAGAATACCACTATCTGCCCCCGTGGAAGACAAAGAGCTTTTAGAAAAATTTGCCCACCCCGAAAGCCGTAATCTGGCTTTTAACCAGCTTGTCCGGAAGTACCAGCAGAAAGTGTACTGGCAAATTCGGAAAATGGTAATCGACCACGACGATGCCGACGATCTTACCCAGGAGGTTTTTTTTAAAGTGTGGAAGAACCTGGAAAACTTCCGCCAAGATGCCCAACTCTACACCTGGATCTACCGCATAGCCACCAATGAGTGTCTTAATTTTCTTTCCAGTAAAAGAAGAAAGTTTTTTCTTCCTTTAAATGATGTCGCGGCCGAATTAGCAGAAAAGATAGACTCTTCCCCTGACATTACCGGCGATGAGATACAACTGAAACTTCAAAAAGCCTTACTACGTCTGCCTGATAAGCAACGGCTCGTCTTTAATATGAAGTATTATGATGACATGAAGTATGAAGAAATTTCTGAGATATTAGGTACCTCTGTAGGTGCTTTAAAGGCATCGTATCACTTGGCAGTGAAAAAAATTGAAGAATTTATCAAGTACCATTAAACTATAAGTGTTTATTCTTATCTAATAGCTATAAGAGCGTTTGCATGATGAAAGAGGATTTTAAACTAAATGATATACCAAAACGCAATGTTTATAAGGTGCCTGAAAATTATTTCGACCGTTTACCGATGCGCGTAATGGAGCAAACTGCTGCCCAAGAAGAAGCTACTGTTAGTATAAACTCAGCAAAGTGGTGGCGACTAGGCAGAATAGCTATAGCTCCTTTAATGTTGCTCCTTTTATTTGTGTGTGTGTATTTCTATAACAATAACCGGGAAGCAGAACAAAAAGATACATTTGCCATTCAGCAGATTCCTGCACAGGACATAGTGGAGTATCTTGATACTTATGCCACATTAGAGGCAGCAGA
The DNA here is from genome assembly GCF_020907275.1 of Pontibacter silvestris. Taxonomy (GTDB): domain Bacteria; phylum Bacteroidota; class Bacteroidia; order Cytophagales; family Hymenobacteraceae; genus Pontibacter; species Pontibacter silvestris. Next base: position 170,683 of record NZ_JAJJWI010000001.1, on the reverse strand, counting down.
TTTTGAAAATTTATCTGTATCACATAAGGGACTTGCAGCGGAGTTCCTGAATGTTAGCCCTACTTCAGCAGAAGAAGAGTTAGAATATTACACGCTTGATGAATCAAATCTCTAAACTTTTATATGAACCAATTAACCCTTATTTTATTTCTTTTCTTTTCCACCCTTACTGGCTTATCGGTATTTGCTCAATCCGATAGCTCACATGAGAAAAGAGAGAATATTGCAAGTGCTAAAGTGGCTTTTTTAACTGATAAAATGGAACTTTCACAGGATCAGTCGCAAAAGTTCTGGCCAGTTTACAACGAGTTTGAAGCAAAACGTCGTGAAATAGTAAAAGCTTACCGTAGCCGGCACCGCCCTGACCTCGACACGATGAATAACCAAGAAGTTAAAGCCATGGTAGACAATTATTTTATAATGCGCGAAAAAGAGCTGGCCCTGGAGAAAGAATACGCTGCAAAATATCAGAAAGTAATTTCTGTAAAGCAGCTAGTAAAAATGTACCGGGGCGAGCGTGAGTTTACAAAACTCCTCTTAAAAAAGCTTGATGACAAAAAATAGGTGAGTATCAAATCAAAAAAGAGAAAAAGCCTGGACTACTTTACTTGTAGTCCAGGCTTTTTCTCTTTTTTGATGAGCAAATCTGTTATTACCCTTTAGTTTAAGCAGCAGTAAGCATTACCTTACCTTTTACAGGCAAGTATAAACTACAATATAAACAAAAGCATGTTACAATATGCTTCTGTTATTTTTGCTGCTCAATCCACTCATTCATATGATTCTCCAGCACGGCCAGCGGCATTACGCCACCTCTTAATATCTCATCATGAAAGGCACTGATGCTAAACTTAGTACCTAACTCTTGCTCTGCTTTATGCCGTAGCTCTTTGATTTTCATTTCACCTATCTTGTACGATAATGCCTGCCCTGGCAGAGCCATGTAACGTTCTATTTCGGCTGTAGCAGCTTCTTCACTTGTAAGCTCGTTCTCCAAAGAATACTGTATAGCCTGCTCTCTTGTCCAACCTTTAGCATGCATGCCTACATCTACTACTAAGCGAATAGCACGGTGCATTTCCTCACTCAGGCGGCCAAAGTACTGATACGGATTAGTATACAGCCCCAGTTCTTTGCCTAAACTCTCAGAATATAAAGCCCAGCCCTCTCCAAAAGCACCATACCAAGCGTACTGCCTAAAGCGAGGCAGCCCCTCCTGCTCCTGCTGCAGAGAGATCTGGTAATGGTGACCAGGTATAGCCTCATGCAAAAACAAAGACTCCATGCCCACAGCATTATATTTAGTGGCATCCAGAATAGGCACATAAAAAATGCCCGGGCGGGAACCATCCGGTGCGGGTGGATTATACTCAGCACTAGCCGAAGCTGCTCTAAAGGCTTCTGTCTGCCTTACCTCAAAAGCCGATTTAGGCTGCAGGCCGAAAAGCTCATTTAACTGTGGCTGCATCAGGTTATGAATGGCTGTAAAAGCGGCCAATATTTCTTCTGAGGTTTTGAAAGGTGTAAACTTTGGGTCTTCATTTACATACTTAAAAAAAGCTTGCAGATCACCTTTAAAGCCTACCTGCTCTTTTACTTTCTCCATTTCACTGCGGATGCGAGCTACTTCACTTTGCCCCGTTTCGAAAATCTGGTCAGGTGTAAGCGCTGTTGTTGTCCAATAGCGTACCATGTAGCGATAATTATCTTCACCGCCTGGCACACCACTTATGCCAGATGTACTACGGCTTTGCGGCAGGTACTCCTGTTGCATAAACTCATACAACTTCTGGTAAGTAGGTACCACCTGTTGTGTAATAGCTTTAGTGTAAGCCTGCGAAATACTATCTCTCTGTGAAGAAGTAAAGCCTTCCGGCATGTTTTTGACAGGTTCCCAGAATATACTTTTAGTAGGGTCTTTTACCACCATCGACTGCAGTTGTGGCAGCACCTTAAGTGTTAGTGCCCGGGGCAATACTACACCGACTGCCATGCCACGCTTCATGTTGGCTACAGCCGTGTCGCCCCAAACCTGAAAAGCCTGAATACGGCCCAGGAAATTTGTATAGTCTTCTGGCGTTTTAAAAGGTTGGTTACCAGCACCGGAACCTAATTGCGCCATGGTAATAGGTAAACTCCAGAACTGATTAACAGGCATTAATTCTGTTGGCTGTTCCAGCCCTTCCAACGACATCTGCATCTCATATTTAAAAATATCATAGCTTATTTGCTCCTGCCCTTCCAGCATCTCCCTGTCTACCTGATTGATCTGATCCAGGTATTTCTGGTAAAATGCTTTCTGTGTTTGCTTATGCTCCTGTGTAATGTCATTTGGCAGCTGGTCGTTGTAACGATTATCTGCTATTGCTGTAGCCTCTAACGGAAATAGTTGAAGCCGCTCTTCATAGTAACTCTCAAATATCTGACTTAAGTCCTGCGCAGACTGTACAATAGTAGTTTCCTTACTTTCTGTGGTACGCGTGCAACTGGTTCCTACACTTGCTACAGCCAGTAGTGCAGCAAAGGTCAAGTGGTGTTTTTTCATATATCTTTAACAGACGTTTAACATTTCTTCTCTAAAATATAGCTTTTTCAAATGAAACGGTAAAATATCTGTCTGATGATCAAAATACCAATAAGAGGAGAGACAGATTGCCTCTCCTCTTATTCGAGCTTATTTCCAGAAGTACAATGAATAAAGTCTGCTTTTGATTTATGTTCTTCTAAACAGCCTCCAAAAGAAAGTTTATATCATCCTCAGGTTTGAACTCCTGTGGTTTTTGACCTTGTAGAAACACACGTGCAGTCAGAGAGCCTTTCAAGGTTATTCTGTCTCCTGAAATATGTAACATACTTCCCTCACGCAAACCAACAACAGGCTGTGTATTATGTGTATGGAACTCTTTGATTCTGGTCTCACGTGTCTCACCCATGTGAGTGGAACCTGGCTCAGGGTCCTGGTAGTGCGGGTTTAAATTAAACGGCACCAGTTGCAGCGCCTCAAATGACTTGGGAAACACAATAGGCATGTCGTTGGTGGTACCTATTGTTTTGCCAGCTACATTAGAGCCTGCACTAGTACCCATATAAGGCGTACCTTGCTTTACACGCTCCTGCAATGGTTTTATAAGGTTGTTCTGGTAAAGCTGCCTTAACAGCAAAAAGGTATTACCACCTCCTATAAACACCGCTTCTGCCTCTTTTACAGCAGCCACCGGGTCTTTCGCTTCATGCACGCCCGTTACGCTAATTCCCCACTTTTCAAATGCTTCTCTAACCTTGGCTGTATAATCTTTATGTGATACACTATCCGGACGGGCATATGGAATAAACAAGAGGCGGCTTTTCCCTTGCAAAAGATTTTTGATTTCGCCTTCGGCATGCTCCAGATAACCTGTGCCGTGTGTAGTAGAAGTACTGATTAAAAGTATATTTCGGCTCATAATTCACTTATTTTCCCCAAAAATAGCAAAACAAGAGTAAACAAGATATTTGTCTTACAAATGTTAAACTTACAAACTGAAAGATGCTAATTAATTAAGAGGGACAAGTTGAGTTTTATTTATTAATGATGGACAGCTTCAGCTTGATTGTTTCGACGTAAGGATCCAGAGAGGTATAATTAGTAAGAGCACGCACAAGGCCGATACTCTTGAGGTCGTAGAGAAACCACACCTCCACATAATAATCATGTAGCCAATATAAATCTATTTTACACCACCCCCGGATGCGGTGATGCAGATAATGTCCCTGCTCCAACACTAACTCTGCCTGTTGATGCGGCGGCAACTGATTAAATTCATTAGCGCTTAACATAAAATTCGTTCTGCTCTTATCCAACAAAGTATTAAAAAAGGCTGCACAGGGCAGCCTTTGGTAGTTTAACGATAATATCCTGATTTAGGTCTAATTCAGGTGTAAAGTATATAGCTCAAACCGATTGGAGGAAAAACTCCAGTGTGATGAAGATGGATGAATTTCGATACCATCCTCATCCATTATGGTAATAGCAAACCCTTCACCTTGGTTTAGAGGCTCCGTGAAGTGCTTCACCGGGTACACCTTTCCTTCCTCAATCCATTCTTCCGGCTCAAAAGCAGGCATGGCCGCATCTATGCACTTTGCATAAACGGCCATATAGCTAGGGGGTACAAATAAGTTAACCATATCTAATAAACTTTTCAGAAAGATAAAAAATTCCTATTAATCAGAAAATGAACACATGTTAATTTCTGCCATCATTATAACTTTTTTAAGATACTAAAATTATACCTCACACCCAAGTAAAACCACAAACTATATTGACAACAACTATTACGGCTTCAATGTTTACATTATACCTATATAGCAATTAATAAATTATATTACGTATCATTTTTAGTTTAGATAATTATAAATGCATCACACAGCCTCTTTTACGTCTACTCCGTACCTTATACTTTAATCTGATTTTGTATTTGTACATTAAAAAAATTTATGGTGGCATCAGGAGACAAGCTTAGACTAAGTAATAAAGATTCGTTTTATGTAGCCCAGGGAGTGTGGGGACTGAAGACAATTCTGGTGAATTTATACTTTATAGAAGACAAAGATGGTTCATGGGTGCTGGTAGATACAGGTATGTATGGGCATGCGCATAAAATTATACAAATGGCAGAGGAAATCTTTGGAGAAAATACCAGGCCCAAGGCCATCATACTCACACATGGTCACTTCGACCACGTAGGGTCATTAAAAGTACTGGCAGAAGAATGGGATGTGCCTGTATACGCTCATTCGCTGGAGCTACCATATTTAACAGGCCAGTCGAGTTATCCTCCACCAGACCCTACTGTAGGACGTGGCGCGGTAGCTTACATGTCTTTTATGTATCCTAAAAAACCTATTAACATAAAGAACAGAATAGAACTACTACCACCTGATGGAAGTGTACCCGGCCTGCCAGGTTGGAGCTGGATACACACGCCAGGCCACACACACGGGCACGTCTCCTTTTACAGGGATGAAGACAAGACTCTTTTAGCAGGTGATGCTTTTATTACCCGACACGGAGAGTCAGCGGTGGCCGTAATGACCCAGAAACGAGAAGTACATGGCCCTCCTGCATACTATACTTCAGATTGGGTGGCTGCACATCACTCAGTAGAGAAGCTTGCTAATCTTTCCCCGGAAACAGCTGCCACCGGGCATGGTCTGCCAATGTATGGCAACGAACTACAAACGCAACTAGATACACTGGTGAAAGATTTCTGGCTGAAAGCTGTTCCGACACGTGGCCGCTACGTAAATGAGCCATCTGTAGCAGATGAGCAAGGCGTAGTTTCAGTTCCTGACAGCTCTTTCCCTAAAATATTAGCCGTAGCTGGCGCTCTAACAGTTGCAGGGCTGGCAGTTATAGCGTTAAATAAACGTAACACCAGCAACAAGAGCCATCCTAAGGGCACTCAACGGCCATTTTCACATAATCGGGTTGCAACTGGCATACCGCCAACCATTGACCCGGATCATGATGACCCGACAGAACACTCGAATAATTACCCTTGATAATAACCAGAGTAGCCGGATGAATCTCACCCGGCTACTCTGGCTTTAAAGTGTTTATACTTGCTAACTTATATGGTTAGCTCGCCGAAACCACTCTTTTTACCACCTCCATCTTGCTTGTTAACAGTAGCCCAAGCTCTTTTCTCGGCTTCATCCTTACTTACACCTCTTGTTTCATATCCTTCTTTAACGTGCTGTGCTTTACTTTTCTGCTTACCTGTGTAAGCCGATTTATCACCTTAGAACATGTAAAATGTTCAGGTAAGCCTGATAAGGCCCCTCAGCTTTATCCGAAGCGATCGTTCAAAAGGAGAATCATTTAGGCTGTTACATAGACTGGTGGCAACACAAAGAGTATCTTCTGCCTTCAGCTATCTCAAAAAGTACTACCTTTGTACTCTACTATACATATTTATGATCAGGTTAAGCAGGACATCCAGCCACGACAAAGACTTTATATATTTAACAAAGCTGTTGGATAAGGTTTTGTGGGATAGGTATGCTGATATACAGGCGCAGTATGAGCAGTTTAATAGTATTGAAAACATTCCCTCCGTTATAATTGCTTACCTGAATGGTGAAGCTGTTGGTTGCGGGAGCTTTAAAAAATTTGATAAGCAAACTGCTGAAATAAAACGTGTATTTGTAAAACCAGAGCACAGAGGCAAGGGTATTGCAGCTGCTTTGCTTGCAGACATTGAATGTTGGATGCACGAATCTGGATTCACAAAAGCTGTTTTAGAAACAGGTGACAGACTTCAGGAAGCTATAGGCCTCTACCGAAAGAAAGGATATGAAGTTATAGAAAATTACGGACCTTATGCTGAAATGGAACACAGTATTTGCATGAGTAAAGAACTGGCAGCAACTGCAAACAATTAGTCTACCATTGTGCGAAGGCTAAAGCAGATATTTAAATATCTTTCTTTCCTAAATTGAAGAATACCTGAAAGACAGCCCCTTTTCCTACCTCACTAGTAGCTTCTATTCTATCTCCAGTGTTGTCCAGCATTCTTTTAACGAGGTAAAGCCCTAACCCGGAGCCCTCGACATGTGTATGCATACGCTTGAACATAGAGAACATTTTCTTCTTTTGCGAGGTTTCAAAACCCAGCCCATTATCAGCAACAGACAGCATCAAGGTATCAGCATCGGGCATTTCCGTTTTAATAGTGACAACAGGGCTTAAACCAGGAGAAGAATATTTTAAGGCGTTAGAAAGTAAGTTATAAAGAATACTTCTGAAGTTTTTCCTCGAATACCGCAAAGTTTTAAAAGAAGCTATGTCTTTAATAATTTCCGCATTCTTTTCACGTATGGTTTCTTCCAGGCTTTCTTCAATTTCCTGCAGCGTTTCCTCTATGTTTACTTCTTCATTATTTAGGTGATTCTGCTGCTGCACTTTTGTTATTTCAGTCAGATCACGAATAACATTATTCAGCCTGCTGATTGAGCTATTCATGCGAGAGAAAACATCCTGATATTTAGAAGCCTCTGTACCTATTTCATCTTTCAGTAAGCGTACTAAACCCTCCAGGTTTGCAATTGGAGCCTTAAGGTCATGCGAAGCCGTATAAACAAAATTATCCAGGTCAGTATTTACTCTCAACAGCTCCCTGTTTTTTAGCATCAGTTCTTCGTTACGTCTCCGCTCAGATAAATCTTTAGTTATTTTAGTAAATCCAAAAAGCACATTATCTGAATCGAACAAAGGTGTGATAACAACATGTGCCCAAATGGCTGAACCGTCTTTCCGAATACGCCAGCCTTCGTCTTCAAAGCGGCCATTTGACACTGCTTTACGCAGTTCATACTCAGGATAAGCACTGTCAATGGCTTCGTTACTATATATCATTGAAAAATGCTTCCCAACAGCTTCTGATGCACTGTAACCTGTCAACCTTTCAGCACCTACATTCCAGGTAACAATATTTCCTTCGGGGCTGAGCATAAGGATAGCATAATCACGGACACTCTCAATTAACAATCTGGACCGCCGCTCATTTTCCTGCAACTCCAGGTTAGCCATAGCTAATTTGTCCTGTAACTTCTTACGCTCCGTCAGGTCATGGGTAATTTTAGAAAACCCAATAAATTCATTGTTATTATTAATAATGACAGTTATGATAACATTGGCCCAGAACAAAGTGCCATCTTTCCGTACTCTCCACCCTTCATCTTCATAGCGTCCTGTTTTTCTGGCCTGTTGCAGTTCGTACCCTGGATAATCTCTGGCTATATCTTCTTCAGTATAAAAAACAGAAAAATGTTTCCCAATAATGTCTGCTGGCTCATAGCCTTTTATTCTTTTAGCTCCATCATTCCAGGTAACTACCTTGCCCTCAGTATCCAGCATAAAAATAGCATAGTCACGTATGTTATCCACCAACAGTCGATATCTTTCTTCACTTTCATGCAGTAAAGACGAGGTGTCATCAAAAGCTCCAAAACTGCTATTCATAAGAAAGTTACTATAAATTTCATAGCTAAAATACTATCTAAACTAAATAGAGACCTGCGTAATTTACAGAAAAGGCTTATTAAACTATAACTTCTACAAGTAATTCTCAAAACTAAACTTAAACGAAGCTACAGCATAACACCTTTTTATTAGCTTTTTTCACAATAGAAACATTGCGTAGTACGCAGAAAGAGGATATTAAGTAAGCAGTTTAATGAGAAAAAGATGTTAAAAGTGCTTTCTCAGCAACTCCTGTTTTGAATGAGATCAAAAATTAAAGTTGATACTTCTGTTATGTTACGCACTTCACATCTTTCCTACATAATTACCTACCTTTGCACTATGATTTCGATGAGACAATTATTTCTGCAGCACCAGGCGCAGACATCAGACTTTCCGCTGATGATAGAGATAGAAAAGGCAGAGGGGGTATACATGTACGGCAGTGAAGGCCAGCGTTACTTGGACCTGATTTCTGGTATAGGTGTGAGCAATGTTGGGCACCGCCACCCGAAAGTGTTGCAGGCTATACATAACCAACTGGACAAGTACATGCACCTAATGGTGTATGGCGAGTTTGTACAAGGGCCACAGGCACAGCTTTCACATGCACTTGTACAGACCTTACCTGCCAGACTTGATAACGTATACATTCTAAACTCTGGAGCAGAAGCTATAGAAGGCGCTCTGAAACTAGCAAAACGGTATACCGGTCGTACAGAACTTATCTCCTGCTACAATGCATACCATGGCTCTACACAGGGTGCTTTGTCGATAAACGGAAGTGAAAGCTTCAAAAACGCTTTCCGTCCGCTTTTACCAGACACGCGCCTTATACGCCACAACGTTTACGAAGACCTGGAGCACATTACCACGCGCACTGCCGCTGTTATCATGGAAACAATACAGGGCGAGGCTGGTTTACGTGTTCCAGATAAAGCTTACTTGCAACAGTTACGCAAGCGTTGTACCGACGTAGGAGCCTTATTAATTCTGGATGAGATACAGAGCGGCTTTGGACGCACTGGCACTTTCTGGGCATTTGAACAATTTGGGATAGAGCCTGATATACTTACCTGTGCCAAAGGCATGGGTGGCGGTATGCCTATCGGAGCTTTTATAGCTCCCCAGGAAATAATGGCAGCCTTCAAAACAAACCCCATCCTGGGCCATTGCTCTACATTTGGAGGACACCCGGTTTCATGTGCTGCCTCGTTTGCGACCTTACAAGTTATACAGCAAGAGAACCTACTCAATGGGGTAAAGGCAAAGGCAGAATTATTTAAGCAACTACTGGTACACCCACGTATAAAGGAGGTAAGAAACTGTGGTTTAATGATGGCTGCAGAATTTGAGTCTTTTGAAGTTTTAAAGGCTGTGATTGATCGCGCTATTTTGAATGGCGTGCTAACAGACTGGTTTCTCTTCTGCGACAACTCTATGCGCATCGCCCCGCCACTTACTATCACAGAAGAACAAATTAGAGAAGCATGCTCAGTTATTCTTCAGTCAATTAATGAAGCTACAAAGGCTCAGTAAGCAATAAAACAGGTGATTGGGTTCACTCGCAAATTTTAAAACGAGCTGATCTTAAAATTAAGTTTAAGGTCAGCTCGTTTTCTATAAACACACCTCATCAATAAAACTTTTTTCATCTAATTGTACATCAAGGATAACAGCCATACGTAAAAGCCGAAATTATACTAACTTATAGTATTAAATCCCATAACTTCCATGGAAATAGCCCTTGTGCTTATATTGCTGTTAGCAGCCGTAGTGCTTTTTGCTACAGAAAAATTATCTGTAGAGATTGTCACGCTGGTTATGCTGATCATCCTTGCCAGTTTCCGTATCATCACTCCTGAAGAAGCTTTTGCAGGATTCAGCAGCGATTTCATCATCATAATTGCCTCCATATTTATACTCAGCGCAGCACTGGAAGAAACAGGTATATTAGACTTTGCTGTAGTACGGCTAGTGCGGCTGGCCCGGAAAAGTACGAGCCTGATGCTGTTTACCATGATGATGATAACAGGTCTGATATCAGCTTTCATGAACAACACTACCGTTACAGCCATGTTTGTAACGCCACTTATAGGTCTTTCAAAAAGAATAAATACAAGCCCGTCTAAATTACTGATGCCTCTGGCTTATGCGGCTATACTTGGTGGCACCTGTACATTAATTGGCACCTCTACAAATGTGGCTGTAAGCGGGTATATAGCTAAAGCAGGTTTAGAGCCTGTTGGTCTGTTTGAAATATCTGGTGTTGGGTTCATTATTTTTTTAGTAGGCTTGGCTTACATGTTAACTATCGGGCAGCGCCTGCTGCCAAGCCACGATGACCAGCAACTGGCAGAAGAGTATAAATTGCAAAAATACCTTACAGAAATTGTCGTAATGCCGGACTCACCGTTAGTCGGGCAATTGGTTTTTGCCTCAGACCTCACTTCTCTAAATTTCCGGATGCTTAATATCATCAGGCAGGAAGAGAATTTCCTGCCTGATTTTCGTACCCGAATTGCGGCCAATGACATTTTACTGGTGGAGGGCGATCTGGATAATCTTATAAGAGTAAAGGAAACAAAAGGCATAGAAATTATGGCCGATGTGCTGGTGTCAGAGGACTTGGAGAGTGAAGATATCCGGCTGGCAGAACTAATGGTTACCCGCCGCTCAAACCTGATTAACAAAACGGTTAAAGAGGTTGAGTTCTCGCGCAGGTTCGGCCTTGTTGTTATTGCCATTTCCCGCTACGGAGAAACCCTTCGCAGTAAAATTGGCAGCATCGCTCTTAAAATGGGAGATGTACTGTTGGTGCAAGGTGCAGCTTCCAGGTTAGACCAGTTGCGAAGCTCCAGCAATATAGCTGTGCTTGATAAGTTTGAACCCGTACTCTATAAAAAAAGGAGAGGCATTACTGTGATAGCATGCTTTGCTGTGGCTATTCTGGCTGGCACTTTAGAGCTGTTACCGCTATCTATTGCGTTTCTGATGGCTGCTATTGCCAGTATATTGTTTCGTTGCATCAGTTCTACCAAAGCCTATGCTGCTATAGACTGGCGCCTGCTTATCTTAATTGGAGGTATGACTGCGTTTGGTACAGCAATGGAAAACTCAGGTGCTGCTGATTTTCTGGCAGAGGGAATCGTAAGTCTGTTGGGTCCATTAGGTAAGCTGGCAGTGCTTGCCGGATTTGTAGTGCTGACAGTTTTACTTACCCAGCCTATGTCTAACGCTGCCGCCGCACTGGTCATTGTTCCGGTGGCGCTCCGCACCGCAGCAGAGATGCAGTCAGACCCAAGGTCTTTTGCTATCGCGATTATGCTGGCCGCATCAGTATCGCTTATTACGCCTTTTGAGCCAGCCTGCATTTTGGTATACAGCCCCGGTAAATACCGCTTCAGGGATTTTATAAAGATAGGCTCACCGCTCACGCTTCTGTTAGTTATAGTGATACTCTTTCTGGTGCCGGTATTTTGGCCTTTGTAACAGCTTGCCTGTAACATCAGTATCCATATAATAAACCTTTGAAGATGAAAGCATCAATTAACATACTTTTCGCCTCCCTGTTATTAACTTTTTCCTGTTCTCCTAAAAATGAAGAAGTCCAGGACGAACAGGTAGAGGTTGGGCCACCGGCTCAGGCATTAGACTCTATAGTAGACACCAGAAAAGATGGTGTCAGAACTGATGAGAACGACACAAGCCCAACATTACCCCTACCCCAACCCGTACTTCAGCTTTTGTCAGAGGAGTACCCTAACTACAGGGAGCCAACTTTAACCAAAGAAGTTAAACAACATGCCGACAATCATGAACAAGGGCCTACCCTGGTACGTGGAGACTTCAACAGCGACAATAACCAGGATTATGCACTACAGCTACAGCAGGATAATAATATGGTAGTAGCAGCAGCTGTAAGTGACTCAGACAGTTCCTGGACGCTTCATGAACTAAAACGGGATATTCTTTTCAATGAAAGAGGCACCTTAAAAACACTTTATTACATTTATTTAGTTGATGAAGGAACACAGTTACAAAGTGAAGAAACAAGCGGCGAGATTGAATCACCACGCGATGCCGTTGCAATTGGTATAGAAAACAACACTACTACGTATTTATACGAGAACGGCCAGTTTGCAACTTATAATGTTGAAGACTAAGAAAGCCAAAAGCTGTTAAAGGGAAACCTGTATTTATTGTAAGTAAAACAGACCTGTTACTATAAATACTCCACCTAAAACAGCAATAACAAACATACTTTTTACGCAGCGCTTGCAAAATATTTTATCAACACCAGACAGGTGATAACGGTTTAGATAAAGGTAAATACCAAAAAATAACAGGGCTGCAGTAAAACTGAGGAACCAGAAAATACTAAACCGTAAAATAAATTCGATGGGCAGGCCTCTATTCATACTGCGTAGTAGAAATTTATTACGCAGTATGAATAGAAATGCTATGCCTATTAGAGAACAGGCATAAACAGTATATAAAACTTTGTTAGTTAAAATGCTGCTTCTCATTATTACCGTTTTCTCTAGCAGTCCAGGAAGTCTTCAGCATCTTGTTTTATAAGCTCACGCGCTAGCCCATCTTTCACTCCGATAGAAATCTTCCGCACCAGCACGCCTACAACAGTCTCTTTAAACCCAAGTTTAGAAGCCATGTTGATGCAGAACTCCATCTCACTTTCATCTACAATGCCATCAGCAAGCATCATTTCCACCAGATCATAAATCTGGTCAAAGCGCTCTGAGTCATTAGTAGGTAAGTGAGGCATGCTCTTGCTGGTATTGGAAATCAGATTACGAACCTCATCCGCTTTCATGCCGTGTTTTTTACCAATAGAGATAATATAGTTCATCTCAGTAGGATCTACGTGGCCATCTATCTTGGCCAAAGCGCCAAGGTTAGTAATGTGACTTCTTAATTTTTTTGTTTCTTCACTTTCAAAAAAACTAAACATACGTTGCCTCTGTTATTTAAATGTTATTAATTAGCTGTTTCTTGTTTGTTGCTTTTAGCAAAGGGATGCGTTGTTCTCATAACTTTATCCAGGGTGACACTATCGGCTGCACTTATAAGACACCCTCAGGCATTAATTTTTAATACGGTTCTTTGTATTTATGGGGCATGCTTTTATTTATTTTTTTGATTTGCCGTTAAAAACATGTACCGACCTATGATATTATGGTAACGACTTGTCCTATAAATAAAATATTCTAAACTTTGCACTGCTTAATCGCTTAACAAAACAACGATCGCAGAGCTTCAAAATTCTAATTAAGAAAAAAATTATACAACCATGAAAAAAATTGGCGTATTTACTTCAGGCGGCGACGCTCCCGGCATGAATGCATGTATCAGGGCGGTTGTACGTACTGCTGTTTATAATGGACTGGAAGTATACGGCATAAAGCGTGGCTACAATGGTATGATCAAAGGAGAGATTACCAAAATGGAGTCATCATCAGTTAGCAATATCATTCAGAAAGGCGGCACCATACTAAAGTCTGCTCGAAGCACAGAATTCAGAACTAAGGAAGGACGTCAGAAGGCTTATGAGCAACTGCAGAAGCATGGTATTGAAGGGCTAGTGGCCATAGGCGGCGATGGTACGTTTACAGGTGCCAACATCTTTTACGAGGAGTTCGGCATACCTACGGTAGGTGCCCCAGGCACCATCGACAACGATCTTTATGGCACAGACTATACCATTGGGTACGATACTGCCGTGAATACTGCTATAGATGCCATTGACAAAATCCGTGATACAGCAGACAGCCATGAGCGTGTGTTCTTTATTGAAGTAATGGGACGCGACTCAGGTTATATTGCTATTCCTTGTGCCATTGGTGGTGGTGCAGAAATCGTGATGATCCCGGAGGCAATTACATCCATAGAAGCTGTAGTGAATGCTTTACGAGCCGGTTACGACCGTTCTAAAACTTCTTTTATTGTTATTATAGCTGAAGGCGAAGTACCGGGAAATGCTAATGTGGTGGCTGCCAAGGTACAGGAAGCTCTTCCTAATATGGATGCCCGTGTTACTACGCTGGGCCACGTTCAGAGAGGCGGCTCCCCTAGTGGCGCTGACCGTATGCTGGCAAGCCAGTTAGGTATAGCTTGTGTGGAAGGTTTGCTGGCAGGTCGCAAATGCGAAATGGCCGGTATCATTAACTCTGAACTGGTTTACACTCCGTTTATTGACACTATCACTAAAGATAAACTAATAAGCCCACGATTACTGCAGATGGTTGAAGTACTTTCTGTGTAAGCTTTTTAAATGTTAACAGAATGATAGAATACTGAATTTGATTACAATGTTTCATTTGAACTGTAGTTAATTATTCAGATATTCTTTCATTCACAGTTAACTTACCTTCTCATCAATATACCTTACAATCTCCTGCCACTGGTCTGGATGGAACCAGGTGTAGTCGGGGTATTTATGAAACCAGGTTAACTGACGTTTTGCATAGCGGCGGCTGTTTCTCTTTAACAAACGCACTGCTTCCGGCCAGCCATATTTTCCTTCCAGAAAATCGAAAATCTCTTTGTACCCCACCGTCTGCAATGCATTGTGGCTTCTATAAGGATATAGTGCTGTAGCCTCTTGCAGTAGCCCCTGCTCCAGCATAATATCTATTCTGCTGTCGATGCGGCTGTACAGTTCTGAGCGCTCCCTGTTTAGCCCAATTTTGATAATGTTAAAAGACCGTTCCTGCTTTTCACTTCTCCGGAACGATGAATAAGGCTGTCCGCTACTCAGGCATACTTCTAAAGCACGTATTACGCGCTGTGAGTTAGCTTTGTCTACCTGTTGATAATACACAGGATCCAGCTCTTTTAACTGCTCCAGTAAAGGCTGAAGCCCCTGTTTTTCCAGTACATCACTGAGCTGCTCCCGTATCATTAAGCTTGTTTCAGGCATTTCATCCATACCATCTGTAACAGCTCTTATGTACAAGCCTGACCCACCCGTAAGCACAACCACGTCCTTCTCCTGAAAAAGCCTCTGTAACAACGCCAGCACATCCTGCTCAAAAGCTCCTGCATTATATTCTTCCGCAATACTATGAGAATCTACAAAATGATGCACCACCCCCATCTGTTCCTCAAAATCGGGCTTTGCAGTACCGATGGTCATTTCCTGAAAAAACTGCCTCGAATCTGCAGAGATAATTTCGGTGTTATAATGCTTTGCCAGTCGTACACACAGGGCTGTTTTACCAACAGCCGTAGGCCCTGCAACTACAATCAGATGTTTGTCATTTTTACCCTCTGCCATGATATAGTCTATACACTCTACTCTTCATAAACAAATAACAATTGACTCCTTTCGCGCTCACACTCTATACTTTAGCATTATTTCTGATAAAAGCTTAGCATAAGCTGCACCAACCACATCATAATATTGTTTATCAGGTTTTAGAAAGTAGTCAATGATGTATTTTTTTGCTAATTTATCGCTTAAATGCCGTTTGTTTGCATAGGATTGAGTTGCAACAGTCTTAATCCTGATTAAATACTTAAGTTTATAAACATAATGCCAAATACTACAAACTGGCAACCAACTGAGCAACTAAAACTGCAGGCTGAATTATTACTTAACCTGTTGGCTCAACTGGCCCAACCAACTCAAGGTTTACTTATAGCCTTGCCAGACGGGCGAGTGCTGGCTGCTGATGCTCAAACCCTAAATATTGAGCCTTCCGGTATAAATTTTACTTCCATTAACCATCTTCAGGAGCTACTAAATGTCTCTAAAGAAACATTTGAACAACAGATGGCTGATCTGCAAGCTCAAAAGAAAATTAGCGGTTACCTGAAAACAGATAAAAACTCCTCATTCAATTACCTACAATACATTTTTAAACTGGTTCAATATCAGAATGAAACCTTTATATGCGTAGAGGTTTCAGAGGCAGGCCAGGCATCTACATTTTCACCTTTAGATAGTGAAAACTACTATAGTGTGTTCGAAAACAATTCCGAGCCACTATTTATACTTAACAGCAACGGCAATTTTATTGACGCGAATCATGCAGCCCTGTCCCTTGTAAATAAGGAAAAGGATCAGCTGATGGGCCAGTCTATATTCCAGGGATTTAACCTTAACCTGTTTGAGCGTGTTGCGCTAAAAGGCCAGTTGCAACAAGTACTTGCTGGCGAACCCCGTAAGTTTGAGTGGTGGTTGCAAGAGAAAAACCAGGAGCTGCTTCCGATAGAAGTAGCCCTGCAAAAAGGAAACTTCAAAGGACAGGAAGTAATATTAGGTGCTGTAAAAAATCTTCTTAAAGTTGCCGGTACTGAACAGGAAATACGCTTCCGTAATCACCAGTTAGAATTTGTTAACCAACTCATAACAAAGCTATCCTCTTATGACAGCCAAGAGAATGTATTAAAATACACATTAGAACAGCTCCTGGAAAAGAGCAACATGACCGATGGCTGCGTTTATACTTACCAAAGTTCAGAGAGTAAGGCTTCTCTTTTATGTACTGTTGTAAGCACCAACAATTCAGCTCTTCCAGCAGAAATAAGTATTGATTCTGAATTAGTAGCTACACTTCTTGCACCTGATAAACGCAAATCGCTGAATAAACTGCGTCTGGCTCTACAAGAGCAAATACAGGAGAAAATCATAGTCGTTCCAGTCGCAACTGACCAGGAGCTTCTAGCCCTTATCCTGTTCTGGCCAGGCGATGAAACAAGTGCAACAAAATCATTTCTTTCCTTACTTGCTTTTGTTGGCAGTACCATCGGAAATTATATTGTACGCCATCAGTTACAACAACAACTTACCCTTACCGAAAACAGGTATAAGTTTCTTTTTGAAGCTTCTTATGATGCCATTCTGCTATTTTATAACGGTGTAGTTGTCGAGTGCAATAGCAAAGCTACCAATTTCTTTGGCTGTACACGTGAGGAGCTGATTGGACACTCTCCTACACAATTTTCGCCGGAGTTTCAGCCAGATGGAATGAAGTCTTCCGAAAAGACAGCCCTTATTATGGAAGAAGTATTAGCCACAGGCAAGCCTGCCTTGTTTGAGTGGCTGAACGTACGAAAAGATGGTAGTACCTTCTTCTCTGAAATAAATGCCAACAGACTTATTATTGACGGCAAGTATTATATACAGGTCTTCAAGCGAGATATCACACAGCAGAAATTAGCTGAGGCGGCAAAGAAAAGGGATGAAATATCTCGTGAGTCTATGGCTCAGTTCCGTAGCTTTTTAGAGAAAGTAAACCTTATTTATTACAGCTTAGATACAAAAGGAAACTTAGCCTTTGCCAATGATTATTTTCTGAAATACATTGAATACTCCAGAGAAGAAGTTATCGGGAAAAGCTTTTATGATGTATTGGTATCTGACACAGACAGAGAACAACGCCGGAAAGATTTCTTCAATATTCTTGAAACCAAGCATTTAAGTAACTACTACGAACGCGATATATTAACAAAATCCGGTAAACTGAAAACTATCCGCTGGAACAGCATGCTGGAGTTTGGGCCGGATGGAGAAGTGAGAGGACTTACCGTTGTCGGTAAAGACATGACCGACAAACGTATTGCGATGGAGGCTTTGAAAGACAATAAAATTCGTCTTCAGGACCTTTTTGATAATGCGCACGACCTGATTCAGAACATCTCTGCTGACAATAAATTTATATTTGTAAATAAAGCCTGGAAAGACAGGCTTGGCTATAGCGACCACGATATAGAGTCGTTAACGCTAAACGAGATAGTACACCCTTACTACAAAGCTAAGCTGATTTACCAGTTGCGTAATTTGTATAAAGGTGAGAATGTAAATAAAATAGAAACCGTTTTCCTTACAAAAGCCGGAAAACCAGTTCACCTTATAGGGAGTATTACCTGTAGCTGGCAAGATGGCCGCCCGGTTGCTACACGTGCCATTCTGCACGATATTACAGACCGCATTAAGGCAGAACGGCTGCAGAAAGTTTATTATAGTATAGCTAACCTGGCTATCAGCAGTAAGGACTTAAACTCCCTTTATAGCGCCATTCACCGTGAGCTCAGTAAGATTATTGAGACACGCAACATCTACATTGCACTTTGCGACCAGGAACATAAGTTTCTGAATTTTGTCTATCTGGTAGACCAGTTTGTAGATAAAGCTGATAAAGTACAGAAACGACGGCCATTCTCTTCTGGGCTCTCTGAATACATAATAGAAACAGGGAAACCGCTTTACATACAAAAACAAGAACTGCTGGAGCTGGCAGAACAGGAAAACCTGAATCTTTTCGGTACTATACCTGAAGTGTTGCTTTGCTCTCCATTAGCCATCGGCGATCGAATTATCGGTGTTATAGCACTTCAGGATTATCAGAACCCTGAAGCTTATGTAAACACAGATATTGAGATAT
Organism: Pontibacter silvestris; assembly: GCF_020907275.1. Classification (GTDB taxonomy): domain Bacteria; phylum Bacteroidota; class Bacteroidia; order Cytophagales; family Hymenobacteraceae; genus Pontibacter; species Pontibacter silvestris. The sequence goes on along the minus strand of NZ_JAJJWI010000001.1, from coordinate 152,269 downwards.
TACACTTTATTTCAAACCAGGTAGCTCTTGCCATTGAACGTAAGCGAAACGAAGAGCAGATAAATAACCAAAACGCCAGGCTCAAAGCAATTTTCGAGAGTGGTACACACCACATGTGGTCACTGAACCGCAATTTTGAACTGACCTCTTTCAACAGAAACTTTGCCAATGATTTTGAAGCAAGAACAGGAGAGGAATTAGAGTTATACACTCCTCTTAACCATAAGGACATCATACCGCTACATGAAAATTCTTATGAGTTCTGGAAAGGTTATTACGAAAAAGCATTCGAAGGCGTACCACAACATTTTGAAGTGTCCCTGCAATACCAGAAAGGCTGGAGAGAAGTGTACTTAAACCCTATCTTTCTGGAAGATGGTTCTTTTGATGAAATTTCAGGTATAGCACTTGACATTACGGATAAAAAGGAATCTCAACTTGCTTTGGTACATAGTGAGGAAAAGTTCCGTCACATATTCGAATCATTCCAGGATGTTTATTATCGTATTTCAATTGATGGTACTTTAGAGCTTGTCAGCCCGTCCGTTCATCACCTGCTTGGCTACCGTGAAGAAGAAGTAATTGGCAAACCTACAGCTAACTTATATGTTAATCCAAAAGACCTGGAGGGGATAAAAGAGAGTGTCCTGACTAAAAAAATTATGAGGGACGTAGAAGTTGAAGTGCTTTGCAAAGACCAGACTCCTAAAACTGTTATACTGGACTCCCGCCTTATTACAGATGAAAATGGTACACCAACTGGCATGGAGGGAGTAATCCGTGATGTGTCTGAGCTAAAGCGAACACAGGTTGCCTTACTTAAAGCGAAAGAGGAAGCTGAAAACCTACTTAAGGTTAAAACGCAGTTCCTGGCAAACATGAGCCACGAACTGCGCACGCCTATGAATGGCATTATTGGCATGATTGATCTTCTGAATCAGGTAAACACTGATCCGGAGCAGAGTGAGTATATTGAGACATTACGTAAATCTTCAGATGCCTTGTTAGCTATTCTGAATGATATCTTGGACTTATCTAAAATACAGGCAGGCAAGCTGGTACTGCATGAAAACAGTGTTGATGTTCATGAAACACTTGAAAAAATACACTCACTGTTCATAAACAGAGCGCAACAGAAAGACCTGCAGTTTACCTACCAGATCTCTCCAGATACACCCCAATACATCTATACAGATGAGACAAGGTTGCTCCAGATACTTTCTAACCTGACTTCTAATGCCATTAAGTTTACTAATAGTGGAGCAGTTGGTATAAGTGTAAGCAGTGTTAAAATAGATAATGATTATTACCAGTTACATATCAGAGTTAATGACTCAGGCATAGGTATTAGCCCTGAAGACCAGGAACTGTTGTTCACTGACTTTACTCAACTGGATAATTCATCTACCAAAACCTTTGGAGGAACAGGCTTGGGCTTAGCTATATCCAAGCAACTGTCAAATTTACTAGGCGGCGACATTGGTGTAGAATCGGCACCAGAGACAGGCAGTACTTTCTGGTTTGATATAGTAGCCCGAAAAGCCACACCTGATGAAATAGAAAGTCAGATTCAGCATCAACAACAGTCCAGAGAAGAAGTAGAGGCATTGGAAAGCCACCCTACCATTTTGTTGGTTGATGATAACCAGATAAACCAGAAAGTAGCACAGAAACTACTGGAGCGCTTAGGCTGTATAACAGATGTTGCATCTAATGGGTATGAAGCCATAGAAAAAGCCTGTACAAAGGACTATAACATTATATTCATGGATATCCAGATGCCAGAGATGGATGGTGTAACAGCAACAGGGCACATTAAAGAAAGATTAGGAACAAACTGCCCTCCTATTATTGCCATGACAGCATATTCTATGAAAGACGATGCCAGTAAATTCATGAATCAGGGTATGGATGACTATGTTTCTAAGCCTGTCAGAAGCACCGACCTCCATTCTATGATTAGCAAATGGGAAAACAAGAGTTGGAGTAAGCAAAGCACCGAAGAAGTTGTAGCAGAAGAAACTCAGCCAAAGGATAATTTGCAACCCATTATAGATGAGAATGTTCTGGAACAGCTTAAGATGATTGGCGGCGAAGAATTTACAAAGCAACTGTACATGGAATTTGAGGAGGAAGCTGCAGGGCTACTCCAGGAGGCCAAAAAAGATCTTGAGGCACAACATTACAAGAGTATTTTGAGTACATTGCATCAATTAAAGGGGACTGGATTTACTTTAGGCATTAATCAATTAGCTGAACTTGCCAAGCAGCTGGAACACGATATCAAGCAAGACCAGTTAGAGAATGTTAAGGAAAAATTCTCTTTGTTACTGGAACAATACGAAAACTACCGGAATTCATACAAGGATATAATAACTAGTTAAAAAACATGGCTGATAGCAAAACCATTCTAATTGCAGAAGATAGTTCTGTAATCCTGAACCTGACCAAGAAGATCCTTGAGCTTCAAAACTACAAGATTCTTACTGCCAAAAATGGTGGTGAGGTAATTAAGCAAGTAGAAAGCGGCAAGATCGATACCATTCTGATGGACCTTAACATTCCTGTTAAGAACGGGATGGACTGCACACGTGAAATTCGTGCACATGAAAATAAAGACATTGCGAATATTCCGATAATAGCTGTTACAGGCAATGCCAACAACTATTCCATGGAAGACTTTAAAGAAGCAGGTATCAACGCTTATTTACCTAAACCACTGGATTTCGATTTACTGGTAAAAACTGTAAAACAGTACACAGCTTAATAGTACTACATGGAGCTAAAGTATACGCGGCCATTTTTAAACAAATTAGAGGATATTTTTGCAGAGTCGGATTTTGTGCTGCGCTACGAAAAAGGCAACTTTAAAGCAGGCTATTGTGTGCTGAAGGACATGAAAGTGGCTGTTGTAAATAAATACTATAGCCTGGAGGGCAAAATAAACTGCCTGTATGACATCCTTCGCACTATTGCAGTAGATGAAAGTTGCCTGAGCGAAAAAAACCGACAGCTCTACCTCGAAATCTGTAAACAAGAAAATTAGCTTGAAAATCACATTCCTAGGAACGGGAACTTCGCAAGGCGTACCATTAATCGGGTGCACCTGCGAAGTTTGCAGTTCAGTAGATTACCGTGATAATCGCTTGCGAGTATCAGTGCATCTGCAGGTCAATGGGAAAAGTATTATTATTGATTCTGGGCCTGACTTCCGGCAACAGGTACTGCGAGAACGTATAAAAAAACTCGATGCCTTAGTCTATACGCACGAGCATAAAGATCATATTGCCGGTCTGGACGATATCCGTCCCTTCAACTTTATGCAAAACACAGACATGCCACTCTATGGAGAGGAGCGTGTACTTGAACGGATTAAGCAGGAGTTTCCTTACATTTTTGCGGAATACAAATACCCAGGCATTCCCAAAGTAGAGCTTTATCCTGTTATCAATGAACCGTTTGAAGTAGCAGGTGTGGAGTTTATACCTATTCGGGTAATGCATTATAAATTACCGGTATTTGGCTACCGCATAGGAGACTTCACTTACATTACTGACGTAAGCTTTATTGCCGAAGAGGAAAAAGATAAAGTAAGAGGCTCTAAGGTGATTGTACTGGACGCACTTCGCCACGAACCACATATTTCTCATTTTTCTTTACAGGAAGCTATTGCCCTGCTAACAGAGCTAAAGCCTGAGAGAGCGTATCTTACCCACATTAGTCATTTACTGGGTTTACATCGGGAGGTAGAACAAAACTTGCCTGATTTTATTCGCCTGGCTTATGATGGCCTACAGATAGAAGTATAAGTGCATCAGAACTACTACTTTTTAAGGCAACTCACACAGGCACTGCAACCGAAACTAACCGGTATGCATGTGGCAACGTGTTTTAGCCAAAACAAGGATGAGCTAATCATTGGCTTTGCCAAAGAGAAAGAAGAGCTATATATACGGGCGATGCTTACCTCCCATTTCGCAGCCCTTTCTTTCCCGAATGAGTTCAGACGTGCTCGCGCAAATAGTGTGGAACTGTTCGAGCCAACGATAGGGCAAACAGTTGAAGGTATTGTACAGCACGAAAACGAACGCAGTTTTTACTTAATGTTAAGCAACAACATGTTGCTGCTATTTAAGCTGTTTGGTAATCGCTCCAATATTATTTTGTATGAGGATAATGCATCTGTAACGCTGTTCCATAAGAAGTTCGAAAGTGACCTGGAGCTAAACCCATTGCAAATGCACCGTAGCCTGCCTCAGAACTATGAAGCATTTGCGGCAGCTGGTGGCAACTTAAAAAAGATATATCCTACTTTTGGAGATATTCCTGCTTTGTATCTGGAAGAGAAAGGATACAAGCAACAGCCTGTGGAGGAAAAGTGGGAAATGGTTCAGGAAGTGCTGGATTTACTGCTGGCACCAGAGAGCTATTACATTATCAGGCTGGAAGGGAAACTAAGATTATCGCTGCTTCCGCTTGGTGAAGTGTTGCAGCAGATTGCTTCGCCTATAGAGGCTCTCAATACATATACCCGTACATACCTTTCTGAAACAGGTTTTGAGCGCCAGTATGAACAGGCAAAGCAACAATTAAGTAAAAAGTTACATGCTTCGCAATCTGTTTTGGAACAGTCCGAAGCAAAACTGAAAGAGCTTCGCCATGATAGATCCTACTCCCAAACGGCAGACATTATAATGGCCAACCTGACTAACATTCCGCCACGCGCCACACAAGTAGAACTATACGATTTTTACACCGACCAGAACCGCACGTTTAAACTAAAACAAGACGAAACCCCACAAAAGCAGGCAGAACGTTACTATCGAAAAGCAAAAAACCAACATGTAGAGGTCAAACAACTGGAGGAGAAAATAGAACGGAAGCTGGAGGAAGTGATTATTTTTGAAGATGCCTTAACTACTTTATCAGAGGCAAAAGATTATAAAGCCCTCAAAAACTTCCTCCACGATTATGCTCATTTGCTTACAACGAAGCAAAAGGCACAGCAGGAAATTCCTTTCCGTTTGTTTGAGACGGAGGGCTTTAAAATACTAGTCGGTAAGAGTGCCAAGAATAATGACCTGCTAACTCAGCGCCACACTTATAAGGACGACCTCTGGCTACATGCCAAAGATGTCTCCGGCTCTCACGTGGTTATTAAATACCAGGCTGGAAAAACCATACCTGTAACTGTGCTTGAAAAGGCGGCTCAGCTGGCAGCTTACTATAGCAAGCGAAAAAGCGACTCTTTATGTCCTGTGTTGTATACTCCTAAAAAATATGTCCGAAAGCCTAAAGGCTCAGCACCTGGTGCTGTGGCAGTAGATCGGGAAAAGGTCCTTCTGGTAAAGCCTGAAAACCCCTTTGAACGAAAAGTCTAATATAATCCAAGACTTTTACAATTTAGCTTATTTGCTGTTTTTTCCGGAAGTTTAAATTAGGCACTTCTAACGTTATAAGCGCCGACGCTCTTACTTTAAGCTACTAATATCATAACTGATATAAAAAACGGTCTGTGTACCACAGACCTTTAAGAAGAAAACAAAAGCAATAAAAGGTTAATTAGCTTTTAAAGTAGTAACGGAACCGGATACAGTAAAACCGGAGCTTAATGTACCTGCTGTATAAGTACCACCTTCATACAAACCATCGGAAGCAGTGCCAGAAGAACTGCCGCCAAGGTAAACAGAGTAGGAAGTACCTTGCACCAGGGAAGCAGAAGAGAAAATCAGAGACTGATAATCTTTGGCTGGACTAAAGGTTAATACATCATTTCCATTGCTATCCTGCACATGAATCAGCTGTTTAGCCTGCTTAGTTGAACTAAAGGTTGCCTTTACTGAATTTTGAGTAGACGATTGGCTTGGTGCCTGTGCCATGCCAGAGCTACCCACAGCTACTAACAGACCACCGGATATGTTGAAAGTTTTGTCATAATCGATAGCAGCATTGCCATTTCCAGTAGGCCCATTTACAACTACCACTCCACCTGTCATTTCAATATAACCATTTGAATCTATTCCATCTCCTTGGGAATTAATGTAAAGGTAGCCACCATTCATATAGAAGTGATTAGTAGACACATCATCTCCTGAAGAAGCATTTAGTCCGTCATCAGTTGATGTCAATTGAATACGCGTACCGTCATTGATAGTAATATCAGCGCTTTCCACCCCTTCCTCCGACTGTGTGATTAGAATGTCGCCACCATTAAAGATCAACGATTCTTCGCCATGAATACCATCATTTCCTGTAGCAAGAGTAAAGGTGCCCCCATCCACAATAATGTTTTTATTGCTTTTTATGGTTGATTCTGCTGCGGTAATATTATACTCTCCTTCCTTGATGATCAGGCCTCCTTCACTAACTATACCTCCATCTGCGTTTCCTGTAACAGTAAGAGATCCTGCACCAAACACAGACAGCTTTGCTGCACTATAAAGAGCTCCATCCAGCGTGTTTGCACTTCCATCCGTAAGTGAGTTTTCTGTTTCTGGAGTTAAATACAGAACAACCTTATCAGCACTTTTAACATAAAGTGGTACACTCGTACTGGCTATATTAACTCCATCCAACATAACCTTTACTTTATCAGATGTAGCGGCATCTACAATTATCTGTCCGTTTGACAGGCTACCGCTTACGTTATAGGTACCGGCTGCTGTAATTGTTGCCACAGCACCTTCTGTTGTTACACCGCTGCCTGTAACAGAAACAGATCTTCCATTCAGGACAATGTAAGTTATTTCACTGTCTAATATATAATCGTCTGAAGCTTCCTCGTTCGTTTCAGGAGACAGTTCAGTAGAATTTTCCGGCTCAGGGTCAGTTTCTGTGTCTGAATTATCGCAGGAAGTAAATAGGAACAGCACAAAAGCCAATGACATCAGGTAAACCTTTATTCTCATCATAATAGTTGCATTTTTTGCTTAACTAACGCCAAAAAGCACCCTTTTAATTTCAGAAGAGTCGAATGTATCGGTATATAACCAGATTGTACCGACCAATGAAGGGTCGTATTAATTTTTATCACCTTACTATTACCGCTTTCCCCTTATGACAGAGGTTAAGAGTAACAGTACACGAGACCTACTTCTTCTTCACAAGAGAATATATAGATTGATCAACATGAATGCTACTGTTATCAGTAAACAAAGAAGGCGTTCTGCGTGTGATTTAAATAGTGCTCCATATGTTGTGCTGTGTTAAGTTTGCTGAAAGCATTGTGCAACTTACAGTAAACATGTTCGACATAAGTTAGTATTGGTCCTTTAAAGGAAAGAGCGTTCTTATTTCAGGTCAACTAAGTATAGATTAACAGTTGAAATGAGTAGGTAAGATTGGCTAAAGGAATTGTAATTGGTTGCTTACTACGTAGCTAAACAAAAAAAGCACCTAAGATATTTAAGCAGAAAAAGAAAGGAGTGCGCACGGGGAGATTCGAACTCCCACACCCGAAGGCACCACCCCCTCAAGATGGCGTGTCTACCGATTTCACCACGTGCGCAAGGAATTGTGGCTGCAAAAGTAGCTAGCGGTTATTTAATTTGCAACTAAATCCTCCTCCACCAGCACAATTTCCCCTGTTAATTAACCATTCACTTGTCCAGTATGTAGCGTATTCCCATATATGTTCTTCTACCCTGCAGTGGTGCGTAATTATATTCCGTATCAAACGTGTAGTTATTGGGGTTATTAACTGCTATTTGCTTATCAAAAGGGTCAAAAGAGCGCATTAGCGGATAATCAGGCATAAAGTTAAAAATGTTCTTAAGCCCACCATACACTTCTAAACCACCGGCAAAAGCCTTAGTAAGTTGTATGTTTTGCAAAGTAAACCACGGAGACTTCTCCGGTCTGAAGTCCTTTTCCTGTACAGGTAAATACATAGGTCCTTTCACACTGCCAGTATAATCCAGGCTTAGTCCTGCATTTCTAAATGTATATGATAAGGCAAAATTGCCTGAAAAGGATGGCGCATGCAGTTGAGGTACCCGTTCCTCCTCCCCTTTCCTGTTCTTCTGTACCTGGTATACATCTATAAGTGTAACACCGGCGTTAAGGCGTAGCGGAAATGTAAAGGCAACTTCTGCATCCAGTGCTACTCCTTTTGAAACAGCGTGACCATGCAGGTTATCGTAGATAATCTTGTTGTTGTCTGTCAGGAAATCACCCACAATCCTATTTGTGAAGTAGGTATAGAAAGCTGTTCCCAGCAAATTAATATAGCCACCGTTCAAGTTCATGTACTTGTTATAGTTCAAACTTATGTTGTAAGACCGCTCTGGCTTCAGTTTATTTTTTATAACTACCTCACGTGCTCCGGTTAAAGCTGCATGATCTTCCGTGAACAAATTGACCACTCTATAGCCATTACCTAAGCTCAAGCGAAGAATATCAGCTTCACCTGGCGACCACTTCAGGTTTAACCGGGGCGTAAATATGCTACCATGCTCCGAATTATAATCATAGCGCAAGCCCGTGAGCAAAGTAAACACTGGTGAAAACTTTAACTCATCTTCCAGAAAGGCACCTGGTAAGGAAATATGTGAGGCTTGGTTCTTAAGTTCCTGCTCATCAGGTGACTGAGTAGCAGGAGTGTTATCATCATAATAAGTATAACGATAGGAGGTACCAACTAATAAGTTATGGCGCTGGCTTAAAGGCTTATCCCAAATGAGTTGCCCAACAAGTACACGCTGTTGCGCCTTGTAAAGCTGCTCGCCATAAGCCGAGTTCTGCTTATGATCGTTGTAAGAGTATCGTAGCATGACTTTTTCTAGCAGAGGCAACTGGTAAGCTCCTATAAGTTCATAACGACGTGTGTAGACGGATTCACCATAGATATCGTCTCCTCCTCTGTAGGCTGGCGTCCATTGCAGTTCACCTCCAAATCTGTCTTCGTAATAATAGCGTGCCGCCACTGTTGCCAAACGATTATGCTGGCGGTTAAAGCTCCACTTGTTAAACACCGATACCCGATGCTGCTGCGGAATATCCGTGAAGTTATCTTTGTTTACATCGCGCCAGTCCTGAAACCGGTAATAGTTTGTACTTAATATAGTGGATGCATCTTTATAGCGCCTACTCCAGCCAATATCAGCATTTAATTCTTTATGTGATGTATAAAACACATCTGCTGAAACAGCGGGTGACTTTGCAGATGCTTTGGTAATAACGTTAATGAGCCCAGCCATTGCTTCTGAGCCATAAAGAGTAGAAGCAGGACCTTTCACAACCTCTATGCGTTCAATTAAACTGTTGGGTATGCCACTCAAACCATATACTGTAGACAAAGCACTTACAATAGGCATTCCATCAATCAGCACCATTGTATAAGCTCCTTCCATGCCATTGATATGTATATCGCCAGTTCCACATACGTTACAGCTAACCTGCGGCTGTACGCCATTTACCATTTCAAGTGCCTCAAAAATGGCCGGAGTAGGATTCCTCTGAAAGTATTTGGGTGTGTATATTTCTACGGGCACCGGCGACTCCAACTGATAGGTCTCGCGCATAGTACCAGTTACCACTACTTCATTCAATCTGGAAGCACTTTGCCGTAGCACCACGTATACCGTTGTAGTCTCGCCAGCTTTAACCTTGATCTTTTGGCCTTTACTGCTGAACCCAATGGCTGAAATGTTTAACATATAAGAGCCTGCAGGTATATTATTGATATTAAAAGTACCTTCTTCTGTAGTAGTAGCTCCTGCATTTATTCCTGCAATACCTACACTTGCATACGCTACGGGACCTGTTTCTCCTGTTATCTGACCACTTATACTACCAATTTGTGCCTGAGCTATAACTGGCATCAATATAAATACCACAATGTTGTACAGTTCTTTCATACATACTTCGATTAATCTAAACAAGATACGCAACAAATAAAATATTAATAACAATAAAAATCAAAATTAATTTTAGATTAATCTAAATATTAGAAAATAAACAGCTAAATGACTATTAAATAACCTTTATGATTAAATACTTTATAAAGTAAGCGACTAACAGAAACCTTATATGGGATAGGAAATGTTGTGATAGCCAAAGCACAGGAGGAATAGCACCGTCCTAAGGTGTTGCAATTACTGACTCACCATTTAAACATTAATTCTAGGACTATAAAAGGTTTATCTTTAAATTTAAACACGTACAGGAAACATTAACATGCGCTAAGCTTACTATCAATCGGAGAACAAATGGGCATCGAAATAAAAGGAATAACAAAAGCATTTGGCAAGAAGCAAGTGTTGCAGGAAATAGACCTAATCATTGAAAAAGGTCAATGTTATTGTCTGTTAGGCAAAAACGGTGTAGGTAAAAGTACGTTTCTTAACTGTATCCTGGATCTCATAAAACCTGATAATGGTACTGTCACACTGTTCAATAAAGATTATACAAACAATAACCTGGACGTAAAGCAAAATATGGGGGCTCTGTGTGAAGATAACCCTCTGATTGAGGAGTTTACAGGCTTAGAGTATTTAAATTTCGTAGCTAAGTTATACCAGCTTCCTTTAGCTGAAGCTGAGGAACGTATTAAGAGTCTTACGAGCTACTTTTTTAATGATAAAGAGTCGCTGCACAAAAATATTGCGGGCTATTCTACCGGCATGAAAAAGAAAATAGGTATTGCCGCTGCTATTTTACATAAACCTGCTGTGCTTGTACTCGATGAACCTTTTACAGGCCTCGACCCTATTGCGGCTCAATTGCTGGTACAATTGATACGGAGCTATCGTAACACGAACCGTGTTATCCTGATTTCGTCACATGACCTGAACTATGTTGAAAGAATAGCCACACACATAGGTGTACTGAATGATGGACAACTAATGTACAATGGTTCCATTCAGGAATTTACCATGAATGGCAAGAACCTTATAGATCAGGCACTCTTCCAACTGCTGCTCCCACAGCATAATACCGAAACCAACATCGACTGGATGCTTAACTAGCCCAACTTAAGAATTACCCTGAAAGGCTGTACTATTATAAGTTGCAATTTATAGCGGTGACCTCTAAATTTTGGAAAATGTACAGGAATTACCTATGGATTTAATTATATTCTCGTGCAAAACACGCCTTGCCAGCTATTTTCGGCAGAAAAGGCTACAGCGTATATTGCTCTTTATGCTTGGCATTGTTGCTTCCGGCTTTTATAGCTGGATATTTTCTTTCATGCTGCAAAATACCCAGGAAAGTGAAATTAACCTTACCTCAGAGAAAGTGATTGGCTATGCGAATCTTGCACTATTGGCTATTACGGTTTTACGGGGCTTTTTTCCTGCCTATATTGCCCGAGTAGAAATTATTCAGCGCATTTACCCTATAAAGCCTCTGAAAAAGTTTTGGGTAGAAATGGTGGTAGAGCTTGCATCGCCATTTTACTTTATTTTGCTCAACTTCCTGTTCCTGCTTTTTTTAATGGCACCGTCCTACTCATTCCTGCACTTGATGCAAAGCGTACTGGTTCTGCTAACAGCACATGTTATAAAAAGATCGCTGCAAATATTTGTAGAACGAAAAATGCGCTGGAGCCATAAGCATTTTATCGCATCGGCTGTATTTACAGGGGCCTTTATAGCTTTACAAGTACGTACTCCGATGTATGAACCTGCTGCTTCCTGGTTTTTTCTCATTGCACACACAGTTGCTTTTGGGTTCTTCATAGCTGCTAACTTTTTCTTAGAACAGGCAGCCGCTGAACCACGGCGTAAAGTTGTAAACTATAGCCACAATGGGAGACGCAGCCTGAGCTGGAGGCTTTTCAAAAACCATAAACCAGCAAGACAGCTAATTATTTTTGGTTTGGCCTTTAAGGTCCTGATGTTAGCTGCGGATGCCGGAGCCTTCGCAGCAAAAGGGCACCATTTGTACGACCAAAATAAGGTAATCTGGATGTTCATGGGGCCGCTCGTGCTGTATACTTATGTATTTAATAATGTGTGGGGCTTTTACAAGAACTTGTGGCTTACAACAGAGCGTACAACAGGCAATTATAAAGATTTTCTTAAAGCTATCCTGCTGCCTTTAGCAATTCCATTGTTAGTTGATGCTATCGTATCTATTTTATATGCGGCATTCTTTAACCATGAGAATATGTTGTTTATTTTATTAATGTATGTTACCTCTGTACTGGTACTAACACCTGTGGGCATCGTTGCTTCATTTGTAAGCCCTAAAGTTGTAAAAGGTAGTTTAATGAGCTTCGGCTCCAAAACATCCTATCTCTACACTTTCATATCGATGACACTGTTTGCGATGCTGTTTTTACCTATGTTACACCCTCTTCTGTACCTTATTTACCCTTTACTGATTGCGGGAGCTCTCTTTGCTTTGGTTGCAGTGCTTAAAGAGTACCCGAAGTATAAGTATAAGCTCTTTGAAACATTATATAAAGCTGAAGATTAAATTTCAAATTTACAGATAAACAAAAGCTCTGGCTCAAGAGCCAGGGCTTTTGTTTATAAGCGACAGGATCAAAACCCTTATTAGTTCTTAAACTCTGAATGCTTTTCTTCAACTACTTTTTCACCAGCTGTTATAGTTAAAGGCAGCATATTGTCTTTAGGAGGTAAAGGGCAGGTAGCAAAAGCCGTGAAAGCACATAGTGGATTGATCTCTTTATTAAAGTCCAAAACAGTTTTTCCATCCCACCCCGGCTTATCTACATACAGAAAACGACCTGCACCATACGTCTCAGTTCCATTTGTCTTATCAGCAAAAATCACAAATAGCTGATTCCCGCCATCTGTTGCCTCCAAGTGATACTCCTGCCCCTTAAAACTGAACACTAAAGTACCTTTAGAGGCTTCTGTCTTCGTTTGTCCTAATACATCTGTTAACTGAACTGTACGAGGCAAAGCGGGTTCATCTAACCGTGCAGGTATGCTCCACTCAGCAGACACAGGGAAACGGTCAATGTAACTAAAGTTCTTTAAAGCTTTATGCCATACTTATCACCCCGTTTTATAACCATTTAGTTTAAGCTATTATGCTGTAGCACAGGAGCATGTTCCTTTTGCTGATAGATAATGTCTTTACCAGTTACCGGTTTATTATTAAGAGTGATGTCTGTTTGCGGTACAGCATCTAAGGTAACCATTCCTTTGTGCAGTATAAATGTACCAGCACTACCTTCAATTTTCCGGCTGGAAAAACAACGTCATTATCAGCGTTACCCCCAAAGGAGTTTTCTCCTTCTTTTAGCCAGTAAAGACCAGCTAAGGCAAGCCAGCTATTACCTTTTTTCAAAGAAGATATTCTGTGCTGGTGCCACTCCTCAATTTCATTTTGATATGCAGTAATATTATTAACTGAAGCAGATGGCGAAATCATTTTCTTACGGGCAACAAAAAATGTAAGCAGTAATAAGCTACCTAATATAACAGCAGCAAACAAGGTTTTCTTATTCATAGTTGTAGCCGATTTAACCCAACTTTGGATTTTCTACTTCAAACTTTTTTAAAGCGTTAGCTTAAGATCTGTCTTACGTAGCAAATGTTGAAAACAAAATGTGGGGTAAGGTATGTTTCTTTAATAGAAAGCATACCCTACCCCACATCTTCTAACTTAACAAGAACTACTGCACAGAGAATTTATAGCTTGTCGTTGTGCTATAAGTTTCTCCTTTGTCTAATGTAGTTGATGGGAAGTTTGGCTGGTTTGGAGAATCCGGGAAGTGCTGAGTTTCCAGGCAGAAAGCTGTTCTGAATTCATCTTTGTTACCACCTTTTATGGTGTTAGCACCTTCTAAAAAGTTACCGCTATAGAACTGGATTCCAGGCTCCTCAGTATACACATCCATTACAATGCCGGTTTCGTTTCCAATAACCTTTGCAGCATGTGTCATTCCTGGCTCCTGGCCAGTGTTTAACACAAAGTTGTGGTCGTAACCATTACCAAACTTAATTTGCTGGTTGTCCTGATCTATTCTGGCTCCAATGGCTGTTGGCTCACGGAAATCGAACGGTGTACTTTCTACAGGTGCCAGTTCACCAGTTGGTATCAAAGTAGAATCTACTGGTGTATAGGTGTCGGCAAAAATCTGCATTACATGCTCGCCTACAGTTCCGCTTCCTACGCCGTTCAAATTAAAGAATGAATGGTTGGTAAGGTTCACAACAGTTTTTTTGTCTGTTGTTGCCTTATAATCGATTTTTAATTCATTATCATCTGTAAGCGTATAGGTAACAGTTACATTAAGATTTCCCGGGTATCCTTCTTCCATATCTTCAGACAGGTAAGTAAGCTCCAATGTCTTATCATCTACTTGATTTGCATCCCATACAACACGAGAGAATCCTTTGTCTCCACCATGCAGGTGATTGGCTCCGTTGTTGGTTGCCAATGAGTATTCCTGCCCGTCCAGGGTAAATTTACCATTTGCAATCCGGTTACCATAACGACCAATTGTAGCACCAAAATATGTATCTGCTCCTTCGGTAAAAGACGCTACATCATTGAAGCCTACTATTACGTCTGTCATTTTACCATTTTTGTCTGGCACAAGTAAACTTATTACGCGTCCGCCATAATTCGTTATCGCAGCCTGCACATTGTTCTTATTCTTTAAGATATACAGGTCTGTTTGCTTGCCATCAATGGTTTGCTGAAAATCCTCCCGTGCAGGCAAAGTTGCTTCCTGTGAGGTGGTTTCTTCAGTCGCATCAGTTGTTTCCTGGTTATTAGACGATTGGTTACATGATTCTAATGTAAGAATGCATCCGCTCAGCAGGCACAATGCTGCTTGTTTAAATCGTAGGTTCATTTTGTTTTATATTAATTTAAAAGACTATTAAGGTTTGGAGAAAAACATAGTAGCATGTTTATACTATTAAAGATACTAACTTTCTACTGCTATCGGAGCTTATGTACAGGAAAATCTATATATAGTTTCATAAAACAAGCTTTAGCCACATCAACTCCAGGACCAGGTTCTAATCACTAAACAAATTACTTCTCTATTACTTCAGGCCAGCCCTTATTCCAGACTATTTTTTCTATCCTCAGTTTTGGTTTACCGTTATCTGCAGCATCGTACCCATGGAAAACAAGGTAGTCTTCTCCATCAAAACTACACACAGCGTTATGTCCGACTCCATGCCAATTTTCATTTCCTTGAAGCAAAATTGTACCACCTCCCTTAGCCATAGGCGTTCCGGATTGGTCTACGTAAGGGCCTTTAACATTCTTTGATCTACCTACTATCATTTTATAGGTGCTGTTTACACCTTTGCAGCAATAATCAATAGAGGCAAACAAGTAATAATTACCATCTTTTTGAAAGATAAAGGGAGCCTCAATAGCGTTACCACCTGCATCTACAGGGTTATCGTCTATGGCAGGAGGATTAGGCTCTGATGGGGCTTTCTTGCGGCTGGCAATGGTTAGCAGGTTATCAGGACTTTCGGCAATACTCATCCGGTCTTTGCTCAATTTTACAAGCTTTAAACCACCCCAGAACGAACCAAAAGATAACCAGGCTGTCCCAGATTTGTTTGTTATCAGATTAGGGTCGATGGCATTCCAATTTGTTTTACCTGGTACAGACTGTATCACCATTCCACGATCTATCCATTTATAATCTTTACTAGCTGGGTCAAGCGTTTTATTCGTAACCAGACCAATGGCAGAAGTGTTTTTACCAAATGCCGATATGGAATAATACAGGTAGTAGTTACCTTTATAATAACTGATATCTGGAGCCCATATATGGTTCTTAAATGTCGGCACTGCCTCCTCTGCCCATTCCGGTGCTTCCGGAAAAACAGGCTCTTCCCGCTTCCAGTTCTGCATGTCTTTAGATGACCACATGGCAATACCCGGACCAGTGCAAAACAGGTAGTAAGTATCTTTCTGCTTGATCATTACCGGATCATGCACCATAATATCTTGTTGTAACTTCTGTGCCTTAGCTGACAAACTAAACATCAGAAGAAGAACTAACCAATATGCCGATTTAATGTTCATAGGAGTGTTCATTAAGTTTTCAATAGAGTGTAGTGTAACATTCGGTCTCACTAACACCAGACATTAGAATAAACATCCCCCGCTGCAGGCAACGGGGGATGTTAAATTTTCAAGAAAATTATCTTATAGCCAACAGCTGAAGATTATTATCAAAGGCTTAAGACATTTTTACTCTAACCACATTTACAGAGTAAGGCTGCATGTTCAGTTTTACTTTTTTGTCCTTTACCTGCACCTGCTTTTGTGTCGGGCTAACGGCGTTCGGATTCGCAAAAGAATTCTCCTGGTTCAGGTTATCGCTTCTTAATACAGTTACAGTTCCTTTCTTATTTAGCTTCTTCACACCATCAACCACAAACTCGCTGGCAAGATCCTTATCTGAAGTGTTTACAACTTTCAGGATCAGCTCATTGGTATTCTTGTCAATTGTAGCTGAAGCAAATGTACCATTCTGGCCTGTTACTGCTTCATTATTAAGAAGCACTGGTACCACATGAGTACCTTTATTAGTAGAAAATATCTTTTGCACCTGGTAGTTTGGTGTACCGTAAGAACGCAGGTTATCTACCCAGATCATATCTGGTGTCCACTGCCACGCTTCTGCATGTGCAAACAGAGGAGCATAAGACGCCATTACAACCACATCAGCATTACGCTCTAACCCTGTCATAAAAGCAGCTTCAGACATGGCACCGTTCCAGGTATTCTTGTTATCCGGACTGGCGATAGCAACTGTTTGAGAAGCATATTCACCGGCAAAGATTTTAGGGCCGTTACGATCATAGTTGTCATATCTGGTTGCATTCTCCCTAAACCACTCTGGTGCACGATAATAATGTTCGTCAATGATATCTACTCTCGCATCTTTCATGCTTCTCAGCGTCGTGTTCAGGTATTCAAACTCTTCACCATCAGGGAAAGGTCCTGTTGTGGTAATAAGCTTAATATCCGGATACTTTTCGGTAAGGGCTTTTTCAAAAGCTTTGTAGCGTTCAATATACTGCTCACCCCATTGCTCATTACCAACACCCAGGTATTTCATATTGAAAGGCTCCGGGTGGCCCATATCAGCACGTTTTTTGCCCCAGGTTGTTTCTACAGAACCATTAGCAAACTCAATCAGATCAAGCGCATCCTGGATAAATGGATCAAGCTGATCCATAGGCACCAATTCACCTGTGTTAAACTGGCAAGCCATACCACAGTTCAAGATAGGCAATGGTTCAGCACCTATATCTTCTGACAACTGGAAATACTCAAAAAAACCTAGCCCAAACGACTGGAAATAGTCTGGTGTAAGGCGATGATTGAACTCAGTATTCCATCGGTTTACAATCAGTTCTCTGTCTTCCACAGGGCCAATTGTTTTTTTCCACTGGAAGCGTTCATCAAGGGTACGACCTTCTACAATACAGCCTCCAGGAAAACGAAGAAAGCCAGGCTTCATATCAGCTAATAACTGCACCATGTCGGCACGCAATCCATTTGGGCGTTCTTTCCAGGTGTGTTGCGGGAACAGGGAAATCATATCCAGGTCAACAGTACCTTCACCTTTTGGCCAGATGTTTAACTTTGCTTTAGGTTCTGTTTCAGTAGCCGTAAAGCTAGCTTTATATTCTTTCCACTGCTGCCCTTCCGGTGTTACAGTAGTAGTACCAATTACTTTTCCATCAGGGTTAACCAGTTCAACAGTAAGAGCTACATTATTGCCCTGCTGCTGACGCGCCAGAACAGAAAAGTTATACTGCTCTCCTTTTTTTATACCCATGCCGCGGAAGCCTTCGTTCGTCAAGCCATAACCATCTCCTGGTTTTGACTCTACACGAATGTAGCGTCTGTTTGCAGGGTTTATAGCTTCTCTGTTATGTACTAAAGCTTTTCCGGTAGCACCTTCTTTCTTCTGTTCTTTCCAGCCCATCATAGGTGTATCAAACTCAAAAGAACGGTTCTTTACCAACTCGGCATAAATGCCTCCATCTGCCCCCATGTTAATGTCTTCAAAAAAGAGTCCCCACATGGTTGGCTGTACAGTAGCTTTTACTTCGTTGGCTTTTACAGTGTAAACATTATTACTCTGTGCATTACTAAACGTAACGGGTGATAATGCACTTGCAGCAACAGCACAGAGAGCTAAAAACTTATTCTTCATCCTATTCAATTTATCACTTCATTTAAAGTCCATTATTTATTTGCCTTCAGATTAGCCAATGCAAAAGAACTTTCCTGTTATTTTAGTTCCAGTACAACTACTGAGAACGGCGGAAGCTTCACGTTTAATGTGTTGCCTTTCAACTTAGCTCCTTTAAAGTTCTCTGGCTTGATATTGTCAGGCTTTTCAAAGGTGTTATAATCCTGAATGCTTTTTGATGTCAGAATACGTCCGTTTACTGACTTATATTTGGCACCATCTATATTAACGGCTACTTCCTGTGCTTTCTTAGGATCAATGTTAGTAAGCGAAACGTGTGTTACTCCTTTGTTATCTTTAGAAGCTGATGCAGAAACTGCAGGAAGAGATTCGTTACCAACTGTAAAGTTTTCGCTCTTCACATTCATTGGTAAAAGAGTAGCATCCTGATGTACATTATACATCTCCATTACATGATAAGTAGGAGTTAGTATCATTTTCTCCTCATCTGTCAGGATAACAGCCTGAAGCACGTTTACTGCTTGTGCCAGGTTGGCCATTTTCACTCTGTCGCAGTGGTTGTTGAAGATGTTCAGGGTTGCTCCGGCAATCATGGCATCACGCATTGTGTTCTGCTGATATAAGAAACCTGGATTCGTTCCTGGCTCTACATCATACCAGCCTCCCCACTCATCAACTACCAGGGCAACTTTATGCTCAGGATCATATTTTTCCATGATAGCTGTGTGCTTGTTGATCAGTTCCTCCATAAATAAGGCACTTTTCATAGTAGCGAAGTACTGCTCATCTGAAAAACCTCTGGTTGGTCCTTTTTTATTCCAGTCAATAACAGAATAATGGTGCAGTGCCACTCCTTCTATTAAGGATTTTGGGATGTTCTTCATCAGCACTTCTGTCCAGTTATAATCGGCTGAGTTAGCGCCTGAAGCAATTCTGAACAAGCCGCCGGAGTTATTCCAGTCAGACACGAACGTAGCGTACTTGCGATACTCATTTGCATAGTATTCAGGTGCCATGTTTCCACCGCAACCCCAGGCTTCGTTACCAATACCCCAGAACTTCACATTCCATGGCTCATCACGTCCATTTTCACGACGCAGCTTAGACATTGGGCTCTCACCTGCAAAATTTACATACTGCACCCAATCAGATAGCTCCTGCACCTGCCCTGTTGCCATGTTACCAGCAAGGTAAGGTTCAGCACCCAATAATTCGCACATATTAAGAAAGTCATGCGTGCCAAAGCTGTTGTTCTCAGTAACACCTCCCCACCAGCTATTTACAATAGTAGGTCGTTGCTCTTTAGGGCCGATACCGTCTTTCCAATGGTAAGTATCAGCAAAGCAACCGCCCGGCCAACGCAAATTAGGCACCTTGAGTTTTTTAAGCGCCTCTACTATATCATTTCTGACTCCGTTCGTGTTCGGTATTTTAGTATTGTCTTCACCTACATAAAAGCCACCATAGATGCTACGTCCCAAGTGCTCTGCAAAATGCCCGTAAATATGACGACTGATTTTTAAGTTAGAATCGCCCTGCGCATTAAGGGTAGCTGTATTCTGCGCATAAGCGGAAGAAAGGCCGCAGAGCAAAACAAGTAGGCTTAATATTTTTTTTCTCATTAGTAATTTAGTGTGGTACATGATTAGTCTATTACTTTTCTAGTGGGGAATGTAGCTTTTATCTTAAGCTGAATATTAAACGTATTTTTTACGCTTATAAATATAACCCACTAATCCTTTATATAATAAGAATATTAAATATTTTTTCATTTTGGTAGACCAGCTATGAAGAGCAGAATAGTTCCTGTACAACTACCGTTTCAAAATCAGTTTACTATCAAGTGGTCTATTCCCCTGGTGATCTGCTTATATTTATCTAATTTTAACAAACGTTCATTAATAAATAATGCTTGATGCTAACATTTTAGCCTTTACAAACGCCAAGTTTCCTTCTGTACCAACACTCAGGCTTGAAAAGCAGAAAGTTGATAAATGATAAACTCACGAGTAATTGTTAGATTAACTATCGTAAGTACACATATCTGTAATTGATATAAGAGTTACAAGTTCATAAGGACTATTCTGTTCAATATTTGTGGTAGCATATTGAACAGAATAGTTTGGCAGGAAAATTATTTTGCAGGCTTTATACCTTCAGTCGTCATAACAACACGCTTCATAGAACCGTCTTTATTATAATACAGCCGATCGATACAAACGGATCTTCTAAAACTGCCGCCATCTGGTTGAATACCACCGTTATGATAGATAAAGTATGAGTTACCCTTAAAATCAATAATTGCTTGATGATTTGTATTAGAGTTTCCGGCGAGCTCGTTTAAAATTCCTTTATATTCCCAAGGCCCTTCAATACTGCGGCTCATTGCATAAGCAGTTTTCTCAGGGAACTGGTACGCGTAAGACAGATAATACTTTCCTTTGTGCTTGTGCACCCATGGCGCCTCAGTAAAGTTAGGCAACTTGATTGTTTTAATTGGCCCGTCAAGTTCTGTCATGTTATCCTTTAATTTAGCATAATGGCACACAGTATTCCCCCAGAAAATGTATGCCTGTCCATCATCATCAATAAATACAGCCGGATCTATATCATCCCAGCTAATATCAACATCGGTGGTCATGTCGTTGGTGATCAAGGCTGAACCACGAGCATCTTTGAAAGGTCCTGTAGGGCTATCAGAAACTGCTACACCAACTGCCTTTCCAGGAATGTCTTTATGGGTAACAGTAGCATACCAGTAAAACTTACCGTTTCGCTCCACCACATGCGAAGCCCAAGCATCGCCACTGGACCAGGCAAAGTCTTTTGGAGCCAACGGCACAGCATGTTCTGTCCAGTTTACCATATCCGGAGAAGAAAACACCAGCCACTCATTCATTACATACCCTTCGCGTCTGGCAGGAGCCTCGTCATGACCGGCATATAAATACACTTTGTCTTTATGCACTATAGCCGCCGGATCAGCGGTGTATTTATGTGTAATAATTGGGTTGCTGTTAGCTTTAACTGTGGTATCAGCAGGGTTTATTATTGTTTTACTTGCCATTGCAGGAGAAACACCAAGTACACCTGCTGCAAACAATAAGCCTGCAATTACACCTGTTGATGACTTTCTGTGATTATTGATCAATTTGATACGCATTATGTTGTCTAGAATTTAATACTACTCTGGATGCAGCTACTTATATTAAACAAATGGCACAAACTAAAGAGGCCTGGTTATTATCCTGAAGAGAACAATAACCAGGCCTGTAATTAGATGTTACTCTACTTTTTTAAGCCAGATAGCGGTGCCTTCACCATTAAAACCTGTCATTGCAATGGTAGAGGGTATCTTATTCTCCCAATCGCGTGCCCTAGATACATACAATTTATCTAGATACACTCCACCCCATCTCAATTCCAACCAAGGAGCTTCATATGTCCAAGTATTGTTAGGATCGTTATTAATAGTCCCATTAGAATTCAAGATGGTGATACTTGCGATAGAAAGGTTTGGATCAATCTGCTCATTACCAAAACCAGGTATAACAGGCTGCCATAGAACAATTTGTTCGTAATCTCCTGCTATTTCTTCTGTGGAAACAGGCGTTTGTTCTACATTAGCATAACGTTCAGGAGAAACCATAGGCCACCCATCCGGGGTCCAGAAAATTTTACGCACGTGCATCACCATAAAAGCAGGGTCTACAGTTGGTCTTCCCTGATGCGCCATAAAATACTGGCCATTATCTTGAAAAACAGCACAATGAGACACTCCTTGCCAGCCTCCATGATTCATAAACTTGTAAGGAGACAAAATCATGGGGCCATTATCAGCAAGATTATCCACATCTACTCCATTCCAATCTAAGAAAGGGCCATTTGGATTGTCTGAACGAAAAACTCTTACATTATATTTGGTAGAGAGCCAGTCATAAGCGACAAACAAGTAGTACTTGTTTGTCGCAGAATTATAAATGATTTCTGGTCCCTCTAAATTTCCATTCACCATTCCACCTGTCCACCCTCTTCTGGCAATGCGGGTACCTTTATCACCCGATTGTAAAGCAAGACCAGTAGCAGGATTTAGCTGAAGTACAAACAAACCATCCCAGGAGGAACCATATACCATCCAATGTTCACCAGACGGGGTTACGACCACAGACGGATCAATTGCATTTGTACCAGGGCCTTCGTTTACAGAAGTTACAGCCAAGCCTTTTTCCACCCATGGCCCTTCAGGTGAGTTGGAAGTGAGCAGACCTATGGCACTGGTACGTTCCTCAGTAGGTGCCAGTGAATAATAAAGTCTAAACTCACTCCCGACTTTCATAATGTAAGGTGCCCACAAACCCTGTGTAGGAGTTGCTCCATTAGAAGTAACATAATCTACCCCCATGGCCGGCAACCCATTCAAAGCCCAATCTAAAAACTGCCAGTTTACAAGGTCTTTTGACTTGCGCACCATAATACCTACACGAGGGATGGCGCCATAAGCAACATCAGTACTATAGCTGTAAAACCATTCTCCATCTTTTATAACAGAAGGGTCATGCGTGTTGTATGGCCCCCACTTTTTGTAGAGCGAGCTTGCAGCTATGTCTCTATAGGTATCACTTAAAGCATCTATATCAAAAGGTTGCTCTGTTGAAGAGTCAGGATCAATTTCTGCTACCGTTTCATCATCTTTCTGACATGCGCCAAGAAAAACTGTTGTCAGCATGATCAATCCCAGAGCCCTTTTAATTAAGATGTTCTTCATAATGATACCTGGTTCTGTTCTAATTAACTGAGATTACACTTTTAAATAAATCTTCAGCAATACTGGAATATTAATTAGCTGGATTGGTAGCTAAGTTGGGGTTTACATCAAGTTCCGTCTGTGGAATTGGCAAATACTCATTTCCAGGTGTCCAGGTGTTAAAATCAGCATCGTGCTGCTTAAGCATTGCTAACTTCTCAGGATCATACAACCAGCCCCAACGAATTATATCATTGATGCGCTGTCCCTCAATAGCAAACTCTAAAGCCCGCTCATGTGCAAGCTGATCACGCATTTCTTGCTGTCCCATTACGGGTTTTGTAGTTGCCAGGTCAGGCAGGTTCGCCCTGTCTCTTACCTGCTGAATGTATTGATAAGCCTCTGATGTTTGGCCTAATTCATTTAAAGCCTCAGCATACATTAACAGAATATCGGCAAAGCGTAGCACTCTGTAGTTGATACCTGAGTTTTCAATCCCCCCCTCATCTGTCCATCCGGGAATACCGTCATGAGTGTACTTTCTAGGGAAGATTCTATCTTCAGCAAATGGCCAAGGTGTACCACCATATACTGTTGTTGAATTATCTTCTGGCTCATAAGAAGCAATTGTCTCCAACAGACGAGGATCGCTATTACCATTGACTGTTTTTTCTTCCTTAAACTCATTGTAAATCCACCTGGTAGGTAAAACGTCTGAATAACCGTATCCTTCCATAGCATAAGTATAGCCTTGTGATGACACCTGTTGCCAGGTAGAGTTAGGATCTCCACCATAATTTCTGGTTGAACCACCCACCTCTTCTACCGACCCAAATTGGACTTCAAATAATGACTCAAAATTATTTTCGTTCGTTGGCTTAAAATTATCACGATAGTCTTCTACTAAGCTGTACCTACCTTGCAAGTCACCGGTAAAGAACTGTTCAAACTGGTCAGCTGCATTTTGCCACTGCTGTCTGTATAAGTAAGCTTTACCTAACATACCTGTAGCAGCTCCTTTAGTAGCACGTCCTTTCTGCCCCTGATCTGGCCCACTTACATTATCATAAGATATAGGCAGCAACTCTTTAGCCATTTGAAAATCAGAAAATATCTGATTCCACAACTCTTCCTCTGTTGCTGTTGCCGGATAAGTTTCGACCTGCACAGCTTCATCATCTGATATTACTGTTTGTGCTGTAGTAACAACAGGAACTACTTTATAAGTATTGGCTAAGTTAAAATATGCTAATCCACGCAAAAAATAAGCCTGTCCAAGTATCCTGTTTTTTAATGCCTCATCCATTTCAATAGCAGGTACATTATCCAAAACTTGGTTTGCGCGCCATATCAACTGGTATTTGGCTCCCCAAATCCATTGAACCGGGCCTGATGTAGTAGGAATGGTAAAATTACCTACCTGCGCTATATCCAACCAAGGCGTATCTCCTGTTATATCATCACCACGTGTGTCTGTTAATGTAGGAAACATCCTCATGTAGGTACCATCCAGAATCAGGCTATTGTAAATAGCATTTACGCCAGCCTGAGCCTGATCCTGTGTCTGCCAATAATCTGCTATTATTTGCGTATTAGGGTTCACGATATCCAATTTATCATCGCAACCAACTAAAGCCAGCAATAAAAATGAGAAATAATATTTTATCTTTTTCATGATTTGTACATTCATAAACTTTATACAACTCCTTAATGCCTAAAAACCAACCTGCACGCCTAACA
Organism: Pontibacter silvestris; assembly: GCF_020907275.1. GTDB lineage: Bacteria > Bacteroidota > Bacteroidia > Cytophagales > Hymenobacteraceae > Pontibacter > Pontibacter silvestris. The sequence goes on along the minus strand of NZ_JAJJWI010000001.1, from coordinate 127,652 downwards.
TAAATGTTCTTGGTCTAGGATATGATCCGTTATCATACCCAGGATTGAAAACTCCTGAAGTAAAATCAGGATTATATCCTTTGTAGGCCTGGAAAGTGTAGAGGTTTTGAGCTGTAGCGTATACTCTTACATTATTGATGTGCTTGATAAGCCCTGTAGGTAAGTTATACCCAAGAGAAACTGTATTAATTCGAAGATAGTTTCCACTCTGCAGCCATCCTTCTCGATCTGAGTCACGACCATTGTCATTAGGATCTCCAGCCACTAGCCTTGGTACATCTGTATTTGTATTGGTAGGAGTCCATCTATCAAGAGCATCCTCATGATAGTTCATATAGTCTGAGGTGTGCATCAAAGATCTGTACTGTCTGCTGTTAATCAAGTAACCTGTCGCACCCGATCCAAAAATTGTTAAATCGAAGTTCTTATAGGCTGCACTAAAGTTGAGACCATAAGTGAAGTCAGGTATTGCGCTCCCTAGGTATGTTCTATCTTCAGCATTGATTACTCCATCCTCATTCAAGTCTTTAAATATAAGATCACCTGGCGAAGTAGCAGCACTTTGAAAAGCATGATTAGCAATCTCATCCTCTGACTGGAAAATACCCTCTGTTACGTAACCATAATGTTCCCCAATTTCTCTTCCTACCTCTGTTCTGGAACCAGTACCATAAATTGGCTCATTATTCCCACCTAAGGCTAAAACCTTGTTTTTCACTGTTGTACCGTTTGCAGAAATATCAAAGGTAAACTCTCCTTCGGTTTTATGATAAGTAGCAGTAAACTCAAAGCCAGAGTTTCTTAAACTACCTGAGTTTACAATAGGAGCTGTATTGACTGAGCCAGTACTAGAAGGAATAGGAACACCTACCAGAATGTCAGTTGACTTGCTACTATAGTATTCAGCTGTAAAATCGAACATACCATTAAGTAAAGCAGCATCTAAACCAATGTTGGCTGTAGTTCTTGTTTCCCATTTTATATCTTGAGAAACCAGGTTTGTCTGCAAACCACCTGCTACAACTTGTCCACCAAAATTGTAGAGAATATTGGAATTCAAATAAGGTGTGTACAAATAGTCTCCGATGTTCTGATTACCTAATGAGCCGTAACTTCCTCTTAATTTTAAGTCAGAGATTGCATCTGGAAGATTAAGAAACTTCTCATTTGAAAGTTTCCATCCTAAAGCAACAGAAGGGAAGTAACCAAATCTATTGGTAGGCGCAAACCTAGAAGAGCCGTCTCTTCGCATGGTAGCAGTTATTAAATACCTATCATCATAACTGTAGTTTACTCTTCCCAGAAAAGAAGCTATTGTATTTTCAGTATCATATGATCCAACAGTCTGACTTCGTCCGTTGGCTAAAACAGGATAATATGGTTTAGAAAAGCCTTCAGCATGTCCGTAGCGGATATTATAACTGTTAACCTGGTACATCTGCCCTATTAAAACAGCTAAGGAGTGTTTATCAAATGTTTTTTCGTAGTTCAGAGTGTTCTCAACCAGCCCCATGCTGTATATCCTGGTATTATCATCTAGACGAGCAGTAGACTGTCTAAAGAAATAGCCCAAATCAAACTCCGGCTGAAATGAATAATCCCGGGTCAAGGTACGGTCATAACTTAGATTCAGCTTATATTTCAGGCTGTGTCCATTCTTGTTTATCAAATCTAACTGCCCCCATGCATTAGCAAACGTACGGTCTACATCAACCCAGTTTTCCAGCAAACTGTTAGCACCTACCACGTTTAGCACAATGGCCTCTTCCACCCCATTGGTTGTACCTGCAAATCCACCTTCTCTGTTAGGATCATAAACACCCATAGTTGGTATAGCCAGCAACATATCAATAACTAGTGGAGGCCGCCCACCTGTCAAGGCTGTTGTATTGTATGTCAGAGAGTTTTCATGTGAATGTGTATAAAACATTGACTCCCCAAAACTAAATATCCCTTTTTGCCCATTTGTGTTTGCGCGTACTGTATAGCGGTCATACGTAGGGCCATTTCCTTTCAACACCCCATCATTACCAAAGTAGTCTAAAGAAACATTATATGACGTATTTTCGCCACCTCCTGAAAAGTTTATGGTATGGTTTTGCCTAGTTCCTGTTTTAAAAGCTTCTTCCTGCCAATCAGTATCAATGTCATCTATAAACAAAGGAGAATTAGGGTCATTGGCGGGGGCTATTGCAGCACCACCATTTAGCTGAGATTCGTTATTCAGCATTTGATATTGAACTCTGTTTGTAACAGGTATTCTCTGCCAAACCTTATCTATACCATAATAACCACTGTAATTAACCTGCAAAGGAGTGTTCTTCTTACCTCTTTTCGTAGTAATGATAATAACACCATTAGCAGCTCTTGAACCATAGATAGCTCCGGCTGAAGCATCTTTTAGCACTTGAATAGACTCAATATCGTTTGGGTTAAAATCTCGCACACCAGTAGCTACAGGCACGCCATCAACAACATACAAAGGTGTATTATCACCAAAAGTAGTTATACCACGTATTCTGACATTAGGCGCAGCACCAGGCTGCCCATCACTTGTTACGTTAACACCAGATGCTCGCCCTTGCAATAATTGCGACACATCATTAGTAGCATATTTCTTCATCTCCTCTGGTTCCACCACAGCCACAGACCCTGTAATATCAGACTTCCTTTGTGTACCGTAACCAACAACTACCACCTCTTCCAATGCTTTTACATCAGGGGCAAGCGTCACATCAACTGAAGAGCGGCCATTCACAGGCACCTCCTGTGTTTCGTAGCCAATAAAAGAGAAAACAAGGACAGCACCATCTTCCACCTCTGGCAATGTAAAGCTACCATTGATATCCGTTGCTGTGCCCTGTGTTGTACCCTTAACAACAACGGTCACACCGGGCAATCCCACACCATTCTCATCTGTTACTGTTCCAGTTACAGTAGCTCTTTTTAACTTTCCAGAAATCATTAATCCTTTTTCGGCAACTGACGTGACCACACTTGCCTTAGCCACATTATCATAAGCCTTCAAGGGGGCATAACTTACAACCACCCCCAATACTGTCAACAAAACAGTTCTTCCTTTAAGAAGGATATATTCTGCGGATTTAAAATGCAACAACTCTCGATTCATAAATATGTATTTGTATATGCATTAAGATTTAACTATTTATTTAATATTGTTTGAAGCACATTTAATAAAGCTTTTCGCTTTTTCACTCCTTTCAAACCCACCTTTCAGTTTTCTTAAAACTATTTTTTTATTTGGATTTAAAGTTATCAAGGTGCAAAAGCAACTTTAACTGTTTTTATTACATTTATAAAGGTACAAAAAACATTTCTACATACAACTGTTAGTTGATATTTTTTTTTTAAAAAAAGCACCTACTCCAGAATAATCAATTTCAAAGCTTGCAATATACACCTAAAAGACAGCCTAAACTTTTCACTTCCTGAGCAAATCGGTCTAAACGTTGCATAACTTGTCAATCATTATAAATCAACCTAACCCTCGTACGTATAATCAAGTTAATAGTGTTACTTTAACCTTTATTTCACAAATAATAAAGCATCTGCCACTATCAAACAGTAGTTTGTTAAATTTATTTTGTATCTTTTCAGCATCAATATAAATTATACTGATAGTGTTAGTCTGTTACTTCTAAAATAGCAAGAACAACAGGCCGATAAGTGATACAATTTTAACGAGCAGAAGTTAGTCTTCCATATGGTTAATCGTATTAACAAATAAAATATAACCTTCATAAACTTAATTAACGCTTATTGACATAAGGAACTAAAACATTTTATCAATAAGCGTTAATTAAACAATTATATTATATTTGTATTAATACTTTTGCTTTACACGCTATTGTATATTGCTAGTATATAGAAACAGAAGTATAACCTATAATTTCTAATTAAGATATGCTGAAATACTCAGGACAGACGAGGATACTGGTAGCTGTAGACTGCGTAATATTTGGCTTTGACGGTGAAAACTATAAGTTACTGCTAATTCAACGAGGATTTGCACCCGAAAAGAAAAGATGGAGTCTAATGGGTGGATTTCTTCAACCTGAAGAGAGGTTAGAGGAGGCTGCCAACCGCATTTTAAAGCAACTCACAGGTTTAGAGAATGTGTATATGGAGCAGCTGCATGTTTTCAGCGATCCGCAGCGAGATCCTGTAGAAAGAACGGTTGCGGTAACTTACTTTGCTTTAATTGACATACAAAAGTATGAGAAACAATTAAGCAAAGAATTTCATGCAGAGTGGTTTCCAGTAAAAGAAATGCCGGAACTTATATTCGATCATGAAAAAATGGTAGAAACTGCTAAACACCGGCTTCGTTATAAGGCTGCGCTTCATCCCGTTTTGTTCGAACTGCTTCCAGACAAGTTTACACTACCGCAGCTGCAGGCACTATACGAAGGACTTTACGATACAACTTTTGACAAGCGCAATTTCAGCAGAAAGCTTCTTTCCACAGGACTGTTAGTCAAACAGACTGATAAGGACAAAGAAAGTTCTAAGAAGGGAGCCTTCTATTTTAAGGTTAACAAACAAAAGTATGAAGATGACTTTCAGGCAATTTTAAATCTTATCCCTAAACCTGACAAGTTATCTAACAGTGCTGTAATATTAAATTAGTTAGGTTTATTATATTATAAAATCAATATCCATAAATAAGATTGAAACTGACCTTACATAAATCACTAAAAAAATAAACCATACCTGTGAATAGAGACATATATGTTATAGGAGTCGATTACGGATCAGATTCCGTTCGCTCCGTTCTTGTTAACGCTCAAAATGGGCAGGAAATAGCCTCTTCTGTATATTACTATCCACGTTGGAAAAAAGGAGACTATTGCGTTCCTGCAGAAAACCAATTCCGGCAGCACCCTTTGGATTATGTAGAAGGGTTAGAAAAAACAATAAAGGACTGCCTGAGCCAGGCCGGAGACGAGACTATAGCCAAAGCAGTTAAGGGTATTTCTATTGATACTACTGGCTCTACTCCAGTTGCTGTAGATAAAACGGGTACTCCGCTGGCTTTGCTTCCAGAGTTTAAGGAGAACCCTAACGCTATGTTTGTACTCTGGAAAGATCATACCTCTGTAAAAGAGGCATCAGAGATAAATGAACATGCTAAAAAGTTTGACACAAACTACCTGAAATATGTAGGCGGCATCTACTCTTCAGAGTGGTTTTGGGCTAAGCTGCTGCATGTTTTAAGAACAGACGAAAAGGTACGCGAAGCTTGTTACTCCTGGGTAGAGCACTGTGACTGGATTCCTTTCCTGCTTACGGGTGGTGATAATGTACATGAAATGAAACGTAGTGTATGCTCTGCTGGTCACAAATCCTTATGGGCAGAAGACTTTGGAGGGCTGCCACCAGAAGAGTTTTTCACGTCGTTAGACCCACTGCTCAGTGGATTCACTGAAAGACTATTTACACAAACATACACTTCTGACAAGCCTGCCGGTAACCTGAGTCAGGAATGGGCAGAACGCCTCGGCCTGTCTTCAGATGTAGTAGTAGGTGTAGGCGCATTTGATGCACACATGGGAGCCGTAGGCGGACAGATTGAGCCTTATCATCTAAGTAAAGTAATGGGTACCTCCACCTGCGACATGTTGGTTGCACCTATACATGAAGTAGAAGACAAGCTTGTAAATGGAATCTGCGGACAAGTACCAGGCTCTGTAATTCCAGGCATGATGGGCCTAGAAGCTGGTCAGTCTGCTTTTGGTGACACCTACGCCTGGTTCAAAAGAGTACTCATGTGGCCTTTGCAAAACCTTCTTTCGCAATCTACCGTTATCGATGCCGAAAAAGCAGAAGCGTTACTTAATGATATATCTGATAAAATTATTCCAGAGCTAAGCAAACAGGCAGATCAGATTCCGCTGTCTGAAAACAATGAGTTTGCTGTAGACTGGTTTAACGGTCGTCGTACGCCGGATGCAAATCAAATGCTGAAAGGTGCCATTTTGGGCTTAGGACTTGGTAGTGATGCTCCAAGAGTTTTCAGAGCACTAGTAGAGGCTACGTGCTTTGGAGCCAAGAAAATTGTTGACAGGTTTAATGAGCAAGGTGTGCCGGTTAAAGGTCTCATTGGTTTAGGAGGTGTTGCTAAAAAGTCTCCGTTCATTATGCAGATGATGGCCGATGTTATGAACATGCCTATACGTATTCATAAATCTGAGCAAACCTGTGCTATAGGCGCAGCCATGTTTGCAGCGACGGCAGCTGGGATATTCTCCAGAGTAGAAGATGCTATGGCTGCTATGGGCCAGGGTTTTGACGCGGAATATCACCCGGACGCAGAGCGTGCTAAAGTATATGCCAAAAGGTATATTAAGTATTCTGAGATGGGTGGCTTTATAGAGCAGCACTCCTCCCCTGCCAAACCACAGCAAGTAGCTGATGTACAAGAAGAAGTTGTTAGATAATATTTATAAATGAGTAAATACGAACATATCAGACAAGCTGCATACGAAGCCAACATGCAGCTGCCTAAACTAGGACTCGTACTTTTCACTTTTGGCAATGTTAGTGCCGTAGATCGTGAACTTGGTGTTTTTGCCATCAAGCCGAGTGGAGTCCCTTATGTAGATCTTTCACCCGAAAAGATGGTTATTGTAGACTTTGACAGCAACATAGTGGAAGGTACACTACGTCCGTCTTCAGACACAAAAACACATGCAGTGCTTTACAAGCACTGGGAAAAAATTGGCGGTATCGTACATACCCATTCCACATACGCCACAGCCTGGGCACAGGCGCAACGCGACGTTCCGATCTATGGTACTACTCATGCAGACCACAATACTGTAGACATTCCGTGCGCTCCGCCAATGGATGATAAAATGATTGAAGGAAACTATGAGTATGAAACAGGCTTCCAGATCATGAATTATCTGCAAGAGAAAGGCATGAGCTACGAAGAAGTCGAAATGGTACTGGTGGGCAACCATGCTCCTTTTACCTGGGGCAAAACAGCAGACAAAGCTGTGTACAATAGTGCTGTGTTAGAGGAGGTTGCCAGAATGGCCTACCTGACGGAGCAAATCCGGTCAGACGTACCTCGTCTGAAGGATTCTCTTATAAAGAAACACTTTGAAAGAAAACATGGTCCAAATTCATACTATGGACAATAAAAATCTTGTGGTAAATCACTCACTAGTTTGTGTTTAAATATATAATATGAATATATTTAAATGATTTATCATATTAAACCATATAAACCCTTTCAAAATTTCAAATGACATCTGGATTCTCAACACTAGATTACGCCATCTTCATCCTATACGCCCTCGTCATACTATTCATGGGCTTATGGGTATCAAGATCTAAAACAGGCGTGGAAAAAACTGCTCAAGAATACTTTCTGGCGGACAAATCCCTTACCTGGTGGGCCGTAGGTGCCTCGCTTATTGCCGCTAACATTTCAGCAGAGCACTTTATCGGAACGTCAGGATCAGGCTTTGCCATTGGTCTTGCTATATCTGCCTATGAGTGGATGGCAGCCGTTGCCCTTATTGTTGTTGCCAAGTACTTTCTGCCTGTGTTTATCGACAAAGGCATTTATACCATGCCGCAGTTTCTTAACCAGCGGTTTAACAGAGGTGTAAGTACAGCTTTTGCCGTATTCTGGCTATTGGTTTACGTTTTCGTAAACCTTACTTCTGTAAGTTACCTTGGAGCCCTTGCAATGGAAAACATAATGGGAGTTCCTCTTGAGTACGGTATTATTGGCCTGCTTCTGTTCTCTGCTATTTACTCTATTTATGGAGGCCTAGAGGCTGTAGCCTGGACAGACGTAGTACAGGTAATCGTACTTGTTGGTGGTGGGCTTGTAACAACTTTCCTTGCCCTGGATGCAGTAGGCGAAGGAAGCGGTATACTTGCCGGTATTGCTAACATTTACGAAAAAGGCCGTGACCACTTTACAATGGTTCTTCCTCAGGGGCACCTTTTTGTTCCGGATGGTGAAACCGGAACAAGAGATGCTTTCATAGACCTACCGGGGATAGCAGTAATTGCAGGTGCTATGTGGGCAACAAACCTTGGTTACTGGGGCTTTAACCAATATATCATTCAAAAAGGACTTGCAGCAAAAAGCATTAACGAGGCGAAACGTGGCCTTCTTTTTGCAGGTTACCTGAAGATATTAATGCCGATTATTGTTGTTATTCCGGGTATTACTGCTTACGTACTACTTAATGCTCATACACCAGAAGAACTGGCTTCTATTCTTGGTAAATCAGTAGAAGCTATCGGTACTATTGACAAATCGGACCAGGCATACCCTTGGCTATTAAAGAACTTTGTGCCAACCGGTGTTAGAGGCCTTGCCTTTGCCGCCCTGGCTGCTGCTATTGTATCATCTCTGGCTTCTATGGTAAACAGTACTTCTACTATCTTCACCATGGATATTTACAGACCCTACTTTAAGCCAGAGGCAAACAACAAAGAACTGGTGTTAGTAGGTAGAGTTGTTGCTGTAATAGCGCTGGCCATTGCAGCTGTTGTAGCTCCTCAACTAGCGTCTCTGGATCAGGTGTTCCAATACATCCAGGAGTACACAGGTTACATTTATCCTGGTGTGATTGCCGTGTTCGGTATGGGCTTATTCTGGAAACAGATTACGCCTAACGCTGCTCTATGGACAGCTATTGCCACTATCCCGGCAGGAATACTGTTCAAAGTAGTTAGTCCGAACATGCCATTCCTTCTGCGTATGGGATATGTATTCATCATACTTTGCGTAATTGCTTCACTTATTAGCTTCGCCGAAAGAGGCAAAAAAGTTAAAAAGGATTTACCCGAGCCAGGAAGAAGAAAAACGATTGCAGGATATTCTTACCTTTTCTTTGCTCTTGGTATAATTGTGTTCATTGCAGCATTAGTATTTGGCGATGAGCTAAGCTACCTGGCTTTTGCTCCATCTATGTATTTCTTAGGAACTTTCCTTCTTATGATAGGCATCATTCTGTATACTAACGCTAACATGGAAGTTGCAGACCCGAAAGCGATCGTATCAGACCCTGTACTATTTAACACAGGTACTCCGTTTAATTTAGGAGCAGCTGGCATAGTACTTATCATCGGATTGATTTATTATTTCCTTTGGTATTAATTTTCAAGCGTTGCAGCGTAACTGCTGCAACGCTTTTTTTGTGGTTAATTAATTATTGTAAAATATACATTTTATTTTCATGATAGATTTAAAACAGTTTGAAGTATGGTTTGTGACAGGCAGCCAGCACTTATACGGCGAAGAAACTTTAAACCAAGTTGCAGCACATTCACAGGAGATTGCTAACAGCCTTAATCAGGCATCTCAAATCCCGGTTACTGTTGTGTTTAAACCAACGGTTAAAACAACAGAGGAAATATTTCAGATATGCCAGGAAGCAAACGTAGCTGAGAATTGTATCGGTGTAATTACATGGATGCATACCTTCTCCCCTGCTAAAATGTGGATACGTGGACTAGGCATTCTAAAGAAACCTCTTCTGCACCTACATACACAGTACAACCGCGATATTCCTTGGGATTCTATTGATATGGATTTCATGAACCTGAACCAAAGCGCCCACGGCGACCGTGAATTTGGGTTTATGGTATCCAGAATGCGTATCAACCGCAAGGTAGTAGTAGGCCACTGGCAGGAAGAATCTGTATTGGAGCAAATAGGCGGCTGGTCAAGAGCAGCCTGTGGCTGGAACGATTGGCAGGGGGCTAAGTTTGTACGCTTTGGAGACAACATGCGTTTTGTTGCCGTTACAGAAGGCGACAAAGTGGAAGCAGAAATGAAGTTTGGCTTTGCTGTGAACACACATGGTATCGGTGACCTGGTAGAAGTTATCAATAATGTAAGCGATGAAGCTATTGACAACCTGATAGCTGAGTACGAAGAAAAATATACCGTAGCAGATTCTCTGCGCAAAGGCGGCGAGCAACATAGTTCGTTAGTTGAAGCAGCCAGAATTGAAATCGGCCTGCGCACATTCCTGGAAAACGGAAACTACAAAGGCTTCTCCGATACTTTTGAAGACCTGCACGGCATGGTGCAACTACCAGGCATTGCAGTACAACGCCTGATGAACGATGGCTATGGTTTTGCCGGGGAAGGCGACTGGAAAACAGCTGCCCTTGTAAGAGCCATGAAAGTGATGGGTACAGGCCTGGAAGGTGGTAATGCCTTTATGGAAGATTATACTTACCACTTCGAACCAAACAATTCAATGGTACTGGGTTCACACATGCTGGAGGTGGATGAGTGCCTTGCCACTGATAAACCATCCTGTGAAGTGCATCCGTTAGGTATTGGTGGCAAAGCTGATCCGGTTCGTTTAGTATTTAACTCAAAAGGTGGTTCGGCTCTTAATGCATCTGTTGTGGATATGGGTAACCGTTTCCGCCTTATAGTAAACGAAGTGGAGGCCGTAGAACCACAACATGATCTGCCAAACCTACCGGTGGCCCGTGTACTCTGGAAACCACTTCCTGACATGAAAACAGGCGCAGCTGCCTGGATACTGGCAGGAGGCGCTCACCACACCTGCTATAGCCAAAACTTGAGCTCTGAAATCCTGCAGGACTTTGCAGAAATGGCTGGAATAGAGTGCGTACTTATTGATAAAGACACAAAACTAACTCAGTTTAAAAATGAGTTACGCTGGAGCGAGGTATACTACCAAGTTAGCAAAGCCTTCTAAGCTCTTTTATAGTTAAACATCATAAAACAGCAGAAGCGGACTATCAAGTCCGCTTCTGCTGTTTTATGATGTTTACAAGCCTATTTTCCAGCTTCTTGTAAAAAGTAGTCCTCAATATATGAGTCAGTATAATCTTTAATGAACGTAATTACATTATTATACTGGCTGAAATCTTCCTCAGGATGAGCAGTAGTTATAACCACGCACTGCATACCTGCATTCTGTGCCGCCTCTACACCCTTAGGGGCATCTTCAAATACAATACATTCCGCTGGTTCTGCCCCTAGCTTCTGCGCTGCTTTAATAAATGTCTCCGGGTCAGGTTTACTTCTTGTTACATCCGCAGCGCTGACTATAGCATTAAAATAATGCCGGACATCCAGGTTATCTAACACAAAGTCTATGTTAGAAGGAATGGCAGCCGAAGCAATGGCCATTTGTATGTTATGTTCCTTTGCCTTTTCCAGAAAACTATCCAGTCCGTTAATCAGTTTTAAATGTGGACGGAATGCTTCCTGATAGTGTCTCTCTTTTTCTTCAGACAGCTTCTCAACTTCTTCCTCAGAAAAATGCTCCTCTCCAAAAATGCGGGCCAATACTTCGCCATTCTTCCCATACATCTGCACTTTTACCTCATCCCAAGTCAGGTTAGCATTAAGGTCGTTGTTAAGCACCTGGTACCATGCTTTTGCATGATAGTGCATGTCATCAATAACTGTTCCGTTAAGGTCAAATAAAAATGTTTTAGGGGAAGAGTCCATCGTTATCAATTTCAATTTGGTTATAGGTTCAACTGTGTAGGTAAAAAGTATTTCCTTCTTAGTACGTAAAAAAGATACTTAATTTATCTGCTGCACAAAAGTTCTTGAACTGGATTTAAGAGTTTTTGTTTCTTAACATACATTCAGAGTCTCAAAAAGATACAGTGTAAGCATACTAGGGCAGCTCAAGTATTATTAAAAACAGCATTTAAAGCTAGACAATACAGCTTGATAGGAGACGGCACAGAACCAACTTTATACTTTATGGAATAGTATAGACATAGTGTTTGCTATAAACAACAGCATCCATTACAGACTTAACCAACTTAGCACCTCAAATGGAAAACAATAATATACCTGATAATGCCTTTATAGAACAGGTCACGCAACGGTTCGGACAAATATACTTTAGCTACGATATTACTGGAAGCGAATTCCGCTATATCTCACCGATCTTAGAAAAGTTTTGGGGCATAAAACCAGAAAGCATTCTTTCTAACCCTGCAACTTTTCTTACTTCTGTTCATGATGAAGATAAAGAATTCTTATCTCACCAATACCAAAAGCTATTGGTGAGTCATGAACAAACGCAGGCAGAATTTAGGATTGTACTGTCTAACAAGGAAATCAGGTGGGTTTGCCTTTCTGCCTGCTTTTTGCAGGATGAGAAGAACCACCAGAACCTGATAGGAGGATTTGCAGAAGATGTGACAGCACATAAAGAGTACACCACTAATATAATGAAGTACAACAACAAAAAGAACTCTACGCTTGAAATACTCTCCCATGATCTGGCTACCCCTTTTGCTAACATACAAGGCATAATAAGCGCCATTGAAGAGCAGATGAACCAGGGTGATGTGAATATACAGCAACTGTTAAGTTACATAAAGCAGGATGCCTTGAGAGGATCTGACATGATCCGGGATTTTGTGAATAACGAGTTTCTTGAATCTTCCCAGGTGGTACTGCATAAAGAACGGGTGGACTTAGCCAGTAAGATTACGATTATGATGGATAATTATAAGGACCAGGAACAGCTTGTTGCCAAAAGCTTTAAGCTTGTCTCCCCCAAAAAGCCAATCCTCATATACATTGATATGATGAAGTTCATGCAGGTAATGAACAATCTTATATCCAATGCCATTAAGTTTACGCAGGACAATGGAATTATTACTGTGTCTTTGGAAGACAAAGAAGAGCATGCTTTAATAACGGTGACTGACAACGGTATTGGCATCCCAGCAAAAATGCAACCGTTCCTGTTCGACAGGTTTACGCCAGCCCGTAGAGCAGGCATAAGAGGCGAGAAAAGCGTTGGGTTAGGCATGTCTATCATTAAAACCATTATAGAACTCCATAGTGGGGAGATATCCTTTGATAGTGAGGAAGGGGCTGGTACAACTTTTTACATTAAAATTCCCAAGGAGTAACCAGCTTCTGGTTCACAGCTTAATCTATAATGCTCTGTAACTTTTCCTTTGTTAAAGGCTTGCTTAGAAAGGCGGTTACGCAACTTTTCGTTGCCTTCTCTTTTTCCCATGGGCTTTGTGAACTGCTGAGAAGAATAATTATTGTATCGCTCAGGTTAAGATTCTGGAGTCCCTCTAGCCCCTCCAAAAAGGCAAAGCCATCCATTACCGGCATTTTAATATCCAGCAGTATAAGCTGAGGCAAACATTCATGTTCAACAGCTTCTTTTAAAATGTTTAAACCTGCTAATCCATTTAGCGCTGTTTGGGTACAATTATTAATTCCAATGCTGCTAAGCACGCGCTTAATCAGGAAAATACTGGTCTCATCATCATCTATAACTAAAACTCTCTCTATTGGCTTCATTCAAAATAAGGGTGAATCTGTGTTGTAACGGTTAGTCAGATACAATACGTAAAAACTCAGGGTTTGGTAAAAAATGAAGAATTTTAGCAGCAAAAAATTATAAAAGCAAAAGCCTCATAATCAATTATGATTATGAGGCTTTTAAACTCTAGCCATTTGGCTTTAANTAAATTTAAAAAAGCAAAATTTAATTTTAGATTCTTAGCGCTCCTCATTTCAAGAGTCAGAGAAAATATAAGCCTTCATCGTTTTAAAAAGGCTTATATTTTCTACTTGTGATCCCGCTGGGATTCGAACCCAGGACCCATACATTAAAAGTGTATTGCTCTACCAGCTGAGCTACAGAATCTTTTCATTAACTTGCTTTCTCAAGGGCGTTTCCCTTATTTGCGATGCAAAAGTAACAGCTTAGTTTTTAAATGCAAAACCTTTGGTTCAAAATATCTGCCTTTTTAGCTATTTTTTTGACATTATCAGCTAAACCAGCTTATTCTCAGGAAGATAATTTCACATTAAATAAAGCTGATTCTCTCTTCCAAACACAACACTACACCGATGCTCTTAAGCTTTACGAGCAAATCTTAGAGAATGATCAGCTTTACTCACCGCAAATGCTCCTGAAGATGGCTTACATTAAAGAGGGTCTGCGCGATTATACGGGAGCCATGTACTACCTGCATCTCTTTTACACAAAAGAACCCAGCCGCTCTGTATTAAGAAAGATGGAGGAACTTGCACAGGCACACAGGCTCAGCGGCTATGAGTACAATGATCTTCAGTTCTTTAAGACACAGTTTAGTAAGCACTACATGCGCATACTGGAACTGATGCTAATACTAGCTGTGGTAACTGTAACTGTTGCAGCACTGCGTTGGCGCCAGGGGTATCGGTTCAGTAAAAGCTTTAAAGTAGGTTTTGTTGTTTATTTGCTCTTTATCCTCTACTATGTCAACTTTCTGAACCTGGGAGATGCAGGCATTATCAAGAACAATTATGTCGCCATTATGTCGGCTCCATCGGCGGGTGCTTCCTGGTTAGCCACCGCCAAACAAGGCCATAAAGTACCCATTATTGGAGAACAGGATATCTGGTACGAAATTAAATGGAAAGGCAAAACTGCTTATATCAGGAAAAATAACCTGCTGGAGCTTCCTTGAGGTTAGGCATCTTAAGGAGAAAAGAACAAAAGGCCAGGAAATTAGCTTCCCAAGCTTTTTGTTCTTCCTCTTTCTGAAATGCTTATCGTTTTAGCGGAGAATCTTTTTCTTTCGCCATTACATTATAAACTAATCTATCGGCAAGGCCGGGGAATAGCTTGTTTACCCAAACAGCCATTTTGCCTTGCGTGGTCATCACTAAATCGCGTTTACGCTGTTTGGTCGCTTTCAGAATTCGGTCTGCCACTTCTTCCGCGCTCATCATCTTTTCTTCTTCGCGTGGTGTCTCTCCTTGTTGTTGTCCGTTGGCAGCCAGTGCTGTATTCCGGATGTTAGAAGCCGTGAAACCAGGGCAAGCCAGCAACACATGTACCCCTGAATGCAGTAGTTCTGTACGGAGGGTTTCTAAAAAGCCATGCATTGCAAATTTAGAGGCGGAGTAGCCAGTTCGTGCCGGTAAACCTCTATAGCCAGCAATAGACGACACGCCCACTATTGAACCTTTAACAGCCATAATGTGCGGCAAGGCAAATTTTGTTGTATACACGGTACCCCAGAAGTTCGTGTTCATCAGCCTCTCTATTACCTCCAGGTCCAGGTCCTGAAATAGCGCCCGCATAGAAATGCCTGCATTATTTATTAACACATCCAGGCGTCCGTACTTCGCTACCGTCTCCTGCACCATTCGTTCACAATCATCCTTTAAACTTACATCGACTTTTATAGCAAGGTGGTCTATACCAGCCTCAGCAAGTTCCTGCGAAGTCTGCTCCAGGTTCTGCAGGCTACGACCCGATACAGCCACTTTCGCACCATCTTTACCAAAAGCAAAAGCCAGGGCCTTACCTATACCGGAGGTACCTCCTGTAATTAGTATTACTTTATTTTTCATCCCGAATAAAAACTTTAAGACACAAGTATCAACACATCAGGCACAGCATCTTGTTAGAACAGAGTAAATTTACCAGACTCCGCCTGTTGTTTATGTTATGGTAATTAGTGCAAAGCTACTACTTTATTCAGAGACAAGAACATCCATCAGGCAGAAGTACTAACCAGTGCAGGTTCAGATTTTTAAAGTACAGTTGGTACTGGAAAAGTCATCAGGAAATCATGAACAGACATGGAAACCAAAGGCTTTAGCTGGTGTACAGGCGGGAAAAAGCTGGCATCGCTATAAATGCTTTTCAGTGAAGACAGTTGTGTTTGCCCCCTGGCATCCAGGCGAGTTAGCAGTAACTGGTCGCGGAGCTGCTGTATTACCCGAACCAACGGAAGCACCTTAGTTGTAATTGGTAACCGGATGCCAAACGGCTTTAAAGAGGCTTCGAAGAAGGTTTTGTCATTTTTACTCACCTCAAACTCTTTGGTACCATCAGCATATGTTGCCACGCTAAAATCAGCAAGTTCCTTCGGAATTCCCCAATTCTGTATGCCGTTCCACACACTGTCGTAAGTAGACACATATATCTTGGAGATAGAAAATGACAGTTTACCATTTAGGTCAAACAAGCCAGGAATAAAAATCAATTCCCGGTATGGCCCCACTCCCGAGGTTTTATAATCTACCATCATCACAGCTCCTACCCAACCTTTATAGGCTTGTTGCTGGTAATCTGCCATAAAGCTATATTGCTTGTTAAACTCATCCGGGAAATGATATAGGAGGACAACTCCATCTCCGGTAAGCTGCCAGGGTGGAGGAGAGACAAGGTTTGGTTGCATAGGCTATTCTGCTTAAGTTGTTATTTCTCTTCAAAACGAAAGACTACTAAGGCTGTTACGAGACAATACTGTATGCCATGTTTCTTTTTCTGCAATTACTAAGCAAAGATCTATAAGGCATTTATATTCAGGAACGGCAACAGCATTCAGAATATCTCAATAAACACGTAGCATGTCTCTCCCTTCCTGCTTCATCCTCTCCTGTACCATCTCCTTTAATTTTCGTACTTTTGCAGAGATAAAGATGACGAGACAATGAGTAATTATACGCCATTAAGCGAATTAGGCGAGTTTGGCCTGATCAAACTGATAAACGAAAAGATAGAGCTTACCCAAGCGTCTACGGTAAAAGGCATAGGCGACGATGCTGCGGTTATTGAACCCAAGGAAAAACAGATTGTCGTTTCTTCTGATATGTTGCTGGAGGGAGTACATTTCGACCTGACTTTTTGCCCGCTGAAACATTTAGGCTATAAAGCAGTGGCCGTAAATGTATCGGATATTGCAGCCATGAATGCGAACCCGACGCAAATTACGGTAAACATAGCCTTGGGTGCGCGATACACTGTAGAAGCTGTTGAAGAACTCTATGAAGGCATCAGGCTGGCCTGTGAAGATTATAAGGTAGATTTGGTTGGCGGCGACACAACCTCTTCCAGAGCAGGCTTAGTAATTAGTGTGACAGCTATTGGGGAAGTGGCAAAAGATGAAGCTGTTCTACGCAGTGGAGCTAAAGTAAACGACCTTATATGTGTTACGGGAGACTTAGGTGCTGCTTACTTAGGTTTGCAGGTTCTGGAGCGCGAAAAGCAAGCTTTTCTGGCAGACCCGGAGATGCAACCGGAACTGGAAAGCAAACAATATGTTGTGGGGCGCCAGCTGCGGCCACAAGCCCGTATGGATGTTATTCATGAGCTGAAAGAGCTGAACGTTAAGCCAACTGCTATGATTGATGTATCTGATGGATTAGCTTCTGAACTGTTTCATATATGCACCCAATCTAATGTAGGCGCTACTATTTACAAAGACAACCTGCCTGCCGATCAGCAGATGCTTGAAACTGCTGTAGAGTTCAACCTTGATCCTTTTACTTGCATTCTGAACGGTGGAGAAGACTATGAGCTACTCTTTACAGTGCCATTGTCAGACTACGATAAGGTAAAGAACAACCCGGACATTAGCATTATTGGCAAGATCACAGAAAAGAGCGAAGGTATAAACCTGGCAAATAAGCACGGCCAGGCATTCCCTCTACAGGCACAGGGCTGGAAGCACTTTTAGATACTATACTTTAGATAAAGCAAAGGCAAGCTTCCTTTCATTAGCTTGCCTTTGCTTATATAGATTGGTTTAATGCTTTTAGCCTAAACGGTGTTATCTAATACCTTGCCTCCTAGTCTTCTGGAAACGGAATAAATACAAAATTCTGGAAGTCTCCGTCTACCACAAACAGGCAGCAATATTCATCTGCATCTTTGTAAGCGGCTTTAAATTCGTCTACCTTCTCTTCAGTTATAAGCTGGCGCTGTACGAAGTCCTCCAGATAAGAGGCATTAATATGCCACTCCAGCGCCACTTCTTCTTTCGCTAAAAATACAGAACCCACAGGTACCTGGGTGCGGCTAAACACAAAAATAGGGTAATCAGATATTTTACGCTTCCGCACCTGGTATGATGCTTCTTTCAACGTTTCGGCCACTACCACAAAGTCCTTTGAAATAGTGCCTAAGTATTTACCATTTAATTCCGGATCGTTTTCCATACTTTATTTTAGATAATAGATGTCAGACTTTAGATGCTAGATTTTTCCTGTTATTGATAACTTACTTATTCTGATGTCTAACAACTAACGTCTGGTATCCAGGTTCTAACGTCTGTTCAACAGTACAATATTTTCTACGTGATGCGTCTGCGGGAACATATCAACAGGCTGTACACGTGCCACGTCATATTTCTCTGAAAGCAGTTCCAGATCACGTGCCTGCGTTGCCGGGTTACAGCTTACGTACACAATACGGTTCGGATGCACCTGCAGCAGTTTCTCCACTACATCTTGGTGCATACCAGCACGCGGCGGATCTGTGATAACCACATCCGGTCTGCCGTGGCGCTCAATCAGCTCATCAGAAAGAATATCTTTCATATCACCGGCATAAAAAGTAGTGTTCGAAATATTGTTGATCTGTGAATTGATTTTAGCATCTTCAATAGCACTCGGCACATATTCAATACCGATTACTTCGCGGCACTGTCTGGCTACAAAGTTGGCAATAGTACCGGCCCCTGTATAAAGGTCATAAACCAGCTCCTCCCCTGTCAGTCCTGCAAATTCACGCGTCTTCCTGTAAAGCTCATAAGCCTGATCAGTATTGGTCTGGTAGAAAGACTTCGGCCCTACACGGAAACGGATACCTTCCATCTCTTCATGTATATAAGGTAAGCCTTTATAGCAAACTACCTCCAGGTCATGAAATGTCTCATTCCCTTTCCCGTTTACCACATACTGCAGCGACGAAATTTCCGGGAAGGTCACCTGTAAATGATCAAGAATACCAGTTATTGCCTGCTGATCATCATGCTTCACCTGTAGTATTACCATTACCTCGCCCGTGTTTGCTGTACGAACGATGAGGTTTCGCAGAAAGCCTTCTTGCTTTACCAGATCAAAAAACTCCAGGTTATGCTCTCTAGCATACTTTCTTACTTCCAGCCGAATGGGGTTAGACGGGTCAGGCTGAAGATAGCAGTTCTGAATGTCCAGTATCTTATCGAAGCGCCCTGGTATATGAAATCCCAGTGCATAACGATCAAACTCTTCCCCTGAATTAATCTGCTCTTTGGTTAGCCAGCCGTTCCCAGAGAACGTAAACTCCAGCTTATTGCGATAATACCTATCTTTTGCTGAACCCATAATAGGATCAAAAGCAGGCAAAGCTACTTTCCCAATCCGCTCCAGGTTATCTTTCACCTGCTTTTGCTTATAAAGCAGCTGAGTATCATAGCCGATGTGTTGCCACTTACAGCCGCCACAAACACCAAAATGCTCGCAGAACGGCTCTACGCGCAGCTCTGAATAGGCATGAAACTTAACTGCCTCTGCCTCCAGAAAACTTTTCTTTTTGCGGGTTATACGCAGGTCCACCACATCGCCGGGAGCCACGCCCCCCACAAATATAACCATGCTGTTATGGCGCGCCAGGCATTTGCCTTCGGCCACCATTTCCTCTATTCTGATATTTTCGAGAATCTCGAACTTCTTTTTATGTTTATTTCTCACAATACTGCAAAATTAAATATTTTTTAGGAGATGTAATGAGAACTGATAAGTTCCTCCTATACAGCACAAAGGCAGGCCTCTATAATTCCACAACCAAAGCCCCCTTATCCACCACATCATAATAAGGCAAGCCTGCAGCAGCTAACTGCTCATGCAATTTCTGCCTGTACCAAAATGAGCTGGATCCATCTAACACGATGTTATTAAATGTATATCTCTTGAACTCCTCTGGCTTCAAGCGCACGTTGTTTTTCAGGATGATAAAATCAACTTTAACCTCCCCCACTGGTTCAAATTTTGGAGTTTCCGATAGCAGCAGCACCTTTTGCCCATTCCAGACATACAGCTTATTCCCATCCGGGAGCAAAGAAGAAGCCACACCTTCAGAAGCCGTTTCCCATTCCTGTAGCTCAGGAGCGTAAACTCCAAGATGCCATAAATGAGGTTGAATATTGAAAGTATAGTTATCTGGGCTTATCAACAAAGAAGAATCTGCCAATACGGTTGCCTGCTGCCCTTTTACAAATGAAACAGCCGTAGCACCACGCACATTATACACTGTCAGCTCCTGCTGATGCTTTTGTTGTATAACCTCTGCCAATTCCTGAATAGACAAAACTGCTACTACACAGACAGCCATTGCAAAATATTTAATCCGACGACCTGCAAAAAAGAATATCAGTAGCAGAATGAGCACATACAACAGCACCGTTTGCAAAAGGTTAATGTCTACGCCGTTCATTATTGCATAAGGTAAACTGGTCAGCAACAGGTTAAACTTGTTCATGCACCAGATTAAACCAGTATGAATGGCAAAAAGCAGATCTCCCAGCAGTGGTACCCACAAAAATGCCAACGCTGCTATCCCAAAATAGAGCACAAAAGAAGCCAATGGAACTACTATTATATTAGCAAACCAGAAGTACACCGGGAACTGATGAAAATAAAATAAACCTAAAGGAAGGGTAGCCAATTGTGCTGCCACAGCTATTGAACCTAACTCCCAAATTTTATCTAGTAATTGATTATCTAACTCCAGTAATTCTTTTAAGCGAGGCTGCAGGTACACAATACCCAGCACGGCCAGGAAAGACAACTGAAAGCCAACTTCAAGCAAGCTGTAAGGGTTCCAGCAAAGCAGAACAAGGGCAGCACAAGCCACTGTATTGTAAATGTTTCCGTTCCTTCTGCTTGCTTTTGCTACGGTAACAACACTAAACATCACCACTGCCCGCATAACCGAAGGAGATAAACCTGTCATGAGGGCATACAGTCCGAGTGCCCCTAAAATGATAATTGCCGCACTTAGCCGTTGCCACCATTTCCCTCCTATATAACGGCTGAAAAACAGCATAAGCAGGCCATAGATAAGCCCTACATGTAACCCAGACACAGCCAGCACATGCATGGTACCAGTATTAGCATAAGCATTTCGGATAGCATTATCCAGGTCATCTTTTATGCCTAGTACAAGAGCCGACGAAATATCGTACTGCTGCTTTCCTTCTATCCGCTCCCGAAGAATATTGTCTAGTTTGCGACGTAACTTAATACCGAAGCTTAAGATGGGGTTAGGTGGCGCAGAGGTAACTTTTTGAAACTGCAAAGGCTGCAGGTAATGCCGAAAGTGGATGCTCTTGTTGGCCAGGTACTGCCGGTAGTCGAATTGATTGGGGTTAGCAGGAGATGCTACTGGATCTGGTGCTCCTTTTATGAGCAGCACATCACCGTAATTTAATTCATACATCTGCTCCGAATCGTGCGGCACCGATAACTGTATCCTGCCTTCCGCACTTTGCCAGTTACTATTTGCCTGCACTTGCAGTACTTTTAACACAGTACTCTGGTAGCCAGGTTTCTGAACCACATAATCATCTACTACACCTAAATAATACTCTGGCTTTTGCTCCAGCTTACTCAGGTGTTTTGGGTGATGTATTTCTGTATGGTAACCGGTAGCCCAGATGCCTGCTGTTACAAAACACAGCACAGCCACTATGCCTGCTATATTAGTAGCAAACGTCGTTTTTAGCCTTTGGGCAGCAAAAAGCGCTGCCATAAAAGCAACGGCAAAAAAAGCAAACAGTTCAGTGCTATACCTAAACTCTCTACCGGCGCTTATGTAAAGCAGAATTCCTGCTATAAAGGCAAGCGTTACACGAACTAAAGGATATGGCGCCCAGCGCAACATCAGCCTCTGTAGTACATTTTATAATGTTGGATATCGCACTCACTGAACATATCACCTTTGGCTACAAAGCCATGGCGCTTGTAAAAGTTTACTGCAGGCAACTGAGCATGCAGGTACACATTTTTATCTGCATGTGTAGCAAGCACGTCTTTTAGAACTTTCTGCAATATGAGGCTGCCAACATTCTTGTTTCGATACTCCTGCAATACAGCAAAACGCTCCAGTTTTATGCCATGCTCTGTTATGCGCCAACGGGCAGCACCGCAAGGCACTCCTTCACAGGTAGCCAGGTAATGTTTCGCTATTTCCTCAAACGAGTCATATTCAGCATTGCGGGGTACTTGCTGTTCCTGCACAAATACTTTTTCTCTTACACTGAAAGCAGCATTTAAATCCTGCTCGCTTTCTGCTCTTATAAGCTTAATCATCTAAAATATAAAACGCAAAGCTAAGCATTTAGCAAACAAAACCCGGCAACTGATGAGAGTTGCCGGGTTTTAATATCACTTCATTCTGTTAAACTTCAGCTTCTTTACTGGCTGTTTTTTTACGGCCTCTTGTTGGTTTTGGCGCTGCATCTTTTTCATCAGCAGCTTTAGCCTCTTCCCTGGCAGCGCGGCGTTCTTCCTCCAGTTTGGCATAGGCATTTACAATGTCTTTTACCAACCTGTGACGCACCACATCATCTGCACTCATTTCTACAAAGCCTATACCTTTTACACCACGTAAAATGTTCAGTACCTCCATTAACCCAGAGCGCTGGTTTCGCGGCAGGTCTATCTGAGACCAATCACCATTTACCATCACCTTAGCATTCGGCCCCATACGGGTCAGGAACATCTTCATTTGGGCAGGCGTGGTATTCTGCGCCTCATCCAGCAACACAAAAGCATTGTTCAGGGTACGACCACGCATGTAAGCCAGCGGTGCAATCTCTATAATTTTATTTTCCTGGTAATACTTCAGCTTTTCAACCGGAATCATATCCTCCAGAGCATCGTAAATCGGGCGAAGATACGGGTCAACCTTCTCTTTCATATCACCGGGCAGAAAACCAAGGCTTTCGCCTGCTTCCACTACTGGCCTGGAGATAATAATTTTCTTTACCTCCTTGTTCTTAAGCGCACGCACAGCCAATGCTACAGAAACATAGGTTTTACCTGTACCGGCAGGTCCAAGCGCGAAAGTCAGGTCATTTTTAGACACCGTATCAACCAGTTTTTGCTGGTTCGGTGTTTTTGCCTTGATGACACCCCCTTTACTGCCATACACAATTATATCCGGAGAAGTAACAATTACCTCTTCGTCAGTAAAAGAATCGTCAGAAAGGTATCTGTTTACGCTATTTTGCGTAATCTTTCCAAACTTATGATAATGATCAATCAACGAGGAAAGTATTTCGTTTATCTTAGTGATCTCAGGCGTCTGGCCTTGTATCTTTATTTCGTTACCTCTGGATATAATCTTGCTGCTTGGAAAAGCAGCAGCCAGTTGCTTGATGTTCTGATTCTCTGTCCCCAGAAAATCAATCAGAGAAATATTCTCTAGAGTTATTACTTTCTCAACCAAATGTTTATCTCGTATATAGTACCTTAGTAATATTTCTTTTAATATAACTATATTTGTTATATATTAATACAAATCTACTTAAATTATAGTTCGTATTATGGCTGTAATTACGTTTCTGTCTGATTTTGGGTATAGAGACCACTATGTTGCTGCGGTGAAAGCTAAAATTCTTTCCAAGTATCCGGAAGCCTCTATCGTGGACATTTCTCATGCTGTACAACCTTTCAACATTGCCCACGCGGAGTATACGTTAAATTCGGTTTATGGTGAATTTCCTGAAGGAACCATACACCTAATTGCCGTAGATACACACGGTAATAGAAGTGGCAAATATCATGCAGCAAAGTACAAAGGGCATTATTTTTTAATGGCTGACAATGGTCTTCTCTCACTTATAACAGACAACAAGCCTGATGTTCTGGTAGAGTTGCACACAGATAACAGCTTTATGCCTTTTCCGGCAAAAGATCTGTTGGCTTCGGCTGCTGTTTTTTTGGCTAAAGGAGGAGATATAGAAGTCTTGGGCGAACGTACAAACCAGTTCAGGCAACTGCTCAACCGCCAGCTCCGCCTGAACGATCATGCCATTATGGGCCATGTGGTACACGTAGACCGCTACGGCAACCTAATAACAAATATTACCCGTGAAAGCATCGATACGATTGCCCATGGCCGGACTTTTACAATTCACTTCGGCCGTGAAACCTTGGGGCGCATTTACTCCAACTATAACCAGGTTGATGACGGTGACTGCTGCTGTATTTATAATTCTCATGGGCAGTTGTGTATTGGCATTAACAAAGGCCATGCGGAAGAGTTACTTGGTTTGGGATTTGACTCTCAGGTGGACATCCGCTTTTACCCAGGGAATTAAGCTCAGTCTCATGCGACATAAAAAAGCCTCTCTTTCATGTTTATATCTGAAAGGGAGGCAGCGCCAGTATTTTTAAAGTACCAATCTCTTGTAGTCAAGCAACAACTGCTTGTTTTTCATTAAAAAGCAGCCTGTTGTTAAACGTATCTATTACCTCCATCACCATTGCCCCCCAAGCAGACGTTTCTAAACGAGGTTTGTTGTACTTGTAATTAGTTTCAAGAAGCCTCTTATGAAAGCGCTGCAAACCCTCAAAGTTAATCAGTGCTTTTGCCCCGGGGCTACAATCAACATGATGCTCTGTTAAATGAAGCACAACGTTGCCCATGGAAACCTGCATATAAACAGGAGAATTATCAGAAAGCTGATGTTCCCAATCTATCTTAAGCCTCATCTACTTTACATAAAAGCCGACAGCTTTCTGATAATCAAATATACACAGTACAGTATAACCATCATCCTGATTCTTAAGAGTTCTTTTTAATAAGCCTATATTATCATATGAATAAAGTTAAATTATTTAATGAAATAATTTAAAATAATAAAAATTATTGATACAAGAACTATTGTTGAATAACAGGCCGATTTATTAGCTACGTCAAATATATTTTGCCTGATATGCCTGTAGATACCTCTCAATACAAGCTTCAGCAGTAACAGCTTATATAATATAATAGACACAATCTATAACACGATAGGTTAAATCAATTTGATTTATAAGCTTCAACTCAAGACTTTTGTAGCAGTTAAATCATCACATATACTTATATGTTAAGAAAATCACTTCTACTTTTAACCATTATTGTAAGTGGGCAGCTAGCTTTTGCACAGCAAAAGCAGCTAACAACCAACACTGGTGCGCCTGTAGGTAACAACCAGAGTTCTAAAACAGCAGGCGAAAATGGCCCGGTACTGTTAGAGGACGTAAATCTGATCGAGAAGTTAGCCACTTTTGACCGGGAACGCATACCAGAGCGTGTGGTGCATGCTCGTGGAGTAGGTGCTCATGGAGAATTTGAAAGCTACGGCGACTTCTCTAAGTTTACCAAAGCCTCTCTATTCAACAGCAAGGGAAAGAAAACGCCTGTATTTGTTCGTATCTCTACTGTCGTGCATGAGCAAGGATCACCAGAAACACTCCGCGACCCACGTGGTTTTGCCGTGAAGTTCTATACAGACCAGGGTAACTACGACCTGGTAGGCAACAACCTTCCTGTGTTCTTTATCCGTGATGCCATTAAGTTCCCAGATATGGTACATGCCTTTAAGCCGTCGCCAGTATATAACAAGCAAGACCAGAACCGTGTGTTCGACTTCTTCTCCAATGTACCAGAGGCTACGAATATGTTCACGTACCTGTACCAGGATTTAGGAACACCTGCCAACCTGAGGCAAATAGACGGGTACGGCGTACATGCTTTTAAATGGGTAAATGCACAGGGCGAAGTAGTGTACGTAAAATACAAGTGGAACTCAATGCAGGGGGTAAAAAGCTTCAGCGCTGCAGAAGCTGCCCAAATGCAGGCTAAAGACCACTCCCACGCCACCGCAGACATGTACGAGAATATCAGCAAAGGTAACTATCCGTCCTGGGAGCTGACTGTACAGATGCTAAAGCCTGAAGACCTGGATAAATTTGACTTCAACCCACTGGACCCTACCAAAATCTGGCCAGAAGATATTGCTCCTAGTATGGCAATCGGTAAAATGACTTTGAACAGAGTTCCAGATAACTTCTTCGAGACAGTAGAACAGGCTGCTTTTGCTCCTGCTACACTGGTACCAGGCATCGAGCCATCAGAAGATAAGTTATTGCAGGGCCGTGTGTTCTCTTACATGGATACGCAGCGTTACCGCCTGGGTGGCAACTTTCAGCGCATTGCTGTGAACGCTCCGCTAGTAGAAGTGAATAACTTCAACCAAAATGGTGTAGCAAGTAACCGTGGAACCAAGTCTGATGTGAACTACCAGCCTAGCACTACGCAGCCAACTTTTGTGGACGATAACCAATACAACTACTCTACCCGCAAAATTAATGAGGAGACCATGCAGCGGGTTATCAGTAAGCAAAATAACTTTAAGCAAGCTGGCGACCTGTACCGTTCTCTTTCTAAAGTTGAAAAAGAGCACTTGATCAGCAACTTGGCTGGTGACTTAGGCCAGGTAAAGAACAAAGAAGTAGTAAACAAAATGGTAAGCTATTTCTACCAGGCTGATGCAGATTATGGTAACCGCCTGATAAAAGCACTGAAGCTAAACAGAAATGACGTGGTAGCCTTAGTGGCAGCTAATTAAGTAATTAGCTTCTTATATTTAAATCCACCCCTTGCCCCCTACCAGTAAGGAAGCTCTACCTTTCTTATGAAATTACTTCTCTCGGGAAGGGCCAGGGGTGGATTTAACAAAACTGCTGCAGTAGTAAATGCGGTCATCGAATCCTAAACAGTACATCAATTATCAAGTTAAAATGAATACTCTCCAGGCAGTTTCTCTTTCGCACGAAATGGCATCATTAGAGTGGCGACAGGCGCTGCAGCTAAGCAAAGATGAGGCTGCGGAGTTTATGACCTCTCTTAAAAGCTGGGGGTTTGTAGACGGCATCATGGTAATAACCACCTGCAACCGTACAGAGGTTTACTACGAATCGGCCAATACACCTACAGCTGTTATACAAGACGAACTTTTAAGATTTAAAAACATCACTGACAAAGATGCTTATGCACCTCTGTTCAGTCACTATACCCAAAGCCAAGACACACTTTATTACTTATTAGAAGTTGGTTTGGGTTTAAGATCTCAGGTAGTTGGTGACAGGCAGATTATAGGGCAGTTTAAGGAAAGTTATCAACTGACGAATGATCTAAAATTAGGTGGTCCGCTGCTACACCAGGCACTTCAGACACTTTTCCGCACACACAAACGGGTACATAACGAAACAGCATTTCGCTCTGGTGCCGCCTCCGTTGGTTATGCTGCCCTGGAAAGAGTAACCGATTTTATTCCGAGAAAAGAATTCATTTCGAAGCGTATGCTTATTATAGGAGCAGGACAAATGGGTACTGATGTAGCCAAATATGCTACCTCCTTTGGATTCAGGAACATTACGCTTACTAATCGTACTGATGAAAAAGCAGCGCAATTAGCCGAAAAAATGGGATTGTACTTTATTCCCTATGCAGAGCGTTTATCAGAATTAAACCAGTACGATGTGATCATCTCCTGCGTAAGTGCCGGAGAACAGTTAGGTACTTCACAATTAAGCTCTTATCACAACGGACATAAACGAGTACTGTTAGACCTTTCAGTACCTTTAAGCATACAACCTGAAGCAACGGCTTTACCTAACACAGTATTGGTAAACATGGACCAGATTACCAGCCAGACACAGGCCGTACGAAAAGCCAGGGAAGCATCTACAACAGAAGTATATAATATTATAGACGAAGAAACTTTACTTTACACACACTGGCTGGAGGATCTCCCAATGGCTAAAACCATCAGCGAGCTGAAAGGCTTTTTTGCTTCGGTGCTGGAAAGTGAACTCCAGAAGCAGACGGGCTTAGAGCAGAAAACTGCCGCAGCAGCACTCGCAAAAGCTACACTAGACAGGCTAATACGCAGGCCTGCCGGCACGTTGCGGGCAAGCGAAGGCACAAACCGCAAAATATTGATTGATTCCCTCAATCAGTTATTTCAAATATCATAGACTTCATTTTATGAGTAAAACAGGCAAAACAGGCGTCCTGATTGTAAATCAAGGCACCCCCGACAGCCCTTCTGTACCCGACGTGCGCAAGTATCTCCGGGAGTTTCTGATGGATGAAAGAGTAATAGATATTCCTTATATGAACAGATGGGCACTGGTAAATCTTATTATTGCTCCTACCCGTGCACCCAAATCTGCTAAAGTATACCAGGAGGTATGGACAAGCAACGGGTCTCCACTTAAAATATATGGCTACCGTGTAGAAGAGCTGCTGCAAAAGGCGTTGGGCAAAGACTATGTAGTAAAGCTAGCCATGCGCTACCAAAGTCCTTCTATAGAGGAGGCGATGGAGAAGTTTAAAGGTCATCACCTCTCAAAGATAGTTATACTGCCACTGTATCCGCAGTACGCTTCTGCTACAACCGGTTCTGTTTACCAGAAAGTAATGGACCTGGTAAGCAATTGGCAGGTAATACCGGAGATTCGCTTTGTCAACAGTTTTCTGGATCATCCGAAGTTTATAGAAGCCTTTGCTGAGCTTGGGAAAAAACATATGTTAGCAGCAAGCTATGATCATTATGTTTTTACTTATCATGGACTGCCAGAGCGGCAACTGCACAAAAATGACAGCATTACCAGTTGCGAGCATGCCAATTGTACAACATCTTATAATGCTACGAACCAATTCTGCTATCGCGCACAGTGCTATGAGACCAGTCGCCTGTTAGCAGAAAAGCTAGGTATAGCCGAAGAACACTACACTGTTTCATTTCAGTCACGTCTGGGCAATGATCCATGGATAAAGCCATATACAGATGATGTGATACAAGCACTTACCGCCAAAGGAATAAAACGTGTGCTGGCTTTTGCCCCATCTTTTGTAGCTGATTGCCTGGAAACTACTGTGGAGGTAGGCCGTGAGTACAAGGAACTTTTTGAAGAAAACGGCGGTGAAATCTGGCAATTGGTAGAAAGCCTGAACGATAGCCCTCTTTGGATTGAATGCCTGCAGGAGTTGGTAACTGAAAACCCTGTGGTAGCACCTGCCAAGGTTTTAAGAGTAGCTTAAGTTTTGTGGGGCTCTAACTGCATATTCTTGGTTTACTTTATCTTTCAACACTAATATTTAAGCTGTCAGAAACAGATAGTAAAGCTTCTGCTAAAGACAATAACATCTTTGAAATAAAAAATAAATAATCATTTATAACAATCAATTCTTAAACCATGAAATCAGTCATATTAAACCTGTTATTCCTCCTGATACCTGCTGCTATCTTTGCACAGTCAACTGATCTTATATCAGCAGCAAGAACCGGCGATGTAGCTGCAATAGAACAACTACTGCAAAACAAAGCAGATGTAAATGCCCAGGACCAGAAAGGTTTCACTCCCTTGATTATAGCTGCGTACAATGGCAACGCGGAAGCAGCAAAGCTTTTAATTGAAGCTGGCGCAGACGTTAACCACCAGGATGCCACAGGCAACACAGCGCTGATGGGAACAGCATTTAAAGGTTATCCTGCTATTGCAGAATTGCTCATCAGCAAAGGAGCAAATGTTAATGTACAAAACGGAAATGGTGGTACTGCTTTAATGCTTGCTTCTATGTTTGGTCGTAACGAGGTTATTAAAGTTCTCCTCCACAATAGTGCCGATAAAGGAGTTAAAGACCAGCGTGGCTTTACTGCTCTTGACCTGGCACAACAGCAGCAGAACAAGGAGGCAATTGCACTGCTCCAATAGTTACTGGCGGAACAGCTAACTAGTAGCTTCCATATAAAGAGTCAGGACATAGGGCTTCCATTTAGTGGTCCAAGCTTTATGTCCTGACTCTTTTGTTTATTCGGCATCCAACAAATTTTCTTCTGCCTATTTTTGTTATTAGATACACGTCAACTAGAAGATTAGTGAGTATATAATCAATATATCTTGTAACTTAATATTTCCTTGTTTAGAGTAAAACTATTCCTGGTTTTACCACTCGGCACAATATAGCTCAACCTGCCCTTGCTACTATTGTGGTATTACAAAAGCTATACTCCATGATGTAGCGCACCATAAGGAAGAACAGAGGTTACAACATTTCAGGGATGATAGCTATGTAATTCCCGCGGCCATGTTCCATAAATAGAAAACCGTAGAGAATTACTTTTACCTGATAGATAAAAGCACCTCTACGGCTTAATATTTCCTGCCTTGGCAGATGATTATGGCCTAAAATACCAAGTCAGGATTACTCACCATTTAACTAACAATAAAAAACACAGATCTAACTCAAACTAATCTAAAAACTCTCTGCTACCATTTGGTTGCACCGCATACTGAAAGGTATAAACCTTACTTGTTGGTCTTGTACTCAGGCTTACAAACTCCTCTGTGGTTGTATTGGGGTTCCCTTTGTAATAGCTTAATATCTCTACTTTAGCGTAATTTCCATTAGCTGTTTTAAGCACAATTAATTTTCCGGCAATGGGTAAAATAGCATGCTGCGCTACATTAGCCTCCGTACCAGTGTAATGGTACCAGCTCTTATCAGATGACGCAACTATAGCAGGGGCACCAGCAGCATCTGTTACATACCCTGTTTCCGGTGCTTCTTCTATCTCCGCAAAAATACCATCCACTACCTGAGCTGCTCCTGTTCCTGGACCACTGCTACCTCCGTTAATCAGCACAGAAGTTCCTTTAAAAGCAATGTCCCATTCAGTAGAGGCAGAGTCAGTGTAAGGGACTTCGGTATTGCCTTCCAGGTCATAAAAAGCATAATGCGTTCCGGATGCATCAAGGTCAGAAACAGTTTCTACTTCTACGACTGCCTCAGGAGTTACCTCATCGTCGTCATCACAAGAAGTCATCACAGCAAGGGAAAGCAACATTAAACATAAAGGATAATACTTTTTCATATAGGTTGTCATGAATAAATAATTAGAAAATAAAATTGAAGAATGATTACTAGTTACTGCCCATATGCAGTATAAGGCCTGCGAAACACACTCTGCCAGATAAAGACGGCTCATAAATATTTTTGACAGCAAACAGATTATTCACACCCGCTTCTAAAGTCAGCTGCTTCAGCAGTTTTTTAGCAGCCGTTATATTCCATGTAAAGTAGCCATCGGCATATTCCTGATCCACGTCCAGAATCTGATTCCCATTGACATCTCCGGTACCAAATCGCCCCCTGTACAGACCTCGAAGTGAGAGATTGAAGTCATACTGCTGATTATCATAAAAAATCTTAACATTACCGGAATGCCTGGAGCGGTTGAATAACCCACCATAATCTGCTGGTTTAACATGCATAACTTCACCTGTCGCAGGATCTCTTTTGTACACTTCGCCGTTCTCCAGCTTCTCTTTTACCTCTACATCTTTGGCATCTAAAAACTGGTAGCCAAGGCTTAAAGTAAGGTTATGCAGGGGCTTATAATCTGCCTGCACCTCTACTCCCTGCGTTACCACTTTAGAGACATTAACGTAGCTGTACACACTCTGCCCATTTACTTTGGTAGCAATTGGTAAAGTCTGTATCAGGTCGTGAATATTATTGCGGTAAGCATTCAGGTTTACGTCAAGAATATTTTTGAGAGCACTTATGTGTAAGCCCATGTTATAGGCCATAGAATTTTCTGCTTTTATTTCTCCAATAGTGGCAGGATCAATTAAAATTCGGGCAATCTGCCCTTCCTGCTCCAGGCGTTCTACTCCCTCATTAGCCAAACGGGAGCCAAAAACACTGTAGCCAGCTACGGCGTTCGTAAAGTTCAGCAACAGTTGCCGAAAGTCGGGGGCTTTGTAACCACCTCCTGCTGAAGCCTGCACCGCCAGCCAGGGAAGCACCTCGTATTTTGCCGAAAGCTTTGGGCTAAATCTGGAAGCATAAGCATTATGATGATCATAGCGCGCACCAGCTACTATATTCAGCCGACTTCCGGGTGACCACTGATGCTGGCCGAAGACAAAAGTTGTTTTAAACTGGTTCTGGTCGTCGTAACGGGTAGCTTCTACCTCTTCCAAGGTATAACCTGCGCCTAGCGTACTGATATGATGCTTCTTAAACGGCACATCCAACTGAAACTGAGAACGGTTGAAAAGCTGGTTAAAGTAGCTTTCATCATACACGGAAGCATCATCTGTATACCGCATATCTGAATCAGTTTTATAACGTGAGGTATAGTTCTCCAGCGTCAGTTTACTGTTACTACCGAATGTGTACTCCAGCGTTGGCATTAGGCTCCAGTCCTGACGGTTCGCCTTTTCAAAAATAATCCGCTCCACATCACTGTCTGATACTCCGTACAGGTTCTCCTGATCTTCGGTGTACCACCTGGCTGAAACCTTTGCCTTTAACCTGGAGCTAAAGGAATAGCTAACTTTAGGATTAAGGGTATAAGAAGTAAAGGGAGGTGCTGTCCGGCCTACTTCACCCGGAGTTAAATCGTAGCCATCAGAAGATAACCTGTCAGCAAAAAGGTAGAATCCTAAGCTACCTTTATTCAAACGTATATCAGCACTTGTATTTAAGGTCTGAAAAGAGCTGTACCTTGCCCTGGCAGTAGAGGAAAAAGGAGCGATACTTTTTTTAGTGATGATATTCACTACACCAGCCATAGCTTCGCTACCGTATAAAGAGGAAGCAGGACCTTTGATAACCTCCACGCGTTCGATGTTACCAACAGCCAAACGTGTAAGGTCCAGTACGCCTGTTGTTCTACCTATCACAGGTTCCCCATCTACCAGAATCAGCACATAGTCTGCTGATAAACCTTGGATTTGTAAACCTGTGCCATGATCTGAAATAATCTGTAGCCCCGTTTGTTCAGCCAGCACCTCGTTGAGCCGCACGGAACCCATGCGCTGAATCTGTTCTGCTGAGATAACATTAACCGGAATAGGCACATCTTTGATATGCTGTTCCATACGTGTGGCTGTTACCACTACCTGTTTCAGTTCATCCACTTTCTCTTTAAGCTGAATTACCAGGTGCTGCTTTTGCCCCGCCTTGACACTTATCTCCTTTACCCGGTCCTGGAAACCAACTGCTGAGACATGTACTTTTTGTAGGCCTTCCGGTACCTTTGTTAGCGTAAACTTTCCTGCTTCACTAGCCGCACTTCCTATGTTATATCCCTCCAACTGAATAGTAGCATGTGCTAGCGGAGCACCGGCAACATCGGTTACCTCACCGGCTAAAGTGCCATAACCCTGCGCAAAAGCCGGAGTTACTACCACTGAGACATAAGCCAGCATTATAGAAACAATAAGTTTCATAGTTTTATCTTATCAATAGTATCAGATTGCACAAATTCAAGGGGGCTGCTTTATTGAATATAAATATTCCTAAAGCTCATATTATCCTATATGTGTTGGATTGTTTACGACTTGTTCTATTCGTGTAAACTTTTTTATAGCGGCATTAAAGTAGGCACCCAGCTATATTTCCTGCAAAGAATCAACTTAAGGCACAGTAATAGCTGCTGTATGCTATACGTTCTGTAAGTTTACTAAAAGAGTTAGCTCACTAACAATCTTTCTCCACTCCTCCATCTCTGGCTGCCCGGGTTTACGAAGACCAAAGAAGCTTAGCACCAGCTCTTTGTTTTCATCAAAAACTTCCACTGAGGTTACAATATCGTCCCTGGTTGGTTTGCGCACAATCCATGCAGTTGCTACTGTATCCTGGCGCAGGTGCATGTTAAAGGAAGGGTCCAGCACATTTACCCAGGTTTCAGGGCCGTTATGTCCTCGCTCAAGCACACGCACTGTTTTCACCTTATCCTGATGAATCTGAATATTGCCGCGATTTCCGACAAAAATCATAACAGGAAGCTTGACCTCCGCTGCTGACTCCAGAATTTGTAAGGTACTCGACGCAGCAACCGGAAAGGTAAATATGTTTCGTGCCAATTCCAGTGCATCGTGCCGGTGTATGTTGTGTTTAGCTAACATACCATGGAAATCATGCGTATCTTGCAGCTCTGACCAATCACCCAGAAAATCCTTGGTGTCAATTTCTCTGGCGTATACTTTTGCTGCATATGGCTGAGTATATTGCTCCGGGCTTTGGTCTTCGGAACGGAAATCCTGCACCAGGCGATAGTAAGCATCATAATCACTTTTGCCTTCCTGCAGGTACACTTTCAGAACAGCATCCCCAGCTTTATCAAAAACCTGTAGGCTGGTAAGCTGGCGACCACTTTTCTCCTGCTCCACTGCAAAAGCCACATGCCATTTAAAGAAGAACATCCTCGCTTCTATCGGGCCTATCACAGTACCTACTCCCCCGTTACCGGAACATGGTACATTTATATCAGCAAAAACTCCTTTATGCTCCAGAATACAACTTTCGTTACGGGTTAATGCCATCACATGCCCTAACTCTGGCAAGCGCTTTACCAGATCATGCCAGTTAGGAGCAAGCCGAATGCAGTTTTCACCTATTGTGGTGGCCAGTAAAGCAGCTTCACTTGTGTTAAGCTCTTTGGCCGCCTCCCGTATGCGCAGATAAGGTTTAGCATTTTGGATACCTTTCCATGCCTTTGATAACACTGCTGCCGAACTGTTTCTAACTGATGCGTCTATTGTTATATCTTCCATTGTTTTAAATTTAAATTTTTGTTCTTTCTGATTTTAATTTAATGATGTCTGCAACAGCACCTTGTCCTTTAGCAGGCTTTAAGACTGATTTAGACTTTACTCCTTATGCGACAAACTGTCCCCCTGCTTCACGCTTCTTTCTGAACAGCTTCCACTGTAATGAAAACCTTTAGACATGCTCCAAAGGATGCTTTTTAAGTAACAGATGACTTTTACTTAATGGCATTGTCATAACATGATGCTTTCCGCAGCAAGCATTGCACAGTACCTGTACCGGATGCGAGAAAGTATAACGAAGTACATCCTCCTGCATCAATTCTGCTGTTTTGCCCTGTGCCACTGTTTTTCCATTCTTCATAAAAAGAACCTCATCAGCATACTGAGCAGCTAAGTTCATATCATGTAAAATAGCTAATACACCTATCTCCTCCTGCTGTGTAAGCTCTTTTGCAATGTGCAACATAGCGTGCTGCTGTGCTATGTCGAGGCTTGAAGTTGGCTCATCAAATAACAGAAAGCGTGGCTGACCTGCCTTGTGCTCCCTAGTGATCTGGGCAATTACCCGCGCCAACTGCACCCGCTGCTGTTCACCACCCGATAGTTCGATGTACTTTCTATCAGCAAGAGCCATAATATTGGTATCTTCCATTACTTTATTTGCTATTACCAGGCTCTTACTTCGGGGCTCCCGATGCGGAAGCCTTCCCAGTTGTACAATCTCCCGGGCAGTGAAAGGGAAGT
The DNA here is from genome assembly GCF_020907275.1 of Pontibacter silvestris. Classification (GTDB taxonomy): domain Bacteria; phylum Bacteroidota; class Bacteroidia; order Cytophagales; family Hymenobacteraceae; genus Pontibacter; species Pontibacter silvestris. The sequence continues at coordinate 92,479 of NZ_JAJJWI010000001.1, read as the reverse complement.
TTACCTGTACACTCTGAGGCAGCACTGCTCTTATCAGCGATAGTTCATGTGCCTTATATTTCCCTAACTCTTTCCAGTTAAGCATAACATTGCCAGAGCCTGCCTCTATTTCACCGGATAGTACCTTTAACAGCGTTGATTTGCCTGCACCGTTCGGCCCCAGCACTGCCGTGAAAGCACCTGGCTGCACCACTATGCTTACCTCCTGAAGTATTTGCTTGGCCCCTCTGGCTAAATTTATATTTTGAGCGATATACATAGGCTTAAATTATCCGTTTCTTTTTCGCATTTAGCAGCAACCAGATGAAGAAAGGAGCACCCAGTAAGGCGGTCACAATGCCTATCGGCAGTTCAGAAGGTATTACCACCGTTCTGGCAGATAGGTCTGCAAGCAGCAACACGATAGCCCCTGTAAGCATAGCACCCGGAAGCACTACATGATGATCTGGTCCAAAAGCTAACCGTAAAATGTGTGGCACCACCAGCCCAATAAAACCTATCATACCTGTGAGCGATACAGAAGCACCTACCGCCATAGAGCTTAGCAGAATAACCAGGTATTTTACCTGCTCTACATTTACCCCCAGGTGGTATGCTTCCGCCTCTCCCAGGGATAGTGCGTTTAGCTGATCCCGCAGCAGTGTCAGTGCGAGGGTGGGTAGTAATACCATTGGCAGGGCAATACTCATCCGGCTCCATGAAGCCCCTCCAAGGTCTCCCATACTCCAGAAAGTAAAGCTTCGTAAGGCCGCGTCATCAGCAAAGTATAAAACCAGACCAACTAAGGCTCCTGCTAAAGCATTGATGGCTATTCCACCTAAAATGAGTATCGTAATATCAGTTTTACCTTGCCTGTGTCCTAAGGTATAGGTAAGCATTGTAGCGACAAGTCCGCCAACAAAAGAGAACACCGGCAGGAAGAAGGAACTTGTAAAAGCTGCTCCCCAAATGCCTTGTATGCTAGTTCCAAACACAATGGCCACTACGGCAAACAAAGCCGCACCACTCGATACTCCAATCAACCCCGGCTCAACCAGCGGGTTACGAAACAAGCCCTGCAGCGAAGCTCCTGATACCCCCAGCGCTGCACCTACTACCATGCCTAATACAACACGAGGCAAACGTATGTGCAGCAATACCCTCTCCTGCTGTAATGTAAAATTATCAGCGCCCCCTCCTACCTGGTGCAGCATTATAGAAAGAACTTCGGGCACCGAGACAGCTACCGCTCCTACCTGCAGGGAAACCACAAAAAAGCCTGCAAGTAGTACAGCTAACCCGGCAAGTATTATCCAGGTGCTGTTGGCGGTACCTCTGGCATTTATACTATTGATCATCATAGAATCAAAATCAAGTAAAGAAGTATAATAAAAGCTAAACACAGCAGTTGTTTAACCACCTGTTTCTATCGGAACAAACCTTACACAGCAGGAAAACTGTCTCTATTGAACAGACGCAGTAGCCTGTAATTCAGGATGTATCTTTAGCACCAGTTCATCCACAGCTTTACCCACACGCGGACCAAAACCGGATAGGTACAGACCATCCATAGCAATAATATTCTTTTTTTTACCTGCCGTAGTTTCCTTTATGCCTGGAATAGACATAATGCCCTCTACTCCCCCTAAGCTTTGCTGTCCCGAATCAAAGAATAGCAGATAATCTGGGTTAGCAGCAATAACGGCTTCTGCAGTTAAGGGCTTAAACTCTTCCAGTTGGTTTACAGCAAGTTGTCCGCCAGCAAGATTTATCATTTTCTCAGCAAAGGTATTTTTCCCGCCAATGTTGAGTGTGCCCTGTCCGCGGGCGTACACAAAGAGTACTTTGGGCCTGGAAGAGGCTTCAGCCAAGTGTTTGTTAACCTGCGCAAAATCAGCTTCGATCCGTTCCTGCAGTTCTTTCGCTTTTGCCTCTTTACCCAACAGCTTACCCAGCTGCTGCACCATTTTTATGGTGCTTTCTTTAGATAAATTATTTTCGACTACATGCATCGCCACACCTGTGCTGCTAAGTTGATCTACCACGCTTTCATCCAGGTAATCAGCTTCGGCTAATACAAAGTCTGCACCTGTTGAAATAATGCCTTCTGCTTTAATATTGTTACGGTACCCCATAGACGGCAACTGCTGCATATGCTTGGGGTAAGTACTTGTAAGATCAGTAGCCACAATGGCATTGCAGTCGCCCAGGGCACAGACTATTTCTGTAACCGTGCCGCCTAATGTTACCATCTTTTTAGCAGGCACAGTCTCAGCAGCTGTTATTACCTGATGCTCTTTTGCCTGAGCGACCTCGTCAGTGCCCGGTTTACAGCCTGTTGGTACGAAGCTGAAAGCTGCGCCACAAAGCAAACCAACCCACCATTTTACTGGTTTACCAAGGCCGCTGATTTTATAGATATTGTTTCTTAAGACCATTTCAGTTGCTATTTTATTTAGAACTATTCTAAACAGAAACAAAGGTATCCGGTTCAACAGCATCAGGCAATCGCTGGAAGTAGCCAATTTAGTACACTATTAGTAGCATAGGCTATAGCTATAAGTAGTTAGCTAGTAGTTGACAAGTACTTATAAATAGCAGGATTACGAACGATACATGGCATATAGTTTCTTGATGAATGCACATAATATAATCCGATTTCGGTATGTGGGGCAAGCATAATCGCAGGAGCTTTATAACTCAACCTAAAGGTTATTCTAAAAGAAGAATTTATACAAGAGTAGAATTTATACCTATGAATGCTAGGGCCAAAGTTAAGGTCTAAACACTAACCAGAACCTAAATTAGTTATGCTATTTCAGTACTTATCTAATCTTAACAATACCTAAATCCAGGGCTTTTACAATAAGCTCGGCTGGAGACTTGATCTGCATTTTGCGAAGGATGTTTTTGCGATGGGAATTGATAGTATGTGGACTAAGAAACAGCTGTTCAGCTATTTCTGCGGTAGACTTTCCTTCCGCAATGAGCTGTATAATTTCTAGTTCGCGAGGTGTAAGATTAATTTTTTCAGTTATTGGCTCCGGGGCACTTTTATTTTCAGCCAATATTACGTCCAGCACTTTGCTGCATATGTAACGCTCTCCTTTAGCGGTCGCATACAGGGCATTCAGTATCTCCTGCTCCCCACACTCTTTCAGCACATAACTGCAGATACCATGGTTAAGGGCCTCTAGTATAGTTTCTTTATCAGAATGAGTAGTAATAACCAACAGGTTTGTTTGTGGAGCCGTTGCTTTTAAAGTCACCACATCTTCTAAACTGAAACCTTCTGATTGTGCACAATCTATAGTTACTACCTCTGGATGCAGCTCCTGTGATAGTGATAGTAGCTCTGCCGGAGTCTCTGCCTCTGCGACAACATTGATGTCCTTTTGATCTGACAACAAAGCATGAATCCCTCTGCGGATCAGCAGGTTTGTGTCAGCAATCAAAACAGAGGTAGATTTCATTAAACAATAGTTTTAAGTAATATTCTGCTAAAGTATAGAAGAAAGCTTATGCTTCAAAATTTATTTAGACTAATTCTATACAATCAGCAAAAGGACTATACTCCTACCGCAGAAAAACAGTTACAGCAGATCGTCGTATCTCGTTTCTGCAGCTGATGCAAACATTACAGCCCTGAATACTGTACCTTTGCAACATATAAGGTTTATCTGCTAGTTTATTTACCACTTACTGATAAAGATGAATTACTTTGAATTTTATGATATACCAGAAGCTTTTCTACTGGATGAAAAAGCACTAAAGAACAAGTACTACCAGCTCAGCCGCGAGTTTCACCCGGACTTTTATGCAAACGAAAGCGAACAGAAGCAACAGGAAATACTGCAACTGTCTACGCAAAACACCAATGCCTACCGCACGCTTATCGACACTGACCTGCGCATGCAGTACATTTTAAAGGAGTATGGCCTATTGGAGGAAGGTAAAAATGAGTTACCGTCTGACTTTTTAATGGAGATGATGGAGTTGAACGAGGAGTTAATGGAGCTGGAATTTAACTTTGATGCAGATAAACTGCACGAGATAGGAGAAAAAAGCAACGGAATTACAGCACAATTAGACAATGATATTTTGCCTACTTTACAGCGATATCCTGATCTTCATGGAGTTACGAAAGAAGAGGCACTACAGGAGATAAAAACCTATTACCTGAAGAAAAAATATCTGTTGCGAATAAAAGAAACATTATCTAAGTTTGCAGCACGTTCCTGATAGTCGTTCAGGATTACAGTAATTGCCCAGGTGGCGGAATCGGTAGACGCGTTGGTCTCAAACACCAATGAGGTTACACTCGTGCCGGTTCGACTCCGGCCCTGGGTACATTTAACAAATAAAAATCCCTGTAAATCAATAGTTTACAGGGATTTTTTTGTTTTTGGGGGACGGTGTAGGGGACGGAATTTTCTAGTATAGACTCTTTGTTACAATTAGTCTTCCATATCTCTTCCGTGAAATCCCCATCTTGAACCCTGCTCAGTCAATTCATCAAAGGAGATAGTAGTAGCTTTATTATAGATATTTCTAACCTTATTTTCAGTTTCCAATGAACGACTATGAGTATCAATCAGATAAAGGGTAAGAAAAGTATTCCAAACCACAAGAAGTCCGATAATAAGTCTTGTTCTGTTTTGCATCACTCGTTTTTATTAATTTTCGTTTCTGTTAGAATTGTTGCACCTAATTTACCACTGCTAAAAGCCGCGTTTTAATCTTCTGAAAATTTCAGCTAAATTGATTTTAAAGCCCTGTCCCTCATAACTATTGAGCGAAACAATTCCAGGTATCACATCTTCTTCTTCTTCTGATTCTTTCTTTAAGCTATGTGACTCCAAAAGTTGCTTATATTGGTAGTTAGATAGTTGAAGCATTTCTATGGTTGAATCCTTAGCTTGGATTATGCTTGTCGCAAGTGAAAGTTGAGATTTTAGATGATAAAAGTTTGCTTCCCACTGCTTTGCAGCAATATCAGTTTGATTGGATATTTGAGCTTGAAAATTATGTGCATTAGGGGCATTTAAGTAAATAGTTAAGGCTTCTTTAATGCGCTCTAAACTCTCCTCTTTATTTGCTGGAATAATTTTAAAGAGAGTATGATTTAATTCCTCTTTGAGTTCAGTATCAACTTTGATACCCATATCAGCTATAAATTGCGTGAAATATACTAAGTATTGTTTACAAGCTGTTTTAATTTCTTCGGGAAATTGAAAATAAGTAAGTACGACTTCGCTATCTAGCGATTCTAAAAGCCTTTTATTAGTTTCATCTATAATTGTCTTAAGTATAGGTAAAAGAGTATCAATTTCTTGCCTAATTAGTGCGGTGCTGCTAGGAACTTTATACTCGATACCAAAGCCGTTTAACACTGTCTCATCGTCTTCCTGCCAATAACTGATTCTTTCATTTCCTAATCTGGCAATATTTGTTTCAAACTCTTTTGCAAGACTAGACATACTCCATGGTTTAGCCCAATGCTCCCAATCATTTAGTCGCAATTCTATGGTAGTGCAAGGAATTTCCTGTTTAAAATAGTGATTGCAATAAACCTTTATATCAAGAGAGTCATCCCACCAATTTACTTCACGAGGAAAAGTAAATTTTGAGAATGATTTACTAATTTCTTCGAAAGTGTGACTTGTTAGTATGTTTATAATTTCACTATTATAAAAGTGAGCACTTGGAGGATCACCGGCTAAATAAAATGAATCTTCATCAGCAACTCCATTGATTGTCAAATATGTGGTAGTTCGTTCACGCTCATCTTCCTGGATTGTTTTTTTATTGTATTGAATTGTTATCATCTTTTTTATCAATAGATTATTTATGTATGAATTGTTTAGACTTAAGTATATCATATACTATATATGTAAAAAAATTTAAAACAAAAAAACCGGTGTTACCCGGTTCTTCTGTTAAAATTCTTCTGTCTTCAATAAAGCAGAGTACTCCTCGCAACTCGGACAGTATAGAATGAAATCTATTGATTGTTGTATTCCTGCTTTATCCCAATGTAGCTGCTCCTCTTTTGGTAGCTCATCATATTCAAACTTATCTCTAGCCCTTCCGCATTTCCTGCAATTATTAAACTGGAATTGAAATAGTTCATGGATGCACATAGGACTTGCTATTCTAGGCTTATTATTGTTATTCTGGTTATTCTTCTTTTTTCTATTTCTTGATACTGGCATAATCACGTTAGTTTAAGTTCTTCAATGTTTGTCTGTTCTTGTTCTCAAGTCTATCATAAAACCTTATTGTAGTCTTATCGAGTGGGATAAGGTGAAGCGTGCAGAACTCAAGCGGTACTTCCTTAATCTCACCTTGCTTTAGCCTCTGTAGCCCTTCTAAAAAGTTGCAATCTGTATAGAAGTCGGTATATAGGGCAGAGATAGACTTAGAGCAGTTCCAAACCTGACATTTAAACTCAGCTTTATTCTTCGTGACGTACTTCGTGAGGTAAATCCCTACTTGCTTGGGGTTCTTCGTGTCTACTTTCTTCACATCAAAAGCTGAGGAAGCCTTGAAGCTCTCATCTCTTGGAACAATGCCGTTCCTTCTTTGGAGATCTAGCCAGTAGTTCCAGGTCTTTTGAATATCCCAGTACTTGTTAGTGATCATGTGGAAGTGAATGTTATCTGGAAAGACTTTATTCTCTGTCTGCCTTTCAGCAACCCACAAGTATTGGAAGTTCTTGCTCCTCTTCTTTGTGTTGTCGATAAACTTCCTGAGCACCTTGATAGCTTGCTCATCAGTTACCTCATTCACAAAAGTGAGCGTGACGAATGTTAGGCGCTTATGAAGCCGAGAGAAAGCAAAGAGATTCTTTCTGATTTTAGTCTTAGTCCGGCTAGACATAACCCGAACTTTATCAGTAGTATCTTTCTCCTGTTCCTTCTCAGCAGGTTCCTTCTTCTTTGGCTTAGACTTTACTTGCTTTTCCTGTCCAGAGACGAGCCGGAATACTTCGTATAGAATAGCCTTTTAGTTAGAGTTGTGCCTAGCACAGCGCTGCAACCGTACGTGTTTTTAACTAGCACGGAATCTGAATCGTTGCAGTATTATTAAAACCATAAAGGAGGGTGTAATGAAGGTTCGTAATACTGAAGGTTAAAAAAAAGAAAACAGATAGGAAGTTAGGAATGTGCTGTCCCCTGTAGAAGCGTCTGATGAAGTTGCCGCATCTACTGTCATACACATTCATGTATTTCCATGCTGGGTGCTTCTGTCAGCTCCCCAGAAATTTTTTCTTATTTCCTAAAAAAGTTCGATCAGAAGATTATTCCTCTTATCCGCTTTCAGTACTATGACGGTGGGAAAAAACAGGAATTAGATGCAAGGAGTTACACGGTAAAAGAATGTGAAACAGGAGTTGAATGGCATCCTATTGATCATTTTGAACTGGTTGCGGTTTACACACTCTCCGACCGTAGGTATGAAGATTATGAAAATCCGAATAATCATCAAAAAGGTGAGTTGGTGCGTTTACAAGCACAATTAAGTTTCTAAAAAGGCACAGGCTATATATAAAAAGCACCATCTGTTTTTTAATGGGCAGCTGGTGCTTTTTATATATAGCTGTTCAATTACTTGCCAAGCTTAGAAGCTTTGATAACACAAGAGGTATAAAGTAGAGACGGAGTATTAAACCTGAAAATAGCTAATTATTCACTTATCCAAAATTGTAATTAAATATAAACAACCACTGTATTAAATTACAAAAAAATAGCTAAATTATACAGTTTTAATTTTAATAGAAACTTATGAAAAAACTGTTATTCCCATTACTTATTCTTTTAATCCTTTCTGCTTGTATAGATGAAGAACCCGAACCTATTACAAAAATGGATCTTGTGGTTACGAAAGAAAATAAACTATCATCAGGAAGCATCACTGCAGAATCTAAGATGGCTATTATCCATGTTTGGCAAGCAGATAATCGAGAATTTGATGTAGATGCATCACCAGATATACAGTTAGGCTACGCCTATGATAAAGAAAGTAACTCTTTTCAGACCATGAACTATGGAGCAGTAGGCAAGCGAATGAATGAAAGAATAAAACCTGGCAGATATTTTATCTATGTGTTACTCCCTAAGTCTTCTGCCGAAGGCAGCCTTGCCTACTCCTATACATACTTCGATATTAAAGAAGGTGAAACAGCTAGCTTGAGCAAAACTTTCAGTTATGATGTTGCTTCAGGAGCGTTCGAAGCCTGGGAGAAAACCAGTGTACTACAACCTAAATAAAATGCAATATAAATTATTCTTAAGAAGCAGAAACTTCACTGATAATGATTAACATATACTGCTTAACCAATAAAAAACTCTGATAGCTACTTGGCTGCACCCTACACCAATGAACTACTATTTTAATCATACATAAAAGCCTTGTAAGTTTAAAGCTTATAAGGCTTTTATGTTTTGTAAAGCTACTTATAACTTCTGCATACATGTTAAAATGCCAGTCTTGAATCCGCCCGCTTGGCCCCTACTTTCGCGAAAGATTCTTGACTATTTTGACTATAAAGAAAGCTAGTTTCACTCAGAAGCTACAGAGTAAACCTTACGCCACAGCATTGCTACCCCCGCTCTATTATAATATACCTAGCTGAATACCCATTGTGCTTGTAAAGTTCTTGCAGTGCCGTAATAAACGATTTAAGAGCTGTTGTTTTCGTATTATAATTTGTGATTGGCTCCAGGTAATTCTTATATCCCTGCCCTTTAATGCGCCATACATAACTTCTGACCTCTGCTTCCTCCACCTCCATAAGGCTTTTTGCCAGTACCACACGCCGCATGTAAGGCAAGGCCGACTTCATACTCCGGTAATCTGAGAAAGCATATAGACGGTAGTAAGAGCTCAGTTTAATTGAATTCATAAAGGCAAAGATAACCGGATACGACGCTAACTGCTACCTCTGTTAATAGAACACGATCAAATTTTAGCACCTCGCCGTAAGCCATTGCTTTTATCTTGTTTTTTCCGTAAAACAATTATTTCAAAACCAATGCTGACAATTTGTAGCTTATCATGCTTTTGGCAAGACAGTTGATAAGTGTACTACTCAACCAAGAACATATAATATGGCGGTACTACTTACTTATGATGTTTCAGAAAAACAAACTGAGGTTAAAAATGGCATGAAAGCTATAGGTTACCAGGAATCATGGAGCTATGGCGATCACACCATTTCGCTGCCGGATGCATCCTTGTGGAAGGATGGCATCAATCGTAAACAACCAATCGATGACCTTAACAGCATCGTTTTATCTATCAACACAGGCCTTCAGGAGGAGGAAAAAATTAGGGTAGAAAGAGCTGTTGTAGTTGAGTTTGATTTTGATAGTGGCTGGTGGGCAATTGCTGGCGCCCCACATAAAGGTTAAGTGCAGTAATAAGTTTATAGTTTGATCCCAAACTTTATTGCTGCCCTGTTATTTATGGCAGAATAACAGGGCAGCAATAAAAATAAAATAGACGCAGCTCGTAAAGCTGCGTCTATTTTATTTTGAAAGTGTAGTAGACTGTTAGCAAAAACAATTTCAGATGTACCTGCCTATGTCTGTTTTATTATGTTCTTTTGGAAAAAGCATTACTTGGCTGTATAAGCAACACGGTAAACTACTCCATTGTCGTCGTCAGATATAAGTAAGGAGCCATCTTTGTGAACAGCTAAACCTACCACACGGCCAAACTCCTGCTTGTTGTTGTTTACCAAAAACCCTGTTACAAAATCTTCAAACTGCGTAGGCTTTCCATTATCAAACTGTACCCTGATAACTTTATAGCCAACAGGATTACTGCGGTTCCAGGAGCCGTGCAATGTAACAAAGGCGCTTCCTTTGTATTGCTGTGGGAACTGTGCTCCATTGTAAAAAACCAGGTCCATAGGAGCTGAATGGGCATCGTAAGTCATTTCCGGAAACTTTGTTTTTTTAGCATATTCCTCCCAACTCATGCCTTGAGGCGGCTCATCAGCAAGGTTTGGCTTACCGTCTTCGAAAACATAAGGCCAGCCATAGTCTCCGTCTTCCACAATTTTGTTAAGTTCTTCTTTTTGAGTCTCATCACCGAGCCAGTCCATGCCGTGGTCGAAGGCATACAGTTCCTTTGTTTGAGGGTGCCAGTCAAAGCCGATGGTGTTGCGTAGTCCAGTGGCATAAATCCGGCGACCACTTCCGTCAGCGTTCATCTGCACAAGCGTGGCATTTTCATCATTGGTCTCTTTACAAGCATTACAGGTACTGCCAACTGATACATACAGCTTACCGTCAGGACCGAACTCTATCGTGCGGTTTGCATGCTGCCCACCCTCCGGAAAACCTTTTGCAATCTCTTTTAAATCGCCTAATGAGCCATCATTATTAATGTTGGCTGTATAGATATCGTTTACTGTCATCAGGAAAATTTTACCATTGCGAATGGCAATGCCATGCATTCCTTCTTTGGTTGCAACTATTCTCTGCTGTTCTGCTTTGCCATCGTTATTTGTGTCACGCACCATGGTTACTGTACCTTTATCCCGGTCTGTGGCATACACTGTACCATCAGAACTTACAGCCAGCATGCGGGGCTTACCCAAATCTTCAGCAAATTTAGTAATGGTAAATCCAGCAGGCACTTTCAGTTGACGTACGCGTTCGTCTGTAGCCGGCACTTTAGCGGGTTTATAAATATGTCCTTCCATGGAGGCAGTTATAGGCTCTTTGCTGTTCTGTGCTGTAGCAGTCGTTAATGTTGCAAACGCAAGGCCAAGAAGCATTGAAATACTTTTTGTTTTCATAATTGGTTGTTAGATGCTGTTCTTCAAAATTTACTGTTTGTTTAGAATATGTACTGGAATGAAAGGCATATGTTATCATAAACAGGAAAAGGGCTTTAGAAGCCCTTTTCCTGTTTATGATAACATAACAAATAGTTTATTGTTCAAATGCTTCTCTCAACTCTTCGGCAGCCAGGTTCTGCGCCTCTTCTGCAGCCGGTACTACTGCAGCCATGCCAAAGAACTCATGCGTTACCCCTTCATATACCCTGGCGGTTACAGGAACACCTGCTTCCTCCAACCTGTCAGCGTAAGCCTGCCCCTCGCTTTGCAGTGGATCTATTTGGGCGTTAATAACCGTAGCCGGCGGTAAGTTCTCCAGGTTTGGTGCATCTACCAATGAAATCCATGGGCTTTCAGCATCAGCTTCTGTACGCAGGTACTTGTCAAAGAACCACATCATCAGCGGGCGGTTTAAAGGTTTCGCTTCTGCGTACATTTCATAAGATGGTGTATTAAAATCGTAACCAGCAATAGGGTAAACCAATAGCTGATGCACCGGCATTTGAACGTTTCTGTCACGGGCCATCATGCTCACAGCAGCAGCTAAGTTACCTCCTGCACTCTCCCCGGCCACAGCAATACGATCCAGATCTACGTTAATGGAGGCAGCATTATTTACTACCCACTCATAAGCCGTAAAAGAATCTTCATGCGCTGTTGGGAACTTGTACTCCGGGGCCTGACGGTATGCAACGGCTACTACTACTGCACCTGTTTTCTCAGCTAAAGCACGAGCCGATGCATCATATGTATCGATGCCAGCAATTACCCAGCCACCACCATGGTAGTAAACAATTCCAGGAAAAGGTCCTGTGGCATTACGTGGTGTGTAAGTACGTAAATGTATCATACCGCCGTCTACTGCTATCTCCATTCCGGCAGTATCTACCTGCGAAGGAGGCACAGGAATATTGTTATTCTCCATTACTGCCATAGCTGCATCTGCTGCTGTAGGAGCCATACGTGCTTCTTCAGCAGTACGCTCATATAGCGGCGGTCCTGTCTGCAGGCTATCGAGCGCCTCAATTACAGCTAGCATCTCATCGCTAATGGTAGGCCCCCACTCCGGCCTTGGCCCGTCTGGCTCTATATCCATATCAGAATCATCGTCATTGCAGGAAGACACCATAACCACCACACCAAGGATGGTAAATAAGCGCATCATGCGCAGCCAGCTTCCTCCTAACAAAGTCTTTTTAGCAGGTGCCTGCGACCCAGACTTTGTTACCCCCTTTAATTTTGCTTTCATAGTTGTTGTACTTAATGTATAATTTAGATTTCATATGAGTACGAAGTTGTCATACTCAAGTTTTTATACTTACGTAAAAAGCTCTATTAGCAGCCCCGCCTCAAGTATTAATCAGAAAAAGCCTGTCAGCATTTTTTAGTAACTTGCAAATTATTTATCATATAGCAGCATAAGACCAAGATGCTGCATACTCACTTTAATTACCTATGGGAAACCCAATTATAACAGCTGGCAAACGATCAGGCTTACTCATCCTGCTGGCTTTGGCAAGCTGCACTTCTGGGCAAGTGCAGGAAAAATCTCAACAATCACAAGCAGTTATGGAGCAGAAGCAAAGCTTTGACAATGTTTTACTGGCTGAATGGACTGGACCTTATGGCGGTGTTCCTGCTTTCGACAAAATGAGCTTGGCAGATTTAAAACCTGCCATTGAAAAAGGGATGGCTTTGCAATTGGCCGAAATTAATGCCATTGCCACTAACCCCGCTGCCCCTACTTTCGAAAACACAATAGAAGCTCTTGAAGGAGCAGGAGAACCGTTAAGCAGAGCTCTTCTTTATTATGGTATCTGGAGCAGTAATATGTCGTCGCCTGAGTTCCGTACCATACAGGCAGATCTTGCCCCACAGCTATCTGAATTTTCCTCTAAAATTTCTCAGAATGGAAAACTGTTTGAGCGCATTAAAACTGTTTATGAGAATGCACAGAAAAAGCCTCTTCCGGCTGATCAGCAACGTGTAGTGCAACTGGTGTATGAAAGCTTTGCTATGGAAGGCGCTGACCTTGATGCAGCAGCTAAAGAACGCTATGCAGCCATCAATAAAGAGCTTTCTTCGCTTTACACTTCTTTTGCCAATAATGTTTTAGCGGATGAAGAGAAGTATGTAACCTACCTTACTAAGGACCAGCTGAGCGGACTGCCGGAGTCTTTTGTCAAAGCGGCAGCGAAAGCAGCAGCAGATCGTGGTCAGGAAGGCAAATATGCCGTAACCAATACCCGTTCTTCGATGGACCAGTTCCTGACTTATTCTGATGAAAGAGCTTTAAGAGAAAAGGTATGGAACACGTATTATTCTCGTGCTGATAATGGAGATGAAAATGATAACAACGCAAATATTGCCAAAATCTTAGAGCTAAGAAATGAGCGTGTAAAGCTGATGGGCTATAATAACTATGCAGAATGGCGCCTGCAAAACCGTATGGCTAAAACTCCGGAACACGCCATGGACTTAATGAATGCTGTTTGGCCGGCTGCCCTTGCAAGAGTTAAAGAAGAAGTAGCTGATATGCAAAAAGTGGCCAATGCCGAGGGGGCCAGCATTAAAATTGCCCCCTGGGACTACCGTTATTATGCAGAAAAAGTACGCAAACAAAAGTATGACCTTAACTCTGAAGAAGTAAAACAGTACCTGGAGCTGAATAACCTGACACAGGCGCTATTCTTCACCGCAGGAGAACTGTTCAACTTCAACTTTAAACCAGTACCTGCTGGCAGCGTACCTGTTTTTCATGAAGATGTGAAGGTATGGGAGGTAACAGATAAAACCACCGGCGAACACATAGGTTTATGGTATTTGGATGCATTTGCACGACAGGGTAAACGCTCTGGTGCCTGGGCATCGCCTTACCGTAGCCACACGACCTTTAATGGTCAAAAAACAGTACTGGCTTCTAACAACTCCAACTTTATCAAGCCTGCACCAGGCGAACCACTTCTAGTTTCCTGGGATGATGCCACTACGTTTTTCCATGAGTTCGGGCATGCTTTACACTTTCTGTCTTCTAATGTAAAGTACCCGACTTTGAACAGTGGCGTGCGCGACTATACCGAGTTCCACTCTCAGTTATTGGAGCGTTGGCTGTCTACTGATAAGGTGATCAATCAGTTCTTAAAACACCATAAAACTGGTGAAGTAATTCCTGCTGACTTAGTTGCTAAAATTAAAAAAGCTTCTACGTTTAACCAGGGTTTTGCTACTACTGAGTTCTTAGCTTCTGCCCTAATGGATATGAAGTTCCACTTGGCTAACCCTGAAGGCTTAGATCCTGACCAATTTGAAAGAGAAACATTAGAGGCTTTAAACATGCCAAAAGAAATTGTGATGCGTCACCGTTCGCCGCACTTTGGACATGTATTCTCAGGTGAAGGCTATGCAACAGGTTACTACGGATACCTATGGGCTGACGTACTAACCTCTGATGCAGCAGAAGCTTTTGAAGAGGCTCCAGGTGGTTTTTACGATAAAAACGTAGCTGCGAAATTGGTGAAATACCTGTTTGCCCCTCGCAACTCTATGGACCCAGCCGAGGCTTACCGTTTGTTCAGAGGCCGTGATGCTAAGATTAATGCTTTGATGCGTGATCGTGGTTTTCCGGTTCCGGCAGAGCAGCCACAATCTAAGAAGTAAACACGCGTACCTTTCTATAATACTTTTAAACAGCAGTGGCAGGTAATTGTTACCTGCCACTGCTGTTTAAGCTTTAAAGTAATTTATGATACTATAGTCACAGGTACTTCGGCCCCATTTCTTTCTGGGGAAACATAGCCAGCATAAATAGTGGCAATTACGTCAGCAGCCAAATGGCTATTACTTTCTATCTGCTCACCATAAGCTGCCGATCTGTAAAAAGCATCCTTCTCATGCTGATATCCGGCAAACCAGCCTTCATCCGGAGAAATGGATGACCACCCCTGCTTCGTTTCTGTTTTCTCTACCAAATAAACATCAAGCATGCAGGTTTGCAGGCGAGGGTGAGTATACTCCAGTTATTTTGACCTTAGCACTGAAAATACGCTGCAACGCCTCATAATGAAACTTTGCAGCAAAGCCAGAGCCTACTATTCCTGCTCTTACGACTTTCTTATCCATAGATAAATGATGTAGCTTAGCCTGGTGTAGTTAGTAATATGCTGATGATCTTTTCAATTAGAAACGCACAAGACAAGATTAATTTATTTAACTTTCCTTCTGTTAATTCAGAACTCGCAGCTTAATGTTGCGGTAATGTACTTCATCGCCGTGGTCCTGCAGCAGAATATGTCCCTTAGGTGCCTCTCCAAAGTTCTCATATTTTTTGTACTTACTGTCAGCCACTAAAGCCCGAAACTCAGGGCTACCTCTTTCGTATTCTACTACTTTAGTACCACTAAGCCAGTGCTCCACATGGTTGTTATTAGATACAATACGTATCTGGTTCCACTCTCCAATGGGCTTTGCTTGCTTGTTCTGAGCAGTGATTAAATCATACAACGAGCCGATAGTTCTGTTGCCATTTTTCCCCATTTTAGCATCCGGGTGCAGATCATCATCCAGAATCTGAAACTCCAGGCCTATCGCTGAACCCGGGCTTTTAGGCAGACGCTCCGTTACATAGTACTTTACTCCGCTGTTTGCACCAGGTGTTAATTTAGTCTCTAATGTCAGCTCAAAGTTTTCGTACTGATCCACCGTAATAATGTCGCCTCCGTTCTGCGACTCACTGCCATCTGATTTCACCACAACCAGTTCGCCGTCTTCTACCTTCCAGCCTTGTTCCGGGAAAGAATCTTTATAAGCTCCCCGCCAGCCATTCGTGCTTTTCCCGTCAAACAACAATTTCCAGCCGGCATCTTTTTCAGCTTCTGTAAGTGTGTTATCCGTGTTACTCGCCATAGCATTAGTTTCTGTTTGAGGTGGTGCCCCTGTTGCCTGTTGATTGCTTTGGCAGGCAGTTACTGCTACAGCTGTAACTGCACCAATAAACGTTATCTTTAACTTGTTCATTTTTGGGCGATTTATCGAACATTTACACTCTCATTCCTTTTCCTTTAAGGTAATTGCGACTAACCTGAGCGCATTGCAGCGGCGTCTTCCCCTTATCCGGTACGGAGTCCAGTTCTACAATACCCCAGCCTTGAAAGTTAATTTGCTGCAGAGCATCAAAAACAGCCGGCAAGTCTACTTCCCCCTGCCCCAGCTCTACAAATTTGTAAGCTTTTGGGCCTTCTTCCGGCACCGGCCGCACATCCTTGAGGTGCAGTGCTTTTAATCTGCCTTTATATTTCTGTATAGCTTGCGCCGGGTCGCCTCCGCCCTGGTGATAATGGGCTACATCCAGCAGCAATTTTACATATTGCTCATTGCTGTTTTCTATAATAACATCAACCTCCTCTGGTGTTTCGCCAAGCTGATGCATGTGGTTGTGGTAGGCTGTAAGTATACCTATCTCGCTGGTGCGCTTGCCTATCTCATTCAGTAAGCGCCCATACTGCTGCAGATCTGCTGTGCTGGGTGTGCCCTCTTTGGGGCGGGACGAGTTGGTTACCTGAATGTATTGCCCGCCCAGTGCTTTTACAAACCTGGCATGATCCACATGCTGCTGTATCACGGCCTCATCATCACCTGTATTAATGTTTGCGTTTCCACTAGAGAACATAGCCAGCTCCAGCCTGTGCTGGGCCAGTAACTTATGCAGCTCCTCAGGTTTATCGCCAAACTCCTTTAGTGCATTAGACCTAAGCTGTATTCCTTTAAAACCTAACGAAGAGATCTCTTTTACTGCCTGTCTGTCGTTGCCTCCCCACGTAATGGCGGAATAGCCAAGCTTTAAACCAGGCACGGCAGCTTGTGCAGAATTTACATAAGATATAAAAGGCAGGGCAGCTGCTGCAACTCCTAGCTTGCCTAAAAAACTTCTGCGTGTTTGTTTTGATGCCATAAGTGCAATTAGATTAAAGATATAAATACATTAAACGTTACCTCTGCCCTTACCAGGCTAAAAGCAGAGGTAACTTGTTTTATTCAATCAATATAACATTAATATTCAAGATTTTGAGCAAATTCTGAACTTGTTCGGTCAATCTGATCCTGAGGAATTGGACGCAGCACATGATGTTCCTGTATGTTAGGAGCTCCATATGGGTTATGTTCCCTTACTCGCTCCACAAGCTTTCCGGTTCTGACAAGGTCAAACCAGCGAAGCATCTCCCCTATAGTTCTCGGGCCCTTTCATCCAGTATAAAATCTATATTCAGCTGATCTGGTGTAATCATCATAGCCTGCCGGTACTGCTCCGTTTCCTCTGGTGTAGCCCCCACTCTTGCAGATCGTAATCTTAATGTGTTGATATACTCCGTTGCTTCTGCTGTTCTTCCTATCATCATGAGTGCCTCTGCTGCGATAAGGTACGTTTCTGCCAGGCGCATCATCGGGAAGTCGCGCACTCCGGCCGCCTGGTTATCAGGACGCATAGCATCTTCTAACTTCCTTAAAGAAGGATAAAGCTTAGGTGTGTATTCACTTAGAGTGATCTCTTCTGCCTTCACCGAACTCACAGCACCTGTTATGATTGATATATTGAAGAGTACAAGTATATTGCCAGTTAGGTAAAATGGTTAAATTTTTTAATTTTGATGGTGTAGCAAGAAACTCATGCCTTGCTATACATGCTATCTGTTTAGATCAGCAGAACAGGATAATTACCGCAACAGTTGTACTGGTAAGGTCTTTAATGCAACTTGTGTAAAGTTCAATAATGAGGGGTACTACATACTGCTATCATCATTGTTGATTTCTATCCAGTAACCATCAGGGTCCTGAAGATACAGCTGCTTTACGCCATCGGCCCGAACTGTAATGGCCTCAGGTTTTCCAGCCAGGTCTGAGTAAGTTACTTTATGCTTCTTCAAATGTGTTATAAAGTCCTCAACAGACGCCACGCTAAAGCATAAATGCCTCTTCTTATCCTGAAAAATCTCTTTTGGAGCACCTTTTATCAAGTGAAGCTGGCACACGTTACCTATGTTAAACCACTCATGTAACCCATCATGGAAAGGCTCAGGAATCTTTTTTAACTGCAATACATTTTCATAAAAATCTGCACTTGCTTTAAGGTCATTTACATGTAAGGCAATGTGGTTCAGCTTCAGCATTGGTTGGTCAGGAGCATCAGAGGGCATTGTGTGTTCTGGTTTAATAAGCACAGCAAGCAAGCTTATAATGAATAATTTGATTAAGTACTGCATGGTTGAAACATGATGGGGTAAAGTAAGCCGAGACTTTCCTTGAAGAGTATGACTTTACTGCTTAGAAAGCTCGGCTTACAAGACAGATATAAGACTTATTTCAATTCTTTGATTTTGATGCTTCTAAAACTAACACGATCGCCGTGGTCCTGAAGAAGGATGTGCCCTTCTGGCGCCTCCCCGAAGTTTTCCCATACTTTGTACTTACTCATGGCTACCAGATCGCGAAAATCTTTTGAACCTCTTACATATTCCAACACCTTAACACCATTAAGGTAATGTTCTACCTTATTATCCGGGTACACTACTACACGGCCTTTATTCCACTCTCCAATGGGCCGGATAAAGCGTTCCGGTTTATCAGCTGTAATCAAGTCATACAAAGATGTCATGGTACGGTTTCCGTCCCGCCCAAGCTTTGCATCGGGTGCAGTTGGTCATCCAGCACCTGGTATTCCAGCCCAATAGCTGAGCCAGTGTTGTTCTCGCTTAGCGTCACAAAGTATTTTACGCCACTGTTGGCTCCTGGTGTAAGTTTGTACTCGAAAGACAAATCGAAAGCACTATACTTATCTGTTGTTACAATATCTCCCCCGTTGGTTGACTCTTCTCCTCCTGATGGCAATACAACTAACTGCCCATTTTGCACTTCCCAGCCTTTTTCAGGAAAACCTGGTTTATAAGCACCTTTCCAGCCGTTAGTCGTTTTGCCATCAAAAAGTAGTTTCCAACCATCCTGTGCTTCGTAGGCAGTTAGGTTGTTTGGCAAATTATTAACTACATAAACACCTGCCGGAAAAGGAGTAGGCTTTAAGTCAGAGGTTTTAATTCGGATGTTCTTAAAATATACTTTCTTTCCTGCCTGCTCCTGGTTGCTTACAGCGTGTACCTGCAGCCCAATAAAACCAGAAGCATCAATGGTATCAACCACATAAGCAATAGGTATATTATTGATCCAGGTTTTGGTTTCGTTGCCGATGCACTCTATTTTTATTTTGTTAAATTCCCCCACCTTAAAAGCCTTCTGCGCTTTAGGGTTTAAGGTAAGGGGGTATTGCCAGCCTCTACGTGCTTCGTCATATATGCCTCCGCTCCACGCTCTGTCAGAAGGGTCGAATTCTACTTGCCTGCCGTACACCCTGCCTTTGCCATTGTTGGCTTTGGCATCAAGATGGCTCCTGGTTTGTACTCCGGAGTTGCTCACAGGGCTTTCCAGCATTACGTCTAGCTCCAGCACAAAGTCGCTGTATTCCTTTTCAGTTACCAGAAAGGTGTTGCCTGTATTTATAACTGTTGTGCCAACTATGGCTCCATCTTTAACTTCATAAGAAGCCTCTCCTGCTACACGTTTCCACCCGTTAAGGCTTTTGCCGTCGAACAATTTTTGCCAGCCGTTAGAAGAAGACTGTGCAAAAGTGGAGGCAGGTGCAGCAACTGAAGCCATAGCACCTACAAACGCTGCCCATATATAGTTTTTGTGTGTTTTCATTATTAAAACCTCACCTGATTACATTTTTAAAACATTAGATTTTGAGATAGTGAAAGTGGACTTTCTTAGCATCGCTTAATAGCTAAATACTTTGTCTCCAGTCATTACCTCTTGTGTAGTTTCATCGAAAGTTGCTTTTGAGCCTGTTCTGACAGCCGCATTCGTCATAATATTGGCAATAGAATGGTAATAACCAGCTTCGACAGGAGCATTGGGTTGCTTACGGCTTCGGATACACTCCATCCAGTTTTTCATATGGTTTGATGTCAGATTGTCGGCACCGGTATCGGCTGAGGCAACAGCTCTTACAGAAGGATCGTCGAGTAGCATCTCGGGGAGGAGAATAGGTTTCATGCCCATGGCCGCAGCAAACCTTTCCTGCAAGCCACCTTTTGGAGAAACTTTATTTGTGATTAGGTTCAGCTCACCACCTGTTGAGTAATAAATTTCTGCAGGGTTTTCGTCGCCGTTGTGCATGCGGGAACTGAATGTTACCTGAAAACCACTTTCCGGATTGTCAGAAGGACCATAGTCAAACACTGCCGTAGTTGTGTCCCAGTTTCTTCGGCCATCTTTCCATTTGTAAATACCTCCGTTAGCCACTACACTTCTGGGGTGCTGTAAGCCAGAGAACCAGTGCACCGTGTCTATCTGATGGCTCATCCACTGCCCCGGCATACCGGAGGAGTAAGGCCAGAACAAGCGGTACTCCAGGTACTTTCTTGGGTCCCACTGTTCAAAAGGGCGGTTCATCAGAAACCTTTTCCAATCAGTGTCCGACTCTTTAATTTTAGAAACAAGATCAGGTCTTCTCCAGCGGCCAGGCTGGTTTACGTTCCAGGTAAGTTCAACCATGGTTATGTCTCCGAACTTCCCTGATTTGATATAGTCAGCTGCTGCATGGTAGTTATTGCCGCTTCTGCGCTGTGAGCCGATCTGCACAATTTTACCAGAGTCTTTTACGGCTTTAAACGCTGCCTTATTATCGGCCATGGTTTCTGCAAAAGGTTTTTCTACATAAGCGTCACAGCCAGCTTTTACCGCTTCTATGGCATGTAAGGCATGCTGAAAATCTGCTGTACTAATAATAACAGCATCCAGATCTTTTAGCCTATACAGTTCGTCATTATTAACACAAGCTTTAATGTCATGCCCCAGCTTCTCGGCCAGGTAAGCCTGCCCTTGTTCTCTTCTGTACTTCCAGATATCTGACACAGCCACTATATCAAAATTTAACGCTTTGTTATGTGCCAGAAAGGCAGGCAACAAAGAAGACCTAAAGCGATCTGAAAACCCCACAACACCTACTCTTACACGATCATTAGCTCCTAAAATACGCCCATAGCTCTTTGCACTAAAGCCTAAGGCCCCTCCTACATAAGCACCGGCAAAAGCCAAGGTCGATTGCTTAATGAAGTTTCGTCTAGTGTGTTTCATTATTATATTATTTAGTTTACTGTTAAAAAACCTCCTGTTGAGACTATTGCCAATCCTTTATTCAAGCGTTCAAATCTAATTAAGCCTTCTATGAAATAATAATCGGCATAGTTGAGCGGTACATCTATTTCTGAATTACCTGGTAAGTGACCAGTAGAATGCAGGAGCACAAAATTGTTGTTTGTATTAGCTTTGGCGAGATAAGCTGATGAGGCTAAACTTCTTAATATTTGTGTTGCTATTTTCTTATAAGCTTCTCCGCTTCTACCAGTATACTGGCTTAGTTCCAGCATTCCCGAAGCAGCAATCGCGGCGGCAGAAGCATCACGTGGCGCATTGGGTATGTCTGGAGCATTAAAATCCCAATAGGGTATTTTATCTGTTGGCAAGCTTTTATGGTTTATAAAGAAATCTGCTATTTTCTGTGCCTGAGCAAGAAAACGCTTGTCTTTTGTTTCTCGATAAGCAACAGTATAGCCGTATAAACCCCAAGCCTGCCCACGCGCCCATGCCGACTCATCGGCATAGCCCTGATGTGTTTGCTTAAGGCGAGGCTGCCCTGTTATGGTATCATAATCTACTACATGGTAGCTGCTGTTGTCTTTTCTGAAATGGTTTTTAAGTGTAGTGAGTGCATGCGTTTTGGCTATGTTATAGTACACTGAATCACCAGTTGCTTTGGTTGCCCAAAAGAGCATTTCCAGGTTCATCATGTTATCAATAATCACCGGGAACTGCCATTTATCTGTATGGTGGTCCCAGGATCTTATACTGCCTACTTTTGCGTTATAGCGGGAAATAAGTGACTTAGAACCCTGTATGATAATATCTTTATACTTCGGGTCTTTGGTTAAACGGTAGCCATTGCCAAAGCTACAGAACAGCATAAAGCCTAAGTCGTGGGTAGCACGGTTAAACTGTTCTTGCTCCAAGCCTGCAGTCCATTGGCGGGCAAGGGTTTCCCACTGTTTGTCTTTTGTGTAGTCGTATATATACCACAGCGACCCAGGATAAAAGCCACTTGTCCAGTCTCGGGATGAAGTAGTGGCAATAGAACCGTCTTTTTTGGTAGAGCGAGGATATTGTGTTACGTCTGTATTAGCTGCTGCCATGTTAGCCAGGTGAACCTGAGCTGCTTGCAATGCTGCTTTTACGGGCACTTCTTTATCTTGTTTAAAAGCCAGAATGCCTGCCAGGCCTAAAGTAATAGCTATGCTTTTTGTTATTTTCATAAGGAATAATTAATTATGCTTAAACTGGATAAAGAAATTATCCTATAAGAGCTTCTGTTGTAGTAGAAGCTCTTATAGGATAACATATATTAATACCCCTCGTTCTGCCCCAGATTTGGGTTCAGCGCTACCTCATCCTGTGGAACAGGAAAGTAGACATGAGTTGGCTTTACACTGCTGTACCCTTTAGCCGACATGGTAGAAACTAAGCGGCCTGTACGAACCAAGTCAAACCACCGGTGTCCTTCAAAAGCCAACTCAAAACGCCGCTCCCCATAAACTGCCCTGCGGAATTCGCTTTGTGAGAGGTTGGCATAATCATGTGGCTGGGGGGCAGAGGCATTTATATCTTCCTCAAAAGCACGTCTTCTTACTTTATTTAAAGCTGTATATGCCTCCGGGTTATCAGGTGCTATTTCATTAAGTGCTTCCGCATACATGAGCAGCACATCGGCGTATCGTAATATCTTCCAGTTGTTATCCTGCTCATAAGCTGCTTTTGCATCTGGGTCAAAGTACTTGTCCACATAGTAATTATCATCCACCGGGTCCTGTACTAAGTTCACATCAAAGCGAGTATCAGCAGGGTCAGTTCGTAGAGTATCAATAACCTCCAGCGTTGGCTGGAACGAGCCCCAGCCACGACCTGTAACCGGAGAATTTTCACGGGCAAAATAGGTCATAAAGTTACTGCCCTGCCCAATGCCGCCACTCACATACTGTATCTCAAATAAAGATTCTTTACCGTTTTCGTTTTCTATTTTAAACGCTTCTGCATAAGTAGGCCATAAGTCATAAATACCCATATCCATTACTTCTTTGGCTTTCTGAGCTGCTAAAGCCCACTCCTTTTGTGTTAAATAAACTTTAGCCAATAAGCCTGTTGCCGAGCCTTTTGTAGCATGTCCATTACTTAAGGTGGCAGGTAAACCAGCTTCTGCAGCTGTTAAATCAGCAATAATCAGGTCATATACCTCCTCTACCGATGCCCTTGAGGGATACTCTACGTCTGCCAGCGCGTTCGTTTCTTTTGTAATTAATGGAAGCGGGCCATACCACCTTACCAGATAGAAATAGTACAGTGCCCTTAAGAAATGCGCTTCCGCTACAATTCTTTCTTTCTGATCATCGGGCATAGAAATGGCTGGCACCCGTTCTATAACTGCATTTGTGCGGGTTATAGCCTGAAACATGGTTCGCCAGGTTTCGCGCAGCACACCATTTACAGGCGTATGCACAAACTGATCAATCTGTACCCGATCGTTGTTATTGCTCAACGGAAACACATCGTCTGAGCTTACATCTCCCATAATAATGAAATTGCGACTATCAGGCCCAATGTTGTTTAAAAGATCGTAAGCAGCATTAAGAGCGGCCTCAGCATCTGCAGCAGACTGGTAAAAATTCTGAGGAGCAATAAATGATTCAGGGTCTTCTTCCAAGAAGTCTTTACAGCCCTGCAGGCAGCAGGCAATCAGGAGCATGTATAAAATATTCTTCTTCATGTTTCTTAATTCTTTTAAGTAGTTCTGATAAGCTTAATCCTCTTATAAAGTAAGGTTTACACCAACCGTGATGTTTTTAGAACCCGGATAAGAGCCATAGTCACTGCCCAGGCTCAGGGTGTTCTGCCCGAAACGACTCACCTCAGGATCATAACCGGAATAGTTCGTAAAAGTGAAGTAGTTATTAGCAGCAACATACACTCGGGCACCTGTTAATCTTGCCGCCTGTGCCACCGATGCAGGCAAGTTATAAGAGAGCGTGATGTTCTTTACCCTCAGGAAAGAACCATCTTCAATCTGGCGGTCCGATATCTGATAAGCATTACCAACAGCGTTGGCTCTCGGAATGGTGTTGCTAGGGTTGGTTGTTGTCCAGCGATCAAGCACATCCCTGGTCTGGTTGCTGATGCCAGTTAAAGACTCCAGTTCAAACCTGTTTATGTTAAAGATGTCGTTGCCATAAACACCCTGCAGGAATACGCTTAGCTCAAAACCTTTAAAAGAGAAGTTGTTGGTCATACCGCCGTAGAATTTTGGCTGAGCCCGGCCAATAATGGTGCGGTCGTTGGCGTTTATAGTGCCATTGTTATCTAAGTCTTTGTAACGGCGATCACCCGGGCGGGCATTCTTCTGAGCTGAGTTTCGGACCTCTTCTTCGTTTTGGAAAATACCATCAGTTACTAAGCCATAGAAGATGCCGATAGGCTGCCCGACACGTACTAAGCCTGAGTTAGCCAACTGTAAGTGTCCGCTTGCCTCACCCGAAGGAAACTCTGTAATATCACCCAAATCAATTACCTCGTTGCGTGTTGTGGCAATATTAAAGCTTGTACTCCAACTGAAGTCGCTCTTATCGATGTTTATCGTATTCAAACCAAACTCAAAGCCTGTATTCCTGATCTTACCTAAATTTTTAAGGGCTGTGCTGTAGCCGGAAGTAATAGGCAGCGGCACATCCAGTAAAAGGTCGCGGGTATTTTTCACATAATAATCGGCGGTAGCAGACACTCTGTTTTTAAATAAGGATATATCAAATCCAGCGTCAAACTGTGCTGTTGTTTCCCATTTAAGGTCTGGGTTAGCAATACGGTTAGGCCCAAACCCAATGTTTAGCAAACCGCCGTAGTTATAGCTTTGCACGCCTAATGCCGCTAATGACTGATACTGGCCGATCTCCTGGTTGCCACTAAGCCCGTAACTGGTCCTGAACTTTAGCTCACTCAGGTAAGCTATATCTTTCAGAAACTCCTCTTCAGAAATACGCCAGGCTACAGAGCCAGAAGGGAATACAGCATATTTGTTACCGGCTCCAAATTTAGAAGAACCGTCTACCCTCGTAGTTGCCGTTAACAGGTACTTGCCGCCAAAGTCGTAGTTTGCCCGCGCAAAATAAGACACAAGGCTGGCACTGTAAGCATTGGAAGAACCAGGGTTGGTTGTTCCTGCTGAACCGATGTTGTTGTATAATAAAATGTCGTTGGCGTAGTTTTGTGTGTTTGTTCTAACATCTTCAAAGTTGTTTTTCAGTAGCTCAAAGCCCAGCAACAAGTTCAGGTTATGCTTTTCGTTGAAGGTTGTGTTGTAGGTTAAGGTATTTGTATTCTGCCACTCCGTAAACTGAGATGAACCTACACTAGCCCGGCCACCTACCTGCAAGCCACTAAGTATTGTTCTCGGCACATAATCATTATCTTTATTGAAAGATGCATTGGCGCCTAAGCTTACCCGCAGGTTCAGCCCTTTAAAAAACTCATAGTCAGCAAAAATATTTCCCAGGAAACGGGTGCGCAGGTCTTCATTAACCGTTTCAGTAGCTATGCCAACCGGATTTGGAATTCTGATACCACCTGCAACATTATCCATCACTAAGGTGCCATCTGGATTATACACCGGTACTGTGGGCGAAAAGTTAAGGGCACTGTACACGGTGCTGGCACCACTGCCACCATCTGCATCGGTAGGTGCCAAGTTCTGGCGGATTCTCGATACAGTAAAGTTGTTTCCTATTTTAAATTTGTCGCTGATATTACGGTCGAAGTTGAAGCGCACAGATGCTCGCTCAAACATAGAGTTAATAACAATACCATTCTGCCGGTAGTAGTTGCCTGATATGGCGTAGCGGGTCTTCTCATCGCCACCGGTAAAGGTTAACTGGTAATTTTGCACTGAAGCTTTACGAAAAATCTCGTCCTGCCAGTCAGTTCCTTCTCCCATCGCTGCAATCTCTTCTGGTGTAAAGCGCAACTCTTTGTGCTGGCTCGGATCAGCAATATACTGGTTTGCATTTGTGATGGCTTCGTTAGCCAATGTAGCATACTCCTGTGCATTTAAGAGTGGAAGCTTTTTCTGAACCTCCTGCACCCCATAATAAGTATCAAAGCTGATAGTGGATTTACCTGCCTTGCCACGCTTTGTAGTAATCAACACCACACCATTGGCTCCTCTCGACCCATAAATAGCTGTAGCCGATGCATCTTTCAGAATGTCGATAGATTCAATATCATTCGGATTAATGCTGGCGCCGTTTTCATTATACAAAGGATAACCATCTACCACATAAAGCGGCTCATTCCCTCCCTTGATGGAGTTGCCTCCACGTATCCTGATAGACACACCTCCACCCGGCGCATTAGAGGCTTGTGTAACCTGCACCCCTGCCACACGCCCCTGCAGTGTTTGCGCCATAGAGGTAACAGGCACCCGCTGTATTTCTTCGGTTGACACAGAAGCCACTGAACCTGTTACATCGCTTTTCTTCTGCGTACCGTATCCCACTACTACTACCTCTTCCAGCGCTTTTGCATCAGGCTCCAGAGAAACATTAATAGTAGCACGGTTATTTATAGGCTCTTCTTTGGTTTTGTATCCAATAAAAGAAAATACAAGTGTTCCGCTTCCATCTGGTACAGAAAGAGAAAAGCTGCCATCTAAATTAGTAGAGGTTCCTTTTGAAGTTCCCTTAAGAACGGCAGTCACACCTGGTAGGGCAATTCCTTTCTCGTCTGTTACTGTACCTGTAACTGTAATTTCAGCCTGTTTAACAGAAACGCCTGCATCCAGCTTAATCAGGCTGGTCTTTTGCATACTGCTGGTTTTTACATCTTTTTTGTATATAATATATACATCCTTCACCTTTTTAAACTTAAGGTCTCTGCGCTCCAGTACTTTTGTTAGTATCACATCTATATCTTTCCCTTCTGAAAGCGAGGCTGGCACCTTCAGCTCCAGGTCCTGGGCAATGTCGGACCTGTAAGAAAACTGAATACCATGAGAGGCTCTTAAAGCTATAAGTACATCTTTAAGAGTAACGGTTTCGTTTTGCTCAACAGAGAAATTAGCAACGAGTGTAGCATTATGGCTCTGATAGTTCTGTGCATTTCCTGAAAAGTAAGGGCAACAGAGTGCCAGGGTAAGGCTGGAAGAGCCTAACCAACATGTAAATCTTTTTCTCATAGGAATCTAATTAGTCGTTAGATATCATAATCCTTTTTTGTTTGTCCTGAATTATCTTAACTCCAAGTGTCTCTGACAATGTTACGAGGATGTCGCTCAGACTCCCAGCATCGAGGAAGGCCGTTATCTTTTGGTCGGCAAGTGCTTTGTCTTGTATAACTACAGCATAGCCATAGTTCTCTTCCAGCATAGTTGCAATTTCTTGTAAGGATATATCATAAAATATAAGCTTGTTGTCTTTCCATGAAGTATAAATATCAGTGTCAATCTCTTGCTTAGTGATAGTACCTGCGTCTTCTGCTATCTCTACCAGTTCCCCCGGCTTCATGAGCAGTTGCTTATTCACGCCCGTACGTGCTATGTTAAGCATCACTTTTCCGGACGCTAATACCACTCTATTCCTGCTTCCACGGTCAGACACGTTAAACTCTGTACCTAATACTTCCACCTGCACACCATCAGAAGTGTGCACGATAAATTTCTGATTGTTCACTTTATGAGTAATAGAAAAGTATGCTTCCCCTTTAAGCCTTACCTCACGCGGCTCCTCCTCCCCCCAATCTGCAGCAGGTATGGTCAGTTGAGAGTTAGCATTCAGTACCACAATAGAACTGTCTGGCAGCAGTATGCTTTGCTTCTCCCCATAATGTGTAGCATAGATAACAGTTTTTTGCTGCCCTATGATGAACAATGTGATACCAGAAATTAAAAGCAACAGCGTAACGGCAGCCGCAGCTAGCATGCTTTTCCTCTCCCACAGCCTTAATGTCACAACTTTTTTATTAGCAACTTCCTGTACGGTACTAGCAGCACATGCCATGTTTAAGTTTTGCCACATCTCATTCAGCTCCCATTCTGAAAGATTATCTTCATCCTTTGTCAATATCAGCACCAATTCTCGAGCCTCCTGTAGCACCTCATACTTATCCGGATTATGCTCCAGCCAATGTATCCAGAACAGGTTGGCATTCTTTGTCGGCTTTTTAACCCACTGAATGAAAAAGTCATCCACTGCAAAATCCGCTACGCCATGTTTAGAGTAATCCATCTGATGAATTTTACAGTTACATGTCTTACTATAGCTAACAATTGTTAGTTTCTATATATAATATCCAGCTTGCTCAAAAACTATCCCTCTGTTCTTAAACTTTTTTATTCTTTGAAGATGAGGGATAAAAGGTGCCAGATTAGTGATAACAGGCTAGAAAGAAAATTTAGAAAAAGAGGAAGAACCCGAGTAGTACTGCAGCATACAACTTCAGAAAAAGTTGCTGAAGTTTGTCGATTGCTTTATAAGTTAACTTGTAAACAGACTCCTGCTCCAGGTCCATCATAACAGAAATCTCTTTCGGACTCAGGTTCATGTAGTATTTCAAAAATACTACTTCACGTTGCCTTGCAGGCAACTGCGCAAGTAAATTGTTTATTCTTTTCTGGTTGATCTCACAGGTCTGCAAATCAATCAGGTCAGACTCGTAGGAATTCGTCGAAAGAAACTGGTAGCTATCTGGCAAGGATTCAAAGGCATGTTTTTTATCAGACTTTTTAATGATCTCGAAACGCAGAGCTTTTAGTAAGTAATTTTTTACAGAGGCAGGATCACCTAAATGTTCCTTCCTTTTCCAAATATTAAAAAAAACCTGCTGTAAGCAATCTTTCACCAGATCTTTGTCTTTAGACAATTTGCAGCCATAGCGGTACATGATAGGAGCATATGCTTCATAAAGTCTATGAAAGCTAGCTTCGTTGCCTTTTTTAAAATCTTTCCATGTGTTCTGCTCAACCATACCTGAAGCGGTTAATGTTGCTTCCTTTACAAACTGTGCCTTCTTTTGCGGATTATTTATAATCGGTATTGGACCATGATGTTAAGGTCCAATTCAGGCTCTGTTCTACAAAAGAAAGATCTATATTTAAGCATAATTATACTAATTTTAGCTAACAAATGATAGTTTTTAAAGGTAATTATTTCATTAATTTATTTACAGGTGACCGCATAAGTAGGCATTAAACCATATTTATGAGTGCAACCAAACTTTGACGGCTATACTTGTTAGCTATAAAAACAATAGGGGCAGGTAAAAATACCTGCCCCTATTGTTTTATTTAAATGCCAGTCCTACAACCTACTGCACCATTATTCTTTTTAATAAGACTTTGTTCTGGTAGCTAACTTTAAGGAAGTATAGCCCTTTCGCAAGCTTAGACAGGTTTATGATGGCTTCACTCTTATTCTCGCTTATCTGTGGTTTGGCCTGTTGGCCAACACTGTTGTGCAACGTAAAAGTCGGATTATCACTTCCTTCTGCCTTCCAGAAAACCTTTATGTATTCTTTAGCCGGATTTGGATAAATAGTAAAGAAGCTGTTGAATTCATCTTCTAGTCCTAAAGGAGTTCTTTTGGCCTCCGGAAATTTATCTACTAAAGTATTGTAGGCAATATTTGTTTCAATAGCCGGGTTGTAGTCAAAGTAAATAAAAGCCAGATTGTTGATTATGGTACTATCTGGCAGCCCATGAACAGGTTTGATGCGATATAGTATATAACCGTGGCTACCTGGCTCATCTGCCTTATCATCCGGGAGCTCAATATTATCAAAATGAAAGCTTAACTCGTTTCCTTCTATAACAGTATACATGTTGTGGCTGCTTCCGATAACCTGAAAACTACTTAGGTCCAGCTCCTCCTGAAGTACATTTTTTACTACAATGTTAAAAGCTTTGTCTGTGCCCATGTTCTGGAAGCGGATAAGGTATTCCAGCACCTGGTTCTTCAGTGTCAGGTGCTTTTCTCCCAAACCTGCTGGGTTTGCCTGTATGTCATTCGGGTCGTAAGAACAAGTCAGGATTTGCTGTAGCGTTGTCGTATCGGCATAAAATGTAGCGTTATGCAATGCTCTGAAATTGGTAAATAATTCAGAAATAAGTGTATCTCCAATGTTTTCAACTCCTGGCATGGTAAAGTTTAAGGTAATTTTACCTTTTTGGCCAATCCCCAATTCATTTATATACCAGATCAGGGTGTCTGCGCTAATTTCACTTGGAGCCGGCAACGCTGATTCGTAATTAAATTTTGCCTCTGGTTTAAGTTTTATAGTACCGCTAACCTCTGTAAAGCCGTTGTTACTGTAATGCAACATATAAGTAGTCGGAAAACCGCAACGGGAAGCATCGGACATAAGGGAGGCATCCACCTTAGTAGTTTCCTGCTCTGGAGTTAAGCCTAAGCTATAACTTTTGCCGCTATCTTCTGGCAGATTAATGGCTGTACTTGTTTTGTCTGCTGTGGTCCAGCCGGTGGTTGGTTTTAAAGACAAGGTATATGAACCATCTTCTAAGTTTAAGCTGATCGTCTCCTGATTGGAGAAAACAGTAAGTCCATTACCGTTTAGCGAAAACTGCTGGTTAAGCAGGTAAGGCTCTTCTGTGTCCTTTGTTCCGTTAGCATTAAGATCGGCATAAGCGCTTAAGTGTATCGTGTTGGCAGTATCCGATAGCTTGTAGATATTTAGCTGCTTCGGGTTATCAGATGGTTGTGTTGTAAAATATAACTCATCTTCATACACATAGAACTGCACGTTTTGCAGCCCCTCCGGCCCTACAACAACATCCTCCACCATTGATACATGCTGCCCGTCATACTTAAAAAGCTCTGCTCCTATTGCTTCATCGCGCCTTATAAAGTAAAGCATTCCTTTATGTACTGTAATGGGATCTCCATTTTTAAAAAAGGCATCTATTTTATCTGCTATGGCACGAGTACCAGTTGCTGTTCCATCCGTTTCGTATAAAGTAACTAGCGAATCGCCTAGTGTGCTGGCACTGCTTGGTATTGTAAACAGGACCTTTGCATTATATTCTCCTTCAAAACTCACAAAGTTTTCAGATGGAAGCAGCGTAGCAGAACCACTCGCATCTGACTTTACAACTCCTTTGCTTGCAGTATTGTACCCGTACATTACATTGTTCTTAACAAAATTCTGGTTAGGGTATGGTTTAAAATCAGTAAAAGAACCTACATTGGTAACACCACTTTCGGAAAGCTTATACACATGGCTAAAGAGCCTGGATGGATTAGCATTCAGATAGGTGATATTAACAAAATGTATTTCGCTGCCATTGTTAAGAAAAAAGGAGTTAGAGATGGTTTCATCAGCACTTTCCTCTACATTACTCAGCAGTACTGTGCTACTGTAATCGCCGTCCGAAACATAAAGAGCTACAGTATTAGGAGAAGTAGTATTACTGAAGAATATAAGGTCTTCTGTTTCATCGTACTCCATCTTTAAGTTTGCCTCCGCCCCTGTTATCCAGAATTTCTTAGGGTTATAAGTTGAATTATCGATCTCGATCATCTTAAAACCTTCAAATGGATCTAAATAGATCATGAAAGCTGAGTTTTTTCCCGTAACAATTTGTTGAATGCCTATGCTTCCGCTAAATACCTGATAGTCCGCATTATCTGCAACATAAACACCTTGATTATCGGCATCTGTAAAAATTACCGAAGTGCCTAAAGCTCCAAAAGTGATGCCTGGCTCTAATTTTGGTTGTGCAGGTTTAGTAACTACTGAACTACTTCCGGAATTCAGATTCAGCACATTAAAATAGGTGTCTTTATTCAGGTAAAAGTTATTTCCGGCAAACAAATAGCCGCTTCTACTATCTGGAAAATCGAATGTCTGTAGTTTTACGACTTTCTGAGAATAGGCCTGCTTGCTTAGCAAAAGCAAACCAAGCAGCAGGAGAAATATTTGTTTCATTTATAAATTGGTAAAGGTGTTTCAAAGGCAAGAAGAAAGGTGTATTATATTAAGCCAAAAATTGGTCCTATTTTATATAAGAAGCTTTATAAAGGGTAAAAAAGCAAAATAACCACTCCTGTACTGTATAACAAGCATTTGGAGCATCAAAGTTAGCATAAAAGCAAAAAGAGGCTAGTATAAACAGCCTCTTTTTGTACAATTAATTTTATTCTTATTTTTAGCTGCCCTTTAGTTATTGCAGCATCGGTTTAACTACCCCTTATTAATGATTAGAAGTGCTATTCTGTACCCCAACACAGCTATCGCCGCAGGAATTGCTATAGTAGACATTATTTTAAGTGGATCCATATCTAACGTTTTTTATTATTTAAGTACGGCACTGTAAACATTTTAGATTTCGTTGCCTATATGAATACAGTTCTTCTTATGTTTCATATGCCTGCCAGCACACCATAGTTGACTTTACCAGCTAAACTTTAACAAGGTTATACCTTAGATGCTACAGCGTGTAAAACTTTTGTTATCAACACCTTCCTTATTATCATTTATTTGTTAAATAAAGTAAACAACTATTTTTTGTTCTACCCGCTTTATAATATTGCCCTTGTGAATCAGATTAACTATAGCAATGAAACAGTTGGTATTAAATGACAGTGAACTGGTCAGATTAAGAACTGCAGTAAAATCTATGTTTGAGAAACTGCAAGAAGATAAAAACGAAGTAGAATTACAGCTTTATAACAGCCTCTTATTTAAACTGAATTCAGAAGATTATCTAAAAGAAGAAAGTCACCACATCAGCAGTACGTCTATTTTTGCGGAAGATGACGAAGAAGGCTTCGACTACTTCTGGGATGATGAACATGAGGAAGACTTTGATGAAGAATACGATAATAGATTTAACAAGTAAGCTACAGAAAGTGAATAGCAGCATTAGTTTTGTTTCGCATCCTGTTGAATAGTATTTGCTAGGAGAGTAATAATCTTATGATCGCTCTCCTAGAAATACTATTATGTTTTGTAAGACAATCAAGAAACTTGAGCAGAATTAGCACGAACATATCGGCTTATTTCCTCCCCTATCTTCATTAGATTGCTGATTTCCTCTTCCGTAAAGTCATAAGGGACAGGCTTCGCTATTCCGAATACACCATATAACTCCCCTTCCAACAGCATAGGAACAGCAATAGACCCTTCTACCTTTGTTTCTTTTGCCGCAGGGCGAGCCACCCCAGATTCATCTGTTTGCAGATTACACATTTCTACAGGCTTTCTACGTTCAGCTGCGATGCCTGCCATACCCTTACCAATAGGAATAGTTTGCATTTTAGGCAACAGGAAAGGCGGTATCCCCTGGTACGCCTGCAGAACTAGCAAATTAGTACTTTTGTCCAAGGTATGCATAGTACCAGTAGAACAATCAAAAGCAGCAACAACGCTTTCCAGCAGTTGCTGCCAGTTTATTTCAGCCATAGTATTTTGGATAGAAGTAAGAATAGAGGAGATTTCAGTATGCATAATATATTTTTATGATAGATATATGATTGCAAAGCACAAGATTGTTTTAGCTCTTAAACTTTCGTTAGGTTACAAAGTATCCAGCGTTTTGTCAAGTTATTTATTTTTTTTGATAGTTCGCTCGCCAAAAGGCACAGGCAAGTATTAGTTGGCTATCTTTACGCGCCCTCACGTCACCTATTACTCCAGCTAATAAGTAGCTCTGTCGAATATGCTGCAATAAATTCACTAAAGAACTTTTATTAATCACCTAATAAACGTTAATTAGACAGTTCTTAAAACGCAGCAGCAGCAGTATATTGACTAAAAGCAATGTCTACTCTGCTTAGTTCTTTTCTGAATATTCAGCATTAAAAGTATTAACAAAGCTTATGAAGATAGCAACACTTGCTCTGTCTCTTTCACTATTTGGTCTGGCTACTGGTGCCAGTCTTGCACAAAAAGTAACCAAGCAGAAAGATTTTCATCAGTGGGCAGCCACACCACCTATGGGTTGGAACAGTTGGGATA
This sequence comes from Pontibacter silvestris, assembly GCF_020907275.1. Taxonomy (GTDB): domain Bacteria; phylum Bacteroidota; class Bacteroidia; order Cytophagales; family Hymenobacteraceae; genus Pontibacter; species Pontibacter silvestris. Next base: position 58,482 of record NZ_JAJJWI010000001.1, on the reverse strand, counting down.
GTTACGGGCCAACAGTCACAGAAGCAGAAGTAAAGGCTAATGCAGATTACATGGCTAAGAACCTGAAATCTTCGGGTTGGGAATACGTGGTCGTGGATATTCGCTGGTACGTCAGCAACGATAAGGCACATGGATACAACCAAACCAACCCTGAGTACAATATTGATGAATATGGGCGGTTTATTCCTGCTATTAACCGCTTCCCCTCTGCTGCAAACGGAAAAGGTTTTAAGCCGCTAGCCGATTATGTACACAGCAAAGGCCTCAAATTCGGTATACACATTATGCGAGGAATTCCGGTAGTAGCCGTTAAACAAAACCTACCAATTAAAGGCAGTACAGCAACAGCACAGGATATTTATTCTGAAGAAGATCAGTGCCGATGGCTGCGGGATATGTACACTATTGTGCCTGGCAAGCCTGGGTCGCAGGAGTACTATAATTCTCTGTTTGACCTGTATGCATCCTGGGGGCTTGACTTTGTTAAAATAGATGATCTCTCCTCCCCTATTTATTTTGCCGGTGAAGTAGAAATGATCCGCAAGGCAATTGATAGGACTGGGCGCAAAATTGTGCTTAGCACCTCACCGGGAGAAACACCAGTAGATAAAGCACATCACGTACAGCAGCATGCCAACATGTGGCGTACCGTAGGCGATTTCTGGGATAGCTGGCTACAGCTTAAGGAGCACTTTGATGTATTTGCACGCTGGAACCAGTACCGTAAACCAGGCGCTTACCCAGATGGGGACATGCTGCCGCTGGGCCGCCTGAGTATAAGAGGAGAAAGAGGTGATGACCGCATGACTGCTTTCACCAAAGATGAGCAGTATACGCTCATGACGCTATGGTCAATCTTTAAGTCCCCATTAATGTTTGGGGGTGACTTGCCCAGCAATGATGACTTTACGCTTTCGCTGCTGACGAACAAAGATGTGTTAAACGTGCTAAACAACAGTACAAACAACAAAGAACTGTTTCATACAGAACACCAGGTTGGCTGGGTGGCAGACGATCCTGAAACAGGAGATAAGTACCTGGCCCTATTTAACATTGCCGATCAGGTAGAGGCTGTAGAAAGCAAAGCAATCTGGACAAGTGAAGTCATCAACAGGCAAACAAAGGAAGCTGGCCAACTTCTGGACATTGATATTTCAGGAGCGACAAAGTTATATTTGGCTGTAACAGATGCCGAAGATGGCATTGAATGGGATCATGCCAACTGGATTGCCCCTACCTTATACAACGAAAAAGGAGATTCCCTCCAACTAACTTCCCTCAAATGGGATAAAGCAAAATCAGGTTGGGGAAAAGCAACAGTAAACGCTGGTGTGGCAGGAAGCCCTCTTATCGTAAACGATAACCAATATGCCAACGGTATAGGTACGCATTCTAATTCAGTTATTGAGTACACGCTACCCAAAGGCTATACAAGATTTAGAGCTTTGGTTGGCTTAGATAAAGCAGGTGCTGACCAAAATGTTGGGGCAACAGTTAAGTTCCTGGTGTTTACAGAGGAACCTGCAGGTCCTATGCCTCCCAATTCAGCGAAGGTAGCCGTTCAGCTAAAACAGCTTGGTTTTGAAGCCGCTAAGGTCAAGGACTTATGGTCAGGAAAAGACATGGGTATGTTCAAAGGAGAATTTGCACCAGCTTTAAATCGTCATGGTGCCGGCCTTTATAGAATCTCTCCTGTAAAAAAGAAAAAGATATAGTTTAATTATGTGATAACTACCACAGCAAATATTATTTAAGTAAGAAGGCTTTGCAGAAGAAATTTTGCAAGGCCTCTTTACTTAAAGGCAACTCTGAATTTATGCCGTTAACTTAAGTAAATATGTCTTTTCTATTTTAAAAAAACCACATCTATTTTTCCACTTTACTTTAAAGTTAACAAAGCTTGTTCATTTTCAATATCTTCCTCTGAGAAACACAACTTATTAAACCTCTTTGTAATAGAAGCTATTCTTTTATAAATCAGCCAGTTAGTATCAAACAACCTGCTTTATTATAAATATAATCCAATTTATTCACCTATACCCATATTCTTGCTTACATTATAAAAACATCTACAACAGCATCCATATATACCTAAATTTCAATAACTTATTATACCAAACATTTATTTTATCAGCCCGTATTCACATTGCAAACTGAATCTTATTCAGTTAAAAAATTAATAAAACAGAAAATAAACTTAATTAACAATGGCACAGACAGTAATAGGAATTTTTGATAGCCTGACAGAGGCGCAGGATGCCGCTATGCAACTTACGAATAGCGGATTTACCCGGGAAAACATAGATATAGCAGACCAAAGTGCAACAAGTGGCACAGGCACTTCTACTGACACCTATAACGAAGAAGACAATGATAGTATTAGTAACTTCTTCAGCTCTTTGTTTGGCAATGACGATGACACAAGCAGATATTCTAATGTTGCCAGGCGCAGCGCTATTGTAACGGTACATGTTCAGTCTCCAGCGGAAGCGGAACGGGCCGCCGACATATTAGACGAATATGGCGCCGTAGATATTGATGAGCGTGCCTCTCAGTACCGCAGCGGAACAGGTACAACGGCTACAGGTGTAAGAGAAGAACACGCAGAAAGCACTATTCCCATTATTGAAGAGCAACTTGAGGTGGGCAAAAGAGAGGTTGAAACCGGGGGAATTCGCCTGAGAAGCCGTATTATTGAGCGCCCGGTAGAAGAGCATCTGCGTCTTCGCCAGGAGCATGTTTGGGTAGAGCGCACTCCTACTAATCGCCCTGCTACGGAAGCAGACTTCACAAAACTTAAAGCGGGTGACATCAATGTTACTGAACATGCAGAAGTACCTATGGTTGATAAGCAAGCCCGAGTTGTGGAAGAAGTAAGCTTTGGCACAGAAGTAGAAGAACACGACGAAAACATCAAGGGAACTGTACGTAAAACAGACGTAGAAATTGATGATTTGGATAAAGATACTGACCTGAACAGACCAACTGGTATCTAAGTCAGGAAAAGGTAAACAACATATATTTTGGAGAGCGGTAGCTTGTTTACAGGCTACCGCTTTTCTGTATTTGCCAGATTGCAAACTATACGAAAAAGCAACTTATAAACGTATGCTTCTTTCTGCTTAGAGCATGATGGTTTTAAAATTAACTAACCTACAGAGTAACTGCGGCGTTTACATACAAATATAAAGCTCTCCTAAACCAGCAAGGGTGATTGATGACGCGTGTGAAGAAATTCTTTAACAAAACCTGGAAAATACTTAAAGACAGCCGAAAAAATTTTCAGCGCAACGAACCTATCGTTTACAGTGCTGCCATTGCGTTCTTTACCATCTTTTCATTGCCCGCCATATTAATTGTCCTTATGCTGATAGGTTCTGCTTTTTTTGCACAGGAACAAGTAAGGGTAGAAATTGTAAAGGAGGTTACAGACCTGATTAACCCTAAAGCTGGAGAGCAGGCAAGTACTGTTCTTGAAAATGCAGTGAACATACCTGCTGGTTTCTGGGGCATACTTATCGGTATATTAGTAGTTATCAACAGTGCCACTATTATTTTCTTCATCATTCAGAAAGCACTCAATGCAGTATGGCAAGTAAGAGTTAAGCCGAACTTAAGTTTTTTTAAAATTCTAAAAAACAGATTAAAAGCTCTGGCTATGGTGGTAGGCTTAGGTTTATTGCTCAGCATTAGTTTATTGCTTGATACAGTTATTGCTGTTTTTAGTGATGACCTTCGCGATGTTTTTGAGCAGTATCTTTCGCCTGCTATACGAACAATAAATACTTCTTTTTACCTGGCTGTCGTTTTAATTTTCTTTACAACTGTACATAAAGGCTTGCCAGATGCAAAAGTAGCCTGGAAAGATGCATTGGCTGGAGGAGTTATCACTTCTATTCTTTTCCTGATTGGAAAACAGATTATCAACTACATCTTGGGTAGTGTTGAAATTGTGGGTATTTATGCCGCAGCTGGGTCGCTGGTTCTGCTGCTTCTATGGGTTTTCTACTCCTCCGTAATTTTGATGCTGGGAGCAGAAGTAACCAAAGCTTATGCCAACAACCATGACAGAGATGTTGAACCGACAAACATTGCATTAAAATATAAAAAGCCCCAAAGTCAGGAGGACTAGCTTTTTATATGCACAACTTCCTTAATAACTGATCTCTGACAGTTCAGAAAATCATATTTTCTGCAACACTTCCGAACACCAGAAAAGCCAGCTTGGATCAAAAGAAATAACTTAGTTTGAACTATTCGCCTGTAGCCCAAACGGAATACAGCTTTACTAGAACATTATTCTTTTAGGTTCAAAAACAGCTATTTAGAACAGTAAAAGGCTAAGCAAAATTAAAAGTTAATATTACTGTCCGGCTTCTCAAATTATTTAAACAATGCATAGGTAAAGCCGTTGTAAAAGTTATAACGTTAAAACCTCAAGAACAACAAGCTATGGCAAACAATCAAAAATATGCTCTTGTTACAGGAGCTACAAATGGCATTGGCTATGAACTGGCTAAGCAATTTGCTCAAAATCAATATAACCTGTTAATTGTAGCCCGCAGCCAGGAAGAACTTGACAAAACAGCTTCAGAATTTAAACAACAATTTGGCACAGAGGTGGTAACTATTGCCAAAGATCTTTCATTACGGGAGAGCCCCTTTGAAGTATGTAATGAAATCAAAGCCAAAGGAATACAGGTAGACGCATTAGTAAATAATGCCGGGCAAGGCCAGTATGGAGAGTTTGTAGACACTGACATAAACAGAGAACTGGAAATTGTAGACCTGAACATTGGAGCTTACCTGATCTTAACAAAGTACTTTTTAAGAGAGATGGTGGCTCGCAATGAGGGTAAAGTATTAAACGTTTCTTCAGTAGGGAGTGAAATCCCTGGGCCACTGCAAGCAGTTTATCATGCAACAAAAGCTTTTGTCACCTCTTTTTCAGAAGCAATACGCAATGAGACCAAAAATACCAATGTTACTGTCACAGCCCTGTTACCTGGCCCTACAGATACAGATTTCTTCCATAAAGCAGACATGGAAGATGCTAAAATGGTAAAAGAAGGCAGTAAATCAGATCCGGCTACAGTGGCTAAAGATGGTTATGAAGGTTTGATGGCAGGCAAGGATAAGGTCGTATCAGGCTTAAAAAACAAAGTAATGGCTGCTGCCGGCAATATCTTACCTGATAATGTAGTCGCAGAAGGCATGCACCAACAGGCCAAACCTAGTGATAAATAAGCTAGCTGAATAACTTAAATCAATGAAATAAACAGCACCCTAACTGGCCTGGCTGGTTAGGGTGCTATTTATTCATAGGCCCGAAGTAACGAATCAGTATATGACTGTTTTCTTTTATATTCATAAACTTGCATTAAGATCTAGCGATTCCTTTTCAATTGATGTATAGCAAAGCTATAAATAATACCTTTCATACTTTTCAACTTTTAACAGTTCACAAAGGATAAATACAGCTCCTGTTGCTCTTGTATTTGACATCAAGCATAAATTTTAGTAATTTTAAAGAGATGCAATAAAGCATCTCTTTCGGGTAAAAGCTATCAGTCATTAACCCAATCACTTCTAGTACAGGTATAACATGCTGCATGTTTACACCGTAATTTAATCTAATATCGAAACCTTAAACCTAATTCATACTACCTTATGGAACTTACGAAGAAAGTAAAAGGGATATTTACATCCACACTAGTAATAGCTGCAATGTGTTTTGGACATACTGCATTTTCACAGGAAACGGCAACCCCACAACAGGATGAAACGCAGCAGCAACAGGGAGATCAAAAATTTACTGATACTGAGCTGGAACAATTTATAGAAGCAAACAAAAAAGCAACTACCATACAGAAAGAGAACCAGCAGGAGATGATATCTGCAATTGAGGGAGAAAATCTTACGGTAGATAGATTTAACGAGATAGCCAAAGCCCATCAACAACAAAAAACAGACGAGCTGGGTGCAACCCCAGAAGAAATGGCGTCTTTCAATAAAGCCGCACAGCAAGTTGTAGAAATGCAGCCAGCGGCAAAAGAGGAAGTTGAGCAGGCAGTTCAGGAAGAGGGCCTGACAATGGAGAAGTATGAAGAAATATTAACAGCCTTCAACCAGGATCCTGAAGTTAAAACAAGAGTTCAGCAACTGCTAAACCAATAATAGCAGCAGACCTTTATAAAAAAGCGCCCCAGTTATGTTCAACCGGGGCGCTTTTTTATTCTTTGTAGCTTAACGCTCACACTCTGGGCACTCTCACACAGTACTGCTAAATCCTACCACCAGCTCTTTTATTCGGCTTTGATCCCATATAAAAGGTGATCTTTCCGCCGTTCATAATCTCATTATGAGTGATGTAAGAGCGGTTCAAAAGCTTTCCGTTTAGTTCAACCTTCTGCACATACACATTCTTGTCTTTTTGATTTTTAACATCAACGGCAAAAGTCTTACCGTTCTCCAAGTTTAGGGTAGCTGCTTTTACTGCTGGGCTACCGATGGCATACTGGTCTGAGGCTGGCGCTACAGGATAGAAGCCAAGGGAGCTGAAGATGTACCAGGCACTCATCTGCCCAAAATCGTCGTTGCCGCCCAGCCCGTCTACCGTTGGTTTATACATGGCTTTTAACACCATTCGAATTTTATCCTGTGTTTTCCATGGTTGATCGGTCCAGTTGTAGAGGTAGGCCACGTGATGCGAAGGTTCGTTGCCGTGCACATAATTGCCGATGATGCCGTCACGAGAAATGTCTTCGGTGTTCTCAAAATACTTGTCCGGCAAATCCATGGTAAACAGTGAGTCGAGGTGCATGGCAAAGCGCGTTTTACCGCCCATCATCTTTATCAGTTGCGCCGGGTCCTGCGGCACGTACAGGCTATAGTTCCAGGAGTTCCCTTCTATAAAGCCCTGCCCGTGTGTATCCAACGGGTCGAATTCTTTTTTAAAGGTGCCATCGCTTAGCTTCGGACGCATATAACCAGACTTGGCGTCAAACACATTCTTATAGCTCTCGCTGCGCTTGATGAACTCATCGTAGATATCCTTTCTGCCCAGTTTTTTGGCCATTTGGGCAATGCACCAGTCGTCATAGGCGTACTCTAATGTTTTGGAGACAGAGGAGCCGTTCTTGTCCTCCGGTACATAGCCCATTTCCTGATAATAGCTCAGCCCGTCGTAGTAGTTGTTGCGGGCGGTTGTCATGCAGGCATCCAGCGCCGCATGCACATCAAAGTCAGCGTTCCCTTTTATAACGGCATCGGCTATCACAGGCACGGCATGGTAGCCGATCATACACCAGTTCTCGTTCGCGTAGTGCGACCAGACGGGCAGCATCTTGTGCACGCTTTGATCGTAGTGCGCCAGCATCGACTTGATCATATCGCCGTTGCGCTTCGGCTGCACGATGTTAAACAGCGGGTGCAGGGCGCGGTAGGTGTCCCAGAGAGAGAAGCTGGTATAGTTGGTAAAACCATCTGCCTTATGCACGTTCATGTCCAGGCCCCGGTAAGAGCCGTCTACGTCCATGTAAGTGGTCGGGCCCAGGAAAGCGTGGTACATGGCGGTATAGAAGTTCACCATATCGTCTTTAGAGCCAGCATCTACCACCACTTTGTTCAGTTCCTTATTCCAGAGTGCCTGACTATCGCGTTTCACCCTGTCAAAATCCCAATGCGGAACTTCAGCTTGCATGTTAGCCAGGGCTCCCTCTGTACTCACTGGCGAGAGGGCGAACTTCACCTTTATCTTCTCCCCTTCCTCTGTTTTGAAATCGAAGTACATCCTGAGCTTCTGCCCCGCCAGCTCCGGGAAATTATGTTCCTGATCAAACCTCCCCCAGAAGCCTTTGTAAACCTGCGCCTCATCGTATTTCTTGCTGCCGTACTGGACGAAGGGCTTATTGAAGGACATGGCGAAATAGACGGTGCGGGTTCTGGCCCAGCCGTTGGTTTGCCTATAACCCGTGATGAGGGTATCGTTCTCTACCCGCACAAAGGTCCACACGTTTTTGTCGTCATAGTTGTAAATGCCCGCCATCAGGTCCAGGATGATGTGCGCATTGTCGGATTTCGGGAAAGTGTACTGGTGCATACCCACTCGGTTGGTGGCCGTCAGCTCTGCCGTAATATTATGATCATTCAGCTTCACCTTATAATAGGCAGGCTCTGCCACTTCCGTGGTATGTGAGAAGGCTGATCTATAGCCACTTTCCGGCCTGTCTTCGGTGCCGGGGTTCAGTTGCAGTTTGCCTGTGGTAGGCATCATCAGGAAATCTCCTAAGTCAGAGTGGCCGGTGCCGCTAAAATGGGTATGGCTGAAGCCTACAATAGTTTTGTCGTCGTATTGGTAGCCTGCGCAGTATTTGTAGACGTCTTTGTTATACTTGCCATTTACAGCATAGGGAATAGTGTCTGTGTCAGGGCTAAGTTGCACCATGCCGAAAGGCACGGTGGCTCCAGGGTAAGTGTGCCCCATTTTGGCAGTTCCAATCATCGGGTTTACATACTGCACCAGGTTTTGCGCCTGTAAGGAAAAAACCACACTAGAACCGAGAAAAAGCAGCGCACTAAAAAACTTTATATTCATTAGAAAAATAACTTAGGTGAGATGATTCTTAACATGTAGCAGACCATCCTTACTTATTCGTATTATTTAAACTCAGATTTTGATTAGAGAACGAGAAAGGGAAATTCTCATCAGCGGTGCCGCGCCTGGTGTTGGGCTCTGGCCCCATATCGAACACCAGCCTGCCCCCCTGCTGCAGCTCCCGGTGCGAGAGCCAGTTCTTTTCGTACTTTTTGCCGTTGAACCGCAGCCCCTGCACGTACAGGTTCTCCACGCTGTTCTTCGGCGCCTCTATCACCAGTTCCTTACCGTTCTCCAGCCGCAGGGTCACCTTCCTGAACAGCGGCGCCCCCAGCACATACTGGTCCGTGGCCGGCGTAACAGGGTAGAAGCCCATCGAGGAGAACACATACCAGGCTGAGGTTTGCCCGTTGTCCTCATCCCCGCAGTAGCCGTCCGGCGTGGGCCGGTACATGCGCCTCATTGTCTCCCGCGCCCAGTATTGCGTCTTCCACGGCTCCCCGGCGTAGTTGTAGAGGTAGATCATGTGCTGGATGGGCTGGTTGCCGTGCGCGTACTGTCCCATGTTGGCGATCTGCATCTCCCGTATCTCATGGATCACACCCCCGTAGTAGCTGTCGTCGAAGACCGGCGGAAGCGAGAATACCGAGTCCAGCTTGGCCACAAAGTTCCGCTTCCCCCCCATCAGCTCTATCAGCCCCTGCACATCATGGAAAACCGACCAGCTGTAGTGCCAGCTGTTGCCCTCGGTAAAAGCATCCCCCCACTTGAACGGGTTGAAAGGCGACTGGAAGCTGCCGTCCTTGTTCTTGCCCCGCATCAGCCCTGTGGACGCATCGTAGAGGTGGCGGTAGTTCTGGCTGCGCCAGGCGTACAGGTTTATCTCCTCCTGCGGACGCTTCAGGGCCTTCGCTAGTTGGTAGATGGCAAAGTCATCGTAGGCATACTCCAGCGTGCGGGCAGCGTTCTCGTTGATGCCCACGTCGTAAGGCACGTAGCCCAGCTCGTTGTAGTAATCAACACCGGCACGGCCCACCGCTGTCATGGGTCCCTCGTTGTTGGCCCCGTGCACTAGGGCCTCGTAGAGAGTATTGATGTCGTAGCCCCGCAGGCCCTTGATGTAGGCATCGGCCACCACCGAGGCCGAGTTGTTGCCCACCATGATGTTGGCATAACCGGGACTGGACCACTCGGGCAGCCAGCCGCCCTCTTTGTAGTCGTTGATCAGCCCCTGCTGCATCTCCTTGTTGATGGACGGGTAAGCTAGGTTCAGGAAAGGGTATAGCGCTCGGAAGGTGTCCCAGAAACCGGTGCCGGCAAACATGTAGCCGGGCAGCGTCCTGCCGTTGTAGGGGCTGTAGTGCAAGATATTACCGGCGGCGTCCAGCTCGTACATCTTGTGCGGGAAGAACAGGGTACGGTAGAGGCAGGAGTAGAAGGTGCGCAACTGCTCCTCGGTGCCCCCCTCCACACTGATGCGGCTGAGGGTGCTGTTCCAGGTGGCTTTGGCTTTCTGCCTGGTCTGGTCAAAGCCGTCCCCGGCAAGCTCCCTTTCTAGGTTCAGCTCTGCCTGCTCAAAGCTGATGAAGGAGGAGGCCACCTTCAGGTTCACCTGCTCTCCTTTCGTGGTGCTGAAGCCGATCACGGCCCCGGCATGGTCAGCCTTCAGCTCCAGGGAGTCCTTCACCAGCCTGTCGCCTCGCCAGGTGCGGGAAAGGGTGAAGGACTTGTCACTGTAAATGACAAAGTAGTTCTTGAAGTCCGGCAGAGGACCGCGGGCATACTTGGTGGTGTAGCCGATGATCTTGTTCTCCTCCGGGATCACCTTCACATAAGAGCCTTTGTCCAGGGCGTCCACCACCACAAAGGAGCTGTCGGAGGCGGGGAAGGTGAAGCGGAACTGCGCCGCCCGCTCTGTGGGCGTGATCTCTGCGGTCACATCGGCATCTGCCAGGTAGACGCTGTAGTAGTAGGGCTTGGCAACCTCTGCCTTGTGGGAGAACCAGCTGGCCCTCTCCTCCTCTCTGAACCTCAGGCTGCCGGTCACCGGCATGATGGCGAACTGGCCGTAGTCGTTCATCCAGGGCGAGGGCTGGTGGCTCTGCTTAAAGCCCCTGATCTTGTCTGATGCGTAGGTGTAGGCCCAGCCGTCGCCCATCTTGCCCGTCTGAGGGGTCCAGAAGTTCATACCCCAGGGCACGGCAATGGCCGGGTAGGTGTTCCCGTTCGACAGGCTCGGCTTGGAGTCGGTGCCCATCAGCGGGTTCACCAGCTCCTCCGGCTCCGACACAGACTGAACTGTCGACACCTGCGCTGATACCGTAAACGTGATAAGGGTAAAAACACTAAGGAAGATACGCTTCATGCTATAGTAGTTATTCAGTTGACAATACCTTTATGCTATATAATTACAAAATTTTATCAAGATCATTAAACAAGCTTTCAAACAGAGAGCGATAGTTTAGTTGAATAAGGTTAAAGAAAAATGACTACCCAGACCACTTTATTAACATATTATTAAACATTTTATCCTATTCATACAGAACTATCTCTTATTATAAAGCTTTTGTTGCTATATTTAGAACCATTAGCTTAGTATAAACTTTTATCTAAGGCTATAACGGCATTGTTTATATTGTTAATCTTAACTAAAATGAAAAAAAGCTCTTTCCTGCTCCTTCTTTATTTTTGTGTAGCAGCATTTGCTTCAAATGCACAAAATGGTGAGGAGCTTATTAAAGTAACAGATTTACTGAAGATTAAGCAAATTGGGAATGTAACACTTACGCCCGATGGTAGTACAGCTGCTTTTTCTGTTACCAGTATTGAGCCTGAGCTGGCCAAAGAATCAGAGTATAAGTACAGCACCCAGTTATACATTGCTTCTACAGGCAGCTCTTTACAAGAAGCTCCCCGGCAGTTAACCTATGGCATCAACAGCGCTTCACAACCTGCATGGAGCCCTGATGGAAAGCAACTGGCTTTTGTAAGGGCAACAGATGGAAAGCCACAGATTTACCTGCTCTCTATGCAAGGTGGCGAGCCAGTGCAACTTACGAAGTTTAAATATGGTGCGAACAGCCCCGTGTGGAGCCCCGATGGCAAACAGTTACTTTTTACATCAGGCTTCGGCTTAAAAGAGTTCTTAGCTGATACCCTGCTTAACCCAAATAAAGAAATCCCCAAATGGTCTTATGAGAAACCAGGCTTCTTTCAGAATGAGCACCTGAATGTTAACTCAGCCAAACCAAATGCAGATGGTACTTTAGCCGAAATCCGTAGCTACCTGGACAAAAATGAAAAGGAAAATAAAGCTAAAGTTATCAATCAACTTGATTTTCAGGAAGAAGCTAGCGTAACAGGCAGCATAGACTTATCGCACATCTTTATAATGGATGCCCAACCTGAGGCCACCCCCAAAGACCTTACTCCCGGCTTCTCTACAAGTTACCATCCCTCTTTCACAAAAGATGGTAAACGCATTATTTTCGAAGGAGATAAAGATGATTCGGAACATCCTAACCGCTCTCAGGAATCAGAAATATACAGCATAAACACCGACGGAAGCGGTTTAAAGCAGCTCTTAGGCAAAAACGGCATGGCTTATAACAGTGCCCGCTTATCGTATTCAGGCAAATGGCTTGCTTTCCAGTACCGCCCTACTAATGATGTACGAATCCCTCAGCTTGCCATTATGCCTTTGGATGGCAGTGAAGCCGACATGGTTATCATACCTGTTGACCGTAATAAAAGTAACCTCACCTGGTCTGAAGATGACAAGTATTTATACTTTACTTCTCCTTCCAACGGTGGCGTTATACTAAACAGAGTTAGTCCTAAAAGCAAGAAAGTAGAGCAGCTGACAAGCTTTACCAGTGGTGTAGGCAGCTTTGATGTTCGTAAAAATAAAATGGTTTTTGTCAAAACAGAGGTAACTAACCCAAATGAATTGTACTTGGCTGATGCGGCAGCTAAAAATGAAAAACGTTTTTCTTCCTTTAACTACGATTGGGTAAAAGACAAAAAGCTGAGCCTGCCAGAGAAAAAGACATTTACAAACAGCAAGGGGCAAACAGTTGAATATTGGGTAATGAAACCTACAAACTACCAGGCTGGCACTAAATACCCGTTGCTACTGGAAATACACGGTGGGCCAACTGCTATGTGGGGCCCCGGCGAAGGCAGCATGTGGCACGAGTACCAGTTTTTTGCTTCCAGAGGATACGGAATAGTATATAGCAACCCGCGTGGCTCCGGAGGCTATGGCGAGAAGTTTATGAGGGCTAACATGAAAGACTGGGGCAATGGACCAGCCACTGACATACTTACAGCCCTGGATCATGCTGTAGCCGAAGGTTGGGCCGACACGGCTCGTTTAGCGGTTACCGGAGGATCTTATGGCGGCTACATGGTATCCTGGATCGTGGGCCACGACCAACGCTTTAAAGCCGCCTGTTCTCAGCGTGGCGTGTATGACCTGGGCACTTTCTTTGGCGAAGGCAATGCCTGGCGCTTAGTACCTAACTACTTTGGTGGTTACCCTTGGGAAGAAGCAAGTAAACCTATCATCCAAAGTGAGTCACCGCTAACGTATGTGCAAAATATCACAACACCACTTATCATCTTTCACGGCGAAAATGATTTACGTACCGGAGTCATTCAGGGTGAAATGCTTTACAAAAGCCTGAAAATTTTAAACAGACCAGTAGAGTACGTGCGCCACCCGGGTGCTACGCATGAAATTACCCGCAGTGGCAACAACCGCCAACGTATAGACCAGATGCTAAGAACCTATGAGTTTTTTGAACGCTGGCTGAATAATGGCGAAGTTGCAAAACTCTAAATCTTACTTTTTATTGAAAGCAAAAGCCGCTTCGTGTAGTTAAGCGGCTTTTGCTTTTTTATTCCGTCAAGACAGCTAGCTTAGTTACCTATACCGGATATATAAACTGCTATCTCTTCTTCCTTTTCCTGCATTGTAGCATACGCAAACTTACTAATTACATCACCTGAGGACGAATCCTGCACTCCAATTATCCTGGCCTGGCTTATGACTTTATCTTCCCAACCTGAGGCCATAATCAGAAGGTAGTACCCATTGTAATGCGTTAAATCTGTAAAGACAGGAACTGTACTGGCAGTAGGCCATTTACCTGCTGTTACCCTGTAGTTTCCCTGCTCCCACCTTGGTGGAGTAAATAATTTATCAGGAACAGGTTGGAAAAAACCATCCACAACAGGACCCATAAAAAGAACATTAGCTGCACGCAACCCTTGTGGAAGTACAACTGCGGGCTGTTCCAGTGTACCTTCTGAGCTTTCTTCTACTTCTTCAATATCCGAATTATCCATACTATTTATACGATTCTAGGTGCTTATAAACAATATGTACTATTTTATAGAGCTACTTGTTTTAGTACACCCCTCAAAGTCTGTTGTCAGACTTTAAATGAGACTATAATACATCATCTCAACGCACCTTAATCTGTGGTGGCTAAATTACGTTAAGGGTATAAGCTAGCACTACAAACACCATTGTTTATATTTACAACTACACATTTAAACGACAACTATGGAATACAGAAGATTTGGCCGTACAGGCTGGGAAATAAGTGAGATCGGTTATGGAATGTGGGGCATGGCGGGCTGGACTGGTTCTGACGAGGAGCAGTCTGACCGCTCATTAGACATAGCCGTAGAAGGTGGCTGCAATTTCTTTGACACCGCCTGGGGGTACGGAGCAGGTAAAAGTGAGCAGATTCTGGGACGCTTGCTAAAACGGCAACCGGATAAACGCCTGTATATAGCAACTAAAATACCTCCTAAAAATATGCAGTGGCCTTCTAAGCCCTCGTATAAGTTAGAAGATTGTTTTCCGGCAGATCATATTATAGAGTATACAGAAAAGAGCCTTAAGAACCTGAATGTAGAAACCATAGACCTGCAGCAGTTCCATGTATGGGAAGATAGCTGGGCTGAAAATGAAGAGTGGCAGCGTACTGTTGAGAAATTGAAAGCAGACGGTAAAATTCAGCACATGGGCGTAAGCGTAAACCGCTGGGAACCTGAAAATGTGCTTAACACTCTCCGCACCGGCCACATTAGCAGTGTACAGGTTATTTATAACATTTTTGACCAGGCACCCGAAGATAAGTTATTCCCGCTTTGTGAGAAACTGGACATAGGTGTTATTGCCCGTGTTCCTTTCGATGAAGGCACCTTAACTGGTAACTTCACCAAAGAAACCACTTTTCCGGAAGACGACTGGCGCAGCACGTACTTTGTACCGGAAAACCTCAATTCCAGCGTAGAACATGCGGATAAATTAAAGCCGCTGGTTCCAGAAGGAATGACAATGCCTGAAATGGCCCTCCGCTTTATTTTAAGCAACCCCAGCATCAGCACGACTATACCAGGAATGCGCAAGGCAAACCATGTACAGTCTAACATCAGCACCAGCGATGGCAAGAGCTTACCCAAAGACCTGCTCGATGAGCTAAAACAACACCGCTGGGACCGCGAGCCAACAGAATGGTCACAATAGAAACAGCAGCATTACCAATGTTTTCAAAGCCTCTGATAGAAATATATCAGGGGCTTTTTGCTCTTGTGGTGGTACATCATCCATTACTTTTTAGTAATTATGCCTATTCAAACCTAAATCTATTATCTAAAGAACAATTACCTGTACATGTCTCTTACAAAAATCTGTAAAGCTTTTGATGAACTTACACCTCATGAAATGTATGATATGCTTCGGTTAAGAAGCGAGGTGTTTGTGGTAGAGCAAAACTGCGTTTTCCTGGATCTCGACAATAAAGACCAAAAGTGCCTCCACCTGCTGCTTTACAAAGGTGACGAATTGGTAGCAACTGCCCGCTTAGTGCCTCATGGTCTGTCTTATCCTGATACCATATCTATAGGCCGTATTGTTACCAGCCCTGCTGTTAGAGGAACTGGCTTCGGAAAGGTATTGATGGAAATAGCGTTGGAAGAATGCTACAACGCTTACGGCAACGGTCCTATAAAAATAGGAGCCCAAGTATATGCCAAGAAGTTTTATGAAGCGTTTGGTTTCATACAATCTGGTGAAGTATACGATGAAGACGGTATTGACCATATCGAAATGACCAAAGCATAATCTGGCATATTCCATAACCTCTCCTTCAGCCAGGCAGGAACCTCTTAATTGGCTTAGGAAAATTAAATATTCACAACCGACTTTACTGATTAAACTGCAGCAAGTTCAGCTAACATACCTTTAAATATGGCAGAGTCCGAACAACCTAATTCCGACATTCTTAAAGATCTTGTAAAATTCAAGATGCCCTTTGGTAAGTACAAAGGCACTACTTTGTGCAACTTACCTGTTTCTTACCTGGAATGGTTTTACAGAGAGGGATTTCCGCCAGGCAAGTTAGGAATGCAACTGGCTACTATTTATGAAATCAAGATAAACGGCTTAGAATATCTACTAAACCCTCTTAAAAAACAGAACATTAAATAACTATCTTCATTTACTGCATTTCTCCTTTATAAATTTTCTATCGGGGCCATGCAGATTCAGATGTAAAGCTCTGATCAGAACCTCGCATTTGAATCCCTCAGTTACTCTTGAATCGCCAGTTAGAAGGCACTTAAACTACAGCTAGCCATCTCCTCACTTTTAAACTTTTTCCTTACGTTTTAAGGTAACTTAATTTCTAATTAGAAGTTCAACTATTGATTCCATTGGAATGTGGGTAGAAAACAGAGGTTGAAACTTATCTTAAATCGCATGAAACAAACAGTTGTTTTATTAGCATGCTTACTGGCTTTCTTCTATAGTGAAGTAGAGGCTCAAACAGCAAAGGGACCGCTGGGCGAAGTTTTTGCAAAGCGTGTCATTGCCAAAGAACTAAGCGATCCGTGGGAAATTACATATGGCCCTGATCAGTTTTTATGGGTAACAGAAGCCAAAGGCTACCGAGTTAGCAGAATAAGTCCTGCAGATGGCTCAAAAACTGTAATTCTTGACTTAAACGACAAAAAGAACTTCCCCAGGTATGATAAAATACCAGATGAAATAGATGGAGGGAAATCATGGCCTCAGGGAGGTTTGATGGGTATGGCATTGCACCCGCAGTTACAAGACGGAAAGCCTTATGTGTACCTGACCTATGTTTATAACTTTGCCGGGGCAGATAGCAAAGGAAATGGTAGTTTACCGAACTATGGCGGTAATTATTACACCACTAGAATAGTTCGTTATGAATATGATGCAGAGGCACAGAAACTCTTAAATCCGCTTACCTTATGCGACACCATTCCTGGTAGCAACGACCATAATTCCGGCAGGCTATTAATTGCTCCTATAGCAGGCAAAGATTATCTTTTTTATACCGTTGGTGACATGGGCGCAGGGCAATACGATAATGCCGGCAGACCAAATCATGCACAAGATAAGAAGGTATATGAGGGAAAGGTTCTTCGGTTTAACCTAGAGCCGGATAACGATAGAAACCCTTTGGATAAATGGATACCAAATGATAATCCTTTCAATAATGCAGTGTGGAGCTATGGACACCGCAATGCGCAAGGTCTGGCCTATGCCATAGTGGGAGGTGATAGTAAGATTTACTCGTCAGAACATGGCCCTTTTTCAGACGATGAAATCAACATCATTGAAAAAGGGAAAAATTATGGGCACCCTTTGGTTATAGGCTATGATGACAATAATTACAATGGCCTTGCTGCAGGAGCCACCAGCCACAGTAGTTTACCCGGCACGTGGAATACAACTTACCCTTTCATTGAAAATGAACATGCCAACGTAAGAGCTATAGGAGCTAAGAACTATCAAAATCCTATTAAAACGCTTTACCCGCTTAGCAACGATTTCCTTAAGATAGTGGCCACTAAAGTGAAAGATGATGCTAAAAAAACGGAATGGGTTTCCGAAGCTCCTAGTAGCATTGAAGTTTATACTTCTACCACCATACCCGGCTGGAGAAATTCTTTATTAGTTCCTACCTTAAAAACAGGAAAACTTATCCGCTTAAAGCTGAACAGTAAAGGCAACGGTATTACAGGCGATACCATTACGTACTTTAAAGCTCCCGTTAGGTACCGTGATGTAGCTATATCACCTGATGGAGGAAAGCTTTACCTGGCATTAGACAGCACATCCGTCACGTCAGGGCCATCTGAAGAAGACCCCGAGGGTAGTAACTGCAGAGGGTGTATTATTGAGTTTACGTACCAGGACAGCGGCACCCAGGGAGACAGAAGTAAAACTTCTAAAAGTGGTTTAGGTCGGTTGGAACATCCAGCGAAAGCTTCACCTGAACTGCAAATGAAAACTTTAAGCACCACTTCTGAAAAAGATTTATCTGAGGCAAAAGCTAAAAGTAATATGCCGTCAAAACTGACAGTACCAACCACTATTACCAAAGCAAAGGACAAGACTACTCTAGAGTCAGATAATGTTACAATAAAGTGAGTATAATCAATAACAGACACCTTAAACAAGCAACAGTTTCCCGTTCCAGGGATTTCTTAAATGAGTGATATATTAGATACTATAATTGTCGGAGGTGGCCAGAGTGCCCTGGCATGCGCCTACTTCTTCAGAAGAACCAACCTCACTTATCTGATCTTGGATGATAATCCGGAACCGGGCGGAGCATGGTTAAAAGCGTGGGACTCTCTTACACTTTTCTCTCCTCCTGAGTTTAGCAACTTACCGGGTTACCTGATGCCCAAAAGCCAGCATAAATATCCGACGCGGGAAGAGGTAATATCTTATCTTAAGACTTATGAAGAACGGTACAAAATTTCTGTCGAGAGGCCTGTACATGTAATGGATGTCTGTTTTAAAAATAACCTATTTGAGGTAAAAACAAACAATCAAAGCTATTTTGCCCGCACCGTTATTAGCGCCACAGGCATTTTACAGAAGCCTTACATTCCTTCCTATACTGGCCAGGAAATGTTTAAAGGCCTACAGCTACATTCCTCACAGTACAAAAATCCGCAGCAGTTAAAGGGTAAAAAGGTAATAGTAATAGGCGGAGGAAACTCAGGAGCTCAGGTTTTGGCAGAGGTATCTAAAATAGCTCATGCAAAATGGATAACCCTAAGGGAGCCGAGCTATCTCCCGGATGATGTAGATGGCAGAGTTTTGTTTGATCTGGCCTCTGCCAAATATTATGCTTTACAGAAAGGTGAACCGCTAAGCCCGGAGCAGTATAACCTCGGCAGCATCGTCATGATGCCATCTGTCTTAGAGGCACGTGAACGTGGTGTATTGCACACCCTCCGCCCATTTGACAGGTTTTATGAACAAGGTGTTATTTGGCCTGATGGCTCAAAAGAAGAAATAGATGCTGTAATATGGTGTACCGGCTTTGGCTACGCACTAGACCATTTGCAGTGCCTGAACCTTGTTAAAGCCACAGGCAAGATAGTAACAAATGGCACCAGAGCAACCGAGCAGCCTGGCCTGTGGCTGGTTGGCTATGGCGGCTGGACGGGCTTTGCATCTGCTACGCTTATTGGTGTTGGCAGATCGGCCAGAGAAACAGTTAAGGAAATACAGGAATATCTGCAGGAAAGAGGAACATAAAGTTCTTTTCTCTGACAGTTGTTCATTCTTTAGACAATCAGCTTCTTACGCTCGAATAACTTGCTCCTGTAGTGCAAATTTCACATTCCCTATACCGAAACTTTATATAGCAAACTCAGCAATTGACTAAAAACCGTTAAGGAATGGGCAACTTGTAACTCATTGTTGTCACAAATACTTAACCCCTCGGAATTACACCCGTAAACTATTGATAAATAAAAGTTTTAATTTTTCACTTAAGATTAAGAGTTATGGCAATAGTAAAAGTTTTAGAGGTAATTGCAAGTTCAGATAAAAGTTTTGACGATGCTACTGAAAACGCATTAGCAGAAGCAGCTAAATCAGTAGACAACATCCGTTCTATATACATCAAAGAGATGAATGCTAATGTTGAAAACAACAAGATCGTTTCTTACGGTGTGAATGCTAAAATAAGCTATGCATCTGATAAATAAGCAACACTTTAAATGGATTAACAAGTAAAAGGGCTACCATTAATGGCAGCCCTTTTACTTGTACTTACCCTGAAAATAAAGATTTAATTATCAGGCAACCGTAAGGATTCCTGAAGTTTATTCTAAACAGATATTCAGACTACATATGTAGTTTTTTAAGGTAGTTAAAGTTATATTTTACGCTATTCATAGCAGTTCCTGTATACTCTTCCTGCTCTACAAAAAAGTACTTCATTTTAGACTTATCGGCATTTTGCAGCATACGTGTAATATTAATCGCCCCTTTACCAAATTCCGTACTTTGCAGTTTATCTTTATCCATATCTTTCAAGTGCCATAAAGGAAAGCGGCCAGGGTATTTTTCAAAATAAGTTACCGGGTCATTACCTGTTAAAATAACCCAGCCTAAGTCCATTTCCATTTTTACCATCTCAGGGTCTGTTCTGTCCAACAGCACATCATATAGTACCTGCCCGGTTTCTTTCTCAAACTCGTAATCGTGGTTGTGATAGCCAAACATGACACCAGCCTTTTTGCAGTCCTCAGCTGCTTTGGAAAAAGTGTCAGCACAGTGTTGATAGTTAGCTACCGTCTGCCCTTGTGAAGGAAGTGTAGAGCAAATTAAATAATCCTGCCCGGTTTCAGCGGCAGCAGCTACAGTACGCTCCCAATCATTATCGATGTGCACATGGCCACTTCGTAAGGTCATGCCCAGGTCTTCAGCAATATTTTTTATTTCTTTTGGCTGTAAGCCATAGTAAAGTCCCTTCTCACTTCTGGCAGACTCCAATTCCTTGTATCCTATTTGAGCCAGCTGCTTTAGTGTACCTGCCGCATCATTCAGCATCGCTTTTCGAACAGTATAAAGCTGAATTCCTACATTATTTACTTTAATAGTGTTTCTGGCTGCTTCAGATAATACTGGAAGAAAAAGCGCTCCAAGCGCTACGGAAGCTGAACTTTTAAGAAAATAACGTCTGCTACACATAAGCTTTATATTTAGAAGTTTTGTCGATTTTTTAACTGATTCTTCAAAGAAGAATATCAATACATTAATAATTAACTATCATTTCAGAAGCCTGTTCAGGTAGTAGTTTTTTAATGGTTCTGGTATTCTGCAATACCACTACACTCGGACTACTCTTATTCCATTGTACCTGCAAAGCAGGGGGTACAGGGGTAAGGGCATTCGTAAAAGCTCCTAATATAATATCCTCATCCCCATCCTGATCATAGTCACAGGACTCTAGCGTAAACCACCTGCCTAACCATGAATTAGAAAAAGTACTGGCCCTGAAGGTGAAGTTACTATTCTGTTGCAGATAGACAAACCCACTCTCAAGTGCATTATCATAGTCCGGAAAATACGCAATAGCTGCTATATCTAGTTCTCCATCTTTGTCAAAGTCCCGGGCTACGGCTTTTGTTGCACCTGGCATTGGGTAAAAATACTTCTCCCGGAATTTATTATTCCCGTTATTCAGGTAAATCCGGACTCCATGATAAGGCTTTACAATGGAAGAGTAATCTGCATTATCACCATTCGTTATCAAAAGGTCTGGCGCTCCGTCTTTGTTGAAGTCAGCTAGTTCAAAATAGCTTAAACCATAGACAGGTGGAAACTGAACCAGGTTTTCTTCAGTAAAAGATCCCTCTCCCCTATTATAAAAAACCATTATTGTTTCAGTACCCTGGGCAAACATTGCCACAATATCAGGCAGGCCATCACCATTTAAATCTGTTACCTCTGCTTTTATGGCTCCTGGTAAATTCTTCAGAATATTTGGCTGGTACTTTCCATTGCTCTTATTCTGATACCAAACCAAAGAACCTAGGTTATAGCCAAAGTTGCAGATTATCAGATCCTGTAACTCATCCTGATTCAGGTCTGCCTCTACAACATTTACTGGTCTTCGCAAATCAGCCAATAAAGGCTCCATATATACGGACGCAGCTTTTCCAGGAGACTCATGCAAATGTCCAAGTCCTTTATCAGAAGGGATAATAGAGCCTATGGTTAAAACTTTATAAGCTTGTTTATATTTTACTATATCCACAGGGGGTGTATCCACTACCATAGAGTCTGCTACCTGCAACTGCGGATTAAGCCGGAAAAGCCAGTTCCTCATGTCTCCAACCCACAACTCTTTTGCATCAGGCAGGTATTTCACCAACGTTGTTACAGATGACCTCCCTTTGTTAAGAGCAGGAACAACTACAGAATAATTTTCCAAGCCAGATATTACCTCAGGAGTTTCAGGCAGAGCTAACTTCTCAGGAGCATTCTGTATATAGTAATCTTCAATTTTTTGCCAGTCAGTTGTACTGATGTATGGCTCCTGCGGATAGATCCCTGCACTTAAAAGCTCGTACACCTCTTTGGTAGTTCTTCCTAAAAGAGGATTTAGGTTAGTAGTACCCAAGCCTAAGCGTAAACCCATTTGTGGCAATACATTTTTCTGCCATGTAGCTTTATCCAGTAAGCCCGGATCTGGAAACGCATGACAGGCTTTACAGTAAACTTGTGCAAGAGCTTTACCCGATAAATGAACGGCCTCAGAAGTATCAGGCAGTGACTTATCTATAATTCCAATGTTTTCATCATGCAAAGCTTCATGGCCAGAAGAGGCATTGCAATTGCTTAATAAAAGAGCCATCAAAGGGAGAAAACACAGCCGTACAATATACCTCTGTAGTAGGCGCTGTGTAAGTTGTTTGTAAAAGATCAACTTGCTGTGCTGTTACGAATGAAAACAAGTAAAGCTAAAGCACTAATAAGCATCTTTAGCGATAAGACTACAAAGCGCAAAGCTTGTTTAAGCTTTGCGCTTTGTAGAGTGTAGAGTTAGTAATTAGGATTCTGCGTTAAGGCTGACTCTCCATTTACTGTCTGTAGGTCAATTTGCCTTTGTGGAATAGGATAATATTCATTTTTCCCTTTTGTGAAATTTCCTGTACTCACATCTGGCACTATATTCCCCTCATAGTCGAAATATGCATTTAATACCTGATCAGCTATTCCCCAGCGCACCAAATCGAAGAAGCGATGGCCTTCCAGGGCCAGTTCCAGTTTGCGTTCGAAGTAAATAGCTTCCAGTGCCTCGTCTTTACCCAAACCTTCAAAGTAACCTGCAGGGTAGGTCGCTATGTTATAATTTGCAGCTGGTTCATCAGTGAAACCACTAAGAGGCTTGCTTGGGTCTACATATTCATGCACATAGTTAATAGGGTTAGCAGCTCTGGCACGCACCATATTAACATGCTCCTGTGCCTGTGCCAGATTACCTAACTGTGCTTCGGCTTCAGCTGCCATCAACAGAACATCTGCAAATCTGATTAGTACAACGTTAATAGCAGAACCAGGAGCCCATGAATGCTGGTCAGAGTATGTATCTGCTGTAGCTTGCCAGTAAATATGTTTCTTGGCAGAATAAGGTCCGGCTGTATTTTGCTCACGTATCCATGTTTGCCCTGGGTGGTTGCCCCAATCCAAAAAAGGAATACCACGTCGCCCTACAGTCCAGTCCAGTCGGGGGTCTACAGGTTGTTCATCCGGAGTAAAGGGCTGATCAGATTTAATTCCCTGGTCATTTTTTAATGGAGTTGCGTTGTAATTATCCAGATAAGGAAGTCCCTGTGTATTGGTGCGGTAAGAATTAGCCAAATCAAAAGTAGGCTGATAAAAGCCACAGCAGCGGAAGGGACTATTGTATGGGTAATTCAGCATCTCGCCCTGGTTGGCATTTGAAATAGTATTTGTACCGTCATTAGCCACCATCTGTATAGCAAACACAGACTCTTTGTTATTTTCAGAGGAAGCATCAAAGTTATCCTTAAACTTATCTACAAGGCCATACTTCAACCCATTAGACGTAACTCCAGAAGTAATCACCTGATCAAACATAGCTTTTGCCTCTGCGTATTTATGCTCAAACATATAAGCTTTGCCAAGGTAAGCAGCTGCAGCCCATTTGTTTGCTCTTCCAACCTGTGCCTGCGTATTTGGCAGGTTATCCATAGCAAACTGAAAGTCTGCTTCAATTTTAGGCCAGATATCTTCATTATTGGGCTGATTAAAGTCCGTTGTTGTTTCATCAATCCAGGGCACCATGTTAAACATTTTCTTCAGCTCAAAGTAATAGTGCCCACGCAGGAAACGTGCTTCCCCAGCAATCCTTAACTTTTCTGCATCTGAAATGTCAGTTGCTTCCTGCATCAGACTCAGTACAGAGTTGGCGCGTGACACTCCCTCGTACATGGCCCTCCACTTGGTATTTAAAAACCCATTACTTGGGTCTGTAATAAAATTAGCAATAGAATTGATAGCAGGCTGATCTGAACCAAGGCTACCTTTATGCGCATCTGCACCGGCAACACTTCCATAAATCCAATTAGTAGGAGCTGCCTCCCACTGGCCACCACCAACAATTGATTCCCCGTCGCCCTGAGCATCTAACGCGGCGTAGGCACCTATTAGAAGGGCTTCCACACCCGCTTTGTTGGCTACTAGACTTGGGTCCAAAGCTCCTAGAGCTGGTTTATCTAGAAACTCTTCTTCGCATGAAGTAAACACTTGCATGGCAGTAGCCATTACCACAGCCATTAATATGAATTTAGATCTTTTCATATTGAAAGAAATTAACTTTGAACACTTTTAAAATGACACATTTAAACCGAACAGGTACTGGCGCATGTTAGGGTAGTTACCTTCATCTATACCAAAGCCTGTAGTTTTAACTCCACCTGTATCATCATACCCCGTAATTTCCGGATCTACACCAGAGTATTTAGTAATAGTGAAAAGGTTTGCTGCCTGCACGTATACTCTTAATCTTCCAATGCCGTACTTGCTGGTTAAAGAGGCAGGTAAAGAATAACCTATTTGTGCGTTTTTAGCTCTCAGGTAAGAACCATTCTCCACATAATAAGAATTAGGGACAGTACTTGTACTGAATGACCCTACGTTTTCCTGAATAGGAGCTGTTGCATCATGGTTTTCTGGTGTCCAGGAATCATATACAGCAGTTTTACTTTTAGCTCCGGCAAAATTAGTATAGAAATCTGTCCACCATTTTACCTGGTTCCATATCTCATTTCCTTGTGAACCGTACAGGAACATGGTAAAGTCAAAGTTCTTATAAGTAGCTGCGATGTTCAGGCCATAGGTAAAATCCGGGTTAGGGCTTCCCAGTATGGTCCTATCATCAGCGGTAATTTGCCCATCATCATTTATATCAGCATAGCGAAAGCGCCCCACCTTAACGTCTGTCTGGTAAACGGCATTAGGATCGTTAGCTGCAGCACGTGCTTGTTCATTAGCGGCGTTGATTTCTGCTTCATCATCCCAGAAACCTTCAATCTGATAACCAAAGAAGGAACTCATAGAAGAACCAACCTGATTACGGATTATATAGTTACCATTAAAGCGACGTGACTCCAAATCGAAATTCTGAGCGCCATTAGATACTTTCAGAATTTTGTTTTTATAGGTAGTAATTGTACCCGTCAGGTCAAACCTCAGATCTGATGTAACTTCTATATGGCCAGTTATAGCGGCATCGAAGCCCTTGTTCTGTATTTTAGCAATGTTTACATATGGCACAGTAGCAGCACCTGCAGTACCAGGAAGTTCAGGGTTATATAATAAGTCTCTTATTTCTTTGCTGTAGTAATCTGCCGTAACATCTAGTTTACCATTGAACAAAGTCGCATCGAAACCTATATTGCTGTTTACATTGGTTTCCCACTTGGCATCCGGGTTACCGATACGTGCCTGCCTGAAACCTAGCGTTGTACTGTTGTTCGTACCATTAATGTCATAAAACGTAAGGTTCCTGTCCTGGCCATAGGTGGTAAAAGCATTGCTTGGATCTACGTTCAACTGGTTACCCATTACACCATATCCACCACGCAACTTCAAATCACTAACCCATGAAACGTTCTGCATGAACCCTTCCTGCGAAATACGCCAGCCAGCACTAACTGCCGGAAATGTACCGTATTGGTTATTCAAAAAGCGGGATGATCCATCACGGCGGATGACAAACCCTAACAGATACTTATCCATTAAGTTATAGTCTATCCTTCCGATTAACGAGTACAACGCATCTGAGCTTCTGCTACTGGAGTTTGTTTGCGTACCGGAACCAGTCGAAAGGTTCGTAAAATTAGGATCGAAAGAGAAATACCCCTGCGTAACGCCACCTAAGTTATTTGAGAAATTATTGTATGCTTCTGTTCCAACCAGCACTTTCAGATCATGCACATCATTTAGGGTCTTGTGATAAGACAATGTGTTGGTCCAGGTCCAGTTATAGCCATTATTGGCATTTTGCTCAAACTGGTTAAAGGTAGAGTTTTCAGCACTTTCATACTCCGGGAAAGTAAAGGAGTTATTTGTATTATGATACAACTCGCCACCAAAGCTGGTACGTAATGTAAAATCTTCTATAATGTCTGCCTCAACAAACACGTTACCAAACAGGCGGGTATTCATGACTTCATTGTTACGGCGTCGGTCTAAAATAGCAACCGGGTTGTCAGCATTTCCCAGCCCATTACCAGAAGAGCCCGCATAGTTTCCCATGATGTCATGTACCGGGATGATAGTCTGCTGCCGGTAAGCATGGTTGATAACAGATTCACCACTGAGATCCAATGTAGGATTATCAATGATGGAATATGCCAGGTTTTCTCCAACTCTGATCTTCTTGTTCAGATTAAAGGTGCTGTTTGACCGTACCGTGAATCTTTTAAAATAAGTGTTCGCCAGTGTACCCTTCTGATCAAAATAGTTAGCTGAGAAATAATATTTGCCTATATCGCCACCACCACTCACTGCTATATTATGGCTGGTTATTGGCGCTGGTTTAAAAATTTCATGAAACCATTCGGTCCCTTCTTTGTTCGCACGCACAATACGATAGAAGGAGTTAAGCTCTGAACTACCACCCGTATAGTTTGGATTCAAATTGTAAAGAGAAGGGTCTACTCTTGGGTCTCCTTCCATTAGCCCGGTGTTACTACCGGCAACCAGATAATCAGGAAGTACTGGGGCTTCACCGGAACCATATAATGGATGTGAAATAGGTTCATCAGGATTAGTATTTCTTAATGCCCTCCATGTCAAATCAGCCATTTCCTGCGGATTCGCCAAGTTCCATACATTGCCACTCGGAGGCCTTTGTGTACCATAATATCCATCATACTGCACGGTTATTTTGTCTTTACCTCTTCTAGTAGTGATAATAACAACACCGTTAGCAGCACGGGAACCATAAATAGAAGCAGAACCGGCATCTTTCAGTACTTGCATCGACTCAATATCATTGGGGTTGATATCGTTTATGTTTTGTGTCGGCACGCCATCCACAACATACAATGGTGAGTTGTTTCCAAATGTATTAAAACCTCTTATTCTTATTTGTTGCGCAGCTCCAGGCTGTCCTGAACCCAACACGGTAACACCGGCAGCTCTGCCTTGTAGCATACTTGAAACCTGCGCAGCTGGCTGCTTGGTCATTTCTGCAACATCTACTATGGCCACTGAACCTGTCAGGTCTTTTTTCTCCTGTGTAGCATAACCTACCACTACCACTTCATCTAATGCTTTCGCATCGTCGGCCAGCGAAACATTTATTGTTGTCCGGTTATTAACTGGCACTTCCTGTCCCTGATAACCAATAAAGGAAAAGATTAATGTACCATTGCCATTAGGTAAATTCAGCATGTAATTACCATCAAAATCTGTTGGTGCAGCTATTGATGTTCCTTTTAAAACGACTGTAACACCAGGTAAGCTTTGCCCATTAGCGTCTGTAACCTTGCCTTTCACTGTAACACCTTGGGCAACAGCTCCAGCAACAGACAAGAAGAAAAGAGGGAGCACAAGCAAGTACCTCAGCTCTTTAAGTAGACTTTTTTGCATATGTTAACATGTTTATAGGGTAAAAAAATGTGTGAAAAATATCTTAAACTTATCTCCTATCCCTAAACTTCCTTCAAATGAAAGCTTATTATCTACTAATTAACTCATAAATATCACAGCTGCTTATTCGTTTAAACCTACAGTTGTATACTAATTACTAACTTATGTTTGTTAGGTTTTAAATCAATAATAACCCCTTGCCATTCTTTAATTTTAAATTCACGTTATGTTTAATTTTGAGGAGAAATACCGTTTACGTTAGTTTCTTACCAAGAAGAATAAATACAGTACTTAATAAATGCCTTAGCTTACCAGACTTTGGATCTATTGATCTAGAAATGAATAGAATAAATATATCTCAACAATTTTAATAAACCAAGCTTGTAAGTAAAAAAATTTGTGACCACTTTTATAATCTAACCTTATATTGTTATAAGCGCTATTTTCAGGACTTTTGTTTCTCTGTAAAAAATAATATCAATATTTTTAGAACTTTATAACTTGGAAATCGTAACGAACACAATAACTGGTAAATATTCATATACAGCTATGAGCTATTATTATACCGTAAGAGAGTACGCCACCAATAAAGGCCTTGAGCTATCTTTTTATGAAGAGATACAAGTGGAAGTTAAAGCTACAAGACGCAGTAACGAGCTTGGTGTACCTATAAACAGAATAGGAACAAAGAGATTAAACAGACGGCTGAAGTGTTACTCTCAAAAAGTGCTAAAAGAAATCTTTAAGCCTGCCCTGGCTTAAGTAGCTGTTATATTGTTAAAGCCAGGATAGCAAGTGGCTGTGCTCTCTCTTGCCATTGGTAAATAAGCGCACAGTCTGTCCATCTTCCCTGCTTTTCCCTAAGCTAACATTTAAGTTTTAGAGCAGTTCCTCTTAAATAACCAGTTCAAGTAATAAAGCACCTATTAGCCCCATAACTGACACAATAGTTTCCATAATAGACCAGGTGGCAATGGTTTGTGGAATAGTGAGGTTAAAGTATTCTTTGAACATCCAGAAGCCAGGGTCATTTACATGAGAGAACATCAGGCTACCTGCTCCTATAGACAGTACCATTAGTTCCGGACTAATTCCTGTGGCTGCCAGCATGGGTAATGCAATACCTGCACCGGTAATGGCTGCAACAGTAGCTGACCCTAAACAAACCCGCAATAGTGCTGTTACCAACCAAGCCAGAAACAGGGGCGACAATGAGGTGTTACTTACCAGGTTCGTGACATCGTCTCCCACTCCACTATCTACCAGCACCTGCTTTAAGGCACCTCCTCCGCCAATTATCAACAGAATCATGGCGATACCTGCAATGGAGTCTGTTACTGTCTTCATTATCTCCGCCATGGGTTTACCTCTGTTCAAGCCTAAGGTAACAATAGCTACCAATACCGAAATAAGTAAAGCCATAACAGGATCGCCAACAAACTCGAACAACTGCCTTACTGCAGATGTGGCAGGGAGTAGGATAGTAAGGATGGCAGCTGTAGCCATGAGCAGGATAGGTACCAGAGCTGTAAACACGCTTATTCCGTAGCCCGGCATTTCCTCTTCTGTAAACTTTTTGGCAGTAAATAAGTTCTGCGGTGGTGACGTGTGGATATGCTTCAGAAAGCGAGTGAAAAAAGGCCCTGCTATTACAATGGTAGGTACAGCTATAATAAGTCCGTACAACAACACCCGGGTAATGTCTGCTTCAAATATAACTGCAATAGCTGTCGGCCCCGGGTGTGGAGGCAAAAAACCATGTGTTACAGAAAGTGCCGCTGCTGCAGGAATACCGACATATAGTAAAGGTAGGTCAGCAGAAAGCGCCACAGCAAACACCAAGGGTATAATCACTACAAAACCAGCATTGTAAAACATAGGCAGGCCGACAATCAAGCCAGTCAGTACCATAGCCCACTGCACATTCTTCCTCCCAAAACGGTTCATAAGCCCATACGTAATTCGTTGGGCGGCTCCACTTTCTGACATAAGATTACCTAACATGGCTCCGAAACCTAATATCAGCACCAAAGACCCTAATGTATCTCCTATTCCTTTCTGTACTGATACCAGCACTTGGTTTACAGCCATACCTTCGGTTATGCCTATCCCCAACGATACCAGTACAAGAGAAATAAAGGAGTTTAGCTTAAAACCTAATATCAGGATGAGCAAGGCTACGACACCGGCAACAACAATCAGGAGAGACATAGAAAGCGGAAATTAGTTTACAGGATTCGAAACAACAAAATCAAGCATCCTACTGCACACCAAGGCCTTCTTCTTCGCTTTAATTCAGGTATTATACTATTTACCAAAGCTACCTTTAAGCTTCGGGTACAGCTCCTCAAACAGCGCAAAGTTCTTCATATAACGCTGATGGTTTAGCTGATCTGGCACAAAAGTTTTAGTGATGGTAACCATTTTTTCTACCTCTTCCAGGTTATCAATCATGTTTAAGGCGTACATTCCCATTACCGCAGCTCCAAAGGCTGAACCTTCGGGTGTTTCTGTTATATGCACCTGTATGTTAAAAACATCTGCCAGCATTTGCACCCACAGCTCTGAGCGGGCAAAGCCCCCATTGGCATAAATAGCAGAGGCAGTACCTATAGTTTGTTCAAGGGCTTTGCCAACGCTGTAAACCCCAAAGATAACACCTTCCATTACCGCCCTTGCAAAATGAGCCCGTGTGTGGTTAAAATGTACACCAAAAAAGCATCCACGTGCAGAGGCATCCCAAATAGGGGCCCGCTCTCCCAATAGGTAAGGCAGAAACAAAAGTCCATCGGCTCCGGCAGGAACAGTGGAAGCCATTTTGTTTAGCAGCGTGTAAGAATTGAAATTCTGCTCCCGGGCGGCTACTGTTTCTAGTTCAAAGAAGTTATCCCGAAACCACCGCAGCACTACTCCTCCATTATTCACGGCACCTCCTAACACAAAGCGTTCGGGAGTTAGTATGTAACTAAAAATTCGCTCCTGCAGATCAGTAGCCGGTTTATCTGCCATCATACGCACTGCACCACTAGTACCAATGGTCACCACAGCATCGCCAGGCCGGACGGCATTAGAACCCAGGTTAGCCAGGCAACCATCGCTGGCACCAATAACAAAAGGTGTGGCAGAAGAAATATTCAGGTATGTGGCATACCTGGGCCTTAAGTCATGAAAAGTATATGTGGAAGGCACTGGTTTAGATAGCTGCTCTTCATTAATTCCGGCTATCTTCAATGCTTCTGTATGCCAGTCTAAATCAAAAATATTGAACAACCCTGTGGCTGAGGCAATAGAATAATCAACTTTATGTTCTCCGAATAACCTTAAGAATACATACTCTTTTATGCCGATAAACTTTGCTGCTTTCCGATACACCTCTGGTTCATGGTCCCGTAGCCAGCATATTTTAGGAAGCGGCGACATAGGGTGAAGCGGCGTTCCGGTTTGCAGATAGATGGTGTGACCAATAGCACTGTTCTTAAGCTCGGTGGCGTATTCTTTGCTCCTGCTATCAGCCCAGATCAGGCAGTTTGTGAGCAGGTGATCTTGCTCATCTACTACAATAAGGCTATGCATAGCACTACTAAAGCTGACTCCTTGCAGATGATAGCCACTATTATGAAGCTGCTCTACGACTATTTTCAAGCCATCTAACACAGCCTGTAAAACCACTTTAGGGTCTTGCTCGGCATGGTCTGGCTCTTTACTTATAATGGGATATTCAATTGCATAATGAAACAGGACTTTACCTTCAATATCAAAAGCTACGGTTTTTGTACTGGTGGTACCTATATCGACACCAATCAAGGTTTGTTGTTTCATGTATACTATCTATGTTAGGCACTATAAGAACAGAAAAGAAAGCATTTTTTTAGCTGGCTTCCCTCTTTCTGTTTAAGCGACTAGCTATGTATAATTAGGATATATTTATGGAATAATGTCCCTTTTATACAGTTCAAATTACAGCAGGCCACTAAGCACTTTGTATCGGATAAACGGGTAAATGGTTTTATAATTAGCCCCGGCAAATTTACGCTTTGCCGGAGCTAATTATAAAGAACGCCATAATTAATTAATAACCAATAGCTTATAAACAAGCATAACCTTATTAGAGATTCATTCTCTTTAGTTCATTGACGGCATAATCTACTGCACGAGCTGTAAGGGCCATATAAGATAAAGAAGGATTTTGTGTTGAGGTAGATGTCATACAGGCCCCATCAGTTACAAAAACATTCTTGCAGGCATGCAGCTGGTTCCATTTGTTTAGCAGCGAAATTTTCGGATCGTGTCCCATTCTTACACCTCCCATTTCATGAATGTCTAAGCCGGGAGCTTGTTTAGAGTCTGAGGTGCGTATGTTTTTGAAGCCAGCATTCGTGAACATTTCACTTATCTGCTCAAAATAATCCTGAATCATTTTCTCATCATTATTATCGTAATCTATAGAAACCTTTAGCTGCGGTATCCCAAAATCATCTTTTTGTTTTAAATCAAGGCTTACATAATTGCTTTCCTTCGGAATAGTTTCCCCCATCATATGAGAACCTACACGCCAGCCTCCCAGCGAAGGGTTCAGCAGGCTCTCCTTCAGGCTTGCTCCCAGCCCATCTCCGCCTGGTACTGACATCCGTGATGCACTAAAGCCCGCAGCATAGCCACGTAAGAAGTTGGTTTCCTGTTTATAGACATTACGGAAACGCGGAATGTACGGGCTGTTTGGCCTACGTCCATCTGTGGTATACTCCAGGAAGCCATCATATTCAGCAGAAACTCTTGCGCGGTAATTATGAAAAGCTACATATTTCCCCATCAATCCATTATCGTTACCTAAGCCATTCGGGAAACGGCGAGAGGTGGAATTTAACAGAATCAGGTTCGTATTTAAAGCAGCTGCATTCACGAAAATAATACGGGCGTAAAACTCTGTTGCCTCCTTGGTATCGGCATCAATCACTCTTACACCGGTTGCTTTTCCTTTATCTTCATCATAGATAATAGAATGTACCACCGCATTAGGGCGTAAGGTCATGTTTCCTGTTCTGGCAGCCCAGGGCAAGGTAGAAGCATTACTGCTGAAGTAGCCACCAAAAGGGCAGCCTCTCTCACAAATGGTCCGGTGCTGGCATTGCGCCCTTCCCTGCTGTAAGTGAATTGGCTCAGGTTTGGTGATATGCGCACAGCGCCCCATTATCACATGGCGGTCTTTATACTTACTGGCAACCTGTTTCTGAAAATGACTTTCTACACAGTTCATTTCATGCGGAGGCAGGAATTCTCCATCAGGTAAATTAGGAAGACCATCTTTATTACCAGAGATACCGGCAAACTTTTCAACATAGCTGTACCATGGTGCAATGTCCTTATAACGTATAGGCCAGTCTACAGCAAATCCATCACGGGCTGGTCCTTCAAAGTCAAAGTCGCTCCAGCGCTGTGTCTGCCGTGCCCACAGCAGCGACTTTCCACCAACCTGATAACCCCGAATCCAGTCAAAAGGCTTTTCCTGTACATAAGGGTGCTCGTTATCTTTTACAAAAAAGTGGGTAGTACCCTCATAAAAGGCATAGCACTTACTTATTACCGGGTTTTGGCTGCGAACATCCAAGGGCAGTTGTCCCCGGTGCTCAAACTCCCACGGATTCATAGAGGTAGTCGGATAGTCTTTGATATGCTTCACATCCCTTCCCCGCTCCAGTACAAGTGTTTTAAGACCTTTTTCAGCCAGCTCTTTGGCTGCCCAACCACCACTAATTCCCGACCCAATTACGATGGCATCGTAAGTTCTTTCTTTAACAGCGTCTATCGATAAATTTGCCATATGTTTAAGAGAATTAAGCAGCTTGTTTAGATTCTTTTACCGGTACACAACCATAGTAATGGCCCGGAATCATCTGATAATTGGTAAGATTAGTCATTACATATTCAGAGTTCATGTATCCCTGAATGGTGAGTTTTTTAACAAGGGCAAAGAATTCTTTTTGATCATCCTTCCCCGACCGCTCTAGTTTGCCTAGTATTTCCGTTCGCTGAGCAGCATTGCATTCTCCAAAAGATTTTCCAAAATTATTCTGAGTTATATCTTCCACTGTATCTAAGCCTTTTACAAAGCTTTCCAGCACCTCTTGCTCATAGCAGTCTGTTACCATATTGTAGACAAAAAAATGTACATTTAGTTCTTTTGCTCCGGGTGTATCAGTAGCAGGAATGATAGTGTCAACAACTTCTGCTAATAATGTTTCCTGGCCAGATGAGAGTGAAACCGGAAGCGACTGAGCAGCGGCTTTTTTCGTTCCGGTTTCACAGGCAGGAAGAAACATGAGCCCTACGGCTGCTAAAGCCATGTTTTTAATAAGTACTCGTCTTTTCATAAGGGTTAGCGGATGTTATCTTAAACTATTTGTTTACTAATACAGATATGGACAAAGATTAATTTAACATTATCAGGGACCAAAACAATTCTATACCTTAACTCACCTTTGTTTATTATGTACCTCATTAAAAACAAAGGCTTGAAACCCTAGTATTCTTATATTTACTATTGGCACATATAAAGCTCCTTTGAGTTTAATTAAGGTACTTTAATCGCTGTGCCTTCTGCTAAAGAGCTACTCTTCGGTATTCTAACAGCAGTTACTGTCACTACTATTCAGACCTTCTATCATCTTGTGTTTAGATAAATTATTATACAAAATTTATCTTGCTGATAGTTTCACCTGTTTAAGATAACATATTACTATTTTTCAACAACACTAACAAACGTTAAAGAGTTTAAAGATGTTTTTTTGTTTTCCTTGAAAGCCTTCAACATTAAAGATTTTTATTTTATTGCCTAATGAATAAAGATACGCTTGTTGAAAGGAGTTGCAAGCGAACTACTAACTCAGAATGGGATTTACTAAGTCTGATATGGCTTCTGATGTACAGCCTCCTCGAGGGAACCAGGGTAATAAGTTAAAACCTCTAGATTACTGTACTCACATTAGGCAATAGGCCTGAATATGCTCTGTTGAAAATTATTTCAAGCTTTCGAAGCTGTACTTGGCATCGCTCCAGAATTCATCTAAAGCAATAATGCGTGGTTTAAAAAAAGAAATGAGTTGTGGCCAATCATCTTTATTAAATATGTTTACAGGAGCAATCTCTTTGTAAATCCTGCTAACAGTTCTTCCATATTCATCTGAAGTATGCAGGCTCCACTCCCACTCTTCCCCTAATATGTCATGCAGATAGGCTTTCAGCTCTAGGAACTGCTCAAAAAACAATTCCTGTATTTCCGGGTCCGATTGTGTTAATTCTATGGCTATAAAGGCAGTCTTTTTATCTGCATGCATCCTGAAAAATACATCCTTTATTCCCGTCTTGTAATTAGACCAGTTTATTTTCAGACCTTCTGCAGAGGGCTGTGGTGCAATGTATTGCCCAAAGGTTGTCCAGAAAGTCTGACGGAGTTGTGAAGCTTGTTCTCGTGTATACATCTCTGTAAAATTAAGCATTTTGCTTATGAAACGCCACCTTCTGCTCTTTTACAGAAAATGCGCTAAACTTACAGCGCTCACACCAGCATCTAAAGCTTCATGTTATCCTTGATGAGGATAACATGAAGCAAAAAGTAGAGCAGGGAAAAGAATCAGCCATCGGGGTTAATCAATCACAGTAAACAAACGGTCCCATCTGATCTTGTCCAGCAAACTTCCATCAGTATCTGCTGACATCCAGACAAGTATGGCTTTGCCAACAAGATGATCTTCCGGCACAAAGCCCCAATAACGGGAATCAAGTGAGTTGTGACGATTGTCTCCCATCATAAAGTAATAGTTCTGTTTGAAAGTATACTGATCTATCTCTTTTCCATTAATAAACAACTTCCCATTGCGCACTTCAGCATGTTTGTTGTGTTCATAGTATAGAATAGCCTGTTGGTAAAGCGGAAGAGTTTCTGACGTTATAGCTACAGTTGCTCCTGCTTTCGGAATATATAAAGGTCCGAAGTTATCCCTATTCCAGTTGTAAACAGCTGGAGCCTTTGGGAAAGCATCAGGCTCAGCCTCACCAGGCATAAGGGTACATAAC
This sequence comes from Pontibacter silvestris, assembly GCF_020907275.1. GTDB lineage: Bacteria > Bacteroidota > Bacteroidia > Cytophagales > Hymenobacteraceae > Pontibacter > Pontibacter silvestris. The sequence continues at coordinate 22,828 of NZ_JAJJWI010000001.1, read as the reverse complement.
CTTACTTCACTTATAAAATCTAAAGCAGCCATAGCCTTCGCTTTTTCCGGACTGGTATCTACTGTGTAGCCGCCCTCTATGTTTATGATATCGGTAATGCCCCGGTCACGGAAAAACTTTTCGCTTAGCACTTTCTCCGTTAACAGAAGGTACCTATACTGTATCTTTTCAGGGTTTTCAACAGGTTTCCCATTAATGTACCCTGCATATCTCGTATGGCAATAGAATCTCCGGCAACAGCTATACAACGCTTAATATAATATGTCTTCAGATCTACCGGATGCTCTACCTCCGGCGGATAGTTAAACACAACCGCATCGTTGCGCTTGATTTCTGAAAGACCAGGCAAACGAAATGAATTTAGCTGTATAACATCAGAATAAGAAGATAGACCAGTACCCCATATAGTCTGATGTGTAAGAGGAAATTGTAAAGGTGTAAGGGGAGTACGAGGACCATAATGCAGTTTACTCACAAACGATGGTCGCCTACCAATAGCGACTTTTCCATAGACGAACTAGGTATGGCGTACGCCTCAAAGGTAGCCCAGCGAATAATAGTGCTGACAATTACGGCAAACATAACTGCATCAGCCCATTCACGGGCTAAACTCTTTTTTGCTTTAGGCTTCGCTTTTGCCTGCGTCTTTTTCCAGAGTTTCATTTTCATATGAATATAGCTTAAGTAAGTCCTATGTAGCCTTTCTTTCACATGAATAACTTATCATATTCAAATTAATTGTATCTGAATATATTTTAAATTATAAAGCCAGCAGAAAAGCACCACCGTATCCGCTGCTGGCTTTATAATATGTATCTTGCTTATGCTTAAACTAATACCGCCAAGTAACTACTTTATCTGCGGCAAGATTTTTTAAGTACTTCCATAGACAACTTCAATAACTCAGGTAGCCTAAAGGTTAGATGGATAGCATTTCCACCATCTGCGTAAAATTAGGGCTCAGGCCTTTCTTCTTTGTGATGGTCTCTTCAAAAGGAGTATAAACAAGGCTTGAGTTTATAGTGCCGGCCATCATATTTTTCTTCCCTTCTATTAACCCCACCACACAGGCAATACCTAGCCTGCTGGCCAGCAAGCGGTCAAAGGCTGTTGGCGAACCTCCGCGCTGTACGTGCCCGATAATAGATACACGCGCGTCCATCTGCGGTAAGGCTTCCATTACCTTGGTAGCTACTTTTGTGGCTCCACCTTCTATTTCTCCTTCAGCAATAATAATAATTGAAGATGTTTTCATACGGTTCCAGCCGGCCCGTAATGTATCAATTATACTCTCGATAGTCACCTTCGCCTCCGGAATCATTACAATTTCAGCACCACCCCCAATGGCGCAAGGAACTGCAATGTATCCAGAATCGCGCCCCATCACTTCAATAAAGAAAACACGCTCATGACTGTCAGCTGTATCACGGATTTTATCAATGGCATCCAGTGCTGTATTAACAGCAGTGTCATAACCAATGGTATAATCAGTACCGTAAAGGTCGTTATCAATAGTGCCTGGTGCTCCTAAAGTAGGTATTCCGTATTCCTCAAAAAAAAGTTTGGCACCTGTAAAGGTTCCATTTCCACCAATAGCCACTAACCCTTCTATTCCGAACTTCTGCAGTTGGTCATATGCTTTCTGACGCCCTTCTTTTGTCATGAACTCTTTACTTCTGGCAGACTTTAACATAGTACCCCCCAATTGCACTATGTTACTTACCGAAGAAGATTCCATTTTAAAAATCTCGCCATTTATCATGCCATTGTAACCACGCTTTATGCCGTACACCTCAAGCCCATGGTAAACGGCTGTGCGAACAACAGCTCTCAGGCAAGCGTTCATGCCCGGTGCGTCGCCACCGGATGTGTAAACTCCTATTCTTTTCATGTTTAGATTAAGCGATATATGCTAAGTTGAGAATTCAGAATTCTAAACTTAATAATTTTATTTGTGCAACGAACTAGAGGTTCTAAAATGTGTTATAAATTGTTAAAGAATTAACATGTTTAACCGAATAGGAGAAGAAAAGTTTTAAATATTGTACAAGCTTTTTTCAACTTATTAAGCTTAGAGCTTACTATATCTTCATGAATTTATACAATAGAGAAAAGCAAAAAATGCTGGCTGAGGGTTACATCTCTCAGCCAGCATTTAGAAAAACCGAATAGCAGGTTGCAAGCTCTTAGCGTGTTACCATTCGGTGAGCCGTCATAGCACCTTTAGATGTTTGCCAGGCTACCAAGGTACTATTCAATACATTCTTTAATGTCTTGTCTAACATCTTTCTTGTTTTTGGCTTGGTAACATCTAAGTGAACACCATACAACTTCTCCTCGTATATCAACGTCTTCTGCTGATTGTAGAACCGAACTACTGAATAGTTTTGCTTTATAGTATTGGTTTCTACTACCCAATTACCAGAAACAGGCTGTGAAACCTGTGCTTCTGCAGGAAAAAATAATGTAGCGAAAATGCCTCCACATAAGGCAGCTTTAAATAATAGCTTTTTCATAGTCTTACAGGTTTAAAAGGGCTTAACTAAATCTTTAACCCAAATTAAGGATTGTAATATCCCCGCTTGCCTTTTAGACCAAACAAACTAAAGATCAGCTATTTTGCCCTAGAAAAACGACAAAGACTTAAATAAGGCTACTCAGACTTTGGTACACGAAAATAAAGCGTTTATCTAAGAATTATAAAGCTAAGGATAACTCTCGCATGCAAAAGAAGAAACTCATCTGCCTTGAAGAATAAAACTATTGTTGTTAAAAAACACTTTAAATACACAGAAATCGATTATCTTATTTTATGTAGATACCCTTATAGCTATGGCGTACTTACAGTGTCTAACCTTTTCTCTATTACCTGTTGTATATCCTCTGGTACAGAAGAAAGTAAATCATAACCGGTTACAGCTTCAATGGCATCTACTGTGGTAAGGTAAGTGCGCCAGTTGGAGTTTAAAGTATTCATATTAGGAGTATCAATAGCTATTACCCTAGTGTTAACCGTGACACGGGAGAGGTCGTTTTGCCCCTCTGGCAAAACTAACAGTATTTTCCAGATGCGACTGGGCACAGTAACTCTTCCTTCATCAATTGTTCTGGCTGTACCATTGCTTCCGGTGCCTCCCGCCCCGTAGCTGCCCATAATCACATATACTTCCTGCCCCTGTTCTACCAAGTCTCGTGTATAATTTTCCAGGCTCGCCCAGGTTTCCTGGTTGTTCCGCGGAGCCTGAGGAACCATGTTTGTCATCAGAAAAGTGGCAGAGTTAGCTTCAGAAGATAGGGTACGATCAGCAGAAGGCACATTATGCCCCCTGTCAAATCCGCTTCTGCTGTAACTGGACCCATTAACACGGTACCAGCCAGTTGGCAAGTTCTCATCAGCCCTAAAGTCATTCTGGCGAGAAGCACTGCCGAGCCAGTCTTTATTTACATGCCAGCTTACCCAATTCGGTGTACCCCTGTCGCGGCTGTACGACAACACATACTGGGGCTTTGCCATAAGAAAGTTATTGTAGTTGATCGTATCTGAGGTTGCCTCACTGGGATTTCCTAAAATAAGGTGTTCCTGCTCAAAAATACCTAAAGATCTATGGGGAGTAACTGCAACCTGTTTACAGCCGAATGTTAAAAGAGTAAAAAATATAAAATAAACTAAGCGGTGTCTGCTCATAAAAATAAAATGTTTGTAATGTTACTCAGCATACTTTGCTTATTGCCGATGTTACATGGTAAAGAACGGGAGTTGCTGTTAAACCTTGTGCATTATTGCTTAAGATTACCAAAAACATCAAAAGGAACAGAAACAATTAACTGCGTCGTCAGCCCTTCTTTAAGGCTGCTGAACTCTCCGCTTTGTGTGCTGGTAAGGTAACCAATTCTTAAGCCTCCTTGCAGACCAGTTGGTTTTCCATCGTCTGTAACTCCGTTTATAAAGTATACCGGAAGTGAAATGGCAAGTCGCTCCGTATCAAAACTATAAGAAGCTAGCGGAGCAATGCCAAGAAAAACAGATTTATCATTATTAGTAGCTACTTTGATGTTGCTCCTATACTCTACGTTTACAATGTTATCACTCTGCCTGACCGGTTCACCAAACACAATATCCTGGCTAATAAAATTGCCGGATGTTCCGAAAGGGGAAATCAGCGTAACTTCATTGCCACTAGCATATGAAACAGTATAGTTGTAGCCAAAAGCCAAATAGGAGTTAAACTTTTCTCCTGTATTCAGAGGCATACCTACAGAAACAGAAAAAGAAGGCGCGAGATGTTCCCTGCTTGTTTCTAGGAGCGATGTAGAGTCAGAAACATAGGTGTGGCTGGTTTTAGTTATAGCATAGTTTACATTAACAAAAAATGGTGACCGCAGCATTATGTTCCTTACCAGTTTTCTTTCTGTTTCATTCCCTCTGCTCAAAATTTCCTGATACGTCAGCAGCCTTGGGTCTTTTATATTGTTTCTGGCTGCGTAACTTTCTTTTGCTTTCTGGAAGTTGTTAAATGAACTGTTAGATACGCTTGCTCTCCAGAATAACTTTTGCAGGCTTAGTCCCACAGTGGTACCAGGGCTAAGGCCCTGCAAACCAAGTAATGTTGCCTCGCTTGCTTCACTGCTAATCTTCTGATCTGCCATCAGGCCTATAGTTAACCAATTGTCGTTGTACTTCAACTCTACTTTCCCATTTTCACCTTGGTTAAAGGCAGAAGACAAACTTATATTAGACACAAAATTTGATAGCAGGTTCATACCAAAGGGACTATAGAACTTTGCTGTCTGTAGTTGTTCTTTATCATGAGAAAGCGTGGTATCAATAAGCTCCTGGGGAACAGAATTATCAACAACCTGGGACAGTAGGTAATTGGGCAGTAAGCAGAGGAAAACAAAAAGTATCAGGTAGTTTTTCTTCATAAGGTTCTCAACTATAGAGTAAAATAAAATCCTCCGCCATCATTATGAGCTTCCTTATACAATGCCTCCTGGAATTCTTCGGGCCAGTCGAACAGTGGAAATGCAGGATGGGACGGCACAACTTCTGCATAAATATGGTAGCTGGCACTTTGTAAGCTCCAGACCCGCCACTCAAACCGGTACTTTACTCCTCTAGTAAGCATAATTCTACCTGCAGCGTTGTCTCTTAAAATAAGAATCCGCTTATCGTTCACCGTATCATGGACATAAAGAACTAAATGCCCTCCTTCTGATTTAGTCTCTACTATTATTTCCATCTTTACAATAACTAAAAAGTGTAAACAGCTTGCTACTGATATAACGGTTTAGGTTTAATTATAGAAAAAGCCCGATTCCTTTACGTTTACATGTTAAATCCGTTAGCCGATAAATACAGGAAGTTAAAAGAAAAGTTCTTTATCTAATAAAAAAACCTCTTCTATAGATAAAGAACTGTCTGGCTGCTACTGAACAACTTACTTAATCCAATTACATGTGATGGTGAAAGCAGATTACAGATTTTTCACCGACTATTAACAGATATCTCTGGACTTCCAGAATAAGCTTTCTGCTTCAAGCAGGTATGAAACAGAAGCTTATTTGAAGCATTTATCAGGGCTATTAATTGATACATCCTGCCCCGGAGTTAGATTTCCAAAGTTGCAGATGCACCTATGTTCCATTGCTTAGCCTTTTTCTTCATAAAAGCTAAACTACCTTTTGCCAAAGCCTCTGGATCGTATTTTGATTTACGCCAAAGAGAGGTAGGGCCAACCAACTCCTTTAAATGGGAAGAAAAGTTTTCCAGTACTAAAGGTCCTGCATAGTTAATGGCCGCTAAAGCTTTAAAAAGATCATCCCACCGCACATTGCCTTCACCCAACATACCACGATCGCTTTCTGTTATGTGTAAATACTTCAGCTTATCCCCTGCCTGCACAACAGGGCCAAAAAAATTGCTTTCCTCAACGTTCATGTGAAAAGTATCCAACATAAGTCCTATGTTATCAACATGCATTCTATCTGTTAACTGAAGTACTTCTGCTGCCGAAGTCAGCACATAGCTTTCGTATCGGTTTACTGGTTCTAAAGCAAGAGTTATATCCCGTAGCCTGGCATAGTCGGCTACTTCAGATAACACATCCTGCAGCATATTTTTTTCAGCATCTGTGCAAGGTGCTCCAGTAAAACTACCTATGGCAGCATATAAAACTCCTCCCAGAAAGTTACCTCCCATAGCCTCTACCTTGTCCAAAGCTTTTTTCAGTAGTTGTGTTGCCTGCTTTGGGTAATGTGGCAAGTGACAATCTTTAGGCAGAATAAGAGAGCAGCGCCCTTCGATACCATGTTTAGCTAACTGCTTTTTTACAGTTTTGGCATCAAAGTCCATAGAAGCAGGAAGAGAAATCTCTACTATATCAAAACCACTGCTGGCTGTTTTTTGAATAGCATATAGCCCTCCTTCGGGTGTCCATTTAGGAATCCAGGAAAGTATGGAAGCTCCAAATTTCGGCATCATATATAATAAATTTACTTGTTGTGAATTGGCTGAAACTGCCAGTTAATGTAACCTAGCCCGGCAGCCGTCATATTGTAAGCAATGTAACTGAGTTAAGCCCGTACTTTATAAAGCTTTACTGCAAACAGGAAAACAACTACATAACAAAGAATTGGTAAATAATAAGCAGAAGCCACATCGTGATTCGCTACAAGGCCCATGATCGGGGGAAACACAGCACCACCAAACATACCCATCACAATAAAGGAAGAAGCTTGTTGTGTATGCCGTCCCAGATCTTTCAGGCCAAGGCTGAATATGGTTGGGTACATAATGCTTAAGAAAAAGTTAATCATCAAGAGAGCTATAAAAGATGACCATCCCCAGCTTTGAGCTACGATGATACACATTAGCATATTAGCAACTGCAAATGCTGCCAGCAGTTTGTTAGGAGCAATATACCTGATCAGGAAGGTTCCCACAAAACGGCCTACCATCATCATCACCATACTAAAAGCAAAATAGTAAGCAGCACTTTCGTCGGTGAGCCCAACCTGCTCGACACCATAGTTAATAAAGTAAGCCCAAACGCCACCCTGCGCCGCTATATTAAAAAACTGCGCCACAAACGCCCACAAAAAATGTTTGTGCTGAAATAAAGTCTTTGGCGCTACGGCTTTACCGGGTTCTGCGGCAACTTCAAAAGCATCGATATCTACAGCATGTGCATCTGTAAGAGGCGGCACTTTTACAAAAGAAAAAGCAATTGCAATACTAGCAATTACCGCTCCTATAACTGTATATAGCAACTTAATAGAGCCTAAACCACCTGCTGCTCCTTCTCCGGCACTAAGCAGGAAGAAGCCGCCAATCAAGGGGCCTAAAACTGCACCTAAGCCATTAAAAGCTTGTGCAAAGTTCATGCGCTGGTCACTGGTTCTTTGGTCACCAAGCGAGGCCACAAAAGGATGCGCTACCGCTTCCAAAGTAGCCAGCCCGCAAGCCAGCACAAATAAGGCTATTCTAAAAAAAACAAAGGATTCGTTGTCGGCAGCCGGCACAAAAAGAAAAGCTCCTAACGCATACAGCACCAGCCCCAGTAGCACACCTTTTTTGTAGCCATACTTTTTCATAAAAAGCCCCGCCGGAATTCCCATAATGGCATAAGCACCAAAAATTGAGAACTGTACCAGCCCCGACTGAGATTTAGAAACATTCAGTACGTTCTGGAAATGCCTGTTCAGTACATCACCCATCGTAATGGCAATGCCCCACAACATGAACAAGGAGACAACAAAAATGAGGGTAACAACATATTTCTTTTCTGTAAAGGAAGGTTTACTCTTTACAGAAACTTGAGGACTATTATTTTCTGAAACAGATGCTTTGGCTTGTACTATTGATTTAACCTTGTGCATGAGATCGTTTGTATTTAAATTTTCTTTCTTATGATTTATCCTGAGCTTATCATCATAATTAGGTGATGACAAGCGGAAACAGAAGCTCTGTTAGCTTGATTAAAGCTTTTGCAGCTCCTTATTCCTTTTGAAGTCTTCCAGTGAATTCAGGTTATAATCAGGGCACGCACCATGATGCATGGTTACAAAAGCAGCCAGTGCTGTAGCGTAAGACAAGGCTACTTTAGGGTGTTCCTTTTCGAGCCTTTTAGCCAGGAAAGCAGCCAGAAAGGAGTCACCACTCCCTACTGTATCTGCCACCTCAATGTTAAATGCTACTGAGTCCTCACGGGAAAAAGGCGTGTAATAGGAGGCTCCTTTGCTACCTTTTGTCACTATTATTTCCTTTATCTGAAACCGGTCCTGGAGTAGTTTAATACGTTCAGCCTCTCTAGTACAATCCTGGCTAAACCAACTCGTTACCAGCTCTAACTCTGCCTGATTCAGCTTCAGCAGGTTTGTTTGCTCCAGTAGCTGCCCAACAGTTTCTTTTTTGTAATAAGGTGCCCGAAGGTTCACATCAAAAACATTGTAAGAAGATATTTCTAGCATCTTCAACAGTGTCTGGTGCGAAACATGGTTTCGTGTTATCAGGCTTCCAAAAACAAAGGCGTTAGCGTTACGCAGCAACGGTACTAATTCTTCTTTGAAAGCAATATAATCCCAGGCCACAGGGTAAAGGATATCGTAGCTAACCTCGTTATTCTCATCCACCACCACATGTACCTCACTTGTTGTGTGTTCTCTATCCTGTTGACAATAAACTGTGGAAAGGCCCCAGCCTTTTAAAAGATTGAGCAGCTCTTCTCCTGCTTCATCATCCCCTACACGGCTCACTAACTTGGTATCAACTCCTAACTTGTTCAAATGATAAGCTACATTCATAGGTGCCCCACCTGGTTTTGCAGCTACAGGTAAAATGTCCCATAAGATTTCACCAAAACAGACAACGGTACTTTTATCGGCAGATTTATTCATGATTGAGATTATGTTAAAGTTAGTTATATAATTAAGCTACTGATTTTGTTTTCTTTATATGAGTCCTATTTAAAACTTTAAAAGGCTGCACCAGTTCGCATTGAACAGCTTAAACGATTAAGCAAAGTTTGCAAAAAAAAGATTCTCATATATAGAACCATCGACAAAATTTCTCTAATATCACTTTGAGTGCATCTGACTTTTATAAGTTGGAAAACAAATGCCAAAATAGTTTTAAGGTGTGAATAGTAACTTCTCTTTAAAACTATTAATTTCCCAAAATTAAAGCCTGCTATTACACAAACACTTGTAAGCCAAAAAAAGTTACTTAAATAGTTAAAACTTTGTTTTAACTATTTAAGTAAAACACCTCACCAACTCATCTTAGCTCTAAAACCAGAGGTGGTGCATAACCGCATTATTTTTTATTCCCGGACGACTCCCTTATAATAAGCTCCGTGTCCAGGTTACTTATATCTTTTACACTGTCATCTTTTATAACATCCAGTAAAAGTTTTACAGCACTTCGACCTAACTCCAGCATAGGTTGCTTAACATATGTTATAGGGCAGTGATATAAATCATAGGCCTCTGTTTCATCAAACCCTACAATAGCAAGTTTTTCGGGCACCATTATTTTTAAATTCTTTATGTGCTTTAGCCCATTAACAGCCAACTTATTAGACGCAAAAAACAACGCATCTATAGGCTCACTTAAGGAGAGTAGTTCATCTATCTGTTGCTGCACTTCTTCTTTCAGGTTGCTTTCCCTTGCTTCTTTTATCAAACTTTGGTCATCTAAAAGATTACTGTCTTCTATCGCTTTTTGATAGCCTTTGACCCGCTCCTGCAAATGAAACAGCTTTGTTTTATAAGTGATCATACCTATGCGCCTGTACCCATTCCGAATGAGGTGCATAACGGCCTCATAAGCTGCCTTACAATTATCAATAGCGACATAGTTTGCAGGAACAGAAGGAAAATAACGGTCAATAAGCACAACTGGAATATTGTTCTCTTTCAGATAAAGTATCTGCGATTCAGAATCTTCTGATGGGGCAATAATAAAGCCGTCTACCTGCCGGTTAAGCAGTACGTTAATCAGGTCCCAAGACTTATCTGCATTCTCATCAGAGCTGCCAAAAATAACTGTGTAGCCATTTCGCTTAGCTTCATCTTCAATAATACGGGCAATGTTGGCAGAATAAGGGTTTGATATATCTGCTACAATTAAACCAATGGTATATGTCTTACCGCTCTTTAAACTTTTAGCAATCTGGTTAGGCTGATAATTAAGTTCTCCGGCTGCCTTTCTGATTCTGGCAGCCATTTCTTCCCCTACCCTCTTTTCCTTTTCCTGGTTATTTAGTACATAAGAAACCAAGGCAGTAGAAACTCCTACATGTTGTGCTATATCCTTTAAAGAGACTTTTCTTTTCATGCCTATCTCAGGCTATATATTTTGTGTTGTACCTATTCAAATGTTAATAATAAGCTTAATCGTTTAACATAACAAACATTTGATAGCTTTTTTTTAATCAGCATTACTACTTCTAGACTCACGTCCACAGTAGTTACCTTTATAAGCGCTTGATTTTTAACTCACAAAACAACAGCACCAGAAAGCACGATTTTTTTTCATACCTCTGGTGCCGCCCATTATAAAATCACCATGCCTGTTCTTTACACAGCACAGGCTCCGTCCGAACAGGAAGCGTCATCACTACCTTTTGTATCTACAGGGGCAGCTACGGCAGATTGCTCTTCTTGCCAAACCTTTTGCAAAGCTTCCAGGAATAACTCGCTGGGCTGTGCTCCTGAAATGCCGTATTTATGGTTAATCACAAAGAAAGGCACTCCCCGGATACCAAGATTCTGTGCACTCTGGATGTCTGCTTTTACCTCGTAGGCAAAAGCATCTGAAACCAGCATTGCACGAACTTCTTCCTCCTGAAGGCCCACCTCTGCTCCTAACTGTACCAGCGTATCCTGATCCTGAATATTTTTGCCTTCTGTAAAATAGGCAGACAGCAACCTTTCTTTTGCCTGATCCTGCAGGCCATGCTTAGCTGCTAAATGGATGAGGCGATGCCCATCAAACGTATTGGCGACAACAGCATGGTCGAAGTCGTAGTTCAGGCCAACTTCTTTAGCCATATTTGCCATGTGATCATTCATCTGCTTCGCTTCCTCACGGCTTGTTCCCTTTATTTCGGCAAAAAAGTCATAGAGGTCTTTTCCAGGTACCTGTTGCACATCCGGCTGTAGCTGAAAGCTATGCCACTCTACCTCTACCTCCTCTTTTCCTGAAAATTGCACCAGTGCATTTTCAAACTTCCGCTTTCCGATGTAGCAAAACGGACACATTATATCTGACCAAATATTTACTTTCATAAGTTCAGTTCTTTTTAGTACCTATAATCAAAACCCGTACCTGTTTTTGACCTGCTTAGCGATTATTCATCTGGGCGAAGATAGCATCAATCTCTTCCCTGGATGCTTTTCTTGCTCTCTCTGAGGAGCCATAGCCAATTTCCAGCTTGCCTTCTTCTATGTCCTTTATAACAGAATCCGCAAACTCATCGAGCGGTTCGCCAAATGTATGTAGCCCCACTCCGCCAAGATCTGTTTGCACGGCAGGCGGTGCAACTTCAATAACCTTGATGTTTGATTTAGATAACTGATGTCTTAAGGACATTGTAAAGGAATGAAGGGCGGCTTTGGTTGCACCATAGACTGCTGCAAAAGCAGGAGGGATAAATGCCAGCCCGGAAGTAACGTTAATAATAGCCGCATTCTCCTGTTTATCTAAAAGCGGGATAAACAACATAGCCAGGTGAATCGGAGCTTCCAGATTGATGGCTATTTCCTGCTGATGCTTGCTCCACTCTTCGGTATTGCCCACAAAAGGTACCCGCCGCTGAATACCTGCATTGTTAACAAGCACATTCAAATCAGGAAATTCACTTGTTGCCCAATTAAACAAATCAACACGCTCAGACTCTTTCGCCACATCACACACGCGGGTATGCAGCTCCGGATATTTCTGTTTTGCCTCCAGCAATGTTTCTTGTCTACGGCCACAGATGATGACTTTACTACCAGCTTTCAAAAATCGTTCTGCGAATGCCAAGCCTATTCCTGATCCGCCACCTGTAATTAATATTGTATTTCCTGATAAATTCATTCTAATGATCTTTTTGATTTTAATTCGCCTAAATTACGAAACCTTCCGCAAGCGTTTAGAGCTCTGGCAGCAAAGGGTTCAAAAGGTTTTCCTCTTAGTTTATACTTCTTTTTCTCCAGACAAGGTTTATTGTTATCTCTACCACATCATTTACCGCTGCGCCAGCCCTTCCAGCAGTTCAGCAAAGTTATAGTTCGTGTCCTGGTTAAACCAATCTCTGATAAGGCGATAAGCGATAGAAACAGGGGGCGGCAAAATGAGGCTATTATTTTGTAAGCCGTCAACAATTTCATCCCTCGTAAACCAACGGGCATCTTCCAGCTCATGGCTATCAACTCTTATATTGCGGTTACGTGCCGTAGCCGTAAAACCAACCATAATTGATGCCGGAAATGGCCAGGGCTGCGATGAATGATACCGGATGTTTTCCAACTCTACGCCTGTTTCTTCCAGAGTTTCACGGGCTACAGCTTCCTCCAAAGGCTCTCCGGGCTCCAGGAAACCTGCTACAGTTGCGTACATACCTTTTGGCCATTGTGGCTGCCTTCCCAGCAGACATGCATCCCCCTCAGAAATAAGCACAATAATAGCAGTATCTGTCCGGGGGAACTGGCGCTTGCAGCAGTTGCTACATGCTCTAACATGTCCTGCCTCAGTGCTATAGGTCAGGTTGCCGCATTCAGGGCAGTGGGAATGGCGTAGGTTCCAATGTACTATGCCGCGTGCGTAAGCTAACAAAGTGCTCTGAGGCCGTGGCAGTAGCATTGCAGTAGTTCTAAGATCTGCCAACACGGCACCATCCGTTAAATAAGGCGCTATCTCTTCCTGCTGCTTTTCAAAACCTAAAGCAAAATAGGCAACGCCCTCTTCTACGCCCAAAAGCACCCGCACTTTTGCTATCTCAGCCAATTCCTTAACTTGCTGATGGTTCAGGAACACTGCTTCGGTATTGCCTTGTCGTAAAAGGCTCTTTGCATCACTTACTACTACAAACAACGAGGACTCTCTATCCCAAAGCTCCTGCATCAGCTCTTCGTTTTTCCGTTGTTCGGAAAGGCGGTCTAATGTACTTCCAGAAAAAAAATTATCCATAGTTCCCTTTTACGTCAAATGCCGGAATCATCATTAAAATTTCAATGATAATTCTGGCATCGTCAACACGGTACTTCTATATACTATTTATGCTTTTCTCTAATCTTTATAAAGGATATTCATTAAAAAATACTTTTATAAATCGTATAAACCGAAATGGTAACAATCAATAACCCAACTGATAACATCAATGTTTTGGCTTCTACCTTTTTAGCGGCTATGGCTCCAATTGGGGCAGCTGCGACTCCCCCCGTAATAAGACCTATAATTACTTTCCAGCTGTCTATGCCGACAAAGAAAAGGAAAACTCCCGTACTGAAAAAAGCCACGAAAAACTCTGCAGTGTTTACCGTCCCGATAGTTTCTTTAGGGGTCTTGCCCTGAAAAATAAGATTTGTAGACACAATGGGTCCCCAGCCTCCCCCACCGATAGCATCTAAAAAACCTCCCACAAAACCTAAAAGCGACAGCCTCTTCACTTCTTCTTTCGCCTTTACGGGCTTAAAACTTTTTACAACCAACACTACTCCCATTATCAGCAAATAAGAAGAGATGTATGGCTTTATCACACCGCCATCAAAAATGTCTGACACTAGGTAAGCACCTATTATAGCACCTATGGAACCAGGTACAGCAATTTTAAAGAACAGGCTTTTATTTACATTATTGAGAAACAAATGCGACAAGCCTGACACACCTGTGGTAAATACCTCAGCTGTGTGAACACTTGCCGAAGCTACTGCAGGCGGAATGCCAAAGTTCAGCAATAAAGTGGAGCAACTGATTCCATAGGCCATACCGAGCGTGCCGTCTATAAGTTGTGCCAAGAAGCCAGCCACTACAAAAATAAAAAAGCTGCTGTCTAACGTCCATGCTTCGGTAGCACTATCAGAATACACCAAGACTTTTAAAATGAGGTACAGGATTAAGCTTATCTTTAATACTATAATGACGCCACCTATGGATTTGAGGGAGAGTTTCGTTACCACTTTTTGTTCATGCTAGTTTTCTTACATCTCTAAATTTCACAGCTAAAAGCCTATTGTTCAAGCCTTATGCTGTTAACAGTAAAAGCACAGGAAACATTATTTTATGTTCTATATTACATTTACTCCTGCAATACTATATAATATCTATAAATTTAGTATGATTTAAGTAAAAAAACATTTGAAGCCTCTAATATTTATAAGACTTTCTCGGGCAAGCATATTTATGAACCAGAAATTATGGAGTAGTTAAAATTTAAAAAGATTGACTTATGCGCTATTAATTCAAATAAGCATTGATAGCCTGCATGTCGCTTAAGTAAGTACCATCCAGAATATCGGCAGTAGCGTCTCTTACTTTCTTCATGACAATTCTAATCTCGCAGTTGGCTTCATCAATGCACTCGTCGCACTTTCTATAATACAGATGGCTAACGCAGGGAATAGGTGCCAAAGGGCCATCTATCATGCGGATAATGTTTCCCACAGATACCTCTGATGGTGATTTTGCTAAAGAGTATCCCCCATTCTTACCTCTAACGCTATGCAGCACACCATTCATTTTAAGGTCAACCAATATCGCTTCCAGGAATTTACGTGGAATACGCTCTTTTTCTGAAATCTCAGAAATAACAGCAAGTCCTTTATCCTGATGCTTGGTAAGATAAAGAAGGGCTTTTAAAGCATATTTTGCCTTTTTTGAAAGCATAATAATGTACTAGAATGGAAATACCTCAAAGATACATATTTAAGATGAATCACTCACTAAAACCCCTTCCCACTGCCTTTCGGGAAATATTCAGATAGAGACGTGTTACAAACATAAACCGCCCTGCTAATGCAAAGGCGGTTTATATTTGTCTTTATTTTCTTGATACCCTATTATATAAGATTAAAGCAGCACTGAATTATCCTCTTCCACCTCACTCCTACTGGCTCTGTAACGCACTACTCGGTTGCCAAGCAAAAGAATAATCAGGCCCACTGCGGCACAAAGCATCATAACGCTAACCATAGGTAAAGTGGTACCATTGTGAAGGAAACTTACGGCAGCAGACGTTAGACCACCCATTCCCATCCGAAAACTTCCCATCAAAGCAGCAGCACTACCAGCATGTTTAGAAAAAGGGGCCAGCGAAAGAGCTGTTGCATTGGGGTTTGTTAACCCTTGTCCTGTTAAGAAAATAAACATCAGTATAATCAGGCTGTACATACCGTACCAGCCGTACCAGGCACCTATAACCAGTGCCAAACCCACTGCAGTTTGGTAGAACAGGGTAAAATTAATAATCTGCTCACTTTTAAACCTTTTTAACAAGCCATGGTTAAGCTGCGTGGAACCTATCATGGCAAAAGCAAGGAAAGCAAATATCCAGCCATACACCTGCTCACTTACACCATAAATATTCATGAACACATCGGCAGAACCCGCTATGTAAGCAAAAGGAGCAGAAGTGGCTATACCCCCTGCCAAGGCATAAATCAGAAATTGGGGCTGCTTTAGTACGGTCAGGAAGTTTGTGATTACTGGTTTAGGCCGAAGCGATATAGAGGGGTCAGGCTGCTTGCCTTCCGGTAAAACAAAATGCACTGCTATCAGAATAGCAGCAGTAATAATAGCAAGAATAACAAAGACTGCATGCCAGCCTAGCGATGCTGTTACATAGCCGCCAACTGTGGGCGCAATCATAGGCGAAACTGCGATAACCAGGGTAAGCATTGAAAAGGCCTGTGCTGTTTGGCTTACTGGAAACAGGTCGCGCACTAGTGCCTGTGCAGCCACCATACCGGCACAGCCTCCTATGGCCTGCAAAAAGCGCATTGCAATCAGAGTGTCAACAGATGTAGTGTAAGCACAGCCTATTGAAGTGAGAATGTAAATAACCAAGCCTACATATAAAGGAATTTTTCTACCGAACCTATCCAGCAAAGGCCCATAAAGTAATTGCCCAACCGAAATACCAATAAAGTAACTTGTTAAAGACAGTTGAACTTTTGCAATGGTGGTGTTAAAATCTTCCGCAATAGCCGGAAAACCTGGCAAGTACATATCTATAGAAAAAGGGCTGATGGTTGACAGCGCCCCTAGAATCAGAATAATAATGAAGTATTGTTTACCTGTCATAATTTTTAAATAAGTGGCAAAGATACAATCATAGTTAGAACTTTACTTAGTCCTATGCTCTATGTACGCAAGTTATTCCTTGACAATAACCTTTATATCAGATAGTATTTGAGCTATCTGTTAAGCCTGAATTTAAAAAAAGGTCATTAACTAAAGCAGTAGAACAGGCATGGCATAAGAGAAGCGTACAGCCTCAATAAAACTACTCTGCATTTTTATTACTACCCCATACGAAAGCAGAGATAAACGATAACAGCTGTAATAACATTTACAGTAACTGTACTAAGAAAGGATCTCAGATTGTTGGCGAACTTGTTCTGAGCAATGGTAAAGTGCAGCACCTAAACGAGCCTCCTGTGGCAGGTGCCCCATTAAAGTTGATTTCTATCACCTCAATACCCACTTGCCGCATCAGGTTATTTACTCTTTTGCAGTCAGGATGACTCCTGCTGATGACTTTATTTCTGGAAAGCGACAGCACATTGGTAGCCAAAGCCTGCTGCTCCTGTTGGCTCACTTCTATTAATTGATATGTTTGTTTAATCTCCTTGGGAATTTCTCTGAAACCATCTGAATAAATCAAGGCATTGTTTTCTCCCACAGGGTTAAACATACAATCGAGGTGCAGTACATTTTCTCCTTCTGACAGTGCTTTGGCATAAACAGGTATTACATCAAACTCATCACCAAAGGTTGCTGCCAGAAAATCAAGCCCTTCCTCATTCGTCCGCTGAGAAATACCCACCCATACTTTGCCTTTATCCACAATTATATCTCCCCCCTCAATAAAACAAGTCGGTGAGTCAGGTATAACAACATTAGGCTCATGGCTCCTTTCATCGTTTATAAACTGAAAGATACCTGCAACCTCATATCTTCGGCTTTTCTTTGCCATGTTACAAATGAGAAAGCGCTTGCCTATTGCAACACCCAAATCACGGGGGGTAAGCTGGTCATAAACAAATTTACCTACATAACCAGGTACCAGCACTTCTACACCTGCATCATTCAGCACCTGCCTGAACTGCTTAAACTCTGTTTCAAGTAAGCTGTTTTCAGGAAGCCCTTTCTTCTGCTCTTCATTCACCAGTTCAGTGTAAGCAGGTACTTTTCTGTATCCCTCATACCTTCCGATAATAACTCTTCTTAAAGTATCTGTTTCGTTATACTGCGACAGTGCTTCCATTCTTCTAGTAAACGTGCTTTAGCTCTAATTTAGAGATTCCAAGGGCAGAACAGGCTACGTTATGACTAATACCGCTCATGTATTTCCGTCATGATACGCACCATTTCATTACGGATATCAGAGGAAGAACCTCTGAAGTTGTTATTCATAAAACTATAGTAAAGTGTTTTTCCACTTTTTGTAATTACGTAACCGCTCTGGTTATGCACATGCGACAGTGTACCGGATTTTCCATAGATAAATGGTACTGGAGCTTTATAAATACTACGAAACGTACCTGGTCTGCCACCGGCAGCTAACAACTTAAACAGCTGTTCCCGTGTGTGTTCCTGCTCCAGTTTCTGCAATAACGCAATAATGCTGCGCGGCGTAAACATATTAATGGTAGACAGACCAGAGCCGTCTACCCAAACAGGCTTATCGGGTAAGTCGGCAAGGTAGTTTTCCATAGAGTATTTAATTGCTTTTTCGACCGAAAGTGTGTCAGAAATTGTACCGGAGCAGAGTATCAAGAGCTGCTCTGCCAACAGGTTATCGCTTACCTGCAACATGCGCTTGTATACGGTATCAGCAGGTAAACCATAAAATGTTTGTGCATCCTGCGGCACTGGTCTTTTTAGCCATTCCACAGAGCGCTTTAAGGTGTCTGCCAATAGCTGAACAGTCATTTCCGGCGAGGTAATAAAAGGCACTTCCACAGAGAAGCTTGCGTTAGCAAGTCTGGGGAAATAGGCAATGTTGTTGGTTCTCCAATCCCGCACAAAGTAATTTCCTGAAGTACTACCGGAAGAGTCAGTATGTACCATTGGTTTAAAAAATGAAGGCGTAGTTGTGTAAGTGCTACTGTATTTGCGCACAAATTTTACAATGTTTCCATGTATGGGGAACACACTTCGCTCCGGCTGATAATAATAGTTATAGTCGTCCCAGCCCCAGTTAACGGCAAAAGGAGTGCTGGCAAAAGGTGTATTGATGTAGTAAAGCTTTTCAGGTCGGTTCTTCAGGAAATCATAAGCCAGGGAGTTCTTTACATCCATATGTGTAAAGGTAGGGTCGCCAGTGCCCCAAAACAGAAGCGAATCAGCATGCACGGCATACTTTAGTGCCGGAATAGAATCGCCCATCATTTTTAAGCACGTGTAAAACGTAAACAACTTAGTGTTTGAGGCAGGCACAAAATACTTATCGGCGTTATGCTCAACCACCATTTGTTCTAACTCCGGGTCATACAAAGCAAAACCAACAAAGCGGTTATAAAACACTTCTGATGCCATTATCTGGCGCTTTATTTCCGCTGGCCCAAACGGGATTGTAGTTGAGGCAGCAGGAGCTTTTTTGAAAGTGTTACAAGCTAGCAACAGTAGCAGACTCAGGCACAAGAGCAGGCATAAATAACGCTGAGAGGAAAAATTTAACATAGGTGTTGTCGGCTTGGGAGCTATAAATAATCAAAAAAAAAGCATATTTCCGAATGTCTCTGGTAAATATCCATACCCTCCTTTACTTAACATCATTAGAGATTATGCGTAGCAATAGTCTCACTAAAGATTAAAAAATCATGGATATATCGGTAGAGCACGAAAAAGAATTTCAACAATTTACAGCTAAGGTCGGCGGAGAGGAGGATGCGGAACTGGCATATGCCATGCCTTCAGATGATCTGATAGACTTTACCCACACGTTTGTGCCTAAAGCAGCTCGTGGGCAAGGTATAGCCGACAAGCTTATAGAAAAAGGATTACAATATGCCCGCCAAAACAACCTGCGGGTAGTGGCCACATGCACTGTTGTAGCAAAATACCTGGAGGACCATCCGGAGCAGCAGGACTTGATGCAGTAAGTTAAACTCTTTAGCGGCAACTCTTACCTGGTGTTGCCGCTAATTCCTAAAATTCTGCGTAATCATTAAGCCACGGCCACTGCTTTCTATAACCCCTATCCCTACCCTGCCGAACCTTTTTTGCAGAATATTAGCCCGGTGCCCCGGAGAGTTCATCAGGCCATTGTGCGCAATAGGTAGAGTAGGTGCCAAAGCAAGATTTTCCCCAGCTGCCCGAAAAGACACTTCTGCCTCTCTCATCCGATCAAAGGCATCTTCACCTTCAGGCGAATAGTGTGAGAAATATCCACGGCGAAACATATCGGCAGAGTGTAGGCGGGCCACCCTTCTTAAAGCCGTATCTGCTTTTAATGGTTTAAGTCCGTTTGCGACACGCTCTTCATTAACCAATTCCAGCATTTCTGCTTCCAGATCAGGTCTTGGTTTAAAGCTTTCTGTCTCAAATGGCAGCTCAATAAACTTTTCAGATTCCGGATCAACTGTAAGCTTTGTTAACGTACGCTGTGCCGCCTCATCAAAAACCGGGGCAAGCGCCATTTCTATACGGTCTGTATAAGAAGCCAGCTTGTTTGTAAGTTTGCTTTCCTGCACATTGGTTTCTAAACTACCAGACATTGGTACAGCCAGTAAAAGCACTGCTACAATAGTAGCTGTTATTAAGCCACTAAATAAGCCAGGAATAACGCCCAGTACCTGGTTCGATTTGCGGGTATGAATGTTTTGCGGAAGCTTCTGAAGAATAAGCGTGCCAAGGTACTGTACAAGAATACTTGCCACAATTGTCACCAATAAAAAAGAAACTGGGGGTATCCAGACTTCGCTCCAGTTGGTGTTGCCAGTAAGCCAGTCAGCCACGTAAGGGTAAAATTTTAATCCTATCAGCAAACTTCCCACCCATCGCACCAGGTCAAGTAGCCCCAGAATAAAGCCCCGATACCATCCGCTTACAACACTGGATAAAATTATTAATACGATCAGGATGTCAATATAATTTATCATAGTCTTGTCTTATCAGTGCTAAGACTTACGGATCAAGGGTGCTTAAGGCCAGCCACTCACCTTTTAACTGTCGCGTTAAAAGCGGATAAACACAGTTTAAATAGTCATTTAGCAGGGGATGCTGTCACAATCACACCATTTTATGTAAATATTTCGTACACGAAAAAGCTTTATTGATAAATAAAGAATTAGACATCCCCTTAAAAAATTGAATTATATATGAATACAACAGTATACCCTGGCAGTCCTTACCCATTAGGCGCCACCTGGGACGGAAACGGAGTAAATTTTGCACTTTATGCTGACAATGCTACAGGTGTGGATTTATGCCTGTTTAATACAGCTGAAGATGAGACAGAACAAGTAAGAATAAAACTAACGGAGCGTTCCCATCAGGTGTGGCACGCTTATTTACCCGATGTCAAACCAGGGCAGTTGTATGGCTATAGAGTACATGGGCCTTATGAGCCGGAAAACGGGCATCGGTACAATGCAAATAAGCTCTTGATTGACCCTTATGCCAAAGCCATTGCCGGTACTATTGAGTGGCACGACTCACTCTTTGGGTATGAGTTGGGACACCCGGACGAAGATTTTAGTTTTAACGAGACAGACAGTGCCCCTTACATTCCAAAATGTGTGGTGGTAGACCACAACTATGATTGGGAAGGAGTCAAATCTCCTAAGACACCTTATTATAAATCAATCATCTATGAAACGCATGTAAAAGGGTTTACTAAACTACACCCTGACATACCTGAGGAAATCAGAGGCACCTATGCAGCCCTGGCGCACCCAGTTACCATTAATTATCTGAAAGAGTTAGGCATTACTGCTATTGAGCTAATGCCTGTGCACCATTTTGTAACAGACCGTTACCTGATGGAAAAGGGCCTTACCAACTATTGGGGCTATAACTCTATTGGTTTCTTTGCCCCGGATGTACGTTATTCCAGTAGCGGCGTGTTCGGAGAACAAGTGACAGAGTTTAAGGATATGGTGAAGGCTATGCACAAAGAAGGCATTGAGGTTATTCTGGATGTGGTGTACAACCATACGGGTGAAGGAAACCACATGGGACCTACGCTGTCTTTCAAAGGCATTGACAATGCCTCCTACTACCGCTTGGTAGAAGACAACAAACGGTACTATATGGACTACACCGGTACCGGCAACACTCTGAACGCTAACTTGCCTAGCGTTCTCCGCCTTATTATGGATAGTCTGCGTTACTGGATAACTGAGATGCACGTAGATGGCTTCCGCTTTGACCTTGCTTCTACGCTGGCACGGGAGCTACATGAAGTAGACCGGCTAAGCTCCTTCTTCGATATTATCCATCAGGATCCTATTATCTCACAGGTAAAACTGATTGCAGAGCCTTGGGATGTAGGTGAAGGCGGTTACCAAGTAGGGAACTTCCCTCCGGGCTGGACAGAATGGAACGGAAAGTACCGCGACTGCATACGCGACTACTGGCGTGGAGCCGACAGTATGTTAGGCGAGTTTGCAGAACGCTTTACCGGTAGCTCAGATCTTTACCAAGACGATTATCGCCGCCCTACTGCCAGCGTTAACTTTATAACTGCCCACGATGGCTTTACGCTTAATGATTTGGTGTCTTACAACGAAAAGCACAACATAGAGAACGGAGAGGATAACAATGATGGAGAGAGCCATAACCGATCATGGAACTGTGGAGCGGAAGGGCCAACAGACGACCCAGCCATAAAAGAACTGCGCGAACGTCAGAAACGAAATTTACTTACCACGTTATTCTTATCGCAAGGGGTGCCAATGATGGTGGCAGGTGATGAAATTAGCCGCACACAAAAAGGAAATAACAATGCCTATTGCCAGGATAATGAAATCTCATGGCTGAACTGGGAAAAGGCAGACAAAGATTTATTAGCCTTTACGCAAAAGCTGATCGACTTACGCAAAAAGCATCCTATCTTTTGCCGCCGCCGTTGGTTCCAGGGCTTGCCAATAAAAGGTGTTGGCTTAGATGATATTGCCTGGTTCCTGCCAGAGGGCAAAGAAATGACAGAAGAAAACTGGAACCATGACTTTGCAAAATCTCTTGCCGTTTTCCTGAACGGACAAGGTCTTCGTTCACGCGGCCCTAAAGGAGAGCAGATTGTCGATGATAGCTTTTATGTTATTTTTAATGCCCATTACGAGCCGCTAAATTATAAGCTACCACCTAAGAACTATGGCACCAAATGGACGAAAATAGTAGACACCAGCGAAAGCCGGGTGGAAGAAGAAGGGAAAGCCTATGGCCCTAGCAAAACCATTAAAGTTGAAGGACGCTCGGTTGTAGTGTTGCATCATCCGGTGAAGAAGCCTAAATAAGCTGTAGCACAGTACATATTTTAGTTTTCAGACGATAAGTATAAAGAGCTTCAACCACTGGCTGAGGCTCTTTTATTTAACTGGAATTCCTGTTATGTATTCTCCTAAAGTTAGTGCCATTAGCCATAGCTTTATGGGTATTCCTTCAGAAGTAATGATG